>NZ_JBPUTF010000001.1:1364894-2878845 GCF_051590805.1 Clostridium zhoujianii
AGTTATTATATATGGTATATTTAATATTATATTATGTGACTATTATTATAAGTTGATTACATCAAGTAAATTATGTACTATTTAGATATTAAGACTAGAATGGTAATTATGATTTACTGAATAGTAAGAAAGGATAATTATGTGCAGAATAAAGTTCAATATTAATGAGGTTATTTTAATAATTATGGGATTAATTAAAGAGTTAGAATTTACTGAAGTATATGGAGAGTCTCAAATAGAAGAATTATATTTTCCAAAACCTATAGAAGAAAAATTAAGTAAATTAACTAAATACGAGTATGAAGATTTTATGAATAATTCTACTAATATTGCTGAAGAAGTATATGAGTTGAAAACCGGAGAACTAAATGAACTTAATTTTCTACATCAAGAAATCAAAATATTAGCAGAGGAGATCTTAATAAAATATTTATGCTAATAATTGGGGGGCTAAATGAAAAATTTTAAAGAAATTATAGAAAGTATTATGATATATAAGGATATAATACTTAAATGGGGATTTGATATAGGCTTTGATTTTACAAAAGAATGTTCATCAGAGGGACTACCCTATATTCCTTTAGATCAAGTGCTTTTATCAGAAAAAATTAATATTCTTAATTCTAACAATGTTTTATCAAAATTAAAGATAGGGAATGAAATATTCGGGGATCTAATAGATTATGCAGCCAATGCACTTGGGCACTCTAATTATAAGGATTTAATTAGAGATAAAGAAAATAGGAATGGAAAATTTTTCTTAAATAGAGAAGCTCCAATAAAAGAAGATCAAATTAAGAAAATTGTGACAGATAAGATTACCGCTGACGTGGCAACTAATAGTATAGTTGATAGGGATAATTTTACAGAAGATGAAGTGTACTATATAATATCTGCCTTTCAATGGAATGCACTTATTTTAGATCACATGCTTCAATGTACTGATTCAAGCAATATACTAGTTTTTTTTAATGATATACTACCTAAGGAGTATACAGATCATGAGACAAATATTAAGCTACTTGAGATAATAGCATTAGAGTTTACTTATATGTTACTTTTATATTCAATTGTAAATAGTAAGACAAGGGACAATGGTTGAAATTAATCTTTAATCATTGTCATTTATTTTTCTATATTAGGTTTTGTCAGCTCTTATAGCATAAAATAAATTATAGATAAGATATTTATTTTGATAGATTATAGTAATACTCTTTTAAATCTATACTTAACCTTGTATAATAGACAAGGATTATTTCTATAATGACTTCAACTAAGGATAAATAGGCTATTTATAGTCTAAATTTACAGACGAAAGGTAGGATGAGATTGAAATTTTTAAAAAATTACAAAACATCATTAATCTTATTATCCTCAATTATATTAGGAGGGATTATTGGGTTAGTGATGAAAGAAAAGGCTAGTGTTTTTGAACCACTAGGGAATTTATTTTTAAACCTAATATTCACATTATTAATACCTATAGTATTTTTTAATATTACATCAGCTATTGCTAATATGAATAATACTAAAAAGCTTGGTAAGATACTTGGAGTAACAGTAATCGTTTTTGGGGTTACTGCTTTTATTTCAGGCGTAATTGGAGTTTTAAGCTTTAAGGTTTTTGATCCTACAAAAGGTCTAGATCCTTCATTATTTAATAACTTACTAGTAGGAGATACATCTGGAGTAGAAAAAGTAGGAGTATTGGAAAAAATAGTAACAAGTATAACAGTAGGAGATTTCTCTGACCTATTATCAAGAAGTAATTTACTAGCATTGATTATATTCTCTATTATAGTTGGATTTGCAACAATACTATGTCAGGAAGAGGGAAAAGCTTTTGCTGCATTTTTAAACAGTGGAGCAGCTGTTACCATGAAAATGATGAATATAATAATGTACTATGCCCCTATAGGTCTTGGAGCGTATTTTGCTACAGTAGTAGGTCAATTAGGAGGAAATATATTAAGTGGTTATGCAAAAGTATTTGCATTATATTTATTAGTATCAATAATTTACTTTTTTGGATTTTTTACAATTTATGCATATGTAGCAGGGAAGAAGAATGGTGTTAAATTATTTTGGCAGAACGCTACAGAACCTTCAATTACAGCCTTAGCCACCTGCTCAAGTGCAGCTTGTATTCCAGTAAATATTGAAGCAGCAAAGAAAATGGGAGTACCAGATACAATTGCTAATATTGTAATGCCACTAGGGGTAAATATACATAAAGATGGCTCTGTAATTGGTGGTATCTATAAGATAATGTTCTTATTCGCTATATTTGGTAAGGATATGAGCAGTTTTTCATCACTAGTAACTATTTTATTCGTAGGATTGTTAATAGGTGCTGTTGTAGGTGCTGTTCCTGGGGGTGGAGCTATTGGAGAAATGCTTATATTAAGTATTTTTGGTTTCCCACCAGAAGCTTTAGCTATAATGCTTGTAATTGCAACTATAATAGATGCACCTGCAACATTAATAAATTCATCCGGTAATACAGTTTGTACGATGATTGTTTCTAAGTACACTAAATAAATTAGAAAATATATGCTGTTGACAATGAAGGATGGCTTTGATATTCTTTATAAGGATTTAAAATAAACAAAAGATAAGGGGATTAAAAATGAACGAAACAAAAGTAAAAATTGTTAGCGCAGATCCATCTGCACTAGGCTTATTCGGATTAGCTATAATAACCTTAGTAGCATCTTCACAAAAGTTAGGATTAACAAGTGGTGTATCATTAGTTTTGCCATGGGCAATATTCTTAGGTGCATCAGCTCAATTAGTAGCTTGTCTTAAAGATTTTAAACATAATAATGTATTTGGTGCTACTGCTTTCGGAGCATATGCTTTCTTTTGGTATGCTATGGGATTCACTTGGCTAATACAAAATGGTGTATTTGGTGAAAAGCTTGCTTCAACAGTAGATAGTAAACAATTAGGTTTTGCATTCTTAGGATATTTAATATTTACTCTATTCATGACAATAGGTGCTATGGAAACACATAAGGTACTATTTATAATATTTGTTTTAATAGATTTCTTATTTATAGGACTAGCTTTTAGTTCATTTGGTATCATGGAACACTTTATGCATAATGTTGCTGCTTGGGCAGAATTGTTAATTGCATTATTCTCATTCTATGGTTCAGGTGCAGCTGTACTTAATGCACATTTTGGAAAAGCATTCTTACCAGTTGGAAAGCCATTTGGTATTTTTAAAAAATAATTAAATTCAAATAATTATATAATTAAGAAAGGTAACCTACTTAGGTTGCCTTTTTCTATGTGAAGGTTATATATTAGAATTATAATAATATATTTAATAATAAAGTTTACTAATTTTTAATATACCTCTTAATAAATTGTATGATATAATATTAACAAGCTTCTTTTAAGAGAGAATTCTTTTAATTGGAGTGTATAAGTATAATTTCTAACAGAAAAGAGAATTCTAATCTGAAAGAGACAAAAATTCATAAAATGTTATATAAAACGTAGATTTTTCTAGGTTTATTTCATTGAATAGTTTTTGAGGTCTCTAATTAGTTAGAGGCCTCATTTTTGTGGTTTTAGGAGGACTTTATAATGTCAAAGATAGCAGTAATAAGTGCAATTTTAGAAGAGCCAAGAGAATGTCAACAGGAGTTTAATGATGTGGTAGCATCCTTTAGAGGAAGTATCAGAGGAAGAATGGGTTTACCATTTGAACATGGTATATCTGTAATATCTATAACAGTAATTGGAGATTTAGATGATATAAATAGTTTAACGGGGAAATTAGGTAACATCAATGGTGTAACAGTTAAAACAGCAATAGCAAAAAAGGAGATATAAATTTGAAGGTTAAAGAGATAATTGACAAATTATACAAAATTAATGATGCCACTAGGGAAGAACTTTTATATTTGTTAGATAATTTAGATGAAGATTCTAAAAAGTATTTAATAGAGAAATCTCACTTAACTAGAATGGCATCTTACGGTGATAAAGTATATATGAGAGGACTTATAGAATTCACCAATTATTGCGTAAAGAACTGCGAATACTGTGGTATTCGAGCTAAGAATAAAAATGCAGATAGGTATAGGCTAACTGTTGATGAAATATTAGAATGTGCTGATATTGGAGATAGATTAGGATATAAAACTTATGTGCTACAAGGAGGAGAAGATCCTTATTATACAGATGAAATAATGATAGAGATTATTACTAAGATTAAGGAAAGATATCCAGACAATGCAATAACACTTTCCCTTGGTGAAAGAAGTTATGAATCATATGAAAAAATGTTTAAAGCAGGAGCAGACAGATATCTATTAAGACATGAAACTGCAAGCAAGGAATTATATGAAAAGCTACATCCAAATAGTAGTTTTGAAAATAGAAGAGAATGCTTACGAAACTTAAGAAAAATAGGATATCAAATTGGTGCAGGATTTATGGTTGGTCTACCAGGCCAATGCAATAGTGATTTAGTTAATGATTTACGTTTTGTTAAGGAATTAACTCCTGATATGTGTGGTATTGGGCCATTTATTCCTCATAAAGATACAACTCTTAAAGATGAGAAAGCAGGAACTTTAGATAATACTGTAACAATATTAGCAATAACCAGACTATTATTACCTAATGTATTACTTCCTGCAACTACAGCACTAGGAAGTATTAATCCAATTGGAAGAGAGCTTGGAATTAAAGCTGGAGGAAATGTTGTAATGCCAAATCTCTCACCAACTAGTGTAAGAGAAAAATATTCATTATACAATGGCAAAATATGCACTGGAGATGAAGCAGCAGAGTGTAGAATGTGTATCGAAGGTAGAATCAATCGAGCTGGTTTTAAAATTGAAGTTTCCAGAGGAGATAATATCAAATGGCTAAAGGAGAGAAATTAATGTTTATAAATAAAGAATATATAGAGAGTTTGTTGAAAGAATCTAGAAATCCATCTAAAGAACAAGTACAAGCAGTTTTAGATAAATCAAAGAAAAGAGAAGGGTTAAATCATACTGATATTGCTATACTTCTTCAGATTGAAGATAAAGATCAAATAGAAGAGATGTATAAAATAGCTGGTGATATTAAAAAGGAAATTTACGGTAAGAGAATAGTTATGTTTGCTCCACTATATGTAAGCGACTATTGTGTAAATAACTGTGTATACTGTGGCTATCGTGAATGTAACAAATTTGAAAGAAGGAAGTTAACTCAAGAAGAAGTTGCTGAAGAAGTAAAAATTCTTGAAAGTATGGGACATAAGAGACTTGCATTAGAACTAGGAGAAGATCCTGTAAATGCTCCAATAGAATATGTAGTAGAAACCCTTAAAACAATATACAAAACACAAAAAGATAATGGAGAAATAAGAAGAGTAAATGTAAATATCGCAGCAACTACTGTTGATGAATATAAAATTTTAAAAAAGGCTGGAATAGGAACCTATATACTTTTCCAAGAAACCTATGATGAAGATATTTATAAAAAAATGCATCCAAATTGTCTTAAAGGAGATTATGAATATCACTTAACAGCCTTTGATAGAGCAATGGAAGCAGGAATTGACGATGTAGGTGCAGGAGTATTATTTGGACTAGCTGATCCTAAGTTTGAGGTACTTGGATTAATGATACATAACGAGCATCTTGAAAAGAAATATGGAGTTGGATTCCATACAATATCTGTTCCAAGACTTAGACCTGCTGAAGGTGTTTCATTTAAAGGATTCCCTAACTTACTAGATGATGAAACCTTTAAAAGAATTGTTGCAATAATAAGAATTGCTGTACCATTTACAGGAATGATTATCTCAACTAGAGAAGATGCTGAAATGAGACGAGAATTATTAAAACATGGAATATCTCAAATGAGTGCTGGGTCAAGTACAGGGGTCGGTGGCTATAAGGAAAGAGAAGAGGACTCAGAAATAAATCAATTTACACTTGCGGATGAAAGGAAGCCTATTGATATATTAAGTGAACTTTTAGATGATGGATATATCCCAAGTTATTGTACTGCATGTTATAGAAGAGGAAGAACTGGTGAGAGATTTATGAATCTTGCAAAATCAGGAGAAATACAATATTGCTGCGAGCCCAATGCAATGTCTACCTTAATTGAATATGCTTTAGACTATGGAGACAGCGAATTCCAAAGTAAGGCTGAGGCTTTAGTTAGAGAAGAAGCAAGTCATATTGATAGGGAGGAAACTAGAGAATTTGTTCTAAAGAATATTGATAAATTAAAGAGTGGCGAAAGAGACTTATATTTATAGGAGGAAGTATGAATAGTACACCAAATGCTAACAGAAAACACATAGTTATCTATGGCAAAACTAATTCAGGAAAGTCTTCCATTATGAATAATCTACTGGGACAGGAAGTTTCACTTGTATCAGATAAAGAAGGAACTACTACTGATCCAGTTTCAAAAGGAATGGAATTAAATCCTGTTGGGCCTGTATTATTTATAGATACAGCAGGTTTAGGAGATACTACTTCACTTGGTGAAGCCAGAGTAAAGAAAACAATAGAATATATTAAAAGAACTGATATTGGAATATATATTTTTGACATAGAAGATATAGATATAAAAAACTTTAAAGAAATAGAATTAGAGTTTAAAAAATACAATATTCCATATTTACTAGTAATAAATAAAATAGATAAAGTAGATAAAGAAAAGCTAAATTATGTAAAAGAAGAATTCCCAGATTCTATTTATATTTCTAATAAAGAAAAGGTAGGTTTAGCAGAATTAAATAATAAGTTAATAGAATTAATAGAAATTGAGGATGATGAATTACCTTTAATTGGTGATTTGCTGCCCTATGGTTCTAATGTGATTTTAGTTGTTCCCATTGATTCTGAAGCACCAAAAGGTAGGCTTATATTGCCACAGGTACAATGTATAAGAGATGCATTAGATCATGGTATTAAGTGCTACGTAGTAAGAGATACAGAGCTTAAAGATGCCTTAGAAGAAATGAAACATGTTGATTTAGTAATAACTGATTCACAAGCCTTCAAGAAGATAGATAATCTTGTACCTAAGGATATTCCATTAACAAGTTTCTCAATGCTATTCGCAAGGCAAAAGGGTGATATAACAGAATTTTTAGAGGGAGTAAAAAGAATTAGAGAATTAAATCCTGGAGACAAGGTCCTTATTACTGAAAGTTGTAGTCATAATACTTCCCATGAAGATATAGGTAAGGTTAAAATTCCAAAGATGTTAGAGAATTACGTAGGTGGAAAGTTAGACCTTCATTTTAAAGCAGGTCATGATTTCCCAGATAATCTTGATGAATACAAACTAGTAATTCATTGTGGTGGATGTATGATAAATAGAAAAGCAGTAATAAATAGAATTAAATTATGTAAAGATAAAAATGTAGCAATTTCAAATTATGGAGTAGTACTATCTTTTTTAACAAATACTCTAGATAGAAGTAAGATGATATTTAAATAATGAATTGACTGTCTTAAATTAGTTAAGGCAGTCTTCTTTTATATAGAGAATATTTATATTATAAAAATGTATCTAAATAAGAGTTATTTGAAATACTAAACTTATCTATTGTTATAAATTAGATTAGAGGGGATATAAAAATGGCCTATATAAATTTTAAAGAAGAAAGATTTACTGCACTCAAACAGCTTACAAAAAGAAAAAGTAATAATCAAAAACTAATCAATGAATTAATGAAAAAAAGACAATCTTCAACTATAGGAACTATAGATGAAAAGTATAGTTTTAAAGAGATTGCTGAAAGAAAATTTAATGGCAGTAATATGAAAAATGAAGATGAGTTCCTAGAAATTTCATCAAAGAATATAGTATGTGCTATCTTTAGAAGATGTAAGTTTGATAATGTAAAATTCAAAGATTGTAGTTTTATTGGATGTACCTTTGAGGAGTGCACATTTGAAGGAGGTGGTACTATATTTGAAAATTGTACATTCATTAAAGAAGACTCTGATGAAGTTCCATCATTAAATAAAAAAGATAATCTATCTTGCTTTTTTAATAAGTGCAATATGTATGTAAAGTTCTTAAACTCTAATATTTCATACTGTATATTTGAGGAATGCAATATTTATGATACATCATTTGAACTTACTGATATGACAAGTTTAATTATAATAAATTCAGATTTATTAAGAATTAATATGATAGATCTAGATTTATCAGGTGCTAAAATAGTACATACTACTATTGAAGATCTAGAATTTAATGATAAATGGAAAAGTAAATTAGATGAAAAGAGCTTTATTGATAAGATACCTGTAAGAAAGCGCAGTAAGAATCAATATGAAGGATTATATATGCAGTACGAAACCTTTGCAAATAAATTTAATGAAAATAATCTTAAGAATAATTTTGGAGAGTATTATTATCAATGCAAGGTTGCCCAAAGAAAAACCCTTAAACCTATCCCCAAAATATGTTCATACATATATTGGATAGCAAGTGGCTATGGCGAGAGGATAATTCATCCAGTACTGGCTTCAATAGGTATAATTTTTATTTTTGGAGCTTTATATTTACTTTTTGGCATGGAAATTGAAGGTGATAAGATTATAAGACTTATAGATGGAATTGGGTCACCTAATGGATTTTCTGAAATGGGAAAAATATATAATGAAGCATTGATATTAAGTGTGGGAATGTTTGCAGGAGTAGGAACAGTAAACTCAATGCCAATTGATTGTAGTTATATGCTATCAAATATTGAGATGCTACTTGGAGTAGTAATGATGGGTATTGGAATAGGGACTATTGTTAGAAAATTAGTCAGATAAAATTGTTATCTAAATAAAGAAGAACATACTGCTATAACTAAGCAATATGTTCTAGTTTATTTTTTTAGAACTTTTTTTATCTTAATATATAAACCTTGGGAATAAGGAGCAATATACTTATCATTAGGGTATTTATCTTCCACAGCCTTTATATACATATTAATAATAGTATTTGTATTTGTAGATTCAATAGCCTTAAAATAACTAAATTGCTTAAATTTCAGCTTATTTAGATGATTTTTAAAATAAGAATTAACATTCAGCTGATTAAACTGTTTACTTAAATTTTTCTGATTAAAACCAGTAGCATAGGCACCAGGTTCAATAAGTATAACAGGAATATTTAAACCTTTTAGTTTTTTAATTTCTTTATTTAAGCAGGTACCTATCATCTCTAAGGCTGACTTACTTGCGCAGTAGGGAGATAAAAATGGAATGGATGAGACTCCTGCTAATGAAGAAATGAATATTATCCGACCTCCTTTGTTTGATATCATTGCTTTTAAAACCCTTTGTGTTAATTCTATAGATGAAAATACATTAGTTTCGAATACTTCTCTATATCTGTCTACATCTATTTCTCCAACAAACCCAGAATCACCAATAGATGCATTATTTATTAGGACGTCTAACCTAAGGGAATCAATTTCTAAAATATCAATCTTTGAGGTAATATCAAGCTTAAAGGAGAAAATAGGAAGACACCACTTCTTATTTAATCTATTTAGCTCATCTGCTTGTTCTTTTGTATGGGTTGTAGCATATACAAAATGCCCTCTATTTGCAAGAGCAATTGCTGCATCACGGCCAAGACCTGAACCACAACCTGTTATTAGAATATTTTTGATAAGATTACCACCTTTTTTGTTATTTTAATCATCTGAAAATAGTAAAAACTATATATTATTTATAATTACCCTAGAATGCAATAAATATTATAAAAGAAAAGATAATATCACCGATAATTATTGGCTAAACTTGTAAATAATCGGCTTGTTTTGTATACTAAAATAAATAAACAAAAGAATTTAACAAAAGAGGAGTATCCAATGAGACAAAAATCGATGAAATATGTTATAGTACTAACTTTAATAACACATATATTATTAAGCATGGCACATCCAGTGACACCAATGCTTATAAAAGAGAATAACCTTCCTTCATATTTGTTTGGAATATTTTTTGCAGCTATGTCCATAGGCAATTTTATATTTTCTCCAATTTGGGGTAAATTATCTGATAGTAATGGAAGAATAGGTTACCTAATTCTTGGAATTATAGGCTATGGTGTATCACAAATTGGTTTTGGTTATAGTTCTAATCCTATTATCATAGTAATTTTTAGATTTATTGGTGGAGCGTCAGTTATAAGCTTTTTAACAGTAATACTTGCTTATATTGCTGATATAACAGATGAGAAAGGTAGACTTAAGGGAATGACATACTATGCTGCTGCATCTACAGTTGGTAGTGCACTAGGCTCATTACTTGGAGGGTTAATAGGAAATAGTAATTATAGGATTACATTCTTAACACAATTTATTATGTCTATAGTTATATCATTATTGTATTACTTTTTCCTTGAGGAAACTATAAATAAACAATCTAAAAAAGAAAAGGATGAAAATAAAAAAATAAAAAAATCAGTAGTTATCAATAGTAAAGTTATACTTGTAATGACTTTAGTATCAATATTCTATTTTGCCACAACTAGCTATAATTCAAGTATTAATTATTTTATAGAATCGGTATTAAATTTACCACCTAAGGTGAATGGAATTTTCCTTGCTATAGCAGGAATAATGGGATTCTTTACGAATCTATTAATTACACCATTATTAGGTAAAGAGTTTGGTGAATTAAAAAGTCTTAAAATATCACTTATAGCAATGGCTTTATTTATAGGGCTAGCTACTTTTTCTAGCTCTAATATATTATTCTTATTATTTATAATTATTTTTGTATGTAGTGCAAGTGTAACTTTACCATTACTACAAAACATAATTTCAAAAATAGGGAAAAAAAATAATGGTCAAATTGCAGGAATACAAAATTCATGTAGAGCAGTTGGAATGATAATTGGTTCATTATATTCAGGTTTCATATTTGATATAGGTAATAAGTTGCCATTCTTAACTGCTTCACTTGTTATTATTATAGGAATAATATATATGAGCTTTATTTCGAAAAAAGAAGACATAATTTAATAAGAAAAGGGTGTATGGGAATGAAAAGAGTATTGATTGTAGAAGATGATAGAACTTTGAATAGGGGAATAACCTTCAACTTAGAAGCCGATGGATTTAGGGTTGAAGGGGTATACTCAATAAAAGGCGCCAGAGAAAAAATCAATGTAAACAATTATGATTTAATTATCTTAGATGTAAATCTACCAGATGGTAATGGGTTTGATTTATGCAAAGAGATTAGAAGTAGTAATAGTTCCGTACCAATTATATTTTTAACTGCTTGTGATATGGAGTTTGATATAGTTACTGGATTCAAATTAGGAGGCGATGATTATATAGTTAAACCTTTTAGTTTGAGTATCATGAGAGAGAGAGTCTTTGCAATTCTTAGAAGATGTGACGGGAAAGAAAAATCAAGTAATATATTTAGAATCGATAATATTACCATTGATTTTGATAAATATATTCTAAAAAAGAATGGTGAAAAAATTGAAATAACTCCAACAGAATTTAAGTTGTTAAAAGTATTTACATCATGCATGGGACAAGTTATCACAAGAAATGCACTTCTTGAGGCACTTTGGGATAAGGATTCAAATTTTATTGATGAGCATGCTTTAACTGTTAATATTAATAGGCTTAGAAGTAAAATAGAAGATGATAAGAATAAATATATTAGCACTGTATATGGAATAGGCTATATATGGGATAAGGAAAAATTCTGATGAATGGATTTTTAATTAAATTTGCTACAGCATATGGATTAATGACTTCTGCCTATTTATTTATATTATACTTACTATCAATTGATAATAGGCCTTCTGATATGTTTAAGTTAACCATTGGGTATATAATTGTATTTATAATTCTTTTAACTATCTTTTTACTTAGCTTAAGAAATTTGATATTAAGGCAATCTGAAGAAACCTGTAACTTTCTTGATGAAGTAATGAGTAAAAAAACTAAGGCAAAATTCAAGATTTATGATGAAACACTATACTCTAAAGAACAGAACAAACTTAAAGAATTAGTAGATATTTTAGAATCAGAAAAAAGACAGTATGAAGTAGAAAAGGATAATATACAATCATTAATAACAGATTTATCTCATCAAATCAAAACACCATTAGCAAATATATCAATGTATAACTCAACACTATTAGATAGGGATGTAGACAAAGAGACAGAAAAGGAATTTCTGGGGGCTATTAATAATCAAATAGAAAGACTTCAGTGGTTAGTAGATGGACTTGTTAAAATATCAAGATTAGAGAGTAATATTATTTCTTTAAGTAGTGAGATATGTCCAATTCAAAACACACTAGCAATTGCCATAAGCGGAGTTTATTCTAAGGCAAAAGAAAAGGATATTAAAATAAATATTAATTGTGGTAAAGATATAAAATCAAATCATGATAAAAAATGGACTTCAGAAGCTCTGTATAACATTATAGAGAATGCAATTAAATATTCTGAAAAAGGCAGTACTATTGATATTGAAGTAGAAAGTTTAGAGGTATTTTTAAGAATTGATATTATTGATTATGGTATGGGAATAGAAAATAAGGAAATAAATAATGTATTTAAAAGGTTTTATAGAAGTGAAAGAGTTAGAGAATATAACGGGGTAGGTATAGGTTTATACCTTGCACGGGAAATAGTAACAAGAGAAGGTGGATATATAAAGGTTAAATCCTCTTTAAATAATGGATCTACATTTTCAGTATTCCTTCTGAAAAGATAGTGCTTCAGAGTATATAAACTCTGAAGCTTTACAATTATAACAGAAATGTGATATTCAATAAAAAAATTGTTATTATTATTGTGTATTATTACAATAGAGGTGAGAAAATCATGATTGAGGTTTTAGGAGTAAAAAGATATTTTGGAGCAAATGAAAATATTGTAAAAGCAATTGATGACATAAGTTTAAATATAGATGGCGGAGAGTTTATTGCAATAGTTGGATCATCTGGAAGTGGTAAAAGTACTCTTTTACATATTCTTGCTGGCTTAGACAAACCAACTGAAGGCAAGGTACTTATTGATAATATAAATATTTATAATCTGACTGACGATGAACTAACTATTTTTAGACGAAGAAAGATTGGGCTAATATTTCAAAGCTATAATCTTATTCCAATTATAAATGTATACGATAATATTGTATTACCACTAGAACTTGACGGCGCCAAGATTGATAGAGAGTATATTGATGATATTATTAAGGTATTAGGATTAGAGGATAGAATGAACTTCTTGCCAAGCAAACTATCTGGTGGACAGCAACAAAGAGTCGCTATAGCACGAGCTTTAGCAATTAAGCCATCAATAATTTTAGCAGATGAACCTACTGGTAATCTAGATACAAAAAAAGAGCAAGAAGTAATTGGATTATTGAGGCTAATGTCGCAAAGATTTAATCAAACTATAGTTATGATTACACATAATGAGGAAATAGCACAACTTGCACATAGGATTATCCATATTGAAGATGGAAAAATAATAAATAGATGTGATTAAGGAGCTAATATGTATATAAATAACAATAGAAAAATAATATTAAAGATTAGTAATAGCATCTCTTCAAATAATAAATTAAGAAATATCTTTATTATTCTAGCAATAACTCTTACAACAGCACTGTTGGCTATGGGGTTTACATCATATTATAGTGTTGTTGACACATTGGCTGAATATGAAAGTTCAAATAGTAATGATGATAATATAAATACTTTTTTACGGTCATCCTATGGTGACGGAGAGGTGTATAAAGTAGATTCATTAACTATTCCCAATGATGAAGTAATAAAATCAAACTATACTTTTGATGCATATTACCTTAAGAATATTTATCTTAAGATACCAAACAATAAAAATTTCTTTGAAAAAACTAATATTAATATACTGTCAGGTGAACTACCCCAAAGTACTGATGAAATAATTTTACCCTCTTCAGTTGTAGATAATATAAAAAATATACACACTGGTGATGAAATAATTGTTAGTAACGGTAAAGATGAGATTCAGGGGCTGTCATCTTTTTCAAAGAACTATAAAATAACGGGAGTATACAAGTCTGAAGATGGGTTAGCTAGTGATTTGTACACAGGTCCTGTGTCTGTAACTCAAACAAGCTTAAGTCTAATAATTATTATAATTCTGCTAGTTATGCTTTCAGGATACTTATTTATATACAATATTTTATATATACATGTTATAAAAGATTTTAAGGCATATAAGATGTTGCGAATTTTGGGAATGAAAGCTAAGGAAATAAAATGGGTGATTTTTTATCAAGGTCTTAAATTTTCAGTTGTTGGAGTACCATTAGGAATAACAATAGGAATAGAAATTGGTGAAATGATAACTCCAATGGTTATAAAGTTTACTGGGTATGAAATAATTCCAGAAGTAACAAATAAGCTGGCGATTTATATTATCCCAGCTTTAATAATGGTTTTTGTAATTTATTTAAGTTCATTAAAGCCAAGCATATATGCAAGCGATATAGATTTAATTAAGACTATTGATGATTCTTATATAAATATAGGCAATAAGTTAATGAAAAGAGAATTTACTAAAAGACAAACAAAGGTTAAGTTAATGTCATGGTTAAATATATTTAGAAATAAAAAGAAAACTTATCTAACATTTAGCTCATTGATTTTAGGAGCATTAGTTATAATATTTTCTATAAGTGCTTACCTAAGCTTAAGCCCAAGAAAGGCAATTAAAGGTAATATAACATCAGACCTTGCAATAACACATAACAGTACAATAATTTCGAACTCAAAGTACATTCCAGTTGGTAAAGAGTTAACTAGCGAGCTAGAAAAACTTGAATTTATTGAAGATATTAATTATCAATATGAAGCTATTAATCCTAATGATTCAGGAGTATATGATTATTTTTATGGTGAAGTAGTAAGAACCGAGCCTTTTAAAGTAGAGGGTAGAGTTAATAATAAGTCTAGATTAGAAGCAAGCTATGGTAAAATTGGTCCAGAAAAACAAATAACAAATAATGAAAATGTATTTCCACTAAGAATAAAGGGAATTTCATATAATGACTTTGATAGGGAAATAGGAAACTATAAATTAATCCACGGTGCAATAAATAAAGAAAAGTTTTTTGCTGATGATTATGTTATATTTTTAGGTACAAACACATTTAAAGCAAATACACAGATTCCTATAACATTTATTGTTTCAGATATAACAGGAGAAATAAAAAATGTTACAAAGGATTTAGATGTAATGTCTATAATAAAATTTAATACAAGTAAAATTTTTGAGGATAAAGATAGTATTAGAGAATTAATTATTTCAGATAAACTCTTTAATGATATTTATGGAGAGAAGGAAAACTATATTACCAATATAGACATTACTTTTAAAGAAGGCTACGAAAATAGTGAATGTGAAAAGGAAATAGCTACTATTCTTCATAAGTTTAATAATGATCAATTAACTATTAAATCAAGAAAAGCTTTAGTATCAGAAGTAAGTGAATTACAAAGAGGAATTTCAAGGATAGGAGTAATAATATCTTCTATAGTTGGATTAATTGCAATTTTAAATGTTATAAACAGTTCTTTAGCTAGTCTCTTTGCTAGACAAGCTGAGTTTGCTATTTTAAGGGCTATAGGAACAACAAGAAGACAAATGAAGGAAATGATAATACAAGAGGGTTTTTATAGTTTTTTAATTGTTGCAATTCCTTTAGTGCCACTAGGCTTTATTACAGGTAAACTGCCTGAATTGTTCATACCTTTTGCCATGAAGGTTAGTTTTACGGAGGTAGCAATATCAGTGATTATAGCATGTATACTTGTACTAATTATAAATATTTGTATTCCATATCTAGGATATAAACTAATATTTAAGAACAATCTTTCTGAAGATTTAAAAGAAATAATTTGGTATTAGATTACTTTATCAACATAAATATTTTAAAGGAGCATCATAATATGGTGCTCTTTTGTAATTTTATTGTAATTTTAGTAATAGTATTTAAGTATAAATATATTATTTAGAGGGGATATATTATGAGTAATAAAGAAAGGGGAATTTTTTTTAGAAATGCAATAATTTGTATTATATTTATTATAATAGGAGTACTCTTAGATAGAGTGATTTACAATAATATTTCATTAACTATTTTACAAAGTGGAAGTAAAATTATATCTATACTTTCAATAATTTTTGCAATTGGATTATTAATAGAATTTCTAATTAAGATTTATAAAAAGAATACTATTAAAGAGATACTAACTAATAAATTCAAAAAAGTTAGTTTTTTTACCATTTCTTTTCTGTTGTTTAATTTATATTATTCAGTTAATGAAAGTAATTTTATTGCAACTTATACTCAGAATAAGTTTGGTATAAATAATGAACAGTTTATACTTTTAATAAATTTAGCTATTTTTTTCATTATATATCAAATTGCTTACTTCACTATATTCTCTGATTATTATATAAAAAAGATAAATAAAGATGGTTTTGAAATAAGTAAAGAAGAAATGGTTGATGAGTGTATAAATGCTTTTGATAAGGTAAAAGAAGACTCATTAAGCATAAATAAAAAATATAGGGATATAATAAATAACTTTGCAGCATCCCTACCTGAATTACAAAAGTTTATATTTGAGCTAGACAAGAATGGAAATATTAGTGATATGGTAACATACGATGACATTGTAGCATATGTTGATAAATGTATAACTATATATATTTACTCATTACCAAACATAAAGCATTTAACATTAAGGAAAGATGAATTTGAGACGTCAATAAGGTATTATTATTCCTTGGATGAGGAGGAGATGTACTATATTACTAAAAATATCAAGGATATAGAATGTGAAAGTGAGTATTATGATAAAGGTAGAATATATATGAATATATATATTCCAACTATAGATGACAGATTATATATTGTATTAGATACAGGTGAAGAAGAGAGTATATACCCCTTTGAATTAGCAAAATTAATTCGTATATTAGTAGATTACTTTGAGAAAAATTTCCTACTAATTTACTTAAATAATTTATCAAAAATGGATTAAAGATTATGAGGTGCAAACATGGGAATAATATGTGTGAATAAAATTATTACAAATGGATTAAAAACTGAGAATTCTAGAAGGAATGGAAGAGATGCAGTTGAAATTTACTATCAGTCTATAAAAAAGAAAGAAGAAAAAATGGAGGAAATTAAAGCTAATATAAACACACTTAAAAGGAAGGAGTAATAATATATATAGTATATTATTACTGGATGTGATATAGTTGCTAAATAAAAATATAGATAATATTATTAATCATACGCCTAACAGCAAATGTTATGGTGAGGATTGTACAAGAAGATATGAAAATTCTGTTATCAAAGTTAGAGAAAACTTAGGAAATCTTAGAAAAAAAATTAAAGTTATAAAAGACAAGGTTTGGTAGTTATTACTGTCAAACTTTTTTGTTGTATTATAAAATTGTAATCTTAATCTAGTTATATCCAAACTTAAATGGGAATATTGTTTAAATATCAAATAATTTGAGTATCAAAATATTTGACATTAATACAAACTCTATTTATACTAGATTTAAAAGAAATCTTTTATAAAATGGAGGAATTTTTTATGAGTATTAAGATAATGACAGATTCAGCATGTGATTTACCATATAACTATGTGAAAGAAAATGGTATTGGATTAGTTTCTCTTACCGTAAATATAAAAGGAGAATTTTATAAGGATGATTTAGGACAAACTATTAGCTATGATGAATTTTATAAAATAATTAGATCCGGAGAAATAACTTCAACAGCACAGGTTAATGTCTACACATTTGAAGAGGCCTTTAGAAAAGAGATTAGAGAGGGGAATTCAGTTATATACATAGGACTTGCATCAGTCCTTAGTGGCACAGTTAATAGTGCACGAATTGCTAGGGATAACATATTAGAGGAATACCCTGATGCAAAAATTCAAGTAATAGATTCTAAGTCAGTAACCCTAGGGGAAGGGCTATTAGTTTATTACGCTCAAGAAATGCTTAAAGAAGGAAAAGATTATGATGAAATAGTAAGATGGATAGAAATAAATAGAGCTAAATTACAACATGCAATAATATTAGAAGATCTTGAACATCTAAAAAGGGGTGGCAGAATATCTTCAACTACAGCTGTTGTAGGAGGTATTTTAGGAGTGAAACCAAGTTTAAAGTTAGATCCTGAAGGAAATGTTAATTCTGGACCAAAGTTTAAAGGAAGAAAAAGAGCAGTAGGATACTTATTAAAGGAGCTTGAAGAAAAATCTGTTGATTTAGAAAATCAAGTAATTTTCATAGCACATGCTGATTGTATTAAAGATGCAGAATCTCTAAAAAATAAGATTATAGAAAACTTCAAGGTAAAGGATATTATTATTAATAATATTGGTGCTGTAATTGGTACTCATGGAGGAGCAGATGCAATGGCAATACTATTTTTAGGTTTAGATCGAGAGTAAAGTAAAAGGAGGTGTAATAAGATATTTTACTTATTATACCTCCTTTTATTTTTTTATATAAAATTTGTAAAATCAGAAAACTCTAGCTTTAGTTTTTCTTTACTAGATTGATGTTGAGAATTATCAGATATAGTACTATCTGATTTAATAATTGGTAAGTTTACTGTAAATGTAGTACCTTCATTAATTTTACTATCTAATGAAATAGTTCCTCCATGTAGCTCAACCATTGATTTGCAGATAGATAAGCCAATTCCACTACCTTCATTTTTATTATAAATTGTATCATTAGCTTGTCTAAATCTTTTAAAAACATATTCATACTTATCCTCTGGAATACCTATACCTGTATCTTTAACAGTAGTAATTACCTCTCTTGAATTACAAGAAATATTAACAAAAATCCTTCCTCCAGGTGGAGTGAATTTAATAGCATTGGATAATAAATTTAAAAATACTCTTTCTATTTTATCTTTGTCAAATGAGCAGTATAGTTCTTCTAAATCAGTATCAAATATAAGCTCAATCTCTTTTTTTTCAGAAAAAGGAACAGTACTTAAAGTTATGTCTTCAATTACAGATATTATATCGTTATTGGTCTTTTCAATAGTAAAATAACCTGCATCAAGCTTTGTAGTGTCAATAATATTATTTACGAGCCTAAGGAGTCTATTACTATTATTTCTTAAATAATCAAACTTATTATATATTGACTTATTATTAATTTGTAGTTCTCCTGATTCAATATACATATCAATAAGCTGAATTGTACTAATTATTATGTTTAAAGGTGTTCTTAACTCATGGGAGACATTTGCAATAAAATTTGTTTTCATGAAGTCTACTTGTGCTTGTTCTTTTACAATTTTATGTGTATAAACTTGATTGAATATTAATGCAATAATTATTATTAAAAAAATGAAAAATGTAATTAAGATATACATATTATTCTTTCTCGTAATAAATGTTTCTCCAGTGGTAAGAGTTGAATATTTAACCCCTTTATAGTTAGATGGTATATTATATGTATTCATTAGTTCCTGATTTATTATTAATAAATCATTTTCTTTAAATTCAGTTATACCTATAGAAGATGGATTTACTTTATTAATTAGTATATCATGACTTAGTTTACCTAAGGCTGTACCGAGTTTGAAACCAGAATAGTTATATCCACCAATATTAAAGGTTGTACAAAAATCAAGTAAACCACCATATGTAGGATTATCAGTAACGGTGGCAATTTCCTTCATACTTTCATATTCTGATAAATATTTAGGTTCATCAACACCAATCAGTGACTTAATTTCACTAAAGGATATATTAAGTGAATCTTCCTTAGTAAAGTAGTTCATTATTTCAGTATCTATACCAGTTTGAATAAAGTTAAATTTAATACCACTATTATTACTTTCATTATAAGTTAAAATCTTTTTATAAAAATATGTCTTCTTAAAATCTCTATTAATAAGAAAATTTACTTCCTTTGTCTTAGGATGAAAAGTTAATAATGTATTCATTAAATTTTCAAAATCATATGGAGAGTAATATCCGTATGCATTAGAATTAGGAAGGGTAATATTCTCTGCAGATATTCCAAATATTATAGGGATATCTTTAAACAAATCATCACCAATAGCCGATAAAATTTTTGTGGTATTTTCGTCTAAGGATATGATTAAATCAAAGGGACCACTACTTTCAATAAGTTTTTCTAATGTATATTTTACGGTATCATAACTTCTAGAAGAACTTGAATCTACAATAACTTTGTAATCCCTTAAGTTGTCATCTAAGTATTGATTTAATCCTTCAACCAAAGAGGAATCAAAAGCAGAATTTATTGAGGGATTCATAATAAGAATCTTACCTTTGTAATCATTTTGATATTCTGTCCATGTTTCTGCCTTAGGCCTTTCCTGTATAAAAGTCATAGAAATAAGTATAGTAATAATGAATAGAACTTTTTTATATTTAGTTTTCATTTTCTTCCCCCTTCTGTAAAACTGCTATTAATTCACATATTACATAGTATAGTATTTTATGTCAATTAGTATAATATTTAATTATTATAGAAAATAATCAATATAAATTATAACAATTGGTGTTAATGTATTATTATTCATCAATTTTTGTTAAAATAGTGCTGAGGTGATAACTTGATAAAAAAAATCTTAGGAGAAAGAAAGATATTATTAGCTTTATGTTTGGTGGGATCATTAATTTTAATATACTTTTATGTTTATATAAATAATAACAATGCCAACTTTGAAGAAGCATTTTTATTAGAGGAGGCTCCATCTTTAAGGGAGGACAATAAAATTATTTTACCTCCACTGAGTAATGATATAAAAATTATTAGACCTATAAAGAACAAAATTACTACAGGTGAAAGTAAAATTACTTTTTCTGGTATGACAGACCCAGAGGGGAACACAAAATTAAATGGTGAAAATTTAGATATATATTATACAGGGAATTTTATTAGAGAACTTCCTTTAGATGTTGGCATTAATAATTTTAAATTTTCTTTAGGAAATAAGGTATTACAATATGAAATAATAAGAGAGTTTAAAATAATAAACTCTATTTTACCAAGTAATATCCTCGAAATAGAGGATGGAATGGAAGCAGTAATTTCAGCTAAGCTATATAGTGGATCTTCTGCATATGCAGAAATTGATGGAGAGAAGATAGATTTAAAGCAAATTGAAACAGCAGAATATATAAATGCTAGAGATACAACATATGCTAATTTTCAAGGAGTATATAAGGCAAAAGGGAGCAGGGTAAATGAAGGCAAAGGTACTATTAAAGTCCATGCAATCTTTGATGGAAAAGAGGAAACTAAAGAAGGTGCAAGGGTAATAGTAAACAAAATAGATTCTAGTGATAGAAGTAAACTAAAAGAACAAATAATAGTGAAAAATGACAGTACTAGAATTTATGATAACTTAACTACTTCTGTTACACCACTGGTTGAGATAGGTCCTTTAGCTAAAGGAACCATAGATTATATAGTATCTAAAATTAAGGTGGATGATAAGGAATATTATAATCTTTTATCTAAGAAAAGATTACGGATAAATGATGTGGATGTTGTAAACTCAGTATATTTTGATAATAATACTATTAGAAACATAGAAGTGTATGAAAGTAATAATAAGATTATTTTAAAGATTAAACCTGAGCATAAACTTCCCTATAATTTTGAAGTAATAGGGATAGATTTTAAAGATATTAAAAACCAGAATTATTCAATCGATAGCTTAAATGGAGAAGCAATCAAATTAGTATTCGATTTTGGAAAAATAATAGAAGATAACATTAGTTTTAAAGAAAATTTTTTATTTGAGGATATTAAAGTTGAAGAGGGTGATTCTACTAATTATTTATATTTAAAAATTAAAGATGGAAGTGAATATAATGGCCATTATACATATTACGATAGTGATGGTAATTTAATATTCCAGTTTAGAGATAAGAAAAAATCATTATCTGGAATGAAAATAATAATAGATCCTGGACATGGATTAACTAAGAATGGAAATGATCCAGGTGCTTTAGGTTGGAGTAACATTAATGAGAGTGATTTAAACTTACAAATTGCCAAATCTGTAGAACTTAAGTTAAAGGAAAGGGGTGCAGAAGTAATAAGACTTAAGACAGACACAGAGATCATTCCTTTAAAGGATAGAGGGGCTAAGTCAAAAGAAGCAGATGCAGATTTATTTGTATCCCTACATAACAACTCTGGTGGCTCAGGTAAATATAATGCAACTGAAACATATTACTTCACGCCAATATCAAAGAAATTTGCTGAGAATATTAATAAGAGTTTAGTTAATTGTTATAATGAAGTCTTATTTCCTAGTACAAAGGGAAACTATAATAGAGGTGATAAATTTAATGATTTCACAGTTACCCTTGAAAGAGAAAGTCCCTCTGTTCTTATAGAAGTAGGCTATGTTGATAATCCACTATCCTTTAATAAACTAATAGATCCAGATTATCAGATTAAATTATCTGAAGCTATCGTAAATGGTATAGAGAATAGTCTATAGGTGAAATTTGATTTAATTTGAAAAATATTATAAAATCATAGATGTAACAAAGTTCTCACTACTCTTATATAGAAATAGTGAGAGCTTTTATTAATACTAAATAAAAGGAGACATAATGAGGGGATTTTTAAAACTACTTTTTAGTAGAGTAGTGATAATAGGATTATTAATTATTGTGCAGCTTTCTATATTAGGAATAGCTATCTGGAAATTAAGTGAATCATTTGTATATTTATATGTATTTTTTGTAATACTTAGCATGGTTGTAGTTGTTTATATTGTAAGTAGGACAGATAATCCTTCTTATAAGTTAGCCTGGGCTATACCTGTTTTACTCTTACCTGTCTTTGGTGGACTTTTCTACCTGCTATTTGGTGGTAAAAAAATGAGTATTAAGCTAAAGAATCAAATTGAATATATTTACTATAAAACCATAGGCTTATTAATACAAGATGAGGATATAATTTTAGAAATTGAAGAACAGGATAAATCAATAGCAAATCAAGTTAGATATGTTAAAGATTATTCTACATATCCAATTTATAAAAATACTATATCAGAATATTTATCACCAGGTGAAGTATTTTATGAAAAACTATTAGAGGAATTAAAAAAAGCAAAACACTATATTTTCATGGAGTACTTTATAATACATGAAGGGGTAATGTGGGATTCAATTTTAGAAGTGCTAGCACAAAAGGTTAAAGAGGGGGTAGATGTTAGACTTATATATGATGATATGGGCTGTATAACTACCTTACCTAAAAGGTATTATGAAAAAATGGAGTCAATGGGAATACAAACCTTTGTCTTTAATCCATTTGTACCTGTACTATCTGTTGTTATGAATAACCGTGACCATAGGAAGATAACCGTTATTGATGGACATACTGCTTTTACTGGAGGTATTAACCTTGCAGATGAATATATCAATGTAAAGGAGCGCTTTGGTCACTGGAAAGATGCTTCTATAATGATTAAGGGTGATGCAGTATGGAACTTTACAGTTATGTTCTTGCAGCTATGGGAGTTTAGAACTAGTGAAGCTATAGAGTATAACAAGTATAGACCTAAAATTCATCATAATGATGAATTTAAAAGTGATGGATACGTTCAACCATATGGGGATAGTCCATATGATAATGAGTTAGTTGGTGAGAATGTATACTTGAACATTATTAATAGAGCAAAAAATTATGTTTATATCAATACTCCCTATTTAATTATAGATAATGAACTAGTTACTGCTCTTACTCTTTCTGCTAAAAGTGGAGTTGATGTTAGAATTGTAACACCTCATATTGAAGATAAATGGTATGCACATATTGTTACTAGAGCTTATTATGGACAATTAATAGAAGCAGGAATAAAGATATATGAATATACACCTGGCTTCATTCATAGTAAAACCTTTGTTGCAGACGATGAAGTAGGTACAATTGGAACTATTAATATGGACTATAGGAGTTTATATCTTCACTTTGAATGTGGTGTTCTGTTATATAAAACAAAATCAATATTACAAATTAAAGAAGATTTCTTGAAAACCCTTGAAGTTTGTAAGTCTATTACTTTAGAGGATACAAAGAAAGTTAAGTGGTCAAATAGATTCTTGAGAGCTATACTAAAGGTTTTCGCACCATTAATGTAAAAAATATTGGTGCTATTGAGTTTAAGATAGTCTTGTGGAAAATGGTAAATGAAATAACAATATTGCTCTTTTAAACTATCAAGGGTAACCTACCGGCAGTCTAATAATTGACTGTCGGTATTATTTTTTTTATAGGAATTATTTTCAGAAAGTAAGGAATAATATAAATGAAATTCTATTTTAAGGAGGAAGAAAATGAAGAAATATATTTGTACTATCTGTGGCTATGTGCATGAAGGTACTGAACCACCAGAGATATGTCCTGTATGCAAAGCTGACAAAACAAAATTTGAAGAGGTTAAAGGTGAACTTCAATGGGCGGATGAACATAGAATTGGTGTAGGTAAAGATTTAGCATCAGATATAATTGATGATTTGAGAGCTAACTTTATGGGCGAATGCACTGAAGTTGGTATGTATATAGCTATGTCAAGGCAAGCCGATAGAGAGGGATATCCTGAAGTTGGAGAAGCTTATAAAAGGATAGCATGGGAAGAAGCAGAACACGCAGCTAAATTTGCTGAAATTCTTGGTGAAGTAGTGGTTGCTGATACTAAAGCAAACTTGCAAGCAAGAGTTGAGGCAGAATATGGTGCATGTGAAGGAAAGAAAAAGCTAGCAACCAAAGCAAAAGAACAAAATCTTGATGCAATACATGATACAGTTCATGAAATGTGTAAGGATGAAGCAAGACATGGAAGAGCTTTTAAGGGATTGCTAGATAGATACTTTAATAAATAAAAGGAAGGTAGATATAATGAGTAAAATTGATTGTACAGTAAATAATTGTTCACATAATAAAAAGGGTTCTTGTTATGCAAATAGAGTTAATATTGGTGGCAAGTCAGCAGAAAAAGATGATGAAACATGTTGTGGTTCATTTTTAAATGAAATGTTATATAGTGACTTAACTAATAATGCTTATAGTCAAGGTTCCTGTGACTGTTTAGTATGCCATGTAAAATCATGTAATTTTAATGAAAATTCCCTATGTTCTCTTGATGACATACAAGTTGGAGGTGAAAATGTAGAAATCTACACTCAGACTTGTTGTAGGAGTTTTGAATCAAAATAATAGTTTAAATAATAGTTTGATTAACTTTTAACAAGATGATATTATTAAACTATGGGAAAAATGTAATTTAAAGGGGATGTGGGTGTATTTATGAGACTAAACGCAAAATTTGATGATAGAAAAAGTTTCAAGTTTGATGTAACTAAAAGGACAGTACTAATTTTATCCATTGTAATTTTACCTATAATAGGTATATCAAGGTTAATTTCTGGCCAATTAATTGTAAAGAGTATGGATGGAGTCATTCCATATAATAAAATAAAGGAAATAAGTGACTCAATAAGTTATTCGCTAAATATCACAATGATGATAACTTTTGTAATAGCAATAGCTGCACTAATAGCAACAGGAGTTTACTCATGGAAATACTTTGGGAAAACCGCCAGGCTTTTAAATGGCTTAAGATTGCATATAGAATATTTAACAAATGGTGTATATCATTACACTATTAAGGATAAATACTTTAAAAGGGAAGATGAAATTGGTGCTATTTGTAGAGCTCTTGATAAGATGCAAAAATCAACAATAGAAATGATTAATGACTTGAAAAATTCTACTGAATCTATGAATACTAAATCCATATCACTTTCAAATGTTTCAACAGAATTAAAGGACTCAACTAGTAATATAACTTTATCAATTAATAATATTGTGAAAGGAATATCTGGTGAGTCATCAGATATTGAAAATATAGTTAATAAAATAAATGAGTTTACTGAAATACTTCAAGAGGCAGTTGAGAATATTGAAATAGTTTCTAAAATGGCTACAACTGTTGACGAGAATGCAGTCGAAAGTAATAGGGATTTAAGCCAATTAACTCGATCCCTAGAGGGATTCAATTCAATTTTCATGACATTCTTAGAAACCTTAAAAGTAATGAATGACAATATTAAAAAGGTAAATGATATTACTGATTTAATAAACAATGTTGCAGAACAAACAAATTTACTTGCACTAAATGCGGCAATTGAAGCAGCTAGAGCTGGTGATGCTGGCAAAGGATTTACTGTAGTTGCTGAAGAGATAAGAAAATTATCAGAAAAGACTAAAGAGTCATCAATTTCAATAAATCAATTAATTACAAATGTTTTAGATAATTCACAAAATTTAGTTAAAGATACTGCAAATATGAAAGTTGAATTGGATAAACAAAGTCTTGGAGTTAATAATTCTATAAAGTCATTTAACACAATATCAAATTCAGTAGCTCAAATGTCACCTAAGATAGCTAATATAGCAAAAAACTCAAATGAAATCTATATAAGTAGTAGTGAAATAATGAATAGAATACAACATTTATCTTCTGTAAATCAAGAAATATTTGTTTCTGCTGAAGAAATAGCAGCAACTTCTCAAACAACTAAAAGATATTCGAATAGTTTAGCTGAAGACGCTGCAGAATTAAGACATAATGCTGATAATACTTCTATTTATATAAATAAATTCATATTAGAAGGCCCAGAAGTAGAAGATTAGAAAATAAACATATTTTGTTCCAAGATTATCTTAGAGTATATTCTTTATAAATGTACAAACTAATAATTGAAAGTACTTAAAAATAAGGAATAAAGTTTAGGAGGTTTTTAATATGAAAAATAAAACAATGAAAAAAATGAAAAAAGGTTTAATGAAAAGTAATTTTGTAATGGAGATTGCAGAAGATATGTTAGATATGGCTGTTATTGCTAAAAGTTTAAAAAGAATGTCTAGAAAAAGAAGGTAATTTATAACAATGAAAAATTTGGTAAATTTTAAGAGAGAGCTTATAGTTCTCTCTTATTTTACTATATAAATAAATAATATTATAAACAATTGGTGTTAAGCATAACTATTTCAGTAAGGAGTTATATAATATGAAGGTATTAAAGGAAGATTTCTACGGTAGAAGAACTTTAACAGTTGCAAAGGATTTATTAGGTAAGTATTTAGTACATGAAGTAGACGGGAATTTAATTGGGGGAAAAATAGTTGAAACGGAAGGTTATTTAGGAGTAAAAGATAAGGCAGCTCATGTATATGGAGGTAAAAAAACTGAAAGAGTTAAACCTCTTTATGGAAAGGAAGGGACTGCATATATATATCAAATTTATGGAATGTACTATTGTTTAAATGCAATTACCGAAAGAGAAGGAGAGCCTCAAGGAGTTTTAATAAGAGCATTGGAACCATTGTATGGACTAAATTTTATATCAAATAGACGCTTTGGAAAGGATTATAATGACTTAAAGAAAAGAGAAATCTTAAATTTAACATCAGGGCCATCTAAATTATGTAAAGCTTTAGATATAGATAAGAGTTTAAATAATAGAATGCTCTGGGATAATGAAATATATATTTTAGATCGAGATGTAGAGTTGTTAAATATATTTGAAATAGAAGAGGATAAAACAGGAACTATAGTTGAAAGCAAACGTATAGGAATAGATTATGCTGAAGAGGCAAAGGACTTCTTATATAGATTTTATTATAGTGATAACCCTTATGTTTCTAAAAAAGATAAGTCAGTCATAAAATAATAAAGAGTATAGTAAAATGAATATGAAACAATCATTCGAGGATGTGAATTTATGGATGATTATACTCTTGCGTTACTTATGTATTTAGACGAAGGTCTTGTTAGAAACATGTCTTCTTTTGTATTAAATGGATATATAGATATTAGAACGACAAGGTTAACTCAAGATAAAACCTTTATAGGATCAGCAGGAAGTGATTTTAGGGAACATATATCTGATGATGATAGATGCACCGAAGATGAAAGAGACGGTTATAAGGGCACTAATTATACCAGTGGGGCTCATAATGAGAATACAAATAATAATCGTGCTGGAGTAGAAAGTAGAGATTTTATTAGAAGGGAAGAGGAAATTAAAAAGATATACACAACCTTTACTCTACATGGTCAGCTAATAACAGAATTAACCAATAAAAATTCAGTGAAAAATTTTGAGGATAAAACTATTAAAGTAGGCGAAGTTAAAGAAGGAGATTATGTTAAAATTCATGGTAAACTAACTTCTGAATCTGTTAATTCGTACTTAGATTCCTTATTAACAGTATTTGATTGCTTTGGATGCGGAACTTTAGACAAAATGTTACCTAGCAATAAAGAAAATTTTTATAACTTTGATAATATGAATAAGATGATTTCACATTTAAATGGAATTCTTAATAAAAATTCTACTCAAGATATGATATTAAT
Organism: Clostridium zhoujianii; assembly: GCF_051590805.1. Taxonomy (NCBI): domain Bacteria; kingdom Bacillati; phylum Bacillota; class Clostridia; order Eubacteriales; family Clostridiaceae; genus Clostridium; species Clostridium zhoujianii. The sequence continues at coordinate 1,393,403 of NZ_JBPUTF010000001.1, forward strand.
GTGTGGTAATACACCAGTAGTACTTAATGTAAATAGTAATTTCTTTATGAATAATAATGCTTATATCTATGATAAGGTGAATTGTCCTTGTACAGTTTTTGGGAAAGTAGTTAGTATAGCAACAGATGGAGAATGTATTAGTTTATTACGAAAAACTGCGCAACATGATTATTATGAGAAGATAATAAAAAATTGCTGCACATATTGTGATATTTTAAATTCAAATGGTATTTTTATGCCTAAAGCACCCAGACTAAAGTGTGAAGGAGTATCTTTAGTTGTAATTCCTATAAGTATATGTATGTAATATATAAGGACTAAGTTTGGCTTAGTCTTTATTGTATATATACATAATAAAAAATATGAAATGATTTAATGAAAAGTTAAAAACAGGTGATAATATAATAGTATTAATCAAATTTATTTACAAAATAATTAATATTTTTTTGAATTTTCAATGAAAATTGTATTGAAAAGATTTATTATTAATTATCCATGTGGTAAAATAATCACAAATATAAATTTATTAGGAGGATAGTATATGGAAAAAAAGATTAAAGTTGGTATAGTAGGTTATGGTAACTTAGGAAAAGGCGTTAAAAAAGCTTTAAATCAAAATCCTGATATGGAATTAGAGGCAATATTCACAAGAAGAGAAGTGAACACTGTTGTTTCTGATGATTCTAATATGGTACATATATCAAAAATATCTGATTATAAAGATAAAATAGATGTTATGATACTTTGTGGTGGTTCAGCAACTGATTTAAGAGAGCAAGGACCAATGGTAGCAGAAATGTTTAATACTGTTGATAGCTTTGATACTCATGCTAAAATTCCTGACTATTTTGCACATATGGATGAGGTTGCAAAGAATTCAGGAAACTTAAGTATTATATCAGTAGGTTGGGATCCAGGTTTATTTTCACTTAACAGATTAATGGGGCATGTAGTCTTACCAAAAGGTGAAGACTTTACCTTCTGGGGTAAGGGTGTAAGCCAAGGGCACTCAGACGCAATTAGAAGAGTTGACGGAGTTAAGAATGGTATTCAATATACTGTACCTGTAGAATCAGCTTTAGAAAAAGTAAGATCAGGAGAAAATCCAGAGCTTACTACAAGAGAAAAACATGAAAGAGTTTGTTACGTAGTTGCAGAAGAGGGAGCGGATCTTAAAAAGATAGAAGAAACTATTGTAAATATGCCAAACTACTTCTCAGATTATAATACAACTGTGAACTTTATTTCAGAGGAAGAACTAAAAAGAGACCATGCAGGGATGCCACATGGTGGTTTAGTTATAAGAACAGGAGTTACAGGAGAGAATACAAAACAAAAGATTGAATTCCAATTACAATTAGATAGTAATCCTGAATTCACATCAAGTGTATTAGTTGCTTATGCTAGAGCAATTTATAAATTATCAAAAGAAGGAAAGACTGGTGCATGTACTGTATTTGATATTCCATTTGGTTATCTGTCACCTAAGTCACCAGCAGAATTAAGAAAAGAATTATTATAATATTTAAGCCCTAAAGGCTCTAAGCCCTTAGGGCTTCTTTATATACGAAAATCAAAAATAAATAAACTGATAAGAATAATAAAAGAAAATTGACAAATTGAATTGAATTATATAAAATAAGTATACAATGTAATAATTTGTGACGAAGAGGAAGAGTAATAGTATTATCTTTTAAGAGAGGTTACGGTAGGTGAAAGTAACTAAGAAAGTATTATGAAGGGAGCCTTTGAGCAGATATAACGTAAAGTAGGGCTTATGCCAAGAAGGGTGGAACCGCGGAATTATATTTCGTCCCTTTGTTTGGTATAGCTCTTTTATTTTATAAAAAATTAATTAAGGAGATGGTATTATGAAATCAATATTAACAGTAATAGGAAAAGATCAAGTAGGGATAATTGCAGGAATAAGTAATGAGTTAAGTAAATTCAATATAAATATCCTAAATGTTAATCAAACGATTATGGATGGATATTTTACTATGATAATGATGTTAGATGGGGCTAATTCAAATAGTAACTTTGAAGAAGTTCAAAATGGGTTAATAGCTAAAGGACAAGAATTGAAGGTAGAGGTTAAAATCCAAAGAGAAGAAATATTTAACTCAATGCACACATTATAATTTAGGGGGTACATAAATGAATACAGATATTAATACTCAAAATATTTTAGAGACCATAAAGATGATAGAGGAAGAAAAGTTAGATATAAGAACTATAACTATGGGTATTTCTCTTTTAGATTGTATAGATTCTGATGGTGATAAGGCTAGAGCTAAAATATATGATAAAATCACTAGATCAGCTGAAAACTTAGTTAAAGTTGGAGATGAAATAGGAAATGAATTCGGTATTCCAATAGTTAATAAGAGAGTATCTGTAACTCCAATGTCAATAATTTGTGGTGCAACAGATGAAGATAACTACGTGAAATTTGCAGAAACTTTAGATAAGGCTGCTGATACATTGGGCATAGATTTCTTAGGTGGATTTTCAGCCCTAGTTCATAAAGGATATACAAAAGGAGATAGAATATTAATAGAATCAATACCAGAAGCACTTGCTAGAACTAAGAAAGTTTGCTCATCAGTAAATGTTGGATCATCTAAGTGTGGAATTAATATGGATGCAGTAAGACAAATGGGGGAGATAATAAAGCAAACTGCTGAACTTACTAGGGATGCAAAGGGATTTGGCTGTGCAAAGCTAGTAGTTTTTGCAAATGCAGTAGAAGATAATCCATTTATGGCTGGAGCATTCCATGGTGTTGGAGAAGCTGACAAAATAATTAATGTTGGCGTTAGCGGACCAGGAGTTGTTCAACGAGCCTTAGAAAAAGTTAAGGGTCAGTCTATAGATGTTGTTGCTGAAACTATTAAAAAGACTTCATTTAAGATAACAAGAATGGGACAATTAGTTGCTCAAGAAGCTTCTAAGAGACTTGATGTACCATTTGGTATAGTAGATTTATCATTAGCTCCAACTCCTGCAATAGGAGATTCAGTTGCTCATATTTTAGAAGAGATGGGTCTTGAAACAGTAGGTACTCATGGTACTACTTGTGCCCTTGCAATGCTTAATGATGCTGTTAAGAAGGGCGGTGTTATGGCCTGTAGTCATGTTGGTGGCTTAAGTGGAGCTTTTATACCTGTTTCAGAAGATGCTGGAATGATAGATGCTGTTGTTAGTGGTTCATTAAACTTAGAAAAGCTTGAAGCTATGACTTGTGTTTGCTCAGTTGGTCTTGATATGATAGCTGTCCCAGGTGAAACACCTGCCTCTTCAATAGCGGCAATGATTGCTGATGAAGCTGCAATAGGCGTAATCAATAATAAAACTACAGCAGTTAGAATAATTCCTGCACCAGGATGTAAAGTTGGTGATATGGTAGAATTCGGAGGATTACTGGGTACTGCACCTGTTATGAAGGTCAATGGTAATTCTTCTGAGTTATTTATTGCTAGAGGTGGTAGAATGCCAGCTCCAATACATTCATTTAAAAACTAATAATAAAAGTTATGGAGAGTAGGTAATCTTTTATTCTACTCTCCTTTATGTTATACTTTTACTATATAATTTTATGGAGGTAAACTTATGAAAAAAATGATTTCATGGAATGTTAACGGCTTAAGAGCAGCTGTTACAAAAGGTTTCGTCGATATATTTAATGAAATAGATGCAGATATTTTTTGTCTGCAAGAAACAAAATTACAAGAGGGGCAAATTGATTTAGATTTACCTGGTTATCATCAATACTGGAACTATGCAGAGAAGAAAGGCTATTCCGGAACTGCAATGTTTTCCAAGGAAGAAGCACTAAGCGTTGCTTATGGTATTGGTATAGAGGAGCATGATAAGGAAGGAAGAGTAATCACTTTAGAATTTGATGATTATTATGTTATTACTGTATATACCCCAAATTCACAAAATGAGTTGGCTAGACTACCTTATAGAATGACTTGGGAAGATGCCTTTAAGAGTTACTTAAAAAAATTAGAAGAAAAGAAACCAGTGATAGTTTGTGGGGATTTAAATGTTGCTCATAAGGAGATAGATTTAAAAAATCCTAAGACTAACAGAAAAAACGCTGGGTTCTCTGATGAAGAAAGAGCAAAAATGACAGAATTGCTTAATGATGGATTTATTGATACCTTTAGATATTTCTATCCTGATTTAGAAGGAGCATATTCTTGGTGGTCATACAGGTTTAATGCAAGGAAAAATAATGCAGGGTGGAGAATTGACTATTTCTTAACATCAGCTATATTAAAGGATAGGTTAAAAAGTGCTAAGATACATAACGAAATTATGGGATCAGATCACTGTCCAGTTGAGTTAGTTATAGAATAGATTTTTTATAAGGATATACTGTGATATAATTAATCAAGATTTTTTAATTGTTGGGAGTGATTGAGTAGATGAGTAATATTTCAGGTGTTGGAATACTTTTAAGTATTCTTGTTATAGGTTTATTTTGTGTAGAGGGTACTCTACTTATAAGAGCAATAAATAAAAAGAAGAGATTAGGTATTCATCTATTAGGTGTTATAGCTACATTATTGATTTCAATTTTAACAGTACTTCAATCAATAGGAATAAATATAGCTTCGCCTACTTTAGCAATAATAGCATTTATATTGGCAACACTATTTTTCTTAGTTTTATCATTTGACACTTTAAAAGTTTAGTAAATTAATAAAAAAGTAAAGGCAAGTATCTTTAAGATACTTGCCTTTACTTTTTACGACTTTTAATAGCAGTTCTAAATAATACATTAGATAATGCATTCCAATTAAAAGGTATTAAAGGATATAAGTAGGGATCACCAGTTAAGGTTTTAGTAGTTGCGATCATAATAATAGATAGGATAATCCCTATAATAAGTCCTGGTCCTTTAAAGAAAGCAGTAACAATTAATAAGAATATCCTAAAAAACTTTACGGCATAGCCAAGTTCTACAGACTGCTGTGTAAAACTAGCTAAAGCAACAATTGCCATATAGAGTATGCTATGAGGGATAAACCACCCAGTTGACACGGAAAATTCGCCAAGTATTAGGGCACCTACAACTGAGAGTGACATTCCCAGAGAGCTAGGTGTATTTAATGAAGCTTGTCGCAGTCCATCAATTGCAACTTCTAAAATCAAGAATTGTATTAATAAAGGAATACTATACTTTTCTGTTGGTAACATAAACTGTAACCAATCTGGTAATGCTGTACCCATCTCTACAATAAGTATATATAAAGGTGTCAGAAATAATGTTCCAATGAGAATTAAGTTACGTATAAATCTTATATAGTTACCAGTTAATATAGGTGAATAATAATCGTCTATATCCTGTAAAAAATCAAAAATACTTGTAGGCATTAATAATGCAGAAGGGTTATTATCCACTAATAAAACAATTTTACCCTCCATTAAATGAGAAGCTGTTACATCTGGTCTTTCTGAATATCTAACTTTAGGTAAAGTATTATACCATTTTTTCTTATTAATACATTCTATTAAGCTTTGATCTCCAAGAGTTAATGCATCTACCTCTATTTCATCTAAGAGTTTCTTGATTAAATCTAAGGATTTTTTATCAACTCTATTTTCAATATATGAAATAGCAACATCAGTTTTTGATTCCTCTCCTATAGTAAGCATCTCAAACCTAAGTTTAGGATCTCTAATTCTTCTTCTTATTAAAGCACTATTAAATACAATTGTCTCCACAAATCCATCTCTTGCACCTCTAAGTACTTTTTCTTTATCAGGCTCCTGAGGACCTCTTGCTGGGTAGGTCCTAAGATCTAGCATTATACATTCCTTAAAGCCTTCAATTACCATACAAGTTTGACCTGATAATACAGCTTTTATAATTATATCTAAATCTTCCTCTAAGGTAACTTCTATTGCGCTAATACAAGTATCTTTAATTTCAGATACAGATTTGGCATTATTGATGTTATCACTTTTATATATGGATAGTGTTGTAATTAAATCCTGCAAGCTTTCATCTTTAACAAATCCGTCTATAAAGAAGAAAATAACTTTCCTATTTCCTAAAATAATATCTTTTTTAAGCATATCATAGGTTTTGCCAAAACCTAAGCTATCTTTAAGGATATCAATATTTTTATTAAAATCTTCGGTTAATTTCATTTCTACACCTCTCACTAAGTATTACACTATTGATATTAGGATGCACAACTTGTAAAATAATATACTTTCTTGTAAAATGCTAAATATGACTAAAGACAAAGGGTGGAAGTAATGATTAGAATTAAGCTTGAGAAAAACAAAAGAAATGAGCCTATATTTAAAATCGGCATAAATGATAAAGATTTAGAAGAATATAAATTTTTAAAGCGAGGACTTTTAGAAGGAAAGAGTTTGAAGGGGAGATATAACTATCAAGTGCCCATTAGATTTTTTGAGCCTATAATAAGGAATTTAGATCCTGAGAATATTGCATTAGATAAAAACTCACTTTTATATTTTCTAGAGTTTTCCGATGATTATGATGAAATTTATTACTATAAAACTGAAGCTGATGCAAGATATATGAAAAAGTGGAGAGATGAGGGATGTCCTAATATTTATAAAATTATGTTGGATAAGGACAAATGTACAATAAGCAAAGAAATTGCTTTTAAGAGAATAAGAAACTTTATAACATAATAGCTTGATTATTTAAATATACTGAACTGATAAATAATATGTTGGAGGACATAATGTCTTCAAAGAATAAAAAGAAGAAAGAATTTCTAACTACAAATACCGGAGCACCAATTTCAGATGATATGAACTCTGTTACTGTAGGGGAAAGTGGTCCTACTTTGCTCCAAGATGTACAGTTTTTAGAGAAAATGGGACACTTTGATAGAGAGAGGATACCAGAAAGGGTTGTTCATGCTAAGGGCGCAGGAGCACATGGTTTTTTTAAGTTAGAAAGATCTATGGCCCAATATACTTATGCTAAGGTTTTTAATGAAATGGATTGTGAAACTCCTGTATTCGTAAGATTCTCAACTGTAATAGGATCAAAAGGTTCTGCTGATACAGTGAGAGATCCTAGAGGTTTCGCAGTTAAGTTTTATACTAAGGAAGGTGTTTATGATATTGCAGGGAATGATTTGCCAGTTTTTTTTATTAGGGATGCAATAAAATTTCCTGATTTAATACATTCACTTAAGCCTTCACCAGATGATAATATTATAGACCACAGTAGATTCTGGGATTTTATGTCTCAGACACCTGAAGCAACTCATATGATTACTTGGTTATATTCAGATAGGGGAACTATTAAAAGCTATAGAAAGATAGAGGGCTTTGGAGTAAATACCTTCATATGGGTTAATAAAAATGGTGGAAGAGTATATGTAAAATATCATTGGAAACCACTAGCTGGCGTAGAAACAATAACTAGGCAAGAAGCAGAAATGCTTTCAGGCCTTGATCCCGATATAGCTACTAGGGACTTATATGATACTCTTAATTCTGGAGAGAAAGTAGAGTATGATTTGTATGTACAGATAATGGGATTGGAAGAGGGAGATAATCAATATTTTGATCCATTAGATGATACTAAAACCTGGCCAGAAGATATATTTCCTTTAATAAAGGTAGGAAAAATGTCTTTAACTAATGCACCGGATAACTTCTTCCAAGAGGTTGAGCAGTCAGCATTTGCCCCTTCGAATTTGATACCAGGGGTAGAGGCTTCGGCGGATAAAATGCTTCAGGGAAGACTATTTGCATACCATGATACGCAACTTCATAGGGTAGGACCTAATTTTATGCAGCTACCAATTAATAAGCCTATGAATAAAGTTGCTAATAATACTCAGGAAGGATTTATGAGGTATGCCTCTAGTAGTGGTAGGATAAACTATTACCCAAGTACAATTAGTGATGATAATCCATCTGAGGCTAATAAAATAACTAAAACTAATCTTCACATATGTGGTGAAATAAATGGTCAAAAAATCTGTAAAACTGAAGACTTTAGACAAGCTGGTGAAAGATATAGATTATTATGTGATAAAGATAAGGAAAATTTAATTGATAATATAGTTGATGATATGTGGTCATCAGCTAAAGAAGTAAAATACAAAATGATAGAGTACTTTACAATGGCTGATAAGGATTTTGGAAGAAAAGTTAAAAAGGGATTAAAATTAAGTTAGATGGATTAAGAGGTTACTATATAGTAGTAACCTCTTAATTTAATTTGAGTAAAGGTTCACAATGGGATATAATAATATTTATATTAGTAATTAAAGCTGTACAGGAAGGGGATTTTAATTTGGATAATAATACATATAAGTTGAAATTACAGAAACTTAAAGGAACTTGGGTAACCTATTTTATCATAGCAGGAATAGGCTTATTTTTTCTTAATAATATTTTAGGTCTTGGAGTATTATTAATTGGTATTGCCTTAATGATTGTGGTAAAAAAGAATCCTGAAAACACATCAGCACTATATTATAATATGGCTTTTAATTTATACAATAAAGGAGATAAAACTAAATCAAAACAAGCTTTACTGGCGGCAATTAATTATAATAAGCTAAACAAAGATGCCTATTTCTTTTTAGGATGTATATATTTTGATGAGAAAGACTATACAAATGCACTAACATATCTAAAAAAAGGTGGCGTAGATAAAATAGAGGATCCAAGCTTAGTTTATGTTCTAGGTAGGTGTTATTATCATGAAGAGAATTATGAAAAGGCTATTCACTATCTAGAAATGATAAGTTATGATAATATGAAAGAGTTAGAAAGAGAAAGGTTATTTACACTAGGAAAAGCTTATTCTGAAATTGATGACTATGTAAAGGGAGCGGAAGCTTTAGAAAAAGCAAATATATCAATGGATGAACTTAAGGGTGATTCTCTAGAGTATTGTTATTATCTAGCAGTAGCTTATTCTAATATCGATAAAGATATAGAAGCAAAAGAACTAATAAAGAAAGTTTATGAAGTAGACAGGCATTATAAGTATATAGATATTTATGCAAAACAAATAGGAATAGCTTAACAAAAAAGGACTTGTTGAATAACAAGTCCTTTTTTGTTAACATAAGATAAGTACAATGTAAAGAAAAGGAGTAATTAAAATGAATTTAGTTACATTAGATAATATAAGTAAAAGTTATAGCGAAAAGATACTTCTAAAAAATATATCCTTAGGGATTAATGAGGGAGATAAAATCGGTATCATTGGTATAAATGGTGCTGGTAAATCTACTTTGTTAAAAATAGTAACTGGTAAGGATGAATTCTTTGATGGAAGTATAACTAAAGGAAAGAATGTAAGAATAGAATACTTATCACAATCACCTAATTTTATAGAAGAAGCAACAGTATTAGAACAAATATTTAGAGGCGATACTAAGGAAATGAAGATCCTTATGGAATATGAGGATATCATAGAGAAGTTAAATAAGGGTATAAGTGATGAAAAGTTAAATGAAAGATTATTACATCTTCAAGAACAAATAGATGGCTTAAATTTATGGGACTTAGAAAGTGAAGCTAAAAGTATACTTAATAAGCTAGGAATAAAGAATTATGAAGATAAAATAAAGAACTTATCTGGAGGGCAAAAGAAAAGAGTTGCCCTTGCATCTGCGTTAATTACGCCTTGTGAGCTTTTAGTGTTAGATGAGCCTACTAACCATCTAGATTCTGATTCAATAGAATGGTTAGAGGACTATTTAAATTCTAGAAAAGGAGCTCTATTAATGATTACCCATGATAGATATTTTTTAGATAGGGTATCAAATAGAATTATTGAACTAGATAGGGGAAATCTTTATATATACGATGGTAACTACACAAGTTTCTTAGAACAAAAGATGGAAAGAATAGAAAATGAAGAGGCTCAAGAAGAAAAAAGACAATCACTAATTAAGAAAGAGTTAAAATGGGTTAGAAGAGGAGCTAAAGCTCGAACTACAAAACAAAAAGCAAGACTCCAAAGATTTGATGAACTTATTAATAGAGAATATATAAAACAAGAAACAGATATAGATATATCATTTGTAGGTAGTAGACTTGGCAAGAAAATTATCGAGTTAACTGATATTAATAAGGGATATGATGGAAGAGGATTAATTAAGAACTTTAATTATATTTTCAATAAGGAAGATAGAATTGGGATCATCGGAAGAAATGGTGCAGGTAAGACCACACTTATTAATATTCTAAGGGGAAAAATTGAAGCTGATAGTGGAACAATTGACATAGGTGAAACTGTTAAGATTGGATGCTTTGCCCAAGATGATAACCATATGGATCCAAATATGAGGGTTATTGATTACGTAAGAGACGGTGGAGAATATATTCCTGTTGCAGATGGTACTAAGATTATGGCATCTACAATGTGTGAAAGATTCTTATTTGATGGTACAATGCAATATACAAAAATAGAAAAACTTTCTGGTGGGGAACGAAGAAGACTTCATCTTCTAAGAATACTTATGGAAGCACCAAATGTACTTCTTCTAGATGAACCTACAAATGATTTAGATATTAATACACTTAATATCTTAGAGGATTTTCTTGATAGTTTTGTAGGTGTTGTAGTTGTTGTATCCCATGATAGATACTTCTTAGATAGAATATGTAATAAAATATTCTCTTACGAAGAAGCTGGGGAAATAAAACCTTATAACGGCAATTATAGTGATTATCAGATAACAAAGGAATTTGAAAAGTTAGATTCTGCAGATGAAATCAAAAAGGATAAGAAGATTACAGTAGCTAGAACTAAGGAAAGAGACCAAAGACCTAAGTTTACATTTAAAGAAGCTAAAGAATATGAGGAAATCTCTGATGTAATTGAAACTTTAGAAAATAAAGTATCTTCAATTGAAAAAGAAATGGAGAAGAATTCTTCTAGTTATTCTATGCTTGAAGAACTTATGACAGAAAAGAATAATATTGAAGAAGAGCTGCTATTAAAGTATGAACGCTACGAATATTTAGAAGACTTAGCTAACAGAATCGAAGACTATAAAAAAGCCAATTCTAAATAATGATAACCTTTAATAAAAATTAAAAAAGAATTGGAAATTAATTCTATATGAGTTATAATAATATATGAAGGGTAATAATTGTGTGTTTATTGGAGTGAGTGACCAACTATGAATGAGAAAATAATAATTAGAGAAAGTGATGCTGGTAGTGAGCAAATGCTTGCAGTAAGTAAAGAGGATAGTACAAAAGAGTATTTATCATATAGTAAGAAACTTTTAGATGATTTTAAGATGATGCAAAATGTAATACAGGAGGCTGAAGGGCCTGATATTTCAATACTTATAAAAGTTGCCCAAAAAAACTTAACAACAACTGCTATGGAGCAGAGTGATGATATGATAAAAGAGTTCCAGCTTAATTTCAGTGAAAAATCCGTAGAAACATTTATAGAACAGTCAATAACTTTAATAACATCAGTAGAAACAGCAAATTACTTATATGGGAATATGATAGATGTAAAAGACATAAGACGATATATTTCTGCAAAGGTAACAAAAATATTGATTATAAGAAGTGAAAAACTTATGGAGCAATTAAAAGTTACTAATTATGAAGAAAAGTCGAAGCTTAATTTCATAGTAGAGAATTTAAATTTATGTATTAAGATATTCGATTATTCTTGGGACATCTATCATAAAAATATTAAATCATTACAACAATCAAACAAGATAGTTAATAGGATGATTACCCATAGAGTAAAATTAGGTTTAGATAACTATAACATTGAGTTACTAAGAATAATTATAGATAGAAATACTAATAAAATTAGAAATATTAAGCATTCAAAGGTAGAAGAGAATAGTATTATTGACAATGGCTTTCCTATAGAAGGAACAAAAAGTGATAAAGAATACTCTAGTAGGGTTATTATTAGTGAAGATAAATTTTTTGCAAATTTAGATTTCGAGGAAAATAATACTGATAAAGCTCTAGTTCAATCAAATAACACAATAACTGATAGATTTTTAGATATAACAAATAATGTGATAAAAGAAGTTACAGAGAGCTCATCTAATGATTTTTTAAATATAGCTCTACAGAAATTCTATTCAATAATAGGCGCTATTGAGACTATGAATTATTTAAAAGGAAATATCGTGAATAAACAAGCTATATCTCATAATATTTCTATGCTTTTAACTGATATGATTTATTCTAACTATACAGCTATAAGTATTAGTTGGAAAGAGATTACTGATAAGAGTCCAGAAGATTATAGTGCTTATGCAAAGGAAATACGTAAGTATTGTGAAATTTTAATAGAGTCTTATGAGATGTGTAAAGAAAATATCGATGCCTTAAAGAAATGTGTGCTAATTGAGAATGATATATATGAAATTAAAGAAGAATTCCACTTTTCTAAGGCAGATTTATTTGCCCTTAATAGATCTATCGATAGCTTATTATCAAAAATAAATAAAGTAGATCCAAATTTTAAAATTGAAAGAAAAGTAATTCAAAAAGAAACCAAGAAGAAAAAAGGCTTATGGGCAAAAATTTTCAAATAAAGAATCAGTACTGAATACCTTCAGTACTGATTCTTTATTTAATGATATTACTTTACATAATGTTTATTATGAACTTCATTAACATATATTCTTTGTATTAGAGAACTGATTATTGAAGATTTTCTCATATAATCCTTGATGATTAATTAATTCTTCATGTTTGCCTTCTTCAACTATCTCCCCATTTTTCATGACAAGTATTTTATCAGCAGATTTTAAGGTTTTAATATTATGAGCAATAATAAATGAAGTTTTACCTGCTGTAAGATTTTTAATAGCTTCATGAATTTTAATTTGTGTGACTATATTTGTAGAAGGATATCCTTCTTCCATAAGCACTATATCAGGCTTCGATAAAATAGTTCTAGCAATTGATATAAGTTTCTCCTGTTCCTCAGTAAATAGGGAAGTAGTAGAAATTATTTCTGTATCATAACCTTCTGTTAATGTTGAAATATAATCATGGATACCAGCCTGCCGGCATGCTGATTCTACCTCCTCATCTGTGGAATCAAGTTTTCCATAGAGAATGTTATCTTTTATAGTTCCAGTAAAAAGTGTTGTCTCCTTCGGTACCATTACTACTTTACTTCTTAATGATGATAATTTAATATTCCTTATATTATTACCATCTATTTTGATTTCACCGGTAGTAGTATCATAAAATCTATTTATTAAATTAAGAATAGTAGATTTACCTGAATCAGTAGAACCAACTAATACAACTTTTTCCCCTTTTTGCACTGAAAGATGAATAGCTTTTATTGGATCAATATTTTTACTACCTTTAAAAGATACATTATTAAAATCAATAGATCCATTGATAGCCTTAATATCCTTTGAATTTTCATTATCATTTATTGATATTTTCTCATTTATTAGCTTTATAATTTCCTTAGTGCTTTCTAAAGATTCATTATAGTCTTTATTAAATAAATAAAGTTGCTTCATAGATTGAAAAAACAACCTAGATAAAATAATAAACTCAATGAATATTCCAATAGAAGAAGTACCTTTTATTACTGATATACCACCTGAAACTGCAAGTATAACTAAACTAATATTATATATTCCCTTTAATAATGGGGTTGATATCTCAAGTAGATAGGTTGATTTTATTGAAATATCCTTTAAGCCCTTATTTAATTGATGGAATGTAAGAATTTTTTCTTTCTCCAGACCATAAGCTTTTATAATCTTTAGATTTAATAAATCATTTTCAATAAAGTCATTTAACCTTTCATACTTATCTTTACGGCATTTATCTATTGCACTTACTCTTTTTGATGTTGATTTTACAATAATATATATTATTAAAGTAAGTCCTAATGTAATTAATGACAACCTTACATCTAAGATAAACATTAGTATTAGAATACCAATTAGTTGTATAGAGTTATAAATAAATTTCAGGATACCATTAGATAAGAGTTTTTCAATATTTGATATATCCTTAGTAAAGTTTATAAGTAAGTCTTTACTATTTGTCTTTTCAAAAAAATCTAGAGATAAGCTTTCAACTTTATAAAATAAATCAGATTTAATCTTACTAGTAGCTTTAGCTCCTATATCATTCATATTGTAATATTGGTACCATCCAAAGGCTGAAGACAATAGAAAAAAAGTTGCTATAACTAGGAGTATTTTTATAAGATTATCTAAGTCCCTAGTATCAATAAAGTTATCAAAGCTCTTACCAAATAGAAAAGTAGCTATAAGCTTAAATCCAACAGATAAAAAAAGGCTTATGCAAATAAAGGTTAATTTAACTTTACTCTTTGACAAATAGGACCAAATAAAATTTAAGGGAATTCTATTACTCATATCTATTACTCCTCTCCATTTTGATTCTTATATATATTCATATAGTGAACACTATTCTTTAATAAGTCAGTATGTTTTCCTTCTACTATTATTTGACCTTTATCAATTAAAAATATATTATCTGCATTCATTATTGATGATATCTTATTGGCAACCATAATAACTGTTGTATTATATAATTCTTTATTTATTGCCTTTTTAAATATTTCTGCATATTCCTCATTACTATAATCACAAGAATCATCTAATATTAGTATTTTAGGACTATTTATTAATGCAGGACTTAATAGTTCTAATTCTTTTTGATTATCTATAAGTATATTTTCTTCATATTCTATATTTTCATAGTTCTCTGGCAGAAGTTCCTTAAAGATTTTAACTTGCTCTAGTTTTGCTGCTCTCGTAACATCATCTTCCATGGAATCAAGGTTATCTTGCCCCATATCACTATGAACAGTATTAGAAAATAGTGTACTACTTTTCATAAAAATTGATATATTATTCCTTAGAGAGGCTTTTGTATAATTTCTTATATCTACGCCATCAAGTAACACTTTACCTGAAGAAGGATCATAAAATCTAGATATCATGTTTGCAATAATTCCTTTACCAGAGTCTTTATTACCCAATATGCCAACAAAATCACCTGAATTAATATGTAAATTTATATTTTTCAAAGGACTAGCATTATATCCATCACTATTATCATAGTCAAAGGATACATTCTCAAAGATTATATCACCTCTAATTGGAGTAATAGTGTTAGAAGAGTCACTATAGGTAATATGTGCCCTAGTAGTTAATATATTATCTATTCTTTTTGCAAGTACATTTGCTCTTGAGATATTAATAAAAAATATCAATGCTAGGATTAAACCTTCAATAAAAATTAGGGTGTAATTTATATAAGAAACTATTGACCCTATAGAAAGATAATTATAATTTATTTCTTTACTCCCAAACCACAAAAGTATAACTATTGAAATATTTGTAAAGAGTAGTATCACAGGGAAGATTAGAGACATTATTTTATTCGCTTTTATATTTAGAGTAGTTAAATTATCATTTATCTCCGTAAACTTTTCTTCTTCATATTTTTCACGAGCAAATCCTTTTACAGTCTCTATTCCACTAAAGTTTTCAGAGAGAATAGTATTATAGTCATCCTTTACTGATTGAGCTTTAAAGAAGATAGGAAAAGACTGTTTAAGTATTAAATATAATATCGCTGCTATTCCAAGAGTAATTGGCATAAATATTCCTATTAGTCTTGGAGAAAGAATTAATCCAAAAATAATAGTACCCAATAAAAGAGAAGGTGATCGGAATATGATTTTATAACCTGCTCTAATATAATGTTGAAGTTGATTAATATCATTAGTTAAAACAATTATTAGATTTGATATATTTAATTCATCTATATTTTTGAATGAAAGTCCTTGTACTTTGTCAAAGGTACTTTCCCTTAAATTCATACCAAATTCTTGAGAAATTCGGCTAATATAGTATGTGTTCATGAGACCAGCCAAAAGACCCAAAATAGCTATAAGAATCATAATAGTAGCTAAACTTATCACTTGAGATTCATCCCTATACTTTATACCTTTATCAATAATTAGTCCTATAAAATAAGGTTGGGCTAGTTCTGCACATACCTCAATAATTACAAGTATTGGTGTTGTATATAGGATAATACCTATTGAGGAAAAGTATCCTTTAAGTTTTTTTAATGTAGCCAAGGTTTATTGCCTCCTTTTATGTAAGTCTTCTACAATATTATCTACAATTAGAAATAATTTATCCCATTTAAGATAAACATAGAAAATTTATTACAATTAGGCTATAATGAAGGTGTTTAAAACGCATTTAAGAAAATGACATAAAAAAGGGAGAGGAAAATTGAAAAAACGTAGAAATAAAACTCAGAACACATGGTTACTTATGTTTATAGCATATATATTAACCATGGGAATTGCAGCATTAGTTAATTTACTAAATATTTATCTAGTTACAGCATCTTTTTTACTATTATTACTTATATTTAAAAAGTACAAAAACTGGAGAGAAAAGAGATATCTAAAGGCTACTTTTAAGGTGATTGATAAGATGTCCGGGGAGGAGTTTGAGGAATTTCTAGAAGTACATTATAAGCGACTTGGATACAAAACATTTCTTACTCCTTTAACAGCTGATTATGGAGCAGACATAATAATTAAGAAGTCAGGTGAAAAAATTGTTGTACAAGCGAAGAGATGGAATCAACATGTTGGTATTGAAGCAGTGCAACAGGCAGTAGGATCAGTTAAGTATTATAAAGCAGATTCAGCTATGGTAGTAACTAATAATTACTTTACTGAAAATGCCAGAAACCTTGCTAAGGCTAATGATGTAACTTTAATAGATAGAAACTCATTATTAACCCTTATGAATAGAGAGGAAGGAAAGTGTCCTGTATGTAATGGAAGTTTACGAGTGGTTTCAGGAAAATATGGTGATTTCTTTGGATGTACAAATTATCCAAAGTGTAAATATACCAAAAAGCTTTAGGAGATGAATCATATGGAGATCAATATATATGTTAAAGGAATTAAGGAACCTATCATATTTAAAGGTGATAGAATCGATATTCTTGACTTTGAAATGAATGGTGTGGAGTATAAGCAAATAAGATTTTTTAGAAAGGGATTTTCTAAGTCTGAATATATTGAATCTAAACTAATAGTAAAAATTAAAGAAATTAATAACAAGTAAGTTCTTATATAGTACTATTATTGTACTAATAAGAAATATCATGCATATATTAGTAAAGATAAAGATACCTACAGCATTTCATAAAGTTGGCATAAGTATCTTGTTTAAGACACTAACAGCCTATATATAATCAGTTAACATATTAACTGAAAATGTGTCTAGAAATCTTTCAAAATTGGGGGGAGCACTTTGGCTTTTGAATTCTTAAATAATTTAAAGAATGAAATTATAAATATGGATAATGAGGTCTATGAAGATCTTGAAATAGAGGAATACATATCTGAAGAAAAAGCAAGTGCTCTTCTTACCTTTTATGGCAGATGTCAATTGCTAAGAGATGAAAAAAAAGAAGAGACTATAAAAATATTTAATAATGCCTTTAATGAAGATCCAATTAAAGCAATGAAGATATTATTCTATATTAGAGATAAATACAATGGGTTAGGTGAACGAAGTACATTTAAAATAATCATTAATTATTTAGGTCGAACTAACAATAAATATTTAAGAGAGAACATAGATCTTATACCAGTCTATGGTAGATGGGATGATTTATATGCTTTATTTAATACTAAGTTAGAGGATGAAGTTATAAGACTATTTAAGGAACAAATTCAAAAGGATTTAAATTCTGATAAGCCCTCCACCTTATGTAAATGGCTTAAATCTGAAAATGCAACATCAGAAACTACTAGGCAGTTAGCTAAGAGGACAAGAATATTATTAAACCTATCATCTAAGGAATATAGACATTTACTTACTAAGCTTAGAAGTAAAGCTGAAACTATAGAAACCTATATAAGTAGAGGGAGATGGGGTGATATACAGTATGGTAATTTGTCTGCAGCTAATCTCAAAAAATATCATAAAACTTTCATGAGACATGATAAAGATAGATATAGTGCATTTCTCAACTTAAATATAGCTAAAAAAAGAAATGAGGACTTACATCTTAATTCAACAAAGATAGTTGATAAGTATTTTCCTTATAATATCTTAGAGAGAATTGTAAATAACAAAATTGATTATACTTCTACTGATTATAAAGAAATATGGTCAAAACTCCCCGATTATTTGGAAGATCAAGAAGGAGATACTCTTGCATGTATTGGTCTTATGGGGGAAACAATGAAAAAAATAAAAAAATCACCAGCCTTTTATGCTAGTGTAAGTACTGCATTGTATTTATTAGAAAATAATAAAGGTAGGTATAAGGACTATATAGTTACAATGAAACCAACCCCTAATTTTAAAAGAGTAAAAGGCACTGATATATTTAGCAGAATAGAGGAAATTATCACATATTCATTAAATGAAGAGGTGAATGTAGAATCCGCCCTAGATCTAATTCTATTCGCAGCTATTAAGCATAATATTAGTAGTAGTGATATACCCAAAAGGCTGTTCTTTATAACGGATGGTAAATGTAATATCTCCTTATTAAGTATAAAAGGAGATAAACAGACTCCTTATTTTATTAATGCTGAAGAATATGAAAATATTAAAGAGAAGTGGAGTTTAGCAGGATATACAATACCTGCATTGACTTTCTGGATTATTGATGGAGTAAGGGAGAATAGTAATGTAATAATGGATAATAACTCCTTCATAATAGCTTCAGGTTATTCACATAATGTGTTTATCTCAATATTAAAAGATGAGTATACATCAACAGAAGATTTAATGAATATTATGTTTAATGATAATCGCTACTCAAATATAAAAATACCCAAAAAAGATTAACATTTATTTCCAAGGAAATGCATGTTAATCTTTTTTATATTAAAATACATTCTTAGACACAGTGCCTAGTAATCATTGAAAATACAGTAGTTATAGCATATTTATTGTTATATTTAGTATATTAAATCTATGAGTGATTTAAGAGAAAAAAGGATATTAACGAAAAAAAATTGTCGGTAATTATACTTAAATAATAAAATGAGATATTAGTGAAAAATAGAATAACTGGGGATTTACTATAGGTTTCTTATAAAAATTAGGTTATAATGGGTAATATAATACGAGGAAATAGGTGATATATTAATGGGAAAAATTTTAGTTTTAGCAGAAAAACCTTCAGTAGGTAGAGATATAGCTAAGGTATTAAAATCAAATGTAAATAAAGGAAGTTATATAGAAGGAAATAAATATATAGTTACATGGGCATTAGGACATTTAGTTGGGTTAATGGATCCAGAAGGTTATGGTGATCAATATAAGGCATGGAGCTTAGAAACCTTACCAATGCTTCCTAAGTATATGAAAACATCAATATTAAAAAAGACTAGTAAGCAATATAATGATGTGAAAAAACTTATACTAAGAAAAGATGTAGATGAAATTGTAATAGCAACAGATGCAGGTCGTGAAGGTGAGCTTGTTGCTAGATGGATTATAGAAAAAGTAGGAGTAAAGAAACCTCTAAAGAGACTTTGGATTTCATCACAAACAAATAAGGCAATTATTGATGGATTTAATAATTTGAAGGATGCTAGGGAATATGAAAATTTATATAAAGCTGCAGTATGTAGAGCAGAAGCAGATTGGTTAGTAGGTTTAAATGTGACAAGAGCCCTTACATGTAAATATAATGCTCAACTTTCGGCAGGACGTGTTCAATCCCCAACTTTAGCTATGATTGTTAATAGGGAAGAAGAAATTAGAAATTTCAAACCAGTAGATTACTTCAATATAAATGCTAAGGCTAATGGTTTTAATTTAAATTGGATAAATAATAAGGGTAATGGTTCTATAAGCAAAGAAGAATTTGCAAATGATATAATATCAAAAGCTAAAGGTCATGATGGAGATGTAATAGAAATAAGTAAAGAAAATAAGAAGAAATTTGCTCCAGCTTTGTATGACTTAACAGAACTTCAAAGAGATGCTAATAAGATTTGGGGCTATTCAGCAAAACAAACTTTAAATTTAATGCAAAGATTATATGAAAATCATAAATTATTAACTTATCCAAGAACTGATTCAAGATATATTACTACTGATGTAGTTGGAACAATTCCAGATAGACTAAGAGCAGTTGCAACAGGAGAGTATAGACTCTTTACAGAGAAAATATTAAAGGCTGGAGCAAAACCAAACAAGTCATTCGTAGATAATAACAAGGTAAGTGATCACCATGCAATTATCCCTACAGAAGAAAAGGGTAGTCTTGCAAATTTAAGTACAGATGAAAGACATATTTATGATCTTGTAGTAAGAAGGTTCTTAAGTGTTATGTTACCTCCATTTGAATATGAACAAACAACAGTAAAGGTATCTATTAATGGAGAAATCTTTATAACTAAGGGGAATATAACTAAAGAAAAGGGATGGAAGAAGCTATATGATAAGGAATTATCAAAAGAAGAGGATAAGGATCAAGAACTTCCAGCTTTGAGTAAGGGAGATAAAATTAAAATATCTTCAGTTAATTTAGTTAAGAAACAAACTACTCCTCCTGGAAGATTTAATGAAGCTACTTTACTTTCTGCTATGGAAAATCCACAAAAGTATATGCAAGTAGAAAAGGATGCTGCTAAAACTTTAGGGGAAACAGGTGGATTAGGAACAGTTGCTACACGAGCGGATATAATTGAAAAGCTGTTTAATTCTTTCGTTATAGAAAAGAGAGGCAAGGAAATTATACCTACTTCTAAAGGAAAACAATTAATGGAGCTTGTACCTGAAGATTTAAAGTCACCACTTCTCACAGCTAAATGGGAAAAGGAACTTGATGATATAGCAAAGGGGAAAGCAAATGCAAATAGATTTGTTGATGAAATGAAGAGATATGCTACTAAGCTTGTTGGAGATGTAAAGGGTGGTAGTTCAAAGTTTCATCATGATAATCAAACAGGTAAGAAATGTCCTAACTGTGGTAAGTACTTACTAGAGGTAAAAGGGAAGAATGGTACCATGAATGTGTGCCAAGATAGAGAATGTGGATATAGAGAAAATGTAGCAAGACTTACAAATGCTAGATGTCCTGAATGTAAGAAGAAGCTTGAACTAAGAGGTCAAGGTACTGGTAAAATATATGTTTGTCCTGGTGCTAACTGTACTTTTAGAGAAAAAGCTAGTCAATTTGAAAAGAGATTTGATAATAAGGGGAAGGTAGATAAAAAATCAGTTAATAACTATATGAAGAAGTTGAAACAAGAAGCAGAACAAGCGGAAGAGAGTCCATTTGCTGCACTTCTTGGTGGACTTAAATTTGATGAAAAATAAATTACTTTAAATATACTAAAAAAGCCTTAGGTGCATAAGTACTTAAGGCTTTTTTGGTATATCTAAAAAGAGAATGAAATATTAATCCAAAAGTAATTTCAATCACTTATTAATTGACTTTACCTGACTATAAGTAAATAACATATTAACAATTAAAATCATATAAATTTAATCTATGTATATAATAGAATATAATTGATAATAAGTATTTATAATACATATGGGAAATATATACCTAATTGATAAAATATTTAATATGCATATTAAATTTATAATATTTAACAGTTGTGGATTAAAAAGTGGATATAATTATACAGAATTGTTGTATAGCAAAATTACAAGCTTTACTACAGAAATATTAAGAAAAATACATATATCGATTTATACTGAAATAATAATTGAAGTTTTATGTATAATGTAGATAAGTTAGCCGAAATAGAAAGTTCAAACGAATAATTTGTATAAATTGAAGGTCAAAAATTATGTTTGAGTTCTAGTTCAATAGAAATTAAATAAATCTTTTACAAGGTAGCATAAATAAATTTAATATTGATATTTAATAAGAAACTAATTATAAATGATTTAAATTATAGGTGCATAAGATAATTGAATAGTGATAAAAGAAACTTTATATTATGAATTGAAAAATCATAAATAACCCTAAGAATTATTTCGCTAAATATACATTTATTACATTTCCGGTACTTGAAATGGAAAAATGCCTATGATATACTAATATCAAGGCTTCTAATACTTTTAAGGATGTGAAATAATATGAAAAATGTGCGAAATAAAACTTTTAGATATAAAAACTTCAATTATTCAGAGGATGTATTGAAATTATTAGATGTAGAATTAAATAATGCAGATAGAAAAAGAATTCATAAAGTATATTCAAATTACTATGATTTAAATTCTGAACGTGGCTATGAATATATTATTGAAGATCTATACATATTGGCATATAAAAGAAAGTTAACAACTACTGAAATTGGACAAGTTTATGGAGTTACTGATAGAAATGTTCGTATTTGGCTAAGCGAACTTGGTTTGAATAGAGATCTTAGATCAGCAGCTAAAATTAAAAATAAAGGCAAAACTATTGAATCTACTAGAAGCTTATCTGATGATAATCTATCTAAAGTTAAAGAAATTGCAAATAGTTTTGGTATTGCTGTTGTAAACTCTACCCCATATCCAGAAATAATGGTGGACTTTCTAAATTACCTTGAAACTATCAAAGGAAAATCAGTGAACACAATAAAGGGATATTCCGTGGATTTAACCCTTTTCTTTAGATTTTTAAAAGTTTATAAAGGTTTGGTAACAGATACTTCCTTAGAGTTTGCTGAGATACCTATAGATGATATTTCGAAGGATTTTATACAAGGAGTAAAGCTTACTGATATTTATGCTTTCCTTTCATATGTAGAAAAGCAAAGGGATAATGGTAGTTATGCACGAGCTAGAAAAGTTGCCACATTAAAGTCATTCTTTAAATTTCTTCAAGGTAAGGCTAAAATTATTGATGATAACCCTACCCTAGAACTTGAATCACCTAAGATAAATAAAAGACACCCAGTATACTTAACTCTAGATCAAAGTCTCGAACTTCTAAATTCATTAGATGAAAACAACAGTAACTATCCAAGAGATTATTGTATTCTTACACTTTTCCTTAATTGTGGTATGAGACTTTCAGAATTATGTTCCATAAGGTTGGATAAGATTAAGGGCGATATCTTAACAATAATTGGTAAGGGTGATAAAGAAAGAACTGTTTATCTTAATGATGCCTGTTTAAAGTCTATAGAAGATTATTTAAAGGTTAGAGATGACTCTAAAGCTTTGGATGAAGATAAAAAGTATTTATTCCTTTCTTCAAGAAATAGACCTATTAATAAACGAACTGTTGAGCTATTGGTGAAGAAACATATAGGTAATGCAGGTATAGTAGATGGTAAGTATACCCCTCATAAACTTAGACACACTGCTGCTACCCTTATGTATAAGTATGGTAATGTAGATATAAGAAGCTTACAAAGCATCCTAGGCCATGAGAACATATCAACAACACAAATATATACTCACGTTGATGATGATGCTCTTAGGGAGGCTGTAAAGGCAAATCCTTTATCTAAGTTATAAGTTTAAAGCTAGCTATTTGAATAAAGTAGTTAGCTTTTTATTTAAAATACTTAAAAAAGTCAATTTGTTTATTACAAAGGAAAGTAAAAGTAATCATTCCAAAGAAACTCATAAAGATTAGTACTTGCCTTCTTTTCGTAAGGTTTATCCCATTTTCAGTGATTTTTCTGTTTAGTATTAGAGCTATCACTGATGGAATTAGTAAATAGTAATTTTCTTTATTAATAGCTACAATTGTAATCATTGAACTAATAAGATTAATTAAAATAGAAAATAATACCGGGCGTTCATATAATAAATTTAGAAACTTTTTCATTTTTCTCCTTCTTATATTATTATTTCTATTTACTATATGTTTAATTTTTAAAAAAATTACTACTTAATAACCATAATAAACATTATGTAAAGTTATATAAAAATGAGAGAGTTTTAACTCTCTCATTTTTAGCCTAAGATAGAATTTCCTAAAATCTCCTTTAAAGCTGTCAAGGTTGTTTCGTTATTACCATCATATACAACAACTATTCTCCCCTTCTTATAAATATGAGGCGCACTAGTCCAGTTCATCCTTGAACCATTTATCATCGTACCATTTTCGGTAATAGTTTTTATATCCCCTTCAAGTTTGGCTCTATCATCCTTACCGTATTCATATATAGATATTCTATCTCCATTAATACTATACTCATCATTTTCTACAGAGAAAATAGATTTAGAACCTTCAACTTTTTGAAGTTTATATCCTTTATTTTCAAGAGCCACTTTAAAGTCATCTCTACTATACTCCATTGAAGTATCTGTAATCTTACTTATTAGATCCGAACCAGATTCACCAACATCTTTAGCCGTCTCTCCAACCTTATCTACACCTTCTTTAACAGAATCACCAACTTTATTAGCGCCTTCTTCCACCATATCACCAGTATTCTCCAAAGTTTTTTTAGCACTGCAACCAAAAAGTATTGTAGAAAAGGTCATGCTTAAGGTCAAAACTAAGAGTACTATCTTTTTTCTTACCATAAAAAAATCACCTCTATATTATTTATCAAAAGTATTTTTTGTAATATAGGGTGATTTTATTCTTTTATATTATTTTGTATTTATTTTAAGCTTTCTAACTCCTGGGAATACTTCTTCTGTCATCTCTTCGAGATTCGTATCATCAAATAAATCTACCTCATCTAAATATTCTATATGATCAAAAGCATCTTCATATTCTTCATCATCTAGATAATTCAAATCAAGACCTGTTTCTTGAGCAAGTTTTTCATATGCAGATTTAAGGTCTTCATCTACATATGCTACAGGAAGGATTTCTTCAATATCTTCTTCTTCCTCCACTTTTTTTGATTCAAGGTCTTTTTTATATTCTTCCTCTAAAATTTTATTTTCTTCCACAGTTTTAGCTATATCTTCAATTTTAATGGCTCTTATATCTACACCTTCCGCTTCAAGGCATTTACCACAATTATCACATATTTTTCTTCCATATAAGTCACAGTAATCGTCTTCTGTATATTTTTCCACTATAAGATACACCACCTATAAATTTAATCAAACTTCATTATAACAAATTTATAATGAATAATCAAACAATTTAATGAGAACATTAGTTTTGAGAACATAGGTTTGATATAATAGTACTACTATGATATAATGTCTTTAAAAGAGGTGTGGTTATAATGATAGATAGTAACAATAAACAATCCCAAATATATAATTATTTAAAAACTTTTACAGAAACAAAAGGATATCCACCATCAGTAAGAGAGATTTGTGAGGCTGTTTCATTAAAATCTACTTCTACTGTTCATGGACATTTAAAGCGTCTTGAGAAAAAAGGTATGATCAAAAGAGATCCTACTAAACCAAGAGCATTAGAAATAATAGAGTTAAACTCAGCAAAAAGAGAGATGCTTAACATTCCTATAATAGGTAAGGTTACTGCCGGACTTCCTATTTTAGCTATTGAAAATGTTGAAGATACTTTTTCACTACCAATTGACTTTGTAAAGCATGACCGTGAACTATTTATGCTTAAAGTTACTGGTGATAGTATGATTAATGCAGGAATTAGAAATGGTGATTTAGCTATTATTGAGAAAGCAGAATCTGCAGTAAATGGTGAAATCGTTGTTGCTTTAATTGAAAATGAAGCAACCATAAAAAGATTTTTCAAAGAAAAAGATTCAATTAGATTACAACCAGAAAATGATACTATGGACCCTATTATAGTACCTGAATGTGGGATTTTAGGTAAGCTTGTAGGATTATTTAGACAATATTAAGTAATAAAAATATGTAAAGAGCTATATAGTAATATATAGTTCTTTTTATTTTACTTAATAGGAGGTTTAGATGAAGGTTATTTTTGGTGCCTTTCCAGACTTTCGTCATAACTTATCTGATAGTTATGACTTTGTACCAGTAAGAGGTAAATTAACTGAAAAGAAATCAACGCACTCTTTTCTAATAATGATTTTTATTTTTTATTCCCTTTGCTTTGGTTTAGGTTACAGTATGTTTGCTTATCACGAAAGGTTTATTCATTCATTTTTTTATTTTTGTATTTTCTTTATATTATCTAGTTTTATAGTTATCCCATTACATTTATTGCTTCAAGTTATATTTTATCCTTGTAAATTAAGTGATAGAGAATGTTATATTGGTTTTAACTATAGATTTTTCACTCCATTTACTTGTTATATGGGGCCTACAAAAAGACAAAGATTAATCTTGGGATCCCTACTCCCATTTATATTAATGACAGTTTTTCCTTTAGCGGTAATTACGTTAACTTCAGCAAATATGCTTTTATATGGAATTGCTTCAGTTAATGGATTAATATCTGTATATGATCTTTATGACTTTCTAATATTGATGTCAAAAGAAGTAAGTAAAGAAAATATATTAATTAAAAGCAATAATATTTTCTACCTATTAAAGAAAAAAGAAAGGAAGATACTAGCTAAACCTGATTCTAATATAAGACAAAAGGATTCCCCAACTAAGGTTTTTATTAAAAACAAGAAGCCTAGTAGAAGGAAAAGTAGAAATAAGAAAAAGAAGAAGCATAGCTAATGCTTTAGCTACGCTTCTTATATTAATTATTTAAAACTTTGTTTAAAGCTATTAATATACCTATTTTTGCATGATCAAAGGTTAATCCACCTTGTAAATAAGCTATATATGGCTCTCTAATTGGGGCATCTGCAGATAGTTCAATTGATGATCCTTGAATGAAGGCACCTGCTGCCATAATAACTTCATCTTTGTAGCCAGGCATAGCCCAAGGCTCACATTCTACATAAGAATCAATTGGAGATCCATGTTGTATTCCCTTACAGAATTGAATTAATTTATTAGGCTCACCAAACTTAATTGCTTGAATAATATCACTTCTCTTGTCTGTATATTTAGGTAATACCTCAAATCCTGAAAGTTCCATTATTCTAGCACAGAACGCAGCTCCCTTTACAGCTTCCATAGAAATATGAGGCGCTATGAATAGTCCTTGGAATAAGGTTCTCATAAGACCAAATGTAGCCCCACACTCTCCTCCTATCCCTGGCACTGTTAATCTAAATGCTGCTTGTTCTACTAGTTCTTTTTTACCTACTATATATCCACCAGAAGGTGATATACCACCACCAATATTCTTAATTAGTGATCCAGCTATTATATCAGCTCCAACATCTGTTGGCTCTATTATATCTATAAATTCACCATAACAGTTATCAACAAATACATTAACGTCATTTCTTATATTTTTAATAAAACTTATAGCTTCACCAATTTCTGAAACTAAGAATGAGTTTCTCCATCCGTAACCAGTACTTCTTTGAATATGTACTATTTTTACTGATTTGTCTTTTAAAGCTTCTTTTATTCCATCAAAGTCAAATTTACCTTTTTCATTTAAGTCTACTTGACCATAATTTACTCCATATTCCTTTAATGAACCAATTTTTTCATCACCACTAATACCTATAATGTTATGTAGTGTATCATAAGGTTTCCCTGACACACATAAAAGTTTATCACCTGGTCTTAGATTACCAAACAATGCGGTACCTATTGCATGAGTTCCATTTACAAAATGTGGTCTCACAATAGCAGATTCAGCATTAAATATTCTTGCATAAACTTTATCTAAGGAATCTCTACCAATATCATCATATCCATAACCTGATGAGTTAGTGAAGTGACTATCACTTATTCTTTCTTCTTGGAAAGCATTTAATACTTTAATTTGATTATATTCTCTTATTTCATCATAGATCTTAAATTGCTCTTCTACATCAACTAAAGCCTTTTCATATAAATCAAATATTTGATCCGAGAAATTGTATTTCTCTTTAAGTAATTCTTTTGTATTATTTAACATTATTCTCCTCCAAATTTACGAAATTAATTATATTATATCAAATAAAAAAGATGAAAGCCAAGCCTTCATCTTTTTATTATACTTCATCTTCAAATTCTTTGTTAGTAAATAGAATTGGTTTAGCTGGAGTAACTGTAGTAATTGCATGTTTATATACAAGCATTTGCTTACCTTCTTGATCTAATACAACTGTGAAAGAATCAAATCCTTTTACTATTCCTTTTAATTGAAATCCATTAGTTAAATATATAACTACAGGTATTTTATTCTTTCTGGCACTATTTAAGAATATATCTTGCAAGTTGTTTTGTTGTTTATTCATAGAGGCACCTCCATAGTATTTTAGGTTACATTAATTATAAACCTCTTTCTAATTAATGTCATCCATAATTTGCTTAATTATTTCAGAATCGGTTATTTTATCCTTATCTAAAAACCTAACTCTCGGATCTCTCCTAAACCATGTTAATTGACGTTTTGCATAATTTCTAGAACCTTGTTTTATCATATTAACAGCATCTTCTAAGGTAATTAAGCCTTCTAGATAATAAAGTATTTCTTTATATCCTATTCCCTGCATTGATTGCATAGAGGAAGTATATCCCATTTCCTTTAGTTTTATACATTCTTCTAATAGACCTTTTTCCATCATTATGTCTACTCTGCGATTTATCCTATCATATAGCTTCTCTCTGTCCATAGTAAGTACAAAGTAATGTATATCGTAATCACTTTTATAAAATTCTTCACCAGCGTTATATGAGCTAAATGGCTTACTAGTAATTTTATATACTTCTAAAGCTCTTATTACCCTCTTCCTGTTGTTCGGGTGAATATCTTTGTAACTTTGAGGATCAATATCTTTAAGCATCTCATGTATAAACTCATTACCTTTTTCTTCTGCAAGAGCTTCCAGCTCTATTCTATAACTATCCTCCTTTTCTGTTTCTGAAAAATTCATATTACAAGTAAGGGAATTAATATATAATCCCGTACCACCTACAATCATTGGTAGTTTAGCCTTTTGAATTATTTCATTTATCGCTTTGCTTCCACCATCTTTAAAATCTGAAACAGAGAAAGGCTCCTTAGGATCAATAACATCTATCATATGATGCTTTATACCCCTCATTTCCTCTTCTGTAACCTTCGCTGAACCAATATCCATATATTTATATATTTGCATTGAATCAGCTGATATTATCTCTCCATTTAACCTTTTAGCAAGTTCTATAGAAAGTTCTGTCTTACCTACTGCTGTAGGACCACCTAAAACTAGTATTTTATTTTTCATTTAATTCACCATTTCTTAAACAATTCTTCTAAATCTTTTTTCTAAATCATAATTACTAAATTTAATAATCGTTGGTCTGCCATGTGGACAGTGGAAAGGATCATTAATATATCTTAATTCATCAATTAATTTTATCATTTCTAATTCTGATAAACTATCATTTCCTTTAACAGCTGCTTTACATGCCATAGTAGCAATTTTATTATATTTAATTTCTGTTGTTTTTCCTGTGCCTAATGATTTAAGGTTATCTAATATACTTAAAAATAACCCTTTTGGATCTAGTCTTCCTAGGAAGTACGGAACTTCCTTTAATGCTAGTGTATTACCACCAAACTCTTCCAGATTAAATCCAGCATTTCTAAATATATCTTCATTTTCTTCATAACTTGCATAATCATCTATAGTTAAATCTATTACAGTTGGAATAAGTAGGGGTTGCACCACAAGGCTACCTTCTTCAATATTTTTTAAATATTTTTCAAATAGAATCTTTTCATGAGCTGCATGTTGATCTATCATATAAAGAACTTCATTATATTCTCCTATTATATAAGTTCTATTAAACTGGCCAATTATTTTTAGAGGAGGAAACTTAGCTTCTTTTTCTATTGTTACAGAAGCTTCCTTTTCTCCTTGATAATTTAAACTATCAGAGTTATTTATATTGTTAGAATTTACAGTATGTTGATTTATACTAGATTCTTTACAGTCTGATAAAGAGTAGCTAAGTTTATCCTCTTTAATTACTATTGGATCTTCATCCATAATTGCTTTACTTTTAAGATCTACTGGTATATCAACTTTGAACCTGTCCGTATTCGATAAATCCAATCGTGTTCTATCTTCAAAGGATTGCATTGAAACTTCTTCATGGAAGATAGGATTAATATCAAGTTTTATTTCTTCTACCTCTTCACCTTTATAAACAACTTCATTCTCCTCTGGAATTTGGAATGTACTAAAAACATCTTTCTTTAAAGCTTCGTGTACTGTATCAAATACCCTTTTAAATATCATTCTATCATCTGTAAATTTTATCTCTGCCTTTGTTGGGTGAATATTTACATCAACAAGTTCTGGATAGACCTCAATAAATAGTGTGAAGAAAGGGAACTTATTAACTGTACTGAAAGATTTAAAAGCATTTTCTACAGCAGCTACAATTGTTTTATGTTTTATATATCTCCCATTCACAAAAATACTTTGATTATTTCTTGATCCTCTAGCTATATCTTCCTTTCCTATATATCCATAAAGAGTAACTATATCATCTGCCTTTTCAAAGTAAATAAGACTTTCACTTATTGTTTTACCATATACAGTTCTTAATACATCTTTAAGATTTCCATTTCCATAGGTTTGTAATACTTTTTTGCCTGAATTATACAGCTTAAAACTTATGTTAGGATTTGCTATGGCTATTCTATTTATAATATCACTTATAATAGCTCCTTCCCTTGAAAGGCTTTTTAAGAATTTCTTTCTTGCTGGCACATTGTAAAAGATATCTCTTACTTCTAAAGTAGTTCCTTTATTTACACCACATTCTTTAAAATCCTTTATCTCGCCACCTTCTATTATAAGCTCTCTACCAAAGTCTTCTGACTCAGTTCTTGATTTAATATTTACCTTACCTACAGCAGCAATAGATGGAAGAGCTTCCCCTCTAAAGCCAAGAGTATTAATTTGGAAAATATCTTCTGATTTCTTTATCTTACTAGTAGCATGAGGCAAGAATGCTTTCTTTATATCCTCTGGATGTATTCCATCTCCATCATCAATTATTCTAATTAGGGATACTCCACCCTCTTCTATCTCTATAGTAATATTCTTAGCATTTGCATCTATACTATTTTCTATTAATTCCTTAACTACTGAAGATGGTCTTTCAACAACCTCTCCAGCAGCAATTTTATTTGATGTATTCTCATCAAGTAGGTTAATTCTTTTCAAAACTTAACCCTCCTTATTCAAATCTCTTTGCATCCTTTATTAATTTATATAGAGTATTCATTGCATCCATTGGTGTCATGTTCATAACATCACAATTAGATAATTCCTTGAGTAAAGCCTCTTTCTCCATATAAACAAAATCAATTTGCATATTATCTTTTTCACTTATAGCTTTATCCTTATTAATTTTTACTTGTTTCAACTCATCATTAACTCTTATTATCTCTCTATCTGTCTTCTCTTTTTCATTTTTTATTCTACTAATTTCTTTTCTTAGTAATTCAACTTCCTCTGAATTATCAGTTATTGCTATTTCACCTTCTAAATGAGGCTTATGATTAATCTCTATTCTAGCATCACCTTCTAATCCTTCTAGTATCTCTTTAGCTCTAGATATAACAGATGTAGGAAGTCCTGCAAGCTTCGCAACCTCAATACCATATGATTGGTCAGCTCCTCCTTCTACTATCTTTCTTAGGAATATAACATTATTATCTATCTCCTTAACAGCTACAGAGTAATTTTTAACTCCCTTAATTGTCCCCTCAAGCTTAGTTAATTCATGATAGTGTGTAGCAAATAGAGTTTTACACTTTAAGTTCTCATTTTTTGCTATATGCTCAATAACAGACCAAGCTATACTTAAACCATCATAAGTTGAAGTACCACGTCCTACCTCATCTAAAAGAACTAAACTCTTTGAAGTAGCATTTTTTAGGATATTTGATACTTCCCACATTTCTACCATGAATGTAGACTTACCACCAGCTAGGTCATCAGATGCTCCAATTCTTGTAAAGATCTTATCACATACTGAAATATTAGCCTTCTTAGCTGGAACGAAGGATCCCATTTGTGCCATAAGTGTTATAAGAGCTACTTGTCTCATATAAGTAGACTTACCTGCCATATTAGGCCCTGTAATTAATAATAGTTGATTTTCATCTCCATTAAGTACTGTATTATTAGATACAAAATCTCCTTTATTTATTACTTTTTCAACTACTGGATGTCTTCCATCTACTATATTAATAATCCCCTCTTCATTTATTGATGGTTTTATATAGTCATTTTCAAGAGCTATTAAAGATAAAGTAGATAGAGAATCTAAGTTACCAATTATTCTTGCACTCTTTTTTAATCTAGCAATTTGACTTTCAACCTTATTTCTTATATCAACAAATAAATCATATTCTAGTTTAACCAACTTCTCTTCTGCACCTAGGATTTTTTCTTCCATTTCCTTAAGTTCAGAAGTTATATATCTTTCTGCATTTGATAAAGTTTGTTTTCTTATATATCTCCCCTCTGGAATAGATCCATAGTTTGCCTTTGATATTTCTATATAGTAACCAAAAACTTTATTGTATCCTACCTTTAAGGATTTAATCCCAGTTACTTCTCTTTCACTACTTTCTAATGAGGCGATCCATTCTTTACCGTGAAGTTTAGCTGTTCTTAACTCATCTACTTCTTCATTGTATCCTTCTTTTATTATGTTACCTTCCTTTATAGTCATAGAAGGATCATCAATTATACCATCATATAGCATATCTCTTATATCTATAAGCTCATCTAAGTCATTAAAATAGTCCCTAAGTATTGCAGAATCACATTTACCTAACTGAGCCTTTATACCAGGAATCTTATCTAAGGATCCTCTTAGTGACACCATATCTTTACCATTAACATTACCTGATGATATCTTACCTACTATTCTTTCTATATCATATATTTCTTTAAGAGCAGATCTTAAATCCTCATTAAAAGAAACATTATTATATAGTTCTTCTACACCCTCTAACCTCTTTTCTATCTCATCCTTTATAATAAGTGGTTCATCTATCCACCTTCTCAGTGACCTTCCACCCATAGAGGTAGCAGTCTTATCAAGAACCCATAAAAGAGAACCTTTTTTACTTTTTTCTCTAATACTTTCTGTAAGCTCTAAATTTCTTCTTGAGTTTCCATCAATAGTCATAAAATTAATTATATCGTATTTTTCCAAGAAGTTTATATTAGTTAGGCTCATCTTTTGAGTATCAAATATGTATTTAAGTAGTATCTTTGAAGCTTCCTTTGATGTTTCATCTAAACCAGCAACTTCTGCTTCTGAGAATTGTTCTATTAATTCACTTTCTGAAACCATAAAAGATTGAATAGGCTTCTTTGTAATTAGTGCATTAGTATAACTATGTATCTCACTTATAAGCTCCTCTGACATTTTTTCATCAATAATAACTTCTTTTGGGTTAATTTTTGATAGTTCATCTAAAAGAGTTGTCTTTAAATTTGTAAATGAAGTTGTTTTAAATTCTCCTGTACTAATATCCGTTGAAGCAACACCAATTTTGTTTCCATCTTCGTATATTGCAACTAAGTAAGTGTTTAGATTTTCTGCTGTTGAATTAGTATCTATATATGTACCAGGTGTTATTACTTTAATAACATCTCTTTTTACTAAACCCTTTGCAGTTGCAGGATCTTCTACCTGCTCACATATTGCAACTTTATATCCCTTTGCTATAAGTCTTGGAATATAGGCAGCTGCTGCATGATATGGGATTCCACACATAGGGGCTCTCTCTTCAAGACCACAATCTTTACCAGTTAGTACTAGCTCTAGAGCTCTTGATGCTTCCTTAGCATCTTCAAAAAACATTTCATAGAAGTCTCCTACTCTATAAAAAAGAATACAGTCTTCATATCTATCTTTAATTTCAACGTATTGTCTCATCATGGGTGTTAGCATAATATAATTCCTCGCTTTAGTATTTAAAATGATAAAGCCTGTTAAAATAAGGCTTTATAGATATTATACTATAACGCAAATAGAATAAAAAGTGTTTAAAAGTAATTGTATTTTTGACGAATTTTTGACGTTGAAAAAAAGACTAGGATGATATAATATATCCTAGTCTTTTTTATGAATATTTACGTGTACCGACTTGCAATTATATTCTTTCATTGCTATCTCAGCTAATACTTTCTTGATTTCTTCTAAATTAGCCTCATTTTCTTCTTTTGTAATATTTGGCTCAATAATTGTAACTATTGCTGGCATATATACTCCACCCCTCTTATTTATTACTATAATTATATAATTTTAGCAATAATTTTCAATAATAACCATAAGGTGATTATTTGAAGAAAAGCTTTTTACAAGTTAATTTAATATTGAAATTAAGTATTGTGGCTATATTTTTAGTAGCTATTCCAATACTCCTATAAATATAAAAAGCTAGTAGGTTAATTTCTACTAGCTTTATTATTTACAATATTATCTTCTATACTCTATCCGAATATCAATTGCCCAAGTTTTTGATAAGTCGCCGGACCTGCATATCCATCAACTTGTAGCCCATATTTTGATTGAAAATTCCTTAAAGCATCACGGCTTGCATATCCATAACTTCCATCTACATCTAAGCCTGCACCAATTAAATAATTTAGCATACTTTGTAAACACTTAACTGGCTCTCCACTATTAACATATCCACTACCAAAACCAATAATTTGACCTGACAGCCATGTATATCCTCTAAAAGTCATAGTTAAATAATAGTCCCTCGCTGATTTACTATAAGGGTTTATGGTATTTAATTCTTTTTCCTCTAATTGAACTGGTTGAATTGTTTTAGCACTTACAGTTAATCCTGAAAAGGTGCTTGAACCTATTGCTATTATTGATAAAACAACTAACATTAATGATACTTTCTTTTTCATACTAAGACCTCCACATCTATTTTTGGGCCCAATTAAATTTTAGCATATATTATTACATATTTTGCCAAACTGTATAAAACGACCTTTTTCCATCATGAAATTACCCTTTATTTTTTTATATAGTGATTTTATGTATGAAATGACTTATTTGCTTATGAAATGCCAAAGAGGTAGCAAGTAGAAATTTATCTACTCACTACCTCTTTTTTGCTTTCTTATTTTATACAAGTTTCAGTACCTACACATTATACTCTATATAACTTCATATTTATCTATTTTATTTTTATCTCATTATCCTATAACCACATAATCTACATTTATACCAAGCGCCAGTATCATCATAAGGAGCCGGAGCACCTTTTGATGGACAATATTTATTTAGACATGTTATATAAATTGTTTGATCTCTAAAAATAGCTGCGTTTGCTGTTACAGGTGCTATCATCCCTAAAATTAAGCTCCCTAAAATCGCTGTTGATAATAATACTTTTTTCATACTAAAACCTCCACATCTATTATTTGGGGTCCACTTCTATATTACCGTTTATTTACATGGGATTCGATTAAAAACGTTCCCCATTTTAAAAGCTTATCTAATATATTCTGACTAGTTAATTTGAATCTTGTATAGTATATTGTAAATAAATCGTTAATATTGTTATAAAAAAATGTAGCAAGTAAGATCTCTCCTAACTGCTAAACCTTTTATTGTAAGTATGTTAATGCCATTTTTTAGTCCTCCAAAAAATATATTGTCTTATAATATATTTTTTATCATAATAGGGATAAATAAAAAAACACTACAATAAGTTGTAGCGTTAACTTAACAAAAATCAAATAATGATACCATCCTAGTTTATAACAAAAAAGGCTGATATCTCAACCTTTTTTGTTTAATAATTTATGCACTTTCCTTAATTTCATTATCTATAAATTCATCATCACAATGGATTACCTTTTCCACCATAATAGCTATAGCCCCATCAGTTGTAACATTAGTGGCAGTACCAAAACTATCTTGTGCTGCATGAAGGGCTATCATAATTGAACTTTCTAGTTGTCCAAAGCCTAACATACTTTGAAGTAAACCTAAAGCTGACATAACTCCTCCACCTGGTACCCCTGGCGCCGCTACCATTGTAACACCAAGCATTAGTATAAATGGCATCATCATGGCAAAGGTTGGAGTTTGTCCATTCATTAGCATTACCCCCATAGAAGTTAATACTAAAGTAATTGTATCACCGGCTAGGTGAATTGTGGCGCATAGTGGTATTACAAAGTCTGCTACTTCTTCTTTAACATTATTATTCTTAGTACAGTTAAGGGTAACTGGTATAGTTGCTGCAGAAGATTGTGTACCTACAGCAGTAAAGTAGGCTGGCAGCATATTTTTTATAAGTTTTAACGGATTCTCATTTTTTAATAATCCAGCAATAGTAAATTGTATTGCTATATATGAGAATTGTAAGGCAAACAGAACTACATATACCCTTGCGAAAGATTTCATAGTTGTAAATATCTCACCACTTAAAGTGAGTTTTGAAAATATTGCACCTATGTAGATTGGTACTAAAGGAATTAGTACATTTTTAACTACCATTGCTATAATATCATTAAACTCTTCAGCCACCTTCATTAATTGGCTATTTTTTATTTTAGAAATACCAATTCCAAGTAAGAATGCAAATACTAGAGCAGTCATAACTCCCATCATTGCAGGTATTTCTACAGTGAAATATGGTTCTATAGATAAGTCTGTTCCATCAGATAAAGATGCAGCTTTAATAAGTTTAGTTAGTATTGTTTTTCCTGCCAAGAATGCTACAAAACCAGCAATAATTGTTGACGTATATGAAAAAAATGTAGTTATTATTAATACCTTTCCTGACTTTTGTCCAAGTGATGCTATACCAGGTACAATAAAGCCAATTATAATAAATGGAATAATAAAATTTAAAAAGTTTCCAAATAGGCTACTAAATGTTGCTAATATCCTTACAGGAAATAGAATATCAGTACTTTTAGAAATAATCCCAATTGTTATTCCTAAAATAAGTGCAATAATAATCCTCATAAGTAATGATGGATTTTTTAATGATAGTTTTTTCATTTGTGTGTCCCCCTTTTGATGTCTATAATTCAAATACAATTGTTTTTCCTATGAGTACATTATAAACTACAACTGTCTTTATATCAAGAACAAATTAGCAGTTTAGATAAATATGATCTATCTTTTAACATATTTGAATAAAATCTATATATTATTATAAGTACGAATGAAATGAAAGGATGATGCTTATGCCATACATTGATTCTAAAGTTACCATTGCTCTTTCGGATATTGAGAAAGAGAATTTGAAAATTGAACTTGGTAAAATAGTAAATGAAATTCCAGGTAAATCTGAAAAATTTCTTATGCTTGGTTTTCAAGATAACTACTCACTATACTTTAAAGGTGAGAAATTGAAATATGGAGCATTTGTAGAAGTTAAGTTGTTCGG
Organism: Clostridium zhoujianii; assembly: GCF_051590805.1. NCBI lineage: Bacteria > Bacillati > Bacillota > Clostridia > Eubacteriales > Clostridiaceae > Clostridium > Clostridium zhoujianii. The sequence continues at coordinate 1,430,789 of NZ_JBPUTF010000001.1, forward strand.
GAGAGTAACCGAAGATTCAATGAAGAAAGTTACTGCAGATATCTGCGAACTTTATAAGGAAAAACTAAATATTCCTCCAAAATCAATTTATATTAAGTTTGAAGAGGTAGATACTTGGGGATGGAATGGAGCAAATTTTTAATATAATGATAGATGTAATATTTAATTATATCTAAAAAGCCTATGAATTTATCATAGGCTTATGCATTATATTTTATTATTTACAGGTAAATTTATAATAAATGTACTTCCTTTATTGATTTCACTTTCTACGTAAATACTACCCCCATGTAGATCTATTAAATGCTTGGTTATAGTTAATCCTAAACCGCTTCCTCCTTTAGGCTCTGAATGCCCATCTGCTACTTGATTAAATCTATTAAAGATATTCTTATGATTTGATGGATCAATACCAATACCAGTATCTTTAACTTTAATACAAACAGAATTTACTAAGTCCTTAATTGTGACTATAATCTCTCCACCATAAGGTGTATGATTGCTTGCATTACTAACAAGATTAACTATGCATCTTTCAATTTCACTGGCATCACATAAAATATACTTCTCCTCAACTTCCGGATCAATTATTAATGTAATCCCCTTATTCTCTATATAATTCTTCATAGTAAGAGCTGCCTCTTCAACTACATATACAATATCATGTTTATCTAAAATAAGATTGTAATTACCGTTTTCTATTTTTGAGGAATCTATTATATTATTAATTAGGTTAAGTAGTCTTTTAATGTTTCGTCTTTCTACATCCATGTAATTAGCAATTTTTTCTCTAGAAATACCACTCTCGCTTTTATTAAGTTCACTTATTAACTGTTCTGTAGAAGATAATACATTTAAAGGAGTCCTAAGTTCATGGGATAAGTTAATAAAGTAGTTATTCTTGTTTCTCTCAAGATTAATAACCTTATTTAAAAGTTTATCATTTTTTTTCATTTCCACCCTTAATTCCTTAGTTTTCACTGCAACTAGTGAATCAAGTTTTTTAACCTTATTTTTCTGGTGAAAAATAACTATAAATATGAACATAATATATATTAATATAGCAACGTTGCTAGCCCAGATTGGCCGATCAATTGAAAAAGTAATTGTATTTTCCTCACTCATTGCTCCAATACTATTACGAGCTTTTACGCTTAGAGTGTAGCTTCCTGATGATAAATTACTAAATGTTATTTCATTAGTATCCATTAGTTGCCAGTCATCGTTTTTATCTTCTAACTTATAATAATATCTAATACTTTCAGTATTCTTGTAATCTGGTAAGAAAACTCTAAAGCTTATATTGTTATTATTATTTCTAAAACCTTCTCCATTAATGTTATCTACTTCTATACCATTAACCTTAAATGTGTCGAAAACAACATCTGGGGTATTTTCTTCTCTTATTAGATCATTAGGATAAAATGCGTTTAACCCGTTTATTCCTCCAAAAAGAAATTCACCATCTTTAGTTTTATAATATGATTCCCCATTAAATTCATTACTTTGTAACCCATCAGTCATATTTAAGTTGATGAATTTATTTTCTCTTCTATCAAACTTGGATAACCCATAATTAGTACTTACCCAAGGATTATTATCATCGTCAAATAAAATTCCATAGATAGTGTTATTAGGTAGTCCATTCTCTACTGTATATGATTCGAAATGATTAGTTTTTTTATCTAATTTATTTAATCCAAAGCTCGTCCCAACCCATATATTGCCATTCCCATCTTCATTAATTGCTCTTATAGAGTTATCACTTATTGAATTTGGGTTATTTTTATCATGCACATAATTAATTACTGTATTATCCCTTGGATTAAGTTTATATAATCCAGCTTTTATAAAGCCACCTAACCAGTAATTTGATTCACTGTCTTTAAAAATAGCACCACTATACTTTTCATCACCAGATACTTTATCTAAATAAGGTGTGATATTAGTAATTTCATTTGTTGCTAGATCTAAAACATTGAAGCCCTTTGATGTACCTATAATTAAATATCCTAAATCATCATAATAAAGATTTTTTACTTTATTTGAAGTTAATCCCTCTTCTTCAGATATAATTTTAATTTCTTTAGTTACCTTATTAAATATATTTAAACCATTATTAGTACCAATAAAAATATCTTTATCATCACCTGTAATGTCATTTATTGAATTATTACTAAGGGAGGAATTATCTGTATTTATATATGTAAACTTTTCGGTTCCATCCTCTATAATATTTAAACCTTTAGTATTTGTTCCAATCCATAGAGATCCATCAGTATCTTCGTAAATTCCACCAATCATATTATCATTAATTGCATCATTATTAAATGGATCTGTACTATATTTCCTAATTTTATTAACCGGATCAAATATACTAATCCCACCATAAGTTCCAAGCCAAATAAGACCATTTTTATCTTCAATTGCAGTGAAAGTATTATTATCTACTAAGCTAGATTTATCATAAACCTTATTGTTATAATTAATAAAATTATCTTTTTTACTTTTGTACTTAGCTAGTCCATTCCCAGTACATATCCAAAGTTTCCCCTTAGAATCTCTTAGAAAATTCTTCACATTATTGCTTGGTATTGAATTGGGATCATTAGCATCATTCTGATATGTTTTAACTTCCATAGTTTCAATATTAAATTTTATTGCACCCGAATTATTAGTCCCAAGCCACAAATAACCATCTTTATTGTTATATACTTTATAAACAGAATCCTGTTCCAAGCTCCTATCCAGGTCATTTAAATATATCTTTTCTACAGTATTATTTTCTAAAGATATTTTATTTAGTCCACTCTCTGTCCCAACCCAAAGATTATTATTTTCATCAAAGGTAATTGAATAAATCAGTTGATCTGTTAAATCATCTTTTCCACCAAATATTCTTTCAAATTTATCTAGATTTTCATTATATACATTAATTCCATCAGAAGTAGCTACATATATTTTATTTTCTTCAGTAACTAATATTTCACATATACTAGAGCTAGATAAATTACCTCCATCCTCTTCACTATTATAGTTTTTAATTATTTTACCTTCACTTGATATTAAAGATATTCCATCTGAAGTACCAACCCACACATTCCCATTCTTATCCTCTTGCAATGCTATAATATAGTTATTAATTAGGGATTTGTCTGAGTCTTTCTCTTTTCTATAAACCTTGTAATTATATCCGTTATATCTGTTTAAGCCATCGTTTGTCCCAATCCAAATATAACCTTTCCTATCTTGTATTATTGTCTCTACAGTGGTTTGTGATAGTCCATCTCTACTGGATATATTTCTAAACTTAATATCGGTATATGCCTTTATTATTTTTTCATTATTTATTAGAACGGTAGTACTTATTAATAGAGCTAATACAATTTTTTTTATATGTTTTTTCACTCATGTGTACCTCTTATCATTTTATTGGTATTGCATGTTACATTATATATTATTATGTAACAACTTTCTATTTTTTTTGTTAAAAATTTAATCAATATAAATATATTAGCACAAAGTATATAGATAAATATACATAAGTTCTAATCCATTGTATAAAAATCACTAAAATTCCCTTTTCTTATAAAAATATCAAATGAACATGAAGTACTTATCTATTACTGAAATATGATTTAAAGGATACTACATCATATTTCACCTGAATAAACTTTTTATATATTTTAATATTATAGGTAAAACAAATAGCCAGCTATCTTTATTTTGATAGCCAGCATTATTTATTATTCTCTTGAGAATAGTGATATTACATCCTCTTCACTTAAGTTTATCATTACTTCGCCCAGTTCAATATTTCCTCCTACAACCTTATCTATGAGCTTTTTCTTTTCATCTTGAAGACTTACTATTTTTTCTTCTATTGTACCTTCAGACACCATCTTTATTACCTCTACTACATTTTCTTGACCAATTCTATGGGCTCTATCTGTAGCCTGATCCTCAACGGCAGGATTCCACCAAGGATCAAAATGAATTACAATATCGGCACTTGTAAGATTAAGACCCGTTCCACCAGCCTTTAATGAAATCAGGAATACTGATGTATTATCTGAATTAAAATCATCTACTAGTTTGCCCCTAATTTTCGATGGAGTTGATCCATCTAAGTAACTAAAGGTTATGTCATTCATTTTAAACATTTTTGCAATATTCTTAAGCACTGAGGTGAATTGTGAGAATATAAGTATCTTATGCCCTTCCCCTATACTTTGTATAACTGTTTCAAGTAATGCATCCATCTTACCGCTTCCACCTTGGTAATTATCCATTACTACAGAAGGATCTAAACATATCTGTCTAAGCTTTGTTATATATGAAAGTATCTCAATTTTACTATTCTTAAATTCATCCTCCTTGACTTTTCTTTCAATTAATTCCTTAGCATGGTTAGCATAAGTTGAATAAACTTTTAACTGTTCTTTCTCTAATGGAACTATAAGCTTCTTTTCAATTTTATCTGGCAATTCTTTAATTACATCTCTCTTGTATCTTCTAAGTATAAAAGGTTTTATAAGTCTATTTAACTCTTCTATTATGCAATCATCTTCTTCAAGCCTTCTATGATATCTTGTTACAAATCGCTTTTCATCATATAAATATCCTGGCATAATAAAGTCAAATATGCTCCAAAGCTCCATCAGAGAATTTTCAATTGGTGTTCCAGTAAGGGCAAACCTATTATTAGCCTTTATACTTTTAGCTGCCTTTGCATTTTGGGAACCTTGGTTTTTTATATTTTGAGCTTCGTCTAATATGCAGTAGTTGAATTCTATTTCCTTATATAAATCTAAATCTCTTTTTAAAAGGTTATATGTAGTAATAAGAACATCATAATCCTTATAATGATTTATAATATATTTTCTATCTGCTCTATTGCCATTTAATACTCCAATCTTTATAGTAGGCGCAAATTTATTAAATTCACTAAACCAATTATATATGAGAGAGGTTGGAGCTACAATTAAGGCCTTACTCCCTTTATTTGAAGCTAGGAATGTAATGGTTTGTAAGGTCTTACCTAGTCCCATTTCATCTCCAAGTATTCCACCAAAGCCAAGATAATCTAGAGATTTAAGCCAGTAATAACCATCTTTTTGATAGTTCCTAAGGTCTGCTTTTATATTATCTGGAAGAGGGAAATCCCTCTCCTTCAAGTTAACTAAAGATTTCTTTAGTGATTTTAACCCTCTTCTACCCTTAATATATTTAATTCCACCTTCTTCAAGGTAATCTTCAACATACATTCCTTTGCTCTTGTGAAATTCTAGTCTATTACCCTCTAAATTATTATCTTTTTCTAAAGTATCTAAAAGTTTTAAGAATTTGTTTAGTTCAATTTCTTCAAGGTCTAAGAATTCACCATTAGCCAGTCTATAGAACTTTTTATTATCCCTAAATGCTTTAAGGATGTCAAAACTTTCATCAGGATTAATATTATCTATAGCAAATTTAAATTCGAAGTAATCAAATTTACCTTTTTTCACCTCTCCCTTAAAGCTACTACTATTTATATTTTTTATACCTGTAAATCTATCTGAATAATATACCTCTCCATAGGGTTGAAGCTTTAGGATATCTTCTTTAAAGAACTTGAATATATACTCCTCATCTTTAAAAAATAGGAAGTTATCATTTACAGCTTCAAAGCCTAACTCTCGTAGTTTTTGGACGACTTTATCCTCTTTAATTCTATCTCTGTATATAACTTTTTCCTTAAATGTATCAAAATAATTAAATTCATACTTGTCATAGCAGACTTTAAGGGTTAAGTATATTTCTTCTTCTTTATCAAAATAGAACTTAAATGATACAGGTGCTATTACAACTTTATTGCTCAACGAAGGGGAAAGGTCTATATCAGATGTCACCTTTTGTATAGAAGGTATTAACTCTCTTAATACACGATCCTCCTCTGACTTTGTAAAGAATATTGTATTACCGTGATTAAAAGCCTCTATATAAGGGGATAGGCTAGTAATCTGTTCTTCTGGAGGGATATATATAGTTGTATTATATAAGAATACATCATCGCTATCTGCAAGAACTTCTGGTACTCCATTAGGTGCCTCAAGTTTTATTATGTTGCCTAATTCCTTCAAATTCATAGGTACTGATATTTTATCATCAATTATTTCTGTTTCAATTATTCTTGAATAGAATCCTGATCCAAGATATATCCTTTTCCCTTTAATTATTGTCATAAATTCTTTAAGAAGAGCTTTAGGTATTATTATTTGCTTTCCAGATACAAGTTTATCATTAACCTTTCTAAAGGAATTCGAAGATAGATCAATTTCCTTTAATAGTTCTATAAATTTAATTAATTTCTTATCTTTAATACTTAATTTTTGCTCTTTAATATTAAAAGTAAAGTCCTTCCCATAGGTAATAGGTACTTTATTATATAGAGCTACAAGAAATCCATCAATATCCTTTAATGTATATAATTTATTTGATTTTGTATCCTTTAATCCTATTTTAAATTCAGCAGCAATTTTACCAGTCCATGATATTCTATTTAATATTATTTCAAATTTAAGTTCATTCTTTGTATCTTTATCACCAATTAAAAAATCAAGGATTGATGCTTCTGTTGCCTGAATAAGTTCTTCCTTAGCATCAATAAGACCTAACCTATCTTTTATTCCTTGATCTTCTTCGATGGCATTTAAAAATTTATAGAAGGTTGCATATAGATGTTTACAACAATACCCCTGCTTTTTATGTCCATTCTTCTCATATGTACTACAACTACAATAAGACCAAATAAGTTCTTTAGTACTCTTATCTATATCAATTTTACATGAATACTGATTATAAAGATCTTCTGATATAACAGAGCTTACTAAAACAATTTTATTATCCTCACTTTCATAACTTATATCAGATATTAGGTCATTTTTTAAAACTCTCTCACCATCTCTACTATTTTTACCATAACTACTTTTATTAAATCCCTCAAGTAGGGCTTGTTTTATCATTATCTCACCTGCTCTAATTTTTATATATACATTATACCATCAAAAATTATGAATTCCTTCATAAAATAACAATAGAATACACATAACAGTACTATATTACATATTAATGTTAATAAAAGATACTCTATTACAGAATTAAAATTGCAACTAATAATAATTTACAGGTTAAGTCCATAACCTTAACCTATATAGTGTTAAGCCTATGGCCTTAACCTGATTAATCAATAGAATACTATAATATTTATGGAGGTAACCATGTACGAAGTTATGATCTGTGATATTGAAAATTCAAGAGAACTAGTTAATAGAGATGAAGTTCAATTACTACTTATCGATATATTAAAAAGGTGTAATGAGAAGTACAAGGATACTATAATCGCTCCCTTTAGGATAACAACTGGAGATGAATGGGAGGGATTACTTAAGATCGATTCTCCCAAATTAGAAATTATGAATTTTTTCAGTGATAATCTACCTGATTATATAAATTTTTATACTGGTATAGGTATCGGTGAACTTTCTATAAGTGACCTAACTTTACCAGTTAATGTATTAGATGGACCAGCATTTCATGCTGCTAGAGACGCAATAAAATATGGAAAAAAGAAAAATCTCAATCTAGTTCTATTTAAGAAATAGAAAAAGAAACTATTCTTGAAATTATTAATCCACCAAGTATCCCTACTATAAGGCTTAAAAAAGTCCCGATAATAAAATATTCTACAAAATTATCTTCTTTAAACTTATTATATCTTGCAATTGATTTTAGAGTTAAAACAAATACAATTATTGCTGGCTGTTTAATTATTATTCCTAGCATTATAAATAACCTTTCAAGGATACCAATAATAAAACCTCCGTTTGTAGCCCCTTGAATACTATTATCATTAGAGTTACTACCTAAACTATTTAATAATGTTCTAGAAAAATATGCTGTACCGTAAGTACTTATAAGAATAACCAATATTACTATTAATACTATATTATGACTACTAAAATAAGAGGGAAATGTACTAGCCCCAAGGAAAATTTTATCAGGAATACTTGACCAATTCCCACTAGCAAATACAATAATTATGCAAATATAATGTAGAAGTTGATCTATAATAAATATCCAAATATTACTCCTAATACTATTATTCAGTAACGTAAAAATTGATTTTATACTATCTATAATAAAATGTAGTATTCCAATTACTATAATTGAAAAAAGTCTATAATTTAGAGAAAGATCAGCAAAAAAGTTTACAATTACCAGACCTAAATATATACCAACTATATGAATGAAACTGTGAATAGCATTAGCCTTAAAAAGCTTGTACTTATTTTTATTGGTTAAGCCCCCTTCAGGAAATCTACCTTCTGCTATCTTTTTATTTTGAAATATAAAATCACAAAACATATGTGATATTAAAGCAATTAGAATATATGTTATCATTCCTTTACCTATCTATGATGCTAGGTTAATAATTTATTTATTAACTCACCTATAGCCTTTGCATTATTTTTAAAGACAAAATACTCTGCCTTATTTAATCTCTGAGATATACTCGATTTTGAATTAGCTTCTTTCGCCTCAATAATCTTATTATATGAGCCATACTTTTCATATAGTTCTATTGCTTCTAATTGTTTATCAGTAATATTATTAAATAGTATCTCATTATTTTCAATTAGGATATTTATAATATCTATTGAAGATATACTTTCCTTAGTTGGTACACTACTATAATTAGTAACAGCTATCTCTGATACACTCTCCATAAAAGTATATAGACTTTGAGATGTTCTTATAATTACTCTATTAGCTTTAGAATGAATATATTTATTTCTCTTATTCTTTGTTATATTTAATGCCTCTCTAGCTGATATAAATGCTTCACCATCCATTTTAGTTGAGCTATTGTATTCTGCAGTACTTATTGAACCAATTCCTATTCCGCAATAGGTTATAATAGATTTCTTGGCTAGATATAATCTTATTTCATTATAGATAGAATAGCTTTTCTCCGGAGAATTAAGTACGATCTGCCACTCATCCCCTAAAGTAATATTGATAGGCGCAACAAGAATATCTTTATATTTAAAGTTTAATATATCAAAATATCTAATTATCTCTTCTTGTATCCTTTCTCTATTAAATAACTTTCTAGAACCAACAATGTCCATATTTATTACACTATAGATATTCACGATAGTAACCTCCTTTTATCTTAAATTAAATTATATGGCTAACCTCCTATTTATTCTTATTATTTACAATATATTTCAAGTTATACTCACTACAGTTTATATATTAAATTACTTCTTAATTGCTAAATCTTCTAATCTAAATATGTTGTATTATATATATAATACATAATTTGGTAAAATTAAGAAAGTTAAATATAAAAAAATCCGCTGTCTTAACAACGGATTTTTTTATATTTACTCAATCAAACTAATTCACCAAGTAGTGAGAAAGGTTGGGCTCTGTAAATCTTTAAATTAACAAGCTTACCTACAAGGCTAATATCTCCTTCAAAGTTCACAAGTTTTCCATTTCTTGTTCTTCCCTTAAGCTTTGTTTCATCATTTTTACTTGGGCCTTCTACAAGAACTTCAACTATTTGTCCTTCATATAACTTATTACTCTTAGCTACGCCTTCATTTACAGCTGAAACTAATCTGTTAAATCTTTCATGTTTTACATCATCAGGAATTTGATTTTCCATTTTGTCAGCCGGAGTATGATTTCTTCTTGAATATAAATAAGTAAATGCTGAATCGTAACCTACTTCTTTAACAACTTTTAATGTTTCTTCGAAATCCTCTTCAGTTTCTCCAGGGAACCCAACAATAATGTCAGTAGTTATTGAACATTCAGGCATTTCTTCCTTAATCTTTTTTATTAAACTCATGTACTTTTCCTTATCATAGTGTCTATTCATTATTTTAAGAATTGAATCAGATCCACTTTGTACTGGAAGGTGAATTTGCTCACAAAGCTTGTCACATTCTTTAATTGTCATAATAACTTCTTCTGTTAAGTCCTTAGGGTGAGATGTCATAAATCTTACTCTCTCAAGTCCTTCAATCTCATTAACTCTTCTTAAAAGCCCAGCAAAGTTTATTTCTTCTTCTAAGCCCTTACCATATGAATTAACATTTTGACCTAATAAAGTAACTTCCTTATACCCCTTTGCTACTAGTTCTTTAATTTCATTTTCTATTTCTTCAGGTTTTCTGCTTCTTTCTCGTCCTCTTACATATGGAACTACGCAGTAAGTACAGAAGTTATTACATCCATACATTATTGTAACAAAAGCTTTGATAGAACTTTCTCTATCAATAGGTAAACCTTCAACTATTTCTGTCTCTTTATCAAATATTTCTTTAACTTGAACCCCTTCTGTTTTAACTCTGTTTAAATATTCAGGGAACTTATGTGAATTATGTGTACCAAAGATAATATCAACAAATGGGAATTCCTTTAGTATTCTATCTGCCATCCCCTTTTGTTGCATCATACAACCACATATACCGATAACTAAATCTGGATTTTTCTTCTTTAATTTTTTAATATGCCCTAGATTACCATATACCTTATTTTCAGCATTTTCTCTAACACAACATGTATTAAATATGATAATAGATGCATCCTCTTTTGTTTCACATTTTGTATATCCAATTCTTTTAAGCATACCAGATAGCTTTTCAGAATCCTCTTCATTCATCTGACAGCCCCATGTTTCTATATAATACTTTAAATTCTTATTATCTGACATAGTTTTCTCCTTTTTGCAATGAAATTTCCATTACATTATATCAAATAGAGGTAATAAAATAAAGTTTCCTCTTTATAATTAATGGATTTGAATACCGACAATAAAAGACATTTATTTAAAATTTTAATAGTACTGTCTTTAAATTATTAAATTCATCTTCAGTGATGCTTCCTCTATCAAGAAGTCCCTCCAATTTAATTAATTCATCTACTAGTGATATATCATCATCTGTTATACTAGCATCTAAAGCTGCAGCTTCAACTTTATTAACTTCCTCAATTTTTTCTGAGTATCCTCTAAGAATTCCTTGGAAAAATTCTATTATTTCATTAGCTGACTTATAAATAGAAGAATACATATTTGAGTTAATATTTAATTCAGTGCTTACTAGAGTAATTGAAATATCTGGATTACTGCTATCGTTAATGTAAACAATAAGTTTCAAATTTCTAATGAAGGTTCTGCTTTTATCTCCAACAACTTCACCACTACCAGGTACATCAGATGATCCCTTGGTTAAAGTTACATCATCTTCTATTAATTCATAACCACGAAGATCACTATAATCATAAATAATTGAACTAGATTTCTTTTTCCCAAAGCCATCAAGAATTACCCATTCCTGATTTATTTCATCAATTTCAATAAATGTCCCTAGCTTTTTAGTTTCTTTGAATGCAGCAAGTTTCACTTCATTCATCTTATTTTTCTCTATAGCTCTATTAATTTCAGACTTATGTCTATCTTTAATATCTATTTTATTTGATAAAAATTCACCGCATGCTTTTAAACAGTTTTTACATACGTGTCCATCTTTGATTTTAATTTTACCCTTATCCTCATTGCAAATATTACAACTTTCCTTTTCACTAAAAATACCCATAAAATCACCCCTTATTAGCGTAACCCTTATTATACATCCATTAGTAAATATTCTCAATATATAATATTAAATTTAATATTCTTATTAGCTTGAATATTAAATATTGTAATGATGTGATAATATAAGTATGAAAGGATGTGACAGATAATATGAGTAAAATTTCATCAAAGTATTTAAACCTAGAAGGGTTATCTGCCTTAATTGAATCTGCAAAGGATACTTCACCATATGATGGTGCTTTAATATTAACTAGTGCTGGAATAATTGCTGGTAAGCTATCACCGGTATTCTCAGAAACAGATATACCTACTGCTGCTGAATTAGTTTATGATTATAAGGAATCCTATATGAATGGTTGCATAAATAATAAAGAGGATGTTGAGGTAATTGGAGATGGTAGCCTGTTAGTTATTAAAGAAGCCCTAGTTAAGTACGGTAATAATCCTGCTCTAGCTCTAGAAGAAATAACTATTCATTGTTCGGATGTAATAGGCTTTTCCCCTATTAATTTAGATAGTTTTAAGAAACAATTATAGTGGATTAATTAAATAGTTTAAGAAAATTAAAGGGAAGCAAATTTGCTTCCCTTTAATTATTTTTTGTTTAACTCTTCTGCTATGAGTCTTGCAATTATTTTAGCAGTTTCTTTAGCTTCTTCTGGCGTATTTAATTGTGATCCACATTCAATTAATAATGAATTTTTGATTATGCTTTGGTGTGGTTCACATAGACCATGATTAAACTCAGTGGTTCTATTTAATATACCTGGGAATAAAGCTTTACTCTTTTCAATCATTTCTTCTCTAATTGCTTTATTTTCATTATAGAAAGGACTTCCTTTAGATGATACAAAGGATATTTTTCCTGCATTAACCCCATTTACGCTTACAGTAGAGGCAGCTTTAGAATTGGCTGAATCCCTATGAAGGTCAATAACTAATTTAAAATCTTTATATTTATCTACATAACTCTTCAATGTAGGATAAGACCTTGAATAACTTTCATTGTAAGAAACTGAATGATTTGTTTTATCATGTACTACAGAAATACCGTAAACTTCTTCTAGTTCCTTTGCTAAAGTATTGCCTACACCAACAATGTTGTAATTATCATCAGTAGTATCAGTACCTCCACCAGCAAAACCTTCTGTTGTATGAGTATGATATATTAACACTTCTGGTTTTGTACTATTTAATGCTTTCTTTAAAGTTTCATCAGCAATATTATCTGTATCAATTTTTGTTATTGAATTGTCACTTAGGTTAAAGGGATCTATCTTTAATATTGATGAATTGGTATCTACAGTAAAGTTTTGATTAAAAAAGCTTAATTCATTATTTACAATAAAAAAAGAATTAAAATTAGATAAGCCAAAGACCTCTAATAATACTGTCTTTAATGAAACCCTATTCTCAGCAAAATTATCAGGGTCATATATTTGATTTTCAACTATAGGCATACCAATATTAAGTAGTTGAACATAAGGAAGACTCCCTCTTTCATTAGTAGACCTTAAGACTTTAACAGTTTTAAATGATATAAATACAATAGCAATAATAAATATTATTAATCCAATATTAATTTTGGGGTGCTTTCTGATTTTAACACTTTTGTTATACATAATCTTCCCTCCAAATATGATTGTCCAATTATTTTGCTTTACTATTTATTTATATGTAATCTATTTTCAAATATTATTAGTATATGAAATTTTATATGTTGTATTTTTATAATGTTGAGTTTTTTATTATTATCAATATATAAAAATCAATATTTATTTATTTATTATATGATAAGATTATTTGTCATTAATTTAACTATATTATCTTGTTTTTTTATAGAAATTCATTAATCATTGTAGTATAATTGTCCTTAAACACTTATTCAAGGGGGCATAAATTATGTTTGAATTTTCAGAAAGAGCAAAAAAAGCAAAAGCATCAGAAATTAGAGAAATCTTGAAACTTACAGAGTTACCTGAAGTAATTTCCTTCGCTGGAGGGCTACCAGCACCAGAATTATTTCCTGTAGATCAAATAACCGAAATGGTAAATAAGGTTCTAAAAGAAGAACCTCATAAAGCTTTACAATATACTACTACGGACGGGTATAACCCTTTGAGAGAGGGCATTATAAAACAAAGAATGAAGCCTTTTGGGATAGAGGCTACTCTTGATAATATTTTAATTACAAGTGGTTCTCAGCAAGCCATAGACTATTTAGGAAAAGCTTTTATAAATGAGGGAGATGTTATCATTTGTGAGAGTCCAAGTTACCTAGGTGCTATACAAGGATTTAAACAGTATGGTGCTAGGTTTGTAGAGGTTGAAATGGATGAGGAAGGAATCATAATAGATGAGCTTCGAATGGCTATAAAGGCTAATCCTAGTACTAAGCTAATATATACTATCCCAGATTACCATAATCCAACTGGTAGAACTATGAGCTTAGATAGAAGAAAAGCCTTAGCAGATATTGCTGCTGAATTTAAGATACCTGTTATTGAAGATGCGCCATATGGTGAATTAGTATTAGAAGGTGAAAAATTACCTTATGTTAAAAGCTTTGATGAGGAAGGTTATGTTATTTTCTTGGGAAGCTTTTCAAAGACCTTCTGTCCAGGCTTTAGAATTGGTTGGACTTGTGCTCATCCTGAGATAATTAAGAAACTTATTATGATTAAACAAGCTTCCGACTTGCAAGTAAGTACTTTTGATCAAATGATTGTTGGTTATTTTATTAATAATTACGATCTAAATGATCATATTAAGAAAATAAAAGCTGTTTATGAAGTGAGAAAGGATGCTATGCTTAAAGCAATGGAACGAAACTTCCATGAAAGCATTAAATTTACAAAATCAAAGGGTGGATTATTTACTTGGGTTGAAGTTAAAGAAAGTATTAATACTGTTAACCTCTTAGAAGAGGCATTAAAAGAAGATGTAGCATTTGTTCCAGGAGCATCATTCTTCCCTAATGGCGGTTACAATAATTTCTTTAGATTAAACTATTCTAATATGCCAGTAGATAAGATAGTTGAGGGAATAGAGAGATTAGCCAAGGTTATTAATAAGTACTACTAATATACTTATACAACATAATATTATCTACAGCAAATTAAGGACTATCATATATATTTTAATTAGCACCATTAAAGGTTAAGTCAAAATATTAAGTGATAGTCCTTAACATTATTTTAATAATTCTTGTGCCCATATCCAAGTTGAGAAATTTCCTATTTCTTCAAAGCCTACATTTGTATATAATCTCTTAGCTGGTAAGTTATTATAATCAACCCTTATATATAATTCATCTATACCATAATTTTTAGCCATTTCTATTAGCTTTATTATTAAATCTTCACCATAGCCTTGCGCTCTATATTTATCAATAATTCCAAAGTTAACTAAGGAATATATTCCCCTATTAAATATAATTTGTCCATATCCTATGATTTTACTATCTACCTTGATGAAGGTACATAGCTCATTAATATAGTAATCCTGCTTCTCGTCATACTCAATATCTTCTATAGAAAGAGGTGTTCTACTATCATCTTTAAAAATAGCATTTTGTATCATACACCTGAGTTTTGCATCTCTTTTCTTTTCATAAGGTAGAAAGACAGCATTACTTCTTCTCTTATGGATTTCTATAGAATTATTTAATTTCATCAATTGGGTAAGTCTTATTCTACTCATTTTTAATTTACTAACCATAGCTAATTGATATTCATCTTCTAGTCCTTCATATATAACTAAATTGCTTTTTAATATTAGAGGAAGATTTTCATTGAAGTATTTTAGATATTCTTCCTTAATATACATATCCGATATACGTATACTTGAAGTTGATGGAACTTCAACCCAAATATAGCCTATATATTCATCATGTAACTTTATAAGCTTAACAAGCTTCTTTACAAAGTATTTAAATAAAAAAGCTTTATTATCATAATATCTATAAAAATCCACTCTAAATTTTGTTTTCCTTCTTGCTTCATCCAGTAAAGCATTAAAATATTCAGTATTTTTATTATTTAACTTCTCAATAACCATAATTAACTACCTCATTTCAAATAGGAAAAGAACTCCCTTTTATGTATATGGGAGTTCTTTTGTTTTATTACCTATTTTAAACGTCTTTCATACTTAAGCTAATTCTCTTCTTATCTTCATCTACTGATAATATTATAGCTTTAATTTCTTCACCAACAGAAAGAACTTGTGATGGATGTTCTACTCTATCATGGCTTATCTTTGAAATATGAACTAAACCATCTAATCCTGGCTCTAATTCAACAAAAGCACCGAAGTCATTCAATCTTACAACCTTACCTAATACAACAGATCCTTCAGGATACTTTTCTTTAGCATTAGCCCAAGGTTCTGGAGTTAATTGTTTTATGCTTAGTGATAGTTTTTTAGCATCTCTATCTAATTCAATTATTTTAACATCAATGATGTCACCCTTCTTTAATACATCTTCAGCTTTCTTTACATGATTCCATGAAATTTGAGATAAGTGGATTAGTCCATCTACTCCATTAATTTCAGCAAAGGCACCAAAAGTAGTGAATCTCTTAACCTCAGCCTTAACAATATCACCTAGATGGAAAGTATCCCAAGCTTTTTCTTCCTTTTCAGCTAAGTCTTTTTCTAAGATTACTCTTCTTGAAGCAACAATTTTTGAATGACGTGCTAAGGAGAATTCAATTAACTTAACTTCAATAGTTTTACCCTTATATTCTTCTTTATTATTTACGAATTTAACATCGATTTGTGATGCAGGAATAAATATTCTAACACCCTTATAGTATGCTACAAGACCTACTTCTTTAACTTCTGCTATTGTAACTTCAAATATCTTGCCTTCATTATAAAAAGCTTCAAGATCTGTTAATGCTTCCTTTCTTTCATATTCTAATCTTGAAAGAACAACATATCCATCATTGTTTTTAAGCTTTATTACTCTTGATTTTATTACATCTCCAACATTTAATGTATCAGCCATTTCAGCAGGTTCACCTATTGAAGTTAACTCCTTGAATGGAATAACTCCATCTGATTTATAACCAACAAGTGAGATTATAATCTCATCTCCTCTTTTTGAAAGGATTTCCCCTTCTACTTCATCACCAATAACGAATCTCTTATCCATTTCGTTCATTAATTGTAGTTGTTCATCATTTTGGTTTAATTCGCCTTGCATAATATTAATTACCTCCCTAATAATCCAGTCTGGAGTTGAAGCACCAGCTGTAATTCCAATTCTCTTATATTTATTATTATTTATATATTCTTCTGGTAATTCAGAAGCATTTTCTATATGTATTGTATTTTCACAGTTACCTTTAGCAATTTGATAAAGCTTAGTAGTATTTGAACTGTTTTTTCCACCTACAACTATCATAGCATCAACTTCTTGTGATAATTCTGCCGCACTTTTTTGTCTAACTTCTGTAGCAGAACAAATTGTATTATATGCTAAAACTTCTTTAGAACGTAGTGAAAGATTGTTTATTGTATTCTTCCAGTTCTCTTCTTTCTCAGTAGTTTGTGAAACCGCACATACTTTTTGAGGTAATTCATCTGGAAGGGTTCCATCATTTGTGATTATGGCATTATTATCACACCAACCATTAATCCCGATAACTTCAGGATGCTTTTCATCCCCAAGGATTACTATGTTGTACCCTTCCTTTGAGAATTTTTCTACCTTCTTTTGAATATTAGTTACAAATGGGCAAGTTGCATTTAGTACTACTAAGCCCTTCCTTTCTAACATTTCAGTAACATCCTTTGAAACCCCATGGGATCTTATAACTATAACATCATCGCTCTTTAACTCATCTATATTCTCTAAATTAATAGCATAGATATTATTTTCTTCTAGATGTTTAACAACATCGTTGTTATGAATTAAAGGCCCTAAAGTATATATTTTTTTATTATATTGTTTTTGTATTTTAAGAGCTTCTTCTACTGCACGTTGTACACCAAAACAAAAGCCTGCATTTTCTGCTAATTTAACATTTCTCATAATTTTCCTCTACTCCTAAGTATATGTTACATTATTTATTATTAATCATATTTCTTATAGTTGTATTAATTTTTTCTGTAACATCATCTATATTTAATCCTGTTGTGTCTACTTCTAAAGCATCATCTGCCTTTTTAAGTGGGTCTATTACTCTATGGGTATCCTTGTAATCTCTTTCTATAATATCATTAAGGATTTCATCATAAGAACATTCTATATTTCTTTCTTGTAATTCTTTAAATCTTCTTGTTGCTCTTTCCTCTGCTGTTGCAGTTAAGAAGAACTTAAATGGTGCCTCTTTAAGTACTACAGTACCAATATCCCTACCATCCATTATTACATTAAATTTCTTTGACATATCCCTTTGAAGTTTAACAAGCTTAACTCTTACTTCTTGAATTGAAGCATAAGCTGAAACAATTGAACTTATTTCAGGTAAAGTTATTTGATCTTGTATATTTACTCCATTTAATATTAAATCATCATTTTGGAATTCCATCTCCATAGTTTCAATTAAATCACATATTTCATTAACCATGTTAGGTGAAAGATCATTTTCCTTTGCTTTCAACGCTACTGCTCTATACATAGCACCAGTATTAATATACATTAAATCAAATTCCTTTGCCACTAACTTAGCAATTGTACTTTTTCCTGCACCTGCTGGCCCATCTATTGCAACTGAAATTCTCACAGTTAATTTCCGCCTTTCATTTTTAATTATGTATAGTATAAATTATATATATATTTATCTTTCCAGACAAGTTAAATATTTGATCCAGCTAAGAAGCCTGTAGCTAAGGCAACTTGGACATTATAACCACCTGTAAATGCATCAACATCAATAACTTCTCCAGCAAATCCAAGATTATCTACTATTTTAGATTTCATAGTAGATGGATCTATTTCTTTAGTATCTACCCCACCAGCTGTAACAATTGCTTCAGCAAGGCTCCTTAGTCCCTTGATTTCCATAGATAGATTTTTAAGGAGGAATACTAACTTCTTTCTTTCTTCCTTAGTTATTTCATTTACCTTCTTATCTGGATCGATTTCAGAAAGGTGTATGATTGTAGGAATTAATTTTTTTGGTAATAAATCATCTAAGGAATTTTTGAAATCCTTATTGATATACTTTTGGAAATCCTTTTGTATTCTCTTATCAAGAGCGGGTATATCCATGGCTGGTTTTAAATCTATAGTAAGTGTGTACTTATTCTTTCCTACTACAAATCTACTACCGCTTAATATTAATGGTCCTGAAACCCCAAAATGAGTAAATATCATTTCTCCTTGGTTAGAGTAAACAGTATTCTTTTCTTTTTTGATAGTTACATTTACATTCTTAAGTGAAAGACCCATTAAGTCCTTAACCCATTGATCCTTTATTTCTATTGGTACAAGGGAAGGCTTTAATTCAATTATATTATGTCCTGCCTTCTTAGCAAAATTTTGCCCATCTCCTTTAGAACCTGTTAAAGGATATGAAGCGCCACCTGTAGTTATAATAAAATAATCACCTGAAATTTTTTCACTATCATTTACGATAACTTCTTTAATCCTCTTACCCTCCATTACTATATCAGTAACTTTGTGGTTAAGTAATATTTTTACATTCGATTTACTCAAGCCATTTGATAAACCTCTTATTATATCTGATGATTTATCTGATTCAGGGAATACTCTTCCCCCTCTTTCTACCTTAAGTTTAATTCCTTCATTTTCGAAGAAATTCATAGTATCTTCATTTGTATATGTATAAAGTGCACTATATAAAAAATGAGGATTCCCAGGAATAAAGTCAAAGAATTCAGAAATATCCTTTGCATTTGTTACGTTACAACGACCTTTTCCTGTTATAAATAGTTTTTTACCTATTCTCTCATTACCATCCAATAATAATACTTCATGTTCCTTGCCTGCTGTCATAGCAGCCATCATCCCTGCTGGGCCAGCACCAATCACTATAACCTTGCTCATCTTATGCCCTCCTTAATCAATCTTTTTAATTTTACTATATTAAGTAGAAAATATAAAGAGTTAAATATATTCTGGAATAATATGGTATATTATGGTGCAATTTAAAAGATATTATTGTAGTATCAAGCCTCCCTGAATTAAGCACAAAAATTTCCGAATTAAATTCAAAGAAGGATGGAACTGCAGTTATTTTAAAGTATTCAAATAGTAGTAATACATCAATAACAGTTGAGTTTAGTGATGATAAGGGGAATAGATATAAATTAAATGTGATTGATGACAAAGTTACCAGCTCAGGAACTACATTAAAGGCAATTTAGATACTGATGAAGATGGGAATTATACTATAAATGTATCAATTTTTTATGATGATTATTAAAGGATTAATTTTATTATAATTATAGGAGGTAATCCATATGGATTACCTCCTATAATTATAAATTAAATTTTATTCTGTAGCGTAATTATCAAAGTACCCTTGAATTAATACAATAGGAGTTCCTTTATCTCCACTACCACTTATAAGATCGCAAAGTGAACCTAAAAGGTCAGTTAATTGTCTTGGAGTTGTTCCTAATGCTTCATTACCGATAGCTTTTCTATCTTTCTTAGCTTTAATTTTAGCCTTGATTTGTTCTTCTCTTGAAGCATCATCAGTTAAGTCATTATCAGCAATGTACTTAATCTTTATTTCATCTGGAGTACCAATTAATCCATCTGTAAAGTAAGGTGAAACTACAGGATCAGCAAGCTCCCATATCTTACCTACTGGATCTTTAAAAGCACCGTCTCCATAAACCATTACTTCCATATTTGCCCCAGTTTTTTCTTTTAAAGACTTTTGTATATTTAATATAAGTTCCTTTGAGTTTCTTGGGAATAACTTAATGCTTTCATCCGTAGCCATATTGGATCCAAGAAGACCATATCTTTCATTATATCCGCTTCCATTAACTGACTCAGTTAATATTTCATCTAAAGATAAAACAGTTTTTGCTCCAGCCATTTCAAGAACTTTCTTAGTTCTGAATCTTTCATGAATATTACATACAAGTATTTCTTTTGTATATTGAAGGGCTACTCTCGGATCATTAGTTAAATGAACCTCTATGTTTTCTTCTCCAACTAGTTCTTTATACATTTGAACATAGTCAATTCCTGTGAAAGGATGCTTTACTTCTTGTCCAAATACTTCCCTGTATTTTTCTTCTGTTAAATGGTCTGTATATGGATTAACACCTGAATTATCCATCATTTCAATATCCATAAGGTGATTTCCAACTTCATCAGAAGGATAGTTTAAGAACAGATATATTTTCTTTCCAGTTAAAGAAATAGCCTTTAAAATTGATGCGAATCTATTTCTACTTAATATTGGGAACATTACTGCGATATCCCCTTCATATTTTCTATTTATATCTTCTGCGATATCAATTAGTTTTGCATAATTACCTTGTGCTCTAGCAACTAGTGATTCAGTAATTCCTACTATATCTCCATCCCTTAGTTTAATATTTTCACTTTCTACTGCTGTAAGAACAGAATCTACAACTATTTTATTTAGGTCGTCCCCTTCTTTTATGATTGGAGCTCTTACTCCAGTAGCTGATGTTCCGATAGCTCTCATTGTGCACTCTCCCTTTTCAACCTTTATAATAAATAATAAAGGCTAAATCTTAAAAAATATTCGGCAAATCAAATGCCACCTAATATTATAATGCAATTTTATCCAATAAACAATATTAAATCTAACAAAAAGCCGAATATTTTTCTTAGCAGTCACTTTTTAATGTTAAAGTCAAAAATTCTTCCTCTGTTATAATATCAATAGGTTCCCCTTGTGATATTAAATACTCTGCCTTTCTAAGTTTTGTACTTTTATACATATTGCTTAAATTCTCTCTATTTTTTATTCCTGTTACAAGGATATTTGTTTTTTTATTAATTGTATTACTAAAGATACCGCCAAGGTTTTCTACTAAAATTCCAGCATCTCTTCTTTTCATAGAAGTTAGTGGACCTGTAAATACTACAACTCTATCTCTAAAATAATCTGTTTCTATGTTTAAATTGTCTAATTTTAATGCCTCTGCTTTTGAGGTTTTATTTTTATGTTTTATTAAAGAAGATGTCGGTTCATACCCTCCAGGGAATATAGAACCTAAGGTTATACCACCTTTTAGATTTAATGAAACTAAGTCATTAATATTACCTATCTTGCATATATAGTTCATTACTTTTGCACAGGCAGTTGCATCTTCTCCAGCATGGTGGTGTGAAAAATTATGTCCTATAAATGATGCCACAGTATTTAGCTTATGATTTTTTAAGTTTGGCATATGATTCTTCGCAAGCATTACCGTACAAGCGTAATGAAGAACAGGAAATTCTAACTCATAGTAAGTTAATAAGCTTCTAAGTACACTCATATCAAAGGATGCATTATGAGCTACAACTAATTCGCCATCTATATATCCTTTTATTTCATCCCATATTAAATCAAAGGTATTTTCATCCTTTACATCTTCTGGATAAATACCATGTATCCAGAGGTTTTGAGGTACGAATCTCATTTCTGGTGGCTTAATAAGCCAGTATTTCTCTTCAACTATTTTACTATTAATTACTTTTGTTATTCCAACAGAGCAAGCACTATTTCTTTTCTCATTTGCTGTTTCAAAATCTATCGCTACAAAATTCATGTATAATCATCCTTTAAATTTTATATAGTTCATTTTAATATGAATATTTATTAATAAATCTATAATTTAAGATAACATGATAAAAAGTATTTCTCAACTCAAGATTACTTAACATAATATTAGATATGTTCTACTATAATAATATTTATCTAATTTACTACCTTTATGAATAGTACCACCTTTTCTGGCGTAAACTACTGTATATAATACTTTATGAGGTTTGAAATGATTATAAAAACATTTAATATTAAGGATATATTACTATATATTTTACCAGGAATTATTATACTTTTCTTGATGACTTCCCTATACTTATTTTTGGATTATGGTATGTTTGAAGGATATTCAGCTATTATACTAATTTGTATATTACCAGTTGCTTATATTATACAAGGAATATTTTTAACAATAAGAAGAAAAAACTTGCTATTTGGAATTTTAATATCAACAATTGCAAGTTTCTTTACCATATTTCTATATTTAAATGATTCCTTCTATATATATTGTTTTATTTATATATTACTTGAAGTAATAGCAAGTATATTTACGAATATTTGTCTACAAAGATAGGCCTATTATGGAATGAAAATTTAAGAAAAGTTTACATAATCTAGTTACTTTTCTTACCCTTTACTGTATTTACTAAAGTAGAATATCTCTTAAAGCTAGTAATGTATATATTTCATATGTTGGCTCTATACCAAGGATATTTTTAGCTCTATGTGGATTGTACCAACAGGTATCTATGCCACTATTTATTCCACCTTTAATATCTGCTGTAAGGCTGTCACCTATCATAAGAACCTTGTCCTTATTCCTAACACTCATTTTATTTAGAGCCTGTGTGAATATCTCCCTATCTGGTTTTGCAGAATTTACTTCCTCTGAAATTATCACTCCATCGAAATATTTACCTATATTAGATTTCTTTAAACGATTTATTTGTACTTCCTTAAGACCATTGGTAACAATGGCTAGCTTATACTTACAACTTAGATCCTCTATTACTGATTCAGCTTCTGGGAATGTGTAAGAACTATTTCCCATATGGTATATATATGAATTAGCAAAATCTTTAGGATCATAATTAACACCAAATTCACTAAATAATCTTACAAAACGTTCTACCCTAAGCTTATCTGATGTAATAAGTCCCTTCTCAAACTCTTCCCAGATCTTTTTATTAATAATTTTGTATCTTTCAATAAATCTTTCTTTATTATTCTCAAGACCAAAGTCTATTAATGCATTTAAAAATGCATATCTTTCGGTTTTCTTAAAATCAAATAGTGTTTCATCCGCATCAAATAAAAGCACTTCATATTTCATATATTGTTTCCCCTTACATTCTTATATTATGTTTCTCACACCATTTTTTTGCTACATCTATATACTTACTCTCTCTATATTCATACCATTGATCTATTAAGTTTAATTTATAGAGTTCATCTTTGAATTTTCTTATATTTAGATCATCTTGGATTATTTTTTTTAATTTAGTATATATTAACATGTCATTCTTAATGAATTCGACATAATTCAGCATAATTCCTTCTTCGTTATAATCATTTTCTTTTGGGAATTCTAAATAATCCTGTTTGTTATTAATAAAGTCTTTCGCTTGCTTAACTGATTCTACTTTCCACTCCTCTAATATATCTATATTTACTTCATCTTCAGCCATCTTTAAATCCTCTGTTGTAATAACAACCATTGATTCGGACGGTTTATGATAGTAGCTAGTAATATCCTCTGTATCTAATTCCATAGTTTCTATTATATCTTGTATGGTCATTTTTTCTTCCATAAATAATAATCTCCAATCAATAAAATAAATTTCTTATAGCTAGTATTATATCAAATAATAGAAATAATTATAATATTATGTTATCATTAAGTGTTGATTAAATCATGAAAGGTAGAAAAGAATGAATTTTAAAGAGTTAGGCATTAATGATAATATTATAAATATATTGAGGAAATCTGGTATAAATACCCCTACCCCAATACAAGAAGAAAGTATTTCTCTTATAAAAAATGGGAAAGATCTTATAGCGGAAGCACAAACAGGTACAGGTAAGACCTTAGCCTTTTTATTACCTATGCTAGAGAATATATCTACAAAGGTAAAGGGAACTCAAGGGTTAATCCTTACACCAACAAGAGAACTTGCAATACAAATAACTGAAGAAGCAAATAAGCTTACTGAAGGAAAATTTAATATTCTTGCTGCATATGGTGGTAAAGATATTGGATCCCAGCTCAAGAAGCTTAAGGGAGACATTCATTTAATAATAGCTACTCCAGGTAGATTAATAGACCATTTAGAAAGAAAAACAATAGATTTAAGTAAACTTAAGACCTTTGTTTTAGATGAAGCAGATCAAATGCTGTTAATGGGCTTTAAAAATGAAGTTGAGAATATAATGAAGTATACTCCTAAAAAACATCAGACATTATGCTTCTCTGCTACTATGGATTCAGCTGTTAAGAAAATGGCCTATAGATATATGAATGACCCTGCAGTTATTTCTGTCAAGAAGGAAGAAGTTACTTTGTCTAATATTAATCAAGAAGTAGTTGAAACTACTGATAGATGGAAATTAGATGCTCTATGTAAGGCTTTAGATGAAGATAATCCATTTATGGCTATTATATTCTGTAGAACAAAAAGAAGAGCTGACAACTTAGAAGTGGCAATGCATCAAAGAGGTTATAACTGTGTGAAGATTCATAGTGACATTCCTCAAAATAAGCGTGAAAGAATAATGAAGAACTTTAGAGAAGCTAAAATACAATATCTTATAGCAACTGATGTGGCAGCTAGAGGTATTGATGTATCTGGTGTATCTAACATATATAATTTTGACATACCTGAGACTCCTGATGCGTACATACATAGAATTGGTAGAACTGGTAGAGCTGGTGAAGAAGGTTATACATGTTGCTTCATTGACCCAAAAAATAGCAAGCTTTTAGAAGATATTGAGGAAAAGATAAAATTTAAAATACCTAGAAGAATTGTTGAATTTAAATAGGTATTATTTAAATTCAAAGGGCTATCCACATTTATAATAAAGTGGATAGTCCCTTTATATAATATTATATGGTTTCATCAATATACTCATCAACTCTATTTTTTAAAATCTCAAAGGATGATGGTCCAGTTTGTAAGATAACTCTATGGAACTCCTTATCTATAAACTTATCTCCTAACTTTTTCTTTGCATCATCATGTAAAGCCTTAAATTTTTCAGAGCATAGATAATATTTAAGGCTATTAGTTGGATTTTCAATTATTTGATTATATTGCTCTTCTATTGCATTATCTTCAAGTTCACCAAAAAAGCTTTGAATATTTTCTATAAATTTTTCTTTATCCCAACCACTATAATTAACCCCAATATCAAGTAAGGCTATTTTAATTTCAATAATTTTTGTGTTTAAGTAGTACAATTTTAATAAATCTTTATCTCCAGTAGCATATTTAATTGCAATTCCCTCAATATAGTTGGCCCACCCCTCTGAATAACCACTATAGTTAAGGATGTATCTAATTGTAGGCTTATTTAAACTTTTAAAATAAACATTTTGATACATATGACCAGGATATCCCTCATGAGCTAACATTGTGAAAATATCTTGACTAAACTTACCATTAATAAATATAGTTTCATTCTCACTTATAGGAGTGTCTATTCTACTTGAAATATAGGCAGCTGGTGAAAAATTGTCCTTCATTGACTGGTCTACCTCTTTAACATTAAAGTTTAAAGACTCAAGAGCCGGAAAATCCTCATTAATTTTATTTCCAAGATAGTTTAATACCTCTATTTCATTATTTAAATCAGTATATTGGATGTTCGCTTCAATAAATCTATTCATTAATTCTGGATTTTCTGTTATTAATTTGTTAATTTCTTTTCCATATTCTCTTACTTTATTATTTAAATATTTCTCAACTTCCTTGATTGAGTCATCAATACCTGTGTTATATTGCATCAAAGCTTCATAATATGATTTACCATCTGATTTCCCCCAAAGACCCACATTATCCTCTTTAGCATCTATTGCCTTTAATTCATTTGCTAAAGTCTTATATGCATTTTTAAAATTTACCTTAGTTAATTCTAGATTTTTTTCTTTATAATATTTTTTTTCCTCGTCTTTAAGAAATTCAACATTATTAATTTTTGAATTAAAAGCATCAATTAAAAATGTACTATCATCTTTAGTGAAATTGTCACATTGTTCAATAACCTTATTGATTATAGTCTGTGACATTCCTACCCTTTGACTTTGTCTTTCCTTTTCATTATTAGCATACTTTTTGAAAGTATCTTCGCTTGTTTCTAGTATGTTTAAATAGCTGTCTATATCAATCTTTTTGTCAAACTTAAACTCTTGTAGTAATATTGGTAGCTGTGCTTGAAAACCCAAACTACTACCTAATTCATTATTATTAATATAGTAATAATCCTTAAGTAATAAATTACGATTTAAGCTATCTAATAAAACATCATAGGTTAATTGTTGTTCTTTTGATAGTTTCTTGTAATCGAATTTTTTTAACTTATCAATAACTTCATTCGTACTTTTTATTCCTTCTTCATGTAACTTTTTATCATTAACTGGAAGTTTTAATATTTCCTCATCGAATCCATATTGGGATGGATCTCTAAAAAGAAATTCTAAATCTAAAGAGTTATTTTCAATAAATTCTTTTGGAAGTCCATTTATAAAGGAATCAAAATTAGCAGCACCTTCTTTTCCGATACAGCCTACAATACTAAATGAAAATAGTAAAATAAGTATAGCTATTATTATTTTATTAAGTTTTCTCATATTCTCCTCCATAGTTTTGAGATATTTATTACCCTTTTATATTATTTAGTCTAACATAAATTGCATAACTTATGTCTAAATTATCCTAAACTTCAAGATTTGCTCTTGATAAACAGGTTGCTATATATATAAGAAAACTTGATATGAAAGCTTTCCAAGCTCTATTCTTTTCCTTTTGGGTTACTTGGTCCTCAGGTAATTCTAGAACTTTTAAGTATGCCTGTAAGTTAATTGTCAAAAAAATTCCTGTGGCATATAAAAACATTAGGTTTGTAACGCGCGGCCAATGGGTAACATCAGGTTCACTTTCACTAATGTTAGTATTGTTTAACTGATCAAGTACCCTATCTCTAGATACTTTTACAAATTCTATATTCATAACCACTGCAATTGCTATTACATAAATAGTATCTAAGGAAAGATTTAATATATCTAGTTCTTCTAATAATGCTTCTCTATTTATCCCTTCATCTGCAGCAGGCTCTTCATTATTTATATTGCCTGTATCAGTATTATCTCTATGATCCTTACAATTATCTATAATAATCAATCCTTATTATTACTTTATTTAAATATAGTATTTAAATTCATCTTAATATCTACTATATGTACTTAACTCTAAAAGTTTTAATATATTTTCTCTTTCTACACATACTAAAAGAAAGTAGAAAGGAGGATATATTTATGAAAAATAGTCTTAAGACAGCATTAATTGTTATAGCTATTATTGCTGTTATAGCCATTCCTTTTATTGGCGGTTATAATAAGTTAGTTACTCTTGAACAAAGAGTGGATACATCGCAATCTAATATAGATACACAGCTTCAAAGGAGGTCCGACTTAATACCTAACTTAGTAAATACAGTAAAGGGATATGCTTCTCAAGAAAAGGAGATATTTACTGATATCGCAAATGCTAGAAGTAAACTTGCTGGTGCAAGCAATGTTACAGATCAAGCAAATGCTGATAGTGATTTATCTAATGCTTTATCTAGATTACTTGTAGTTGTTGAAAGATACCCAGAGTTAAAATCAAATCAAAACTTTAAAGACTTATCAGTCCAATTAGAGGGTACAGAAAATAGAATTGCAATAGCAAGACAGGACTATAATACAGCAGTAACAGAGTATAATACCAAGAGAAGAAGATTTCCCAGTAATATAACAGCCTCAATATTTGGTTTTGAGGAAAGACCATTATACAAGGCTAGTGAGGGTGCAAATCAAGTACCTTCTGTGGACTTCTCTACTACTAAATGATTACTAAAAGAAAGTATTTTAAGGTATTTCTATCTTCTCTATTACTGGTATTATTAATATCTTCCATCACTGTATTAGCTGATGTTACCTTACCTACACCAACAAGTAATAAATATATAAATGATTATGTAGGTATTGTTAATGTAGAGAATACAAGGAACATAATTTCTATTGGTAAAGAACTTGAGGGTAAAACAGGCGCTCAAGCTATAGCTGTTCTCATTAATAGTACTAATGGTGTACCTATAGAAACCTATGGAAATAAGCTTTTTAGAACTTGGGGCATTGGAGCAAAAGGTAAAGATAATGGCCTTTTAATTCTAGTTGCCGTAAATGATAAAACTTGGAGGGTTGAGGTAGGCCGTGGACTTGAAGGTGCTATTCCAGATGCACTTAGTAATAGAATTATGGAATCTATAGCTAGGCCTAGTTTTATTGAAGATAATTATGGAAAAGGATTAATGGATTCTTATAGTGCCTTTTCAGATGAAATTGCTAAAGAATATGGTGTGACCTTAGATAAGTCCTTGAATATAGTCATTCCTAATAGAAATACAGTTTCAAATTCTAGAAAAGGTGGTAGTCCAGTAATATGGATTATTGTCTTAGTATTTTTCTTTGTCGATTTAATTTTCAATAGAGGTAGAATAATCTCTACAATTCTTCAGATAGCCTTTTGGAGCAATATTGGGAGAAGAGGTCCAAGAGGAGGTGGCGGTGGCTACGGAGGTGGGGGCTTTGGGGGAGGTTCATCAAATGGTGGAGGTTCCTCTGGTAGATGGTAATAAAAATAAATCCACTGTTTTTTAACAGTGGATTTATTTTTTAATCATTACTACAGGTTACGCCTTTAGTATATTTAATACATAAGTTCTATATATATCAAAGTTTCCTGATTCAATACTAGCACCCTTGTTTATCTTCTTACTAAAGAAGTTATATTCTGCTGATCCATAATTAAAGGCTGCACTACCTACAATAATACTTGTATCAGTCATTCTCACTGTTGCTTTATTGTTTAACACATCAGTACAGAATTTAAGTAAATCTTCATAATTATCAATATAACCTGATGTAGTCATTGTTAGTATTCCCTTGAATGTGTGGATACCACCTGTTAAAGGTTGCATTTGACCATTACTAATATAGAATATCTTCCCTGTAGCATGGAAGTACTTCATATTTCCAAAGTTTATAGTTTTATAATCATTATTGATTTCTAACCTTTGGTCTTTAATATCCTTTAAACTTTCAAGTATCCCTACCCAATTATTTTCTCCATTTGCTTTGTTATCTGCAATTACTTCCTTAAATTTTTCATATGCTTTATCTGAGTCTTTTTCTGTTGCAATAATAGTTCCATTTATACAAACATTATAGTTTCCGTCTTCAAATAATAAAATCACTTTATTTGTCATAGTATTCTCCTTTGTTATCTAATAATAATTATTATTATACCATATTTTATGTTTTTTAGCTATTAAAATAATACTATTATAATTTATTCTCATATTTTTACTTATAATATGAAGAGTTATTTCAGCTTCTTTTCTCTCTATATATTCTCTATCATTCAATTTCTTTATTAGTCCTTATTAATTTTAAATACTCATTATTCTTATTAATATATTTCCAAAGATTAATATAGAATATTATTAAGCCTATAACATAATGAATAGTAAAAGTTATAAATCCATCTTTATAATCATTAGGACTTATATCTACAAATAACCCAAGTATGAATATGCTTAAAAATACCATTCCAATAGCAAGTAAATAAATAACAAGAGAAAGAGGTTAGTAGTTTTTACCACTAACCTCTTTCTCTATAATTATTAATGTAATATTATAATGAAAACTCCATATAATATAGTTCTTTTATATTAAGTAACTTCAAGAATATTCCCTTTTCAGTTTTATAAGTATTATATCCAATTCTCTCGTATAGAGCCTTAGCTCCCTCATTACCATGTATAACATCTAATATATACTTATTGTAGCCAGATTTATTATGTGCATGGTCTAAAAGTGCAGTTGCAATTCCCTTACCACGATAATCTGGATGAGTTGCAAGAGATTCAATATATCCTTCATCTTCAGTTCTTGCATTAGGAGTTGTTAAAAATGAATTTATCATTGCAATATATATTCTACCTCTTATATAACCAAATTCCTTTATAAGAACATCCTTTTCAAATGAATTTGCTCTTTGTTTACTATTAGAGCAAGCAATTATGCCAATAATTTTATCTCCATCTAAACAAACATAATACATGGATGATATAAATGAATCCTTGAATATTCTTGCAAGGATTTCTACATCTCTAGACATAATAGTCATTTTATTTTGGAATGCTTCTACATAGAGCTGAGAAATAGCTTGTCTATGATCCCCCTCTAATTCATCTAGTCTTCTAATTTTGTAATCCAAATTTACCTCTCCTTTATTAATATCATTTCAACATCTTATATTGCAAATAATTCTATATTTATTGCTATAAACTTTTAATTATCTTTTAAAAGCTAGATGTAAAATATATTTTTATCTAATTTTATTATTGTAACAGTAATAATTATATACCATAATTACACAGTTTCATAGAATATTTTGGATAATTTTAGATAAATTCGCTAATAATTTTTTATACAAATTCCTCATTTTTATATTGATTTTCTCCTGCAAATACGCTAAGCAATATAAAAATAACCTTAAGATTACACTACAGTAATCTTAAGGTTATTTTATATATTAATTTTTATAACTATTTTCTTCTAGAATCTGTATTCTACGTTCACCCTTCTCTGCTAATTCGCTAAATTGATTTATAGTTTCCTTCATTTTTGGAAGAGCCTCCTGCTTGTATTGACTTATAGCATCCAATGCATCCATAGTATCTGAGAATGCTACCTTTAGGGTATCAACAGATATATTTGCTTCCATGGACTGCTTCTGAATTTCTGTTCCTTGTTCTTTTAACATTCTAGCCGTTCCGCTTATTAAATCATTAGTTGTTTTGTTTAACATAGTTATCTTTTTTAGTACTATTTTTTGATTATAAAGGGCTCCTGCAACAATAGTAGCTATTCTTAAGGCTGAAATAGTTACATTCTTTGCTCTATCTACACCTCTTATTAGCTCTTTATTATTTCTTCTTATAACTTCTATGGCCATTATCCCCTGTTGATTTACTGTTATCATTTGCTGCATATCCATTATTCTTTGTCTTAATGGAAATAGTATTTCCTCTGAAATAAATCTAATTTTATCATCATCTTCATTTCTTGATTTTGCAATATCTATACTCCTTGATATTTCTTCATCCATTAACATTCCCATTTTAATCTCTTTTGCAAGTTTCTTTGTTAGATCTCTAAGAGCTATCTCTTCTATTTCTAAAGTAGTATTATCATTTTTTAATGTTGTCCTACCTTTATCCAAAGAAATAATAATATCATTTATAACATTATCTGCTTTTTGGTATTTTTCAAAATAAGCTCTTAGTGGATTAAATAACTTACCTAAAAGTCCAGTTTTAGTGAAATCTATTAAACTAGGATCAAGGTCCTTCATTTCTCTTTGTAGTTCAGTAAGACCAGTTGCAATTGTCCCTCCATCATTACCTGTTTTAGATAGATTTCCTACAGTAATCTGAAGAAGTGAATTTTTCTTAGATGATCTTTTTATTGTTTCTATACCAAAGTCTTCAATACTCTTAATAACTCTTTGTCTATCCTCAAGTGAATTAATATCTAATTCTATTAGTGAGGATATGTTTCGATTAGTTAGCTCCTTTAATTTCGAAACTTCCTCAGGTGCTGGTTTAACTTCATCTATAATTTCCTTTTTTATAACATCCGTATCTAACACTTCCATTGAAAATTCCATATTGTTCCTCCTTAAGTTAAGTCTCTTTACATTTCTGCATTAAATAAACTTCCTAGCGTATAAACTACATCATCAGAATCTGCATTAATACTAGCCGCTTCATTTATACTTGAAATATTTTTTAACACATCAATATCAGCATTATAGCCTACAGTATGAACAGGAATCTTTAGTGCTCTTAATATACCTTCTATATCATTTAAAGAATGACCTCTATTAGTTTCGCCATCACTTAAAACAAACAGCATTAATTTTGTATCAGGATCTTTAGCTTTTTCATCCATCAACATTCTTATAGCTACGCTTACACCATCAAAGGTTGCCGTTCCTCCACCAGATTCCATGTTATTAACTGCACCTGTAAATAGAGCTCTTTGGTTAATATCAAACTTTCCAATAGGTAAATTTATATTCACATCATCTGAATAGGTTACAAGACCTATTGAATTATCAGAACCTATATATTGAGATCCATTTAAAAGGGATTTCTTTAATTTATTTAACGGATTACCCTGCATGCTACCTGATATATCAGCAACAAATACAGCTGAAATTCTTTTACTAGCATTTTTCTTTTCTTTCCATAGCTTTTGTGCTTGTATAATATTTTGTCCTTCTGCTAGATTTATTTCACTTTTATAATCTTCATTATTATTAAAGCCATAATCTGAAGCCTTTTTTTGGTAGGTATCACCTTTATAAAACTCAATAAATTTATCCATTATAGCTTTCTTCTCCTCAGATAAATTACCTATTGAATAAAGTGGACTATCATGTCTAACACCAAAAGGAGTAAATACATAATTAGACTTTAACTCTGGAGAGTTAATATAAGTTTGATACTCCATAATAAACCCATCTAATCCTCCTGCTTCTGCCGAAGCCCTCATTTGAAGTGTTGTATATGCAACAAGGGGAATATTAGTTTGAAACTTTTCAAAGCCTTCAGCTGCAGTAGAACTTAGAATATCCTTTCCATCAAGGGTACTTAATGTAGAAACTAAGAAATTTAACCCTGTAGCACTTGAAAGTGGATTTGTATATCCCATTGCTATTTCATTACTAGCAACCGCATCAGTAATATTCTTTAAGTTTATTGAACCATATTTTTTTACTAGCTCATCTTGCTTACTTTTAGATATTAAAATTCCAGATACATTTCCAACCATTCTCTTATCAAGTAAGGTTACATCAGTCCCTTTCGCTTTCATCATCTCGCCCCAAAGTTCATTTGATGGTGTATAACCATCTGCAATATGCTTTTTGGAAACTATATAGTCCATTCCCATACCAGAAGCTAGTCCACGTATCTTAATGGAAACATCCTTTCCATTTACCTTAATTCCAGCTTTATTAAAATCCCTAGCAACATCGACTAGCCAACCATCTTTACCTTCACCAGTTTTCTCTACTGAAGCAAATATTTCAATGAAATTATCAGTTGTATTTTCTACTTGTGCTGGATATTTATCTATATCTGGCAAAGTATCCTTTAAAGATGTACTAGTCAAATCTACTGATCCCTTAATGGGATCCACATCATTAATATTTATCTTTTTATAAATTTTGTCTAATTCCCCTAATGCATCCTCAGCTACAACTACATCCTTGTTTTTTCCAAGATTTTTAGTTAGTGAAATACCACCATAAACTACGCCAAAAATAAGTAGTGCTGTTACGGCTATAATACCCACATACTTGAGATTTATCTTTTTAGCATTCATTATTTATCCCCCTTATTATTTATATAACTTAATTTTATTTATTAAATCGTCTATTTCCTTCATTGCTGACATATTTTCTAACTCCCCATCTTCAAGACTATCGAATTTAGATAATTCAAGTAAAAGCTTATCTAGTTTAAGTAAAATCTGCTCATTATCTTCAATTGAGTCTCTTACAAAGAAAATATATTCATTATATATCCTTCTCTTTTCCTCTATAAAATCATTTGATAAGTTTGCTAGTCCACTTTCCTCTTCTATATCTTCATAATCCTCCTCATCAAATATATTTAACTTATTAATTACGCTCCTTATATTCAAGTAAAATAGACCTTCAATTTCAAGGATTACCCCATTAAATTTTGAAAAACTCATTTCTGAACTATTAAATTTTTGAAGAAGTATTTCTATTATTATTTCTTTCTTTTTCTCTATTCTACATACTTGTTCCACCAAAATAGATATATCTTTTGTGAAAGTTTTTTTGCCTTTATTCTGTTTTAAACCATTTATACAGTCATAAGAAGTCTTAATATCATTGCTTTTTATTCTTTTCTCTTTCCCAATCAAAATCTTATAATTACCAATAGCAAAAATACCTACACTCATAATTATTAAAGTAATTCCAAGAGCTGATTCAAAAGTGCTACTTCCAATTCTGATGTCTAAAATCCCTCGTGAGAAAATTATTACATTTAATAATGCTATTCCAAGATTTAATCCAATTAAACTTATTATTTTTTGTTTGCTCAATCTAAATGCCTACCCCCTAATTTCGGTTTTATATTTGCATACAATTATGTCAGTTTATGTAATATTAGTTATATTATATAATAATTATTTTGCATTATCAATGTTAATCAGATGTGCCTACATTAATATATAACGTAAAGTAGAATTTAAATATTTAGTTATGCGAATTTACTTCAATGTATGCTAATAGGCTTATAGCTAATACAGAATTATATAACTAGTTATTTAATATTTTTGAATAATTCAAAATAGTCTAGATAAATTATAGGAAAATTTAAGGTGCAGTTTCTATCACTAGAAACTACACCTTAAATATACTTAGTATATAATTTAATTCTATTTTATTTATCTATAAGAAACCCTTTTTCTATTGAGTAATCTAATAATTCCAAGAAGTAACTCCATAATTCCTTTGATACTTCCTGGATAACATAAAACTTATTTAAAACCTGTGTCTTTGTTACATTATTATCTATCCAACAGCGTGCTCCAGTATTAACATTCAAAATAAATGGTTGCATCATATCAATAACTGCTGCATATTTTGCTTCTATTGAAATGGATTTTTCAAATTCTACCCAAAGTTCTAGTAATTCATTACCTTGATCATCTGGCAACATCCCAAAAATTCTTTTCGCCCCTTCAAGCTCTCTTTCAAATTTTCCAACATATCCTTTTTCATCAAAAGCAAAGGTATCTCCTGCATCTATTTCTACTAAATCGTGAATTAAAAGCATTTTAATTACCTTTAATAGATCAACTTCTACTGGTAGATGCTCAGCTAAAAGGGGTGCCATAATTGCTATATGCCATGAATGTTCAGCATCATTTTCAATTCTATCATCAACTGTGATTCTATTTTGCCTCATTATACTTTTTAGCTTGTCTACTTCTAAGATAAAGTTAATTTGATCAATAAGTCTATTTCTCATAATGAATCTCCTTATGTAACTAATAATTTGTAAATTACATCAATTATAGTTGTTTTATCCATATAAAACAATTCTTTAATTATTCACCAATCTTAATAAAGACACCTTCCTTGGATTTATTTAAGGCTTTTTCAGTTAATGATTTGGCTAGTTCAGACTTCTCTGATGTTTTGAAAAGTATGTTATCAATAATTATAGTTGGATCAATTATCCTTACCTTATTCTTTTGGAATATATCGTAATTCTCTTTATTTTTTATTAACCTAACTTTTTTATTTAGTGACTGTACTAGTTTTATTACATCTTCAGATTTTGAACATTCAAGTAGTTTATATACATATTTATCTTCTTTTAATAAATCATCTACAGTAATTTCATTTAACTTTAGTGCTATCTTTAAAGCTTTTGATAATCTATCATAAGCGTACACATTCAAGGAATCCATAAAAAATCCTATTACCTCTTTATAGTAGGTTTCTACAAACCACTCAGAAATTTTAACTGATGTAATAACTACCTCTCCTTTTACTACAGTTAAATTATTTAAAAATCTTTGAATATCCTCCTTTGAGATAAATCCATAATGATACATATCCCTTAAAGTGTAATCTATTCTATCTGCACATAATTTAGGTGAAGACACTTCAAGTATAGTCCATTTCGATTTATTGAACAGTATATCTTTATAATTAAAACCATTATCTAATAATATTTTAGGAATACAAGATGTATCTATAATATTATCAAATATCTTTTCATGATAATTTTCTTCAGTATTTTCTAATACAAAGTCTACTACATGAGAAAAGGCAGTATGAGAAATATCATGTAATAACCCCGCTATTTGTTCCTCTACAGATCCACCCATAAGCCTTATAAACAACATTGTACCTATGGAATGTTCATATCTTGTAACATTCCATTTTGAATTAACTAAATAGCTTGCTCCCCCTTGATGGATTCCTTTTAATCTTTGTACTTCTTTTGTATTAATAAGCTTTTCAAATATTGTCTCAATAGTAAATTCTCCATATATTGAATCTATTATCTTCATCTATTCCTCCCTATTTTTTAATTTATATTATCTTAAAATAATTAATAATTTATATTTGATAGTAAGTAACCATGCATAATATAAGGATTCTATAGTCTAAATTTTTATACCTACAGCAGATATATGACTTAAACCTTATAGAATTACGGCTTTTAATAATAAACTCCTCATTATTTATTTTAATCTCTTCTTTATCATATAGCTATGTTTTAAATTTTATATTTATCGGGAATTTATTTATTATTTGTTGATAATAATTATTGTTTAGTTTATAATAATAATAAGTTAAATAAATATAGAATGGAGTTGTTAATATGAGAGGTAACGATGTATTAAATGGATCTGATTTTTATGATCAAATATTAGAAGAAGATAAAAATTTAAATATATCAAATCCATGTGATCCTAGTCATCCAGATTATCCTTGGGTTCCATGTGGAATAAAAATGAATGAGAATAATAAATAATGAAAAAGCATGCTGTAAAATTATAGCATGCTTTTTTTATTATATATTATTATGAATTAATTCTCTTTTCATTTCTATCAAGTAATTTCCTCTTATAATTAAAAAGTATAAAATCTGAACCATGAAAAAGCTTCCCATTACCATAAATGCCACCATATTAACCTCCATTCCAAAGGTGCTCTTTAATGCATTTAGTGCAAATATTGAATGTGACATTGCAACAACATATGGGAATAAAAATAATACTCCTATCTCTATAGTTGCTATAGATTTAATTTCCTTAAAGGTAAGGCCTATTTTATTTAAGTTTCTATATTTCACCTTATCTTCTGATATATCCATATAATATTTATTGTATATAAAGCTACTTGTGGTAACAAAGAAGATTAGCCCTATGAAAATACACATAAACATTACTACACCATAACTAAGTTTATGTGCCTCTAGCAAATCAGCCTTCATTAGGGAAATTGATTCTTTGCGACTTTCATAATCTTTATATTTATTATTATAACTGTTACAAATATCTAAAGTTAATTTATAATCCTCTACATTATAACTATAAAAATCTATTTCAGGTATATTTATATTTGGGTATACCTTATCAGATACAATATATATTGTATCATACAGTGCGGGTAAAATTCGTTTATAAATTCTGTTAACCACTAGGAGTTCATTATTATTAACAGCTATACCCTTTCTAGCCTTAATTATTTCAGGTGCTACCTCTACTGCTTCATTCTCACTTATATTTATAACTTCCTGCCCTAAGGAAGTTGCTAAATCATTATAAGTACTTTCATTAATTACATTAATTGAGTCTCCTTCTTCAGAGTATAGATTTTTAATATTTCCTATAACCCTGTCATATTGATAATCCTTCATCTTTAATTCTTCTTCTATGAAAAAAGGTTTATCTGTATCTTTATTACCTATAGCATAAAAGAAAGCTTGTGGAAAATTATCTTCTATTTCCTTTTCTTTATTTATCCAAAAGGCTGATACTCCACCTATAGCAGTAAAGGCAACTGCTGTTGTTATAGTAATTAAAAAGAACATTCTAGTATTATCTTTAATTCTATATAACAAATTTGATACCCATAACATTGAAGTGTTTTTCATATAAAACTTTCTGTTTTTCTTTAAAGTCTTAATAATAAATATACTTAAATGTGAGAATAATAAATAAGTTCCTATAATCACAACTGTCGTAACTGGTAACATTCTATTCATTAAATTCTTCGTTGAACTAGTCAATGCTAGAAAATATCCACTTACCAACAATAAAACGCATATTATTGCTAAGATAGTAGATGTTTTCGGTTCTGATTTTGGTTTACTACTTCCTTTAAGTAGTTTTAAGACCTTATCTCCTCCTATAATAAATGTTGAGAATAAGGATATTACTATTCCTATTATTATAAATCCTATTAGAGTTATAATAATAGCCTTCAAAGGAATGTAGAACTTTAACATCTCGTATCCAAGTAACTTCCCACTAGTTAATAATAATATTTTAGAAAATACTAATCCTAAAATAACACCTATTACACTAGCAGTAGATGTACTTATTAGATTCTCAATAGTAATCATCTTTTTTATTTGTTTATCGGATATCCCTAAAATAAACAATGTACCAAACTCTTTAAATCTACCCTTTAAGAATACACTTACTGAATAAAATATAAAGAAACATAAAAATAAATAAGCTATTGTTATACATATCCAAAACCCTCTTTGCAAATACTCTGGAAATACTTCTAACTCTAAATTTGGGTGAAAAATAATCATAGTAAAAGAAAATAGTAATGCTGCTGAAATTGTAGTACTTAAGAAATATCCTAAATATGCTCTAGCATTCCTTATAACATTATTAGTTGCAAAATTTCTAAAATTCATTAGTTACACGCTCCCAATAAAGATAGTACATCAATTATCTCTTGATAGAACTGGGTTCTACTACTCCCCCTATAAATTTCATTATATATAACTCCATCCTTTATAAATAATATTCTTGTACAATAACTTGCAGCTAAAGGATCATGCGTAACCATCATTGTTGTTACCTTTTCTTCTTTATTGATTTTTTCAAAGAGTTCCATTACATTTTTTGCTGCTTTAGAATCTAGATTTCCTGTTGGTTCATCTGCTAGTAATAAGGAAGGTTTATGTATTAATCCTCTTGCTATTGCAGTCCTTTGAGCTTGACCTCCTGATATTTCAAAAGTTCTCTTTTCCAATATATCTTCTATTCCTAATATTTTGGATACATTTTTTAGACGTTTATCCTGCTCCTCAATTAAAACACCATCTAATGTTAATGGGAGAACTATATTCTCACCTACTGTTAAAGTCTCTATTAGATTAAAGTCCTGAAACACAAATCCTAATTCTCTTCTTCTAAATAGAGCTAGTTCATCACCTTTTAAGTTTGTTAGTATTTTATCTCTTATTGATATTTCACCTGTAGTTGGTTTATCCACTGTAGATATCATATTTAAAAGCGTTGTTTTACCACTTCCTGATGGTCCCATTATTCCAACAAATTCACCGTTATCTATTGTGAAATTAATATTATCTAGAGCTTTACACATTACTTTACTTTCGTATATTTTTTTTAGGTTCTTAACCTTTAAAATTGTCATTTCAAATCCCCCTATAATATTATAATCTTAGTAAAAACTAAAATTGAAAGTAATATTCCTACTAATACCCTATATATAGCAAATACTTTCATAGGCTTTTTCTTTAAATATCCGACGAATTTATCCATTACAATTATTGATACTATAAAAGCTACTATAAAGCCTACTATTAAGGCTATCCATAAAGTTGTATTCATTATTGAATAATCAAACTCAAATAAATCCTTAGCAGTTGCACCAATCATTGCTGGAACTGCTAAAAAGAATGAAAATTCAGCTGCGACTTCTGTTGACATCCCTGCAATCCATCCACCCATTATTGTAGATGCACTTCTAGACATTCCTGGCCAAAGAGCAAGGATCTGTAGTATACCTACTTTTAATGATTGCATTGGTGTTATTTTATCTATATCAACTAGACTTTTACTTTTATGGATAAATATTTTCTCAATTAATAATAAC
Source organism: Clostridium zhoujianii (assembly GCF_051590805.1). Classification (NCBI taxonomy): domain Bacteria; kingdom Bacillati; phylum Bacillota; class Clostridia; order Eubacteriales; family Clostridiaceae; genus Clostridium; species Clostridium zhoujianii. The sequence continues at coordinate 1,471,198 of NZ_JBPUTF010000001.1, forward strand.
AATATTCCACCCAATATAAATCCAATAATTACCGCTTCTGGTCTAAATAATGCTTTTATTTTGTCATAGATTAATACCCCTGCTATAGCCATTGGAATTGATCCCACAATAACATTTATACCAAAGTTAAATCCTGTTTTACCCTCTTTACCTCCTGAAAATATAAACTTAAAGAATTCTACTACACTAACCTTTATCTTTTTCCAATATAGAACTACTACTGCTAGTATTGCACCTAATTGAATTACTACCTGAAACATTTTTGAAAAACTTCCGTTAAACTCTATTAAGCTTCCAACCAATATCATATGACCTGTAGATGAAACAGGTATAAATTCAGTTAAACCCTCGACGATAGCAATTATAATTGCTTTTAATATAAATATAGTATCCATTTCCTAATCTCCTCTCCTTTACAACTACTACTTACATTTTTAGTTTAAAGGAAGGCTTATTAATCTACTATCTGCGAAGATTACAACTTCATTACATCTATGTAATAATTGAATTAATTCTAAACTCTATAAGTATTGATGTACCCATATTAATCTCTGAATTGACATATATTTTATGGCCTAATTCATTACATACTCTTTTAACTATATATAGTCCCATACCTGTAGACTCTCCAAACCTCCTACCATTTTCACCTGTAAAGAATGGCTCAAATATCCTCTTAATATCTTTACTCTGTATACCTATTCCTTCGTCTTTAATAACCAACTTTATTTTATCTTCTTCTTCCCAGCCCTCAATATCCAATACCTTTCCATATTCAATTGAATATTTAATACCATTAACAATAAGTTGCTCTAAAATAAATTTAAGCCATTTTTCATCAGTATAAATACTTAGTTTCTTTGATATATTGATTCTTGGGATTATTCTATTTCTTATAAATAATTGCTTCTCTTCATTAACTTTCTTAGATACTATATCAAATAAATTTACATTTTTAATTATGAAGTCATTTTGGAATGAATCTATTCTTGCAAAATTCATTGCCATGTTTAAGCCTTTATTAACCTTATCTACCTCAACCTTTATACTATCAATAGGTTCTTCCCCCTCATATTCATGTAGTTGTAATTGTATTACTGATAAGGGGGTTTTCATCTGATGTACCCATTGATTGATAAATGTTAAATGATCATTGTACTTATTATTGTATTCAATAAGATTTGAATCATATAAATTATATTGTTTAGCTAGAAGCTCTGATATACTCTCTCCTATGGCAGACACTCCCAAATCACTATTTGATTCTTCTATTTTTTCTAAACCTTTACTTAATTTTATATATAGCTTTCTAGTTCGCCAGTATCTAATTACTAAAAACATACTTAATATAAAAGTATTTAAAAATATTAGATAAATACACTCACTTACCTTTACTTTACCTAAGATAAATATGTAAAATACAGTAATTAAAGTGCTAAAGATAAAGACTCCAATATAACCTATATTATCCCTTAAAAATAATTTCACCCTTTTACTCCTCACCATGTTTTATTTAATCTATATCCAATGCCCCTTACGGTTTCAATTCCATTTTTAATACCTAAATCCATAAGTCTTTTTCTTATTCTACTTACATTGACATTTAAGGTGTTTTCCTCAACAAACTCAATATCATCCCATATCTTTTCTAAAAGAAAATCTCTACTTAATACTTTGGGGTACTTTTCCATTAAACATTCTAATAGTATACCTTCTTTCTTTGTTATAGTTAAGTTAATATTGCTAAATTCTAGCTCTAATCGCTCTGGATAAAATTTCAATCCATCTAACTCAACTATTCTTTCTGAATTATTTCCTGAATAATCACCAAAAGCCCTTCTTATTTGACTTTTAATCTTAGCTATAACTACTTCATAATAAAATGGCTTTGTAATATAATCATCAGCACCACTTTCTATTGCCATCACTTGATCCATCCCACTCTCCCTAGCAGAAATAAATATTATTGGATTTTTAGATATTTGTCTTATCTTTCTACACCAATAAAAGCCATCATACATTGGTAGATTTACATCTAATAACACCACCTGGGGATTAAATTCCTTAAACTCAAGTATTATATTATTAAAATCTTTTGCTACCTTTGCCTCAAATCCATACTTCTCTATAGAATCCTTTAATAATGAACTTATAGATTTATCATCTTCTACTATATATACTTTACACTTCATATCTTTCTCCTTAATAGACATTTTTCTTAATTCTATTATATTCCATTGAAATAAGTATACTTATTTCATAATAATTTGTATACTATTACTCTAAATCTATTTTGGATTAAATTGATATAACTATGATTTATCTTAAATACCTTTTATTTTTTTATATATACTATATAATATTATAAGAATAGATTTCTTGGGAGGTTCTAGTTTTAATGAATAATATACTGACGGAAGAAAACATGAAAAAGTTAAGAGAAGAATTAGATTATAGAATGACTGTGAAAAGAGCAGAAATTGCAAAAGAAAAATTAATAGCTGCTGCCCATGGTGATAGGTCTGAAAATGCTGAATATAAAGAAGCTTGTGCTAACTATAGAGAAAATGATAATAGAATTCAATACTTATTTACTATGATTTCAACAGCAACCGTTGTTGAAGACTCAACTTTTGATAGATCAAAATTAGGACTTAATAGTAAGGCTAGAATTAAATTTGTAGATGATAATGAAGAAGAAATTGTAACTTTAGTGACAACTATGGATTTAGATCCTGAAAATATGCTTATAAGTATAGAATCAGACCTGGGAAAAGCCTTATCAGGAAAAATGGCTGGTGATATAGTTGAAGTTGATGCTCCTGGAGAAAAATATACCGTAGAGATTTTAGAAATATTATAGGATATCTCTATATTATGTACTAACAGGCTCAAAGTAATAATAAAGTATTACTTTGAGCCTAAATTTATTAAATTATAAACTCTTAAACTTCATCTTTATGATAATTTACTTTATTAACTTGATAAATTCCAAAAGATACAAGGATTAGAGCAATTAAAATCTTTATATCAAATATATTCTCTCCAAGAAATAATCCAGATAATAATGTTCCGAAGATTGGTATCAAGAAGTTAAATACAGAAATTAACCCTACTTTATTATATTTTAGTAGTAAAGTCCAAAGGGAAAAGGCAACTGAAGATAATAAGGCCATATATATAAGAAGTATTGATGAAGTTATTGTAAACCCTTCTAATTTTCCATCAAAAATAAATCCTAAAATTACCAGAACTAATCCACCTATAGAAAGCTGATAACCTGTAGCTATTGCAGGATCAAGTTTTTCAGTAATTTTCTTTCCATAGATTGATGAAATTGAAAGGAGAGCTGCTGCTATCATTATAAAACCTTCACCTTTAAAAGTTATAGAACTAGCTACTACTGAGTCTCCACCTAAATTTACTATGATTACTCCAATAAAACCTATTATACAACCAATAACTTTATTAAAGTTTAATTTATCATTTTTATATATAAAATGAGCTAATATTATACTGAAGAATGTACCTGTCCCATTAATTATAGAACCTCTTACACCTGAAGTATAAGATAATCCTATATAAAAAAATATGTATTGTAATGTAGTTTGTGCTAAACCCATTATTGTAACTTGTCCTAATTGTTTACTTGTTATTTTAAATACCTCTTTCTTTAGAACTATCTGTATAATTAAAACTATTAGTCCTGCTAGTAAAAACCTATATCCCGCAAAGATGAGTTTAGTTGGTATGTCATCACTTGCAATGTTAAACATTGAATATCCTATTTTTATTGCTGGATAAGCACTTCCCCATAAGAATGTGCATAATAGTGCCAGTAGTATTATATTTTTTCTATTTGTGTAGAAACTAACCTTCTTATTCATTAATTTTCTCCTATGTTTTAATAAATTTTATATTAATTGATTTTACCATACTTTAATAATAAAAACTTCCGTATCAGATAAATACTTCCTATTGTTTAAATTAAATTATAATTTTACTATTATGACTTACTACTTTCACAAATGAAAATTAAAGCTTACAATAATATGATTATTTCTAGAAACTAATTTGATAGGAGGATTATAATGTTACCGTTTTATCTATTTATATTAATGCTTATCAACCTTGTCCCTTTACTGTATTTTGATTTATATCCATTAAACAATTATATGGAAATATTTAAGACTATTTGCAGTCTCTTATTTTTATCTATAGCAATATCAAGCCATAGAATATCTCCACATAATAAAAAGTATTTCTATTTAATATTTATAGGATTAGTATTCTCTTCTTTAGGAGATGTTTTTTTAGCATTTAATATTGGATGGAATTTGTTTTACTACGGTTTTATTTGCTTTGTATTATCCCATATTTTCTTTATATTTGGCTTTTCATATCTTAAAGGAATTTCCAAGTGGGACTTTGGTCTTTTCTTAATAATTTTTACTCCATCGATTATTTTTCTCCTAAATAAAAAAGGGTTTAACTACCAAGAGATGCAACTAATAGTTTGCTTGTATGCAATAATTATTACATTTATGTTATGTAAGGCTTTATCATTATTTAAAATTAGAAAAGATAATCCAATTGGTACTACCCTAGTAATTTTAGGAACAATTTTCTTCTTTATTTCAGATTACATCCTAGTATTTGTTATTTATTACAATAATTGTTCGCCCTATATGGGTACTTTAAACTTGATCATCTACTATTTAGGTCAGGGATTCTTAGCCCTTAGTTTTATTAAAAGCTTTAAAAAGAAATGAAAAACTATATCAATTTATCATGATATAATGGTAAAATATACCTATAACTCTGAAGGAGGATCAATATATGAAAAATTGTCCATACTGTAATGAAAGTATCACTTATAAAAAATTAATGACCTATGCAATGGGAAAAGGCTTTACAAAATATGATGAATGTCCTAATTGTAATAAACCCTATCAAGTTAAAATGAATATATTTTTCATAATTGCCATTATCGCTATAACTTTTGTAATTGTAAAGGTATTGTTAAAAGCAGATTCTAGATTTGAAAACATTACTTATGCCTTTGTCATTCTACTTCTGACTACTCCAATATTTCCACTCTTTATGAAAGTATCTGAAGCAGAATAGTATAAATTTTATAAGTTTATAATTATGATCAAACTAAAAGGAGGACTTTTAATAATGGAAAGTCCTTATTTTTTATATTTTAAATTCCATGTAATGATTTATATTTATTAAAAATTGTGAATATATGTTGCTTGGCAGAAAACATAAATTAAATCATTATAAAATCATTAGCTTTAATAATTTTCTTGCAATTACATAATTGTTATATTTTGTTATTTGTTGTATAATTAAATTAAGATTCTTATTAAATATGGGGGTATATATATGGGAAATAAAAAAATTCTGTTCACAATCAACTTAACAACACTTATTTCATCTTTTATTGCATTAATACTTATAGGATTTCTAGGCTGCGGACTGGTAAGCACAACTCCCCTTAAATTAAGTACATATCTTATAATCATATTATGTAGTACTATACTATCATTAATAATTACATTAATTATTAGTAATTGTATTAATAAAATAGTGCTTAGTAAGCTAACTTCAACAAAATCATACGCAGATGACTTGGCTAAAGGTAATTTAACTTTCATAATAAAACCAGATGATTATAATGCTAATGGAGAGCTTGGAGATATTAATCATTCAATAAATAAGGCAAGAGTATCACAAATAAATAACTATAATAATATTAATGATATAACTCAAAGTTTATTTGAGAACTCATCATCTCTTTTAGAGGTTTCTCAGGAGATGCATGCATTTTCTTGTAATATTCAAGAGGCTATTGATACTGCTGCAGCATCATCTGTTAATGAATCTGCTGAGATTATTGCAATTAATAACTCTATGGATGTATTTAATGAAAAGATAAATAATGTTCTTAATGAACTTGCACATATTCATAGACTTTCTGATAATATTAGAAGTAAAAATGAATCTAGAGATGCAGCAATGGATAACCTTACTGATTCAGTTAAAAGCTTTAACATTACCTTTAAAAACTTATTTAATGCTATAGATATAATGAATAGCAAAGTCTATTCAGTAACTGATATAGTTAATGTAATTACAGATATTGCTGCACAAACAAACCTTCTTGCTTTAAATGCAGCTATTGAGGCAGCAAGGGCTGGTGAGGCTGGTCGTGGATTTGCAATAGTCGCTGATGAAATTAGAGCTTTAGCTGAAAAAAGTCAAGAATCATCGGAGCAAATAAAAAAAGTACTATCTACTATTATCGAAGAAATATCAAATATAGTTGGTGATAGTAATACTATGAAAGAAAAGTTAGGCAATCAAGAATTAGCTGTTAAGAACTCTATAGCTGCATCAGATCATATGGAAGAATTAATGAGAGATATGATAATGAAAATATATATAATCTCTGAAAATTCAAGAAATTTAAAGGATGAAAAGGACTTACTAATGAGAAGCATAAGTGAGGTAGCCACCTTATCAGAAGGTTTATCAGCAACCTATGAAGAGATTTCATCAACTTCTGGAGAACTTACATCATCAAGTGAGATTATAGCCTCTTCATCAATGGAAATGGTTGATAAAACTGATGAGCTAGGGAAAAATCTTTCAAAATTTATTCTAAAATAATTAATCCCTTATAAAATAAAGAAGAAAACTATTTGAGTTAGCTTTCTTCTTTTTTATATGAGATCAAAACTAAATAAGATTGTCATCCTTCAATAATTTATATAATGTAGGATTAAGATTAAATTGCTCCACTAAATTATTAACTTCACTTATAGCTTTATCCTTTTTATCCTTTGATATTTTCGTTTTTGACCCTCTAATTAATATATTCTTTGGAGAGTGGGCTATATCAATAAATTCAAGGAGTTGAGTCTTATATCCAACAGCTTCTAAAAGATTTGCTCTAACTGAATCTGTCATAAGAGCTGCTATTCTCTCTTGAACTATTCCATACTTAGTTAATATTGATAATGAATCGCTCTTAATTTGTTTATTAAATTCATGCTGACAGCATGGAACAGAGAATATCATTTTACTATTCCACTTTATTGCATTGTATAGAGCATAATCTGTTGCAGTATCACAAGCATGTAAAGTAATTACCATATCAACTTTATTATTATACTTAAAACCATTTATATCTCCTAGTTCAAAATGTAAATTTTCATAATTGTAACGCTTAGCTATATCATTACACTTATTAATAACATCTTCTTTAAGATCAAGGCCTATCATTTTAACATCTATTTTCTTAACTTCAACAAAGTAATAATATAATACAAACGTTAAGTATGATTTACCACATCCAAAGTCTAGAATAGTAAGCTCTTTATAGTCATTTTTCTTTATTTCATCATCAATTATTTCTACAAACCTATTAATTTGCTTGTATTTATCATATTTAGAATTTACTATTTTACCCTCTTTTGTAAATACTCCTAGATCTATAAGTGGCTGAATTATCATTCCTTCTTTAAGTATATAATTCTTTTCTTTATTATGCCCCTTTTTAACAAGGCTAACATTATCATCCTTCTTTTTTCTAAATAGGATCTTGCCTTTTTTGGAAATTTTAACATCAAAGGTATTTTCCTTTGACCATGCAGTTAATTGCTTGTAGCCAAAAGCTAAAAATTCTAATATTTTATCATATAAAGCTGTTATTTCAATGTTCTCATGAAATACTTGCTTATCCGTAAACTTTTCAATTTGATAATACTGCTTTTCTTTATTTTCTTTTAATGCAAATGTTATTTTGTTAAAACTAACATCATTTTTCATTTTATTACTAATTACTACTTTTATAATTTCTTCTTTAGTAATTTCATTAATTACTTTATTTAAATCTTCCATTACGACACACCTTATTCTTATCTTTAAAATTTATTATTTACTTCCTAAATACTAAGTACATTAATATTTAGATACCTTATAATAATAAGCTTAGTCTTATGTTTTGTCTACTAATAATCCTTAATTTTCTCTTTAAAATAAGAATAAATCCTAGTATTACTAGAATAAATTGCATAATTTTCACTGAAAATCCATACTACATTCTATTACTAAAATTGTTGTAAATATAAAAATATTAAAACAATTAAATACAAGATATAATTACTATAAAGGATGGATTTATTACAATAAACATTATTTAGCTGAAACTTCGCAAAAAATATTAACAATTTTATCCTTAATTGATATAAGTATAGTAAAGCTATCTTATGATCTAATTATATTTATTAATTTCCCTATCAATAAATGGAGGATATAAAATGAAAATTATAGTACTAAATGGAAGCCCTAAAGGTGATGAAAGCGTTACTATGCAGTATATAAAGTATATTCAAAAGAAATTTATTAATCATGAACTTAAGATTATTAATATTGCTTATAAAATTAATCAGCTTGAAAAAGATGAGAAGTTTTTTAATGAAATTATTGATGAAATCAACAATTGCCATGGGGTTATATGGGGCTTTCCAGTCTATTTCTGCCTAGTATCATCACAATATAAGAGATTTATAGAATTGATATTTGAAAGAAATGTTCAATATGCTTTCAAAGATAAATATACTTCACTTTTATGTACATCAATTAATTACTTCGATCATACAGCAATAAACTATATGAATTCAATATGTGATGATTTAGAAATGAATTTCATAGACTATTTTTCAGCTAAAATGATGGACTTAAAAAATAAAGAATGTAGAATACTATTAATACTCTTTGCCGAAAATTTTTTCAATGGTATAGAGACTAAAGTAGCTACATTAAAAAACTATAGGGAACTATCATATAAACCAATAAATTATTCTTCAGTAGGTATCACTAAAAATATAGACAATGGTGATAAAAAAATATTAATAATTGCTGATACCTTAGATAATAATAATTTAAAAAATATGGTATACAGATTTAAAAGCATATTTACTAAAAACATCGATTTAGTATTACTTGAGGATATTTCAATTAAGGGTGGTTGCCTGGGTTGCATAAAGTGTGGGTATTCTTACAAGTGTGCCTACACAGATAAGGATAGTTATATTGACTTTGTTAATACTAAAGTTAGATCAGCTGACATTATTTTATTTGCTGGCGCTATTAATGATAGATATCTATCCTCTATGTGGAAAAAATTCTATGATAGACTTTTTTTCAATACACATACACCATCTATTTCAGGAAAACAAGTTGCTTGGATTATTTCAGGTCCCTTAAGTCAAATACCTAATATAAAAGAAATAATAGATGGATTAAATCAATGGCAAATTTCTAATCTTGTTGGCTTTCTAACTGATGAATATAATACTTGTGAAGAGATTGATGATAGAATTTATTGTTTGGCAAAATCTCTTGTTAACTTATCAAATAAAAATTATATTAAACCTATGACATATCTAGGTAAAGGGGGAATTAAAATTTTTAGAGATGATATTTATGCTGATTTAAGATTCCCTTTTGTTGCTGATCACAAAGCATTTAAGGATATGGGAATATATGACTTTCCCCATAAAAGATATCTATCAATAATACGTAATTCTATTCTAATATTCCTGAGCAAATTTCCAAAATTTAGAAACGAAATATATTCTAATCAAATTAAGGTTAGTATGATTAAACCCTTTAAGAAAATTCTAGAGAATCCAAAATTATGATTGCTAATAATGCTATTACTATTCATTATGGTTGCAAAATTTAGAATGGAATATTTATTTATATAATATAAAATTAAACTCCAATCTTAAGATGATTGGAGTTCTCATCTATTCACTAGTTTTTATAGTTGTAGAAATAGTATTCTTACTTGGCTTTCCATATGAATTATAAGCTGTAACTTCCACCCTATACTCAGTGTTGGACTCTAATCCATTAAATTCTTGTGTCAACTTTTTGGACATAGGTAAAAAATAAAATCCTGACCACACCTTATAACTTCTATAAATATTTCCAGTTGCTTTATTATAAAATTCATACTTATAAGAATGAACTATTTCATCCTGGTTATCCCCCTTAATATTCTTAACCTTAGCCTGATCTATTGTTAAAGAACAACTATTGTTATTGATACTATCAACTTTAATTCCTGAAGTTATTTTAAATAGTGGCTTAGGACTTGCTTCTACTCTATTATCTGTGTATTTGTAATCTTCTTTACCAAGTAAAGTATCTATTACCCAATCTTCACCGATATACTCTCCAGAAATAAGATCTAGCTTTCTAATCTTAACTTTTGTGCCATTAACATCTAATATCAACATCTGACTTGTATTTTCACCTTTAGGTGGGATTGTACCATAAATCATTCCTGGTTCTAGCTCAATATATGTATTAGATGATGTATTTATAGCAGTAAAGTCCTTCTGATAAATACTTCTAGGATCATTTAAAGGAAAATGTGAATGTCCTGAAAAGTGGATTACTTGGGGATAATTACTTAGTAAATCCTTTAAATCTGGCGTGTACCAATCTTTTGTTCCGTAAACAGTATCCTTTAATCCATGATGTGAAAATACAAATATTGGTCTTGTGGGATCTTCAGAGGTGGCTGAATCCAATTGTTCATTTAGCCACTTCTCATCTAAATTATATCTATCACCTCCGTAAACAGTTGTGGAAGAACGTGGACTTAATGTAATAAAATGATACCCATTAATAACTCTATTTGCTCTTGGACTATTTCCTGTTGCTTCTGTAAAACTTAAAGCTGTATTACCATCATGATTACCCATGGAAACTATTAAATTTGTCTCTTTCAATTTATTTTTCTGAACTATTGATTTAAAGATATTGTACTCACTTTGATCTCCATTGTCAGTAATATCACCTACTATTGAGATAGCATGGATTTTGGGATCAAGATCATAAATAGTCCTAAAAGCATTTTCTAATCTTCCATTTTCAGCAGCTCTTCCTGGCCCTACATGAGTATCACTTAAAACTGCAAACCTTAGATTAGGTACTTCCTTCAACTGTTCCCATTGGCTTCTATCTTTATTTATAAATCTTGATGTAATGCTTGAAACGGGCAATATTGGTAATACTATTGTTATTATAAATGCTATTGTTATTATTTTTACTAATACCTTCTCTTTCAATTTAATTCCCCTTTTCATCTTCTGCTTAAAATATTTCCCATTTAGTTTCTCCTAGAATTTTTTAACTATTCTAAATTTTAAAATATAAATTATTACTGTTTTAGAATTGCACTTATTATTAGTATATGGAACATATAATATTAATTTTAAAAAAATGCAGCCTTGTACTATTCACAAGACTGCATTTTTTTTAAATTAATAGAATTTATGGATGCAATATTTTATGCTTAATAAACCTAGCGTAATCTTTGGTGATGACCAAAAGATCAACTGCTCCACCGCATGTAGCAAGGCCTAAGCTAAATCGTTGACTCTTAATGGTTAAATCCACCATAAACTCTGCAAAATCTATACCATCCTTTAACTGCATAAAGTTCCAATCTATTTTCATGGGATTACTTGCTCCCATAAGACTTACCAAGGTGTCAGTTTCCCCATCCCATGCTGCTCCTGAAACAAGTTCACAGTTATTTATATTAGGCCTAATAATTTCATCATTTTTTGTATTATATACGTATTGTTCATCCTTATAGTAACCACAAACATGATATATTACACCATTACCATGCTTTTCTTTAGTATAGTTTACAAGCTTTACAACAATATCTCTTATGTTATCCTCTTCTTTAACCTCATCTATTTCAAAGCTCCTTATAAAGTCTCCTACTGATTTGCCAGCAATTTTTGCATCACCACAACAGGATATTCCAATTGTGTTATTTTTAATAAGAAATAACTTCTGGGAATTATCACTTAATGTAAGCCTATCCTTAGTTCCATCAGAACGATTAACTGTTCCTGTTAATCTGCTATCGGCTGCCATTGCAATACCCTCAGGTAAAAATACTGTTGATATGATTGACATTTTATCATCTCCTTTATGTCTATTTCTTCATTTCTTAATATTGTTCCTTATGTATCCTCTTTAGTTATTATACGATATCTATTTAAACTTTTACAAACCTTCTTCTTAATACTATGAATCATTATAATCCATGTATAGCACATATAAGTACTGAAAAAACCGGAAATACTATATAGTATTTCCGGCTTATATATTAAAGTCTACTCATTATTTCTCCAGATATTTCACTATCTACATCTTTTATAGCACTTAAATATAATAAACTACTTCCTTTATATTCTTGTATATCACCTAGTAAAAGAACCTCATAACAATTTCTCATAACGTTTATTAAACAATTATCAAAGTGGTCCTTATCACAATTTTTACATTGCTTTAATAAATCAGCAATGCCATCTATTAAATCATGGCTATCATATAACTTGCCATCAGCCATAGGAATATTTTTTTGCCCATCCATAACATATGTAACACTATCTTTAATACAAGATGTTACACAAGCTTTCGAATATCCTATTAAACAAGCTTTTCCTTTACAAGTTTTACATGAATCTGTTGTTAAGCAACATTTCCCTAAATTGTTTAGTAAACTATTATAGTTTACTTCAGTACTTAAAATCCCCATTTTAAATCTCCTCTTTGTTTAAGTATTAATCATAAAATTTACTATTGTTTAAATTAAAATGATTTTATAAAGTCAAAACATACTTAATTTCTCGTAAATATTATTATCTCATCCATTGGTTGTAATGTCAAATTATGAATTTTATTGTAATATATGCGTAGACAATTCATAGCACAATGTAAATATATTATATTGTATTTTAACAATAAAAAAGACCCTAAATAACTAGAACTAAATCTAATTATTTAGGGTCCCATTCTTATTTAAGTAAACTACGTATTACTTGTGTAGCGTCCATGTATTTAGCAATTGATTGTCCATGGTTTAATCTATTTACTATACTAGCTAAGAATTCTGACATATCAACAGCTTTAAACCATTTAGCTTCCTTTAACGCTTCAGGTACATATGTTAAGTTAGTTGAATAAACTTTTGAAATAACTCCATCTTCATGGAATTTATTGAACTTTTCTAACCCTTCTGTAAAGAATGCAAAGGTAGTTGCTACATAAACATTTCTTACGTTCCTCTTTTTAAGTTCTTGTGCAATATCAAGAACTGACTCACCAGAAGCGATCATATCATCAACAATAAGAACGTCTTTTCCAGCTACATCTCTTCCCATATACTCATGCTCTACAATAGGATTTTTTCCATTTACAATTAAAGAATGATCTCTTCTTTTATAGAATAGTCCAACATCTACCCCTAAAACACTTGAATAATAAATTGCTCTATCCATAGCACCAGTATCAGGGCTAATTACAAGTAATTTATCTTTATTTAATTCTAGGTTCTTTTCATTAGATATAAGAGATTTTACAATCTCATATGTAGGATAAATATTTTCAAATGAAAGTAAAGGAATTGCATTTTGAACATTAGGATCATGAACGTCAAAAGTAAGTATTTCATCTACTCCTAATCTTTCAAGTTCCTGTAATGCTAACGCACAATCTAAAGATTCTCTTCCCTTTCTTCTATGTTGTCTTGATTCATATAATAGTGGCATAATAACAGTTATTCTTGTTGCTTTACCTCTAATAGCTGAAACAGTTCTTTTTATATCTTGGAAGTGTTCATCTGGTCCTTTAACATTCTCAAAACCAAACATTTTATATTTACAACTATAGTTTCCAATATCACAAAGAATGTAGATATCCTTACCTCTCACAGTTTCAGGTATTTTAACTTTACCTTCACCGTTAGAGAATCTTACTTCATTCAGTGGTACTATATAAGATTCATTCGTACCTCTCTTATTTTGAATGTACTTGTCAACAGCATTACCTAATTCAATACTACTTTCTAATGCTATAATACCAAGATCATGATTTAATTCGCTCATTTATTTTACCCCTTCTTAACTATATATATTATCAATTAATGACTTAAACATATCTATTATATAACAAAAATCTCTACTTATAAATATATAATGACAATAAAAATTTTTATTGCCTATAAAATCTATCTCACTCTTAATTTTAAGTGAAATTTTTATTTTTATTTTATTTTTACCATTTTTAACTACATTAAAAGGATTGTTTTACATTTTATACAAACAAAACTTTTAAATAATCTTACTCTTTAATATTAAGTGTTTTTTGAAATATTTTTAACATCTACCATATTTCTGTTATAATATAACTATAAATTAAATAATTACCATTTAACATTAATTAATTTCTATTATTTCTAAAATCAAATTTTAATTAATATATATATATCAAGTAATTTAAATTGTTATAATTAAGAATTTTTATATAAGGATGTGATTTATTGAATTTAGATCAAATAAAACTAAACAAAATATCAGAAGATCTATCTAATTTAAGTGATCAACCTACTTTGCCATTAATATCAAAAGAGGAGTCTTTAGGAATTAAAGACTTTTGTAAATTTCATCATATTAATTCCCTTTTCCACTTTACTAGCATAAACAACTTGGAGTCAATTTTAACTTACGGACTACTTCCACTAAATTTACTAAAAGAAGGATCTATTAACTTTAGTTTAAATGATAGTAAACGATTTGATTCTATGTCTGATTCAGTATCTGCTTCGCTACAATTTCCATGCTATAAATCTTTAAATAGACTTAGAGAAGAAAACCCTAATAAAAAATGGGTTATACTACAGTTAAAATCTTCAATCCTCTGGGATTTAAATAGCTTCTTTTACCCAGATTCTGCTATTAACTTTTCAAATGATTCAAGGATCTTTAACAACTTAGATGCTCTTAAGAGATTATTTACGGATAATTTATTGATTGAACGTAAAAATTTAAATATTCCCCCAAATTATCCTACAAATCCAAGTTCAGAAATTCTAATCAAAAATAAAATTAGTATTAATTACATTGGGCGTGTCTGGTTTGATATAACTGATTATGATACTATGAACTTCTTTTATAATAAGTATAAGTCTAAGGTTGGGTTTGCCCTTTGTCATAAATATTTTAGTGATAGAAAAGACGGATTTTTCTGGAATGAACAGTAGTTTTATCAGCATTACTTAGTATCAATTTATGCTTGCTAAAAATAGAGAGGTTATAAACCTATTCTGTTCATACTTAAACTATTATGCACCTAAATAATAAAGAGCACCAATATAAAATAGGTGCTCTTTCATTATATTTTTGAAAGTGTTTTAAATATCTTTTCTTTAAAGATGACTCCAATAAGAATAATAATTAATGCAATAATGCTTATAATTATGGCTTTACCATGCTCACCACTAGCAATATTTGCTCCAAAGTATGAGGATATGGTTAACGCAGGAATTCGCCCAATCATAGAGTAAAATATAAACTCCCTAGCTGTTAAATTAGATAATCCACATATCATAACTAAAGAGTCCTTCGGTACTCCTGGAATTAGATATAACAATAATACTATTAGCTTATTTTTTTTATTATCTAATATTTTCTCGAGTCTATTATGTAGATCTTTAGAAACTAACTTTTCAACTAGATTTCTTCCATACATATGTGTGATTAAAAATAGAATATATGACCCTACTCCTATACCAAAAAATGATATTACCGTTCCAAAGAAAGTTCCAAATACATACCCGCCAGCAGCTTGTATAACCTCTCCTGGTATAAAAAAAACAACTACTTGAAGTATTTGAAGTATAAAGAATATTAACCAAGATAATACTCCGAATCCTTCTAAATAATTCTTTAATTTTTCACCATCAATCACTATTTTATAAAAGGTTACTAAACTATGC
The DNA here is from genome assembly GCF_051590805.1 of Clostridium zhoujianii. NCBI lineage: Bacteria > Bacillati > Bacillota > Clostridia > Eubacteriales > Clostridiaceae > Clostridium > Clostridium zhoujianii. Next base: position 1,487,081 of record NZ_JBPUTF010000001.1, read on the forward strand.
CTTGTAGAATATATTGTTAAAACTAAAATTAGAATTAAAATTAATCCAAGTACTATTCTATTCCTATTCTTAGACTTTATCATTTTCCCCTCCAATTATGCCTAATCTTTAAGTCTTTACATATTATATATTATATCATTTCATACTATTATATACGATTACATTTTTCAAATTTAAGATTATTTTCACTTATTTATATAATTCTATATAAATATCTAGGTACTGTTATTAACTAACTATAATAAGAATATAAAAAAGCTAACATTAAGTTAGCTTTTTTATAGGAAAATAATACTTATATTACTAGGTAAGTATATTGATAAATAACGTAATAACTGCTGAGTTAACAAAGTCAATAAATAAGCAACCAACAATTGGTACTACAAAATATGGTGTAGGCGCAAATCCAAACTTAGTTGTAAGTGCATCCATATTTGCTACTGCGTTAGGAGTAGCTCCCATACCAAATCCACAGTTTGCTGAAGCAAATACTGCTGCATCATAGTCCTTGCCCATTACTCTAAATGTTATAAAGTATGCAAATAATCCCATTAACAATGCTTGGGCTATCAACATCACAACCATAGGTAGAGCTAAATCAAATAGCTCCCATAACTTTAATCCCATAAGTGCCATTGATAGGAAGAAGGAAAGACTTATTCCACCGATTGTTTCAATTTCCTTATGTTCCATTTTAATTTTGCTAAAATCACATATGTTTCTAATAATTGCTGCTGCAATCATTGCACCTATATATGATGGAAATGTTAATCCTAGGTCTTGAATAACCCCTGAAATAATTGAACCAATCCCCATAGCAAGGAATATCCAAGATGCTGCATTCATAAGTTTTTTATGACATAATATTGCTTGATCATCCTCATAGAAATCACTTAATGGTAGTGAATGGTCTTTAGATTCTTTTGGTGTTTTAAGTTTGTGACGTTCTATTAAATTCTTAGCAACAAAACCACCTATAAAACTACCCATAACTAATCCAAAGGTTGCTGATGCAAAAGATACTGTTGTAGCACCAGCTACTCCTAATTCTTCAAGTAGTGGTCCAAAGGAACCAGCTGTTCCGTGACCACCAACCATAGGAATACTTCCAGTACTAAGTCCAAGTAAAGGATTAAGTCCAAATACAGTTGCAAGGGATGCTCCTAATATGTCCTGTAATACTACAAGAAGTGTAGCTAATATTAAGAATATAAACACCTTAACTCCACCCTTTTTAAGTACCTTTAAACTTGCTGTATACCCTACACTTGTAAAAAATGCTGTCATAAAAATATTTTGAAGAGTTATATCTAATGTAATTGTTACAAAGTTTGTCATTTTAAAAATCACCATTATTATTGCAAATAATAATCCTCCTATAACAGGAGCTGGAATGCAATACTTTGCTAATACTTTTATTTTTTTACGTAAAAATAGCCCTAAGTAAAATACTATAGTAGCTAATGCCATAGTTTGAAATATATCTAAATTAAATTCCATATATCATTAGTTCCTCCATCCTTTTTTCGTTATTTTTTTATTCTACAACATTTATCATATTTTTTAAATAGTTATAGTATTTTATTATAGATTTGAAAAAGATTGAAAGTAAAATTTTGAATATTCATTAATATAATTGGTATTCACCATTCAATTGCCTAATATTCATATATAAAATTTAAAATGAGTTGAAGATCATTCTCCAACTCATTTAATTAAATTATTCTAATATTTTTCAATCTCCTTCTTAGGAACACTATTTATGCTTCTTCCTTTTCAGCGAACTGGCTATTATACAGCTTTTCATAGAAACCACCTTGAGCCATTAGCTCTTCATGGTTCCCTTGTTCTATAATATTACCTTCCTTTATAACTAAAATTAAGTCAGCATTTCTAATAGTTGAAAGTCTATGTGCAATAACAAAGCTTGTTCTTCCCTGCATTATATTCTTCATAGCCTTTTGTAGTAATAGCTCTAGTCTTGTATCTACTGAACTTGTTGCCTCATCAAGGATAAGTATTGCGGGATCTGAGATAATAGCCCTTGCAATTGTTAATAACTGCTTTTCACCTTGAGATATATTTGATGCTTCTTCGTTTAAGAACATATTATATCCATCTGGTAAAGTCTTAATGAAGTGGTGTACATTAGCTACTTTTGCTGCCTCAACTATCTCTTCTTTAGTTGCTCCAAATCTACCATACTCAATATTTTCGTGAATTGTTCCATTAAAAAGCCAAGTATCTTGTAGAACCATACCAAATAACGAACGTAAATCTTCACGTTTCATATCTCTAGTGTCTACTCCATCTATCTTAATAGCCCCACCTTGAATTTCATAGAATCTCATAAGCAGATTTATTAGCGTAGTTTTACCAGCCCCAGTTGGTCCAACTATCGCTACCATCTGGCCGCTCTTAACTTCAGCACTTAAATCTTTGATTAGAGGTTTATCTTTATTATATCCAAACTTAACATGTTCAAAAGTAACATTCCCTTTTGGATTTTCAATTATTATTGTTTCCTCACCATCAGGAATTTCTTCCTCTTCATTTAAAATCTCAAATACACGTTCAACTGCTGCAAAAGCAGACTGAATTGCCGATGATAGTTGAGTTACTTGTGATAGTGGTTGATTTATTTGCCATATATAACGAATAAATGCTTGTAAATTACCTACAGTAATTCCTCCAGCAATTGCTGTTATTGCACCAACTACTCCAATTAAAGCTATACCTAAGTAACTTACTAAGGATATAAGTGGTGACATAATGCTTGATATAAATTGTGCCCTAAATCCTGTATTACGAAGTTCTTCATTTACTTCCATAAACTCCTTTATAGCATCATCTTGCTTACCATACAGTTTTATCTCGTTAAAACCAGTATACATTTCTTGAACCTTACCATTTAGTTTACCAAGTGCTTTTTGTTGCTTATAGAATAAGTTTTGTGACTTATTTACTATAAATTTAGTAATTAAAATACTTATTGGAATTATTAATAATGCCATTAATGCCATTTTAACATCAATTGTAAACATCATAGCTAATGCTAATGTTAATGATAATATTGAATTTACTACCTGAATAAAGCTTTGTTGTAGTGCATTTGAAATTGTATCAATATCATTTGTTATACGACTTAATACATCTCCATAGCTGTTACCATCAAAATAACTTATTGGTAGTCTTCTAATCTTATCTTGAACTTGTGCTCTAAGATCTCTCATAGTATTTTGAATAGCATTTGTTAATAGGAAACTTGCTATATAAGTTGATCCTGTGCTTGAAATGTATATAAATAAAAGTAATATAAGAATCTTGATAATATAACTAAAATTAACTGCTGATCCTGGAATCCCTTTAAATATATCTGCTGCATCTTTTGTAAGTTGAGTAATAATTAATCCCTCAGTTCTAGGTGCAATTGCATTAAATACTGCTGCTGAGATTATAAATAAAATTGCCCCTATAAAAGGAATTGAATAAGGTTTTACAAAAGGAGCAATCTTCTTGACTGTACTTTTAAATTTCTTCATTATGCCAATTCCTCCTCTGAAAGTTGTGATAATGCAATTTCATGATATATTTCACAGGACTTTAATAACTCTTTATGAGTACCAATTCCTACTACTTCTCCTTCATTTAAAACAATAATCTTATTTGCATCCATAATTGATCCTATTCTTTGAGCTACAATAAGCACAACTGAATCACCAGTTTCTTCTTTAAGTTTTGCCCTTAATGTTGCATCTGTCTTGAAGTCTAATGCTGAAAAACTATCATCAAAAATATATATTTCTGGCTTTCTAACTAAAGCTCTAGCAATAGATAATCTTTGCTTTTGTCCACCAGATACATTTGATCCACCTTCACTTATTGGCTCATCAAATTCCTTTGGCTTACTTTTAATAAAATCATAAGCTTGTGCTACCTTTGCCGAATTAATGACTTCACCAGTTTTTGCATTTTTCTTACCGAATCTTATATTTGTTCCTATACTTCCTGTAAATAATAAAGTTTTTTGGGGAATAAATCCTATCTTTTTGCGAAGGGATTTAAGATCATAATCCCTAACATCCACACCATCTATTTTAATGCTACCTTTTGTAACATCATAAAATCTTGGTATTAAATTAATAAGAGTACTCTTACCACTACCTGTACTCCCTATAAATGCAACAGTTTCACCACTTTTAGCTGTAAAGGAAATATCCTTTAGTACTGGCTCTTCACTATTTGGATAAGTAAATGTTACATTGTCAAATTCAACTAATCCTTTAATATCAGTTGTCTCTACTCCATTTTCAGGATTCTTAATTAATGGATCTGCATCAAGTAGCTCCTGTATTCTATTTGCAGATACTTGAGCTCTTGGGTACATAATAAATACCATTGAGAAAAGCATTATTGAGAACATAGCATGGAATAAATACTCAATAAAAGCTACTAGCTGTCCAATTTGTAAGTCACCAGTATTAATCATATTACTAGAAACCCAAAATATCGCTATTATTGCTAAGTTTAATAACAAGAAAAATGTAGGTTGTGATATAGCCATTAACTTATGAAGTTTTTTTGATACTGCGGCATAATCTTCATTAGTTTCCGCAAATCTTTCTTTTTCATGATTATCATTACCAAAAGCTCTGATTACCCTAATACCAGTAAGATTTTCCCTAGAAATCCTATTTAACTTATCTAATCTCTTTTGTTGCGTTTCTGACAAAGGAGCTGATATCTTTGCAATAACAATAACTCCAACAATTATAAATGGTACTGTTATCGCTAGAACTACTGATAATGATAAACTAGTTCTAAGTATCATAACTAAGCTAACACCAAACATAACAGGTGTTAAAAGAGCAGTTCTTAAAAGGGTATTAGTAAATTGAAGTAATTGGAATGCATCGTTTGTAGTTCTTGTAATCATTGAAGATACCCCAAACTTATCATACTCACTATGGGAATATTCTTGTGACTTTTTGAATATGTCATTTCTTATATCCCTAGTAATACTTGATGAAATTTTAGATGAACAATAACCTAGAAGGATAGTCCCTAAAACTCCTAGTATTGAAATGACTCCAATTATAAGCCCCATTTTCTTTATATAAGGTATATCATTATTAATTATACCTGTATCAATGACTTTTGCCATTACAGTAGGTATGCCAAGTTCTACTAGAGCAAAGCCAAAAACTGATATTACATTTAAAATAATAAGCAGTTTGTAATTTTTTAAATACTTTAATATTAATTTCATTGCTATATATTATCTCCTTTTATTATTATTATTTCTTTTTTACATAAAGTATATGTAATCCTTAACCAAGGCAAAATTTAGATATATTTCTGCTAAACCTACAAAAAAAGATGTAAGTAGATAAATTTCTACTTACACCCAATATATCTATTGGTTACCCGTACTCACATTATTCGACAAAATAATATATTAATTATTATACCACTTTTTATCTTTTTACTCAACTATTCTATCTTTCCTTAACAAAAGGTTTAATAATTTTATATTGTTAAAGTAGAAAAAACAGTGCACTTAAGCCCTGTTTTTTCAATATATTATATAAGTTCTAATAATTTTAGTATATGCCCCCCTATATTTCGCTCTTTTCCCTCATAAGGATACGAATGAATATGGATTGCCGGATTAAAATTAACCTCTATAATTCCAAAGCTTGTATCTTCATCTCTATAATCTTCTATCATCATATCTACACCGCATACTCTTGCACCCATAGCCTTTGCAGATTCTATTGCAACCCTTTTAAATTTCTCAGGTATAGAATCAGTAAAATCAATACTGTCCCCACCAGTACTTATATTAGAATTTTCCCTAAGATATACTACCTCATCTCTACTTGGAATATAGTCAAAGGTTTTATCCTGTTGCTTTAAAAATAGCTTAGCATTATCATCTAAAATAATCTTCTCTAATGGCGTTCTATATTTATATCCCCTTAATGGGTCTTGATTTTTAATTTCTACTAGTTCCCTTATAGTTTTAACCCCATCACCAATAACATTTGCAGGTACTCTATGAAGAATTCCTAGAACCTTGTCATCAACAACTAAAAATCTATATTCCCTTCCTTTAATAAATTCTTCTACCAATACTGTATTATCATGTTCAAAGGCAATATCTAAAGCTTTTAGTATATCCTCTTCATTGCCACCATCTTTAAATATGCTTATTCCAATACCAAAGTTTGTAGACTTAGGCTTCACCACTATAGGTTTATTTACATAAGTATGTGCCTCATCCTTTGCAACCTCTAATGAATTAAACTCATCTCCTTCTGGTACCTTGATACCATTTTCTTTAAGAACCCTTTTTGTAACAGATTTGTTTTCCATCATAAGAACTGTAACATAATTATCTTTCGAAGTTTTTGTTGCTTGCTTAACATACTCAACTTTTCCATTGTTAGATAGAGCAATAAAATTATCATGTCTATCAATAACTTCAACCTTAACACCTTTTTTTATTGCTTCCTTCATTAAAATTTGAGTAGAAAGTTCCATATCCTCGTAACCTTCCAACTTAAATCTATTATTATAAGCACTGATCTTATATTTCTTCGCTAGATTAATATGGCCATTAATATAACCTTCTTTTTTAACTTTTTCAGCTATTCTATAAGCATAAGTTAACTTTTGATCCTTAATCTTTTCAACCATTCTACTAATTATTTCATCTTTACCAAGGTTCAGAACCTTATTCATATTAATAATTTCATCAAAAATTTCTAGTGCCCATTCCTTCTTAGCTATCTCCTCACCATCTCTAATTAAAAAGATATCCCTTTGACCATGATTAGCAATTAAATTTTGATTAGTTAAACTATCTTCCTGCCAATATCTATAAGAACTTTCTTCCTTAATTAATAAAAATAAATTAAATAGCTGTAGAAACTCTATATCCTTTAATGCTATCCCCCCTTTTTCAAAAGGGTTAACATCAATACTTCTATACTCCAAATAACATATACCATCATTCTCTAAAGAATTAAAGAAATCCTTCGGATCTAGTGGCTTTAATCTTATTTGGCTATATAATTCTTTATGACTTTCAATAACACCATCATCAATATAGCTTTTCAAGCTTTTTATATGCTCATCAACACTATCATAACTCGGGAAAAGATCAACTTTATTCTTATAACCGCAAACTCCATTTCTATAGGATAAAGCTCCATCATTAGAAAAAGTGTTCTCAGCTATTTTACTTAATCCACACCTACATTCACTAATATAACTTTCATGCAAGGTTGCAGTACTTCCAAGTAAGTAAATGATAAGCCATCTATACCTAAGGTAATTCCTTGATACCTTTAAATATAAATCATTCTTAAAATCTTGGTAAGGGATACCACTACCTGCATGTAATTTTTTAATTAACCCTTCACAAAATGAAAAGTTAAAATGTATTCCTGATATTAATTGTTTTTTTCCTCCATATTTACTAAGGAGTTTTTCTCTATAAAGTCGACTTGCCTCATCTAGATCTGCTACAGGTATCTTACTATCATCAGGGGTAATACAGGGCATTGACTGAGGCCAAATGTACTCATCCCCTATTTCCACTGCTGCAATATCATAAAGGGCTTTAGTAAAATTATATACTTCCTTTACATTTTCAAAAGTTGGGGTTATAACTTCTAACTGACTTTCTGAAAAATCTGTAGTTATATAAGGGTTCTTTATTTTATCTCCAAGACTTTCTGGATGAGGTCTAAATGATAAATTCCCCTCTCCGTCAGTCCTTAATCCTTCTCTTTCAATTCCATAGTTACCTCTTAGTAATTCCCTAGGAGTAAACATATCTTTAATCTTATTTAACATTCCTATACTCCTTCCTAACATTAAATACGTATACTAAGTATACTACACTTCCTTTTAAAATACTTGACAAACTAATACTAATCCAAACACCATTTAATCCTAAAAATTTTATGAAAACTAAAGCCATAGGTATTCTAAGGACAGTAAAAATAATACTTACGGTTGCTGATATATTCGGTTTTCCAAGACCTGTGAAAAAGCCATTGGTCACAACTTCAATAGCACCGAATATTTGCGATACCGCAATAATTTTAAGATATGCTGAAGCAATTAAAATAGTTTCTTTATCCCTTACAAATAGTTCTATAAGTGGAATATTAAAAAATATAAATACTATTGCCATCACCAAATTATATCCTATGCCAATTTTAAGTGCTATATGATAACCCTTTTGTAATCGACTATACATGCCTGCTCCAAAATTTTGTCCTGTAAAACTTGCAACTGCGCCATTAAGGCCACCTATAACCATTAAAGTTATAGATTCAATTTGTAATCCAATTTTTTGTGCAGCAATTGCATCCGACCCAAATTGAGCTATTATTCTAGCAAGTATAATTCCCGTAATAGTAAATAATACTCTTTGGAATGACATTGGGAATCCAAGTTTAATTATTTCCTTAATTTTATCCCCATCTATTCCTAAAGTTTTATCAAATTTAAATGTCCCATGTGAATTTAATTTGAATATTATGAACATTACTATATTAGCAATCAAGGTCGCAATAGCAGCACCAATTACCCCTAATTTAAATATATAAATAAATATTGGATCTAGTACAATATTTATAATAATTCCTATACCGCTAATTTTCAATGCTGTTTTACTATTACCAAAACTACTAAGGATTCTAGTATATAAGAGATTGGCAAAAGTGAAATACATTGTTGGGCCACTAACAGCTAAATACATGTACGCATCTTTCTCAACCTTATAATTATTAAGGTTTAAAAATCCTATAAATTCCTTCCCAATAATAATTAATGAAGCTGCATATATAACTCCTATTACAGTATTTATAATAAGACCTGCATTAATATATTTTCTTACTTCTAAATTGTCTTTTTTTCCTACAGAATGGGCCACCTTTATCCCCGTTCCTGTTATAACTAGTGCATTGATTGAATATCCAAGGCCTATAAAAAAGCTTGAAGAACCGATACTAGCAACAGCATCACTTCCTAATCCTCCTACCCATAACATGTCAATAAGATTATAGGTAAATTGAAGTAGTGAGCTTCCTATAATCGGTAAGGCTAGTAATGTTAAAACTGAAATTACTTTTCCTTTTGTTAAATCTACTTTTTTCATTTATTCTCCTATGATTTCCTATTTAGTAATAAGTAATCCCTTATTTCTTCTATTTTTTCTCTATTTAAGCTATACTGCATCCATGCTCCTTGTTTTCTTCCTATAATAATTCCACTATCAGTTAATATCTTCATATGATAAGAAAGTGTTGGTTGGGTTATTTTAAAATTATCAAGGATATGGCAACCACAAAGTTCATCTGTTTCTATTAACATTTCTATAATCTTTAACCTATTCTCATCTCCTAAAGCTTTAAATATAAGTACATATTCAGCATGATTATTTTTCATAATAATTACCTCCTGCAATTATTCAAATATGACATAGATAATTATCTATATCAAACATTATACCACCATATAGATAATTGTCTATATGGTTTATGTAAATAATATAGATTATTCATAAATAATATTTATTATAAATAGAAAAAGGGCTAACTACTTACTTTGTAGTTAGCCCTTTTTTAAATCCTTATTAATTTCCTAAAATACTAGAAAGACCCTTTTTAAATTCATCTAATGACAATCCAGACCTTTCTGAATAGTCCTCTATCTGATCTTTATCAATAATATTTACATCAAAATATTTAGAATCTTCAGAAGCAAAATACAAACCACTTACTGAGGATACCGGATCCATCATAAAGCTTTCTGTTAATTTGACACCTGTAAGTTTTTCACCATTTAGTAAATCAAATAAAATTCTCATTTGACTTTGATCCCTAAGTGATGGATATCCAAAAGCAGGTCTTATACCTCTATAGTTCCCCTTAAAAAGTTCTTTCAATGTAAGGTTTTCCTTTGTATCATAACCCCAATAATTCTTTCTAAGATCTTCATGTAGTTTTTCAGCAAAAGCTTCTGCTAATCTATCACATACAAGCTTTATCATGATGGCATTATAATCGTCACCTTCTTCTCTAAGCTTTTGAGCATATTCCTCTGCTCCTATTCCAGCAGTTATTATAAATCCACCTAAATAATCTTTAATTCCTATTTCCTTTGGAGCAATAAAATCTGAAAGACATAAATATTGATTCTTCTTGCTTTCTCTTTGTTGCCTAAATAAATTAAAGGTTGCTGCTATACTACCATCTTCCTTATATAATTCAATATCATCACCTTTTGAATTAGCCTCAAATATTCCTAATACACCTTTGATTTCTATTATCTTTTTTTCTTCAAGGTAATCTAACATCTTATTAGCATCTTCAAATAGTTTTTTAGCTTCTTTCCCATATACCTCATCCTCTAATATCTCAGGATATAACTTTTTCATTTCCCATCCTATAAAGAAGAATGTCCAGTCTATATAGCCTCTAAGATCTGAAACAGTATAATTCATTATTTCCTTAATACCAATAAAACTAGGTTTTGATATATCCTTATTTTCCCAATCTATTTTAAATTTCTTTTCCCTTGCCTCTTCTAATGAAACTAGCTTTTTATCAATTACATTATAGTTTTTTCTTTGATTTTCATAATCCTCCCTAGTAGCTCTTATGAATTCCTCCTTATTTTCTCCAAGAAGGTTTTTACATATTTCTACTGTCTTTGAAGCATCATATCCATAAATAACAGGTCCACTGTAGTTAGGCTCAATCTTAAGAGCAGTATGCATCTTTGAAGTTGTAGCTCCACCAATAATCAAAGGTGTTTTCATCCCTCTCTTTTCCATTTCAGAGGCTACATGTGCCATTTCATCAAGGGAAGGTGTAATAAGTCCACTTAATCCAATAATGTCCACCTTTTCTCTAATTGCCCTATCTAAAATTTCTTCACAAGGAGTCATAACTCCAAGATCAATTATCTCAAAATTATTACATGCTAGAACAACACCAACAATATTTTTACCAATATCATGAACATCTCCTTTAACTGTTGCTAAAAGAATTTTTCCAGCCTTAGAGTTACCTCCTTCACCTTTATCTTTTTCTATATAAGGAAGTAAATATGCTACAGCTTTTTTCATAACCCTAGCTGACTTAACAACCTGAGGCAAGAACATCTTACCATCCCCAAACAAATCTCCAACCTTAGTCATCCCAGCCATTAATGGTCCTTCTATAATTTCTAATGCTTTTTGATACTTATTAACTGCTTCAGCTAAATCAACATCTAAGAATTCCGTAATACCTTTAACTAAGGAATGCTTTAATCTTCCCTCTAAGGAATTATCTCTCCAAGCATTCTTATTTAATTGAACTTTATCACTTCCTGCTTTGTAATCCTCTGCCTTATCAAGTAATCTTTCTGCTGCATCTTCACGCCTATTTAATACTACATCTTCAACTAATTCTAATAAATCTTTAGGAATATCATCATAAATTTGAATCATACCAGGATTTACTATTCCCATATCCATTCCTGCCTCTATAGCATAATATAAAAATACAGAATGCATAGCTTCTCTAATAGTATTATTTCCTCTAAATGAGAAGGAAAGATTTGAAACTCCTCCTGAAATTTTAGCATAAGGAAGATTGCCCTTTATCCACCTTACAGCATTTATGTAGTCAACAGCATAATTATTGTGCTCTTCCATACCAGTAGCAATAGCTAGTATATTAGGATCAAAAATTATATCCTGTGGTGGGAATTTTAACTTATCTACTAATAAATCATAGGCTCTCTTACAAATTTCTATTTTTCTTTCATAGGTATCTGCTTGTCCATTTTCATCAAAGGCCATTACAACCACTGCTGCCCCAAAATCCTTAACTATTGAAGCTTGGTGAATAAATTCTTCTTCACCATTCTTTAATGAAATAGAATTTACTATAGGCTTACCTTGAATACTTTTAAGTCCTGCCTCTATTACAGTCCATCTTGAAGAATCTATCATAATAGGTCTTGCTGAAATATCTGGTTCAGATGCTAAAAGCTTCAAGAAATATTCCATTTCTTCAGCACTTTCTAGTAATCCATCATCAAAGTTAACATCTATTATTTGAGCACCATTTTCTACCTGCTCCTTTGCTATAGATAAAGCCTCTTCATACTTCTTCTCTCTAATAAGTCTTGCAAACTTTGCAGAGCCAGCTACATTTGTTCTTTCTCCAATGTTTATAAAATTACTTTCTTTATTACTCTTAACAATTTCTAATCCACAATAAATACTTTCTTTTTTTATATCTGGTATTTCCCTAGGTTTTAATCCCTTAACTCTTTTTGCAATTTCTCTAATATGCTCTGGAGTAGTACCACAGCAACCTCCAACAATATTTACCTGTTTTTCATTGGCTAACTCTTCAATATAGCTTGCTGTTATATTTGGAATCTCATCATATTCACCTAGAATATTAGGAAGCCCTGCATTTGGATAAACAGATATAAACATGTCCTGACTTTTAGCTAATTCTTTGATAAAAGGTAGTAATTCTGCTCCTCCAAAGGAACAGTTTAAACCTATTGATATAACATTTTCATTTCTTATAGATTGTGCAAAGGCATCTAATTTTTGTCCTGAAAGTGTTCTACCTGATTTGTCCGTTAATGTTCCAGAAATCATTATAGGAAGATTTCTTCCCTTTTCTCTGTATACTTTATTGGCCGCTACTATAGCTGCCCTAGCATTTAAAGTGTCAAAAATAGTCTCTATTAATATACAATCAATTCCCCCATCCATTAAAGCAGATATTTGTTCACTATATGCGGATACAAGTTCATCAAAGCTTATGCTCCTAAAACCTGGATTTTCCACATCTGGTGATAATGAAGCTGTCTTATTTGTAGGACCAATTGCACCCGCAACAAACCTTGGTTTGTCTGGATTTTTTAAAGTAAACTCATCTGCAACTTTTCTTGCAAGGACTGCTGATTTATAGTTTAAATCATAAACTAAATCTATTAAATCATAATCCCCTTGAGATATGGATGTAGAACTAAAAGTATTAGTTTCTATTATATCTGAACCAGCTTCTAAAAAGCTTCTATGAATTTCCATAATAACTTCAGGTTTAGTTATAGAAAGTAAATCATTATTACCCTTTTGATCTCTGTTAAAGTCTTTAAGTAACTCTCCTCTATAATCCTCTTCACTTAATTTATAATTCTGTATATTAGTTCCCATAGCGCCATCAAGCACCATAATTTTTTCTTTTAATATATTAATTAAATTGCCCCTATTCATTGTCTTCCTCCTATTTTTACATTCCCCAATGTTTATTATATTTAGAATTATTATACAATGTTTGAATTTTATTAACAATATAAATATGAAATTGAAGGCCATAATAAGGAAAACTCTAACCTTTTAAGCTAGAGTTTTCTATACTATCTATTAACTTATCTTGTTAAATACAAGTTTTCTATATTCATCAAAAACAAACCATCTATTTGAAAAATCAGAATATGATTCCTCTTCTTTTACGTTACTATATTCATTTAATAAAACTGCTAAATCATCATTTGAATTTATACTAATTCCAAATCCTCTACCATTAATTACTGGATAACCTTCGTAATTATACTTAGAAATCTTCTCTATTACAGTTACCTTTCCATTTCTAACCCTAACAGCAACTCCATCTCTTAATACCAGTATATCCACATAACTTGGATAATTAAAACTTTCACCTTTTAGTGGTAATTCATCACCTATTCTATAGACATCGTTATAGTTATAAGTTTTCTCTACTGAATAGTTCTTAACATTGTAATAGAATTCGTCGAATATATCACCCCTGGCAACAATTTTACCTTCTTTAAAGAACGTAGGTTTAGCTATCTCGGATACCTCTTCATTTTCAATAATGATACCGCCACCAGCAACGTCGTATCCATCAACTATAACAAATCTACCAGTAATACTACTTTCACTAAATTCATCAAAAATCAGGCTGTCCTTTGTTTTAATTATAACTTCAGCAACATCATTTAAAGCTACTTTTTTACTTTCTTCATGACTCTCTAAACTTGAAGCATCCACAACTTTAATTATTTTTTCAATCTCGCCTTCAACTTCTTGTGTTGTTAGCTTTATCTTATACTTCTTATTTACTAATAAATCATTTCTACCCATCCAAAATAAATTTGCTCTAAAGGTATTTGAAACTATTGGTGGATTTTCAATTTTAGATATTACTTCTCCTCTTTTATTGAAGAATTCATCCTCTACCGTTATGCCAACAGAATTCCCAGCAATAACAGTATCTTTTTTATCTCTGCTTGCCCAATATTCTATCGATTTAACTTTAGTTTTTTTACCTTCAGGATAGATTATAATTTCATCCCCTATATTTATAGTACCACTTTCAATCCTACCAGCTATTATCCTTCTATGATCGAATTTATATACATCTTGTATTGGAAATCTAAGTGGCTTTTTTTCAATTCCTTTATCTTTTTCTATACTATCAATAGCCTTAATTATTGAATCCCCTTTAAACCAATCCATTTTATTTGACTTGTTTAAAATATTTTCACCATAAAAGGCTGAAACAGGTATATAGCTTAATGGGAATATATTTAGTTCCTTTAAGAAGTTCCCCATTTCCTTAGTAATATTATTAAAGCTTTTTTCTGAATAATCAATTAAATCCATTTTATTTACAATTACATATACTTTTTTAATACCTAATAAAGATAAAATATATGCATGTCTTTTAGACTGCTCTTGCACTCCTTCTTTTCCATCAATAACCAGCAATGCAGCTTCTGCATTAGCTGCACCTGAAATCATATTTTTAAGAAACTCCTTATGGCCAGGAGCGTCTATTATTACGTATTCTCTTTTGCTTGTATTAAATTGTATCTGCGTAGTATCAATTGTAATTCCTTGCTTTTGTTCTTCCTCAAAGGCATCCAAAAGATATGCATATTCGAAAGGCTTTCCTGTATCCCTTGCAATCTTACGGACCTTTTCTACAGTCCCTTCTGGTAATGAATTTGTATCAAAAAGTAACCTCCCAATTACAGTAGACTTACCATGATCCACATGTCCAACAACTACTATTTTAACTAGTTCCTTATCCATAATTATCCCCCCTTTATATTACATATAACCATCTTTTCTTAATTTTTGCATTGCATAAGAATCTTCTTGATCCTGTGCTCTTCCAGCACGTTCACTAGTTTCAGTATTCTTTAATTCTTCTATTATTTCATCTAAATTACTTGCACTTGATTCAATTTTGCCAGTACAAGGAGCACAGCCTAAACTTCTATATCTTTTTCCATCTTTTGCAAAGTATAAATCTATTATAGGAATTTCTTCTCTCTTTATATACTCCCAAATATCAACTTCATTCCAAGCTAATAATGGATGTATTCTAATATGATTTCCCTTTGGAAAGTCTGTTTTAAACTGATCCCAAAGTTCTGGTGGTTGGTTTGAATAGTCCCATGAATAATCCTTATTCCTTTCGCTAAACACCCTTTCCTTGGAACGTGATCCTTCCTCGTCTCGTCTAACTCCCACTATAAGTCCTTCAAAACCATATACACTAACTACTTGCTGTAACCCTTCAGTTTTAAGTGCATTACAGCAAGTAAGTCTTCCTTTGTCAGGACCCATTCCTTCATTGATTGCTTCCTTATTTGTATGAACAATAAGATCTAAATTTAATTCTTTTGCTACTCTATCTCTGTACTCAATCATTTCTGGTATTTTATATGTTGTATCCACATGAATAAATGGGAATGGACAAAATCCAAAGAATGCCTTCTTTGCAAGCCATAATAATACTGTTGAATCTTTACCAATTGACCAAAGCATACCCAATTTTCCTATTTTTTTATATGCTTCTCTTAAAATAAATATACTTTCTGCCTCTAATCTATCTAAATGATCCATAAAATCCTCCCCTAATATGCATTAGCATTATTTTTATCAATTTCTATATTACTTATTACACCTTGGTTATCTTCTATAATCCAATTAGTAATATTCCCCTCTTTAACTGTATAAGCAATGCTTCCTACCCCACCGATGTCAGCACCAAGATAATAGGATATTGCTTTATCGTTACATTCCTTAATACATGAAGTACATCCCCAGCAATCTTTAGGAAATTTGATAAATGATTTACCTTCTTCGTCCTTCTTAATTAATGAACCTGGACAAACTAATCTACACTTTCCACAACCAGTGCACCTATCCTTATTAATTTTGATGCTCATAGCTTACACCTCTTTCTACAAGATCCCTAAATATTATTTCAACCTGTCCGTTAATCAACTTTGAATTTACATATTTAAGCCATTTATCATCCTTATTAGGGTAATCTAAGTTTTCAGCAAAGGAATGCCATCTTGTTTCTTTTCTAGCTCTTAAATGTGCAATTAGAGTCTTGCACACAACAAGTCGTTCTTTTAATTCAAAAATCTGCATTAACTCATGCATATCTTTTCCTTTCAATCCTTCACTTAAAGTAGTTATTGAGTCTATTTTTTTCTCTGCTATATCAAGACTATTTAAATTAAATCCATAGTTTGTACTAATGCCACCAGCATATTCATCCATAACCTTTTGCATGGCTTCTTCTAATTCGTTTATAGAATATAAATTTTCCTCGTCGCTTAATATTGATTTTACTTCTTCAAACTTTTTCTTTAAGTCTTCATTACTAACTAATTTTAATTTCTTCTCCTTTATATATCTAATAGCTGATGTTCCAGCTATTTCTCCCTCCACCAAAGCTCCCGTTACATATTTCTGAGGACAACCGCCAGCAACATCACCTGCTGCAAATAACCCCTTAATTGTAGTTTCTCTATTTGTGTCTACCCAATAACCACTTGCTGTATGTCCTCCTACAATATACGGTTCAGTACCTTCTATTTCAGTATCTTCATTACTTGGTCCTTTACCCGATTGAACCCATTTTAAAGTTTGACTAGGTGCCATATTTAAATAAGCTTTCAATAAATCTCGTTCTTCCTCAATTGAAATTCCCGAGGTTCTAAGATAACAAGGACCTCTTCCTTCTAAATTCTCCATTACAGTTCCATAAAGTCTTTCTGAGGTGGTGAACCCATATTTACTTCCATATTCTTCACCAAGTCCATTAACTTGTTCTGCACCGATTCCTTGAGCTATTGTTCCTGTTGGCGCTATAGTATCTTTACATCGTAAAGCTATAAATCTCATTTCAAAGGTTGTCATTTCAGCACCTGCTCTAATTCCCATAGCAAAACCTGCACCTGTATTAAAAGGACTGTACCACATTTTATGTCTAGAAAAACCTGGATTGTTAGATTTATAAATACCAGAAGCTCCTCCTGTTGCACAGATCACTGCTTTTCCTTGAATTAGATAGAATACCTCTTTATTAACATCTAATCCATATGAACCTATAATCTCACCATTGCTTACTATATAATCAATAACATTAACGTGATTCATAACTTTTATATTTTTATATTTTCTTATTTCTTGTGCTAAAAGAGGTTTTATATTTTCCCCATTAATTTTTATATTTCTGTTACCTCTAGTTACATATTCACCATGTTCATCCTTAAGTATAACTAGTCCAATATCTTCGAGTTTTTTAGTAACATCATTTAATCTATTGGACATAGTTAATAATAAATCCTCTCTTACTATTCCATCTGCATCCTTTTTAGCATATTCTACGTAATCATCAGGTCTTTTACCTTTAACTATATAGGCATTTAGTGCATTAACACCTGCTGCAAGGCAACCACTTCTTTTAATATGTGCCTTTTCAAGGATTAGGACCCTTGTATCAGATTTTTCTGCTATAGTAATAGCTCCATAGCAACCAGCAGTACCTCCCCCAACTATTAAAACATCAGTATCAATTCTCTCAACTCTCACAATCTCTTTCCCTCCCTTTATCTAAATATAAATAGGCATTGGATCAACTTTTAAACCATTTTCAATCATCCTAGCATTTTTATCATCAAATATATAAAGTCTATGGATTAATACTATTACCTCATCCCCAACCTCCAATATTTCATCTTCTAAACTACGGTATCCTGTAATGAATATATTACCAATCTGTACTTTAATAAGTTCATTATTCCCTCTAAATGCTATAAATGTAATCACACCTTTTTCAGTAGCTGAAAAATTTACTATTTCCCCTTTATTTTTAGCAATCTGAACAAACTCTGGTCGTAGTACTGCTTTAGATCCAAGTATTTTTTCTCCAAAACCTTTTAATTCTGTATAGTCTTCAATTACTGTTGACTCACCAATAAACTGAGCTACAAAGGGAGTCTTTGGATTCTTATATATTTCAATAGGGCTACCCTTTTGTTCTACTCTACCTTTATTAGTAACTATTATCTCATCTGCAACTTCAACTGCCTCCTCTTGATCATGTGTAACAAAAATACTGGTTATCTTAAGTTTACTTATCATCTCTTTTAGCCATGTTCTAAGTTCTTTTCTAACCTTAGCATCAATAGCAGCAAAAGGTTCATCTAGTAATAGTAGCTTTGGATTTGGAGCTAGTGCCCTAGCAAATGCTACTCTTTGTTTTTGTCCACCTGAAAGCTGATGAGGATATCTCTTTTCTAAGCCTTTTAAACCAATAAGTTCTATTAGTTCATTTACCCTTTTATCTATCTCACTTCTATCCTTTTTCTGTACTCTCAGACCAAAGGCAATATTATCATATATAGTCATATGACGAAATAATGCGTAATTTTGAAATACAAAACCTATACCACGTTTTCCAGCAGGTATCTCATTAACTCTAATACCACCTATTTTAATTTCCCCATCGTCTGGAGTTTCAAGGCCTGCAATCATTCTTAATATAGTTGTTTTTCCGCTACCACTTGGTCCAAGAAGTCCTATTAATTTCCCTTCTTCTATTTCAAAGCTGACATTATCTGAAGCTCTAAAGTCCCCAAAGGATTTATTTAAGTTCTTAAGTTCAACCTGCATCTTATTCCTCCTTCTTACCTTTCCACTCAACAATATTTCTCAAAACCAAAATTACAACTGCCATAATTACAAGTATAGATGCTACCGCAAATGCTGCTGAAAACTGATATTCGTTATATAGTATTTCAACATGGAGTGGAAGAGTATTTGTCTTACCTCTTATGTGTCCTGATACAACAGATACTGCTCCAAACTCTCCCATTGCTCTTGCAGAGCAAAGAATCATACCATAGATAAGTCCCCACTTAATATTAGGAAGGGTTACCTTTCTAAATATAGTAAAACCTCTAGCCCCCATCATTGCAGCTGCCTCTTCTTCATCGCTTCCTTGAGCACTCATAAGAGGTATTAATTCCCTAGCTACAAAGGGGAATGTTACAAAAAGTGTTGCAAGTACAATACCCGGCATAGCAAAAACGATTTTCAAGTCATTAGTTACAAGAAAGTTTTCGAACAATCCCCCACGTCCAAAAGTTAATATAAATACCAAACCTGCAATTACTGGTGAAATCGCAAAGGGTAAATCAATTACTGTAGTTAATAAATTCTTCCCCTTAAAATTAAACTTAGTAATAGCCCAAGCTGCAAAAACTCCAAAAATAGTATTAAATATAGTAGCAATAACTGTTGCAACTACAGTAAACTCAATTGCTTTAAAAGTATCTTTATTTGTTACAGCTGCACTATATGCACTTAATCCCTTCTTTAAAGCTTCAACAATAATAAGTATTAATGGAAATCCTAGCATTAAGAGAATAAATGCTACACCCAGCCCGATTAATATCCATTTTACATATATGCTATCATTATCAGTTGCTAATCTTTTCTTAACTTCTAACACCCTACACCTCCATAAATTTATTAGATCTATTTTGGATTAAATTTAGAATGAATAACATAATGAATGATACCCCTAACATAACTATTGCGATTGCAGTTGCACCGCTGTAATCATATTGTTCTAGTTTACTCATTATTAGAAGTGGAGCTATTTCTGTTTTCATTGGCATATTTCCAGAAATAAACACAACACTACCATATTCCCCTATTCCTCTTGCAAAAGCTAATCCAAAACCAGTTAATAATGGAGATATAATAGCTGGTAATATAACCTTAATAAATATCTTAAACTTACCTGCTCCAAGAATTGTTGCTGCCTCTTCATATTGAAAGTCTAGCTCTTCTAATACAGGCTGGATCGTCCTTACAACAAAAGGTATTCCAATAAATATTAAAGCAATTATAATACCTACAGTAGAAAATGAAGATTTAATTCCTATTGAATAAAGTGTCTTACCAATCCAACCATTCTCTGAATACAAAGTTGTAAGAGCAATACCTGCAACTGCTGTTGGTAATGCAAAGGGTAAATCAATAAAACCGTCTAAAAATCTTTTAAAAGGAAAATCATATCTAACCAAAATCCAAGCCAGAAGTAGTCCAAAAATGCTATTTATAAATGCTGCTATTAAAGCACAGCCAAAACTCACCTTAAATCCTGCTATAACTCTTGGGTTTAATACTGTTTCTGCAAAAGTATCAAGTCCCATACCTGCACCTTTAATTACAAGAGCTGCAAGCGGTATAAGAACAATAAGACTTAAATAAGTAAAGGTAATACCTAGGCTTAATTTAAACCCTGGCAAAACTCTTTTCTTTTTTATAATCATCTCCCCATCTCCTTTATTTCTTGCTTAATATGTTATTTAGGAACATATATCTGATCAAATACTCCACCATCAGCAAAATGCTCTTTCTGTGCTTTAGTCCAACCACCAAAAACATCATTGATAGTTACTAGATTAATTGCAGGAAATTTATCCTTATACTTTTCTGCAACTTCAGGGTCTCTTGGCCTGTAATAGTTTTGAGCTGCAATCTCTTGTCCCTCTTTGCTATACAAATACTCTAAATAACCTTCTGCAACCTCTCTAGTTCCTTTTTTATCAACTACTTTATCCACAACTGCAACTGGTGGTTCAGCAAGAATACTTAAGGATGGAACAACTATATCAAATTTATCAGCACCTAATTCGTCAATAGATAAGAATGCTTCATTTTCCCAAGCAAGCAGTACATCTCCAATTCCTCTTTCTGCAAATGTTGTAGTTGCGCCTCTAGCACCTGAATCTAGTACCTCAACATTCTTATATAATTGTGCAACAAAATTCTTAGCAGCACTTTCATCTTTATTATTTTTGTCTAGTGCATATGCCCATGCAGCTAGGTAATTCCATCTAGCTCCACCAGATGTTTTAGGATTAGGTGTAATTATAGATACCCCTGGCTTAACTAGGTCACCCCAATCTTTTATATTCTTAGGATTACCCTTTCTAACAAGAAAAACAATTGTTGAAGTATATGGTGAACTATTATCATTAAGTCTACTCTGCCAAGCCTTATCTATTAACCCAGACTCACTAATAGCGTCAATGTCATATGCTAGAGCTAGTGTAGCTACGTCTGCTTCCAATCCTTCAATAACCGCACGTCCTTGTTTTCCAGAACCTCCATGGGATTGAAGTATAGATACATCTTGACCATTTTTTTCTTTCCAATATTTAATAAAACTCTCATTGTATTTCGTATATAGTTCCCTTGTAGGATCATAAGAAACATTTAAAAGTTCTACTGATTCTTTTTTTTCTCCATATTTTTCTGAGCCACATCCTACCAAACCAATAATTAACAAACTTGCCCCTAAAAATAAACTTGCCCCTAAAAATAAACTTAATAACCTAGTTTTTTTCAATTTATATCCCCCCAATTTATTTATTTACTTATTTTTGAGTAAAAAAATGCCGCCTCTGTATTTACAGAGGCGGCATTATATCTGCGGTTCCACTCTGAATATTATATCATAGGATCTAATAACATCTTATTTGCGCTATAACAGGCGCTCCTGCAAAAGTCTACTATTATTTCAACTCAGAGTTCCAGGATGCATTCTATTAACTTCCATTAAAGATTCTTCTCAGCCCCATTTGCGAATCCCTCTCTGGTAATTTTCATTAATATACTTCTTCCCTTCTTGACATTTACATATTTTCCTTCTATTCTCCAAACAATTAGTCCTCAAACAATGCTGTTGATATATAACGTTCTCCTGTATCAGGTAGTATTACAACTATTGTCTTTCCTACATTTTCAGGACGTTTTGCAATTTCTATAGCTGCATAAGTAGCTGCTCCAGATGATATACCAACTAATAACCCCTCTGTCTTAGATAATTCTTTACCTAAGGCAAATGCATCTTCATTGTCCACTTTAATTATTTCATCATATATTTTAGTATTAAGAGTATCTGGAACAAATCCTGCCCCTATACCTTGAATTTTATGTGGTCCAGCCCAGCCTTCTGATAAAATTGGTGATGCAGATGGCTCAACCCCTACTACCTTAAGATTTTGATTCTTAGACTTCAAGTACTCACCAGCACCTGATATAGTACCACCTGTTCCAATACCTGATACTAATATATCAACTTTTCCATCTGTATCTTCCCATATTTCAGGTCCAGTTGTTCTTTTATGAACTTCAGGATTTGCTGGATTAACAAATTGACCAAGTATAATGGAATTAGGAGTTTCATCAGCAAGTTCTTGTGCCTTTGCAATAGCACCCTTCATTCCTTTAGCACCTTCAGTTAGCACTATCTCTGCCCCATAAGCTTTGATTAAACTACGTCTTTCAATACTCATTGTTTCAGGCATAACAATTATTGTTTTATACCCTTTAGCTGCTGCAACTGATGCTATACCAATTCCAGTATTTCCACTAGTAGGTTCTATAATTACTGATCCTTCCTTTAAAGTTCCCTTTTCTTCTGCATCTATAATCATTGCATAAGCTATTCTATCCTTTACACTTCCAGCTGGATTAAAGCTTTCTAATTTAGCTAGCACTGTAGCTCCCAAATTATGTTTTTTACTATAATTTGATAATTCTAATAATGGAGTTCCTCCTATTAAATCTGTTAGGTTTTTATAAATTTTTGACATGTTATTTTCCCCCTTTATTTTACACTTATAATACTTATCTGCTTACTATGATTTTATAATATGATATTTTTGCCATTTTGTCAATAAAATAGCAAAAGAATTTTTTTTATATTTTTCTAAAAAATGGGCAAAAAAATAAGGTGAATTATTTAAAATTCACCTCAAATTTAATTCTTTTTTAAAAACAACTTATAATTCTCAATTCCATCTGGTCTTTTAGTTTTATCTAACCATCTCTCGTAGTCAATAAAGTTATTTTTTAGAACCTCAATATTTATATTTTTGTTACTTCTTTTTTTCTTATCTACATACATGTTAATTTTCATTAAATCTCCCATGCTTGTCACCTACTTATATAATTATTCTAAATTAAATTTATAGTGAAGTTGTATTTTGCCAGGATGACGAAACTTTTTATTATAGATATGATAATAAACGATATGTTCCTTGGATTATTTACTAAAAGGGACTTCCTATTAAATTTGTCTTAGTTTGAAAACACATAAAAAGAAGGCTATAATTTACTTATAGCCTTCTAAATAAAACAAAACTATCTTCTGTTTTGTTCTTTCTTAGCTCTTCTACAAGCTGCACATCTTGTAGGTTCATTTGTAAATCCTTTTTCTTGATAGAATTCTTGTTCTCCTACAGTAAATACGAATTCACTACCACAATCTCTGCATACTAAAGTCTTATCTGACATATAAATTTCCTCCTTTTAAAATAAAGATTAATATATTGTATAATCTTTCTCTAAAGGAGAAACTTATAAACCTATAAAAAATCTTTTTTTACTTACTTTATACAGTATAACATATACTGTATAACTTTGCAAGTACTTTGTAAAATCTTCTAAAAATTAATTGCTAAATTCAATAAATCTTCCGCTACTTCATTAGAAATATCCTTAGATTGGCTTATCTCTTCTATTACAACCTTCTTAGTACTGTCTAAAATTCTTTTTTCACTAGCTGTTAAATGATGATGTATTCTAACTTGTGTAAGATTACATATCACCTCTAAATAATCTACTAAAGATCCTGATTTTATTTTATCAGAATTCATAAGGATTCTATCTTTATAACTTGATTTCTTTAATTCTTCCATATCAGTTGTATAATCAGTTATATTCTTTAGCTTGTTATCTATAGTTTTACAATCACTAATTAATCTCATTCCAGATTGTTTCACTCGACTACAAGGTAATGTCAATTTCATAGTATCATTTAAAAGATGTATCTTATAATAATCCTGGATTTTACCATCAAACTCCCTTTCCTCTATAAGATCTACCACTCCGATACCTTGACTTGGATAAACAATTTTATCACCTATTTTAAACAAATAATTACCCCCTTATGCCTTACTATATAAGTATAACACATAACTAAATAATTGTAAATTTTTATTTTATCATAATTATTTATACTAGTCAATAATTAAAATGAAAGATTTTATATTTTTATATACAGTAATATAAGTTTTTTTAATTTTTTTATAATAACGAACTTCTTTTCATATATTGAACTATAATATATTAAAATAAGTATTAGGAGCTTTGATGTGCGTATTGATAGAAAAGGAGAAAAACATAATACATCTATATACGGAAGCAAACCTTTAGCTATATATCAGTTCCATGGTAATACTAAAAAGATTCCATTTATACCCTTTGTACTTGCCATTTCAAAGGTTGATGCTTTAGATGCACTAGATGAAATAGAGAGTGAATGTAAATATATTCAAGTTGTTGTATTAAATGATTTCATAATATTTGAAAACGAGCGTAATGAAAGTCTTTGGACTATAGAAAGTACTACAGAGGACTCTACAAATAATCTATCCAAAGGATTTATTGATTTTATTACTACAGAAAAGGATGGTCTTAATCTAAATTTTATAGAAGATCCTCAAAGAAGTATTATTATATTTAGAGATAGTAATTTTTAAATAAAGAAAACTATCATATATAGGGGCTTAAAACTACTTTAATAGTCTAAGCTTCCTGTATATAATAGTTTTTTATTTCTACCCTCATAATTAATTAGTTATAACTACCTCTTCATTGGCCTGAAAATCCACATTAACAGTACCACCTACCCCATTCTCTATATAACCAAGTATACATACTTCCATTTCTTCACCTGTAGCATTTCTATATTTCATATAGATTGAACTTTCAGATAATGTGCTGTCTAATTTAACTTTTGCTTTGCTTTTACCTTCTGGAAATAAATCACTTACTATTCCATATTCCTTGTCGCCACCTTTTTCATAAACACTAATACTATTATATTTTTCTAATGAGCTATTACTAATACTTACATTAAGAACATTTTTATCTTGTGTAAATATTCTAAAAATTAATAATAAACTGCTTATTAATAATATTCCTATTATTAGGATACCTGGTCTTACCTTATTATTCTTCATACCTATAAACACCCCCATAATTATACTTATACACCATTATTATAAAATATAAAAGGATTATTGTTACTTCAGTTGAAGCATTAAATTAATCTTAAGTTAATGAGATATTTATTGGTAAATCGTGATTTTTTTAAGCATTATCATAATTTATAATTTTCTTTTCTTAATTGCTCATTTATCTAACCAAAATAAATAAATCCGCTGTATTAATACAGCGGATTTTATCACTCTTTTATTTTGATATTATAATACTCTATCAGTAATTCCACCACCAACTACAATATTACCCTGGTAGAAAACAACAGATTGACCTTTAGTTATTGCTCTTTGTTTTTCCTTAAAAGATACTCTTGCTTTTCCATCCTTTTCCGGGTAAAGAATTGCTTCTGCTGGTTTAGCAAGGTATCTAACTTTTGCAGTAACAGTAATTTCTCTTTCCAGTTTATCAAAAGGAATGAAATTAACATCCTTAGCTAGTAAATCAGTCTTAAATATATCTTCCTCTGGTCCTAATACAACTTCTTTTGTTCTAGGATTTATATCAGTTACAAATACAGGTCTACCAAGGGCTATCCCTAATCCTTTTCTTTGACCTATTGTATAATAAACTATTCCTTTATGTTTCCCAAGAATATTACCATCTTTATCTACAAAATTCCCAGTCTTAACCTTACCTTTTTTCTCTTCTAATATAAATCTTCCATGGTCATTATCTGGAATAAAGCAAATTTCTTCACTATCCTTCTTATTATGTACTGCAAGACCTATCTCTTTAGCTATCTCTCTGATTTTATCCTTAGTATATTCACCACAAGGCATTAAAGTATGAGCCAATTGATCCTGTGTAAAATTATATAAAGCATATGTCTGATCTTTTCTATCATCATCAGATTTAACTAAAAGGAATCTCCCATCCTTCTCTTCAATTTTAGCATAGTGTCCTGTTGCAACATATTCTGCTCCAATACCTCTTGCTTTTTGAAGTAAAGCATCAAACTTTATGTGCTTGTTACATGCTATACATGGGTTTGGAGTCTTCCCATCCATATATTCATCAACAAAATAGTCTATGACTTTTTCTTTAAATATATCTTTGAAGTTCAAGACGTAGAAAGGTATCTCTAACTTGTCACAAACTCTTCTTGCATCCTCTACTGCTGATAATGAACAGCATCCGCCTTCTCTTTCAGCAAATTCATCATCATCTGGTGACATTCTTAAAGTTATACCTATAACATCATAACCCTGTTTTTTTAAAAGGTAAGCAGCAACGGAACTATCGACTCCGCCACTCATACCTACTACAACCTTTTTTTTCATCTTAACTCCTACTCTTCACCATGAATGTGATCGTGTAAATCATCTCCATGTTCTTCGAAGTCCCAAAGTTCAAGACCTGCATTCTTTCTGTAATCATTAATAGCCTTATGAATAGCTTCTTCTGCTAAAACTGAACAGTGCATTTTAACAGGTGGAAGACCATCTAGTGCTTCTGCAACAGCCTTGTTTGATAGTTCCCATGCTTCATCAATATGTTTACCCATGATAAGTTCAGTTGCCATTGAAGATGACGCTATAGCTGATCCACATCCAAATGTTTTAAATTTAACATCCTCTATTATTCCATTATCGTTAACCTTTAAGTAGATTTTCATTATATCTCCGCACTTAGCGTTTCCAACTTCACCTACACCATTTGCATTTTCAATCTCGCCAACATTTCTTGGATTTCTAAAATGGTCCATAACCTTATCTGTATATATCATATTATCTTTCTCCCTTCTTAACAAAGTCTTCCCATAAAGGAGACATATTTCTTAGTCTTTCAATTATTGGTGGAACTGTTTTAATTACATATTCAACATCTTCTTCTGTTGATCCATCACCGAGTGTTAATCTTAATGATCCATGAGCTTTTTCATGAGGAAGTCCTATAGCAAGTAATACATGAGAAGGATCTAATGAACCTGATGTACAAGCACTACCACTTGATGCACATACACCTTCAAAATCTAATGAAAGTAGTATTGATTCACCTTCAATAAATTCAAATCCAATATTTACGTTACCAGGTAATCTTTTATCACCCTTTGGTCCATTAAGCTTAGTATAAGGAACTGCTAATAATCCTTCGATTAATCTATCTCTTAATACTGTCATCTTCTTAGCATGTTCATCTAAGTTGTTGTGGGCTAATTCCATAGCTTTCCCAAGACCAACTATAGCTGCAATATTTTCAGTTCCACCTCTTCTAGCTCTTTCTTGACCCCCACCATGAATTAAGTTATGTATTCTAACACCTTTTCTGATGTATAATGCACCAATTCCCTTAGGCCCATATATCTTATGTCCTGCAAGTGAAAGTAAGTCTATATTCATATCTTTTACATCAACTTCTACATTACCAATTGCTTGAACTGCATCTGTGTGAAATAAAACTCCTCTTTCCTTACAAATAGCACCAATTTCTTTAACTGGTTGTATAGTTCCAATTTCATTATTTGCAAACATTATTGAAACTAATATAGTTTTATCAGTTATTGCATTCTTTAAATCTTCTAAATTAACAAATCCTTCTGAATCTACATCTAAGTAAGTAACTTCATAACCATTCTTTTCTAAGTACTCACAAGTATGTAATACTGCATGATGTTCTATCTTAGTTGTAATTATATGATTCCCTTTATTCTTATAGGCTGAGGCTATCCCTTTAATTGCCCAGTTATCTGACTCAGACCCACCCCCTGTAAAATAAACTTCGTTTATTTCACAATTTAGTGCTGTTGCAACTTTTTCTCTTGAAGAGTCGATAGCTCTCTTCGTAGTTCTAGATATTTCATAGAAAGAAGATGGGTTACCAAACTTTTCTGTAAAGTATGGCATCATTTCTTCCAAAACCTCTGGTTTAACGTAAGTTGTTGCAGCATAATCCATGTATACTGTCTTCATATCCATTCACCTCTATAATTTAAGTTTAATTTTATCGTTATTTCCCTTCATCGCTTCATAATCATTAACAATATCTTCTAAGGTTACCGATTCCATAACATGGTCGATACTATTTTTAATCTTTTCCCACAGTAATCTTGTAGCACAGCAATCAATTTTATCACAGGCTGCACCATCTATACAATCTGAAACCTCTATAGGTCCTTCTAGCACAAACATAATATCTGCTACAGTAATATCTTTCGGCTCTCTACTTAAAACATATCCTCCCTGGGCTCCCCTAATACTTGTAATTAGCTTTGCCTTTCTTAATGGTGAAAATAATTGTTCTAAATAATATTCAGATATATTTTGCCTTCCTGATATTGTCTTTATTGAAACAGGAGCATCTCCGTAATTTATAGCAAGCTCAACCATTGCTTTTACTCCATAACGCCCCTTCGTAGAAAGTTTCATTTAATCACCCCTTAATGTTGAGTGTTTTACTTGGTTTTCTTTTTATATCATAGCAAAGCACTCTGCTATTGTCAATAATACTTTTTCCTATAACTTAATATTTTTTATAGTATCTTTGCTCAATAGTTTCCTCCTTACCCACAAAGGATTTAGTGAACACTTTTTCCTCTCTAAAACCAAATTTTTCATAAAACTTTATAGCTCTTTCATTTCCATATAGTACCCAAACATAACAACCTTTATAACCCATATCCTTTAATATTTTTTCAGCAAAGGTTGCAAGTTTATACCCTTGCATTTTCCCCCAGTATTCTGGCAGTACATAAAAGGTTACTATTTCTGCCATACCTTCTCTTTTTATTTCTTCAGTAACTGTGGGTACAATACAATCTTGTTCCTTACCATAAGTAATACACCCTGTAACTTTCCCATCAACTGTATATAAAGAAACCATATATTCATTATCATTCAAAATTTGAATGAATTTAGGAACCCATAATCTATCATAAATTTTCTTTAAGTACTTTTCACTAATTAATCCTTTGTATCCTTCTTTCCATGATCTAGCATGAACTTCACTTATAGCTATGACATCAAATTTATTGGCCTTTCTTATATTTTCCATGAAAATCTCCTTTATACTTAACTAGGTACTATTTAAGTATAAAGGAGTAAAATCTTATTTTCTATATTATAATCATTTATCACCTTTACTTTGATTATGAGAACTTCTATAATTAATTGTAATAAATTGTAAGGAGGTCAGTATGAAAAAGAAAATCACTCTTGTATTATCAATTCTATTAGTAGTAACTGTTGGAGGTTTATTATCATATGAGCTCTTATCAAAACCTAATGATAATAAAAAAGATAGCACTCCTGCAAGTTCTAATAATATTAGCAAAACAAGTAATAATAAAAATATAATCATGTATTTTCCTAACTGGGGAGTTTATAGTAGCGAGCATCAAAATATGTCAGTTGCTGATATTCCCTGGGATAAGATTACAGTAATTAATCACGCATTCTTTACTGTATCTAGTAGCTTTAAATTAGAATCCACTGATAAAGATGCTGACTTCGAAAAATCCTTCCCTCATTCAGAAGGTTGGGATCAGAATCAGCTACGTGGTCATATGGGTGAATATAAATACTACAAAGATAAATATCCAAATGTAAAAGTATTATTATCTGTTGGTGGATGGACTAGAGGTGAAAACTTCCATGATATGGCTAAAACAAAAGAAAATAGACAAACCTTTATAAACAGCATAATAGAATTTTTGAATAAATATCCATTTATAGATGGCATTGATTTAGACTGGGAATATCCTGGAGAAAATAGAGAAAAAGACCCTAATGATGATTATGATAGAGGATGTCCTGGTGGACCTGAAGATAAAGAAAACTTTATCCTTCTCCTTAAGGAAATAAGAGATGGCTACAACAAAAATGACATGCAAGATAAATCTCTTACTATAGCAAATACAAGTAATTATGAAAAACTCAAATTACAGGAGCCTGACAAATACATAAAATATCTAGATTATATTAATGTAATGACTTATGATTTCCATGGTTCTTGGGAGAATACTACAAATCATCACTCTGCTATCTATAAAAATAATGAGGATCCAACTGATTATGATAAGTATACCTACTCTGCTGAGGATTCAATGAAAATGTATGTTAAAGAATATGGTATTCCTAGTGAAAAACTTAATGTAGGCTCACCATTTTACTCAAGAGGTTGGAGTGTAGTTGATGATAGTACTGGAAAGGATGGTTTATTCTCCACTGCAAAGAAAGGATATAAAGGTTCTTGGGATGGTCCTCAAAATCCTGGTGGGCAAATTCCTTGGTTCCAACTAAAAAATATGGAAAATAAGGATGGTTGGAAGAAATACTTTGATAATAAGTCAAAGGTTCCATATCTATACAATAAGGAGCTAAAAGCAATGCTTACCTATGAGGACGAAGATTCCCTAAAGGAAAGGTGCGACTTTGTATTAAAAAATGAATATGGTGGAATGATTATTTGGGAAATTTCTGGAGACGATAAGTCTTCTGGCTTTCCACTAACCTCGATAATTTGGGAGAAGTTTGGTAAACCTTCTGGTGCCTCAAAATCAAAGGATAGTAATGATTCAAAAAATAATTCTTCAAAAGAAAAAGAAGAAGCTACTTCAAATGATAAGGCTTCTAATGAAGATACCCATTCTAATGATAAAGTAACTTCTACTAGCGGATTAGATACGAAATTCGAAATAACCTCTGACTGGGGTTCAGGAGCTAATTGGTCTATGGTTATTACAAATAATACTGGTAATGATATTTCAGGATGGGAAGTTAGCTTCTCATTCCCTAAAAAAATTACTCAGTGTTGGGACGGAAGCTTTTCCAATTCAGGTGATACTTACAAAATCTCTAACCCAGCCTGGGGCGGTTCTTTAAAAAAAGGTGATTCTATTACAGTTGGCGGGGCTTGTGAAGGGGACTCTAAGGGTTTATCCATTAAAAATATTAGCACATCTATTAAATAATAAGTTTTTCAAAATATTATAAATAGAGGATGAAGTTTTCTTCATCCTCTATTTATGCAAAAAGCTATATTAATTATTTAATCTTTTTCCAATATTCCATAGATGCTCTCTCCATCTTATTATCACCGTATTCATAGTAACTTTTATCCTTTATATTATTTGGTAAGTACTGCTGTGGTATATAATGATTAGGGTAATTGTGAGGATACTTATAGTTAGTTCCTCTTCCAAGGGCTTTTGCCCCGTTATAATGAGCATCCTTTAGATGATTAGGTATATCATCAACTTTCATGTTCTCAAGATCAGCAAGTGCTCCATCAATTGCCATAATAACTGAATTTGATTTAGGTGCAGTTGCTAATAAAATCACTGCTTGCGCAAGGGGTATTCTTGCTTCTGGAAAACCAAGCTCCCTTGCTGAATCTACCAATGACTTAACTATAGGTGCAGCTTGAGGATAGGCTAAACCTATATCCTCTGAAGCTATAACTTGTAACCTTCTACAAATGGAAATCAAGTCTCCTGCTTTAACTAATCTAGCAAGATAGTGGATTGCTGCATCTGGATCACTGCCTCTTATAGACTTCTGAAAGGCACTAAGATAATCATAGTGACTATCACCATTTACATCATAGGCAACAACCTTTGTCTGACTACTATCTCTGGCTATTCCTAAATCTATGAGTACTACTCCATCTGAATTAGGATTAGTTGAATTAAGGGCTACTTCAAGTCCATTCATAGCTTTTCTAACATCTCCATTAGAAGCAGCCGCAAAATAATCTAAGGCTTCTTCCTTAACTTGTAAAGTAGTTTCATTATAATCCTTCATCTGTATATCAATGGCTCTCCTTAATGCTTTCTTAACATCTTCTTCATTTAAAGCTTTAAATTCAAAAATAGTAGATCTACTTAAAAGTGCCTTAAATACGTAATGATATGGATTTTCTGTTGTAGAAGCTATTAAGGTTATTCTTCCATCTTCTATGTATTCTAATAGAGATTGCTGTTGTTTCTTGTTAAAGTTTTGAATCTCATCTAAATATAAGAGAACCCCCTCTCTCCCCATAAAAGTATCTAAATCCTTACATATATCTTGAATATCTTTTAATGAAGCATTTGTTGCATTAAGTTTATAAAATTGCTTATTTGCCTTTTTTGCAATAATGTTTGCCACAGTAGTTTTACCTATACCTGGTGGTCCATAAAAAATCATGTTACTAATTGCACCACTTTTAACAATTCTGTTTAAAATCTTATTTGGACCTAAGATATGCTGTTGTCCGCAAACATCTTCTAATTCTACTGGTCTTATTTTATCTGCTAATGGTTTATACATAATTACCTCTACTTTAACATTTTATATATCTAATAATAACATGAAACAAAGAAAAAAAGGAAGCCTAGGCTTCCTTAGATATAATTAACCAAATAATGTTCTATCACTTAAATCTTCTTTAACATGAACCTTTTCAAATAGATCCATTAATTTGTCTGTAGTTAATTCTTCCTTTTCTATTCCTCTTACATCAATAACGACTTCACCTCTGTGCATCATAAAAAGTCTATTACCAGTTTCCATAGCATGTTTAAGATTATGAGTAACCATTAATGTAGTTATTCCTCTTTCCTTAACAATTTTCTTTGTAATTGCCATTATCTTTTCAGAAGTTTTAGGGTCTAAAGCTGCTGTATGTTCATCTAATAGTAGCAACTTTGGATTCGACATTACAGCCATTAAAAGTGTTAATGCTTGTCTTTGCCCTCCAGATAGTAACTCTACTTTATTGTAAAGTTTATCCTCAAGACCTAAATCTACCTCTTCAAGAAGTTTCTTATATTCTTCTATCCTCTTTTTATTAACACCGATTGTTAATCCATAAGTCTTTCCCTTATTGTCAGCAAGAGATAAGTTTTCTAATATAGTCATTTGTGGTGCTACACCAACTGATGGATTTTGAAAAACCCTTCCTATTGATTTAGACCTTGCAAACTCTGCTTTTTTAGATACATCATCACCGTCAATATGAATTGTTCCACTGTCTAATTCTATTGTACCCCCAATGATATTTAAAAGTGTGGACTTCCCAGCACCATTGGATCCTATTATTGTAATAAAATCACCCTTTTCTACCTCTAGTGATAAACCATTAAAAACCTTATTTTCATTTATAGTATTAGGATTGAATACTTTCGATAGCTGCTTGATCTTTAGCACTTTCTTCAGCACCACCCTTCCTGTTTATATTGTTGTCTTTCTTCTTAAATTTAAAGTTTTGAGAACTCAATGCTACAACTATAACTGTTGCCGTAAGTAAATTTAATAGATTTGGACTTAAGCCAAGTCTCAATGCAATTGATATAGCTCCATAATATACAACAGTTCCAATAATTGCTTGAGTTGTTGATTTTATAAATTTAATCTTGCTAAATATTGATGTTCCAATAATTACACAAGCAAGACCTTTAACAACAATTCCTGTACCCATACCAACGTCTGCAAAACCTTGATATTGGGCTGTAAGACCTCCTGCTAGGGCTACTAGTGAATTGCTTATCATTAGTCCTAAAATTTTAATATTATTTTTATTTACTCCTAATGAAGTAACAACCTGCTCGTTATCTCCTACTGCAAACAATAAGAAACCAATCTTTGTTTTCATAAACAAGTCTAATAATATTTTTAAAATTACTAGGATTAGTAACGTTAAAATTATCTTTCCTATATCTATACCAAATAACTGTATATTTAATTTAAATAGGTTATCTGTACTAAACAAGGGTGTATTGGATTTACCCATTATAGTTAAATTAACTGAATATAATCCAATCATTACAAGTATTCCAGACATTAAATTTGTAATCTTTAGCTTTACATGAAGGTATGCAGTAATAAATCCTGCAACTGCTCCACCTAGCATTGCAACAATAGTAGCTATAAAAGGATTAACCCCATTAACTAATAAAGTTGCTGCTATACAAGCTCCTAGTGGATAAGTACCATCCACTGAAAGGTCTGGAAAATCTAATATCTTATATGTGATATAAACTCCCATCGCTACTAAGCCAAATAGAGAAGCTTGCTCTAATACATTTACTATGATGTCCACTAATTAACGCCTCCAGTAACCTTCTTTGCAACCTTATCAATATCTTCTGGAATTGTTATATTAAGTTTCTTTGCCACGTCTGTATTAATTGTTATTGCAAGTTCTTTCATAGTTTCAATTTCAATATCCGATGGACTTTTACCTTCAAATATTTCTACAGCTTTATAAGCTGCCATTTTGCCTAGTTCAAAATAATCTAATCCTTTAGATACAAGTCCACCCTTCTCTACTACAGCAGGCTCTGCACCTAAAATTGGTTTATTATTCTTTAAACATATATTACCTACTAGTTCATAAGAAGCAGCAACATTATTATCTGTTGGAGCATATATCCCATCTACTGAAGCCATAGCATTTGTTAAATTTTGATTTATTTCATTAATATTAGCAACTCCAATTTCCTTTATCTCTAAGCCATGTTTTGGGGCTAATTCTTTTAGCTTATTAACTTGATTAACAGAATTTGTTTCAGAAGTTGTATAGATAACTCCTAATGTTTTAGCACTAGGTACTAACTTTTTAAATAAGTCTAACTGCTCGTCTATATTTACCATATCTGAAGTACCTGTTGTATTCCTCCCTGAACCTTTCCAATCATTAGCTAGTCCATCTGTAACAGGGTCTGTAACAGCTGTAAATACAATTGGTATATCCTTTGTTGAGTTATATGCAGCTTGTGCCGTTGGGGTTGCTATTGCAAATATTAAATCCTTTTTATCACTAACAAACTGTCCTGCTATTTGCTGAGCAACATCAATCTTGCCTTGAGCATTTTGTTGTTCTATAACTACCTTATCTTCATAGCCCTTTTCTTTTAAACCAGCTATAAAGCCTTCATTAGCGGCATCTAAAGCTCCATGTTGTATGAATTGTACAACTCCAATTTTTTTCTTCTCATCCTTCTTTTCAGCTCCACATCCTACAAGTACCGTTCCTACTAGAAGACCACATAGCATCAGAGCAACCTTCTTTTTCCCTACCATATTACCATCCTCCTATTTTGTTTTACCCATACTTTATTCCTATCTTTTACAACTTTCTACATTTAGAATATAATACCCACCAAAGGTTAATACTATATTTTTAATATTATATACTTAGTATTATTGTTAAAGTTATACTCATTTAATATATTCATTAATAATATGAAAATATTAATTATTATATTATCACATTCTATAAATAATGTAAATAATTCCATTATGATTTGTTATTGTGTAAGAAGTTATTTGCGATTATACTATTTATATAAAAAGATTTATGGAGGTATTAAAATGTCCTTAGAAGTATTTATTGAAAAACTTATTAGTTGGGCTACAACTAATGGTATAAGACTTGCCATTGGTGTTGTAGTTCTATTTATAGGTTGGAAAGTAATTAAAAAAATCGTAAAAAGATTAAGTAATATTTTAAACAAAAGGGGATTTGATTCAACACTTCATTCTTTCCTTGAGGCTTTTGTAGATATGTCACTTAAAATAATTTTAATTATTTGTGTTTTGAATTATGTAGGAATCGGCACATCAAGTCTAGCAGCACTTGTTGCATCAGCAGGTCTTGCAGTTGGTCTTGCCCTTCAAGGAAGTTTATCTAACTTTGCAGGCGGTGTAATTATACTAATGATGAGACCTTTCCAAGTTGGGGATTTTATCGAAGCTGCTGGATATAGCGGAACAGTTGAGAGAATAAAAATATTCTATACTCACTTAGCTACTCCTGATAATAAGGAAATCATGATTCCAAATGGTACTCTTGCAAATGGTAGTCTAATTAACTATTCTGCAAAGGATACTAGACGAGTAGATCTTACTTTCGGTGTAGGATATGATGCTGATATATTACATGTTAAAAGAACTTTATCAGAAATTGTTGAATCCTGTGAGTTTGCATTAAAAGATCCTGCTCCCTTTATAAGCTTAAGTGAGCATGGTGCTAGTTCAGTAAACTTCGTCGTTAGAGTTTGGTCTAAGACTGAAAACTACTGGAATGTTTACTTCTATCTTTTAGAACAAGCTAAACTTAGGTTTGATGAAGAAAAAATTAGCATTCCTTATCCTCAAATGGATATTCATATTAAAGAAGAAAAATAATATAGTCTAAATAAAATAAAGGAGCTAGTGAAATATCACTAACTCCTTTATTTTTAACTATCTAATAATTATTACTGTAAATTAAGAAGGTACCCCTTCTCCTTTAGCCAATTATGACTTTCTTTATAATTTGGCAGTACTCTTTCAACTTCTCTCCAGTATTCAGTAGAATGATTTTTATGAACCATATGACACATCTCATGAACAACTACATATTCTAATGCATCTTCTGTAGCCATAGAAAGTCTCCAATTAAATAATAATTTATTATCATAGGAACAACTTCCCCAGCGCCTTTTCTGTTCTTTTATTATTATTTCTTTTGGCCTTTCTATAAAGTAATGCTTATATTTTTGTACCTTATCTTTTATCGTTTTCTCAGTCATTTCTCTAAACCAAGATTCTAAAGCTTTAATAACATTATTTTCATCTCTAACATTAACTAAAAATACTCCTTCATGAAAAACGACAAAATCCACCTTAGAAAACCTCTGCACTAAAACCTTAACCTTATAAATCTGACCTAAGTACATTACCTCATCAACATTAAGCTTTTCTTTACTTTCAACTTCTTTAATTCTTTTTAATATCCAACTTTCCTTTGATTTTAGGACCTCCTCTATTTTACCTTTTGGTAATCCTATAGGTGCTACAACTTGTACCACTCCATCTAATTCAACTGAAATCGAAAGAGTTTTTCTTTTTTTATATTTTATTTGGTATTCAAATTCTTTAATCATAAGAATACTATAATTCATATAGATTACTTTAACAATACTAAAGGTTTATCATAAATTTTCTATAAAGTTTTTCTACTTCCCTCCAATTAATAATATTCCATATATTCTTAACGTAATCTACTCTTACATTCTTATATTTTAAATAATATGCATGTTCCCATACGTCTATTGTTAAAATTGGCTTATAACCAAGACTTAGTGGTGAATTTTGATTAGAAGTACTTATAATTTCTAGATTTCCATCTTTATTGATTACAAGCCACCCATAACCTGATCCAAATTGATTTACAGTAGTCTCAGTTAATTTAGCTTTTAAATCCTCTAAACTACCAAAAGTTTTATTGATTTTTTCTAATAAATCTCCTTCTGGAGCCTTTTTGGCTTGTGGATGTAAAATTGAGAAATATAAATTATGATTTGCAACTCCACCACCATTATTTACAACAGCAGCATGTATTGATTCTGGAATTGCTGCTACATCAGATAGAATATCATCAAGAGATTTTCCATTTGTAAAATCTTCATATCCTATTAAAACCCCATTCAATTTATCTACATATGTTTGAAGATGCTTTGTATAATGTATTTCTACCGTTTGTGCATCTATATAAGGCTCTAATTCATTAAAACTGTATGGTAGTTGAATTTTATCATATTTCATAATATCCCCTCCAATTTAATAAGTTTCGTGGAAAACCTCAAAGTATCCTTGTGGGTGTATACATGCTGGACATGCCAAAGGAGCTTCTTCACCTTCATAAATATATCCACAGTTGTTACATTTCCACAATACAACTTCATCTTTCTTGAATACTTTTCCATCTTCAATATTCTTTAGAAGTTTATTATATCTTCTTTCATGGAAGTTCTCTACTTCTGTAATTTTCTTATAAGCTTGTGCTATTTCTGGGAATCCTTCTTCTTCTGCAACCTTTGCAAATGTTGGATATAGGTCTGTCCATTCTTCATTTTCACCTGCTGCTGCTGCCTTTAGGTTCTTAGCAGTTTCCTGATGGAATGATACAGGGAATGATGCTTGGATTTCTATTGCTTCATCTACAAAGTCTTCTTTCAAGAATTTGTAAAATCTCTTAGCATGTTCTTTTTCTTGCTCAGCTGTTTCCATAAAGATATTACTTATTTGTACGTATCCTTCCTTTTTAGCCACACTTGAATAATAAGTATATCTTGTCCTAGCTTGACACTCCCCTGCAAATGATTTCATTAAATTTTCTGCTGTTTTAGTTCCTTTTAAACTTTTCATGTCTTACCTCCTAGAATTCATAATATTCTGTGTTTTCTATTAAATTATACTATATATTAGCAAAAAAAGAAACCCTATGCAGGTTTCTTTTATACATACTTTATATATACTTTTCCATATTTTCCGCTCTTTTGTAAGCATTCTTTATTATTTCCTTAGGATATCCAATATAATCAAGAAGCTTTATAGCATTCTTCGTTTTAGATATTCCTGCCTTTAGTTTATAGTCAAAACTTAATCCTTCTTTACTGTCTACATCTTCACTAAAATAATAAAAATTGTAGTTATCTTTAAGCATATCTGTAAGTTCTCTATCATGAGTAGCTACAATACAAAGAGCATCTCTTTTATTTATATAATTTAATATTTCTGCTGAAGAAGATATTCTTTCAACAGGATTAGTCCCCCTAAAAATCTCATCAATTGGACAGAATACAGCAACATCATTATCTAATGCCCTTATAATTCTTAATATAGCTTCAGCTTCAGCCATATAATAACTTTTACCATTGTTAATATCATCTTTAGGACTTATTGAAGATACTATATTTAAAAAACAAGCTTTATACTCTTTTGCTAGTACAAAATTAAAGGTTTGAGCTAGTAATATATTTGTACTAATCATCCTTAAGAAAGTTGATTTTCCTGACATATTTGTTCCAGTTAGCACTATACCATTGTTATTTATCTGAATTGAATTTGGTACTGGCTCCTTTAATAATGGATGTATTCCATCAATAATACTTAAAGTTGTACCTTCTATAAACTTAGGCGCAGAACATCTATCTTCATTACAAGAAATATAACTTGATACTCCAATGAGAGCATCTAATTCACCAACTAGATAATATAACTCTAGAACCTTACTAGCTTTTTCTTTCAAAGAACTACTTATATTATAATAAGCAGCTTCTTCTAATAAGAATGGAATTGATATTGCCTCAAACAACCCACCAAAAGCATTTATATACTTGATAACCCTAGTTCCACTGTCAAGTATCTTGATATCCTTAAGTAAATATTCTAATTTCCCTACATGTTCTGATATTCCTTCATCCTTTAATTTACATATTTTCTTTGCTGCATCAATAACATCTCTAAGGTATATGAGACCTGTTGCCCTTACAGTGGTTGCCTCATGCTGATTGAAATATATATTAATAAATATTACAACCATTAATATAATCATTAATCTAGGTTCTTTTAGGAATATTGCTATAACAATTAAAGCAATAGGAAGTATTTTACCTAAAAAAGAATATAAATAATATTTCTTTCTATTAACCGTAAGTAAATCCTCTATCATCTCTAATAACCTATTTTTCTTATCAAAGCCCATCTTAAAAAATATTTTTCTAAGTTCAGTTGTTAAATTCAAATCACTTTTAAATAAATTAATTAATTTCTCTCTTTTTTTAAGCTTTTCCTCATCCATAACTGGATTCCTAAGAAGTGTATATAATACAGCCTCACCAGCAGTTGAATATGTTCTATCTATTTTTGTAAATACCTCATTCATAGTAAGATCATCCCAAGTTTGATCATCTATTGTATATTTATTACTTTGAAATAGATCAAATAATCCTCTTATTTTACTAAAATTCCTCTTCTTATCCTGTGGATTTTTAAAATCCGCCCTTATTGAACTTTTTAGGTCTCCATACATCACTATACCTCCTTACTATATACCTAATCATACCATATTATGTATATATTATTATCTTAAAATTAATTAAAAACACAAAATAGCATAACTTATAAAAAGTCATGCTATTTATGAAACACTGCAAACCATAATTAAAAATTAATCTCGCTCCCGTTTTGGGGAAACTGGTATTTAATCCTGGGAGAATTAATACTGGAGCAAGAAATAAATTCTATAGGTTAATTATATACAAAATTCTACAAAATAATAAGATATCCAAAGTCCTTATGTTTTAGGACTTTAGTCCTGAACATGTAGTGAATCTTTATATTTATTCAAATAATACTCTTTAGCATTATTTTTGATTGCAAATATTGTAGCATGTACTCTATCATCTACATTTATCTTTCTAAAAATACTTGTAACATAATTCTTGATAGTTTTTTCAGATAGAAATAGCTTTTCTGCAATTTCTTTATTTTTAAGACCATCAGATATTTTAACTAGAATACTTAATTCCCTTCTAGTTAAACTATCTAACAACAAGTTTTTGCTTTCTTTTTTATCTTCTTGAATAAATTGATCTATCAAAGATTTATCTATGTACTTTCCTCCAGCATATACAGCTCTTATAGCATTTGTAATTTCATTTCCCGCTGATTCTTTTAAAACATAACCATCTGCACCTATATCCATGGTCTCTTTAATTTTCCTTCTTTGCTTTTCAACTGTAAGCATTATAATCTTAATTCTAGGCCAGTCCCTTTTAATGACTTTTAAAGTCTCTACTCCATCAAGCTTTTCCATATTTATATCTAAAAGCACTATATCAGGTGTCTTAACTTTTAATTCTTCTAATAACTCTTCGCCACTTTCTCCCTCTGCAATAATCTTTAAATCCTTTTCATAACTTAATATTCTACTTAACCCTTCTCTAATTAAAGCATGGTCATCAGCTATTGCTAAACTAATCATCGCACTTTTTCCTCCTACTTGTAGGCAACTTAATCTTATACCCTGTACCTAAATCTTTTACTGCATCTACTTTTATATCTCCACCAAGTTGATTAACTCTCTCAAAAATACCAAGAATTCCGTAGGAAGAATTGCTTTTCCTTGATTTTTCAATTACTTCATTAAGATCAAAACCTATCCCATCATCCTCAATAACTATGTAAATCCATTCCCTACCAATTTCTAACTTAATATTTCCCTCTCGTGCCTTTGAATGCTTCTTAATATTATTTAGTAATTCTTGTATTATTCTATATACACCTACTTCAATAATGTGTTCACTTTCTCTAGCAGATGACTGGAAGCTAACATCCAAGTCAATATTACTTTCTTCTAAAAATGTATCAACTAAATCTTGTACTGCTTCTGTTAAAGTAAGTCTTTCTAAAAAAGGTGGTCTTAAATCAAATATAATACCCCTTACCTCTTTTAATGCCTTTTTGACATCTCCCTTTAAATCGTCAAGTTCCTTAAGTCCTTTTACTAAATCATCATTAAGTAATGTTTTACAAAAATCAATTCTCATTATTGTACTTGCTAAATATTGTGCTGGCCCATCATGCACCTCTCTAGCAATCCTACTTCTTTCCTGTTCCTGTGCCTCAAGTATTTTTATGCCGGTATTCATTTTAGAATTTCCTTCAATATTTCCTAATCCATCTTCAACATCACCACTTAAATAATGTAAAGCAACATTAACTTGTTTAATAACTGAATCTGCTTCCTCTATATTCTTTAGATAATTTTTTAAGGATAATTCGAGCTTGTCTCTTTTCTTTCTTAGCTCTTTTTCTTCCTTTTGCATAGTAATAAATTTCACTCTTACTTCAAGAGCATCTTCATAGGTTTTTTGAATCATAGCATCATTATTTTTTAAATTCATCGATTCCTTTGCTAGACGTAACCTCATCTTTTTATCTAATTTCTCTAGTCTATCTACTTCATTAATGACATTTCCTATTTCTATGATAACCATTTCAAGCTCTTGTTTCTCACGTTCAAACTCATCTCTTAAGCTTTCTGATATCTTAAAGATTTTGTCTTTACCGTCATTAATTTCGCCTATTACTTTTTTTAGAACCATATTTACATCTCTTACGTCTTTGTCCATTTATACACCTAACTTCTTTACTATTAATCATTATCAACTAATATTTTTTATATACTTATACATTATAGCTTTTTTTATTACATTTTTAAAGTTAATAATTTAAATATATCCATTATTGGCATATTTAATAAACTATATTAATATTACTTATCACTAAACAGTTTTATAATTATAATATAGATTACTTAGTTTTAAATTCTTTAATTTTACTATTTTTATGCCTTAAATTAATAATATCAACCTTCCTATTCATTAATATAACCTTAAAATCATATATTCTTACATAGAACTATTACTATAGTTATCAATAATTTAGGAGATTTCAATGGAAAGGCTTAATAATGTTAGATTTACCTATAAAGGTTGCACAAACATTAACATTTCTGAAAATGAAAATAAACTATGCTACTTTTACTCACTAAAAACAACTAGAAGAATAAAAAAAACTGTTAATCATCATATACTTCTAATAGATGTATCTTGTAGTATGTACAATGAACTACCTAGACTAAAAGAAAAACTTAAAGAAACCTTAGATGTTTTATCTAATACAAAGAATAATTATATCTCAATAATAACCTTCTCAGGCCATAATGATTCCTTACGGATTATTAATGCAGTAAAATGTGATAAAACTTCCTATGCTATGGCACAGGTTTATAAGAAGGTGGAAGATGAAATATTCACAAAAGGTGTTACTATAATGTCTGAGCCCCTAGAAGATGCTATAGAAATAGTTAAATCTCTTACTGATATTTGCAATAAACACCATATTATATTATTTACTGATGGCTGTTTAGTTCCAATGGAATGGAGCTACAATGATGAAGAAGATAAGTGCTACAAAGTAGGATATTTATGCAAAAATAGTAACGTATATTTAAATACAGTAGGCTTTGGACAGTACTACGATAGAGAGTTCCTTGAAAATCTTATTAGCATACCTAATAACGGAAAATTTATTCATATAGATGATGTTTCAGATTATCAGGATACCGCATTAAAGATGATATCTACTATAAATAATACGGACTCAACTGATATAAAAATCAATAATGAAGATTTTTTTCTGGTAAATTCATCACAAAGAATTTCTACCACCCATACTATTAAGAATTTATCTAGTAGTACAGATAATTTAATTGTTACCTTTGATGATCCTCTAAACATTGAAAATATAGATATTAAAATCAATAATCGATGTCCTACTCAGTCAGTTATTGAGGACTTTTTGTATAGCCTATCATTAAACCACCTTTTAAATGGAG
This sequence comes from Clostridium zhoujianii, assembly GCF_051590805.1. Lineage (NCBI taxonomy): Bacteria > Bacillati > Bacillota > Clostridia > Eubacteriales > Clostridiaceae > Clostridium > Clostridium zhoujianii. Next base: position 1,530,750 of record NZ_JBPUTF010000001.1, read on the forward strand.
ATATTGATAGTTGTGAAATAACTCTAAGCCAAACAGGTGATATTTATGTATATAAGCTCTTATCTAATTGTTATTCTTTTTTAGAAAAAGGAAAAGCAATTACTTACTTAAATAAAGTAATTACAGATAAGACAGAAAGGTTTAAAGAAGGTAAAGAAGAAATCAAAGTTCTACCAGCCACTAATGAACCTATCTGTCTTCTTGAGGTATTAAATGAAATACTAGCTGATGAAAATTCCAAACTTTTATGGGACTATAAATACCCATATAAAAGGATTGGTATAAAGAATATTTTGGATGAATATAGGTATAAATTTACATACGATAAAACTGGTTATGGTAATGTTATAGATATAAATATAGGCTCAAAAAAGCTTAACATTGGAGTCAAAGTTGAAATAAATGGTGAAGTTAATGACTTAGTAAGTAAGCTTAAATTAGATGCAAAGATGTATAAGGAGTATAACTTAATTGTTAATGGTAATATTAATACTTCTGAACTTCCTTGTATCCTCTCAAGAAAACTTAAAATAAAATATAAAAAAGAAGGCATATTAAAGAAGAGTATAAAGTGGAATGACAAAGTAATCTCTATTATGGACTTAACAAAGATTAAAACTACAAACAAGAGGTTGTTACGTTCACTCTCCTCTGAAACTATTGCTTCATATCTCTATGATATACAGGTATTAGGTTGTAAACAATGGGCATTAAATAAACATATCAAATCCCTTTTAATAAGTACAAATGGTGAAGATATTGATTTATCTAATATTTCTTCAGAAGAAAGAGATGCTAGAGTAACCTTTAAAGTTAACGATAAGGGTATATTTACACCAAAGTCTTTACTAAAGGATGATACTAGTCCTTATGAAATTTATCCAGCAAAGTTTATAGAATGGAAAATTGAGAAATTTCCAAAAAAGAAAGAAGAAGAAAGTGCCTATGAAAACTACGGTGAATTAATAACATCAGATAGTAAGAATAGCTATTCCTTATTATTATCTGAATTAAAAAAAGTTAAAGAAGAAAAATTAAAGAAGCAAAGGTTATTAAACTCAGTTAGGATATCTAGTGGTCTTATTGGAAAACCAGTAATTAAATGGGATAATGAATACGAGAAAGTAAAAAGAGAATATAATAAAACATTAGATAGAAATATGATTATTAATGATAGCGTAGTTATCTCAACTAAATCTATAGGAAATATTTCTATACGACAGGATTTATATACGGTCTTAACAAAGTCTAACTAAAATATAGAACTAGAATAGATCCTTTTACTTTAAACTCTATTCTAGTTCTATTTTTAATACACTTACTTCTATAATTTTATTTTGAAGCATACTTTTCTTAATAACCTACCTGATATCCAATGACAAGATAACCAAACCTTTATAAATCATCCCTATTATAATACCAAAAATTTAGAATATTATATAAGGAAGAAAGTATTGAAATAAAGTCACTATCATAAAATTTTATTGGAATGAACTTAACATCAGTTTCTACATGAGCTGATCTATTTCCAAATACTCTTGCACTGTGTAAATACTGTATTATCCATGGTGCCAATATCTCCTTACTTGAAATAACATTTAAAATTGAACTTAAATCATATTTTACTTTATTTATATTTATATTTTTTCTACTTGCTACTTCCTTAGCTACAATTTCAGATATTTTTCTAGAATTTATTGCAATGTTACTCATTGATAATGAATCAACTTCTTCTAATTCTCTATTTATAATCCTTAAAATATATTCAAGTTCACTAAATCTTTCAGAATCAAATATTTTATTAATTGTATCCTTTAAAGCTAGAATTAATGACTCTATTGCAACTATACTTCCCTGTTTATAGTATGTCCTACCTAGAGTTTTTTCAAAAGCTTTACTCCATTCATCCTCCTTCTCCTTTTCTAATATGTAAAAGTTAATTATATCTGTATTTTTACTTTCCTTTAAAAATTTTATTGCATATTTTAATTGTATTTTCACAGACTCAAAATAATCAATTGATGTATTACCTGCTATCATCGGCAGTGAAATACTATCAAAATCAATATCATTAAATTCAAGAGCCATTACCGAAGAAAAAATAGCTTTAATATGTCTATCATGAGCAGAAAGGCTATTTTGATTTTCACTTAATTTTGGTATCCTAACCATTAAAAATCCTTGCCAATCATCTTCATTCTTTTCTCTCCAATATTGAAGCTTAACTCCATTTATTTCTGAAGTCATGTTACCTCTTCCAGTTCCTCTAAGTTTATACCTTTTCTTTAAAGATTGATATACTTCTCCATCAATAGGTAGGTTTATATCATCATGTGTGGAAAATATAATTAGCTCTCCCTTTGTTTCTACTATATCCTCTCTTATTAAATTAATTGTTCTGTTTCCATATATAGTGTCTATATTGCAAGTATTTACTATTCGTCTCATTTTACTCCCCTAGTCTTGTTTTATTGTATTTTTATTATACTTTATATTAAATTCATTGACTATTCTTAATAATAAAATATCCCTAGATAATATTACCTATTACCTAGGGATATTTTCTTTACTCTTCATACAAGTTATCTTCAATAATCTTATTTGCAAGTATTCCAATATTAACTTCTTTTGTATCCATATAAACATCTATAATACGGTCAGCCAAAGTAACCTCAACATATTCAACCTTACTTCCATCTTCATCAGTATAATTAATAATATCATAAGTAATTATTTCTTCTTTAAGAGCCTTTTTACTAATCATATACTTCTCCTTCGTATTCTATTTTTAGTATTATACCATATTTCTTCTTATTCTTTAATCATTTCATCCATAATATGCATCAAGTCTTCATTGCTTTTTCCATTGATCCCAAGGAACTTATTTTTCATTGTTGACTGTATTTGTTCAGCATATGAAAGTGTAAATGGAAGGTAGCTCTCTATTTTCCTTATATAATTCTTTGAGAAATACTCTTTACTGAAAACTATAGAAAATAATATAAGCATTAAACAATTTTCTTTTATTAATTCTTTAATATCTTTTTCATTTTCTCCTTTATTAAAATTATAATTATCCAATAACTCAATTGTGAAATTAATCAATTTATTTGCTATTGCATCTAAAGGATATTTACCAGCTAGCTGTGAAAATATTGTAGTATGATTATTATTAATATCCTCCTTTACATCTTGAAGATCATCTGCTATTTGAAGTAAAGTGCCATATCCTATACAAAATTCTAACTCATCTTGAATTAAGTCCCCTCTTATTAGATACCCATCAACAATAACAGAAGCCCCGCCCTTATCAATAGAAATTTCAAGAATATCTCTTTCATATGGTATAGTTAATTCTTCTTGTTGATTTAAGCTTCTAATCTGACCTTTTTGAATTAAAAGTAAGCTTTCATAAACTTTAGGCGATATATTCCTGTCGAACTCATCTTCAATGATCTCCACCAAACTGAATATTTTTTTCTCCTTTATATTTATAGGAATGGCTTCCTCCCCTTTTAATCTCTTTGAGAATTTATTATTAAATTCCACTTTTTTTATTTTAGCAATACTAGGATTATCAAGAAAATTATCTGTATAAGGATAGAGCATACTATAGCCAAAAATTCCTTTAGAGAATTTCATATCTCCTCCAAATAAAGCTTGTAGAATATTAAATATCCAAAGATTTCGCATTGCTTGACCAATGTCCGCTAATGCTAGACTATTGTCAAAGGCCCTTGCATATCTAATAAACTCTTTTGTACTCTTAAAAAATCCTTCTTTTAAACTGCTATTCTTTACTCCAAGTTTAAATATCCCTTCCTTACCTATTACCTCATCTATATAAGAATATCCTTTTGCTCTCCATAACTTTATATCCTTTTCTTCTTTTGGAAAATCCTTAATGTGATTAATAATGGAATCTAAAATCATGTTAAATTCCTTCTCCCTTTTTTTCTTTTGAAGAAAATTCACTTTATCCATTTCTAAGTCAAATTTGCTACTAGTCTCCCACCACTTACTCTTAAACCCATTATTATAGTAATTTAAATCATTAACCTCTTCCATCCTTCCCCCTAATGAATATAATTTATCTACTTATTATATAATTCTAAATGAATTTTATTGCCATATTAAAACTCAGACTGCATAAATCTGTAGTATGAGTTTTTACTTTAACCTAAAGGTTCTTGGTGCTACTTTATTTATTATAACAAGGGCAATAGGTATAAATATAACTGTTACACCTATAATAATTAAAGTGAAAATAGTCGATGATGTGTTTATCTGGAAAGAACCGTATGCAATCATATATATAAAGAAATTTGTAATACTAAATAATGGACTTTTTACTGTAAGTTCTTCTGTATAAGGTTGTAATACATAGTACATAAACAAATAGTAAATTGAAAAAAATGCTGCTAGTGATACAATACATATCAATGTTGGTATTAATTTGACTACATCTTCAAAATCACCACAAATAAATACTATAATTTCAAGTGCTAAGGCTATTCCAAAGGCTGGAATAGAATTAATAAAGACAATCCTCTTTAACCTAGTTTTAAAGTTACTTAATATGGCATTACCTTCCCTATAATATCCATGTTTTAAGAAACTGTGATCACAATTAAAAAACATCGCTTTACATATTCGCTCAGTAGTTGACATCATATACATTATAAATATCATCATTGAAGTTGAATTTAGTATACCTTCTACTAACTTCTCCCTAATATCCTTTCCTGCAAAAACTATAAATAAAATGGTTGCAATAAATACTGATAAAACTAATATTAATCTTATCTCCAAAGCTCTTCTCTAAATTCTCTAATACTAATTTTATAAATCTCCCATTTTTACAATATTTACTAACTTATATATTATATCATATTACTTTTAATTTCATAATTTTACAATATAAATTTATTCTTAAGTTTAGTAACCAATTCACTCACCTTTAAAAGTAATTTCCTTTTTTAAATAAATAATATTTAATTTATCTCCACATACTATATATGTAGAACTTATACTAAGGAGGAATTTAAAATGAAACTTTCAAAATTATTAGCTGCAGTCCTTATTGGATCAACATTCTTAGTAGGATGTGGTTCAACGAAAGAAGAAACACCACCTGTTAATGAAGTTACTGATTCTGATGCTGTTACAGGACCTTCAAGGGTAACTGATGAATCACAATTAATTAAAGCATTAGGTAAAGATGGCACATGGATTGTATTACTACAAAATGATATATCTACTAGTAAAGATCTAGTAGTTGAAGGAGATCTTCAAAAGCCAAGTAATGAAGATAGTTCCGTCATGATAGCAGCTGGACGTAAACTAGCTCTTTATAATCAAAATGATAAAAAGGAAATTACAGCTAGATATACACTTACTGCACCTAAATTAACAGTTAAAAGTGAATCTACAACTATTAAAGGTGGAACTTTTAAAGGTGATATTTATGTAGAATCAAAGAATTTTACTCTAGTAGATGCTAAAGTTGAAGGTAATATCTATTTCTTAAATAAAGAAGCTAAAGATACATATAAACTTGAAGAAGGATCATCTGTTACAGGTGTAACTGAAATGAAATAATCAAATGAAAAGCTAGTCATAATGACTAGCTTTTCATTATAAAAATTAAAGTTCCCTTATAACATGTCCAAGCATTTAATCCTTAATATGTATTTATTAATTCTTTTTAAAGTGATATTATTTAATATTAAGGAGGTGTATTTAATGAAACTATCAAGTAATGATGAAGTTTTTGATGCAACTGATCTAAAAACTAAAAGTAATTTATATGAATTACTAGTAAATACTATATTTTCGCCTAAATTTATGATACATTTTAGTAACTTTACTTCTCTTGATGATTTACTTCGTTCAGGAAACTATACAATAAACTCTCTGAAAGACTTTGAAGAGATTAATCAAGAAGATTTTAATGATTATATTTCTAAAACAACTAAGTTTGGTTCTTGGAATCATATGCTACATACTGCAAAGTTAGCTTTAGTAAAATCTATACTTGATCTTTAAAATTTACCTTATCATTGTAATTAATTTTAACTTTACTATCATATAAATAAAATGCTAGGCATCAACATGGCTAGCATTTTAGATTAATTACCTTAACTATTTATCCAGTCTTTTTCTTTATTTAAATATACCCCTGAATTTTCAAAAATTTATTTTTACCTATTTGCACAATTAGCTCTTCATTTAGTTCAACCTTTGATAAGTCTTTTACTTTAATTGAATTTATCTTAACTCCCCCTTGTGAAGCTAATCTTCTTATTTCATTTTTACTATTACTTATTTTATTAGCTACTAATACCTCTACTATATCAAAATTCTTTTTCGAAACTCTAATAGTATTTATATCTTTGGGGATTTCTCCCTTTTGAAATATGCTTTTAAATCTTGCTTCTGACTTTTCTGATTCTTCTTTACCATGGTATAGAGTTACAATTTCTTTTGCAAGGTTCATCTTTATATCTCTTGGATTTACTTTACCGCCCTTAAGTTCATTTGCTATTTTTTCCACTTCATTTGGATGTATATCTGTAACTAAATTGTAATATTTAATTATAAGTTCATCAGGTATTGACATTGCTTTTTCATATATTATTGCTGGACTTTCATCTATGCCAATATAATTACCAAGACTTTTGCTCATTTTCTCTACTCCATCCACCCCTTCTAAAAGAGGCATGAATATTGTAGCCTGCGGTTCTTGACCTACTACCTTTTGTAACATCCTACCCATAAGAAGATTAAATCTCTGATCTGTTCCTCCAATCTCTATATCTGCTTTAATTTCAACTGAATCTTGTGCCTGCAATAATGGATAGAAAAATTCATGTATAGCTATTGGCATTTGATTTTCGTATCTTTTTTTAAAGTCTTCTCTTTCAAGCATTCTTGCAACTGTCATATTTGAGCATAATTCTATCATTTTTTCTAACTTCATCTCACCAAGCCATTCACTATTAAACCTTACCTCAGTTTTATTCTTATCTAATATTTTAAAAATTTGTGTTTCATATGTCTTCGCATTTTCTAATACCTTTTCTGTAGTCAGTGCTTTTCTTGCTGTAGACTTACCTGTTGGATCACCTATTTTCCCTGTAAAGTCTCCAATTATTATTACTACCTTGTGCCCTAAATCTTGCAACTGTTTCATCTTTCTTAAAACGACAGTGTGTCCAATATGAATGTCTGGGGCACTTGGATCTAACCCAAGCTTTACCACTAATTCTTTATTATCCTTCCTTGCTTTCTCTAATTTTAATTTTAAATCTTCTAGTCCTATTATTTCATTTACCCCTTTAAGAATAATTTTAATTTGTTCATCTATATTCATTATTTATCCCTCCAATATTAAACTAATTTCTAGCTACGCGCGCCAATAACTAGAAACATAAAAAAACCCTCGCCCTATAAAAGGACGAGAGTACTACTCACATGATACCACCTTAATTCATTATTACCTCACGATAATAACCTTTTCGAGTACGCCAACTTAACATTACCTGGTTATACTCTAGCACTATAACGGGTGCATCCCGACATCTGCCTACTGGTTGTTATCTTTCGGAGTGCTGCTCAAAGATGTATTCAAATTAACTTGTTTGCCCTTTTCACCAACCAGGAACTCTCTTTAAAACTCTATTAATCCTACTCTTTCTCTTCACGGCTTTACTTTTATATTATTAAAAAGTATTATATATTCTCTTTTATATTTTGTCAATAGATACTATTATTTCACTCTCTTTATTAGTAATTATTTAGGCTATCCTTAAAGATATTATATTGTTACACATCTAAATTTTATATTTTATTAATATTCCATCCTTGAGTCTAATTGCATTAAATTATCAATTAGTGTAGTATATTTACTATAGCTATGATAAGGAGCTTTTCCTTATACAAATGACTAAAGGTGGTAATTAATTATGACGTATGCAATAGTTTACTATTTACAAGAAGAACATAGTTCATGTGGATGTGGGGATCATAACCATGATCATGAACATCACCATGAAGTACGTTCAGATGCAAAATTAGTTGGCCAAATTAAAGAATTAGGTCCATGGGCTTGCTTTATGCCTGACAGCTACCTAGTTCAAACTGATTTGTCTGCTGATGAAGTATTAGTAAAATTAAGAGCTACTGTTGAAGAAAAGGATTTAATTTTCGTAACAGAAGCTAATTCGAAGAGCACAGCTTCTTCAACTCCACAAGTTGTCGAATGGATTGCTAGCAAAGAATAATTTAAAATTAAAAGGATATCTCAAAATTAAAGATGAGATATCCTTTTCTTATTCAATAAAAACATAACATTTATAATTATATATTTATTAATACCATATAATAAATTAATTTTAAACTTATATATTGCTATTCACTGGAATTAATTGTATTATATAATTATTCTATAAAGGAGGTGTGGATATGAATTTTGATAGTATAATCTTTGTAAACTTATATTTCATTATTTCTATTATTTTAATGGCAACAACCTTATTTGCTTTTGTTAATAGAAATAGCCAAAAAGTTAAACATAAGATTTTATCTACTTCAAGCTCCATAATTATTAATTCTTTTAAGAGTTTAGTAATTGAAGATTACCTCTCCTTTGAGAAGTACCAAATATGGCGCTATACAACATATAAAAGAGTTCCTTCTAATTTTTAACAATAAATTTTAGGAGGATTATATGGAAAACCTTATTAATTTTATCTATTTATTAACAGGTGATTTAGGATTAACAATTATTGTTTTAACTTTAGGAGTAAAGATATTAATGCTTCCCCTTTCAATTAAAAGTAAGAAAACTAGTTTAGAACAAATAGAAGTAAATAATCAAATTGATGAGATAAAGAAAAAATATAAAAAAAATAAAAGAAAGCTTGAGGAAGAAGTGAAAAAGCTTCAGAGTGAAAGTGTTAAAAGTATTGGCGGTTGCTTTACTCAATTTTTGCAGATACCTGTCGTTTCACTTCTCTATATTACAATAAATAGCATCTCAGTAGAAGCTGCAACTTTACTGGTACCTTGGGTAGAAAGTATTAAATTATCTGATCCATTTTTTATTATTCCAATTATTTATGTCATGGTTTCCCTATTACCAACTATAGTAAATCTCTTCAAAAAAGAAAATAAAGAACCTATGACTGTAATGAATTTTTTACCTGCTATATTTAGCTTTTTAATTACTATTAAAGCTCCAATAGCACTTGGGTTATATTTTATAACTTCTGGCTTCTTTACATTTTTAGAAGGTGAAGGATTTAAATTATATTCTAGAAAAATAGGAATAAATTAAAGAAAACTCCCCACTACTGGGGGGTTTTTATTTTATGGTTCTAACTCTATTCGTTCTTTTTCCTTAACTATTTTAATGTCCTCTGCTTTGCTGTTTATTCCATGTATAGGTATAACATATTTCGCTTTAATTAATTCTGATACTCTCTTTGTTTCTACCGGTCCTATATTAAATTCTCCATCATATGGCAAAAGTGCGTAGATTATTTTCTTATCTGAAAAAGTACTCATTTCAATAGTTTATGAAGTATCTCCGGCATGATAAATTTTAATTCCATCTACTTCTATAATGTAGCCTACACATAAATCTTTTTTATGATTTTTATTATAAGCTGGCACAGACTCTATTTTTATTCCCTGCTCATCAAAGGTATAGTAGGCACCATCTTTTAATGCATCTCTTGATCTTATTATCTTAGTATTATCCTTTTTAGTAACTAAATCTAGTTTATTGTGATCTTCATGCTCGTGAGTAATTAAAATTATATCTGCTGGATAACTATTTACATTTACCTTATTAAATAGCTTTAAACACAAAAAAAATCCAGTTATCACCACTGGATTTTAAAAGTTATAATAAACTATTTTTTTCTTTTAAAATATGTATTCCTCTTCTTTAAACCAAGTAATATCTCAACATCATCAGGATTTAAAGTCATTTTATTTTTGCTTAATATCTCAACAATTTCTTCTAAAGTTAAGTTATTTCTATCCATAACTGATCGAAAACCAACTACATTGTTATCCTTTAAAGAATCATCTAATGGTTCTTTTTTAAGCCAGCCTTTCTTTTCCATTTCTAATAGTAAAAACTTATATTTCTTATAATCTATAATTCCTAATCCATAAGCTCTAAATATCATTGCAGATACTGGCGCTAAATATTTCTTTTTGATATCTAAGTATCCATTTAAATTAGTAGGATTTACTAAATCCTTAAAGAATTCTTCCTTTGGCAATAAGAACTCACATGCAAATTCATCCATTGGGAATTTCTTAACTGGAATACCAACTTCATTTGCAATCATATACCCAAGTTCGTAAGCAAGATCATAATTTCTTCTTGCAATTGATCTATTATCATTACCTAAAGATACAATATACTTAAGATCTCCATTCATTGTAACTTTTTGAGTAAATGTTGAAATACCTTTTTTATCAAAATAAATATCTGAAACTATAATTCCATTATCAACCATTGCTGATACCATATTTTTTATAGGTCCATCACCAATATTCCAAGTCTTCCTTACAGCATTTACGATAGCTTCTAAATCCCTGTATTGCCCTCTCTTAGGTAAATTAACATTCTTAGTAGGTACATATTCATCTAATAGACCATAAATCTTACCTATCATTACTAACCCTTCTTTACAGGCTATCTCTTCATTCTTATTAGTTGAAGCTTTAGAGTTTAATGAAGTTCCTTCTATAATAACCTTTATAAGATCCTTTTCGTAAAAATACTTATTAGGAAATTTTAATGCCTTACATAGCTTCCATACGTTATCTTCAACTGGACGGTACTTATTTTCTTCAAAGCACATAATATCCTTTCTGTTTACTCCACTTTCTTCTGCTAATTGATCTAATGATTTACCTCTATACAACCTTGCTGACTTTAACCTTCTATAATTTATCGCTCTTTCTTCCATTCTATCTCACTTTCATTTCTTTTATTGAAAATGCTCTAGACATCATTGATATCCAGAGCATTTTCTATCCTTATTAATCTATTAAGTCTATCATAATTTTATAATTTAGTCAATTATCTACTTTACTGTTTCCAGAGCTTTCTTGACTTTTGGTATTACATAATGACTACCGCCTCTATCCTTTACATCTTCTGCCATTGTTACTACTAATAAATTATTTTTATCTTTATTTGTAGTCATTGCTGCGAACCATCCAAGTTCTGTTCCTGTTGTATCATCTTGAGATGCCTTTATTTCTGCTGTCCCTGTTTTTGCTGCTATGGTTAGTCCGCTTGTTTGAACTTCATGACCTGTACCACCAGTATTTTCAACTACTTGAATCATATTCTGTAATACAAGATTTGCAGACTCTTTACTAATTGCATTCTCCTTCCATATCTTAGATTCCGGATTGTTCTTGTACTCCAAATAAGGAGAAATAATATTACCTTGGTTTAAGAATGCAGTATATATTGAAGCTAAATGTACTGGATTCACTAATACTTCACCTTGTCCATATCCGCTATCTGCTAATTGAACTTCAGTTTTTATATTACCATCTGATGCTATTTGAGATTTGGTCATCCCGTATTCAAAAGGTAGTTCCTCACCAAAACCAAAACTCTTTAGTTTTTCTGCAAAAGTATCTTTACCAATATCTAATGCGGTTTGTGCAAAATAAATATTATCAGAATATACTAAGGCATTTAAAAGATTATTTCCCCCACCATACTCACTTACCCTAGTAACTGAATAATCTCCCCAACTGCTGTCTTTTTGCCATTTAAGACCACTTATATTCTTATTTCCATTTGGATCTAAAGTCTTACTATCTAATCCTATCGCTGCTGTAAGAGGTTTAAATATGGATCCTGGTACAACTTTACTTGAAAATCTATTGTATAATGGTTTATTGATATCATTATTTAAACTATTCCATTTGTCTGTTGATATCCCCATTACAAAGTCGTTTGGATCATATCCTGGAGTACTTACTAATGCAAGAACCTCTCCAGTATTAGGGTTCATTGCTACTGATGTCCCTTTATCCTTAGATAACTCACCATATAAAAGGCTTTGCATATTAGAATCGATTGTTAATTTTAAATCCGAACCATTTTGTGGTTCTTTTGATATTATACTACTAACTTTTTTACCATTCATATCTACTATATTTATCTCAAATCCATCGATTCCCCTAATCTTATCTTCGTATATCTTTTCTAAACCAGTTTTACCTATTACTGAATCTGATCTATAATTCTTATCACTATACTCCTCTAGTTCTTCTGCATTTATGTTTTGAACATATCCTGTTAAGTGTGCAGCATCTTCCCCTAAAGGATATACTCTTGCTGCTTTATCGTTAATCATAATCCCTGGAATCTGCAAAAGACTTTGTTTTCTTGTATCTGTACTAGATATAACCTTTATAGGTACAAACATATCTGACTTAACATAGGATGCCTTTAATTTGCTTTTTATATCATCTGCAGAAATTTCTAGTATACTTGCTATTGATGCTATTGCCTCATCTTGGTTAGCACTTAGCTTTCCTGGTACAATCCCAACATTTGCTGCTAACCCATCAGTGGCTAATGCTTTCCCGTTTCTATCTAAGATTTCTCCTCTTTTAGCTTTATTAGTTTTTACAGAAACCTTTTCTACTTCATCAAGTTCAGGGTAAATAACTTTCGACTCCCAAATAACACTAAAAGATTTATTTTCATTCTTCATTTTTATACTATTATCAAAAGTTAATTCACTTCCCATTACCGTCATAGATGTAGTATAATCAATTTTCTTATCCCCGCCATCACTTGTGACTTTGCTAATATCAATTTTTATGTCCTTTGCTTCAATACCTTCATAGATGTTCTTATTCCTTTTTATAAAGTCATCTTTTGATATTTTTTCCTGACTCTCACTACTTATCATTTCATACATACCTTCGTAGTTCTTATCATTAATTAAATCGAAGTATTTACTTAAAGCTTCATTTGGCTTATTAGAAGTTTTAGTAACTATAAATATAGCTCCACCTAATAAAACTAATATTGCTAATATTGCTATAGATACATAAATTTTAAGTTTTTTATTCATACTTTCTCCCTCCTCCTGTATAGCACAATCTATTTTTAACCTTTTTAATCATTAATTCCAGGTTTTAAGTTCATTACATATTCATTATTTACTTTACTAATTTCAATACTTACATCCTTATAATCATCTGGCAAAATAACCTCATCAAAATCCCTTTTGTAAGAGTTCCCTTGTAAATCATTAAATTTCACCATTAAATATCCAGCTTTTCTCATACCTCTTTTATTAATTGCAATTCTTTCTTTCGATTTTCCTAATACCTTCTTTATCTTGCTTGTCCCCATCGGAACATCCTTAAGGATAATTTCTATATCCTTTATTTCTTCACAAGTGTTATTTTCAACTCTAGCCCACATATTACCGAATATAGATTTAAAGTATAACCCTACAATCATTATATACCCCTCTCACATAGTAAGTTTTAACAATTTTCTCCTATCCTATTATACACCATAACAACAACAATATTATACAAATATATTACATAAAATCTTCTAGAATATACTATTTTTAGCACCTACTAGACTATTTCATTCAATTACTTCCACTAACTCTAATTTATGCCCCTTTGCTAATCCCAAGCTCTTTCCAAATAGAAGTCTCACATTAACTCAATTTAACATTTACTTAATGTCTCCACTTCATTTAAAGTTAGATGTCTCCACTTACCATAAATTATTCCATCTATTTTTATATTCATTATTCTAATACGTTCTAACCTTATAACAGTATATCCAAAAGCTTTACACATTCTTCTAATTTGCTTGTTAAGTCCTTGTGTTAGAATTATTTTAAAACTATCTTCTGAAATTCTCTCTAGCTTGCATGGTTTTGTTTTAACTCCACAAATTTCAACGCCACTTTCCATTCCTTTAATAAAATCTTCATTATAGGACCTATTAACTGTTACTAGATACTCTTTCTCATGTTCATTATCAGATTCTAATATTTTATTGGCTAAATCTCCATCGTTTGTCATTAGAATTAACCCCTGGGATTCTTTATCTAACCTGCCAACTGGAAAAATATATTCTGGATAATCTAAATACTTAATAATATTATTATCAACATCTTCAGCTGCAGTGCATGTTATTCCTATAGGTTTATTCAATGCAATATATATTTTTTCTTTTCTTTTAATTGGAATATTATCAATTAGAATAGCATCCCATTCTTCTACCCATTGTCCTGGCTCACATAACTTTCCATTAACAATAACCCTTTTATTTTCAATTAATCTATTTACATCCTTTCTAGAACAATATCCATAATTGCTAAGAAGTTTATTAATTCGCATTAATCTAATCCTTTCATTATACTATTTATTTAGTTCAATAATCGAAGTCTTTATGATGCTTTTGCACGAAATTTCTATCATTTAACTATATATTATTTAATGACATATGATATGTCAAATCTCATTTACTAGTAAAAGTTTAATTTGTTATAATAATACATATTGTCAATGAAAGGGGTATCTTATATGAAGGACAAACTACTTTATAATCTTGCTGAATCAATTGGATTAACATTTGTAAATCAGCAAGATATATTATATGGATTATATAGAGGATATAATCTTACAATTAACTCAATAAATTATGTATACTTTATTTACTTTCCAGTAAGACTCACTAATGAATTTGGACTTAATGATATGAATAAGTTCCTAAATGAATTAAAAGGCGAATATAAAAAAATAAAAAACGTTGTATATAAAGGTAGTGAAATTCAACTAGAATACGCTCCTAGGACTAGTAACAATGGAAATGACCTCATACTACTATCTATACTTGATAAAATTGTTAATATGGCTATGATAAATAATTTATTAACTTGCTGTGGCTTTTGTGGTGAATTTAATGAATCCCCTCCATTTTTATTAAATAACATTGTTGTACCTCGTTGTAAAAATTGTCAGAATAAAATTAATAATGTAATCCATGAGCAACGAAACACTTATGAGTCCAAGAAAAATAAAATATTTTTAGGAATAATCGGCTCTCTGCTTGGAGCCTGCATCGGATCTTTTTTATGGGTGATAATAGCACAAATGAATTATATTGCGGCTATTGCTGGTTTTGCTATTGCTCTATGTAGTATTAAAGGATATGAAAAATTTGGTGGAAAGCTAAATATTTCAGGTATTGTTATTACCTCAATCATAACAATTATTATGGTTTTCTTTGCAAGCTATATTTCACTTGCTTTTGATATTTATTTAGAATATAAAGCTGATTACCTAATTACTTTCTTTGATGCCTTTAAATCTGTTCCTGAATTTTTAACCGCACCTGAAATAAAGGATGTCTTTATGAAAGATTTAGCAATTGGTTATCTTCTTACAATACTTGGTTCTATATCATTTATTATTAGATCCTATAAAAATGCTAACTACAGAATAGAAACTGAAGAAATAGAGCTTTAAAAATCTCCACCCTTTCTGTGTGAGCATTAATAAATTTTCCATATATAAACCATAGTAAAATTTAACTCGAATTTTTTTCTTATTTGTGGCCAAAATACTATCGTAAGGAGTTGATGTACTATGAGTAATAAAAAACAACATAGAACTGATGGAGTAATTCATTCGGCAACAATGAAATTCCCAGCATCTATGCAATCTTACAATACCCCAACTTCTGATTACTCTTACACAAGAGGAGTTCATGCTAAAAAAACAGCTTCTCAAAATCCAGTTTATTAAAAAAGGGCAATCTTAATCTAGGTTAATTCTAGATTAAGATTGCTCCTTTTAATTTATTCCTTGTATATGATCAGACTTTATAGATTCAGTACTTTTATTAATTATGATTTCATTTTGTTCGACTATATCAAAATCGTAAGCTTTTAAACCTCCATACTCTATGTCCATCTTGAAAGTCAAGGCCTTTTTTAATTTAGGTACATCACCTATAATCTTTATAACAATTTTTTCAGCAGGATTAATTTTACCAGCTGAGCCTATAGTAATAAATTTCCCTGAATTTTTTATACCTGTTTGAGGTGTTACTCTATACTCATTTATTTCAATAGCTTCTGCTTGAGCATACCATATAAGATTTATTAGATGAACTAATTCTACTTCCCCTAAATTTTGTGCATCACCACTAACATTACCACCAAAAAATGAATTTTTCTTTGTAAGTGTAAGCTCTATACCTTTTCCCTTTACACTTACAAGTCCAAGCTGCATTCTTGCACTATCAAGTTGCTTTTTGATTTCTTGACCAATATCAGTTTCATCTGTTGCACTACCTTCAAGTTCTTTTAATTCTTTCATAAGCTCTGTCTGTGACTTTGTTAATTCATCTTTTTCTTTTCTTAATCCCTCTACTTCACTTACTATATCACTGCTATACCCTGTATTTCCTTTAGATAATGTTTTAAATTGGTATGTAATAAGAAAACCTAAAAGTACACATATAATTGCAATTGATACCTGCGATGTCCTTTTCTTCAACTAATCCACCTCAATTTTTATTGACTTTATTTATAATCTAATAGCTCTTAATACCTATATAGTAATATTCTCCCTTAAATATTTCAAGGGCTAGATATTTATCTCTTATTATAGAATATGAACTTTTCTAACTTTTATATCTAAACTATATTATAACATTACTTACCTGTTTATTATATTACAATTACATTACATATTAAATTTGTAAATCATTTTAACACAAAAAGAACCTAAAGTTAAAAGAATAGCACCTAAAATATTTTCTCAGGTAAATTCATTCAACTTTAGATTCTTCAACTTATCTTTCAATTAGTCACATAAGTAATATCTTTTTACTAATCCTATTATTTCTTTAGCTTCATTAGATTGTTTCTTAGGTACCTTAAAGGAAATTGGAGCACTGAAATATGCACCACCAGGCCCCATAACTGTATTTCCATCAACACCTATCTTTATATCTACATCTAAATCAAAATTCCCTGCGGTCTCATAAGTAACACTTTTTATATTTTTTTTCGGGAAAAACTTAACTTCTACTTTCTTCCCTGTAAGTCCTTGTACATCTACTAGGTAAACACCTAAATTTGTTAGAATAACTGAATCTCGAATAAATTGATAAGAGCTAAGAACCTCTTCCCCCTCGAAAATATAGTCTTCTACATATGTAAGATCTGCTCCCATTGTTGCCTTACCTGATAGTTTATCATATAATCCCATAAAACCCTCCAAAACTTTTTAATTATTTATCATCTATAATTATACTATATTACTAACTAATTACAAAAGAAAAAAAGTGTAAGTTATCCTTACACTTTAAAAATAGATAATTTATCAATATGTTTATTAACCATTTAATAGTTGAAACATATCTTTAACTGTATGCTTAACTCTGTCTGGCAACTTATCTATAGCTTTTTGTCGTTTTTTATCATCATTTATTTGAGCTATTTTCATTACTTCTTGCTGAAGCCCAGGTATATTATTAAGTTCATTTGTTAATGCTGTAAATCTAGCAGCGAAGTTAGGGTCAGTATTCATTCTTTGTTGTATTTTCATAATTAGCTCATAGGGATTCATTATATCTAATCCTCCTATTTACTGTTTTCTTTATATTTTCATAATATTCATTTATTAGATAAATGTTCATAACCGCATATAATTTTAAAAAATCTATTCTACAAATCTAAAAAAAGATATGGTATAATTCTGCTTTAGAAAGGAGTAGTATATGATAAATTTAATATATAAACAAAAGAGTATAACAGATCAAATAAATGAAGAATTTAAAAGTAGAAACTATACTTTAGAATCACCTTACATAAAAATAAATCCATATAATTTTTGTCCACTTTCAGCATTAGTGCTATTTACAACAAAAAACCCTTGCAGAATTAGTTTATACATAGAAGATGATATTGTTCAGGATTTAAAGGAATATTCAAGAACACATAGATTAAATGTCATAGGGTTAAAGGCTAATTTCAATAACACTATTAAGATAACCTGTACATATAAAACATATAAAACTGAAAGTTTCACCTTTAATTTAGAGACAAGTCCTCTACCAGAAGATTTCCCTAAGATAAAAATTCTTAAATCTGAAGATAATGCAATATTAGATGGTTTTTATGCATTATCTCTTACTAACACATCTGGCAATCGAGGTAAATCTCATTATATTTCTTTGATTGACTCAAAGGGTAATATCAGATGGTACTATAAAGGTATCTCAAATTATCTCTTCAAGAAGCTTAATAATGGTAACTTTCTAATAGATGCTTCTTATCCTTCAGAGAATTTAACTAAAAATACATCTCCTGGATTCTTTGAGATAAATCTTATTGGTAGAATTATTAATTATTACCCTATTGATGATGGATTTTATTATGAACCAACAGAACTACCAAATGGAAACTTCTTAGTGATTACACAAAGTAGCAGTAATAAAAGAGACTTAGTTATTGAAATTGATCGAAAATCAAGGCAAATAATTAATAGATGGTACTTTAATGAAATATTAGATACTAAAAGACCTGCAGATTTATGGTTAGATGATGACCCTGATGATTGGATTCATATTAACTCTGTTTTCTATGAAGAAAAGGATAATTCTCTGATAGTTTGTTGTAAAAACCAAAATGCCATAGTCAAAATAAATAAAAACACTGCTGAGATTAAATGGATATTAGCTCCACATTATGAATGGAGAGATTCCTTTAAAGAATATCTACTATCACCTAAAGGCAATAATTTTGAATGGTCTTGGGGTCCACACTCCCCTATAATAACAAATGATGGTAGTTTATTTGTATTTGATAATGGAAACTTTAGAAGTAATGATATGGATGATGTAGTACTAGCTCATAACAATTATAGTAGGGCTGTAGAATACATAATAGATGAAGACGCTATGGAAGTAGAACAGATATGGCAATACGGTAAAGAAAGTGGTAATACCCTTTACTCTGCCCAAGAGGGTTCTATAGATATACTCCCAAATTCAAATAGATTAATAACTTTTGGTAGTATAACAAAAGATATCTATGGTAATCCAATAGATGATGTTCATAATCCAAGATGTAAAAAGGAAGCTTATATTATTGAAGTTTCTAATTCACAGAAACCCAAAGTTATATTTGAAGCTATAATAAAAAATAATATCTTTAATCCAGAAGGTTATATCTGTTTTAGTTCAAAAAAGTGGTATATTTCAAGGTAATACTTGAAATATACCACTTTCAATTGATAATACACCTTTTATTTCTTGCTTAACTCAATAAACTTTTCTATATCTTCTTCAATAGTCTTTAAAGACTCTTTCCAGAAATCTTTACTTCGAATATTTATCCCCATAATTTTTGTTACATCAGCAAGATTATTCTTACCTGTAATTGCAAGTAATTTTTCATATGCCTCTGGGAATGAATCCCCCCTCTTTAGATACTCTGCATATAATCCCTTTGAAAATAATAGTCCAAAGGCATAAGGGAAGTTATAATAATTAGTATCCGCTGAATAATAATGAGGTTTCCATGCCCACATATAAGGATGTAGGTAATCAGGATCTAATCCATCTCCATAAGCTTCTCTTTGAGCTTCTAACATTAATTCTTTAATCTCTTCTACTCCTAAAGCACTTACCTTTCTCTTTTCAAATACTGACTTTTCAAACAAGAATCGTGAATAAATGTCAACAATTACTTGAGTACAATCAGATATTTCACTTTCCAATATTGCTAGGGCCTCTTCTTTTGAAGCTTCTTTTACAGCTGCTTTCTTAATTATTGTCTCACAGAAAGTTGATGCTGTTTCAGCAATAGGCATAGGATAGTCAGCATTTAATGTAGTTTCACCCTTTAAACATTCATTATGGAATCCATGACCTAATTCATGAGCCATAGTAACTACATCACCAAACTGCCCTCCAAAGTTTAATAAAACTCTACTTTCCCCAAGACTATGAATTCCTTCACAGAAAGCTCCACCAACTTTACCTTGCTTTGGATAAACATCTATCCAGTTATTATCTATAGCTTTTCTTGCAAATGTACCTAAATTCTTACTAAATGTATTAAAGTTTTTTTCAATAAAACTACCAGCTTCTTCATAAGTAAATTTCATCTCTGCATCTGCAACTGGTGCATACATATCATAGAAAGGAAGCCCATTCTTATGGCCCAATAGCTCACCTTTCCTTCTTAGATACTTTCTAAAAATAGGTAAGCTATCTACCATTGCCGAAAGCATTGCATTTAAAGATTCTTCATCCATTCTTGATTCTATTAGAGTCATTTCTAGTGGTGACTTATAACCTCTAAATTTACAAACAGATATAACTTCACCTTTTATTCCATTAAGTGCAGCTGCTACCCCTTCTTCTACCTTTGAATATGCTGCTATCTCAGCTTCATAACCATTTTTTCTAACCTCTGAGTTTTCATCGTAAGCCATATTAAGAACTACAGTTAGAGGTAATTCTTTTATTACTCCATCCTCCTCAATATCTACCATCAATGAAGATATTAAATTATCTTTAAGCTTTAACCAAGCATTTGATCCTGTATTTTTCATATTTGCAATAATTGATTCTTCTTTATCAGAAAGTAAGTATTTGCTCTTTTCAACTATTTCTTTTAATATAAATTCATGATCCTTTAATAATTTTGATCCATTAATAACAGAATCCAATTCTGGTATATTACTAATCCATCTTTCAATCTTAGTAGAACTCTCCACTAATTCTGAAGACTTCTTATCTAATATGTCTGAATACTTAAGAGCAGTAGTATCTTTTGTATTTACACTTATAGATAATTCTGCAAATGTATATAGTTTATGAATTATATCTGTATATTTAGAATATCTCTTTATATATTCTTCTAATTTTGTAGTCAGATCCTCATTATTCTTAACTACTTCTGTTGCCCATATATTAATATCAGCAATCATATCATTAAGCCTCTTTATATCACTTTTAAATTCATCACTATCAAATGAAGAATATAACTCTTTCAAACTCCAATTTAATTCCATGTTAATTCCTCCCATAAGTCTTTTTATTATTATATCACGAAAATACTAAAATTTAGTTTAATCTATCCGAATTAAGTAAAAATTTTGTAGAAAGTAGTATTCCTTTATTTATAATAGATTCATATAACTCCTATATTTCCTAAATAATATTAGTTAGATTTCACAAAAAATAACCATATACTAATTTAATAGTTTATGGTTATTATCTTATTATAGTTCCAATTAGATATAAAAAGTATTACTATTTATTTTTTTCTATCCTACTTTTTTTACAGTAAGCTCCTTCCTATCAACAATTTCGCCATCAATTAACTTTATGATAGAGGTTCCATATTGTGCAGCTTCACTAGAGTGTGTCACTTGAATCAAAGTTTTCCCATACTCAAGATTTATCTTTCTAAATAGCTCCATAATTTCCGTACCAGTTTTAGAATCTAGATTCCCAATAGGTTCATCTAAAAAGATTATCTCTGGATCAAATATTAAAGCTCTTGCAATTGCAACCCTTTGTTGTTGTCCTCCTGATAATTCCCTTGGGGTTACCTTTCTCTTATCCTTCATACCTATAATATCTAATATTTCACTTAGTTTTTTTTCATAATCCTTTATCTTCTTTCCATCTAATATTAATGGAAGCATTATATTATCTTCAACAGTTAAGTTAGGTACTAAATTATAGAATTGAAATACAAATCCCATTTCACATCTCCTCATTCTACTCATTTCCTTAGTCTTAATAGTGCTTAGATCCTTTCCATTAATTGATACCATACCAGATGTTGGCTTATCGAGACCACCAAGAAGATATAATAAAGTTGATTTCCCACCACCTGAAGGTCCCATTATTGATATAAACTCTCCTTTTTCTACGGTAAAATCAATATTCTTTAATACCCTTGTTGTTTCCTTACCTACTTTAAATGATTTATCTAAATTTTTTACTTCAATTATATTCATATCTCTAATCTCCTTACTCATACTTTAATTCTTCAATTATTGATAGCTTTCTATTTTTAAATAGTATTGGAATTGTCGCTAGAAGTATTACAACTAATGATGCTATGAAATATAGTGGAATTAAATTAACATCTAGTTCTACATTTAACGGCATCCCTACAACTGTTAACATTCTAGTTAATAGTGATAACCCTAAGTAGCTATATGGAATAGCTATTACTAATGACCATACTACTGATAAAATTGATTCTGTAATTAGCATTGTTCCTCGACCGACTCCTGTCATTCCAACTGAACTGAATACTGCAAGCTCTCTTTTTCTTTGTAAGAATCCTATTATTATATTGTTTAATACACCTAATGCTGCAATAAACATAGCCATATATGAAAATATACTAAGAACATTTACAACCATCTGATTAGATTTTATATTATCCTTTTCGAATTCTGCCTTTGTAGTTGCCTTAGCTCCAAATTCCTTAATAATTGGTGTTATTTCCTCTTTTACTTCTTCAGGATCACCACTTGTCTTAATTGAAATTTCCGTTGCTTCTTTTATATTAAATTCTCTTTTAAAATCATTCATATCCATAAAAATAACTTGCCCATTATTGTATAGTTTTCCATCTACTGAGCCTAAAACTTCAAATTCTTTTGTAATCTCATTACAATCTAATTTTATTTTGTCTCCTACTTTTACATCCAATGTCTTTTTTAATTTATTAGTTATTATTACTTTATTACTACCTGCTTTTTCAAACTCATCATAAAGTTTAGAATTTTTTGAAGATCCAAATTCTAAATAACCGTTAAAATCCTTATACTTACTCTTCTCTATACCCTCTACTGAAACCATAGCTTTTCCTACAAATCCAAATCCTTGATTTTGTAACTGAATACTATCTTCATTGATATTTTTATTCTCTTTTAGACTTTTAACAATTTTTTCGGTAACATTTGATTCCTTAACCCCAGAAATACCATTTATTTCACTTATACTTATATCAAAATTCAACTTTGAATAAGCATCTGTTACCATACTCTTCATACTAGTTCCTATAGAATTAATCATAAATATTGATAGTAAGGATATTACTATAAGTGTTATATTTCCCATAAGAACTTTAGATGTCCTTAAATTATTTAAAGCAAAAATAATAACCTTACTTCTACCTCTAAATATATTAAATAGTAAATTAGTAACTATATCTATAACCTTTGGATACATAAGAACTAACCCTATAATGGATATTATTATAAATAACCCACTAAAATTAATTGCCCAATCTATATTAACAAAGTTTATGCAGATTGATATAGCTAATAATGCAGCGCCTATAATAAACTTACTCCAGCCTATTCTCATTGAGATATTCACATTATTTAAAATTACTTCTTTTACTTCTATTTTTCTTATTCTTCTAATTGGAATAACTGCTGATATAAATGATAAAATTATTGCAAATCCTGTACCAATTATAAAGTATGATGGATTTACTACCAGTTTTTCTATAACACCATAGTCCCTTAATGGTGATATTACGTAATTTATTAAATATAACCCACCTAATCCAATAACATTACCTAGAATGGCGCCTATAATTCCATAAGCTATACTTTCTAAGTATAATATTTTTTCTACTGTCCAGTGTGTTGCACCTTGGCTTAAGAATGTTCCAATTACTGATAGCCTTTCAGTAATTGTTAACTTAAATGAACCATATATAATTATTGCACTCATCACAACGACTACTAATAACATTACATATAATACTGATGTGAATTGCCCCATTTGGCTTTTTACTGCTTCTTCATCAAATAATTCTTTAGCCTCAAATTCCGAATTATTTTCATTAAATATTTTTATACTATCCTTAATATTATCCATTTCTTTATTTGCAAGATAATAATTAAACTTCCCATCTAATTTATATTGACTTTCTAGATATCCATAAGGAACTATTATCCCATATGATTTTGCTGTTTCTATATAAAATCTTCCATTGTTAGATGATATAGCTTCAATGATAAAACTCTTTTTTTCCCCACCCACTATTAGTTCAAGTTTATCGCCTATTTTTAAACCTTCTTCTTCACTTACTCTTTTAGAAATAATACATTTTTCTCCTATAAAATCATTTAAATTTCCATCTAATAAATCCTCTTTTGATATAGTATTATTTTCTCTACCGCTTATACTTACATTTTTCGGCTCATCTTCAACTGTTGTTGAAGGTATTATTACTTCCCCCTGTATTCCCTGAACACCTTCTTCTTTAATTCCCTCTAAAGTAAAGAATGCTTCTCCTTTTTTTGATGTTATTGTAATTTCTTTTCCTTCATAAGCTTCCGTCATTGGCTTTTCGAAACTTTTTATAGCCACTTGCACTGCGCCTGTAATTGATACTAATAGCCCTGTACTTAGTGATATAGCTAAAATTAACAATGCAAACCTTGCTTTCTTCTCTGTCATACACTTAGCTATATATTTAAAAAATATCTTCATAGTTTCCTCCTAATATAAAACACTTAATTGATTCTGTATCAGTGTACTAATTGAATGGTACACTAGTATAGTTAAATTTACAAAGTTAACCATGA
This sequence comes from Clostridium zhoujianii, assembly GCF_051590805.1. NCBI lineage: Bacteria > Bacillati > Bacillota > Clostridia > Eubacteriales > Clostridiaceae > Clostridium > Clostridium zhoujianii. The sequence continues at coordinate 1,555,440 of NZ_JBPUTF010000001.1, forward strand.
GTGAAATTGAGTTATTATATGTATTTATATGGTTCAATCTCCACTTTTCACCTTATTGCTCTGTTTTATCCATTTTTTTCTATTTAGATTATTTCTCTATATAAAAATAAGGTATCTATGATAAAAATATCATCATAGATACCCTATTTTTTCATTTATGCCCCTTCATTAATGAATTCATATTGAGACATATAAAGATTATAATATATACTTCTATTTGCTAATAAATCTTCATGATTACCTACTTCTACTATTCTACCACTTTCAACTACTATAATCCTATCACAGTCCCTAATGGTTGATAATCTATGTGCTATTACAAAGGAGGTTCTGCCCTCTAATAATTTCTCTATACCAGATTGTACTAACTTTTCGGTTTTTGTATCAATATTTGATGTTGCTTCATCAAGTATTAATATACTTGGATTAGCTAAAAGAGCTCTTGCAAAGGATACTAGTTGTCTTTGTCCTAAAGATAGCCTTGAGCCTCTTTCATTAACCTCTGTATAATATCCACCTTCTAACTTACTAATAAATTCATGAGCATTTACAGTCTTTGCTGCCTCAATTACTTCTTGATCAGTAGCATCTAATCTACCGTATCTAATATTCTCCATAATAGTAGTTGAGAATAAAAATGTATCTTGAAGCATTATTCCTAATTGGCTTCTATAAGTCTCTAAATCTAATTCTTTTATATCCTTACCATCAACTAAAATCTGCCCTGATGTAACATCATAAAAGCGACTTAAAAGCGATACAATAGTTGATTTTCCAGCACCTGTACTACCAACAAGGGCTATTTTCTCTCCTTGCCTTACCTTTAAATTTATATTCTTCAAAACATCATAACCATCTTCATAGGCAAATCCAACATTATTAAACTTTACATATCCTTTAATATTATCAATTATTTCTGGATTTTTAACATTAACTATATCTGGCTGAATATCTAAAATATCAAAGATTCTATCAGCTGCTGCTAAATTTGTTATTAAAGTATTATAAAAGCTTGATAAATTCATTATAGGTCTCCAAAACATACCTGAATACATTGAAAATGCTAACAAAGTTCCTATTTCTATCTCTCCATTAACTATTAACTTGTATCCTAAACCAAATACTACAACTGTTCCAATTCCCCATGATAATTCTACAAGTGGCCAGAATAAATCATTAAGTCTTACTGCTTTGTTAAAAGCAAGCTTCTGCTCCTTAACTAACTCCCTAAATTTATCTTCAGTATTATCCTCACTAGCAAAAGCTTGAACTACTTTCACCCCTGAAAAATCTTCATGAGTAAAGGCGTTTAAATTAGATCGCTTACTCCTGTACTTTTCCCATCTTATTCTTGAATTTATTTCAATGAAAAACATTGCAAATCCTAGTACTGGAAGCAATGCAATGCATGCAAGGGCCAATTTGACATTAAGAATTAACATTACAACTGCTACAGTTATTAAATTCAACATTTCAGGTATCAATGATTGAATACTTTGATCAAATAAATTTTTCAGAGCATTAACGTCACCAACAACCCTTGCTAATATTTTACCTACAGGTCTATTATCAAAGAAGTTAAATGAAAGCTTTTGAATATGTGAATACAGTTCATTTCTTATATTAACTAAAATATTATTGGTAATTGATGCTATCATTTTCCACCTAATCCTTGATAATATCCATCCAATTAAATTCATTATTACTAAGATAATACCTATAATAATCAATCCATTTGTATCTTTATTAACAACTTTATCGTCGATTGCAACCTTTAAAAGATATGGATTTATAACACTACAAATCATAACAAATATCATTAGGAGTATTACTAACACTGATTTTGATTTATATGGTTTTAAATATACTAAAAGTCTTCCTACTAAATCTTTTTTTCTTCTACTACTTATCTCTTCATCTCTTCTTATAGAATTTTTAGCCATTATACCACCTCTCTATCTAAGGTATCGAAATCTTTAAACTGCTCAGAATAAATATTATGATAAATCCCTTTTTTCTCTAATAATTCCTTATGAGTCCCTAGTTCTTTTATTTCTCCATTTTCCACATATAAAATTGTATCTGCATTTTTCACTGCAGATATTCTATGGGCTATTATAAATGTTGTAGATGATTTTTCTCTTTTATTTAAGTTTTCTAATAAATCATGCTCTGTCTCCATATCTAGTGCTGAAGTTGCATCATCTAAAATTAATATAGGTGCTTTTCTTAATAAGGCTCTTGCTATAGAAATTCTTTGCTTTTGACCACCAGATAGCCCAAGACCTCTCTCTCCAATCTCAGTTTCAAACCCCTCTTCTAAATTTTCAATAAAATCTAGACAACATGCTACTCTACATGCCTCAATAACTTCATCTTCAGTAGCATTCAAACTGCTAAACTTAATATTATTTAATATAGAATCAGAAAATAAAAAGGTATCTTGTGGGACTATAGACATATTACTTCGTAATATATTTATGTCATAATCCCTTACATCTACTCCATCAACTTTTACTGCACCAGTATGGACATCATAATATCTACCAATTAAATTTAATATTGTAGATTTACCAGATCCTGTTGTACCCATAATTGCTATAGTGCTTCCTTTCTTAATATTGAGATTTATGTTATTTAGAACATTATCCTCATTATATCTAAAGTTCACATCTTTAAATTGTATATCTCCTTTAACTTTTTCAGGACTATAAGCATCATCTTTTGTAGTTATATTAGACTTCCTATCAATTATATTAAATATCTTCTTTGCAGAAGCAGTATTTCTTGACAGTATATCCATTAAATTACCAAGCATCCTCATAGGCCAAATCAGGTTCCAAATATACCCACTAAATGCTACTAATATTCCAATTGTAATCTCTTCATTCATTACAAAATATCCACCTAAAATAATCATTACCACCAATGAAATATTAGTTAAGAATTCGATTGGTGGAAAGTACTTAGCTATAACTGTTGCTTGTTCCATATTTAAATCATAATAAGATCTATTCATCTTTAGGAACTTATTAACCTCATATTTCTCCCTTGCAAATGCCTTAACCAGTCTAACTCCTGCTATATTTTCTTGTGCTGTTGTATTTATCTCAGCAGTCTTATCACTTATTTTCCCATAACATTCACCAAAGATTTTCTCAAGCTTTATTCCAATAAAACCTATAGGAATCATTATTGTAAAGCAAGCTAATGCTAACTTCCAGTTTAGATAAAATAGTATTATTGTTGATAAAACAAAATATAGTATATTTTCAACAAATAATCTTAAACCAAAGGAAATGGTTTGCCAGATATTCTCAGCATCCTCCCCTATCCTAGACATTAATTCTCCCGTATTCATTCCATCGAAATATTTAAATTCTAACTCTTGTATATGAATGAATATATCATTTTTTAATTCTTCATGAACTTCACTACTTGCAATATCATAAAGATATTCCTTAAAATAGCCAAGAATAGCTTTAATTATAGAAATTGATAAAATCATTAAAACTATTGGTGCAATTATAGATTTATCTCCTTGAATAATTCCTTGATCTAAAAATACCTTCTGAAGGTATGGTATACATAAATCAGCACCAATAATTGCAAGCATGGATAAGCTACCTAAAGCTACCCAAAGTTTATACTTTAAAACATATTTTAGTACTCTTTTCATATTATTGCCCCCTTAATTGCGACCTTTATTATAATTATTACTCCCGCCCTAAAGAAAAAAAGGTCATGGATATACCATGACCTTAATAATCTATTATTTTCTAATTTATGGCGCCTATAAACTATAATAATAAAAGGTCATGGGCTACAACCCATGACCTTGTTTTACAATACTAAATAAAACATAAAAACAACTAGAAACCTAGTCCTTTTAGTGAGATAGGGTTATAACTATATTTTTTACCATATGAATTTTTAACAATTCCATTAATATTAAATGATTTCATCGTTATATTAAACATAGTCCTACCTCCTTAATATTTTTTTCTTCTTTTTTATTATATTTAAAAGTTTTCTTTTTGTCAATAATTTCTTTTAATTTTATTTTTTAACATTAAATATTATACTTTTGCAAGTTAAAAATCATATTACATAAGAATATTATTGAAAATGAAAATAATATTGTTCTTAAATTATATTAGATTATCATATTAATCTAGGTATTATTTTCTATAAAATTATATATACTAAGGATATGAAATTTGCATAAATAAGTTTTAATAAATTGGAGGATTTTTAATGAATAATAAATATAATGATATATTTGATACTTTAGTTAAGTCTTACTATGATGGAAACTTTGATGAAACATTAAATAAAATCATGCTTTGCCATGAAAAATCACCTCAAGATACCTTCCAAATAATCACATCCCTATGTGGGGTTGATGTAAAGTATGATAATAATTATCTATATAATTTAAAGAAAGCTATTACTGATTATACAGTTAGTAATAGAATAATAAAAAAACTTCATGATTGTTCTGTATCCTGTGTAAGTAATGATTCTAAAGAACATAGCTGCCAAGTTGCTTGTCCTTTTGATGCTATAGGTTATGATGAAAAAAAGAAATCAACATATATTGATCCGGAAAGTTGTGTAAGCTGTGGTTTATGCGTGGATGCATGTAAAACCGGAAAAATAATAGATAAGGTAGAGTTCCTACCAATAATGGATCTTATTAAAAATCATGAAACCGTTATAGCAGCAGTGGCACCTGCTATTTCAGGTCAATTTGGTTCAGACGTAACTATGGATCAATTAAGAGCCGCCTTTAAAACAATAGGCTTTACAGATATGATAGAAGTAGCTTTTGCAGCTGACATGCTAACAATTAAAGAGGCTTGTGAGTTTAATAAACATGTAAATAAACCTGGTGATCTAATGATAACTTCTTGTTGTTGCCCTATGTGGGTAGGTATGTTAAAAAAAGTCTATAATGATCTTGTCCCTGACCTCTCCCCTTCTGTTTCTCCTATGATTGCAGCTGGAAGAGTAATTAAAAAGCTAAATCAAGAAGCTAAAGTTGTATTTATAGGACCTTGCATTGCTAAAAAAGCAGAAGCTAAGGAGAAAGATATAGAGGGGGCTATTGATTTTGTTTTAACCTTCCAAGAGGTAGAAGAAATTTTTAAAGCTTTAGAGATAGACCCTAGAGATTTAAAGGGGATACCTTCCCTTGAATATGCTTCTCGTGGTGGAAGACTTTATGCACGTACAGGTGGTGTAACTATAGCAATAAGTGAAGCTATAGAAGAACTATATCCGGCTAAATATAAGCATTTAAAAGCAACTCAAGCAAATGGCATTAAAGAATGTAAGGAAATACTTAAAGCTGCATTAGAAGGTAAGATTGATGCAAACTTTATAGAAGGAATGGGCTGTGTTGGTGGCTGTGTTGGTGGTCCAAAGGCTATAATTCCACCTGCTCAAGGGAAAGTAGCAGTTGATGATTTTGCTTTTGATTCCCCAATTAAAGTTCCTGTTCATAGTAGAGTTTTAGATAATATTCTTAATGAAATTAATATTACCTCTTTAGAAGACTTTAATGATCCTGAGAAGATAAGTATTTTAGAACGTGATTTTATTCAACCTAAAAAAGCGTAAAATATTAAGGCTTCATTCTACAATGGTTGAAGCCTTAAACCTATTAATAATTTAACTACCACCACCCATTTCAAATAATATTTTATATCCCACCTCTACAACTAAATTAGTATTTGAATCTATAAACTTATCAATTTCTTCCCTTTTTTCTTTAAGATTTCTAAGATAAAGTTTATGACATAAAAGGGTTGTATGAATTATTATATCCCTAATATCATTTGTTTCTTTCTGCCTTGCAATATTCTTTATACTTTCACCGATTAACATATTACTTAATTTTATAATCTTTTTCTTTAAATCCTCTATCCCATACTCAAGCTTATATGGAAATAGATATCTATTCACTAAGATAATAACCAGCACACCTACAAGTACATAACTTACCCTATAGAATATTAAAGTATTAATATTCTCTGTTAAAGAAGAGATACAAATTGATGCTACTGCAGCAAATAAAGAAATTTTCGAATAATCTTTAAATCCATAAAGTAAATATAAAGATATAATTAATATTAAAACAGTTACCCATCTAATATTAATAAAATTTATTGTTACGCCCGTAAAAATGATTGCAATCACATTACCTACTATCCTTTCCTTTGTCCTTGATAATGTATCTTCGTAATAGGGTTGCATTATAGACATTATAGTAATAATTACCCAAATTATTTTATAATATCCTAGAGTTTCACCAATAAATAATGCCATAGTTAAAGTAATTGCCATTCTCATAGCAAACTTATACCTTATACTTTCTGGATTAAAGTACTCTTTAAAAGTTGTTTTTATTCTATCTAAATCCGATCTCTGCCATTCTTTATATACCTTATTTATCTCCTTCTTTCCTAATAATTCGATTTCTTTAATATTTTCTACTAAGAGTAAAACTGTATCCATTAAATTATATGGATACTTTAATGGATCAATATATTTATCAGATATCTCATATGAGTACTTTAGCAATTCTGAACTCTCAATATTACCCTCTGAATAAAATATTATGTAATCAACTATTAATAATAAATCTTCTATTACTTCTTTCTCTATTTCACCCTTTAAATAATCTTTATATATTTTTTTCAGGTTTAAATTCATATGTTCTATAGCTATAAATATTTTGAACTGAAATCTACCAAGGTTAGTTGTTAAATACTTTTTATGCCTGGTAATGTAAATCCTATATACTAGTTCCCTCATGCTCTTTGATGAACTAATTAATAAAGCTTCATCAAATTCTCCATGCAATATATTCTCTATCTGTTTTTTAAAATTATTAAGTGTATTAATTACATTTTTACCCAATATCTTTTTCTCATCCTCCATATGAATAAAACTCCCAACCACCACCACTAGAACTCCAAATATTACTGCTAAAAATCTATTAGGTAGTTCAGCTAGTGATATGGAAGCGTATTGTGTAAATACATATAGCATTATAAAAGGTTTATAAAATGTAAGATCATATGGTGAAACAACTGTGTAAATTATTAAAAAAATACTAATAAAATTTATAGGAACTCCTAAATAAATATTTTGAGATGATAAAAATGATATAAATACAATAAGTAAATCTAAAGCGATGATTCTAAATACCTTACTTGTTTTTTTTACTTGAAAGTTCTGCCTACTCATTACAGCAGATGTTATCGCAATAGGAAATGCAATCATAATATTTTTAACTCCAAAGAACATTCCAACACCAAACATTGTTATAAATGCAACTGTCCCATGCTTAATCATTGAATATTTATTAATTTTAAATTTAGATATCAATTTATTAAACATCTACTTACCCTTATTCCTTTCATGCTATTATTTATAGATATTATTTCTCTTTGTAATACTATGTATTCAGTAATTATTTTATATAATAAAAGATACTAGGTTTCCCTAGTATCTTTTTATAATTTTTTATAATAGTTTATTAATTCTTCCTTTGTTTTAATTCCCTTAGCCTGTGGAATTAATAACTCTCCTTTATCTTTTCCTACTAATTTTCCATTAATCATATACTCTTTTCCAACTAATTTCTGTCCCCAAGTAATTACCTTATCAACTGTTGGTGTATCAACATCACAAAGCTCTCCAAAAGCTTTTATAATACAAAGCCCAAATTGTATATCTTCAACGAAATATCTAGAATTCTTATCTGGAATATATCCCCCTTCAATTTTTACCATTGGTGAATCAATTCCTTGGAATCCTGGTGCTTTATTTATCTTACATGAAAGTTCCTCAGGTTTTTCTATTTTATATCTTTTTTTAATTTTCTCTATATCCTCTTCATCAAAATCATTATCTTCATTTAATGAATTAAATATTAAAGCTAACTCCTCATCTAAATCTAATAATGTTTTCGATGCTAAGGTACTCCACTCCTCATAAAAATATGGATTTCTACTATATACCTTTTCGCCTTCTATATAATCATTAAATAGTTCATATAATCTAGATGGGTGCATTGTTGGATTAGATGGAGATAATGTTATAGGCAAATAGTTACTTAATGGAATACAGGGTATATCAATAAAGCTAGTCAATATTTCACATACCTTACCTGAATATTCACCGGGAATTACCCTTACCTTCATAAATTCATTTTTTTGCTTAAGTAATACAGATTCACCATATGTTTCTAATCTTATTATTGATGGTACCCTTTGTGTGCCAAAAAATATACATCCCTTCTCTAATAATTCATCTATTAAATATTCTTTACCACCAAAGCCAGGAATAACACCTATTACGGTACCTTTTTTCACATATTTGCCTATAATTTTCAATGTTTTCTCAATCATGAAGGAAGGATATGTTATTAATATATAATCAGCTTCCTCCACTGCCTCTTTATAGTCAGATGTTATTGAATGTAATTTTACTTTATGTTTTAAGTTTTTTTCCTCTTCTACTAAAAGTAATTCACTTTTAAAATTTTCTGGTTTTGATGTATGTAACCAAACTTTACAATCCTTTTTCATTGAAATATATGTTGCTAAATATGTACCAATATTACCTGCACCAATTATAGAAACATTCATAATATTACTCCTTTATCCTTCTTTTTCAGTATTAATACTCAGAACTATATTTTTAATTTAATAGTATTCTATCTCTATCTTCCAATTTATCTCTCCCATTAAATTCGATATATTGTCTAATTATTCCTATATCTATGGCTTTATTAAATTATCTACTACTCTAATATTATATCCTCTTTTCTTATATAATAACTTATTTTAATCTTCTTTATTCTTAATTCATTTTAATAAAAAGCTCATCCAAATCTTATATTGAATGAGCTTTTTATTTTATTATATTTATTAACTAGTTTACCTTTTTCCAAGGTCCCCATTGATTATCTGGAGCCTCACTATTAGTATCCCATTTTTCACATAAATACTTTTCTCCATGGTATATAACTATATCGCCCTTATAATATTGCTTTCCTTGTACCCATGTATCATTAGGAAATGGATTTGGTTTTTCTGGATCAATCTTTGATGATACTATTACAATATCATATATATCAATTACTCCGTCACCATTCATATCACATTTAGCATCATAATTAGCTTGACCATAAACCGTATTGTACTTAGATGCTACTAAAGCTACATCATCTAATGCTACCTTACCATCACCATTTACATCTGGTGCTCCTGGGACTACTACTTGTTCAGTTACCTCTACAGATCTTTTTGTTATAACAGAATCTTTTCCATCTGTAAGTTCAATACTATAATCGTATGTCCCCTTTTGCTTACCTTTAAAATCAAATGATATTGTTTTTTCAACATCACCAGCTTTTAAAGTTCCTGTTTTTATAAGTGTAGTTCCTTCATAAAACTTATAACTAGTTGCAGTGTTTCCCGAAGGTATTGTAGCTGTAACTGTATAAGACTTATCAACTATACTGCTTACACTTAACTTTGCAGGTTTTAATATATCATCTTCTTTAAATTTATGAATGTAATTACCTACTGTTGTTGAGAAGGTATTATTATATTTGGTATCCCAATTCACTGACCAAGCCATTACACCTCTAAATCCGGAGTACCCAGCAGGATTACTTAACTTCGCTTTTCCTCCATAACTTTTAGCCTCTCCATATATAATATATTCACAAGCCTTAATAATTTCACTTGGCTCTACATAACCACCACTTGGAGCAGCAGTATTTCCAGGGCTTCCCGGTAAACCAAACATAACTTGATCCGGTCTTAACCCCTTAAACCTTCCAGCTGTTCCATAACCTAAATCAAAGCCATTAATTAGCATATCTGTCATTGCTACTAGTGAATCTGCTGTTCCCCTAGCGTAGTTTGCACCATATTGAGATCCATCTGGAGCTGCCGGTATACCATTATTATAATATTGAACATGAAGATATGATAATTCATCTCTTATACCATTAATAATTGGTAAATAAGCTCCATTTATTCCTCCGAATGTTGAATATCCTTGTTGTACATAAGGAACTTCTGGTGCAGCACTAATAATAAAGTTTGAACCATAATGAGCCTTAATTTGTTTAATTGCCTTTATTAGGTTTACTATTCTTGGCGAAACCGGTTTATCAACAGTATCCCCATTTAAGCTTATTCCTTCTTCAACATCTACATCAAGCCCATCAAAACCATACTTATCTATTATATTAATACATGATTTAATAAATTTATCTGTTTTTTCGTCATTGTCTAAATGTATAACTCCATTTTGCCCACCTAATGATAGTACTACTCTTTTACCTTCTTTGTGTAATGTCTTAATATCTCCTATAAATTCATTTTCATCGTACTCTGGTACAAACTCAACTGTACAAAAATCCTTAGGAGCTTCCCCAAATGATACGTTGTAAACATCCCAAGTTCTATTAACATTCTTTAATTTAATAAAACCTGTTCCATTATCAAAGTTATGCCAATATCCAACCATAAGCTTTTTATTACCTATGGATTCAGCATCATTTATAGTATCTGGTATTACTTTACCTGGATCTGGTGGATTAATCACTCCACCTCCTGAACCACTACCTCCTGAAATTTTCAATTGATAGTTTTCAGAGGTTAATGACTTTCCTGAAGAATCTTTTACAACTACAGTATAATCGTAGGTTCCATCTTTCTTATTATTTATAGTTACAATTTTACTTTGAATAGATGAACTACCAACTGTTAGATTTCCTTTTTGTAATGATGTTGTGCCTTCAAATATTTCATAACTACTAGCAGTATTTTTAGCTGGAATATTTGCTGTTAAAGTAAAACTTCCATTTACTACTGCACTAGATGATAATGATCCTTTTTGTAATGTATTTTCAATTACTTTTAAGCTATCTAATGTTTTTCTAGCATTATTAGAGAAATTAAAGTTCTTTGCTGCATCCCAGTTTGCAGACCAAGACATAACTCCTCTAAGTCCTGAATATCCAGCTGTATTTTGCATTTTATAGGTATCACCATATGATTTACCAGTTGCTAAAGCTAAAATAGCTTTATTTAGATCATCATTTGATACATATCCACCAACTGGTGCTGCCTCCGGACATGCTGGAAGTCCTATAATAACTTGATCCTCTCTCAAAGCTGGGAACATATTGCCAGTACCCCAGCCAACTTCAAATCCATTCAAAAGCATTTCAGTCATTGCAACTACAAAATCAGGAGTTCCTTGTGTATAAGGTCTTCCATCGCTTCCATTCATACCACCTGAATTGTATAATTGTACGCTTATATATGTTAGTATATCCTTTACACCATATATAAGTGGAAGATAACCGCCACTACCTGACATTAAACGTCCTTGTACATAATCAGTTTCAGGTGACATAGATAAAATAAAATTATCACCATATTTTGCATGTAATTCTTTACATGCAGCAATTAAATTAACATTTTGAGCAACCTTTGGATTTTTATAATCATCTGATGTTTTCATTGCATGCTCTAAGTCAATATCAAGTCCATCAAAGCCATACCTATCAATAAGATCGCTTACCGACTTTACAAATCTTGTTTTAGCAGCTGTATCACTAAGTTCTACAACTCCATACATACCACCTATTGATAAAACCACTTTTTTCCCTTTACTTTGTAGATATTTCACATCACTTATAAACTCTGCTTCTGATTGTATCTCAGGTTTAAATATAATTGTTGCTTTATCCTTTGTAGCATCTGTCTCTCCAAAGGATACATTTATAACATCCCAATTCTCATTTACTTCCCTTAATTTTAATACCTTGCTATTATTATCGAAATTGTGCCAGTATCCAACCATAAGTCTATCCTTTAATTGTGGTGCTGCCTCTGCAACTCTTGCTGGCAAGAATGATAATAATAAAAAACATACTGTTAAAGTTGATATAATTTTTTTTAATCTATTAGACATTTTCCCCCCCTATTTATATGTAGGAAGGTTGTAATCTATAGTACAACCTTCCTAAAGTAATATTATGCTACTTTTTCCCAAGCACTATCTATAGTGTCTGGTGTTACATTTTGAGTCCACCACTTTGCTCTATATTTAACTCCTTTATAAATCACAGTGTCTCCACCTACATATATCTTCCCTAGTTCAAAAGTATCATTAGGATCTGGCTTTGGTTCAGGATCTGGTTTTGGCACTTCAGGAACTAACTTCCTTGAAACTGCTACGATATCATATATATCTACTATACTATCAGAATTAACATCACAAGCTGCAACATAATTAGTTTCACCTTTTAATGTATTATATTTATCTCCTATTAAAGCAATATCACGTATATCAATAACTCTGTCACGATTAACATCTTCTTTTTCAAATTCTTCCTCTGGGAATTTCTGCCCCTTAATTAAGCCATTATTCATAATTGTATGCATTGGAGCTCCATTTTTGAAATCATCTCCACTTGCATCCCATACAATTAACCCACCATAGTTATTATTATTAATATAGTTACATCTCTCTTTCAAAGAAGTTTCATCTTCATAGGTAATAAATTGCTTTTTAGATGCATTATAAAGGTAAGGAGTTCTTGCTATTGGATCCCTATACTTAGTCCATCCACTACCAGCCTTCTCTAAATAATTCTTAATGCCCCACCATTCATATTGTCCTCCACCTTCAGTTGAGCCTCCGTATTGTGGTTCACCTTTAAATCCGCCAGTTGCTTTTTGATATAATCCATCACCATTTGGTCCTGGTTCAACTCCGCCCCAACCTCTTGAGTATAAAGGTGTTCCAGCTAATAATTTATTTGCAGGAACTTTATACTTATCTCTATATATCTTCATAGCATCATCCATATTAAATTTAGGTCTTGTAGTGTCTGCTGGATTGCCATATAAACCTGCAAGATTACCAGTTACATTATCCCATGTTCCTGCAAAGTCATATGTCATAACTCCAATATAATCAACATATTGTTGATACTTATCTGGCTCTGTTAGATTAATTTTCTCTTCTCCAGCTGACACCGCAACAGTTAACATTTTATCTTTCATATTACTTGCATCAAACTTTTCTCTAACCATCTTTAATAATCTTGTAAAGTTTTCCTTATCTTCTGGTCCTCCAACTGCACCTCTATCAGTTGATCCTTCAAAGGTCTCTGGAGCCCTTGTTATTCCTGGGTACTCCCAATCAATATCAATACCATCAATGAATGGATACTTTTTCAATGTATCAACCATACTTTGGGCTAATGTATCCACCTTCTTGGTATCCTTTGCAACTTCATGAAACATTTCACTTCTAGTCCAACCACCTACAGAAATTAAAATTTTAACATTAGGATATAATTTTTTGTAATATCTGTACTCTCCAAAATGCCCAGCTAAAAGATTGCCACCTATACCAGTACCTGGATACTTCTCCCAGTCTGCTTTATCTCCATGAGTCATTTTTTCTGTATCCTGGAAGTCTGCCCAGGCATCTGTTGTCTGAATTTTATAATCCTTTGAAATTTCCCAAAAACCATGGTTAATGTGAGTAACCTTGTCCCATGCAATATTTTCCACCTTACAATTACCCATTATTTCATCATAATAGGCCCAATTTGGAAAATAGCTTACAATCCGTTTTGTCGTATCATTTGTTACTGCATTTACTTTTGAGCTAATACCTGATGGCACTATTAAACTTGTACATAGTAACATTGGTAAAATAGCTCTTAGAATTTTTTTCATTTAATCCCCCCCTTTTTAATTTGTACATAAAAATAATATATACATAATAAATACTATACTTTTAAATCCAAAAGTCAATATATGTAATAAATGTAAATTTTTATTTTTTTCTATCGCTTTACTAATGCTTTTATATCAAGAAAAGACTAAGTCAATTAGTATATAATAAACTTAATCTTTTTTTCTATTTACTAAAATGGATATACATATTGATTGCTTGGTGGCTCTACTATTTCAATTGATTCAGCTTTTAATATTATTTCCTCCTCTAAACCATTCTTCTTTTTGTAAATTTTACCAATCACCTTTACCCAAAGTCCTTCTTCATATTCATGTACACTACTACTTTTAATGCCTATTTTAGTCATATCTGATGTGCAACATGTCATCATAAATCTAGTAATTTGAAATTCCTTATTATCATAAGAATCTTCCTTATGTATAAATCCAATTATTTCTATTTCCTTATTTTTATACTCATCATATTTTTTCAAGCTTTCTTCAACAAAATTTATAAAATTCCTATCGCTTACTATAATTCTATCTTTAAAGTTTGTCTTCTCGTTATTCAAATTACTGTCCTCATCTTCTATAAACTTTTTACCTATTTCAGTTTTCTTATACTCTATTGATTCTTTTTTAAAATCCTTAATTACAAAAGTAGTGGCAATAATTAATGGAATAATGAAAATTACATACTTCGATTTCTTCCTTCTAACTTTACTAGCTTTAAAAATAAATGGAATTAAAGAGATAATAATAAAACCCATTCCACAAGTAGCTATAATAATATAAGGTATAACCCTAGGATGCACTAAATCTGTTATTTTTCCACTTAGAACAATTGAATAAAAGAAACAAGAAAATCCTAATAAAATTATTATCTTTATAACAATATCTATATTTATCCTCTTCATACCTTCCCCCACCCTAAATTCTAATATTTACCAATATAATAGATGCTATTAGAATCACAATAGAAAACAGCTTAAGTATGAAGTTCGTTTTGAAACTCCCTAAAAGCATCATTGTGTTTTTTATATTTATCATCGGTCCTAGCACTAAAAACCCTAGAACTGAATTTAATGAGAATTGACTAACAAATCCTTTAGCTACAAAAGCATCAGATGTAGAACATACTGAAAATATAAATGAAAAAGCTATCATAGTTAATACAGACCCTATAGGACTTCCTGATAAACTACTAAAGCTTGTCTTAGATATAAAAATTTGCATTGTAGTTGCCATTAGGCCCCCTATAATCATATATTTTCCAACTTTGAAAAATTCCTCACCAGCGTAAATAAATACCATTCTAATTTTGCTTATTAAACTTCCTTCTTGATCATACCCACCATTACAGAGACCACAGTCACAGCTTAGCATATTTTCTACCAATACTTCTTTGGCTGGTTTTCTCCCCATAATTAGTCCCGCTACTATTGATATAATCATACCTATTAATACACGATAAATTACAATAGCTTTCATCTTTGGAAATGCATATATAGTTGACATTATAGCTATTGGATTTACAATTGGAGCTGCTAGCATAAAGCTTATAACTCCTGAAAAATTCATACCTTTTTTTGCAAAACCACGAGCCAATGGAATAGTTCCACAATCACAAACAGGAAAGAGTACTCCTAAAAGGGATGCCATCACACAGGATAATAATCTATTTTTTGGGAAAAACCTTAATATGTTTTCTTCTGATATAAATATTTGAATAATTGATGAAACAAAAGATCCAAGAAGTATAAATGGAATACTTTCTATAATAATTCCAATAAATATAGAATTAAAACTTAGTAGCATAGACATATCAACAGATAATTTATCTGCATTAAAACTCTTTAATGTTATAGCTAATAGTAATCCTAAAATAATAATTAAAATACCAATAACCGAATTATTTAGATACTTAGATATTTTACTCTGACATGTTATATCAATCTTTCCAACTGAAATTAATTTCTTAATATCCTCAATTCCGTTACAGTTTACAAAACTAGCTACCTCATTAATCTGTTTTATATTTTTCTTAATATCTGAAATAGCCTTTTTATTCATATTTTCTGTATTGTTAAGTATTAATATATCACTATAAAGAATAGGTTCACTAATAATATCTCCCATATTCATCATATACATATTTGCTGTCTTTCCATCAACTGTACATACAACCTTTTCTAAAATACATTTATTTTTAATTGATTTATCATTAAAGATTTTTATTACAGCTTCAGTTCCCTTCATAGAGTTGCATTCTATGAGAATCCTAGTTGGATAATATGTTTTAATAATTCCTTTAAGAACTTCAGCATTAATCCCTTCATTTGTTTTAGTTTTTAAAACTATTACATCTTTATTTCTCTTAGAAAAATCTATCTCATTCCTACCAGATTCATCCTGTATAATTAGAATATTTTCATCCTTATGTTTATCACTATTTATCAATGAGTTTATCACTGTAGTTTTCCCTGAACCTAACATTCCCAAGAATATATTAACCTTAATCTTCATAATCTTCCCCATCTATAAATGTCTAGTTAAATAAATATTTTAACTTACTTTTATCTAACTTCTCACCAATTATAGCTATTTTCCCTAATCCTTTATTATTTGTAGATTTGATATTAAACTGTCCAGGTGTGTAATGAAATTCTACCCATCCACCAGATTCTGTCTTTACTAAACCCTTGCCTCTTAATATATTTCCAAACTCGTCAGTTTCTTTTATTCTTTCAAATATTCTCTTTAAAGCTAATTCAGAATATAACTTTGTCGTTTCAATTCCTAAAGTATCAAATATGTTATGAGCGTTATGTTTTGTAGTGTTTACCATTCTTTTACTTATAGATGATTTTTCAACCATAGACAATCTTTTTTCTATAGTTTTTATAAAATCTCCCTCTGCTATTTTTACAATATCAGAGCCATCCATCATATTTAAAGGAACTGCAATAATAGTAGCATATTTATTATTCTCTCTTATTTTCTGAGTAGCTTTTTCCACTAACTTGCTATCTATATCCTGAACCCTTGTAAGAACTATTGTTTTAGCATTGCTTATTTGGTCTTTATAAAACTCACCAAAATTATTTACATACATGTCAAAATTAATAATATCAACTACTGTAAATATATAATTTATTGAAGCATTATAAGTTTTACCAACCTCTCGACAAGACTCTATAACTTCTGTTACCTTTGCTACTCCTGAGGGCTCTATTATTAATCTTGTTGGATGATAACCTTTAATTATGTCCTTTATTGACTGCTTAAAATCCCCAGCTATTGAGCAACATATACAGCCAGATGAAATCTCCTTAATATCAATATTTGCATCCTTTAATAAATCTCCATCTATAGAGACTTCTCCAAATTCATTTTCAATTATTGCAATTTTATCTTCTTTCGAAACCTCACTTATTAACTTCTTAATTAGTGTTGTTTTCCCAGCACCAAGAAAACCTGAAACAATATCTATCTTCAAATTAAGTACCTCCATTTCTTGCTAATTACTAACAGTTGTGTAATAACTAGATATTAAACCTACTATTATGATAGATGTATATTCAGGACTACCTTAATTAATTACCATTACTGCCCTACTAACAAAAAAAGATAAGGCAAGTATACATACTTACCTTACCTTCTTAAAATATTTAATTATATTTTTTTACTTATTAAAACAATATCATAAATATCAATTATTAAATCTTTATTGATATCACATTTGTTATCCCAATTAGAATCTTTATTTGTAATATTATATCTTTGTGTTATTTCTGCTAGATCTTTTAAATCAACTTTTCCATCACAATTAACATCTTCTTTCATAGTTTCATTTCCACCATTTACTATTAATACTGGATTCTTATAATATCTTTGAGCTTTTGTAATCCACCAATAACTATCCTCTGGAGGACTACCTACTGAATCAGTACTATCTCCAACTCCAGCTCCAAATAACATAGTAGTTACCCCTGCATCCATTGCTTCTTTAATATGACTACCATAGATTACAGTATCTCCATTAACTGTAACCTTTGTATCTTTTGCTTCATTGCTTGAAAAATAATTAAATCTATTTCCTGCTCCTGGTTTAAAGCTATCACCAAAGAAATATGAAGGTGCTGAATCCTCATAATTCTTTGGAACGTTGGTCAAATCCTTAAATAATCCACTACCATAAGGACTCCTTTCCTGTGATGTATTAATATGTCCTACTGGTAACTGCCATAATGTAACTGGCATGTTAGTAGTTTCATGTAATGTCTTTGTATACAATAAATAGTTATTCCATAAGTCAGGCCCCCAAAACCAACAGGATCCTTTAGGATCTTGAGCTGCATTTTTTTCATAGGCACCATCAAAGCCATATTTATCTATAGAAATAAAATCCGCTCCATAAGACAGAATTCCTGCTTCCATATAATATTCTGCAGTGGCCTTTGCAGCTCTCTTAATAAATTCTCTGCCTTTATCCCATCCCATAGTCTCAGTTGCATGCATTAAGCCTTGAGATGGAACTCCAACTTCTGTATAACCCCAGGTGTTAAACTGCCATCCATAATTAGCTTTAGTAGTATTTTTATTAATAATATAATTTATAGACTTTACAATCCCTTCAATTGTATTTGGAAACTCTGGATCTTTTCCTTTTTGAAGAATACCAGATGTATATGCTGATTCCACGCCAACAGCTTCTATTTCTGTTGTTTTCTTACCTGATTGCTGCATCATATATCCTATAAAGTCAGGCTCAAGTATTATGCCAAAGGTCTCATCCACCAAATATTCATTACAAATATCTAAAAAGAATTTTAAATCCTTGTAGTATGCATCCATATATGTTTTGTCATTAACATGTTTTAAATCACGACCATAATCCTCTGCTGAGTCTGGTATATTATAGAATACAAAGTAAGGAATCATTCCAAGCTTTAAGCTCTCAGTAATATATTTCTTAGCTCTTCCTCCATCATCAGACGTCCAACTCCTCCACCCAGCAAGAGGACCACCATTTATATAAATATATCTAATATCGCACCTTTTATTAGTATCATCTACATCTGTATCTTTCCAAAAATCCAAATCTGTTTTTGTATCCTCTGATACTTGCCCAAGTGAAACGTATTCAGGTAATCCAGGTAATGAACCATCAGCTTTTTTTACCCTTACTCCAATCTGCCTAATATATCCATTAGTTTCATCTACTATTTTCAGTCCACTTCTTCCTGCATTCGTCCCCTCCACTCTCAAAATATTTCCATTGATTATAGTAGCCTTTACTGCTGATGTATTACTTGATATAACACTAAAATTTTTACTATTTGTCTTTGAATTACTTATTTTATACTCTGAAACCCCTTTTTCTACTGTAAATTGATATGCTAAATTCTCATCATCAACCTTATCAATTGATATATCGCTTGTCTCTCCACCACCTACTCTTACAGAAATAAGATCCGTATTTGTGCTACCATAGGAGTTTTTTAACTCTACATAGTAATAGTAGGTTCCCTTCTTTTCTCTTCCTCTAATATTAATAATAAAATTCTGTACATTTGGAGTTCCATCACTTAATGATTTTGATTCTATTGGAATAAAGTCTCCTACTCCTCCAAACCTTTCGTAGATAGTATAACTAGTCCCATTATTTCCATACCACATATTTACTTCAATATCATAGTTCCCGTCAATATCTTCTCCATATTGGTTATGCTGTAATGTTGCTTTACCAGGGACCCCAGTTGCAATTGCACTTACAGTTATATCTGGTACGAAAGTTAGAATAACTACAAATGTTACAATTGCAGATATAACCTTTTTAAAATTCAATTTCATAAACATTCCCCCTACATTAATACTCATATCATTATATTACCATAAATGTAAATTTTTTATAGCATTCTACTAATATTTATTTTAATTAACATAGTTCTAAAGTTTTAACTTCTATAGTAAACCAAAAGTATATTTGAGTAATAAAAAAATACTAGCTAATTTAGCTAGTATTTCACTTATTGAGCCTTTTCTAAAAATCTTATTACATAACTTAATGTATGAAAATCTCTATCTATTTGATCTTTAATTATTTCTAATCTTTTTATTAATGATTCCTCATGGAAATTTTCAAGTAATAACATTATTGTAATTGGACTGATATTACCTTCTTTAGTATCAAATACTCTAGACTTTTTAACAAATTGATTTTCCATTATGTCTTCTACAGCTTTTTTTAAATTATCACTTATTTCAAGCTCTGGCATCTCATCAAAGATTCTAATACCTGGATCACCATGGTCTAAGTTTTTAGCCTTTTCTACATCAGTACCTACAAATATTGTATTTTTAAATTCTGCCTCTTGGAAGTTAACACCATCTAAATTAACCCCCTCAAATATTGTGTTCTCAAATTGTGCACCTTTAAACTTACTTTCTTTTAAATTAGATCCTATAAATTCTGCACCATTAAATGTACATTGTTGAAAGCTACACTTTTTAAAATGAGCCCCTCTAAAACTTACAAAATCAAAATTTGAGCCACTAAAATTACAGTTATAGCAATTACTACTCTTAAGATTAAGATACATAAAATTCTTATCTCTTTTTTCTATGTTATCATATTTAAACAGTCCTACTGGTCTTCTACCCCTAGCCATACTTACCTCCTTGGTTACTTATATGATTTATCCAACTTTCATAATATAATTATACCTTCTAAAAGTCAATTCATAATAAGATTGAAAAATTATATTTTTATTCTTTCTATTCTAGGTTTTATTATTAAATAAATAATAACAAGGGTTAGTAGCTCTGTCATAGGTACTGTAAGCCAAATACCTCTTACTCCCAATATAGAAGATAGTGGATATAATAATATAATAATAAAAATAAGACCTCTACCTAATCCAATTGTAAGGGACTCCTTAGCTAATCCCATAGCCTGATAGTATGCACCATTTACCATATTTACTCCAGCAATAATAAATGTAAATGAATATATCCTCAAACCTTCACTACCAATACTAATCATATCATCTGTAGCTTTTGTAAAAATGTTAATTAATAAACTAGGTGCTGTTATTGAAATTATCCATGCCCCTATTCCTATTATTAGTGCAGTTATAATTCCAATTTTTCTAGCTATTTTTGCCCTATCATAGTTATTTGCTCCAACATTATAACTTACTATTGGCTGTATAGTTTGTCCGATTCCGTTAAATAGTGCTGATACAACTATAGCGATATTTGAAATCACCCCATATACTGATACAGCAACTAATCCACTAATATCTTGTAATTTTAAATTGAATAATAATATTACTATTCCTACCGATAATTCAATACAAAAACTTGGTAGTCCACATTTTACAATATTCAATATGTTTTTAAACCTTATCTTCATCCAAGCAAATTTCAGATTATTTTTCTTTGAGATGAAGTGTGTTAAAAGTACAATTACGGATAATACCTGGGCAGTAACTGTAGCCAAAGCTGCACCTGCCATTCCCATGTTTAGTGGGAAAATAAATAGATAATCTAAGATAATGTTAGTAACTGCACCAACTCCCACTGCTATCATTGCTAATTTAGGTGCTTTATCACACCTTAAAAATCCTTGCAAACTGTTACCAATAAGAAAGAATCCTGATCCTCTAACTATCCAATAAGTATATTCTCTAACCATGTCTATATTTTCAGATGTAGCTCCTAAAAGATAGGCTATCTTTTCCTCAAAGACCACACCTATAACAGTAAATATTATAGCAAGTGTTACTGCAAGTACCATAGATAAACTAAATATAGCGTTACCCTTTTTATTATTTCCTTCTCCTTTAGCCATTGACATTAGTGTAGAACCACCAACACCTATAAGTAGCCCAATTCCAAAAACAAAGGAAAATATAGGAATATTTATATTTAGAGCTGCTAATCCATCTCCCCCAAGTCCTTGTCCTACAAAAATAGTATCAAATAATACATAAACACTTGTTACTAATGATGCACCTAAAGTTGGAAATAGATAATGCAGATATAACTTTTTAATATCATCTTTTAATAAATCAATTGACTTCATAATTACCTCCTTCCTTTAAGGTAATTATAAACCTTATAGTTACTATAAGGTCAAGGTTTTTCAATTTTAACTTGTAATTTCGTTAAATACTCATCTTCATTTTTTGTATAAGCACCATCAATTGTATATAATAAAAAACCATCTCCTTTTTCTATATATCCATTTTTATTAATCCACATAAGTAGCTTATTATATTCTTCTTCTATATCATTGACCTTTCCTTTAAACTCAATTGTTGCATATTCTCCATGTTCTATCTCTGTTGCGCCTACTTCTGAGAAAATATTTTCTTCTGAAAGCATAATTAGATGATTTTCATATTTACAATCACTAGGCTCTTTTCTTTTATTTCTTATACAGTATCCAGGAATTCCATAAAACAATAACTCTACCTCGCCTACTTTTCTTAAAACCTCTTTAATTCCCTTTTGATATGATTCTTTTTTTTCCATCTTTAATTTATATCTTCTTTTTTCGTAGACTATTTTATATTTACCTTCTTTATTGTATTTATCATACTCTGATAATAAATTAAGTTGAAATTCTGTAACCTTCTTTATTTGATTTAATCGTATAATTTCAGAATCTATCTTATTACTGGCTTCCCTTAAAAGATTTCTCATTGTTTCAATATCTCTGTTTTTCCTGTATTCTTTAATTTCTTCTAAACTTTTATTTATCTTAGTTAATAAAAGTATCATATCTAACTCTAGAAATTGATTCTCTCTATAATACCTATACCCATTATCTTTATTTATAATTTCCGGAGAAAATAATCCGATTTTATCATAAAATCTTAATTTTTGTGTTGATATTCCATGAAGCTTTGCCATCTCTCCAATCGAGAATATTTTTTCCATAGTTCCACCTCATTAATATTATTTGTATACATAAAAAAAGTATAGCATTTTGCTATACTTAAATAAATCTTTTCTAGTTATATATTTTAATTTTTGATGTATTTAACTATATTAATCATTTAGATATCTATTAATCTTATTTGATTCAAAATAATTTATTTTTTCTCTAATATATATCTCATGTTTTTTATCTCTTTGCCTATAGTAATCATTAACTATCCTCTGATACTCTTCTCTTGATAATTCCTCTAGAGACTCCCTTTTTCGTTTCACTGACCTAATAATAATTTCTATCCACTTTTTTTGGGGAACCTTATTTTCGATCATAATGTCCTCTAAGGTTACATCTAATGGCTCAAAATAAAACTCCTTATATCCATCCTGACTTTTATATTCAACTAAGTCAGGTCCATACATCCCATCTGATTCATTATTAAATAAATTCTCCATAATTCCTCCTAATTAAGCCTATCTATTGGAATTATGGACATGTTTAACTCTTTTTATACACTATTTTTTTATTACTTCAAAAGGCCAACTCTGTATACCACCTATATTATAAACATCTTTATATCCAAAATCATTTAGTATTTCAGCTGCTACATGGCTTCTATGTCCACTTCTACAGTATACTAAAATAATTTTTTCTTTATCTGGTAATTCTGTCTCCAACATGTCTTCTAATTCTCTTAATGGAATCAGCTTACTATTTTTTATATGTACTTCTTCATATTCTTCTTTTGTTCTTACATCTAAAAGAATTGCTTCACCTTTATCTAAAACTTTTTTTGCTTCCCTTTGAGACATTGACTTAATTTCCATTTTTTTCTCCTTAGTTAATATACTATGTCCTCTTATTATCAAACCCTACATAGATATTATTTTTCTTTTTTATATTATACAACATTTTTTCTAATTAATAAATATTATCAATTACTTTTCTTTTTCATAAAAAATACTCATAGAATTTATCTATGAGTATTAATCATAACCTTTATACTCTTATATAACATAAAAAACACATAGTAAGTTTAACTTCACTAGATTTTGTTATCATCATCTCTATCTAACATATTTCCATCTTCTAAAAAGTCTAAATTAAACTCTGGTAACCCTTCTTCTACTATGATATTATTACAAGCATTGACAAAGGATTTTAAAATAAATCCTGATATAGATATAACTATGCTTCCTAAGAAAGGTATAAAACTTATAGTACTTATTACAGCTGATATTAACATTGCTAAAGCTCCAACAGCAAGTAACTTTATAAAATTGTTCTTCAACATCCCATTAGTTATGGAAAAGGCCTCCATCACTTCAACATCCTTCTTCACCAAAGTACTAATATATAATGGTTGGATAGAAGTTACTAAAGCAATAAATATTAAAATTACTGGAATAAGTAATATTACCCCTAAGCCAACTGTTAGTAAAGTAATCATCAATCCTAATATTAATAATAATACTCCTAGTACAAAAATAACTACTCCCAATAAGAGTTGTATTAGAATTAATGACACCTTCTTTTCCCATGCAAAGGATGCTGCTTCTCTCCAAGTTACATTATTGC
Source organism: Clostridium zhoujianii (assembly GCF_051590805.1). NCBI lineage: Bacteria > Bacillati > Bacillota > Clostridia > Eubacteriales > Clostridiaceae > Clostridium > Clostridium zhoujianii. The sequence goes on from NZ_JBPUTF010000001.1 coordinate 1,579,761, forward strand.
CACCTTCTCTTTCTACAAGTAGATGTATTACTGCTCCACTTCCAAGAGCACTAAGAATAAAACTTAAAATTGAATTTAAAATACTACCTAATACTGCAATACCACTTACAGTAAATTTAGGAATATTTCCCCTCATAAGACTAGCCACATCGATATTTACAAAAGAACTAACTGTTATTAATGATAAAATAATTACTGGGAGCATAAAAACTGCACATAATATTAGAATATCCTGAAGATTATCTTTTACACAAATAAATCCCTTACTCAGAATATCGCCAACACTTAATTTTCCATAGTTATTTTTCATAGTATCCTCCAATTTATTTCTTTATATCTATATATATTCATAAACTGAAGGAAATCACTTTATTTTCTAAATAAATATTTATTACTTTTGCTCTACTAAATACTTTATAGGCATCTCTCTCTTATGCTGATTATATTGATATTTTCTCTTTATTTTTTTATCAATATCTGTATTCCCACAACTTCCATTTTCAATAACTTGATTTACCTGTTTATAAGTAAATCCTAAGTTATCCTCATCTGTCTTTCCTGTAAGTCCATCACTTGGTGCTTTATGAACTAATTCATATGGTAATCCTAAGGCATCACCAACAGCTACTACCTCTTCTGTAGTTAGGTCTCCTATAGGGTTGAAGTCATATGCACTATCCCCCCATTTAGTTGTATATCCTACATATCCTTCTGATTTATTCCCAGTACCTGCCACTCTATAATCCATTGTTGCAGCTATTGCATAAACAGTTGTCATTCTTAGTCTTGGTGGTATATTTACCTTAGCTTGATTTGATAACTCTTCATTTATACCGGCTAATATCCCTTTATAGGCCTGTTCTATATTAACTATCTTATAGTTAATTTTCAAATTTTCTACTACCCTTATACTGTCCTCAATATCCTTCTGCTCTCCATTTGGCATTAAAACTCCAAATACATTTTCTCTTCCTAATGCTTCAACAAGTAACTTTGAAACTACAGTACTGTCCTTTCCGCCACTAATTCCAATTACAGCTCCCTTTGCCCCTGGCTGATTATTAAAGTATTCCTTTATCCACTTAATTATATTTTCTGCTTCTTTCTTTGCATTAAATCCTTTTCTCATTTTATCACCTCATATTAAAATTTATCGTGAAGTCTACTTCTGATTTCACTTAAAGAGTAATCTCTTAGTAAGGAGCCATCCCTAAAAACTGATTTTAATAAGTTATCACTCTTCATTTTCTGTTCCTCTATAGTTAACTCATCTTGATAGAGTATATCTCCATTTTTTTCATAGACATAGCACATTCCTTTTTGGGATTTTTTAAAGTTACCTGTATCTGTTTTAGGATCTTTAAATATAAACTTCTCTTCACCATTAATAACAGCATGTGTTGCTTTAAGTGCAAATCCAAAAGTATCTCTAGTATTGTACTGATATGTGTATGACCCAATTCCAAATACACAGTTACTAACTGAAAATCCCTTCGACATAAGTTCTTCACATATTGCCTCACATCTTTCTACAGTAATGCTATCTCCATATATTGTTCCTATATGACTATCTAAAACCTTATATCCTTTTTCGTTAATTTCTCCACCGAATAGATCCCATAGTAATTCTACAGTACCTTTATATTCTGGCGAATCCTTTTCTGCATCCTTATCACCACAGATTATCTTAACTGGGTCACCACTATCCCCTCTAATAACAATCTTACCCTCTCTATTCATGATATCTTCCTTTAGCCTTGGTAAAATATTAGTTATAAGATTCCAGTAATCATAGGTATCAGAAACTATACTTAATATTCCATTTGGAAATATTTCAGTTACTAATCTTTTATATGCACTATATTCATCTGTACCATAGCTACACATTACACTATGCTCTGTTGATGGTGTACCTAATCCCACTATTTCATCATCTATACTGCAGTTATAATATTGCTCTAAATATAATATTGACGCTATTGTAGCTGTACCAGTAAAAGATAATAAATGTCCAGCACTACTTACCTCTGCACTTTCAATTGAACTAAATCCCCTCATACTAAAATCTCCGCAGGCTTTTGTAATATCACCATTTACTACAGTTAAATCAAAATATTTTTCTACTATTTCTCTATATCTATAGGCTATAGTTGCACTTGTCATTGGCTGCCATATATTGCAGCTCATAAAAGTTTCTAAATAATTAACAAGCCAAGCAAACTCATCATGGGTATTTGTTATTTCTATCATTGGAGTCTTAATATTAACTCTTGTCCCCTCTTCTATTGCCTTAATCTCTATTGGCAGATATCCTAAGTCATGAAGAGCTGCTATATGAGTAGCATCAGCTGCCATATCTCCTAATGTTTTTGATATTACTCTTTTATATTCATTTATTATATCTGACTTATCTCTTTTAAAAAAATTCTCATTGAAGTATTCAATTAGATACTTCTTTAAAAAAGGTTGAAGACCAAACATAACAACCTTATTCATATTTTCCTTACGAGACATTCTAGGTGTCCAATAACTAACTAATTTTGTCATACCTGGTGCATAACACATATGATGTATTGTTTTGTAGAAATCTGTCAGTAATAATGGGTTTATCACCTATATCTCACCTCTATTCATTACTTTTACTTGAAGTGATTCAATTAAATCCAATGCTTTTTCGTGTAACTTATCATCAAAACTAGCACAAAGACTTCCATCCACAGTAATATTTGCATTTATATATTGGGATTGGAATGTTACCACATTACTTATAACACACATATTAGTAACTACACCTGTAAATTCAATATCAGTAACCTCACCTAGTTCTTTACTTATATTAATCATATCTTTTGGCGCTATCCCAAAGGCTTCTTTATCATAATGAAGAGTATTCTTAGCTCCTTGGAACTCCTTTAATCTTCCATATAATCTATGACCTTCTGTTCCTTTAATACAATGGTTAACTGGAAGATTTTTCCCCTCTCTAGTTTCTAAATAATCCTCAAAATGAGTGTCATAAGTGAATAGTACTTTATCTCCATTTTCCAAATATGACTTCACCTTATTATATATTTTTTCTTCTAATGTTTCTGCTTTCTTAAAGCCTAATGCCCCATCTACAAAGTCATTTTGATAGTCAACAACTACTAATAATTTACTCATTTATAAATCCCCCTTAAATACTCTTAATTACTATTTTTTCATGTTCTTTACTTAGGATACTATTTGTCGTATAAACCTTATTAATGAGATTAGTTTTTAGTATATCCCCTTCAAATATAGTATCTTCACAATGAGTTACTATAAGATAAATGTTTTTAGCTCCTATTTCTTTAAGCTTTTCAGCTGTTAATACAAATGTACCGCCTCTTGAACATAGATCATCTACAATAACTGCTGTAAATTCGCCTTCTACCTCTCCGTTTATATCAAGTTTTTTTATATAGCCAGTTTTAAAATCCCTTTCTTTATTTGCTGTAAGGACTTTTTTATAATTAATTTGCTTCCCATATCTCTTTGCAGCACCAGCATCTGGATATACAATATATACACTTTCATCTTTAATTTCTTTTAAAAGTTTTTCAGTTAGTTTTTTAGACATATTAACTGTTTTTACTCTATCTAGTAACGCTATTGTAACCTCTGAATGAGGCTCATAAACTGTCACATTTTCAAAATCCATATTATTTATAAGCTTGCATAGATACTTTAATGTGAATACTGTCATCCCCTCTGTTCTATCCATTCTGCTATAAGGCATATATGGAATCACTAAATTACATTTTAGATTTAGTTCTTCAAGATATCCCTTTATAAATATAAGATGGGTAATATCCTTATCACTCTCAAATTTCACCTTTATTTCATTTATATCGTTGAATATATTTAAACTTTCACTACTTATTAATGATTCTCCATTAGGAAACTCCTTAATCTCAACTCTCTCGCCATTTAAAAATATCATATTGAACCCTCTCTTTCCTTAAAAACTATGCTCCCAATTCTCATTAAACTTAAAAACTTTAGCTGGTCTAAAAGGTTTACCCTCAATTTTTTCATTAGTTTCTATAATCATATCACCCATTTTCCGCCTAAAGTTTAAGATCTCTCTTCCCATTATTGCTTCATATACATTTTGTAACTCTTTAACAGTAAATAGTCTTGGGAGAAGATTAAAGGCTATTGGCGTATATTCAACTTTATTTCTTATTCTATCTATAGCAAAGTCTAATATTTTATAATGATCAAATGCTAAAGATTCCTTAGTTCCTTCCGATAAATAATAATTTATTTCTCTACGTCTTAGGATATTCCTTCCTATCTTCTCTTTGATATTATATTTTATTTCTTCTTCTCCATCTTCTGATTGAAGATTCAAGATATATTCATTCTCAAAATATTCATCATTCTTATTAGATATTATTAAAGACTTTTCTACCCAAAACCACTTACTTTCCTTTAAAGAGTCTACCTCAACGTACTTTATACAATCTTTTTCCAGCAATGCAATATTTCCTATACTTATTACTCGTGTTCTCACATCTCTAGTGACGTCTCCAAAAGTATATAATTGTTCAGTGTATACATCATCAATCCCAGTCTTTTCTTTTAACTTACGTTTTGCTCCTTCCTCAAGCCCTTCTTTTATATTTATAAAACCTCCAGGAATTGACCACTTACCACGTTCAGGAAATTCATCTCTTTTTACTAATAATACCTGCATCCCTTTTTTGGGAACCTTACGCCGATTATCTTCTTTCTTATCATCAGTAGTAAATATAATTATATCATTTGTGACACTAGGTCTTTCATAATCTTTTTCATTATAATCTCTAAAGAACTCCTTTTCCCCACTACTCACTTTTCTCACCTCAACTTACTCTCTTATAGATAATATCAATTTGACTTTATATATACATTCTATACATTAAACTAAAAAAAATCAACCATTTTTACTAATTTTTTCTATATATCCAAAATAAAAAAAGAGAAGCCTAAAGCTTCCCTATGATTCTTACTATTTTGATAAGTCTTACCAATCAAAATTTTCTTTTATTTCTTATCTTCTCTTTAATCTAAATTCCTTGCCCTCAGATACTATTTTAACATTTAGGATGGTAAGTAGTTTCTCTAAGCTTTTAACATTATTTACATATTTCAAATGGTTTTTTCCAACTAATATCTTGATCATATTCACTATATCTTCTTTTTGCTCAGTACTTAGTTTCTCACCTTTCAAACATAATGAATTTATATATGTTAGAGTAGTCCAAATTTGTTCATTTGTAATCTTATTTATATTCATAAGAGTCCATGTAAAATCTTTTTTTCTCTCCTTATATGGATAGGCAGCCTTAAAAAATTCTATAAATTGATTTACTTCCTTTGGATCTTTATCTGCTACAAGTTTACCTAATTCACCCTTAAGCTGATTCTTTAAATACATTATTGTATTTGGTTTTACTGAAGAGCTCATTTTTTCAATTTCTTTATATATCATTGTGTACGTATCTTGTAACTGTTCATTAGTTGCATTGCCATTTTTAAGAACTTTAGTTATTTCAATATAATCCAATACATTCTTTTTTGTATTTAACTCTTTATTATATAACCTCTCCCATATTTCAATTCCATTTAATCCTTCTAATTTTATCTCTGTATTCATAGTTTACCTGCCTTATTTTATATTCTTGAAAAATACTAACATATTGATATTTATTTCGCCACCATTTTTTTCATTACCACTAATGAAAATTCTAACTAATATTTCAACATAACTCCCAATACATCACAATGAAAACATTTTAACAAAAAAATTATTTTTATTATTGACACCAAAAAACTATTATGCTAAAATAATAAATTTGGCTAATCACCCCAATATGTGTTATACTATTATAGATATAATTATTGGAGGTGCTCTATTTGTTTAATATAGGCGATAAGATTTTTTACCCTAGTCAAGGTGTAGGGGTAGTTGATGTAATAGAAGAAAAAGAATTTCGTGGTGAAATGCAGAAGTATTATAATATACATTTATTAAATAATTCACTTAAGTTAATGTTACCATCTAGCCGTCTTGCTATATCTAATATAAGATTAATTAGTGATCCAACAACTTTAGATCATGTCTTAAATAACGTTAATGATTATGCAACAAAAGAAGATGAATTAAATAGTAGTAATTGCAAGGAAAGAATGCTAACTAATACTACTAAAATCAAATCTGGAACATTAGAAGATTACATAGGGGTAATTACTGATCTTACACACATAAAAATGAATCATACATTGAATACAAGCGAAAACCAAATGCTAAATAGCACTAGAAAGATTATTATTGAAGAGATAAGTCTAATTAAAGATATTTCTAATAATGAAGCAAGCGATTTATTAGATACTTCTCTAAGCATAGTTTAAAGAAAATCCCATAAATAAAGACTCTACCTAATTAACTATTATGTAGAGTCTTTAAATTTATTTCACACATTAAAGGGTAATGGTCTGAAGGATATTTACCATTTAAGTTATCCTTTATTATTTTAACCTCACTAATATCTATATCCTCTGATACAAATATATAATCTATATGCATTCCCTTCTCTTTTCCTTTAAACATACTCATAGTTGTGTGTTTGTATATCTCTTTATTATGTTCCTGAGCTGCAATTAATTTCTTATCATAGTACTTACCATCTTTAAACTCCTTAATAACCTTACTTTCAGGAGTAGCATTAAAATCTCCCATAAGTATTATTGGTAAATATTCCTTCTCCTGTTCCATCTCAATATACTCTACAACCTTTCTTAATCCATATTCTCTTCCATTTGGAAGGAGGCAGTCTAAATGAGTGTTACATATTCTTACCTTACTCCCCTCTTCAATTTCTACTATTGCTGTTGTGCATATTCTAGGGAATAGTGAGTACCATTTTGAACTCCCAATTTTATCTGGCTTTTCTGACAACCAAAATGTTTTAAAGTCTACTACTTTATACTTTTTAGATATTAAAATATCATTCCGTTCTACAAAGAGCCTTTTACTTCTTGGATCCCCAATAACATAGTAGTCTTCCATATTATTTTTAATATCAATAAACATCTTATTTGTTACTTCTTGTAAACCTATAATGTCGCATTTATAGGATTTTAATATGTTAAAAGCTATTCCCTTTCTATTGTCCCACCTATTTTTAAAATCAAATATAAAATCACACCTTAAGTTAAATGTCATTATTTTCATACCTTATGCACCTTAACTCCTTATTTCACTTTATAATCCTAAGTTCACCTATAATTATAAACTAATTATTCAAAATAATACCTACTAATCTGTCCTTTATTTTTACTAGCATACCCATAATTTTAGTGGTGATTCTTGACTAATACACTTAAATAACTCATACTTATGTTTAATTGGTAATATTTAGATTTGATTATAAGGAGGAGATTAATTTTGAATAATGCTGTAATTCTTACAACAACTACAAATTTAAAAGAATATGATGTTCAAGAGGTTTATGGATACATATCTACTCGTTTTGTAATAGGAGCTAATCTTTTTAGTGATTTTGCAGCTTCAATAACAGATTGGGCAGGTGGTATATCTGAAACATATACATCTGAACTAGAGGAGTTAGAAGAGTTAGCTATAAATGATATAAAAGAAAAGGCTCTATTAGTTGATATGAATATGGTTATGGGCTTTAGGGTGAATATAAATCCTGTATTTGGATCAAATTACAGTATGTTTATGATATCTGCTTATGGTACTGCAGTTAAGATTAAAGAAGATGACTCAATATATGAAAATGTGTCAATAAGAGACAGACTAGGTAATAAGATTTCAAACCTTTCAATGATATCATTAGAAAATCTTACTATTAATGATCTTGAAAATTCATCGCTATTCACTTTGAAATCTAGTATTCAATCATCCTCTAAAGAATGTATTGCTCATGTTTCTGGAGTTCTAATAGAATTAATAAAAAAGAATGGATCTAATATAACTAAACAACTTAAAAAGAAGATTATTATGTTTAAAGATCTTTACAAATTATCTTCCCCTGAAGACTATATTAGCATATTTATTGATGCCTTGGATAAAAAGGTCATTTATTTAATGAACCTATTAGAGATAATTTATTATCCAATTCTACTAGCAGAATTTGAAAAGGCTCCCTCTAATGATAGGGAAATTCTCCTTTTTGATTTATTAACTATACCTCCAAATAATATATATCCCAATATTTTAGATGATATAATAAAACTTGAAACTTATTTAGATAATAAATATAACACTGATGTGGAAATTAAAACTCAAGGACTAATTTCAAAAAAGACTGGGTGGATTTGTAAAAAATGTGGTGCCTTTGTGAATTTAAATCAAAGCAAATGTCATGTATGTTTTAAAGATAAATATGGACTCCCTTACGAAGCACTTTACGGAAGAAAAATAGCCTATTTAAAAGGAGTTAAAAAAGTATTAAAAGAAGAACTTTCCAATGAAATTTAATATTATAACTTTTGTTAATTAAGGTATTTTGTGATATTATAGCTTAAAAGACTGTAATTAAAAGGTGATAAATTATGAAAAAGAAATTAACAGCAGTTATATTATCTATTTCGCTATTTCTTAATATAAGTATTCCAGCCTTTGCAACTAATTCTTTAGATCAAAGCAAAGGAGAATTTAATCAAATATCTTCAGAAATAAAAGAATTAGATAATCAAATATCTGCACTAGACGATGAAATATACACATTAAAAGAAAAAGTACAAGCTAATGAAAAAGAGGTAATTAAAGTAGAATCAGAAATTGAAACTACTAAAATTAAAATTAAAACCCTAGAAGAAGAGATAGAAGAAAATGAAAAAATTCTTTCTAGTAGACTTAGAGAGATCTATAAAAATGGCTCTTTATCAAGTATCAATATGCTATTATATGTTTTTGAATCAGATAGTTTAAGTGATTTATTTACAAGAATAAATACAACAAAAACTATTATAGCTTTTGACAATAAACTGATAGATGAAACAAATGAAATGGTTAATTCACTTAATACATCTGTAACTTCACTAGAAGCTAAAAAAGAGGCTCTTGATCTCCTTAATAAAGAAACTAAAGAAAGTCTATTATTGGTTCAAGAAAAACAAAATACAATTGCTACAAAAAAGGTTGAACTTTCTAAGGAGAGAGATAAAATTAGTAACTCAATTCGTGAAAATGAAGAAAAACTTGTAAATCATCAGATTTCAATAGTATATTCTTCAAATCCAACAGTTAATCAGTTAAACGAAGCAATAATGACACTAAAGTCCTTATTACCTCAAATATCAACGGATTCAGTTAAAAATAAAGTTAATGAAGCTATCTCAGAAGCTCAAGAGCTTATTGAAAGGTTAGGAAAACCTACTACCCCTCCACCAGTAACTGATGGTAATTATAAAGCAACCTATATAATGGAAGCAACTGCTTATAGTGGTCATGGTATAACTGCTATGGGTACCGTTCCTGTTAGAGATCCTGATGGGTTAAGTACAGTAGCTGTTGACAAGAGTGTAATTCCACTAGGTAGCAAGGTATTTATTCCTAATTATGGATATGCTATTGCTGCTGACACAGGCGGTGCCATTATTGGTATGAAAATTGATTTATATATGAATTCTAAGGAAGAGTGCTATCAATTTGGACGAAGAAATGTTACAGTTCATGTTATTGCATACCCTGGAGAATGGTAAAAAAAATCCCTCACTAACTTTTTAGTGAGGGATTTTTTTAGAAATAAGATATATCAATATATATATACTATAATCTTCCTTTTCCTGTAATATGATTAATATTTATTTTAATAACACTTGTACGCCCCTTACCTTTTTCTATATATTCTTTGCCTTCTTTAATAAAACTCTCAGAGTATTTCTTTATTAATTCAAATAAAGCCTGTTCTTTCTCTTCTCCCTCTGCATTAATAGCTTCTCCATATACTACAACACTTTTATATTTAGTAGTAAACATGTTTGGTATTACTTCAGTATCTGTAACAATAGAGAATGAAACCTTGCTATTAAATTTAATGTTATCTAACTTTTGACCTTCTATTGCACAATGAAAATATATTGCATCATTAAAATAAACATAACTTATTGGTAATGAATAAGGATATCCATTTTCACCAACTGTTGCAAGTACACCATACTCTCCTTTTTCTAATACATTTACTATCTCTTCCGTAGGTATTTTCCTTGTATTTTTCCTCATTTCTTTAAACATAAATAGATCCCCCTTAATTTATAACTCACTTTGATATCTTTTCACAAATAAAATTTATCAAGTATACATATCCTATTTAGTAACTTTTATGTATCGTATTATTATATCCTTTCTTACTAATTATGTAAATAACTACTGCTTATTGAGTATCCTAATCCATTGCTTATATTTAACTGTATATTATACTTAAAAGCTTTACTTTTATAATAATCTAGTATCTATTAATATAATTTAAAAGCTCATTTATTAGGATTTTATTTTTAAAATTGAATAAACTAAAGTCAAATATTATATTCTAGGAGAAAATAAATGAAAAAATCTATTATAAACTGTACCTTAGTATTATCAATATTATTATCCTTAAATTTAATACCTCAATGTACCAACACTATTAATGTATTTAACCCTAGCTTCTTAAGATATCTGTCTTATGAAAGAAATAATACAACATCCTCAGTTAATCCTTATATTAAAAATCCAACAGTACCTAATTATCTTTACATAATAAAAGATGTAAATATGACTAAAGCAGAAAGAACTATGATTGTAACTCTCCAAGGCTTAGTTGCCTCAAAATCAAATCATCAGATTTACACACTTAATGAATCAGAACCTGATTATAAAGTATGGTTAGATGATCTAAATGATAAGTACAATATAGATTATAAATATATTGACAATCCCTGGGATCTAATTGATATCTTTAAATCCTATGTAGATGGTTACGTACTATATAATCTTAACTCCTCAATGGATCCTTCAATTAACAATGCATGTTCTCTAGCCTCACTAAAAAATTCTATTGCTATTGATGCATCATTGGAACCTTCAGTTAAAAATCATGGAATAATAAAGCTAATAGGTGATTGTAGGAATACAAAAGAAAATTGGGCCTTTGAGAATCTATGGAATTTAGGTCTTAATCATTCAACTGTAATTCAGTTACCACCAAATAAGGAGCATGCCCTTAGGGATTATTCTATACTCACTAAGTCCTTAGTATTTTATGAGGATAGTATATCTGATGTATCTTTAAGAAAAAGAATATTCAATTCTATTGATGAAAATGGTATCTGTCTAGGCTGGGGACCAGATGAACATACTAATGTTTCAGTTGCCTCTAAATATGGTGTTAGTATAATAGCAGCTGATTGGTCTTATAACCTTTCAGTACTTAGTTCCTTTCCATCTATACCATTATGTCAAGGCAGTAGCGAAATGATACCTACTGAGGAGGACGTTCACTACCTGACTTTTATGATGTCAGATGGTGATAATCAACAATGGCTCCTTGGTAGTAATTACACGTCAGATAAGTGGTTTGGTTCTAAGCTTAGGGATAATCTTAGTCTTGGATGGAGTCTAAGCCCTTCAATATATTACTTGGCCCCTACTATTTTTAATAAATATTATGATACAGCTAAAAATGATTACTTTTCTGTTGCTCCATCTGGTAATGGCTATATTTACCCAAGTAAATATCCTAAAGGTAAATTAAAATCCTTCACTAAAGAATTAAATAATTACATGCAAAAGGTAGATGAGAAATATGTGATTGTTATTGATGATGAATCATTTTATAACACTAACCTTTGGGATAACTACACTAGTCATAATAATATTAACGGTCTTTTCTATTTAAATTTCAATAAAAATAATGACTATAATGGCGATATTATATGGTCTAATAATAAACCTATCGTATCTTGTAGAGATTTGCTTTGGGAAGGTCTAGAGTCTGAAGATGACCTAATAAATAATGTGGTAAATAGAATAAATTCAGGTAGTACAGATATTAAAAATAAAGATGCTTATACTATGGTATATGTCCATGTTTGGACTAAGGATTTAAATAATGTAAACTATGCAATATCTAAATTAAATGAGAATCCTAAAGTACGAATTGTTAATCCAAATATATTTATGGAGCTCATAAATGAAAACCTCTCTCTAGATAATAATAAGAGCCGCTAAAAAGCGACTCTTATCTTATATTTTTAATCATCTAAATGCTCAATTCGATGTCCAATTTCTCTATTAGCTTTTCTATATCCTTCTCTTATCATATCATTCCTTGATAAAATATTTCCAGTTAAATTATCTAAAGACAATTGAACTCCGCCTCTATAGTATTTATCAATAATATATTCATCTATATCCTTCTGTGAAGCCAATGAATAATCATCTAAAATATGCTTAACATCAAATCCATGATTTATTAGTTCTCTACCTACCAGTATACTTCTATGGCATCTTATCGGATCTTGCATTGCGCCCAGTAAAACAATCTTATAACCCTTTTTACAACCTAGCTTTAATCTCTTAATTCCATTCAAAAAATCCTCTTCTTTGATTACTTTTTCAAAATCAGAATATCCCTCATTATTATATGATACCTTGTTTTCTCTTTTAGCTGCAAACTCTTTAGCCATATAAATATATATAAAACCAGCAGCTCTTAATGTATACTGTATTGTTTCTTTATTATACTGAATATTATATTTTGAATATGGTGTCCCTCTAATATCCACTACACAATCTATATGAAACTCTTTTAGCATTTCTATTAACTTTTCTACAGGATAATTAGAATGTCCTATTGTAAAGATCTCCATCCCATCACCTCTTTGAATACTTAATCACTTTTTAAAATTCAAAATTTAATTTGATGTATTTCTTCTTATTTTATCATCCACTCTTAAAAAGTTCTATACTATTTTGTATGGATACTAATATCCATATTAGGTAGATTTAATTTATTAACTTGTAACCTTACTTGATACTTTTACTATATCAAATATATCAATAATACCATCTTTGTTTAAATCACAGTTACTTAAAAAGCCTTTCTCTCCCGTCATTGTATTATAGGCATTAGATACCATTGCGATATCAAGTATGTTTACTAAACCATCCTTATTTACGTCCTCAAGTTCATGGGAATCACTGACTATTTCTGAGGGTATATAAAACTTAACAGGTAGTGGCGTTGCTAAAGTAATCTCTGCTCTTTGTCCTTTAGCTAATGCAAAGTCTCCATAGTTATCTGTATATTTTCTAATTAATTTTCCTTCACTATCATAAATAGATAAATTATACCTTCCACTATTATAGGTGGTAGAATTTGTTACTGAAACTTTTATAGAACTTGTATTTTCAATGATATATGTTTTATTCTACTCTAATTTATATTCTTTAAAAATTGATTTATCGATTTTTTTTATTAATTCCTTATTTTCATATGGTACATATAATTTTAAAGGTACATTATTTGATGTTCCTATTTTTAATCTTTCTTGTGCTGCTAAAGTAATATTTCCATATTCCCCAACCATAGCTTTACTCATATTCCCAGATCCATCGTATCTTGTATAATCATATCTAACACCGTTTAAGTAACTTGATGTGTTAACTGTTATTAAACTACTATTCCTATTATTATTGATCTCGTAATATTCATTAGTTCCTATATTAACTTCGTAAAGAGCTGGTGTCTCAATTTTTTTGTATAAATCTTTATACTCGTATGGAATATGGATTATCATTTCCACTCCTGCACTTGTAGTAAACTTAGCTCTATGCCCTTCCTGAATATTAATATTACCATACTCATCTTTTAGTACCTTACTTAGATTTCCTGAAGATGTGTAAGATACTATATCATATCTTATACCACTATAAGATGAATTATTGATTGTTTTAATCTCTTTCTGAGCTGTAAATTCATATGTCTCACCTTTTTTTATTAATACTTCTTGTAATGCTGGATTATCAACCTTCTTATACGAATTCTTAAATTCATATGGCATATATACAACCATACTATCTCCTGTTGAGAGACTTATTCTATTAGTGTGATTTGCTTTTAGTGACATCCATCCATTAAAATCACTAATGATATCTATTATCTTCCCACTATCATCAAATTTAATAATATCATATTCTATTTTTTTTGTATCTGCAGATGTTTTTATAGGTATATCAATAATTTTATCTCCAGTAAATTGATAATTATCTCCCTTACTAAGAATAAAGCTATGTAGAGCTGGATCCTTAACAGGTTTAATTGAATCTCTATATTCATAAGGAATATGTAAAGTCATTTCATTACCAAAAGTTGTAGTAACTTTTATTTTATTGTTTTTATCTATTTTAATATCTCCATAGTCATCTTTAGCTAAATAATAAGGAAAACCTTCATCATTATATTTAATTAAATCATACAATATTGATTTACTTTTAGAATTGTTATTAGTTGGTATTGCTTCATTATTATTACCTGTTACTTCATATGTTTCGCCATTTCTTATAATCACTTCTTTTAAGGCAGGAATCTCAGATTTTCTATAACAATTTTTAAACTCACTTGGCATATATAACTCTAATTTATCACCCTTAGATACACTTATTCTACCTCTCCAACTTGGCTTTATTGCAATATCACTTGTTTGATCACTAAAAATAGCTTCTATTTTTCCTAAATCATCATATCGGGCCATATCAAATGTGCTTATATTGGATGGGTTATTTAGTTTTATTCGCAGTGTTTCTTCATTATTACTTATTACTTCATAGTTTTCTCCACTATTAATAAATAAAGAATGAATTGCTGGATTTTCTACTTTTTTTACTAAATCTTTATGTTCTTGTGGAATATATAATATTAATACTTCATCGTATGATTGACTGATTCTAAATGATTCTCCTGAATTACTTATTATATTACCTTCTCTATTTTTATAAAAACTCTTTACCTTATTGTATATATCATAATATACTATATCGAATACTTTATTAGATGTTGTTAAAATATTTATACTAGTTGATGTATTATTCTTAAACTCATAGTTTTCACCATATTGTACCTTTAATTTTGTGAATACCTCCGTTTTTGCAATAACTTTTGATGTTTCTTTCAATGAATTAGGTACATACAATGTTATCTTTTCAGATTCAGAGTTAATTCTCAGTCTTTCTCCAGATTGCAGTGTAATATAAGAAGTAGAATTAATCCTTGTTGTTTTTATATTTCCTAATGTGTTGTAAATTAGACAGTTATAACTTTCACCATTTGAAATAGTGCCACTATTTCGTATTGTAAGATTGTTTCCTGTATTATTTATGATTTCATAACTATCATAGTTATTAAGTTCAACGTTATATGTACCATCCCTTTCCGTATATCTCTCTACCTCCATTACCATTTGAGTATTTTCATTTTTTATGTATGCTTGTACATTTATAGAACTAGGAAATATATTGATTCCTATAAAAAAAGCACAGCAGTATGAAATAATTTTCTTCACTATTTTTCCCCCTATTATTTTTTCTAAATACTATAATACCACTATTTATGTATTTTTTGTAACATATAGAAAAAATAAAAATCTATGGAAAAGTACACTAATTCAAATTTACTATATTTTAATTCATTTAAATATTCATTACTAAATACTTATAAAACCATAAGAAGACTAGTATCTTAAGATACTAGTCTTCTTAACTTTTGGTAAGATACATCCACTTATTCAACTTGTGTTTTCAACCTTTTTGAAAGATCCTTAAGCTTTCCTTGACTAAAGTCATCATGAACTAGAATTAAGATACATCTTATATCATTATCGCTTTCATCCCATTTATAACTTTCTATATTTAATATTGAATCCTCCGGCATGAATTCTTCTAAATCTGTTCCTAATTCTTCTGCTAGTCCTAATAATTCATCAAATAATTCATCCTCTGATAATTCACTAACTTCATAGTCATCCTCTAAAATTTCCTTTAGTATATTTGCAGAAATACTTATGTTTAAAGCAACTATATCTTCTCTCTTACTTCCCTTTGTCATATCCTTTAATACTTTAAAGTTACTATTATCCTCAACTATCTTTATAAAATCTTTACTATCTACAACTCTATTTCCAAATGCTACGTACATTATGCCATCTCCTTAATTATAATATGAATAATTATAACAAATAACCTTAATTATTTCCAACTTAAATAGTAATTTTTCATATTTACTTAAATGTAGGCATAATTACTTTTCTAAAAATCTACTACCTCACCAAAATAAGTGCATGTAAATAATTTTCCCATTATTTCATCATCAATTTCCCTTGGATTTGATCCAGTACATGCATCTAATACTGCATTATGAGAAATAAATTTAAGATTACTCCTGAAATCCTCTTCCTTTATTCCATATTCTTTCATGGAACTTGGAACACTTAACTCTTTATTTAAGTCATTAATAAGTTTAATTAATGAATCAGTAAGTTCACTATCTGTATTACCTATAAGTCCAATATACCTAGCTATTTCTGCATATCTATCTTCACATACTTTTCTATTATATTGAATAACATAGGGCAAAAATATTGCATTAGCACAACCATGAGGTATATGGAATACAGCTCCTGTTTTATGAGCCATTGAATGAACAATTCCAAGTAAAGCATTACTAAATGCCATTCCTGCTAAGCATTGTGCTTCGTGCATTTGATCTCTGGCCTCAGTATCACCGTTGTAAGACTTTAACAAATTATCCTTAACCATCTGGATGGATTTTAAGGCTAATGGATCTGAAAAGTTAGATTGTAATGATGCTGTATATGCTTCTATTCCATGAGTTAATGCATCCATTCCAGTATGTGCTGTTAATTCTTTTGGCATTGTTTGTGCTAATTCTGGATCTACAATAGCAATGTCAGGGGTAAGATTAAAATCTGCTAATGGATACTTAATTTTAGCTTTATAATCAGTTATCACTGAGAATGCTGTAACTTCTGTCGCTGTACCACTTGTTGAAGGAATTGCAATAAATTTCGCCTTCTGTCTTAGTTCTGGTAATGCAAATGGAATTACAGCCTCATCAAAAGTAAAATCAGGATACTCATAAAATATCCACATAGCCTTTGCTGCATCGATTGGTGAGCCTCCTCCCACTGCAACTATCCAGTCAGGCTTATATGATCTCATCCTTTCTGCTCCATTCATTACAGTTTCTACTGATGGATCTGGCTCAACCCCTTCTATTAGATCAATTTTTAACCCTGCCTCCTCCAAATAACTTTGGATTTTATCTAGGAAACCAAACTTCCTCATTGAACCTCCACCAACTACTATTGTTACTTTATTCCCTTTTATAGTTTTTAAAACCTCTAAGGAATCCTTACCAAAATAAATGTCCCTAGGTAAAGTAAATCTTGACATATAATTACCTCCCATATTTATATAATTTACATCACTCTTATCTTATATAAGTTTTCTTAATTTATTCCTTATAATAAGATATTTTTAATACAGACATTTATAATATGGTATAAAAAATGGAGGACTATCCCTCCTTTTTCTACTTATGGATCTCAGCAATTTCTATATAATGGATTGCTGATTTTTCTATTCCACTCAACTCTTCCTCTGTTAAATCCCTTATAACCTTTGCAGGACTTCCCATACAAAGGACTCCTGATGGAATTACTTTATTTTGTGTTACTAAACTCCCTGCACCAACTATAGTATTCTTTCCAACTATTGCTCCATTTAATATAATTGATCCCATACCTATTAATACATTATCTTCTATTTCACATCCATGGATAATGCAGTTATGTCCTATTGTAACATTACTTCCAATCTTAGTTGAAATTCCAAAATCATTATGTACTGTACTATTTTCCTGAATATTTGTATTATCTCCTATAGTTGTACTATCCATATCACTTCGTATACATGTTCCATACCAAACTGATGAATTTTTCCCAATAGCTACATCCCCAACAACTACAGCATTCTCTGCTATGAAGCAACTTTCGTCAATTAATGGTTTCATATTTTTTATTTCTTTAATCATTTATTTCCTCTTTTCATTTTATTTTAGTACTAAATATTATATATATCTGAAAATTCAATTCCCACTTTATCGCTTATTGAACTTTTTCCAGTTTCCCTATTCTCTGGAATTCCAGCTTCATTATCTGCTGCTACTATATTAGGTAGTTTAACTATAAATACACTTCCCTCATCACTGCTATCTTCCAGGTATACTTCTCCATTATGTAATGAGACAATAGATTTAACTAAAGCTAGTCCTATACCACTACCCTCTCTTTGTCTATTAAAGGATTTATCAGTTTGTACAAATCTTTCAAATATTATTTCTCTTAAATATACTGGTATCCCATGTCCACTATCTTTTATACGTATATTAATCCATATATCATCTACCTTTATATCTACCAATATACTACCACCTGAATCTGTAAATTTTACTGCATTAGATATAAGGTTTAACATTACTCTCTCAATCTTATCAGGATCGCATTTTATATTACACTCCTCTGTATCAGTATCAAACATAATTGATATATTCTGCCCTTCCACATATGGAATAACTGACATTGTAATATCTTCAACTAAATTTATTATATCATAATTATTAAACTTCATATTTTCAAATCCCGAATCAATTTTGGATATATCTATAAGATTATTAACCATCCTTAATATCCTGAAACAATTTTGCTTTATAGTCTTCTCATACTTTTCGTAATATGCCGCTAATTCTTCTGCCCCGTTATTCTTTTGATTATTTAAAAGTTGAAGACATGAATATATTATATTAATTGGAGTTCTTACCTCGTGAGATAAATTAGCAAAAAATTCACCTCTTATATGATCATATTCTTTTATTTGATTATACCTATCTCTTAATTCATCAAGCTCCTTTTTCATTTTAAGATTCCTTGCTACAACAATATATCCATCAATAAACCCGTTCTTTTTATATAAACGTCTTACAACTGACTCTACTTCAAGTACCTCTCCATCCTTAGTTAATAGTCCATGAGCTATTAGTGCACTTTCTTCAATATTCTTTTCTAGGAAATTAGCCACTTCCTTATTTTTATCTACTAATAATTCAATATAACTTTTCCCAATTATATCGATTTCTTCATAACCTAGAGTCAATAAAGCTGACCTATTTAAATATGTTATAGTACCTTCCTTATCAATTGACGCAATTAAATCTAAGATATTTTCTGTAATACTCTTAAGTTTACTTTCACTTACTTTTAATCTTTCATTTACTAGAAATTCTTCTGTAATATTAGTATAGGTAGCTACTATCCTATTTGAATCATTTATTAGTACTTTTTGCATGTCAGATCTATATACTTTTCCTATATTCATAAAGAAAGTCCCCGAATAATTACCCCTTTCATCTATATTTTTTTTTATAGCTTCTGCATCTTCTATGTATCTATTGAAGTAAGAGGTACTTTCTAGCAATTCATATTGTTCTTCTATAGATAAATCTTCTCCACATTCATAGTCTCTATAAAGCTTATTTGCATAAATAATCTTATAATTTTCATCATATATTAAAACGTTACTACTCTTATTATTTTCAGTGGCATCATAAAATGTCTTTAGGTCTGTCTTTAGGTTTTCACTTTCCTTTACTTTAATAAACATCTCTATGAATAATCCAACCACAAGTGCTAATAATCCAAAGAAATATAGAAACATGGATATTAGTAGTGTATCTTTATTGTACAAGCTGAAAAATAGCTGATATATCTTTCTAATAATAAATATATTAATACTTGCAACAAAAATAGTATATATAAATTGATTCGTTACTATGCTTTTCTTCGCAAGAATTATAATAAAATAAAAGTAGTATGTTATTAAAAGTATACTAAAAAAAGTAATTACCTTTAAATCTAAATCATATCTACCCACACCATAAATACCCTTCTCAACTATTATTAATAATATTGATAATATTACTGTGGTGAAAGTTGTTAGTATTTTATTATTATTTATAATCCTTATTATAATTTCATTTTGATATACTATCAGAGTTATTAGAAATGTTCTATATAAAAATATAAGACCAAGACCAATACTAGTTCCAAAATCTACATTTTTAAAAATAAAGGTACCAAAAAAATACTCTATACCAATAATTATATATATTTGAGAAATTATAAATATATCCTCTTCATTATAGGTTAAGTAATACATAAAAGAACAACCTATAGCTATTATTGAGAGGGTTCCATTAGAAATTTTAAATATATCTATTACTTGTCCATTGTAAATATCTCTTAAAGGACTTATAAATAGCCCGCTTAATAATATAATATTAAAAATTATATTCCCTATGAGTGTAAAAAGAATCATTTTTCTTTTGCTTCTAGTGAATTTATCATTTGTACTATTTAAAAACATTTAATCACCACTTTTTTTTATTTAAACAAGGAAAAAGAACCTAATCAATTTATTTATTAGGTCCTTTTACCATTAAATTTATATTTTTATATTTTAACTCATTTTCTAATCCTTTTTCAAGTTCCCAAAAGGACTTTCTTTTTCTTGCTTCAAGATCAAACTCTGTCTTTATATCTTTTCCTCCTGTTCTTATATTCCTAATAAAGCACTTCAGATTATACACTTTCCAATTATAAAAATCCCTATCTACGGACTCTAAAACTTCATTAGTATTACAAGCTTTGAATCTTGGCCCGCCAAGATCCCTTTCTAAAAGAGCTAATGTGTTATTATTTTGCCCAGGATCTAATATACAGAAATAACCGTAGTCCATTACGCTTCGAATTAATCTTCCATATACTTGCTTTACTGTAATGCATACTTGTGGATAATTAACATCCCTATATTGTTTATTTTGATATACAGTAATAGCTTTTAGTAAGGGTTCTTCTACACTCTTATTAGGTAATTTATCTAACATAACACAAGTTAATCCATCACCTGGAACATCTATTCCTTCGAAGAATCCTCTACTACCTAAAATTATTATTTGTCTGTTTTTATCATTTAGATATTTAATTGATTTTTTACTTGTATGTATCTCTATCCTCGATCCTTTAACTAACTCTCTTAACTCTTCCTCTACGGCTTTTCTCCTTAAGTTGTTTGTAAATAATGCGAGAATATGCCCATTTAATTTCTCTGACATTTCATAAATAAATTGTGCAGTATTCCTTATAAATCCACCACTATTATAACTACCTATATCCTTTAATGTGAATATTTTACTTCTTTCCTTAAGCTTAAATGTTGGTGGAACTATTAATTCCTTAGCTTCTCTTTGACCTAATTGATTCTTTATTCTTCCAAATGAATTGCTAATTCTCATTGTTGCTGAAAGGAAGGTAGTACTTTTTACATCTTTTAATATGTTTTCATTTACTAACTTATCTATATTTAATGGTATATTTGTAAGTATGAAATAACTATAGTCATTTGCTATTTGAAATACCTTTGCAAACTCCTTTTTCCCTTCTGGATTCTCTAAGAATCTATCTATTGTATCAAAAGATGTTTTAAGTTTCATAATATAATTGCATAGGGCTATATATTCATTATCATCCTTACCTTCTTCACCCTCTAGAGTAATATTGTTAATATACTTGTTTATAAGACTATATAATCCGTAGATATTCTCTTTAATTTTTGAAATAAATGGTTCTAAGCTTCTTATCCTATCTTCAAGATGTGCTTCAACTAAAAAGAATTCTGTTCTAAAATTATATTCTCCTCCTGAAAGTTTAAGTTCTAAACATTTATTTATCAATATAGCCATGATATTTTCAATTTCTGATACCCAATATTTAAGTTTATCTAATTCAATTGTTTCCCTATAGCCATGAGAGGAATTTAGATTTGTCAAATGTCTATAAATTGTAGGCTCCTTCTCCCATACTAACTTAAGAAAATCACTATATTCATCAGATTTAAACTCTTCTGAGAAAAAATCATAACACTTATCCATAAGATTATGTGCCTCATCAATTATTAAATGAGTTATTTTCTTTTTTTCACCATAAGGCCAACTTGCTAATAATGAATGGTTTACCACAGTAATATTCTCTGAGGGTATTTCTACATATCTTTTCTTTAGATAACAGGGTCTGTAGCACTTATCAAGATTACATTCTTCATTATCGCATAAAACATCTTTTAAATATTTCTTAAGATTAAAGTGATTATATGCCCAATAACTTATATTTTCTGAATCACCATATTCACCATCTTTACAAAGTCTTTTAAAGAATATCTCAGCTAATATCCCTTCTAAATCCTCTCTAAAGTGCTGTACTTTAATAAGTCTTTCTGTGCATATATAATTACTTTTCCCTTTAATTGCTCCATAATTTAGTTTATCTTCCAAGCCTAGCTTTTTTAGTACATTAGGTATATCTCTATCAATTAATTGATTTTGCAGCTCTTTTGTATCTGTTGATATTATAAAAGATGCATCCTCAGCCTTGTTTCTTTTTTTATTCTTATATGCCTCTAATGCTGCTATCAAAACATAGGCAAAAGTTTTCCCGCTACCTGTTGGTGCTTCTATAAAAATCTTTTCATTACCTTCAATAGTTTCACGAATTCTTTGTGAGAATTTTCTTTGAGATTCTCTATATTCATAACCAAAGTCTCCCCCATTATTCCATATCTCTTCTCTTTTTAAAAGGTCTTCAAATTCATTATAGTTTATCTTTATTTTTTCTAATGTAACCTCTTCTTTTTTGCTATCTTGATAATTTACATATGGATAATCTGAATCAAGAAAAAAAACTGGCCTTTCTATATACCTGGTCCAATGCCACTTTTTCTTTAAACCATAATCTTGCACTAATATTTTAAATAAAGAATTCTTTTTTTTATTCCTATCAATATCCTCCCTATACCATTGTCTACTTAGTAAGGCATTAACCACCCTCATAGTGTCTATTGAATCTTCTAGAGCCCTATGAGATTCATTTTTTTCTATATCTGTTACTTCTTTTAACAATGAGTCCAAATTGTATTCTTTTCTCCAAGGTTCAAGAATAGCAGCAAGCTCCATTGAATCATATATTTCGTTCTTCAACTCTGGAATATGCTGTATTAAAAATCTTCTTTCAAAGCCACCATTATGACATATTAGTGGAAGGTCTTCTAAAAATTCTAGAATTTCGGACTTTACCTCCCCAAGCCTTCTTGCTACCCTTAGTTCGTTAGGCTTCAATCCTGAGCATAACTCATATATATTTTGAGGCACTGTTCCCCTAGGTCTTATTAAAGTTGTATATGCACTTATAACAGAATCCTTTATCTTTACCCCACCTATTTCAATAATTTCCGAAGTATATTCATCCAATCCTGTAGTTTCTATATCTAAATATATAACATTATCTAGTATACTTTTTTCTCGTAAATCCATTGTGGATACTCCTCTTTACTCAACTAACGCTAGTTTAATATTATATCATAAATAAAGGGTATTCAAAATAAATATAATTTATTTTGAATACCCTAATAATATATCTATATTAAATTCTTTGTATCCCTTGCAATTACTAATTCTTCGTTTGTAGGAATTACGTATGCCTTTACCTTAGAATCATCAGTTGATATTTCTCTGACTTTCCCTCGTACATTGTTCTTTTCTTTGTCTATCTTAACTCCTAAGAACTCTAATCCTTCTAAACATGCCTCTCTAGTTTCTGGTCCATTCTCTCCAACACCAGCCGTAAATACTATTACATCAACTCCACCCATGGCAGCTGCATATGCACCTATTTGAGTTCTAATTTTATAATGGTATATATCTAAAGCAAGCTGAGCTCTTTCATTACCTTCTGCAGCGGCTGCTTCAATATCTCTAAAATCTGAACTTATTCCTGATATTCCAAGAACTCCTGATTTCTTATTTAATAAATCATTTACTTCGTCAGGTGAGTAATTTAATTCATTTATTAGATATAACGCTATTGCAGTATCTATGCTTCCACATCTAGTTCCCATAACAATACCTTCAAGTGGTGTAAATCCCATTGTTGTATCAACTGATACTCCCCCCTTTACAGCACAAAGTGAAGCCCCATTTCCTAAATGACAAGTTATTATATTTAAGTCTTTAATATCTTTACCCATTACCTCAGCAACTTTGTTTGAAACATACATATGTGATGTCCCATGGAATCCATATTTTCTTATTCCATTTTTTTCATATAGTTCGTATGGAAGTGCATAAATAAATGATTCCTTTGGCATTGTTTGATGAAATGCTGTATCAAAAACAACAACCATTGGTGTATTTGGCATTAGTTCTTCACATGCCTCAATGCCAATCATGTTTGCTGGATTATGAAGGGGAGCTAATTTATAGCATTCTTCAATTGACTTCTTTACTTCCTCAGTAACTAGCACTGATTTAGAATACTTTTCTCCACCATGAACAACTCTATGTCCAACTGCTGATATTTCCTCCATTGATGAAATTACACCATTATTATTATCAACTAGTGCCTTTAATACTAAAGCTATAGCCTCTTTATGACTATTCATTGGTGATTCTATTATATATTTTTCTTTTCCTTCAACTTTCTGTGTTAAAACAGAACCTTCAATTCCTATTCTTTCAACTAAACCTTGTGCTAATGATTCTTCTGTGTTCATATCAATAAGTTGGTACTTTAAAGATGAACTTCCACAGTTGATTACTAATATCTTCATGTTAAATTCCTCCACTTTCAAATATAACTATAGGTCTATCTTTTTTATCTAATGTTTATATAATTATCTATAGTGTAAATGATTATAAATAAAGTAGTAAACATTAATATTCTTGACAGATATTAAAAAATAAATTCATAGTATACCAAAACGTTTCCATCTAGCCATTACTTGTATTTGTAGACAATTAATATACTTCTATATATTAATTGTTCATCCCATTCTAGTCAACAGTTTTTATAGATATATACTCGTTATCTTTTTAACACTAAATTTTATTTACTTAGATTCCATATTTAGTTAGTTCTTTTCATTTGTACATTTAAATATTATCCTCTTCTAAATGATTTCATCCTAAAAAATAATAATCTAATTAAGTGTGATATCAATTTAATAACCTTATTTATTTAAGTTTTAACATTAAATTTCCCTGGAAATATTTGTAATTAAAAATAAGTAAGATAATTTACATTGTCAATTATCTTACTTATTCATTGAAATATTATTTTAACCTTTATAGATTTCTATTCCGGTAAAGATCTATGACCAATTCCTATAACAACTTCGTCTAAGTGTAATAGTCCTATACTTAAAAATATGCAAACTGAAATATGTTCACCTTTTCTTGCTATACCTATCTTTCCACCTACATTTTGCCCATTTGCTCTATTGCTTACTTGCATTAAGGCATCCCTAGTAGCACCTATTACAGCTCCTTCATGTAAATGCTCTTCTCTAATAAGATTATTTCTCTTAGCTGCCACTAAAGCTCTTTCTAGTATCTTATGTATAGAGTCATTTATATTGCCACCTATATTTACAGCTGTAACTCTAGCGCCTTTTTTCATATAATCAGCTTTAAGTACTTCTTCTTCTTCTCTAGTTGTAATTGCCATTCTTGTTGCTATTTTTGCTACTTCACTACTATTTTGATTACTCATTTCTTTTCTCCTATCTATATTTATCACTAGCTAAAATGATGCTAATGAAAATACTGTATATTCTTCCAATGCCAATAGTACATTTATCTCATCTGTTAAGTTTACATCAATTAAATCTGCCTTAATTTCTTCTGTATATTTATTTAAAAGTACTCCTAATGAAATAATAAGTCTAAGTTCATTATCCATAAAGTACTTATATCCTTTTTTACCTTTTAATATAGTATAGACTTCTTTTAATTCTTTTGAAAAAGCTTCAGAATCCTCAACTAACAATGTGGCTAATCCTAATAATGGAAATGCCTTTGAAGGTAATGCAAATAATTCTGTTTTTATATTACATGAAATATTTAAAGCCTTCTCAATTTTTTCTGTAATGTCCCTATTTTCAATTATTAGAGCTGTTGCAAATCCTTCAGCTTCAATTCCCACATTCAGGCCTGCCTCTTTTAATTTTTCCTTAACAATTGTAATTTCATTGTTAATCACTTTAATATCTTTATTAGTGGCAGCTAAATTAGCATAGCTTAAGTAATCAGTCTTCCCTAATTCATTTTTTATAGCAATAAGCCTGTCTACTCTTTTATCTAATTCAGTATCATTAAATCTTTGTGATAATATTAATGCAGAAAATGCTGTTTTTTCATTCTCATTAAATCCTCTCGAAATTAAGTTCTCATATATTCTACGAGTGTTTTCAAAAACTTCCTTATAATTTTCAGAATCACTTAACATAATAGAAAAAATCTTATGAAAATTCCCTTTAAATGGGTACTCCGATTTCTTTTCTTTCTTAATGTATCTTCTTATTTCCTGTATTTTTTCAAGGCTAAATTCTTTATCAGTTCTACCGTATATAAGTGCTTCAAAATGATTTAAAAGTTCTCCATCCCACCTTAATGATTTTCTTATTTCGTTATAATTCTCAGAAAGTAAGTCTGCCTTACTCCTCAGCTCAATATCCAATACCATCATCCTTTTTTATAAATTTAGTTACACTATTATAATACCATAAAAATAATAATTTTAACATTTTCATATTATCTATTCTAATATTTAATTAATTATTCATTTTTAAATTAATTCGTCACAATGAAAAAAGACCCAAAATAAATTTCATTATTTTGAATCTAAATAAATAGATACTTTATCCATAAAGGTATCCTAGTACCTACCCATATTTCTAAATTTTTCATATCTAGAATTAAGAAGTTCTCCAATTTCTCTATCTTTAATACTCTTTAATTCTTCTATAAGTTCTCTTTTTAAAATAGTTGCCATCCTTAAGGGATTTTTATGAGCTCCTCCATGAGGTTCTTTAATTACTCTATCAATAACTTTATATTCCCTTAAATCCTGTGCTGTTATCTTCATTACTTCTGCTGCTTCTTTTGCCTTACTACCATCCTTCCAAAGAATTGAAGCAAAACCTTCTGGGGAAAGAATTGAATAAATAGAATGTTCAAGCATTAATATTCTATCTGCTAAAGCAAGTGCTATAGCACCTCCACTACTACCCTCACCCATTAGAACTGATATTATTGGAGTTTTTAGTCTACTCATTTCTAATAAGTTTCTTGCAATGGCCTCTCCTTGCCCTCTTTCTTCTGCATCAACCCCACAAAAAGCACCAGGAGTATCTATAAAGCAAATCACTGGCCTTTTAAACTTTTCTGCTTCTTTCATTAGCCTTAAAGACTTTCTGTAGCCTTCTGGTTTAGGCATACCAAAGTTTCTTTCAATATTTTCCTTTGTATTTGCCCCTTTAGTAATTGCAATTATAGTAACGGGTATATCATCTAACCTACCAATACCTCCTATAATTGCATTATCATCTCCATAAGCCCTATCTCCGTGAAGTTCCATAAAATCTGTAAATATATTTTCTATATAAAAGGAACCAGTAGGCCTATCTTTATCCCTAACTGTAATAACTTTATCCCATGGGGACATAGTTTTTATCCTATCCCTACTCATAGTTTCTCACCTCGTGCATAGCAAGAATTTTATATATATCTTTCCTTAAATTTCTCCTATCAATTATAGCATCAATAAAACCTCTCTCTAGTAAGAATTCAGCTTTTTGGAAATCATCAGGTAGAGTCTCCTTAATAGTATTCTCTATAACCCTTCTACCTGCAAAACCAACTAATGCCTTTGGCTCACTTATAATAATATCCCCTTCCATTGCAAAACTTGCTGTAACTCCTCCAGTTGTTGGATTTGTAATAACGGTAATATATAATAATCCTGCTTCATCATGTTTTCCAATTGCTGCACTTATCTTAGCCATTTGCATAAGTGAAAATATTCCTTCTTGCATTCTAGCCCCACCAGATGTAGTAAATATGATAAGGGGTAATTTATTAATTGTGGCATACTCAATTATAGAAGTAATTCTTTCTCCTACAACAGTTCCCATACTCCCCATCATAAAATAACTATCCATAACTGCGGCTGCAACCCTTATTCCATTAATCATAGCAACACCAGTGATAACAGCTTCACTACTATCAGTACTATTCTTACTTTTTTCTATCTTATCTTCATAACCTACAAAAGATAGTGGATTTGATGTTTTTATTTCTTCTCCATGAGAAATAAATGTCCCTTCATCAAAGAAAAGATTTATTCTAGTTCTTGCTTTAAGTCTCAAATGATTATTGCAATTTGTACAAACATAACAATTAGCTTCAAGATCTTCGTTATAAATTATGCTGCCACACTGATCACATTTAACCCACATTCCTGATGGAATGTTTGGCTTTTCATCTGATTCAATAGTAATATTTTTCAAAGTTCCATATCTATTATTCTTTTTAAATAAATCCTTAAGCATTATTCTTCACCATTTTCTCACCTAAAAACGAAGTATCATAGTCTCCCCTTAAAAACTCATCCATTTCTAACAAAGAGTATTGGAAATCTATATTAGTCTTTACTCCACCAACTCCAAATTCGCCAAGGGATCTTTTCATTATTTTAATAGCCTCAGTCCTATCACTTCCAAATGTAATTAGTTTTGCAAGCATTGAATCGTAACAGTGTGGTATCTTATACCCACAGTATATTGCTGAATCTAGTCTAACCCCTCTTCCACCTGGAACATAAAGTTCTTCTATATTCCCTGGACAAGGCATAAAATCCCTATCTGGATCTTCTGCATTTATTCTACATTCAATTGCATGACCATTAATCTTTATATCCTCTTGAGTTAAGTCTAATGGCTTACCAGATGCAATTCTTAATTGCTCTTTAACTAAATCCACACCTGTAATCATCTCAGTTATAGGGTGTTCTACCTGAATTCTAGTATTCATCTCCATAAAGTAATAATTACAGTTCTTATCTACTAAAAATTCAATAGTACCTGCATTCTGATAATTTACAGCCATAGCAGCTTTTTTTGCTATCTCTCCCATTTCATTTCTTAATTCATCTGACAAAAATGTTGATGGGGCTTCTTCTAATACCTTTTGATTCTTTCTTTGAAGGGAGCATTCTCTCTCCATTAAATGAATTACATTTCCATAATTATCTGCCAAAATTTGAAATTCAATATGTCTTGGTCTTTGAACAAATTTTTCTATATAAAGTCTATCATCCCCAAAACAAGCTTTAGATTCAGATTTTGCAGTATTATATCCAGTCCTAAATTCCTTTTCATTATAGGCAATTCTTATACCCTTTCCACCACCACCAGCAGAAGCTTTAATCATTACTGGAAATCCGATTTCTTTAGCTATATCTAATGCATGATCTTCGTTATCTATAATTCCTTCATATCCTGGTACTACAGGTACCCCTGCTTCTTTCATAACCTCCCTAGCACGAGCCTTTTTTCCCATTAGCTCTATTGCTGTATAATCTGGTCCTATGAATTTTATATTGCATTCTTTGCACATTTTTGCAAACTTTGCATTTTCAGATAGGAACCCAAATCCTGGATGTATGGCATCAGCTCCTGTAAGTACACAAGCACTTAATATGTTTGTAATATTTAAATAACTATCTTTAGCTGATGCAGGCCCTATACAAATTGCCTCGTCGGCTAATTGAGTATGAAGTGCCTCTTTATCTATTTCTGAGTATACTGCAACAGTTAAAATTCCTGCTTCTCTACAAGCTCTAATTATTCTAACCGCAATCTCTCCTCTATTTGCAATAAGTACTTTTTTAAACATAGCAATCATCACCTATCCTATAGCGAATGTTATCTCAGCTTCGCAAACTTTTTTCCCATCTACACTTGCTATTGCTTTACCAATACCAATAGGGCCTCTTAATTTCACTATCTCACAACTTAAATCTAACCTATCCCCTGGACGTACCTGTTGTCTCCATCGCACCTTATCAGCTCCTGCAAACAAAGGCATTTTCCCTTTAAATTGCTCCATAGTCAATATAGCAACTCCTCCAACCTGTGCCAATGCTTCGAGTATTAAAACACCTGGCATTACAGGGTAGTCTGGATAGTGCCCTTGAAAGAATTGGTCATTTATAGTGACATTTTTATAACCTTTTACACTTTTACCTTCTACCATCTCTGTTATCCTATCAACTAATAGGAATGGATATCTATGAGGTAATATCTTTTTTATTTCATCTATATTCATCATAATTAATTCACCTTTACCTTATATAAGGGTTGGCCGTACTCTACCATATCTCCTTCTTTAACTAAAATTCTCTTTATTACTCCACTTACTTCACTTTCTATTTCATTCATAAGCTTCATAGCTTCAATGATACAAAGGGTATCCCCAGTATTTACTACATCCCCTTCTTTAACAAAAGAATGACTTTCTGGAGATGGTGATCCATAGAATGTTCCAACCATTGGAGATGTGACTTCTATTAAATCCTCATCATCCTCTAATTCCATAGTAATTATCTCACTATTATCTGCAACTGCATTTACTGAAGTATTATTAGCTGTATCTTTCCTATCTTCTATACTCTGTATATTGTCTTCAATCTTTGATTCTCCAACTATAGATACATCTCTATTCAAAGATTTATCCATCTTTAAATGACCATCATCTGTCTTTAACTCGAAATATGCTAAACTAGAGGAGTTAATCATTTCAATTAACTCCTTAACTTCCTTAATGTCCATATAAATCCCTCCTAATCCTACTTCCACTTTTTTAATAGCAAGGTAGCATTATGTCCCCCAAATCCTAGTGAGTTTGATAAAACATATTCTAATTCATGTTTTCTACCTACTTTTGGAACATAATCTAAATCAAGTTCCTCATCTGGATTTTCTAATCCTATTGTTGCTGGTATAAAACTATCTTGAATTGCTTTAATACATGCAACTGCTTCAATAGAACCTGCTCCACCTAATAAATGGCCTGTCATAGATTTAATTGAAGATACAGGTATTTTATATGCATATTCACCAAAAACCTTCTTAATAGCATAGGTTTCATACCTATCATTTAATGGAGTAGACGTCCCATGTGCATTTATATATGAAACATCTTTCCTTTCTATTCCTGCCTCTTCAATTGCTTGAATCATCGCATCAGCTGCCCCTTCACCTTTCGGATGTGGTGATGTAATATGATAAGCATCACAAGTGCTACCATAACCAACTATTTCTGCAAGTATATTTGCACCTCTTGCAATTGCATTTTCTGCAGTTTCTAATACAAGTACTGCTCCACCTTCACCAATAACAAATCCATCTCTATCTTTGTCAAAAGGAATAGAGGCTCTCTTAATATCATTATTTGTATTTAAAGCTTTCATACTTGAAAAACCGCCTACTGCCATATAGTTAATTGGTGCTTCAGCACTACCTGCCAGCATTGTATCTGCATAGCCATGTTTTATTAATCTAAAAGCTTCACCAATATTATTATTACCTGTAGCACAAGCTGTAACTATTGAAGTACATGGCCCCCTAGCTCCATATTTTATTGCTATGTTTCCTGCTCCTAAATTTACTATTGTCATAGGTACAAAGAATGGTGAGACTCTTTTAGATTTGCCAGTAGCATATTTTGATGTTTCTGATTCCATCGTCATAAATCCACCTATTCCAGATCCAACATATACTCCAAATCTTTTTGTATCAATTTTTTCAACATCTAAACCTGATGATTTCATAGCCTCTTCTGCAGCTACTAATGCAAATTGACTATATCTATCTAATCTTCTACTTTCTTTCTTCCCTAAGAAATCCCCTGGATTAAACTCCTTAACTTCTGCTCCTACTTTTACATCTAAGTCCTCTGTATTTAAGTTCTTTAAAAAATCTATACCACTCTTGCCGTCTTTAATTCCACTCCAAAAACTCTCAACATTATTACCTATAGGAGTTATTGCTCCCATACCTGTTATTACAACTCTTCTATCCATAAACTCTCCTCCACTACATAACCATTCCGCCATCAACGTTTATGACCTGACCTGTAACATAACTAGCACTACTAGCAAGGAAAGCCACAACCTCTGCAACCTCTTCTGGTTTTCCTAATCGTTTAAGAGGAATAGTTTTTTTTGCTTCCTCTTTAAATTTATCTCCAAGTACATCTGTCATATCTGTTTCTATAAATCCAGGTGCTACAGCATTTACTGTAATACCTCTTGCACCTAGCTCTTTTGCAAGGGATTTTGTCATACCAATTACTCCTGCCTTCGAAGCTGCGTAATTTACTTGACCAGCATTTCCAACTAATCCAACAACTGATGATAAATTAACAATCTTACCTTCTTTTTGTTTTACCATAATTGGTGTTATAGCCTTTAGACAATTAAATACACCCTTTAAATTAACATCTATTACTGAATCAAAATCTTCTTCTTTCATCCTTAGAATAAGAGTGTCCTTTGTTATACCAGCATTATTTACCATAATATCAATTTTACCAAATTTCTCCTTAGCACTATCAACTAAATTTTGAACATCTTCTATCTTACTGATGTCTCCTTTTAATTTAAGTACATCTACTCCAAATTCTCTAATTATGTTTTCTACTTCAATAGCTTCTTCTTCACTACTTCTGTAATTTAAAACTATGTTTGCACCAAGAGAAGCAAGCTTTATTGCTATTGCTTTTCCTATTCCTTTTGCAGCACCTGTTACTATTGCAGATTTTCCTTGTAACATAGTTACCTCCTATTCTAAATCTCTAATCGCCTCTATAGTTGCATTTAAAGATTTAACATCTTCTATATTTAACAATTTTACCTTTTTATTGATTTTTCTAACAAATCCTCTTAAAGCTTTTCCAGGTCCAATTTCAACAAAAGTATCTACACCTTTTTCAAGCATATCCTTTATTGTTCTCTCAAATTGTACTGAAGTCATTATGTGCTCTTTTAATAATAACTTAACATCATCTTCCTTCTCATAAGGAAGCCCTTTGACATTGGAATAAACAATTTTATTGAAACCTGATATTTTAGCTCCTTTTAAAGTTTTATAAAATTCTTCACTTGCTTCTTTTAATAAAGAGCTATGGAATGGCCCACTAACTTTTAAGGGGATACCTTTTCCCCCAAGCTCTGCCGCAATTTCAACTGCTTTATCTATAGCCTGGTTTTCACCAGATATTGAAACTTGACCTGGACAATTAAAATTAGCGCCCTCACATATTCCATACTCACTAGCACGCTTTAATAGTTCAGACATTTTTTCTTCATCTAACCTTACTATTGCGGCCATTTTCCCTAAACCTTTTGGTAAAGCTGATCCCATAATTCTTCCTCTTTCCCTAACTAAAAGAAGTGCCTCCTCTAAAGTTAAGGCTCCACCATGAACTAACGCACCATATTCACCTAATGAAAGACCAGTTGTAAAATCTGCCTCTATTCCATTAACCTCTAAAGCTTTTAAAGCTGCCAATGAAGTTAATAATATTGTTGGTTGTGCATTTTCTGTCTTCATAAGATCTTCTTCCAAGCCATTGAAAATCATTTCTTTAATTGGCATTTCTAAAATCTCTTCGCCTCTATCAAATATCGCCTTACATTCAGGAATGTTATCGTATAAACTTTTTCCCATACCTATATATTGAGATCCCTGTCCCGCAAAAAGAAAAGCTATCCTACTACTGTTCATTTTCTCCTCCAAACCTCTTAAATCTCTCTATTGCTTCTTTCATTATTTCGTCAATAATTTCCTTACAGCTTTGTTCTTTATTAATCAAGCCAGCTATCTGCCCAGCCATAATTGAACCATTATCCATATCTCCATCTTTTACTGCTTTAGAAAGGCCACCTCTACCAAGTTCTTCTAATTCTTCAATTGATGCTCCTTCTTTCTCAAGCTTCATAAATTCCCTAGACAATTTATTTTTCAGTACTCTAATTGGGTGACCTGTTGGTCTTCCAGTTACCTCTGTATCTATATCCTTTGCTTTAATTACCTTCTTTTTATAGTTAGGATGTATAGTACATTCATTAGCTACTAAGAATCTAGTTCCTATTTGAACGCCCTCAGCACCAAGCATAAAGCTTGCAGCCATTCCTCGCCCATCACCAATCCCCCCTGCTGCAAAAACAGGAATATCTACTGCATCTACAACTTGTGGTACAAGAGTCATTGTTGTTAATTGTCCTATATGTCCACCTGATTCAGTGCCTTCAGCGATTATAGCATCTGCTCCTGCATTTTGCATTCTCTTTGCAAGTGCAACTGAAGCTACAACAGGTATAACTTTAACGCCATGTTCCTTCCACATTTCCATGTACTTACCGGGACTACCTGCTCCTGTAGTTACTACTGGTACCTTTTCTTCACATATTAGCTTTGCTACCTCATCTGCCTGTGGCATCATAAGCATTACATTAACTCCAAAAGGCTTGTTAGTAAGCTTCTTAACTTTCCTAATTTCTTCTCTAATCCACTCTATAGGTGCAGTACCTGTAATTATTCCAAGTCCACCTGCTTCACTAACTGCTGCTGCTAATGATGCATCAGCTATCCAGGCCATTCCTCCTTGAATTATGGGATATTGAATATTTAGTAATTCACAAACCCTACTACTCTTCATTAAATTTTCCTCCCATTTCATCACTTTTTCTACAAAATATGAGCTAAATAATTAAATAATTAAATCGGGTATTCTTTAATGTAATGAACCCCGATTTAAAATACTAATAATACCCAAAATACTATTTATTAACTTTTTCTTGAACGTAGTCTACTGCATCCTTAACACATTTAATCTTTTCAGCTTCCTCAAGTTGTATTCCATATTTCTCTTCTATTTCAATTACAACTTGGAATAAATCTAAAGAATCAGCTCCTAAGTCCTCAAATGTTGTTTCTAGTGTAACCTCTTCAGGTGAAACCTCTAATTGTTCACATATAACTTCTCTAATTTCTTCAAATATCATTTTCATTACCTCCAAAATTTAATCTTTTTCTAATATTAATTTTATTTATTACATTCTATATCTTTTATTTACATTTTTGCTATAATATAACAAAATATATAACTATAATTCTACCAAAACCGCACCATATGTCAAGCCCCCACCGAAACCTACCATTATGATTTTATTACCTTCCTTTAAGATACCTCTTTCATACATTTCATTTAAAGCTATTGGAATAGATCCTGATGATGTATTCCCGTACCTATCAAGATTTGTATAAAATTTTTCAGTTTTGATTTTTAGTTTTTTTGCAGAATAATCTATTATCCTATAATTTGCTTGATGTGGGACTATATAATCTATATCTTTTATAGTTAGATTACTCTGTTCTAATACCTTATAAACTCCATCTACTATTGATGTTGTTGCAAATTTAAAGACTTCTCTCCCATTCATTTCTACCTTTTTATTTCTTATATTTGACTCATTGATATAAGGATTAATAACATCAAAAGCCCCAGCTGTAAGATATTCACCCTTGTCACCTTCTGACTTAGAATAGAAACTAACCTTCTTCTTTATGTTATCTATAGAATTTGATAATACAACTGCTCCTCCACCATCACCAAATAATACACATGTACTCCTATCATCCCAATCAATGATCTTTGATAATGTTTCTGCTCCAATTACAAGTGCATTTTTAAATTCTTGGTTATAACTCATCATAGAATACGTTGTTTGTAATCCATATATAAATCCTGAACAGGCAGCATTAATATCAAAAGCCATTGCTTTAGTAGCACCTATTTCCTTTTGTACTAAACAAGCTACTGAAGGAGTAAACATATCTGGTGTGATTGTAGCAACTATAATTAAATCTATATCTTTTCCCTTAATTCCTGCTCTATCAAGTGCTTTATTAGCAGCTTTAACAGCAATTTGAGATGTATCCTCACCTTTTGATATTCTTCTTTCATTTATACCAGTTCTTGAAGAAATCCATTCATCACTAGTATCAACAATTTTCACCAAATCATTGTTTCTTACAATATGTGATGGCGCATATGCCCCAAAAGCCTTAATATTAATTTCTCCCATAATCCTCTCCTTAATTCTTTATGTCATATTTCTCCTTAAAGAAAGTATTTAACCTTTCTAAGGATGAAATTAGAACAACCTCTTCTTCATCACTTAGACCATTTATTGTTTCATTTACCATATCATTATGGAACTTCTCATGTAATCTAAATGCTAGCTTTCCTTTCTTTGTCAAACAAATAAGAACTACTCTTCTATCTTCTTCTATTCTTTTCCTCTCAACATAATCTTTTTTTATGAGCTTATTTATTGCCGTTGTTAATGTACCTACTGTAATCTTCAGATCTTGGGCTACTTCTGACATAGTTCTTTCAGTATACATTCCAATTGCTTCAATAGTATGTAACTCTGTAACTGACAAATCTGAAAGCGGTCCATTCTTTAAGGTATTCTCTTCAATTTGCAAAATATCATTAAATAATTGCACCAAAAGTTCGTTAAGTACTTGCTTTCCTCTTTCCATTAAAATAATTCCTCCATTTTCTTAAACCTTACCCCTTGATAATAATATCTTCTAATAAAAATTTCAATTGGTGCCCCAAAATATTTCCCACCTCAAATACTTTGATAATCAAAATATACTATAATCAAAATAAATTGTCAATATTTTTTATTATAATTTATACTAAATATGTCTACACTTATAAAGTAATAAAATATATTTAGGAGAGATTCATATGAAAAAGATTTTTAAGTACTCATTTCTAACAATTATAATTATTATTGTAGCTTTTGGCTTTATTTTTAAAGGACGAATTTCTCTTTATTTAAATATTGGAAATAAATATATGCAAGTTAAAGATGATATTTCTACTTTTGATTCAATGGATAATCTAACAAATTTGACCACTATAAATGCATCTGAATATAAGGATATTATTTATAAAAATACAAATAACACCCCTCTTTCACTAGATGTTTATGGACCTAAAAAGCAACGTTCAAAGGGATCTCCTGTAATTTTGTACGTTCATGGTGGAAGTTGGGCATATGGTGATAAAAGTATACCCGCAGTATTATCACCACTCTTAGATGCTTTTAGAGAAGAAGGCTATAGCATAATTAGTGTATCTTATGAACTTATGAAAGACTCTATTAATTTCGAAAAGCAAGCTTCAGATATTAAAGATTCAATTAGATGGATTAATAAGAATAAGGATACCTACAATTTTAATACTAACGAAATCGGAGTTATAGGAGTATCTGCTGGTGCACATCTTGCCCTTCTAGCTTCCTACTCTGATAATAATCAATTTGTAGATTCTATGGATCTAGCTAATTACCCTAGTAATGTTAAGTATATCTTAGACTTTTTTGGACCTACTGATTTATCCACTCTCAATACATCAAATGCAGATTATGAAATTAACCAGTCATTATCTACTATTAGTAATAGAGCTGAAATCATTGAAAAATATAGTCCTATTAATTATGTGAAGGAGAATTTACCTAAGACATTAATTATTCATAGTAAATCTGACAAAATGGTTCCTTATGAAAATTCTGAAGCCCTATACAGTAAAAGTAAATCTCTTGGTAATAAAGTAGACTTAGTTACTATTGAAGATATGGGACACGACCTCTCAAATGTTACAACTAAGGATACAAAAAAAATTGCTTATAACGTTCTAAAGTTTATTGTAAATAATTCTCCACTATAAGTTAAAATTTCGTCATAATTTTAGATATTATTGTTATTTTTAAACATTAAAGTTATAATTATATTAATATATTACTTACATTAAAAGAGGGGGGCATAATAATGATTAAAAAGTTAGCAATAATTTTTACTTTATTAATTGGTTTCACATTAGTTGGTTGTAGTACAAATGACAAAGCTCAATTAGAAAGTAATAAGAATAATGCTTCAATAAGTTACAATGATAATAATACCGCCAATGAAAATGATAAAAATAATGATAATAACATAACTGAAAAACCTACTGAACCTGAAAAATCAGTGGAAATTATGTTGTCAGTTTATACTGCTGATGATCAAACCTTAACTCCTATTGAATTATCAACTATAAAGATGGATGAAAAACTTGAATTAAAAGATAAGGTAAGTAAGTTAGCAAAAGAATTATCAAATAAAAATTTTAAGGATTTACCTATTAATCTTATTAGGATTGATGTAATTGACGGGAAGAAAATTGCAATTGTAAGTCTTGATGAAATAGATAAGAATACTAGCCCAAGTTGGTCTAGAGAATATTTCCAAGGTTCAACTGGTGGTGCTGTTACTACAAAAAGTCTTGTTGAAACCTTCCTTCAAAATAATTATAAAGGTGAATGGATTGATGGGGTACAATTCTTATATGAAAAATACCCTGTAAACTTCCAACATGTTGAAGATTTAAAAAAATGCTATTATAGAGAATAAAAAGAGGGAGCTATTTAGCTTCCTCTTTTTATTTTTCTATATAAATATCAAAACAATTGCAAATACTAACATGATAATTGATATACTAATACATGTAATAGGTAGCTCCACTGAATCCATTGAAGATTTTAAAATAAACCCTTCTGGATCATTAGATGGATATATAATATTAACCTCCTCCCCTTCTTCAAATTCTGGGGGGTTACTTCCTTCTTCACATATCCCTTGTAATATCATTCCATCCTTCGTTTTAAATTCAATTATCGGTCTATAAAGTGTAATAGGAACTAACCCATTATAAGAATCTACGGTACTTTCTATATATTTTTCATTTCTTATAACTTTACCTACTGCGCGTATTCCATCTCTTTTTAATCGCATTTTAGAATATAGCATCCCTAAACCAATTGCTAATAATATTATGCTTAGTGTTATTAACAAAAAAATTACCATTACTATCAGGCTCCTTTTGCTTAGGTTATATTACATATATATGAAATCACAGCTGTAAATGTTATCATAATTAATAGACAAGAGCTTCTGCAATCTATATTTAAAATAGGAGCTTTTATATTTACTCTGTTCATAATATACTTATAGTATAAATTAATATAAAATTATGGAGGATCTATGGATAAATTTAAATATAAGGCTGAAGTTATTCTCCCATTTTGTAAGCGCAATCTTGAAAAAGTTGCAAATGAATATGGTGAAAAAGGATGGGAAGCTTGTGGAATTGATGATGGATATATTCTCTTTAAAAAGAAAATAGAAAAGAAAAAGGAATATATCCTATTCCATAACTCTTTAAGTTCAATATCTTTTTTAGAATAATCCATAAAAAATTCGTTTAATTCGATACTCTTCTTTACATCTTCTAAAGCTTTATCCAATTCTCCTATATTTGCATATATACATGCTCTATTATAATAAAGAAATCCCTGATCATTATTATTCTCTATTCCTCTATCTAATATATTTATTGCCTTCGTAAAGTTTCCTTCTTCCTTATGAGATACTGCTAGGTTTAGATAACTATAAGGATAAAATGGGTTGCATTTAATTGAGTTGAAGTAATATTCCCTTGCTTCCTTAACTTTTCCTATTTTATTTAACACAACGCCAATATTAAATAGAACCCTAAATTGTTTTTCATTAATCTCTAATGCTTTCATTAAATATTCTAGAGCTTTTTCGTCATTATCTTCTTCTTCATATATACATCCAATATTAGCATATGCCCATAAATCTTTAGGATTAATTTCTATAACCTTTTTATAGTTTGCAATAGCTTCTTTTTTATCTCCTAGTTCATCTTCTATATTTGCCAAGAAGAAATATGCCCTATCATAATTTGGATTTATCTCTATTGCTTTTCTATATAATGCCATTGCTTTCTCATACTGCTCACTTTCATCATATATAACAGCAAGTCCGTAATATGCACTAGATTCCATAGGATCAATTTCAATAACCTCATTATATTTTTCTTTTGCAAAATCTTTTAATCCAATCTCATCATATAATAATGCCATATCTAAAAGTAAATCTATATCCTTCTTACCAATTGAAAGGTTATATGCTTTCTTATAAAATTTTAAAGCTTTTAGTTGATTATTTTCCGCTCTACAATTTCTAGCTATATTTATGTAATTATCAAATAGATAATTATTACTCACCATAAAGACCTTATCCTCCGCTTCTATTAAATCTAGTTTTATTATTTAATTATTATATACTATTTTTTAAAATACCAAAACAAATTTTAAATCTCTTTATAATAAAATAAGGATGTTTCAACTACTGAAACATCCTCATATTTAACTAATCTATTACTTTTATTGCCTTTGTTGGACACTTTGTAGTACAGATCTTACAGTTAACACAAAGTGAATAATCAACTTTCGCTAAGAAACCATCAACCTTAACTGCTTCTTTTGGACAATTCTTTTCACATAACTTACATCCAATACATCCAGCTGAGCAATTATCTCTAACAGCTTTACCAGCATCTTTTGAATTACATGCTACTCTAACTATCTTATCATAAGGAACTGCTTCAATTAATCCTTTAGGACATATATCAATACATGCACCACACATAGTACATTTTTCTCTATCTACCTTAGCAATTCCATCAACTATATGTAATGCATCAAATTCGCATACATTAACACAACTAGCTAAACCTAAACATCCATATGAGCAAGATTTACCACCTTCACCAATTAAAAGTGATGCTTCTAAACAATCTGTTACACCTTCATAATCATAATTTGTCTTAGCTTTATCGCAAGTACCAGCACACTTTACAAAGGCAGTCATTTTAGCACTAGTTTCTACGGCTACCCCTAAAACTTCTCCTAACTTCTCAGCTACTGGTGCACCACCAACTGAACAAAGGTTAGGTTTTGCCTCTCCTGAAGCAACTGCTTCTGCATAAGCATCACATCCTGCATAACCACATCCACCGCAGTTTGCACTTGGTAAACATTCTCTAAGCTTTGGAATCTTTGGATCTACTTCTACTTCAAACTTCTTTGCAGCAAATCCTAATAATACCCCGAAGACTAATCCTAAGGCACCTAAGCTAACTGCTGCATAAACTATTCCTATACTCATTTGCTATTCCTCCTAGTGAATTAATCCTTGGAAGCCCAAGAATGCAATTGCCATTAACCCTGCTGTAAATAGAGTTATTGGAAGGCCTCTTAAAACTTCTGGTATGTTTTTGTTATTATCAATTCTTTCTCTTATAAATGATAATAACACTATTGAAAGCATGTAACCGCAAGCAGCACCAACACCATTTACTAATGCTTCTACTAGATTGTAGCTTTCTTGAATATTTAGCGATGCCATACCAAGTACAGCACAGTTTGTTGTAATTAAAGGAAGATAAACACCTAATGCTTTATGAAGACTAGGCATTAACTTCTTCATTGCCATTTCTATAAATTGAACTAACGCAGCAATAACTAGTACGTTAGCTATTGTTGATAAATACTCTAATCCAAATCTTTCTAATATGCCCTTGTATACTAACCATGACATAACTGATGCAACAACCATAACTAGAGTAACTGCAAGTCCCATACCAAAGGCAGCATCCTTCTTCTTAGAAACTCCTAAGAATGAACAGATACCAAGGAACTTTGATAGGACGAAGTTGTTTACCAGCATAGCACTAATAAAAATTAAAAATAAATCCATCTATTTTTCCACCTTCTCCTTATTTTCTAGTTGAACAACCATCATTGCCACATCCTGAGCAGCTTCCACAGCCACCTGATTGCATTAATATAACTTGTTCTCCAGCTTTCTTAGCTTTTCTTATCTTTCTGTAATTTAAGAATGTAACTAAACCACCTAAAGTAAAGAATGCTCCAGGAGCTAATATCATAATTGATGCTGGTTTATAAGCTTCAGGCATTACTTGCATTCCAAGTATTTGACCTGCACCAATTACTTCTCTGAATGAACCGATTAAAAACAATGCAACAGTAAATCCAAGTCCCATACCTATAGCATCAAATATAGATGGTAATACAGGGTTTTTTGAAGCGTAAGCTTCAGCTCTACCAAGAATTACACAGTTAACAACTATAAGCGGAATAAATATTCCAAGAGATGTATATAATGCTGGAACATATCCTTGCATTAACATATCAATTATTGTAACAAACGAAGCAATAACAACAATATAAGCTGGTATTCTTATTTTATCCGGTATAAACTTTCTTAAAGCTGATATCATCATATTTGAAAATATTAATACTACAGTAGAAGCTAGTCCCATTCCTAATGCATTTTCTGCACTTGTTGTAACCGCTAAGGTTGGACACATAGCTAATACTTGAACAAATATTGGATTTTCTGTGATAATACCATTTTTAATTCTTTCAAATAACTTGTTCATCTTTATCCTCCTTAATTAACTGGTTACTGACTTGCACTTGTAGTAGTATCTACTTCTTCTTTAGGTGCCACAGTTTCTCCCTTGATGTTTTCTTTATAGAATCTAATTACATCATTAATTGCAGTTCCTACTGCTTTTGATGAAACAGATGCTCCAGAAACTCCTTCAACTTGATTATCCTTTGATGGAGCTACCTTAACTATTTCTATATCTTCCTCAATTGGTAGATCCTTAATTTGTGATCCGAATTTAGGCTCTGTAATCTTTGCTCCAAGACCTGGTGTTTCTGAATGTGATAAAACCTTCATTCCTGAAACTTTATCATCCTTAGAAATAGCTATTACTAAATCTACTGGCCCGTGGAATCCCTTTGTAGTTATTTTAAATACATGCCCTACACTTTCATTTCCATCATTTAAAGCTTCGTATACTTCAGTAATACTTTCATTGCCTTCAACTTTTGATTCTTTTATTGAAGAGGCTGCAGGTAAAATCAATTTAAGATCTTCTTTACTTATCCTTGAATTTTCAATTATAGCTTCCCTAGTGGCATCGTTAACAAATCCTAATAAGAATCCTGCAATTGAAGTTATTAGTAAAAGGATTGCTCCTAACTTTAAATTTTCCTTCATCTA
Source organism: Clostridium zhoujianii (assembly GCF_051590805.1). Classification (NCBI taxonomy): domain Bacteria; kingdom Bacillati; phylum Bacillota; class Clostridia; order Eubacteriales; family Clostridiaceae; genus Clostridium; species Clostridium zhoujianii. The sequence goes on from NZ_JBPUTF010000001.1 coordinate 1,622,887, forward strand.
TGCCACCTCCTTTTTGAACTTCTTAGTTGTAAAATACTCAATCATTGGTACTGTTAAGTTCATAATAATGATAGCATAGTATGGTCCCTCAGGATTAAATCCTAACACAGATATAACTGAAGCTACTACTCCAAGTCCTATTCCAAATATGTATTGACCAACTCTTGTCATCGGTGATGTTGCATAATCAGTAGACATAAAGAATGCTGCAAAGAAGAATGCTCCAGATAAAAGACCTTCTTTACCTAAGTAAGTGTTCATTGCAAATCCTACAACTAAGAATGCAAGTGGTGCTCTTAAATTTATTCTTCCTCTAACTGCTAAGTACACACCGCCAAGAATTATTGCTAATATTGAAGTTTCTCCAATATTACCTGATCCTTGACCAATTATTTTATCCATTAATGTAACAGTCTCTTCCACTACTCCTGAAGCAGCTGTTACTGATTCAACTACAGGTTTTGCCATAACTGCTGCCCATGAAGCTATTAAGAAAGCCTTAGTCGCTGCTGCTGGATTCATAAAGTTTTGACCAAGTCCTCCAAAGAATTGTTTTACAACTATTGTTGCAAATATTGACCCTATTACTGGAATCCACATTGGTACGTGGGTTGGTAATATTAATCCTAATATTAATCCAGAAACTACTGGACTTAAATCTGTAAATAAAGTTGTCTTCTTGACAAACTTATTCCATAACACTTCAGCTACTAACGCTGCTAAAACCGATGCTACTAATATCTTCACAGCATCCATCTTATAAAAATAAATTCCTGCACCAACTGCTGGAACTAATGCTATCAACATATCTAGCATTATCTTGTTCACAGTGCTATTTACTTTTATATGAGGAGCTGGTGAAATACTCATTCTTGCTTTTTCCAAAATGTTCACTCCTTATCTTCCTTTTGTGAAAATTCTACTATTTTATAAAAGCTTTTGCTGTAACTATTTTATTAGCTACTTCTATTTTTGAAGGACAAACATAGCTACATAAGCCACATTCTATACATTTCTTTCCTCCAAATTTTAAGAATTCTTCCTTTTCGCCTCTAGCCCATAATTCTGTAAGTTTAACAGGGTTAAGACCTTCTGGACATGCTCTTAAACACTTAGCACATCTTATACAGCTTGTTTCAGTTCCTGCAGAACCTTCCTTTTTATCTAAGAATAATACTGCCTTTGTATTATTCACTATAGCTGAGTCAGAAGTAAATTGTGGCTTCCCTCTTAATGCTCCACCTAAAACTATCTTACTTAAATTCTCTTCCTTACCCTTCTGACTTTGGAATATTTCATCTAATCTTGTACCAATTCTAACTTTAACAAGACTTTCAGTTCCAACGGCTCCACCTGATACTACTACATATTCCTCAATATGTGGCTTTCCGGCTAGGAAACATTCTCCTAGATAAACAATAGTTTGTAAATCTTCAACTATAACTTCTTCATTCTTTACTTCTTGTCCAAAAAATTGTTTTATTAATTCTTCTCTCTTTAGCTCAATTGTTTTCTTTGAAACAGTTTTATCATCAGCTCTTTTAATTTCTAATGATGCAAATAGTTTGTTTAGTACTTCTAAAGCTTTGTTTATTTCCTTTTCCTTTTTACTTAGTATTTCATACGCTACTAAATTTGGTTCATAGCTAAAAGCCTTAATTAAAAGTTTCTTGCCTGAAAAAGCTCTGTATTTAATTGAAAGTGGTGTACCATTCTCATCACATAGTCCATACCCCTGAATCATTTCTAAAAGTTCTTCTGTACTTAGTGACTTAACATCAATTTCTTTGCTTTCATTGGCTTCTTCATCTACTGGTTCTACAACTATAGCCTTAACCTTTTTACCTTCAGTATTATAAGTTTCCTTTACTTCTAATACTTTACCTTTTACAGAACTTAAGACAGGAATTGAAAGGTCTTCCTTTTCCTTACCTAGAACTTGTCCTACTTCAACCACATCATCTTTCTTAACAAGAGCGTTGCAGCTTACTCCTTTACCTTCTAAATAAAATACACATGATTTTGAAGGATAAAGTGACTGTTCTTCTGTTACTTTAGTCTGCTTAAATAAATTAAATAAACTCATATAAGTCCTCCTACTTTTATAAATAACTTAACAACAAAGCTTCACCTTATATTTCGACACTATTTATCTTATACAATAGTCCAATAGACATTTTATCACCTCATAATACTATTAACAACTCATTGTTTTATTTTTAACAACGATATTTATTCAATTTTTGTATCTAAATGTAAAATTTATAGGTGTTTCGAATTCTCAAAAGGTATAATTCTTACTAATTAAAAATATTTTTTTTAATTTTTTGTTAATAATTTAAACTTCGTTATATTTTTAACTTAATGTTGTAGTTAAATTTACAAAAAAAGAAAGACCTTAATTATTCTCAACTTATATTACCTTGTTGCAGGTAATTACATAAGAATTATAATAGTCTTTCTATATTTATTTTATAATTAAAATTAGCATAGAATAAAATATTTTTATATTAGTTTTCTCTCTTACATACTAGGCTAATTTAATACTTTTATTTCTCCAATACCTACGGATAAATCAAATACATATTTACTTTCATTAGATGTTTTCGCTTTTATGTCACAATTTCCAAGGCCAGATTTAGCATTAAACTTAACTGGTGCATTATTTGGTATTCTTATTCTTGCCGAGCCTACTCCACCTTTGTACTCAAGGTTACCACCAACTTCTGCAATTTCCAAATTTATTTCTCCTACTCCACCATTAATATCAATATCCCCACTTTTTTCAGCTAAGAATAATTTAATGTCTCCTACGCCAGCATCTACTTTAAGTTTATTGCAGACTATTTCACTCCCTCTAATTTCACCTGCACCACCTTTTAAAGTTAACTTTTCAGCCCTTAGTCCTTCCATTATAATTTCTCCAACTCCTTGGGTAATAGTAATATCTCCCTTAAAATTTTTCGGTATCGATATTTCTATATCTGACGCATTGTAATTACTTTTCCCAAAAATACTAAAATTTGCTCCAGATGTTTTTTCTGAAATATCAAGTTTATCTCCTACTTGACTAATATCAATTCCCTTAGTACTATCGCTAAGTTCTGCAGTTATTTTTATTTCATCACCATCATAATTCATAACATTTATCTTCGACATATCAGTATTAATCATTAAAGACTTAACTCCTTCAACAGAAACTGTCTTTTCAATATTCTTATCACTATTAGAGTTTCTTTTATCCATTCCCAATTTTACACTACAACCACTAATAGTTAACGATACTACTATAATGGTAACCATAGCTAATAACTTTTTCATAATTTGCCCCCTAAACTAACTTATTTCAAATTTATTATCAAAATGCTTAATTGATACTATAATAAGAATTAAAATCCCTAATAAACTTACGGCTAATGATACAATGCCTATTTCAATAGTATCATTAATAATTAAATATACGTATGGAACAAACTTATTTATCATAAAAGTAATAATATCTCCTGTAGATATAAATGTAATAGTAGCTATAATTGTTCCTATAATACAAATAGGTGTACTACTTGTGTATGAAGCTGTAATAACAATAAAAGAAGTAATTATTACATACAACGTTGTTGTACCTACGATTATTGCTGATATTGACATGATGCTTATGCTTAAAATATTTGCTGGAGCCCCCAAAAATTGTGTAGCTAGTACAACTACTCCTCCAGTTACAACTTGATTTATTATAAACTCTAAATATTTTGCAATAATATACTCTCTTCCTTTAATTGGTGCTAAGAATAATAATCTTCCTTCTTCTTTAGATAATTGAAGTGATGTTCTTACTATTGATATAATAAAGTTTATTCCTAAAATTGTACTTGCCACTGCAATTTCAATTCCTGTTGAATAAATAATAGGAATTTTTATTAATTTCATTACTATAAATAGTATACAAATACCTAGCAATGATTTTACAAAACCTTTACTATTATAACCGTTATATTTTAGTATATTTATAATATTCTTCATCTATATTGCCTCCTACTCAGCAAATAACTTTCTATAAATACCGTCAATAGACATTCCATACTTTATTCTCATATCTTCTGCATCGCCCTTATCTACTATAACCCCATCTCCAAGAAATAAAACCTCATCAAATATTCTTTCAAGTTCTCCAACATAATGAGTTGTTATTATTAAGGAAGAATCCTCTGAAATACTATCTATTATAGTATCAAGTATTTTTTCTCTAGCAACAGGATCAACGCCTGAAATTGGTTCATCTAACATATATAGTTTTACTTTCCTACTTAGGGTAAGAGAAAGACTTAGCTTTTCCTTCATTCCCTTTGATAGGTTTCTTATCTTCATATTCGGATCTAATTTCATTGATACAAGAAGAGAAGCCATCTTATCCCTATCAAAATCCTCAAAAAATGTTTCATAAAATTTAACAGCCTCTTTTATCTTCATTGATTTATTATATGGTACGTTATCTTGTAGAAATGATACTAATTTCTTCGTTTCTACCCCTAAACTAATTCCATTTATCTGTACTTCTCCCACAGTAGGTCTCAAGAAACCCTGAATAATATTTAATAATGTTGTTTTTCCATTTCCGTTAGGTCCCATAATCCCAAGAACCTTTCCTTTATCTAAATTAAAGGTTAATCCATTAAGTATATTTTTACTACCTATCCTTTTAACAAGATTATTAATTTCTAGTATATTATCCATGTTACCCCTCCCCAAATCGTTTTGAAATAATTGATACAATTTCATCTTTTGTAAATCCAAGCTCTCTTGAATCTTTAATAAACCTATCAATAGTTTCATTAAAAATATCTATTTTAACTTCATTAATAACATTCTCGTCTTCAGTTACAAATTTGCCTATTCCACGTTGAGTATAAATTAATTGTTGATTTTCTAGTTCCGTATAAACCCTTTGAATTGTATTAGGATTAACTTTCATTTCACTAGCATACTCTCTTACTGATGGCAATCTATCTCCCCCCTTTATTTCTCCCACAATAATTCTTTTTTTCATGAAATCTATAATTTGTACATATATCGGAATTTTCGAATCTATTTCAAAATCCATTACTTCACCCCCAACCTGTATTGGTGTATTAATTAAATGATACACCAACAAAAAAACTTTTAAAACTATTATATTTCTTGATTCCATTAAAATAGACAGATCTATCATCATATTCCTTTATTTTACTTCCGATCGCTCATTTTAACAAATTATACCTTTTATCTAGCTTTTCTTTTATAACAATCATATTGATTATAAAGAATCCCTGCTACTAATATATCCTTTAGAATATGTTAGTAGCAGGGGTTATTTTAACTTATATATTTATATTACATCATCAAATAAACTATTAGTTTCCTTTGTTCCTTCAGTAAGAATTTTATTATAGAATTCTGATTGGCTCTGTTTTCCTCTACTAATTACTTCATCTATAACTCCATCTCTTATAAATAGAAGCTTCTCGCTATAACTAGCTATCATATAGTCATGAGTAACCATTACAATAGTAATTCCATCATTTTCATTTAAATCTTTTAATAACCTTAATAACTCACTTGAATTCTTTGAATCCAATGCTCCTGTAGGCTCATCTGCAACTATTATTAATGGATTCATTGCTAAAGCTCTACAGGCTGCTGCTCTTTGTTTTTGTCCTCCTGAACATTCAGCCGGAAATTTATCTAAAATATCAGTTATTTTCATTTTTTCTGACACCCTCTTTAACCTCTCATTGCTTTCCCTAAAGCTTAGACCAATTAACTCTAATGGTGCTAATATATTATCCCTTATGGTAAGAGTATCTAGTAGATTACAGTCTTGAAAAATAAATCCTATCTCTTTACGTCTATATTTACAAAGCTCCTCATCTGTTTTGTTATCTATTCTTTCTCCATTTATACTAATTTCACCCTTAGTGGGCTTAATAATCGTTGCTATTATATTTAACAATGTTGACTTACCAGCTCCTGAAGGCCCCATTATTCCAATGAAATCACCTTCTTTAATAGTAAAGGATATATTTTCTAACGCCTTACATGCATTTTTACCTTCACCATATATTTTATCAACATTTTTAATTACTAATAAATCTTCCATACTAACCTCCTATATAATTAGACTATTACAACCATTGTTTTATTTGAATCCCTATAAACTGTCTCTATAACCTTTTTCTTATTTAAAACTGTTGAAATAATACCCGCTATTAACAAGGGAATTAGTTCTACAATAATTATGGTAATTCCAAGTGAAACTGATATTATTCCCTTTGACACATATACTTGTAATGCTGAAAAATTTAATATTAAAGCTAAAGATAATCCTAGTATAAAAAATAATATTGATTCTTTATATAAAATGTTAGTTATCTCTTTCTTTTTATATCCAAGGATTCTTAACTGATTATATATATTAATATTTTCGCCAGACTCCACCAATAAGTTATATATCAAGGATAAAGATATTATTATGCTTCCTCCTATAATACCAAACACACTACTAGCAACTATTGCATTTGATGTATAATATTCAACTATTGATGATAAGAAATAATTTAAAATTATAATTGTACCTAATAAATAAATAATTGAATTTGATAGTGTTTTTTGGGAATTACTAACAAATACCCTTCTATTTCCTTTAAACATGAACTCACTTTTCTTTAACTTATCTGTCACTTTTGGTATAAAGTATTTTATCACACCATATAATCCAATAGTTCCTACATAGGAAAGAACATTTGCTGCATGTTCACCACCGGCTATATTCCTTGAAAATACTGTAGTTATTACAGCAAAAATATATACCATAAAGAAAATCACTCTAGGTGTCTTTACATTTCTCTTATCATGATTATTTACTCTTTTCTGAATTTTAAATAGGTCTATAACTTCCCTTCTATATACATATCCAAAGTTCAATATTAGTACTATAGCAAATTGAATGAATACATATACTAAAGCTAATAATATAGCTTCACTAGATATGTTGAATAATGGTCCTGATGTACCTGATAAAATATACATTATTTCATTAAATACTGGTATTAGCATTAGACCAAATGCTAGTCCAATAGCTGCACCTATAATATAATTAATTCCATTTATAAATATAAGATATCTCGATATATCAATTAGTGATGCCCCATTTGATAGCATAAATGCTATTTCCTTCCCCTTCCTTTTTATATGACTTATATTAGAAAAAATTCCAAAGAAAGCAGCTGATATTAATAATATAAATAAGCTTCTCTTTTGTACTACTTTTACAGGCATTTCAATTATTCTCACTTCATTTTCGCCAACATAACTTTGTATTGTTTCCTGAACCTCTACATACTCATTACCACCTAAATACAATGAATCATTATAAGATATATTTATTGAGTTAAATATAAATGCCGTCATTATTGCTATTGAAATTATATAGTATATGCTCTTCTTGAAATCTACCTTAAATATTTTCCTAGCAAATTTGTAAACTCCCATTATAATTCCTCCTTAAAATAACTGATAATTTTACATTTCTACCAATGCAACAATATTTTTCTCATTATATATTGTAGTTATTACCTTTTTCCTATTAATTGTGTTTGATATAATTCCAGCTATTATTAATGGTGCTACTTGAACAATAAGAATATTTATCCCATATGAGAGACTAAATATGCCCCTTGATAGTAGAACAAAAATAGTAGATAATGTAACACTAACTGATAGGAATAATCCAAAAAGGAAAAATAATACTGACTCTTTATTTATGACAGTCTCAATTTCTTTTTTTCTATACCCAAGTATTCGTAGTTGATTATATATATTCATTTTATCTCCTGTATCAACCAATAGGCTATATACTAAGCATAATCCAATAACAATACTTGAACAGATCATATCAAATAATGTATTTCCTCTAAGTCCTTCAAAAGACCAGTAGTTAACAATAGATTTTATAAAATAACCCATTATAAAAACCATACCTAATAGGTATATAATTGAATTCTTTAGCGAATATAAGAAGTTTGACCAGCAAACTCTTCTATGATTTTTATACATAAATTCTTTCTTTTTAATAACACCTAGTACTTTGGGTATATAGTATTTAATTAATCCATACAAACCTATCATCCCTGTATAAGCTAGTACAAATGCTAAGTTTTCACCTTGATATGTATTAGCTGCAAAGAAATTCATTCCTATTGACCAAATATAAATAATAAAGAACACAAAACCTGGAGTTTTTATATTTCTATTATCTTTAAAGGATATAACACTCTCCATCTTCATTAGTTCAGTTACTTCTTTTCTATATACATAACCAAAATTTAAAACAACAACTGTAAAGAATTGTAGCCCCACATAAGTTAGTGCCATCAATATGGCTGATGAATTTAATATGAAAATATTACCACTAATCCCTAGTGCTAGATACATTATCTTATTGAAAATTGGTATAGTGGCAATTCCTATGATAATTCCTGCTGTCGCACCAATAATATAATTCATTCCATTTACGTATACTAGATATCTTGATACATCAACTAGAGAAGATCCATTTGAAATAATAAATGCAATCTCCTTAGATTTCCTTTTGATGTGATTAATATTGCAGAATACTCCAAAGAAAGCAGTTATTATCAGTAAGATACATAGATTTCCCTTTTGTACTACCCTAATAGGTGTTCTAATCAATCTTACTGGCTTACTTACATTGCTTCCTAGATCTGGACCATCAGCTACATCAATAAATTCATTTTTATCTGAATAAATCACCTCATTATAAGAAATATTTATTGCATTAAACATAAAAACTGTCATTATAGCAATAGCTAAAACATAGAAAATACTCTTCTTAAAATCCGATTTAAACATTTTCTTTGCAAACTTATAAATTCCCATCCCAATACCCCCTTATATATAAAACACATAGGTTTTTACATTATTTCTTAAAAGAAATTATCGCTTTCCCTAGATGATTTAGACAAAATATTATGATAGAAATCAAATTGCTTACATTCTGCTCTTTTCAGTACATCATCTATCTTTCCATCCCTTATTAGTAGAATAGTCTTAGCATAACTTGCAATAAGAGCATCATGGGTAACCATTACAATTGTGATTCCCTCTTTCTCATTTAAATCCCTTAAAATCTTTAGTAGCTCAATTGAGTTTTTTGTATCTAAGGCTCCCGTAGGTTCATCTGCAACAATCATTTTAGGGCGAGAAATCAATGCCCTACAAGCTGCTGCACGTTGTTTCTCACCTCCAGAGCATTCTCCTGGAAACTTGTCTAATATATGAACAATTTCCATTCTTTTAGTTACTCTTTCTAACCTCTTATTACATTCTTCCTGTGGTGTCCCAGCTAGTGTTAATGGTGCAAGGATATTATCCCTTATACTTAGTGTATCTAGAAGGTTGCAATCTTGAAATATGAACCCAACATTTTCCCTTCTATATTTACAAAGATCCACATCTGGCATTGCCCAAACCTTTTGGCCTCTTACCAATACATGACCTGTTGTAGATCTATCTATTGTTGCAATTATATTTAGTAGTGTTGATTTACCTGACCCTGATGGTCCCATTATCCCAATAAAATCACCTTCTTTTATTGTTAAACTAACAGAATCAAGTGCATTAAATTTATTTTTTTCACTACCATAGACCTTCACAATGTTTTCAATTACTACTATTTCATTCATTTTCTATTCCCCCTTAATCTTTAGACTATTATTAAATTACTACTAGCTTCCTCATATATTGCTTTCATTACTTTTCTTTTGTTAATTATTGCTGATACTGTACCAATTAAGAAGAAAGGAATTGTTATAAATAATGCTATTTTTAACCCTAAATCAAATGGAATACTATTAGTTACAACATATATATATAATGTACAAAATTGAATTATTAAAGATAATAGAATTCCTAATGTAAAGAATAGCCCAGCTTCCTTATAAATTATCTTCCCTATTTCTTTTCTGTTATAGCCAAGTATTCTCATTTGGTTATATGTTGGTATCCTATCTTCACTATCTACAAATAAACTGTATATTAATGTAGCTCCCACTACCACGGAAGTTATAACTACTCCAAAAATGGCCATAGCATTAAACACTGGTATATCATACATATCTACTACACTATAAATTTGATTGTTAAAACATATTGCCATGGCAATTAGATATACTATAGATTTTGATAATGAATTCATAAAATTACTTACATATATAATTCTGTTATTTTTAAACATAAACTTCTTCTTTTTTAATAAAATAATTATCTTAGGAATGAAATATTTAATTGTCCCATATAAACCTATTAAACCTAGATATGCTACAAAATAAATTGCTATTTCTCCACCCTTTATTTTAGAAATCCATATAGTTAACATTATTGGTGTAAGGTATATTAGGAAAAAGACAAAGCCCGGTGTTCTTACATTTCTTTTATCTACAAAATTCTTCGTATTATCACCCTTAATTAAATCTATCACTTCATTTCTATATGCATATCCAAAATTAAGAGTAACTATGGCAAAATACTGTACTGCTATATATAATAAGGTCAACCAAACATATGAAAACTCACATACAAATAAGGGTGCATTAATTCCTGAAATCCAATAAATAATGCCATTAAAAATTGGAGTACTTCCTATTCCTAATACAACCCCAAGTCCAGCACCTATTAAATAACAACATCCATTTGTAAATACCAAATATCTAGCTAAATCAACTAAGGATCCACCATTTGATAATATAAATGCTAGTTCATTTCCCTTTCTCCTTATATGCTTTCCATTACAAAATGCTGAAAAAAAACAAGTAATACCAACAAGTAATAGTAAAGTTGGCCCCATTCCAGCTGCTGGTGATAACTTATCTCCATATTCTTGAATCTCTCCATTAGCATCTATATAGGTTCCTTCATAAGAGTAAACAACTTCATTATCTATATATTTATTGGTTGAAATATTAATTAAATTAAATATAAAGGCTGTAGTAATAGCAATTGTAATTATATAGAAAATATTTTTATTAAAATTTGCTTTGAAAATCTTCCTTATAAATTTATAAATACCCACAATACCAGTCCTTTCTTAATTAAATTGACATATAAATACTATATTTTCATTATTTATCCTATATGTAAATTCAACATCATTTTTCTCTGCTAATTGAGTGCATAGGTATAATCCCAATCCTGAACTAGATATTTCATCCTCATATATTTCATTAAAAGAATTATATTTTATAAAAGGCTCTAACAATTTCCCCTTGATATTCTCTGGTATTTGATTTATTTTATTTTCAACAATCAATGTTTTTCCAGGATATATGTGATCTTCATTAACTAATAAGACATTTATTGTACTTCCATTAGAATACTTTATTGCATTGTCTAGTAAATTAAGGATAATTTCTTCTATCTCCTGCCTAACTCCCTTAACTTCTACATCTTGTAAATTTGTTATTATACTCTTATTAAACCTATCACACCTAATAGCAAGTCCATCTACTAGATCTTCTACTAATTCATTTATTTCTATAACCTCAGTTTCTCTTTTGCTCTTTATACTTCCTCTTGAAACATCAAGAAGCTTTTGCACTAGATCCTTTAGTTTAACGCATTCTAAAGCCATCCTATCTATTGCTCTTTTCTTAAACTCCTTATCAACCTTATCTAAATCATGCTCTTTTAATATCTGAACATATGAATAGATTGAAGTTATTGGTGTTTTTAATTCATGAGTTGCATTATTAAAAAACTCCCTTGATATATTTTGAAGCTTTTCTCTTTCATCTTTCATTTTATTAAAAGATTCGGTTACTTCTCCTACTTCATCTTTGGAATACACCTTAATACTTTCTACTAGTTCCCCATCTCCAAACCTTTTCATTTCAGCGCTAAGTTTCTTTATAGGTGTTACAATCCTATTAATTGCTGTGTTAATTGTTAACCCAATTATCACAAATAAACAAAACTGTACTACTACAATTTCACTTATTATCGACTTATAGTATCTCTGATCTTCAAAAAATGCTTTTTGAATAACTAAATTACACTTAAATTCACCCTGTAGATATATTGGGTAAATATAGGTAGATACTAGCCCTCTTTCTGGACTAAATTTAATAATAGATTTTTTATTTATAGATTCTTTTATTATATTTTCAATATACTCTTCTGTAGCTAATTCACCTTTACTCTCAAACTTATTTCCATCCTCATCAAATAATCCTATAAAACCATTTATTCCATTATTGTTTTCATATATACCTTTCCATATTGCCTCTTTTTGTTCCTCAAAGGTTAATGTGCTATTATACATAATTGCATTCACAGCTATATTTTTCACATTTTCCATTTCACCTTTTATCTTATCTTTTAAATTGTTATATAAAATACTATCTACAAACATAAGTAGTCCCATATTTAAAAGAAATATTAGAGCTAATATTAAGACCGTTAGTTTTCCTTTTAGAGTTCTAAACATATAATCACCTCATTACATATCCAACTCCAAATACTGTCTCTATTATTGAGTTATCTTTGTCCTCTCCCAAACTTGCTCTAAGCCTTCTTATATGAACATCAACAGTTCTAGAGTCTCCAAAATAATCATAACCCCATATTTTATCAAGAAGCTCTTCTCTAGAAAATACCATTCCTCTATTTTCATATAAAAATCTTACTAGTTCGAATTCTTTTCTTTTTAGAACTATCTCCTCACCACTTTTTACTACTGTTCTATTATTAAAATTCACTTTAAAATTAAGTTCTGATCTATTTATTTTATCTACTTCAATTTTTTCAATTCTTCTAAATATTGCTTTAACTCTAGCAATTAACTCACGTATTTCAAAAGGCTTTGTTATATAATCATCTGCACCAATTTCCATACCTAATATCTTATCTATTACTTCATCCCTTGCTGTTACCATTATTACAAAAGAATCCTTTGATATAACCTTACATATATCAAATCCACTCATATCTGGTAACATTAGATCTAGAAGTACTAACTCTGGTTTAAACTCTTTTGCTACTTTTAATGCACTCTCTCCATCAAATACAGACTTAACCATGAAACCCTCTCTTGTAAGCGCAAAGCTTAAGGTATCATTTATAGAAAATTCATCTTCAACAACTAATATCTTTCTTTTCTCCATAATTCCCACCCCATATTAATATTTCCCTTTGCTGTTTATCTCAAAAACTTGATATTTGTGCATAACACCTTTGTTAATTATGCTATCTACTACCACTACATTTTCATCTTCATTTACATAAATATAGGGCTCATAATTTCTGGTATCATCATCTTCACTAATTTCTCGTATTATTTTAATATCCTTACCTACAAGAGTAGCTATATAATACTTATTTTTTTCACTTAAACCATTATCATCCCTTCGTTTACTTAATACAAAGTATCCATTATAGAATTTATCGTATTCAACATGAGTATCCCAAGAAGACTTAAATACCTCTTCACTTAACTTATTCCTAGGAGTATATTTTTTAATTCTATTTAAATTCTTAGACACTCCACTTCTATCATTAACTCCATATAAAAAATATATATCCCTTCCTGAAGTTTCTAATCCATAAATAAATGTTCCTTCTTCTAGCTTTAAATCATCATAAGTTTCCTCAACTAATCTTCCATCTTTCACAATATACTTAGTTATTATTCCTTCATTGCTAAAACTATAAAAGCTTTTCGTATCATTATCATAAAAAACCCTATTTACAATTGATTGTGAAATATCAAAGGGGTCTAATATTGTATTTTGTGTATCACTAGATAGAATAGGTCCTATATAGGACTCCTTAGTATCTATATCTACAATCATAAATTGCTCTTCTTTATACCCATAAGCACTATATATTACATAATCTTTCGTGCCTTTTACAAACATTAATCTATCATCAGATGGTATATTGGTATTTTCATAAGTCTTTATATCCATACTATTTTTCATAGAATTATCTATAATCTCAGTCTCCTCTCCTGTTCTCCAGTTTAGAAATCCAGTTGTAGAGAATAAGAAATCCCTTTCTCTTATGTTATTTGTTAATCTAGTATACTTCTCATCTATTCTTTTACTTGACTCTGTTAATACTTCATTTTGCATTAACAAATACAACTTTGTATCTAGGGGATAGTTTAATGTTAAATAATCACCTTCATAATTATAAATTCCAAAAAATAAACTTCCCTGATAATATCCTAGAATCTTATTTTGATAATTATCATTACCTCTTCCTTTTAATATTTTGTACTGACTATATTCAAACTCCATTATTGCTCCATTTATTTTTTTTTGCGTATTATTAGATAATATTTCTGTTTCATAACCTGAACATCCAACAAAAAATACACTGACAAAAAAAACTATTATGGCCGAAATAGTTAATTTCTTCATATTCTCCCTCCTCAATATTTATTATGCCATATACATTTTACCAAAATTATGTTTATTATTACATAAATGTTAAATAATTCTTTATTATTACTAATACAATAAACCCACAGAATTATATCTAAAATATAATTCTATGGGTTTTATATCAGCTATACCTATCAGCTTTTAGTCTATAATGTGCTACTAATAACCACTGTTGTGCCAATCAAGTAAGTATTTATCTTTTGTAGCATGATTATAATAATTATGTAGCACATATGGAACTCCATTGTCATCAATTCTATCTTATACCATTGCAGCATGTTCATTATTACTTTTTACTATAATATTTCCTGGTTGCCATTCTTTTAAATTTTCTTTGTCTTCTGGATTTATTTCTTTTGTAAGCTTTGTATAGAATCTTTCAATATAAACATGCTGAATTTTTAATGCTCTCCATACTGCATTGAACAATTTCAATAACTCTCTTTTCCATCCCTCCCCTCCACTTTCCTTTATTATACAATAATACATTTCAAAGTTAATTGTAATTTTATTACAAATCCATTTATGATTTTTTATTATCTATAGAGCTAAAGCAGTAAGAACTATTTCTTCTTACTGCTTTATATACTAATCCTTATAACTCTCACTTGCCCAAGTTCTATTTTTACAATATGGACATTTTACATACTTCTTACCACTGTTTTGTGGAGATATTAAATCCTCAATAAAACCTATTGAAAATCTCTTTTCACAGAAACTACAAATATATCCTGTTGTAATTTGATGTCTATAGACTAATAGTAGCATTCCAGCAAAGATTAATATAACCATAACCCATCTTAATTTACTAGCTTCTTTAGACGCAAATATCATTCCACTAATTGCAAAGATAGCATAACCAACTAATAGCCAATTTGTAATCTTAGATTTTTTATTAAATTCCTTTTCTTTGATATTTTCCTCCATAAACTTATATCCATCCCTCTCCATACTAGATACTTTTTCAAGGTAATCGCCAAAGTTAATATCACTATCTTCAAGAATATGAGAACATATAATCTTAGCTCTATCTAGACTTTCAATAGTATTATCTAATTCTCCTATATGCTCTTCAAATACATCAACAATATCTTCTGCTTTATTTAGTACTCTTTTAATTTGTAAAATTGAAAAACCTAATTTTCTTAATAGTTTAATTTCTTTTAATATTTTTATATCCTCTTCTGAATAATCCCTATATCCATTTGAAGAATTACGCTTTGGTGTGATTAAACCTTCTTCTTCATAATATTTAATTGTTTTTATTGGTAACTCTAGTAAACCTTCAACTTCTTTTGCTCTCATATGTCCTCCTTTAAGTTAAATTTACACCTGACACCAACTGTCAGGTCAAGGATTTACTGACTTTTATTTTATATTTACCTTAAATAAGTAATTTACACTATGAGTATCATCCCATTTTGTCTTTACAGCATATATATACTCTCCACTTTCACTGGGCAACTTAATTTTATACTCTTCACATTCTACCTCTGTTTGTTTTTGATCAAATCCATTAGTTCCTTCTATTGTATAAACCTTAAAACTATCTATATCTTTTTTATAAGATAGTATCAAATCTAAAGTACTACTAGCTTCCACATTCTCTGATGTTATTTCCCTAGCTCTTTCAATATCCCAATCACCTAAATCAAAGCTATCTCCTCCTTGACTTTTTGGAAACCAATTCCCCCCATTTATGGTTGCATCAATAGTGAAATTATCGCCAATTACAGTTAACTTTGGATGTCCTACATAATCTATTGAGCAACCGTAAAAAAATATTAACCCAAATATTATGAAAGAAATAATCATAATCTTTTTCATCTATTATACTCCCCCGTCCTATAAGTTCTTTTATTTTTATATATAATTCCATTTTAACCCACTGCCTTATTTAAAGCACTATTTTATATTTGTATTTTTTATAATCATGCTTCTACTTAAATCCCCCTAGTGCCATCAATATTAACCCCTTAACTGCTATAGCAATATAAATAATAGTACAAAAGGTAGGATTCATTGATGAAAATATCATAAAAAAATAAGAGTACTGCTACGTACTCTTATCCACCACTTACTTTCTTGCCTTCTCAACCTTAAGCTTTTTACCCTTTATTGTCATATTTTTAAGGGCATCAAGAACCATATAACCTTTACCATTAAGTATTTCAACATATGAACCCATATCTTGAATTTCAATTATACCAATATCATCAGCTGTAATGCCATCTATATTAGAAATTGTTCCAACAAAGTCTACTGCTCTTAATTTCTTTTTCTTACCGCCATTAAGATATATCTTTGTTATATCCTTATTAACATTCTTAGCTTTATCAGTTTTTTTCTTCGAACTTCTTCTTAGAAAATCTTCTGCTATTTGCCTATCTTCACTACTCACCTCAAGTTCATTTAAAGTAACTTCATTTATTTTAAATCCAATATATTCTTCAATATCATTTAAGAATCTGTCTTCATAAGGAGTTGCAAATGTAATAGCCTTACCACTCTTTCCTGCCCTAGCTGTTCTTCCAATTCTATGTACATATGCCTCCTTTTCTAAAGGTATATGCATATTGATAACATGGGTTATACCCTCAACATCAATACCTCTTGCTGCTACATCTGTAGCTACTAAAATTCTGAAATTACCCTTTTTGAAGTTTTCCATTGTATCAATTCTTTCCTTCTGTAACATTCCACCATGAATTTTATCAACAGAATATCTTTTATTCTTCAAGTAATCATATGCAATATCTACATTCTCTTTTGTTTTACAAAATATAACTGCTGTTTCTGGCTTTTCTTTAATTAAAACCTTATTTAAATTATCTAATTTTTCCTCACCCTTAACTCTATAAAGTAGATTCTCTATTTTATCAGCTATTAAACCATCACTTTCAATTTCAATCTCTATTGGTCTATTCATATACTTTGAGCATAATATTACAATTTCATCAGGTAAAGTTGCTGAAAATAGCATAGTTACTCTTTTTTTAGGTATTCTTCTAATTACTCCCTCTACTTGTCTAATAAAGCCCATATTTAGCATCTCATCAGCTTCATCGATTACTAGATATTTTATATCATTAGTATTAAAAGTACCTCTATCAATATGATCTAGTACTCTACCTGGCGTACCTATTACCATATGAGTTTTTCCCTTTAATTCCCTAGCTTGCTCCTTAAATGGTGATTTTCCATATACAGATACGCCTTTTATTCTCTTGTATCTTCCTATATTCTTTACATCTTCACTTATTTGAATAGCAAGTTCTCTTGTAGGTGATAAAATTAATACCTGAGGATTATTCTCTTCCCACTTAACTCTTTCACATAATGGAATAACAAAGGATGCAGTCTTACCTGTACCTGTTTGAGCTTTTACAATAACATCTTTATTTAATAATACCTCTGGAATTACTTTTTCTTGTACTTTTGTTGCCTCTTTATATTCTAATCCATCTAGGGCTTTTATTATTTCTTTTCCAAGATTAAATTTATCAAATTTACTTTTCATTTTCTTCTCCTTAGTGCATATACTACTCTCTATTATACAATTTACAAGTGGAAATGTCTTGTGAATTTACATAGTATAATGCAATTATTCTTTTAAAAATTTCTTTATTAAATAATATATGAGTAAAATCTGATTATATTATTCACTCAAAAATGAGCAGTAGGAACTAAATCCATACTGCTCATTAATCTACTATTAAATAGTTGGTCTATGCTTCCACATCTCTTCTGTAATTCCACCTTCCCCATCAATGGTCCAGCTTAATCCAAAGAAATACCATCTATAAAAATTTCTTTTTGCTTTATTATATTGATATAAGTCATCAGTACCATTATATGGCGCAAAATAAGGACTATCTAATTTAAATCCTTCTGCTTTCATATATTGATATGCCCCCTCTGCAAATCTGTCTATTAAATACATTGGTTCAATATTATCAGGGTACTTCATTAGATGGTCAGCATCATCTAACTTAACTGTTGAGTATATTGTTCCATTTGTTGTTCCTCTACTTGGTAAATCTACCGTGTTTGCTGTTCCTAATGAAGTAGAGTAATCATTGTTTCTATATACAAGTAATACTGAATCATATTTTCCTTCTGGTGCATACTTATCTAATATATTTTCAACATCTAGTGATCCTATATAAGGGCCAACAGCCATTGATAATGATTTGTTTGTTATCGGCATATCGCTAACCGCTACTTCTACAGTCATTTTTGCTCTTCCAACTGAATCAGAATTAATTGTCTCTTCCATTATTTTTGCATCTGCTTTTACCTTTGCTACTTCTGACTCATACATTATAGTTGTTGCTGCATTTACATACGGTGTTCTTTGTATTTCTGCCCTTGGACAAACTAATACTAATGTTTTCCACCCTTCTTCTACTTCACTAGCCTTAGCTGTGATTCCTGACAGCCCTAAAGTTGCTGTTGTTGCTGCTATAATACTACATGCTATTGCTTTGGATAATACTCTTTTGATATTCATACGAATACCTCCTTTTACATTTATTACATACTTATTTTAACACATATATTTCTTTTATTTACATTTTTTGTAATTTTTAGATTATTCTGCATGTAATCATTTAACCCTTTTAATTTAAATTATATTTATAATTAAAGATAATATTTATTTTAAATTAATTTAATATATAACAAAAAAGGTAATAGTATATTTCTATCTATTACCTTTATTTTTAATTTATAATAGTTTTAACAGTTCCTACTCTTTGATAGTCCTATTTATCTAGTTATTCTTTCTTTAAATCACTTTCTTTATTTAGAAGAACTATCTTAAGTATATAATTCTATTGGTTTCAACAGTCTATTATTTATGGTTCTCCGTTTTTTAAAAAGTTATAATAACTAATTAAATTTATCCTCTCCTCTTTAGGAAGATCCGATATATCTAGAATACATCTGTTATTAACAGCCTCTTTATCTTTTTCCCTATTATCATTTCTTTTAATAGCTGAAAAAAAGAAAGTAGATATAGTACTTGTTAACATACTTAAAAAGCCTATCCCAGCTAGCATAAGTATACAAGCTATGAACCTTCCACCTGTTGTAGTAGGACTGATGTCCCCATAACCAACAGTTGTAACAGTAACAAAACTCCACCATAATGCATCTCCATAATCTACTATTGTTTCACTTACTCCACTTTCAAATATATATATTCCTACTGACCCCAAAAAAGTTATAATAACAGTAGAACCTAAAGCATATATAAATCCATTTGTAAATAACACTTCCTTAATATTTTCAATTAACCTTAATATATATGATACAATCCTAATTAATTTAAAAGCGCTTCCATAAGCAGAACTTGAAAAAAGGCCATATGGTATTATTGCAATTAAATCTATAATATTACGCTTGAAAAATAGTTGTTTATTTTTACATGTAAACAATCTTATACAGAAATCAATAATGAAAATTATATATATAATTGAATCTACAATTTTTATAATTTTAGCTTCCACTTCGTTTAATCCATTGGAGAATTGTAACATTACAACCAAAACAGCCATAATAGCCATTATCCCTGCTCCTATATCATATACAAGTTCAAACTTGTCATTTTCTGTAAACTCTAAATCTCTCATAGTATTCCCCCAAGGCAAATTATGTTAATATTATATACCTTGTGACAATATTTGTATATGTATTTAATATGAAGATGCTATTAATACTGCTGATAATTATGCTAAGTTAATATTTCTAAAATAGGTGGATTCTTTATGTAGAATCTACCTATTTTAGAAATATTCATTTTTATTTAACTCCTAATAATCTCTTTATATTTTTATAGCTTTTACAATCTTTTTCCTCCTCAAGCTTTAGAATTGTATTTGCTATATCCTCTAAAAGGTTAAGCCCACCTTTAAATCCTAAAATCCCTTTATCTAAAATTATCCTATTAAAATTTGGTGATGAAATAATTTGAAATGGAATCCCTAAATCTAATGCTATCATCTCCTCGATTGAACTTCCTAGGATCAAGTCAATATTCGTATTTTCTAATATCTTCTTAATTTCCCCTTCTGCCTCAGTAAAATATAACTCTGTAAATCTATACTCATTAGAAAATATTCCGTATTCCCCACTTCTCTTATCTGTTATTATTACAACCTTTGGAATTAATCCGAAGTACATATATAAATATTTTGTTAAACCTATTACTGTACTCTCACTTCCTACTAAAGCAATATTTCTTTGGAAGTTATACTTAATATATGAATCCAAAAGTCTTTCTAAATAGTAACTTTCAAGTCCCTCTTCTTTATCAATAAATAGTTTAGCCTTCTCCTTATTTGTATTAGTTAATTCTACTATTCTATTTAAGAAAATCCTAGTCTCATTAGCACCTATTGGTATATTATCAAAGATAACAAATGGAGTATTATACTTATTATTTAGATCCTCTGCAGCTTTTTTCCCGTAGGAAGATACTACTATATTTAAAGCAGCTACTGGAACATTCCTCCATGAATCTACACTTCCCTCTGGCCCAAAAAGTATATTTAATTTTAATCCGATTCCTTCTAATATCCTTTTTAACTCCTGTAGATTTCCTCTCCAAAATGGATTTTCATTTGGCATTATCCCAAATACATTAACTAACCTTTCATCTCTTTTTCTTTCTAGTACAAAAACTTCAGGAAGCTGATTGATAATTGAACTAACAACATCTTCATATCCTTTATATACATTTCCTTTAAAGCCTGGTGTTTTGCAGTATATTATCTTTTTTCCTTCTTCCTTAGCTTCCCTTGTCATTGCAATTATATCATCTCCTACAAGCTCTGATGTACAACCACTTAAAACTATATAAAGATCTCCATCTATTACCTTTATGGTATTTTTTATTTGCTCTCTTAGTCTTGAAGTACCACCAAAAATAACTTGTTTTTCAATAATATTTGACGAGGATATATGGAAGTTACTTATGGTATTAAGTTCATCACCATAAGTCCCTTGAATGGTACATCCAGCTGTTGAATGTACTATTGGAACAACACCAGCTATTTCCTTTACAGTTTGCAATGCTCCATGAAATGCACAACTATTCCTTAAATTACCTCCCTTTGCTGCCACTTACTTCACCTCCTGCTTTATAAACCAATTCGTACTTTTATTAATCCATTCCTTCCTATAATTTAAGTTTTCTTTCTTACCTATATTATTAATAAAGCCTCTATTTGATCTAATTCTTTTAATAGCATTAACTACATTTGATAATCCTTGAAATCCATAAACCCCCAGATGATCTATTGATATTGGAGTAACTCCAAGCTTTACTACCCATCCAATACTTTTTTTATTAGATATATAAATATCTGGTTTTAATTTATTTAATATATTAGCTATTTCAAATTGTTGCCCATTAGCAATATGCAATTCTATATCATCATTAATTCTACTTAGCTTTTCTTTATTTTCTTCATCAATCTCTTCTAATGTAATTCCTATTACCTTTCCTCCTAATTCTTCAATCATATTTATAAAGCTAAATGTCTCTTCAGTGGATAAATCAATATAAAAACTTAATCCATATAAAGGTGCCTCCCTTAATAATGAATCTACTTTTAATCTTTCTTTCTCTATAAATTCTTTAGCTTCATTTGTTAAACCAAATTCTTCTGCTATTAACCTTATCCAATTAGAAGTATTTAATATACCAATGGGTGTATTAGATTTTATATACGGAACGTTAAACTCCTCTTTTAATATTTCACCTAATATATTCCCTTGAGTATCATTCAACGCTATTGTAACCTTCCCTTTTCCAGCCCTGTTAAAGCTTTCTATTTCTGAATACCTTGGAATTAAATTTATACTTATTCCTAATTCCTTTAGAATTAAAACTATCGCTTCCACGTCCCTTGGACTTTCAGAAATAGAAATTAAATTAATAAATTCTTCTTTTTTTTCTTTATCATTAATTAAGTTTTTTCCAATGGAATAAAGTGCTAAATCGTAACCATTTGTTGCAACTCTCGACTTAAAACCATCCGTATTTATAAAGATTATTTTTGCTCCTATCTCATTTTCAATCTCACTTACTATACCTAATATATCATCGTTATTAATAGCTATAACAGGAGTGGATAAAATAAAAATTACTTTTACATTCTTATTTTCATTAAATGCTAATTCTATAGTATTTCTAAGGCTATCATCACCACCCAATATTGTTTCACCTTCGTCTATATTACTTACATAGCATTTATTCCTAATGTTTTTAAAGTGAGATTTTCCATTACTACAGCCTGCAGGACCATGTATAACTATTACTGAATCTTCTATATTACTAACAACCTCTAATGCATAGATAATCTCATCATAAGTCCCTTGAGAAAAAGTTCTTATTTTTTGCTTGTCCATTCCATTTTTATTTTCCTCTTTGAATTTATCTACCTTACCATAATAGGCACTTAAAGTCCTTAACCTTTTTTCTCGTATAGGAGCCTGCCTACTATCCAAAATCCCCATAATACCCCTCCAATTTTTAAATACTTGCCTTCTCTCTGACTATACCTTCTTCTGTTTCATAAATTCTGTCTCCCCATTCTCTTGCCCATTCCCGAAGTTCCGATACTCCAAGAGGATTTGGAACAACTAAATCTTCGCTTTCTGATATATACTTTGCTAACTTTCTATATTTCTCTGCCTGTAATGACTCCGGACTTGCCTCTATAACGGTTTTTCCAAATAACTCACTTTGTGATACTACCAAAGACCTTGGAATATATCCTACTGGTTTTGTTCCTGTTCTTTTAGCAAAATCTTTTATTATTCCTTCTGAATATCCAGCTGATAATCCATTACCAATAATTCCTCCAAGTTTTGCTCCTCCTGATGGTGCATATTTATTTATTGCCTTAAACAAGTTATTTGCAGCATATATTGCCATAAAATCTGATGAACTTACAACATATGCTCTATCTGTTATTCCATCTCTTATAGGAACTGCAAATCCACCACAAACCACATCACCTAAAACATCATATAGTACATAATCTGGCTTAAATTCCTCAAAGACATTTAATTCCTGTAATAGATTTACAGCGGCATTAATTCCTCTTCCTGCACATCCAACCCCAGGAACAGGTCCTCCAGATTCAATACATAAAATCCCCTTATACCCAACTGTGGAAATATCCTCAAGATTTATTTTCTTTCCCTCTCTCATGCTATCCAAAACTGTAGGCAAATAATTATTTCCCCTTAAGGTATTAGTTGAGTCACTTTTAGGATCACAACCTATTTGAATAACCCTATGCCCTGCCTCTGCTAAAGCTGCACTAATATTAGATGTTGTTGTGGATTTCCCTATGCCACCTTTTCCATATATAGCAATGTGCCTACCTATTTTACTCATAATTCTCTTACCTTCCCTTCCAATAATATAAAGAAAATATTCAGCAAGGGGAGATATCTCCCCTTGTAAAATTTCAATCTAAATTAATCCTTCTTCAATCCTAAATATGTCGTGAATTAATGTATCTGTTGTTGGGAATGCATCATATAATTGTTCCCAAGTTAGACCATATTTTCTATACAAAGCAACTGTCTTTACTGCTACATCATAATGCCATGCTGCCTCTGGAGATCTATGTCCTTCAAGAGCTGACCCAATGTTAACATTCCATTGAGATGGAAATGCAACAACCCCCCTTGAAATAAAATATTCTAATCCCTCTAGTAAAGATTGCTTTGGTTCAATTCCTGCTACAAATGTTGTTCTTACTCTAAATTTACCAAAAACTCCTGTAGCATACTCAATTGCCTTTAACCAATTATCCCTTCCCCCACATTCTTGATCCTTTCCTGGGCAAATAGTTTTAAAAATATTAGAGTCCCAAATTTCTAGATTTATAGAAGTTGTTCTATATCCTGCTTCTTTATATTTATCAAAAACACTATAATCTAAGGGAGCCCCAATAGTTGCAGTTCCATTAAAATCCTCTAACCCTGTCTCTTCTCTAATTGCTTCTGCTACATCAATATAATAATCTACCTCTCTTCTTTCCGGTACGAACCCACCACTTATTGTTAGTTTATTGAAGCCTTCTTTATAAGCTGCAGCTACTGTTTCTGCAATTTGCTTTGGAGTCTTCCATTTAATATTTTGGCATTCCCCATATATCCTTTTTGTAGCATTAATATTGCAGAATAAACAATCCTTACCCTTTTCATTTAATGAACATTCATTGCTATAAGCTACAAATATCTGTCCATTTGTATAAGCTTGGGCAACTCTTGACATTTCAGTACCATCAGAAGTTTTTAGATTATAATACTTTGGCCTTTTATCAAATTTAAGATCATTAAATAATAACTTGTCATTATCATACAAGCTATAGACACCTTCTTTATATTTGATATTATATGGACTTTTCTTGTCCCAAATAAAATAGTACCTAAAACCTGTGTCTATAGTAAAACCTGTAGGAAAATCTATTCCTGGGTGATTTTCATGGTCACTAGCAAATAATGCATTAACCTGTTCCTTAATTGTTCCACCTATATCAAGATGTTTAAATATCTCAGGGTCTACGTTTATTCCTGAACTACCAATTTCATGTCTAATTCTTAATTGCTCATATAATTCTTTTTTTCTTTCTTCATTGCTCATATCAATACCCCTTTTAAAATTATTTTTCCTCTAACTCTTTTTTTGCTTTCTCGAAATAACTATTATCAATCAATTCATCTACATTTATATCTTTAGATATTAATCCCTCATCTTTAAGAAAAGTGCTCAAATTTTTTATTTTTTTCTGGGTATCCTGAGATATTTCTATTGTAAAATTCTCAAACTTCCCATTATCAACTCCATAAATATCTCTAATAATACCTTCATCAACTCCAACATTGGAAAAGATTTTGTAGGCTTCATTTGAGTTATTTCTAGCAAATTCTTGAGCTCTTATATATGCTTTTAACAAAGCTACTGCTACTTTGGGATTTTCCTTTATATACTTATTTCTTCCAACTAGTACTGTTTCACTTGAAAGTTCAGGTGTATTTAATGAAGATTCAATTATTTTTCCATTGCCTTGACCTTCTAATAATTTAGCTCCTATAGAACTTGTAATATATGCATCTACGCTTTTTGATAAAAAAGTTGATTGTGCTTCAGCTACTGAATTAATAACCTCAATATCCTTTACTTCTACCCCATTCCTTTTAATTAGGTTGTTAAAATATTGTTGATATATTGTACCTTTCCCTACTATAACCTTCTTACCTTTCAAATCATTAACTGATTTTATATTAGAATCTTTTTGCACTAATAAGTCTATAACAACATTAGTATCAGTAACACCAATTATCGATATATCTACTCCTTTTGATTTCAACACTACTGGAGGTAAATTACCATAGTCCGCAAATTCTATTTCTTCTGATACAAAAGCCTCATTTATTGCTGGACCTGCTGCTGGAAAATTAATATATTTAACTTCATAACCAATTTTACTTAACTCATCCTCTATGAACTTCTTTTCCTGTGCTACTCCTCCCACTCCTCCAATTACTGCGTTAGTTGTTGCAGTAGCAAGCCTCACGATTTTGTTCCCCTTATTAATGTTATTTTCATTATTTTGAGTACTGGATGATTTTCTACAAGAAATCAATGAAAAGATACTTACTATTACTAGAGACAATATTATAGTTCTTCCTTTCACATTCCCACATCCTTTCTTTAATCTAAACTCAATACTTCCACTCTTTGTCCCAGATTTTCCTTAGAAAAATCTAGAACTCTAACTTTCTTTGGTACAACTTCATAGATTACATGGCTTTCATCAGTAATTTTTATTTTCTCTCTCCTATTAGTAATAAATTCTAGAGACTCTTTAAAATTATCTTTTTCCTCCACCCTTTCAGTTCTACCTTCTAGAAAAATATTTTTGAACTTTGATAATTCTTGATTTTCATGTTGAAATAAAATTCCCACATTATTATTATTTTTAATTTCCTCTACCTTGTTGCTCCCAATAGCAGTTAAAAAATAAATCTTACCTTTTTCAAATGCAAAACCTCCTATAGTTCTAACAATTGGCTTTTGATCACTATTAACTGTAGCCAATACTAGGCTTCTGCTAGTTTTTATATAATCCTTAATTTCTTCCCTTAATATATCTGACACTATAAATACCTCCTACTTCAATCTAATTTTTTCATTTTTATCAATTTGAATTATTACTCCATCTTGAATTATTAAAGTTACAGACCCATATTTTATCCCCTCTACTGCTTCAATTACCTTTTCAAAACCATCATTTAATTCTTTATTATTGTTATTTAGAGACATCCCCTTACCTCCTATATTTAAATTTTGAAAATAAAAAAGCTTTAAGAACAACTTAATTTGTTGTAACTTAAAACCTCTAGTTATCTAGTCAGTTTAATATTTATAAATACTTTTTTATTGATTCAACTATAATTTATATATCCTATATTTCTAATAGTTCCTCTTACTATCTTTTGCATATCCACATATCCCTTAGTTTATATCTCTCCTTTCCTTAAATTGAAGTATTAATAATTATAAAAACACTACCCCTATATACAGAGGCAGTGTTTTCCGCGGTTCCACTCTGATTATTACCCTAATTAGAATAATCTCTCAATGCGCTACATCAGGCGCACCTGCTTAAGCCTACTATTATTTCGGTTAAGTGCTCAAGGATGCATTCTACTAAGTTTAATTTAAGATTTCTTCCAGCCTAAAAAATCTCTCTCTGTAAATCTCTCTTAATATACTATTTCCTATCAAAGCATTTCTTATTAAACATATATGTTTTATATAATTATATGTAAATTTATGGATTTTGTCAATATCTTTTACAACTTTTCTATGTAATTTTTTCCGATCCTATATTTGGGGGTCTATATCTTTCTTAGTACTTTATAATTTAAATTGTATTATTTATAATTATATAAAAAATAGAGAGTAGTACCCTACTCTCTATTTTCAAATTAATATTATCCTATGCTAAAAACATTTCTATATCATCTTCTACTGTTCCAATTCCACCAATTCCAAAATTCTCTACTAATACGTTAGTAACATTTGGCGAAAGGAATGCTGGTAATGTTGGTCCTAAGTGTATATTCTTTACCCCTAAGTGAAGTAATGATAATAACACTATTACAGCCTTTTGCTCATACCATGCAATATTGAATGCTATTGGTAATTCATTTATATCCTCTAGTTCAAATACTTCCTTAAGCTTTAATGCTATTAATGCTAATGAATATGAATCATTACATTGTCCTGCATCTAGTACTCTAGGAATTCCGCCGATATCACCAAGATCTAACTTATTATATTTATATTTAGCACATCCTGCTGTTAAAATTACTGTATCTTGAGGAATTGCCTTTGCAAATTCAGTGTAATATTCTCTCTTCTTTGATCTACCATCACATCCTGCCATTACAAAGAATTTCTTAATTGCTCCAGACTTAACTGCATCTACAATCTTATCAGCTAATGCTAGAACTTGATTATGAGCAAATCCACCAATGATTTCACCTTCTTCTATTTGAACAGGTGCTTCACATTTCTTAGCCATTTCTATTATTGCAGAGAAGTCTTTAACGCCCTTTTCATCTGCTTCTATATGTGTACAACCCTCAAATCCTGATGCTCCTGTAGTAAATATCTTACTCTTATAGCTATCCTTTGGAGGTACTATACAGTTTGTTGTCATAAGAATTGGTCCATTGAAGCTTTCAAATTCTTCTTTTTGCTTCCACCAAGCATTACCATAGTTACCTACAAAGTTTGAATACTTCTTAAATGCTGGATAGTAGTGAGCTGGTAACATTTCTGAGTGGGTATACACATCTACTCCTGTTCCTTGTGTTTGTTCTAGTAACTGCTCTAAATCCTTTAAATCATGACCTGATACTAGTATTCCAGGATTCTTTCCAACTCCAATATTAACCTTAGTTACTTCTGGATGACCATAACTTTCTGTATTAGCCTTGTCCAGTAAAGCCATACCATCAACTCCAACCTTACCAGTTTCTAAAGCTAAAGCTACATACTCATCAACTGTAACCCTATTATCAGCAGTTAATGCTAATGCTCTTTCCATAAAAGCACTTATATTTTCATCGTCATAGCCTAATTCATTAGCATGCTTTAGGTATGCAGACATTCCTTTTAATCCATAAGTTATTAGTTCTCTTAAACTTCTTATATCTTCATTTTCAGTTACTAATACTCCTACTGATGATGATTTCTTATCAAATTCTTCATCTGTTTCCGCTGTCCAACTTGCAGCACTGCTTAATCCATCCTTATTTACTAACAGATTTAATAACTCTTCTTTTGCCTTTAAAGTTTCTCTTACTTTAGTATAGAATACCTTATTGTCAAAGTTTGCATTAGTAATTGTAGCAAAAAGATTCATTGTAACAATTCTATTTACGTAAGTAGGAACTACCTTTCCTTCTTCTCTAACTCTTGTTGCAACTTCAGATAATCCTCTTGTTGTATATATTAATAAATCCTGAATTTTAGCAAGCTCTGGAGTCTTACCACATACTCCTTTTATAGTACAGCCTGTACAACCTGCAGCTTCTTGACATTGAAAGCAAAACATTTTATTTTCCATAATCTTATCTCCTTTTAGTTCGTTTTTTATTTTATGTCCTTATTCTATATGCAAATAGAAAAATAGTCTGTAACTAATGTTACAAACTATTTTAATCAAATAATTCTTCCTCAAGTTCTTCTATTTTTAATATAGTAACTGTTTTTCTATCGAAATTTATGAAGCCATCCTCTCGTAGTTTAATTAACTCTCTAGAAAGGGATGGTCTTGGAATCCCAAGACCAGAAGCTATTTCTTCCTTACTATCCTTTAGTTCAATTATTAAACTACCTTGATCTTGATGTTCTTCTAATAAATAGTCAATAACTTTATGCCTTATACTTTTTAGGGAAATACTTTTAATCTTAGCATTTAGCATAATTATTTTATTACTTAAAAGAGATATGAAATTTTCTAATATTACTGGTTCCTCTGAACATAATTTTAATATTTCTTGTTTTTTTATAAACATTATCTTACAATCACTTAAAGCAACTACAGTTGCTGGGTATGTGCTTTGCATGGAGATAACTATTGCTTCTCCAAAAACATCTCCCTCAACTAATTTCTTTAAAAGAATGCCTTTTCCACTAGTATAAATCCTTTCGATATGTACTGTCCCCTCTAAAATAAGTCCAATATTATTACAAGGTTCTTCCTCATGTGCAATAATCTCACCCTTTTTATAGCTTACTTCTGAAAATCTTATTCTTGAAATAACTTGCCCAATACTTTCTCTATCCATATTCCTAAAGAAATCATTTTTAATTAGTTTATCTATATTATTCTTCATAACTATCTTTCCTCTATATTTTTTTATTTTCTGTATCATTAGGTACAGACTTTTTATCTATTATACCTTATAATCGTAAAAAAGACTAAGGAGGAATTTGAAATGAGTTGTGGTTGTTCAACACTTGGAAATGACGGTAAAGCTATTGTAGATTTAGTAAGAAGTAAAGATAAAGCTACTTTACCTTTAAAAGAATCATATAAAATAGACTGTTCTTGTGGTAAGGATTTTACTATGAAAACTTTAGTAGATAATTGTCCTAACTGCGGAATGACCTATGGTGTTACTCCTTGTAGCCAAAGTGATAAAAACAATATTAAGGCAGCAGGCATTAATTATTAGAATATTATTTCCTATAAAAGTAATCATATTATTAAAATAGCTATCTAGGCTACATTTTAATTAATATGATTACTTTTTTATTGTATTTATCTTAATTCTTTAATAAATGATCTTTCCTTCACTAAATAAACTATTTCTTTTACTATAAAAACCTGAATAAAAGCAATAAAAACATCTATCACTACATGTTGTTTTATAAATAATGTTGATAGTATTATTAATGTTCCAAGAAAAAATACTCCTCTTTTTAAATATTTATTCTCTGAAACTCTATTAATCCATATAGAACAAACTAATGTAATTGACACATGTAGGCTTGGACAACAATTAACGGGCTTATCAGCCTTATAAATATTTCTTAGTAGATTTGAAAATATATCATCTCCAATTATCTCTGGTCTTATTACTGTTGTCTGAAAACAAATATATATTAATAATGCTGTAAGCATCGTAATAGTCATACAAGTAACAAAATCATAAAATTCATCCTGGCTCTTTATATAAACATAGATAAAAGAAAAAGCTATTAACAGATACCATGAGTAATATGGAATTACAAAATACTTTATAAGTGGTATTTTACTATCAAATGAAGTGGCTAGACTATAACTTTTACTATCTATATTATTAATCACCCCATATCCTAATGCTGAAATAATATAGGATAAAACTAATAAAATTGCCTTTCTGTCTTTTACAAACTTAATAATTATATCTACTATCATCTTTACCTCCCCTTTATACATCAATAATAATATATAAATCTAATCCTAATAAGGATACAGTAAAGTATACTTATTTTTTAATTATAGCACTTAAATATATACATAAATATAACTATTCTATTAAGATTTCACTTTTTACCCTTTTATCCTCAATCTATTTTTGTTAGTATGAAGTTATAATAAAGATTTTTGGAGGTTAATATGAGAGTTGGTATAATTGGAATCGGTGATATTTGCAAGAAGGCATATCTTCCTATTATTTCTTTTAAGGAAGATGTAGAAATTGTATTATGTACTAGAAATGAAATTACATTAAAAGAAATTAAGAGTAAATATAGAATATCTGAATCTGTAAATACTGTGGCTGAACTTATAGAAAAGAATATTGATTGTGCTTTTGTACACAGTTCAACAGAGTCTCACTATACAATCTGTAAGGAACTTTTATCTAATGGTGTTAATGTATATGTAGATAAACCTATTAGCTATGCCCTTAGTGAATCTTTAGAGTTATCCCAAATAGCAAAGGAAAATAATAAGATTTTTAAAGTTGGTTTTAATAGAAGATCCGCTCCTATGGTTAAGAACCTAAAAGCTTTAGGAGATCCAAATATAATAATTATTGAAAAAAATAGAGTTAACTTACCTGGTGATCCAAGAGTATTTGTTTTTGATGATTTCATTCACGTAGTCGATACCCTAAGATTCTTAATGAATAATGACTACAAGGATTTAACTGTAAATAGCTTAAGGGATAGTACCGGCCTAAAAAGTATTGTTATAAATCTTTCTAATGATAAGACTACTGCTATTGGTATAATGAACAGGGATAATGGTATTACAGAAGAAGTTATTGAATATATGGCTTCTGGAAAAAAAGCTATAGTTAGAGGATTAGTGCATAGTACTTATTTTATTAACAATGAAGTAACTTCAAAGGAATTCGGAGATTGGGATAATACCCTTCACAAAAGAGGATTTGACACGATTATTGATAGCTTTTTAATGGATGTTAAAGAAGGTAATACTAACTACGACCTTCTAGATGACTCTTTAAAAACTCATAAACTATGTGAAGAAATAGTAGAAAAACTGGTATAAATATAAGACTATCTTAATTAAATTTATGCTTAAATAAAAAAATAACAAGTACTCTCACTTTTAATAGAATCTTTGATCTCGTAGAGCTATCAGACCTTAAAAGATATATGAGAGTCCTTGTTATTAATTACATCACATTTATAGATACTATTGATCATCCTTTGCAAGGACAATTTTATTTCTTGTAAAGAAAATACTTAAAGCAAAGAGTAATACTATTATCATTATTAATCCGCCTACCATAGGAATTATTGAAGATACTGCTTCTCCTCCTTGTAATTTTTCTAAGGCTAAGAAGAACCATCTTGGTGGAAGTCCACTTCCTATTTTTCTCATCCCTTCGCTCATCATATCAAAAGGCCAGAAGCTTCCACTTAGCATAAACACTGGTAATATCAAACCTCCATTAATAAGATTCGCTATACCCTTTTTCTTAACTAAAGAAGCTATCATAATATTAAACACAACTGCAAGTAATACGATTATTTCAAGTAATACTAAAAGTATTACTTTGTTCTCAAATCCAAATTCATAGCCTAATATATTACATACAATAAAGTACTCCACCGCTGGAATAGATGTTAGTGCAAAGAAGATAGTACAAAGTCCACCATAATAGGATTTTTCACCTATCTTACCCATCAATACTCTATCTTTTGTTCCTTCTCTCTCATCTTCAAGAAGAAAACTACAGCTAATACCAGCACAAATAAATATTAGGTATATTATTATTCCAACGGAGTTATTTATGCTTTGTTTTACATCTCCTGTATTTCTTATTTCATAGCTCGGCTTAAGCTCCTTAAAATCAGATATTACATTAGCTAATCCTACTTCTTTAATATTTACATTGTTACATAACCTAGCTAATTCTTTTGTCTCACTTTCTAATACTCCAGTAATTGCTGCTTCCATATCACTCTTTGATACAGATTTTATTTTTATTTCATTTTTTTCACCATTAGTAAGACTTTCTGTAAAGTTTTCATCTATAGTAATTATCATTTCAACTTCATGAAAAATTAGCTTTTCTTTATAGCTATCATTATCCTCTATATCAATAATATCTACAGCATTCATTACTCCTAATCTTTCCTCAATTGCATTACCTAACTCTCCATTATCCCTGTTAAATACAGCTATCTTAAAGGTAGAATTGCCGCCATAAAGCATTGTAAACATATATATCAATGCAATAGGTAATAAAAATGATATTAAAATAAAACTTTTCCTCTTCAATAATATTTTACTTACATTCTTCATTATATTAATCATTTACAATCCCTCCCCTTTTTTTCATAATAGCTAAGTATGCAATTAAACATACTGCTGATAAAACTATCGGTATCATTAAAGCTATCATATATGCTTTTGACTCTAATCCACATATCATGCTACTAGTTGCAGTATTTATCCAATAAATTGGACTTATATACATCAATTTATTCAGCAAAGGAATTCCAACAAGCATGTTTAATGGAGTATAAGATCCGCCAAGAGCACAGATTATGAAGGTTACTGCACTTAAGCTTCCACCAACTGATGTATCTTTTTTTGCACAAAGTCCAACTATAGCTCCTACAACTGATGAAAAAATAGCAAAAGTAATAAATAATAATATAAACTTTACTGTATTAGGCCCCCAATCTACATCAAGAACTGTAGAAGAATAAACATAAATCAATATAGTTTGAATTATACCTATTAATATTCCCAAGGACACCTTAGCCACTATCATTACATTTTCCTTTACCTTAGATAGCCTAATTCTATTAATTGTCCTAAGTTGTGTTTCTTTATAAACACTTTCACCAACTGTTTGTGCTATAAAAAATATGATTAACGCAAGCTCTGCAAAGGTATAATATTCAGCTGCACTTACATCCCTTGTTCCATCTAACTTCTCCTTCACTACATATTCATCATATTTGTTTTGAACTAAATTATTAAAGTCTTGTGGATTATATTTTCCAATTGTTTCAAAAGCAGCATATTCATTCAACATGCTGTCAAAAATACTTCTAAATACTTTATTGGGAATTTCCTCACCTTTTTTTGATGTATAAAGCTTAAATCCATCATTATCTACTTCTATATGAACTAAGGCTTTATAATTATCTACCTCTTCTTCTACATTGCCTAGGTCAGATGTTTCTTCAAATTTTATACTAAGGCTTTCCTCAACACCTTTAGCAAAACTCATAAAACCTTCCTTATACTTACTATCTTCCTTAATTGTATAATAAGCCTTTGTAAACTCACTATTCCCACCATATATATCGGCATTTCCACTCATCATATCCTTTAAGCCTAAACTTAAGGTAGTAATTAATAAGACAGGAAATAAAAATAGTAAAATCACATTGCCTTTGGATCTAAAAAACTGTTTAAACTCTTTTTTTAACATTGCTAAATACATTTTTATCCCTACTCCCTTAATTTTTTACCTGTTAAGGCCAAGAATACTGTTTCTAGACTTGGTTCCTCATTTACTATATTTTGAATATCCCCACCATTATTATCTACAACTGAAACTATATTAGATATTAAATTTCTGCTTTTTAAAGTAGATATTCTATATTCATTATCATTTACTATAACTTTTTCTACTCCTGTAATTTCCTTTAATTTATTATCTAATCCTTCAACCTCTTTAGTAACTGTTAGGTTGAAAATTCTTTTATCCCCAACTAGGTTCTTTAGCTCTTCCCCTGTTCCTTCAGCAATAACTTTCCCCTTGTCCACAATTGCAATTCTGTCACAGATATCATCTACCTCTTGCATATAGTGAGAAGTATATATAATTGTTGCACCTTCTTCTCTTAGCTTTAATACTGACTCTAATATATGATTTCTGGACTGTGGATCAATTCCTACTGTCGGCTCATCCATTATAATTAATTTAGGAGAATGTGCTATAGCACAACCAATATTTAATCTTCTTTTCATACCACCAGAGAATTCTGAAGCCTTTTTATTTCTCACATCTGTTAGACCTACAAAGTCTAAAGTCTTATTTGTTCTATCTTTAAGATCTTGCCCCTTAAATCCATATAGTGAGCAGAAAAAACTTATGTTTTCTTCTGCTGTTAAGTCCCAATAAACTGCAAAATCTTGTGGAACAATACCAATATTTTCTTTCCACTTTCTAATTTTCGATGTTTGTCCCTCGTAAATGACTTCTCCTTTTGTTTTCTTTACAAGACCACATATCATTCCAATTAATGTGCTTTTACCTGCACCATTAGGTCCTAATATGCCAAATATCTGCCCTTTCTCTATCTTTAGATCTATCCCATCAACAGCAACATGATTTCCATAGTCTTTGTAAATTTTCTTTATTTCTAACATCTTAACAAATCCTCCTCAATTTCCTTCTATGATATTATTATATAAAAAAAAGGCCTCCTCCCCCAGTTAGGAATATCACCTTTTATCATTACATTTGTAACATTTTAACTATTATAAATTGCTCTTTAAATAATTTACCGCAATTGCTGTTCTATGATCAAGTCCTGTTTTTTCTAAAATTCCACTAATATAATTTCTAATTGTGCCTTCTGATATAAATAATTTTTTACTTATTTCTTTATTACTTAAACCTTCACTTATAGCTATAATTATATCCTTTTCTCTATCTGTAAAATCATAATTACATATTTCCGGTAAATTCCCTTTACCATGAAGCTTTCCTAATATATTTTCGTTCATTACAATTGTATTATTAAAAACTGAAATAATACTATTTGCTATTTGTTCTGGTGAATTATTTTTAAGAATATATCCCTTTGCTCCATATTCTAGAGCTTCATTAATATAATCCTCCTCATCAAAAGTTGTTAAAATCAAACACTTAGTATTTGTATTATCAACTATTTGTCTAACTGCCTCCACTCCATTTAATTTTGGCATTCTAATATCGATTAAAGCAACATCAATATCTTTTTCAATACATCTCTTAATACACTCTTCTCCATTTTTTGCTTCATCTACCACCTCTATATCCCCTTTCAGAGGTAGCAATATTTTTAAACTCTCCCTAATTAAACTATCATCATCACATATTAGCACCCTTATACTCATCCTATTCCCCCAAATTTAATATCATATTAATAACAAAACCATTATCATTATTATATTCTATTCTACCACCAATACCTAACATTCTTTCTTCCATTCCATTTAGGCCTAGACCCTTGTCAAGAATTTCACAACCCTTTCCATTATCCTTAATCTCTATTCTCATAAACTTATTATAGATTAAAATAGAAATACTTATTTCTGTTGCTTCTGAATACTTAGCTGCATTAGTCAACGCCTCTTTGATATTTTCTTCCATTATCATCCACATATTCAACTTAATTTTATCTGTATCTCCCTCTACCCTAAAATTAACTTTTATACTAGAACTATATTGAAATCTAAGTATCTCCTCTTTTATATCCTCTATACCAATAACCTTATCCCTCGGTTTTACATTTCTTAGAACTAATCTTATTTCATCCATTCCCTCTCTAAGATTTGTCATTGCACTGGTTAGATATTTTTCACTAAGTTCATTATCAATACCAGCGATCTCCTTTGTAACCTCTAATTGCATAAGCGAACTTGTAATTCTATGACCTAAATGATCATGTAGCTTCTGCGCCATAAAATTTCTTTCTTTTAAACTTGCCATAATATTAGTTTGCTCAAGATACTTTTCTAAATTTGCAATCTTTTTCTGCATCATAAATCTTTCGTATCTTTGACCTCTACCAAATTCCTTTAGTTCAGCATTATCAATATATTGATTTTTAACTTCATATAAATATAAATTTATAATGACAGCATAAATAACCATATTAAATAGGTTGTTTCTATTTAATACAGCTAATATACCAATACTTATCACTATTGAAGTTAATAATGATTCCCTATCACAGATTATTTCAAAGAGTACTATAGGTAATAAATACTCAACTCCTAATAATCCTAATATCATAGCCCCTATAATTATACTTAATTGAGATATTATTATAATAGTACTATTAATCTTGGTTAAATCTTTTAAAAGTTGAAGAATACAAATGAAAATAACAACACTTATATTAATAATAATCCCTATTTCTCCTTCCCCATTTACTATAGTTGAAGCTGATCCAAAGAAAGTCATTATTATAATCAACAAAGTTATTGTATTTTCCATATATAATTCCCCCAAAATCTTAATTACTTTCTTATTACCCCTACTGCCTTACCTAATACATAGAACTCCTCATCCTTTGAAACTACTATTGGTTCATAGGCTTCATTTTCTGGTATTAATGTTATAGATGTTTTTCCAACTTTCAAAGTTTTAAGTGTTGCATTACCATCTATATTGACTGCCACAATATCCCCATTTTGTGGTGCTGGAGTTTGTTCAATTACTACTAAATCACCATTATGAATATTTGCATTAATCATTG
Source organism: Clostridium zhoujianii (assembly GCF_051590805.1). Classification (NCBI taxonomy): domain Bacteria; kingdom Bacillati; phylum Bacillota; class Clostridia; order Eubacteriales; family Clostridiaceae; genus Clostridium; species Clostridium zhoujianii. The sequence goes on from NZ_JBPUTF010000001.1 coordinate 1,660,444, forward strand.
AATTCCCCTTAACTTTAAGGATAAACTTTTTGTTACTTCCTTTAACCCAGTACTTAGGTATAGAGAAAATATCCTCTTGTTCTGGTGTAATTAAAATTGGTTCCCCAGCTGCAATATTATTAAATACAGGTATTTCTTCTAACTCATCCTTTGAATAATTCTCTGCATGTTCACCAAGAATTCTCTCTTCATAGCCTGTATGCTCTATTGAGAATTCAAAGTTTCTTCTACGTTTTAAATCAATAAACTTGTACTTTTCAATAACATTAATAGTTTTTACCCTTTCTGGTTCTGAGAAGTTTTTTTCTAATAGGTCAACTTTAAAGTTATATATCTTTTTATTATTACCAAAAACCTTTTTTGCGTATACTCTACCTTTTTTAACCAATTCTGAATATACATTTTCACCCTTATCAACATCAATCCCCATAGTTATAGTTCCATAAGATTTCTTATTATATAATGCCAACAAGAACTCTAACTCAATCTTAGATAGTTGCTCTACATTATCAATAAAAATATGTACATAACCTTCACCCTTTACTCCTTTAACATTATTTATTGCATCTCTAATTTTATCTTCATCATCAAACAAATTATTTTCAGCAATAACTTTATTAAAGGCCTCAAAAAGTATATAGACTTCGCTTCTAGAAACAGAATTTTTTCTAAGCTTTAGTGGCCCCCCCATTAAGGTCATATACTCTTCTAATGAAGTAATATTTGAATTCTTCATATACTTTATCTCATTTAAAATAATATGAATATTATTATATTTAAGTTTTTTACATTTATTAAAGTGATTTTCCTTTATTATATCTTTAATAATATCTGTTTTTTCTTCAAAGGTGGCTAATCTATTATTACTTGCATACCTATCAACAAGCTCATTTAGAGATAGAAATTCAGGATCTACCTGGGATGATAATAATGATATATATGTATGATTATATTTATCCTTTATCTTTTTATATCTATCTTTATACTTTTCTTTTAATCCCTTTTCTTTTTGAACAAATAGTATCTTGTCCTCTTCCTCATATGCAAAATTATTCACTAAGTTTAATACTCTGTGAAGTAATGTTTCTGTTTTTCCTGTATTTGATTTACCTTTAACTATATTATATTTAACTGGTTTGCTTTCTATAAACTTCTTTTGTATTTTAAGTAATTTCATATTCATTACATCCTTTTTCATAATTAACTATATATCTATAATAACTGATAATTATTATCTTTTCAAAGTAATTTTAAATAATAGAACCTTTTCATTCTATTATCTGTTTATATTATTTAAATAAAAGAAAAAAGATAGCCTTATATGCTATCTATTAATATCTATCTATGTAATCCAAGAGCAATGACAACTAAAGTTGCCCAATCTGTTTCTGGATTTTCTATCCATTTAAACTCAATGTCTAATTCTTTAAGCCATGCATTAAGTCCATTGCTTTCCTTTGATGCATTAGGCGATTGTCTACCATATATCTCTTTAATATCTTCAAGTAACTTCTTTTGGTCTTCTTTATCTAATTCTCTATCTATCAATTCAGATATAACTTCACGACATTCATCATAACATTTAGCATCTTCTGAATATAAGGCATTGGCTAACTCTTGTCTTTCTTTATTTAAATGTTCTCTAACTTCATTAATTTCATCTATATTTTTTAGGAATTTTGCTGATATTCTAAGGGCTTCCATCTCCTTATCTAATCTTTTAATTGCTTTTTCTAACTTTATATTTCTCATCTATGATCCCACTTTACTTTTTTATTTTGTCATTTTTAATGACATTTATATTATTATACCACTAATATCTATTTTATTCACACTTAAATCTTCATTTATATCATTTCAACTTTAATACAATAAAAAGTCCTAGGGATTATGAGCTAAGACTTTTTTACGCATCTACATTTCCGAAGCTTGTTTGATGAAAATCTTGCAGGCCCACAAATTTATTTTTTCACTTTACTCCAACACCTTTAACATCATATATATTTACAAATTTATCCACATATAGATAAGCATCATAAATTCTATAGAGTAAAAAACTGCCACAGAAATATATATCAATATTTCTGTGGCAGTTCTTATTAATTTGGTGTAATTAATAGCCTTTAATTAATGATTCATTCTCTACCTATTATTTTATCGCTTCTAATACTTCGTTAACCATTCCTAAAGTTGATGTATAACCTCCTGATACTGTGTACCAATTAACAGAGTTTAAATATACTATGTTTCCATCTTTATATGCCTTAGTTTGCTTAACTAGTTCATTTTCAATTATTTCTTTAGCTGATGATCCAGTTTCTGTACCAGTAATTGCATTTCTGTCTACAACAAAAAGATATTCCGGGTTCTTTTCTACTAAATATTCATAAGAAACTTCTTGACCATGAGTAGAATCTTCTAATCCTTCGTCTGTTTGCTTAAATCCTAATTCATTAAATAATAATCCATACCTTGAACTTTTATTAAAAGCGGATATGTTTCTACCATTGAGCATTATTGAAGTTGCATTTAAATTTAACTTTGTAATTTCTTTATTAGCTTCTTCTATCTTAGATGTAACTTCTTTTAGCATCTTGTCAGTTTCTTTTTCTAATCCAAATAGTTTTCCTAGCATATTTAAGTTATTTTCATAACTATTAAGGTAGTCGGCACCATCTGCATTAAAGAATACTGTAGGAGCTATTTCTGTAAATTGCTTATAGTAATCTTCCATTCTACCTGCCATTACTATAACATCTGGATTTAATGCATGTATAGCTTCTAAATCTGGCTCCTTTACTGTTCCAACATTAGCATATTCCTCTGCTGAGTATTTATTCATATACTCTGGTAATTTCCCTGATTTAGGTACTCCTACTATATTCACCCCTAAATTATCTAATATATCTAGTGCACCGTAATCTAAAACTACTACTCTTTCTGGAGTTTTTTCTAATGCAGTTGTTCCAAGCTTATGTGTTACTTCAACAGCTCCACCATTATTTCCACTTCCTACTTTGTCTCCATTCTTTAAATAGAATGCTCCACCTACTAATACTACAGCTGCTGCTATAACGATTCCTAATACTTTTTTATTCATTATTTATTCCTCCAATTAAATTGATTTTCATTATCATTAAATTTATTAAAATTAAGTGTTTATTTAGAAATAAACACAAATTCTTCTATCACCTATATTTTCGATTTTGAACTCAGTTTTATATAAATCTTCTAAAACAACTTTGTCTATTATACTAAGAGTTTCACCTTCTTTATATACTTCTCCATCCTTTAAAGCTATTATCGTATCTGAGTAACAAGATGCAAAGTTAATATCATGTAGTACTGTTACAACAGTTTTTCCTAAATCATCAACTAAAGCTCTGATACCCTTCATCATTTGAACAGAATGTTTCATATCTAAGTTATTTAGTGGTTCATCTAAAAATATGTATTCTGTATTTTGTGCAATAACCATTGCAATATATGCTCTTTGTTTTTGACCACCACTAAGCTCATCTAAATATTTATATTGTATATCCCTAAGTTGCATATACTCAATTGCTTCGTTAATTAATCTGTTATCTTCTTCGTTTATATTTCCTTGTGAATATGGGAATCTACCAAATTCAACAAGTTCCCTAATAGTAAGCCTTAAATCAATATCATTTGCTTGCTTAAGTATTGATATTTTCTTAGATAACTCTCTGTTATTCCACTTATCTAGTGGCGTTCCATCTATAATAACTTCACCCTCATCCATATCAAGAAGTCTAGATATCATTGATAAAACTGTACTTTTACCTGCTCCATTTGGACCAATTAGTGAAATCATCTTACCTTTTTCTATATTTAAGGATACATTGTTTACTACTTTTTTATCACCATATTTTTTGGTTATGTTTTTTACTTCTATCATAATTTACTCTCCTTTAGTAGAAGATATAAGAAATATAATCCTCCAACAAAATTAATTATTACACTTAACGTAGTGTTAAATTCAAATATTCTCTCAACTATTATTAACCCAATAATTAAACTTGAAATACTAATAAGAATTGAAGCTGTAATTAAATACTTATGTTTAAAACTTTTTATTAATTGATATGTTACATTTACAACTATTAATCCCAAGAAGGTTATAGGCCCTACTAGTGCTGTTGACATAGCAGTAAGTATAGCTACTACAACAAGTAATTTTTTCATTACCTTATCGTAATTAACCCCAAGATTTATAGCTTGTTCTTTCCCCAATGACATTACATCTAACAATTTTAATTCATCGTATATAAAAGGTATCATAAGAAGCAAAATTAAAATGGCTATAAATATTATGTCTGTATTTACATTATTAAAACTTGCAATAAGTTTTGCTTGTAGTGATAAATACTCATTTGGATCTATTAATACTTGTAAAAACGAAGTCATACTATTGAATAAAGTCCCAACTATTAATCCTACTAACAATAAATACATTATGCTTGTACTCTTTTTCTTAAATACTATTAAATACAATAAGCTACTAATTAGAAGCATTCCTACTAGTGAAACAAGGAAGTTCAAATTTTTATTAGTCATTAAAATGCTGCTTGAGCCGAATATAAATACAACTACTGTTTGGAAAAAGCTATATACAGCATCTAATCCTAAAACACTTGGTGTCAATATTCTATTATTACTTATAGTTTGAAATATTATGGATGAAAAAGCCACTGCCCCACCACTTATAATAATAGCAATTATCTTCGGAACTCTTTTAGATATTAAATATTCAGCATTTTTTGGAGTTAATCCAATTACTACAAAGAGTATTGCTGCTACTAATGCTATTACAAATAATAACCATATTTGTTTTTTTATTTTTTCTTCTCTCCTAAGCTGCATTTGATTTCCTCCTCATAACTAGATATAGGAATATTATACTTCCTATAACCCCAACAGTTAGACCTATTGAGACTTCGTAAGGAGCAATGATAACTCTTCCAAAAATATCACATACTAACACAAATACTGCACCAAATAAGCATGTCTCTAATAGAGAGTTCTTAAGATTATCACCTCTTGTCATACTTACAATATTCGGAACTATTAATCCTAAGAATGGTATATTCCCAACCATAACTAATGTTAGTGCTGCTACTGCTGACACAAGTGATAGTCCTATATTTACTATTCTTTCATGATTTAAGCCTAAGTTTGTTGAAAAGTTTTTCCCCATGCCTGCAATAGTAAACTTATTTGCGTATAGGAATGCAATAATCATTAGTGGAATACATAAATAAAGTAATTCATATTTCCCCTTCATTACAGTTGAAAAACTTCCCTGGAACCATGCATTTATGCTTTGATTCATATCTAATGAATAAGATATAAAGCTTGTCATAGAACTTATTAAGTTACCAAACATCAGTCCTACTAAAGGAACAAATATTACATTCTTAACTTTTATTTTTCTTAGTATAGTCATGAATATGAATGATCCAATAAGTGCAAATATAAATGCAAAGGTCGCCTTTCCTAACACTCCCGACTTTGGCATTACAATCATTGCTATAAGTATCCCAAACTTTGCCGAATCCATTGTTCCAGCTGTAGTTGGTGAAGTAAACTTATTTCTGCTTATCTGTTGCATTATAATCCCACTTACACTTAGACCCATTCCAGCAATTATTATACTAACTACTCTTGGTAATCTACTTATTAGAAGTATTTGTATTTTGTCTATATCACCATTAATTAAATCTTTTATTCCCACATTAGTTGCTCCTATAAACAAGGAAATAAATGATAATATTATTAGAGATATTAGTAAATATTTTTTTTTCATTGCTCCTCCTTAGTATGTCAATCTCACTTATTGATAATTATTATCAACTTCTGTTTATATATTAACTGATAACCATTATCATTGTCAATACTTTTATTTTATATTTACTATATAATTAAAAAAATAAAAAGAAGAGCTATCTTTAGCTCTTCTTTTTATTACTATATGTTAATACTTTTTGATATTAAAACTAAGTCATATATATCTATTATTCCGTCATTATTTAGATCTGAAGATCTACTGAACCCATTAATATCACTGGTTTTATTATACTCTTTTGATACTAATGAAAGATCCATTAAATCCACTACACCATCCCTATTTAAATCCTCTACTTTAAAATCAAGAACTTTATTATTTCCTATATACATATTCCCATCAGGATACCTTTTATTATTATAAACTGTAGCTGTTCCTTTTGAGTTGTTTAATATATTTACTTCGGCTATATCTAAATATAGGTGATTATCATAAAATTCATTATCTAATCCCCAACCATCTACTTGTACATGTATTTGAAATGCATCTACTATAATCAAATTCTTATTCCTATAACCTATATTATTTCTTACTACAGTTTTATTACCCTTAACATCTATAAAACTATCTGCATAATTCTTTCCTGATATTCCTTCCCCATTAAATATACAATCCTCAATAACCGTTCCAGTTGTTCCTTCTTTTATATCTAAGTGTTCAGCCCCTACATTAGGACCTATTTCGCAATTAGTAATAATATTATTATCACACTCTTTTTTTAATTCACTCCATTTTCCTTTATCGGACCCTATATATATACCCTCTCCATAATCTGGTCTAACAGTCCCTGTGTCATAAACCTTTGTATTCTTTATTATATTATTACTACTACCATCCCTTAGATGTATCCCCTCTTGTTCAACAGCATATACTTGACAACCACTTATAATATTATAATTACCATTATCAATCATAATACCCTTTTGTGCATTAGTTATTTTAAGATTACTCACCCTCCAATAATCTCCTGTTAAATATAGAGCATACCCAGATGAACTTCTAAGTCCCACAAGCTCACTTGGATTATTGAGATTTTCACTTTCTATTGTAATGGGATGTTCCTTTGTTCCCTGGGCATTTGATGTAAAATAGCCCTTCTCCATCCATTTACCTACGTATGAACCTTCCTTTATAATAATTCGGTCTCCAGCTTCAGCACTCCTAAGTGCATTTTGTATTTCATCTGCACTAGAACAATATATTGTTCTTAATACAGATTCCTCCTCGTTTGTAACTGCTGATATAGGGTAAATTGGTAATAAAGCACATAACAGTATAATTGATGAAAGTAAACTTAAGTTATTCTTTAATCTCATAAAATCACCTCTACCAATATTATACATTTTATCAATATAACAACACACCTATATATTAAAATTATACTTTTTAACTATTTTATACTATTGAAAACTCTCTCTATAATACCCTTGTCTACTAATTTACAACTAAATTTATATACTAGAACTGAAAAGATACTCATCATTATTATGTATACTCCTAAAGATAATTCCTGGTTCATTAATACATTCCCCCTTAAAATAAAACCTTTTTAATATTATGTATCCCAAGGGCGAATTATTACTTTAATAAATAAAGAGTGCTATCAAAATTAAACTTATAGCACTCTCTATACTCTAATTTTTTTTATCACTATAGGAAAATATACTTCCAATAAAAATAGTTAATGATAAAATACTTGTTACAGATATTATTATTGCCATTAATTTAGCTGGTACTGTTAATGGACTAATATCACCAAAACCTATGGTTGTGAAGGTAACCACTGTATAGTATAACAAATCAAAGTTGCTTGGATTGTTAGAATAGGCTATTCCACCTATAGCGTTTACAAGGCACACTCCTAGAAATAAATTAATAATTATCATTCCAACTAATATTAATGATACTATTAGAACCTTAGTAAAACTACTTTCATCCTCATTACTAAATTTTATATTACTTGTATTTTTCATTATCTTAAATACTATTTTAAAATTTAATATATAGCATATGATTATACCTATCAATCCTGTTATACCATACTTCATAATTTGTTCTGGAAATATCAATAATACTACTATATATGAGCTTGTAATAAAGTAGCTTAGTAAAAAGTCACTTCTTATACTTTCATCTTTACTTTTAAGCATAAAGATATGAAGCTTAGAACTTATAAGCAGTACATACCCTACCAAATAATGAATTATTATAAATATAAATATTATAATTACAGACTCAAAAATATAATTAATACATATATATGTATTAATTTCTATGTATCTAACAACAGTTATATATAATCCTATAAAAGAGAATATCTCAGAGAAAATAATCATTCCAGTCTGAGTTATCTTAATAATGAAATTCCTTTCTAAAAAAAGATCCCTATATGCAGTATTAATTTTACTTATCCCATAAAATAATGGCTTTCTCTTTATATTAGTATTACCAAAAGTTCTTATTAAAAGAATAGCTATCACTATTATTGTTACTATTATAATAATATCATCACCTCCATGGATTAAATTAATTAACACATGATATAATATGTTTTGATATTATTAAATATAATTATTTTACTTTTAATTTCTAATTAATGAACTATAGTGTAATAAAAATCTCAACTTTACTAATAAATTATTCTTTTTTTATTTTATATTCTTTAATGAATTTTATTAAATTCTTTTTATTACTCTCTAGCTGAGTAAGCCTATTTACATTCGCACCTGAAGGGTGTGGAAATCCTCTAAGTACCTGTTCTTCCCTAATAACCCCATCTTTAATTAATATCTCTAATACCTCTTCTACTGCTTTTCCTAGAGGTATTATCATTATCTCTTCAAATCTCTTTACTTCATCCACAAAATTCTCATAGACATATTTCATTAGAATATCACTCTTTATTAATTTAGGACTATGTCCTGTATAGTTTTTACCTTTAACAAATACAGGATAGGGAATTAGTGATATTGTATGTAGTAAATTATCACTATTATCAAATAGCTCTGAAGTACTTCTCACTCCTAAAGCTTCATTTAGTTTTATCTCATCTAACATACTTATAATGTTTTTTCTTAAAGGTCCTGAAAATCTACCTGCAACTTTACAAAGGTATTTTATTTCCTCTATTTCTATATTTTCTTCTATACTTTTCCTTGCCTCTGCAATTGAATCACTCATTTGTTGAAAACCAGGAGTAATTCCTACAATAAGTACCCTAGCTTTAGGATTTATATACTCATTATGTGTGGCATAGTATATTTCTATATCTTTGCACCTTTCAATTAAAAACTCATCTATTAAAATTTCTTCTTTTGTATATTTATCTTTTAATGGCAACTTTTTTATTGCCCCTATATAATCTTCTAGTATTTTTTTCATAAGTTTCATTCCTTTATAAAGTTTTTATTCATTAACATTTTTAATTATTCTCTTAAACCTTTCCATGTATTCATCATCTAAACCTGCATACTCATAATTATCTAATGATGATTTCTTTATTATATTGGAATTATCCTTAAATAATCTTTTATCTATCTCTTCTATTGATAAATAAGTATGCTCACCATATACTTCAGACTCACCTCCTGATCCATTTAAATCAAATTCTTTTCCATCTTTTAGCTTTATTTTATAATAAAAAGTTCCTCTTTCTTTCCAATTTATTAAAGTCTTTTTCCCAGTAAATCCAGTTTCAACCTGAACTATATCCTGCAAGCTATATTCCTTTCCTAAGGGATTAAAAGTGCTATGTATTGCTATTTTTTCATCTTCAATAGATACTATATTAACAATAATAAGATATAGTACTATTAAGATTGCAGTACTAAATAGTATTTTATACTTTTTTATTAAGTTGTAAATCATGATATCAAGTATATGCTCCCCATTATTAGATTTATATATCTTCTCATATATAAGTCGTAAAAAGAATATTATTATTATCCCAATGAGAAATATCAAATAGTAATATGGAGTCACAACAACCCATATATCAAAATCATTTCCTACTATTAATTTCTCTTGTAACACTGCAATAGCAATCATACTACCAATTACAATAACTATTCCTATAATAAAGAAAGCTATAGAAAAAAGAGCCTTAATTCCCTTCCTCTTTATGAGATTTAGTTTTATAATAATCCCCTCCTAATATCTATTAATTAGATTATACATCATACTATTTAACTATAATCTTAAGACTTCCATAAATTGAATAAAAAGGCAGAATGAAAATATTCACCTGCCTTCTTCTACTACCTTTTAAATATATTTGTAAGATTTAATTTATCAACCCTTGCTTTAATTTCTTCATTATTTATTGAATATAATCCTAAAGCCTTCATTCTTTCAAAATATTTAGATCCTGAAAAAGTATATCTTTCACTAAGATCACCATCCTCTACCTTATCATTAGCGTAAGCAATAATATCCCCTACTACTAATTCCCTTGGTAACTCTAACAAATTCTTTCCTTCTATATATTGCACCGCATTATAACCTGCTAATGTTCCTGTCACCATCGCTTCAGTATGACCCACAAAGAATCCTGATTTTTCCCCAGCACAGAATAAGTTATCTACACCAAGTACCTTCATTGCATTACTTCTTGGAGATGCTGCAAGGTATCTTATAGAGTTCCCATTACTACCTGCTAATGGATCAATATACCTTGAACTTTCTAAGCCTTTTATTTTCCTTAGTTTATCTATTGGAAAATATGAGGTCATAAGCTTTATATGACCTGTATCTAGCAATATAACATTTTCAGCAAATTCTAAGGTGGCATATTGTTGACATACCTTTTCTTCTAACTTATCTAAGTGAACATCCTCCTTAGGTACAGGAAGTATAACTATCCCCTCCTTATCTAAAGTCTTAAGTATGTCCTCAGATAACCCTTCCCTTGGAATTTCACAAGAGCCACTCATTGCTCCTCTTTTACCATTAGGTCTTTCTCCTACTAAATCCTTAACCCCTGCCTTTTCGCTTAAGCTCACTCTTATACCAAAACTAGGACATCTTAATACACACATAGCACATCCATGGCCGTACTTAATACAATTTGCCATTGAGCCTGTAGACCCTGTAGTCTCTATAAATACATCACCTGTTGCTATTGTTTTGTCTTCAAATACAATAGACTCTATCTTTTCTTCCTTAACTTTTACATCTACAGCCCTACTTTTAAAAAATAATTTTACTCCCCTATCAATTAGATATTGTCTTACAAGAGGTTCAGCCTTACTTACATCACATAACCATGCATGTTTATGACCTGGAAATTCCATATTTTTATGGAGAGCTATAGAATCCATAATATTCATGAATTCACCTGCACCAAGATTTATTAACTCCTCTGCCGCAGTATATCTTCCATTATTTCTCATGATCCCGCCAACATTCCCCACCCCAAGCAAAAGATCTGTCCTTTCATATAATTCCACCTCTGAGCCACATTTTATTGCTTCTAGTGCTGCTGAGCAACCTGCCCATCCACCACCTATAACTACAACTTTCATATTCACTCCTTAATAACAAATTGATGTTATTTTAAAGTATTCATTTATCTTAATTAAGTTGATATTTTTTCGTTATTATATATAAAAAAGAGGTAAGAATCATTTGGTAATTCTTACCTCCATCAACATAAGGTTATTGGTTAAATCCCTCTGCTTTTCGTCCTTCCATTAAATCTTGTATTCTTTCCCCTGCATTCTTAAATATAATGGCTATACCTAAGAATAAAATAAATACTACTGCTAGTACTAAAACATCTTTTCCTATTACACTGTAATTCACAACTGGTGCTGAAATCACTTCCTTCAATGCTTCAACCCCATAGGTAAAAGGCATAAATGGATTTAATACCTTAAAGAAATTAGGTACTAATTCTAATGGGAAAGTACCAGCACATGCTGTTAATTGAAGTATAAGTAAAACTATACTTAAAAGCCTTCCTGCATCACCAAATAGGAATATTAAACATTGAATTATTGAAATAAATACTAATGAGAAGAAAATTAACAATCCAAAATATAATGGTACATTAGTAGGTTTTAGTCCTAATAGCATAACGGCTATACCAACAAGTATTGCTTGTAAAACACCTACGAATGCAAATGATAAAAACTTTCCCATTACCTTATTGAACTTTGATATCTTTTCATCATCTTCAGTCTTTATCGGAATAACAAAGAACATCATAATTGCTCCTATCCATAGGGATAGTGACATAAAGTATGGTGCAAATCCTGTACCATAATTGCTTACAGGATTTATTGGATTAATATTTAAATTAACTGGTTCTGATACAAACTCACCCATTTCCTCTGAAGTATTAATTAAACCATTTGTTAGTTCCTTTGATCCATCATCAAGTTTTGTTGATAACTCTTTTGAACCATCAACTAATGCCACTGAACCTTCATTTAATTTAGCAATTCCATCACTTAATGTTGGTACTTTTAAATTAATTTCTCTTAGACCTTCAGTAACTTGTTTAGATCCATTATAAAGAGCTTTCACTGGTCCATTTTGGCTGTTGATTGCATATGTCACCTTTTCTAGCCCTGGTCCAAATTCACTATCTAATCCTGATTGAATTTGATCTAACCCAACACTGAGGCTATTTAGACCTCCTCCAAGAGCAGTTATATTTGCTGTTAATTGACTTGTCCCAGCTGTAAACTTCTTTACACTACCTGTATACATTTGTATACCTTGAGTGTAGTCGCTTATACCTTTCTGTAGATACCCTGATCCATTCTGAAGTACTTTTATCTTTTCTGCAGATCCTGCACTTTCTATTTGATATTGTTGGAGCTTTTGTAATGCTGCAATTATTGCTGCATTTTTTTCGTTATCATCCTTTGACTCCACTGCTTTGTTAAGATCTGATCCAACTAATTGCATCACCTCAGATGATCTATTTACCCCTGATATAAGTTCATCTATACCTCCTTTAACTTGGCTGTAAGACTCATTTATTTTCGTTGAATTTTCACTAACTGTATCACTTGCAATATTCAAGGCACTCACACCATTATTTAAAGTATCTATATCTTCTTTACCTGCTGCTAATTGGTCTGTCATTCTTTTTGCACCTTCATTCACCTTGGCAATACCTGGATAAATTTTAGTGTTGTAACCTTCATATAATTTAGATGTGCCTTGACCTAATTGATTCATTGCAGTATTAATTCCTAAAGTTACAGAATCAGATCCATCAGAAAGCTTACCTATTCCAGAAGTTAAACTTGGAATTTGCTTATTAATTAGACCTAATCCATTACTAACTGAATTTACACCCTCATAAATTTCTTTGCTACCATCAGCTGCTGCAACCATACCATCTTTTGCTTTGTATAAGTTATCAAAAGCAACTGTTACATAATTATTAGTAATTGTACTAACAATTTGTTCCTTTAGTTTATCTTCAACCATGTGATTTACTTGAGATGCTAAAAAATTCTTTTTCTCATTACATACAAATTGTAAGTTTGCTTTAATAGGATTTGATTCCTTTGCACTAATCACCTTAGCTGAAAAATCTTCTGGTATTTGAAACTTTGCATAATAGTCATCACCTTCAAGTCCTTTATCTGCAACATCTTCTGAGACGAATTTCCACCCAACTTGTTTATCATCTTTTAATTCTTCCACCATGTCAGCACCATAGTTAACCACTTCACCATTTAATATAGTTCCTTTATCTAAATTAACTACAGCAACTGGCATATCTGTTAATCTGCCATATGGATCCCAGAATGCATCCAAATATAGTAATGAGTATAGTAATGGTACAACAATAATTGCTACAACAGATACTCTTATCATCCTATTTTTAAATATACTTCTTATATCCTTACCTGCTATTTTTAAGAAATTCATCTGACTCACCTCCTTATTAATAATTTATCCAATCGATACCTTTACTACTCTACCACCTTCTACAAGTGGGCGTTAGTCACTGATACACCCTGGAACGTTTCCCCTTGAGGGTTTAGTTCTTCTAATCCTCAGATGAGATGGTCTATTACTCTAAAAAACTCAACCTAAAGATAAGAATCACTTTGTAATTACAATTAAACTGCAATTATGACTATTGGTCAATATAATCTATGTTAATAATTACCGAAGTTTCATGAACAATCTTTTAACTTTAACTTCTTAACCTTATATTTATAAATTACAACAGGTAAAATTATAAGAATATATTTAATTATGTATTGCTGTAAAAAAATATAAAGAATAAAGCTAACACTGCATGATAACGTTAGCTTTAATTTATATTTATCATTATCAAAATCCCTTTATTATCTATCTTATTCTCATATATCTTATTAACTAAATGTTTTTAATTTATAAAATCATTTCTCTACTTATTCTTTTAATTTAATATGTAAAAGCTGATTAATTCTTATTTTGTTGCATAGAAAAAGGCTTAGTACTTCTAAGCCTTTTTCTGCTATCTACACTTAATATAACTTTCCTTAACATTATCTTGAACATCCATTAAAGCTTCTCCAAATCTTTGGTAGTGAACTACTTCTCTTTGTCTTAAGAATCCTAGAATTTCCTTTAATTCAGGCTCATCTGTCAGATTCATTAACCATTCATAAGTTGCTCTTGCTTTTTGTTCTGCATCCATATTTTCATGTAAATCAGCAATTACATCACCTTTTCCTTGAATATAAGTTGCCGTCCAAGGATTCCCTGTTGCATCTGTATATGCAAGTGCTTTTCCATGATCTGCATAATGACCAGCTAAACCTGCTGCCTTAATCTCACTAATTGAAGCATTTTCCATCAATTGATAAACCATAGTACCTATCATCTCTACATGTGCCATTTCTTCCGTTCCAATATCAGTTAATAAACCCTTTGATTTATTTGTTGGCATTGTGAATCTTTGATTTAAATATCTTAATGCTGCACTTAATTCGCCATCAGGGCCTCCATACTGAGTAATTAAAAATTTAGCCATGTTTAAATCTTTACATTTAAGGTTTACTGGATATTCTAGAGTCTTTACATAATACCACATAATTTACTTTCCTCCTCTAAGATTTTCCCATGGCCATGGACTATTAATCCAAGCTTCTGGATTTTGAATATAAGCTGAACCAAAATTCGTAAGTGGTCCATATTCTTGCTCATACTCTATAACTAACTTAGAGAGTTTAGAGGATATAACTTTGTAATCTTCTGTAGCATTTTCACAGCCTGGAAAATTATCTAAATATAGATTTAATTCCACTGCACAGAATTGTAGTTTCCTAATCTTATCTAAATATTCATATTGATTCATAAGGATCCCTCCTTATTATCAATATATTTCACATCACAATATGGACTATAAAGATTTTTAAATAAAGTTCCTGATGCGAAAGCCTCATTTACAGTAAATAAACATTCATAAGGTTGTAAAACAATATAGGTTTTTGCATATACCTTTGGATCAAACACTTTAAATGTTTCATAGCAATTCTTTTTTGTATTTTTACATGCAATGTTGCAGTATAATTTACTTGGGTCATTTATACATTCTTCACAGTCTTTACACTCATTATCTCTTTCATAATACATAACTCTTTGCCCTTTCGTTTATCATGGTCTACGAGATTATTCTATGTAGAAAAATGGAGAATTGTGATGTTTTATTTTTCTAAAACTTTCTTTATATGAATATATATTAGTCTAAATCAATTCTTTAGTTAACAAACCTGTTGCTTATGAAAAGATAAAATAAGATACATACTTCCATTTAAACTAATATAATCAAATAGACTAAATTATCAAAGGCTTTAACCCCTACTATCCTCTATAATTGCTTATATAATAATAACATGAAATTTCTGAGTTCCAATTTATATCTAATAAAAAAGACCTAGATTAAATCTAAGTCTTTTTTATTGTGGCCCTCCTATAATTGGGTCATATTTTAATTCATTACTTTTATCTGCTTTATCAGTAAAATATTGATCATTATCATACTTATTAATTATCTTTATTGTAATATTTGGATTTTTCTTATCTATTGTGAATTTTAAGGAATCACTTTTAATTCCATTTATATATACTTCTTTAAGTTTATAGTTCATTGGAACAACTTCAGCTACTTTGTACTCTCCTATGGTTACATAGTTAGAATATATTAAATTTGTAGTATCAATGTCTTTAAGGGTAAAATCAACTTTGGTAGTACTATTTCCTTTTACATTAAAGTTATATTCCTCTTGATTCTTACCACCCTTTACCCCTATAGTAAATAAATCATTATTTGGTGGAACCATATTGTTATTATCTATTTCCTTTATTATACTTATACTTCCTTTTATAGGCTCTAATACAACATAAGGAATAGGAAACCTCTCTTCCTTCACTTTGTTCTCATTAGGATCTGTATACTTAATCTTTCCTTCTATATTTGTTTCTTCATAGTCAGAGGCATAATATTCATCTATTGATTTTATAATAAATGATACCTTAATTCCCTCTTTGTCTATTTTATCAATTGTCCAAGTTATCTTATTATTTTCCTTATCAACTATCGGAATTAGATTTTTAGGTTCATTGCTATTTTCAACTATCTCAAAATTAGAAGATACTATATCAGTTAATGTAACATTTTTAGCAATTGAACTATCATGGGCTATCTCTTCCATAATCTTGTCATATATTGGTTGTATTTCCACATCTGTCTTTATCATATATTTCCCTTGATTTTGTATATTTCCTAATAAATCATTTGCAGCTCCTTCTTGCCATTTAAGACTTTCATCCGTTATATTTCTAAATAATCCTATGGATATAAACTTAACATCATCTTTATCCATATACTGATATTCTCTTTTTGATATATCAATATATTGTTTAACTAAGGTTTCATCTGCTTCAGATACTACTTTCTTATTTAATGCTACTGTCGGTAACCCATCAGTAAAGAAAATAACATATTTTGAAGCGGTAGGATTATTTGCTCTTGATTCTGTTAGTTGGGTATTAACCTTTTTCAATGCCGCTTGTGTATTAGTTGATCCAGTTGGAACTGTTTGGTTTACCACATTTTTTATATTCCCGATATTCGTTTCAAAACCCTTATTGCCAGCTGTTATTATCTGTGCATCAGGTTCTTTACCAACTGCATTATATAAGGTTGGACCACTAAATTGTATAATGGAAATTCTTGTGCCATTTTTTAATAGCATGTCTTCAGAAAATTTATTTACTGCTTTTTTTAATACTTCTATTGAGTTACCATTAGTACTATCCATACTACTTGATACATCCATTACAATTATTATATCTTTCATTTGAATCTCTTCATTCGAATTTCCATTTACCGTTAAATCTATTCTAAATTCATTGTCTCCTACCTTTGTTGCAGTCTTATTTAATATAAGAGGGCTAGCTGCTTTCCCATTAACTAATATTGGTATATTAGTTAATATTATTACTGATAGGAGAATTCTAATTAGGATACTAGTAACTCCTTTTAACTTTTTTCTCATCCTACTCCTCCCCTATCCTCTTTTTATTTTTCATTATAAATACTCCAATTCCTAAAGATATTAAAGCAATAGCTAGGTATAGAGCAGTACCATTATCACCTGTCTTTGTAGTGCTTTTATTTCCCTCAGCTCTAACAGCTGTAAATATCCACTCTACCTTTCCATATTTATTTTTATATTCGTTTCCAGTACTCTTACCATCTAATTCTACATTTCCTATTAAAACTTTACTTTCTCCTGGATTAAATATTCCAAGACTAATATCCTTTTCTAGTTTATCCTCTCCACTAACAGGTCCAAAATATATTGTTTTTCCATTATAGGTAATGGTAAGATTAAGTTTTTCTAACAAATCATACTTTTCCTTTTCAGTCAGTCTTTCTGTTCTCAGAAAAAGTTCGTAGGGTTCCTCATACTTATTTTCGATTATCATTGTTCTTCTTACCACATCACCTGGTACCATCCCATTTCCTTCTAAAAAATGCTCATTTTCAGGAATTGAAACTAATCCATTTGCATTTCCTATTAATTTAACATCAGGAGGCGGCAATCCTATTGCCGCCCCCCTATTTGTTAATATTAAAAGAAGTGAAACAGTTAAAACTACTATCTTTTTAACCTTTCTCACGTTATCACTCCTTGCTTCTAACTAATTAACTCCATCTGGTTCTGCTGCATTTGTTGGCGCTGTAGCTACTTTATTTTCATATATTCCTAAATAACTTTGGATTGAAGCTGGTGCCCAATCTTTATATGCTCCATGTGAAGCTTGAATAGATTCAGCTGTAACAATTACATCAAACTTTAAGCTCTTATATTCATTTTTAGCTGTACTACTTAATGTTACAGAATCTAATAATGTATTAGTATAACTAGCTGCCCCAACTTTACCAATATAGTATAAATATCCATCTCCGCCATCTACCCATGTTCCTTCTGTACCATTAGTAGAGATATTTGCGGTTCTATAATTTAAAATTATTTTACTTGCATCTAATGTATAATTTACACCTTCTAAAGTTACATTAGTTATTACATTGCCATCGGCATTTTTCCAAACCTTATCTAATTTGACTCTTATAAATTGATCGTAACTAGCTGTGCTTTTAACTTGTACGTCTTTATTAACCTCTGCACCAGGTGTTAAGTTCTTACCTGTTTCTGGCTTATATTCTTCCTGAACCTTTATCCCTGCATCTGGATCACTTGGATCATCAGTTGTTCCTGTACTAAATGGGTTAGTTACTGAATCGCTAGCTGTAAACCAAGCAAAAGTACCTCCTACAACCCCTACTGCTAATGCTCCTATAACTAATAATGATGCTATCTTTTTCTTATTCATTAATCTTTACCCCTTTTAATTTATTATTTTTACTTATTAAAACTTTTATAAATATGGCAACTGAAATTAATAACAATATAATTAATAACTTTTCTTTTACTATAGATATTAAACTTCCTAAATACGGAACATGAAAAATTACATTACCCTGTATCTTTTCCTTATCTACTGTATATGGATCTTCTACAGCGTTGTTATCCCCTTTTGTAATATAAGTGATTGGTGTTGTATCTATTACTCTAACTATTCTATGGGTTGTCTTGGTATCTGTATTAATTCCTTTGAAAGATATAATATCTCCTTCTTTAATATCCTGTTTCTTAACTACAACAAGGTCTCCTTTATTTATAGTAGGTTCCATACTTTCAGATAAAACCATGTAAAATTTATACTCTAATATTTGTGGATCTTCACCTGTCTTTCTGCTTATTAAAGAGATAATAAGTACAAAAGATATAAGAATAACCATAAAATAAAATATTAGATTACCTATTACTTTAAGTACATTTTTCACCTTCATAAATACCTACCTTATACATAGCTTATCTAGTATATCTCTAATGTTACTGTCAGTAATATTAGACCAAGCTGCATTATAACCATCTTTTGTAGCCTGTACTGCCTCAGATTTTATATCAATGATTAGCTTATTGCCTTTATATATTTCTTGAGTACCCTTATCTTCAATTAATATTTTTACTCCATCTAATAGTGGAACTGTTTTACTTCCAGTTGGCACCATCATATTGTAATAATAATATCCATCTGATCCTTTTATCCAACCTGGTGATTCATCAATGTTTGTAAAGTATAGCTTAACCACCTTTGGGCTTGCATCTAAAGCTATTGGTTTTCCATCTTTATCAACCCATCTTGCCATAATGTTTACCCTTATTAAAGCCTCACTTTTACTTAAATTCTCAATAAATACAATTTTCTTATGCTCATTACCATCCCATTTTTCTGGTGGTTTAAAATCTTCTACTACCTCAATATCTACATCACCTACATTAAAATTATTTATTGCATTATCTGTAGAATTAAAGCTTTCTAATGTTTTTAATAATTGTGCATTAACAAAAACATTTGGAACAATAAATAATACTATTGCTACAGCTGAAATTGTTAATTTAAGAGCCTTCAACCTTTCACCCCCAATATCAACTTCTCTATTCATATTTTTAATCTTATTAACCTTTCTTTAGTATTTATCATAGACTTTATTTATAGTGCTTCTAGCTTTTATATACTTATCTTATTAATATAAATAAAAAATGTTACACAATTATAAATCTTAACAAAAAGTAATTACTGACATTTTTCTCTTCTACTATGTATTTATTAGTAAGCTAAAAATTAAAGGACTTAAGCATTTATTTGCCTAAGCCCTTAATTAACTAACTTATTTTCTTTGATAAAGATACTAAATCGTAAATATCAATTATATTATCCTTATTCAAATCATATTTCACATTCCAATTTTTACTAGAGTTTACTTCATTATATGCTCCAGCCATTTCTGATAAATCTATAGAATCTACTTTTCCATCCTTATTAAAATCAGCTACATCATAGGTCGTTTCTCCTCCATGTACTGGTCCTGTAACCATATTTATAGCTTTTAACAAACTTGTATCATCCGTTGTATCTTCACTTATTTCCCATATCATTACTCCAGATCCTTTATTAAGTGCAAGCTGGGTTTTCTTTTTTATAGTCTCTATACCATTATAGTAATTTTGTCCTGATTGATCTTTATATGGAGCTTGTGGATCTTTTGCTACAATGGTTTTATAATCATCCCAGCTAGGTCTTGCATAAAATGGTAATCCTAGTACCATCTTTTCCTTCGGTAATCCCTTATTAGTCCAAACGGTCATTGCATTTTCTGCGTAGCTGTAAGGAGAGTGATCTGCTCCATTTCCTCCATCATATGCCATAATATTTATCCAATCTAATAATGGGAAAATGCTACTTTTAATCCCTTGTGCTGTCCATGTTTCTGATGCACTATATGATGTTGTTCCTGCTGTAACAGCTGCAGTTAATAATTTACCACTTGGCTTAAGTTTAGCATTTAAACTTGTCATTAACTTATCAAAGTTATCTGATTCTGAACCTGGATCAGGATATTCCCAATCAATATCAGCACCATCTAAATTGTTTTCATTTACAAATCTAACAATATTATTTACTAAGTTTTCTCTTGTTGTTTCATTAGCTGCCAATTTTACAAATACAGGATCTAATTCTGCATCATGATATGACCATCCACCTACAGAAATTAAAACCTTTACTCCATTTCTATGCGCTTTTTCAACTAACTCTTTAAACTTTGCAGGTTGTTCTAAAGGTCTAACACTACCATCTTCCATTGGAATTAAGAAGGCATAGTTAATGTGTGTTAATTTATCAAATTGAACTTGACTATCAATATTTACATCAGTCCAATCTGTAAAGTAACCTATAACCTTTGTATTATTTGAAGGTTGTACTATTTCTCCGTTAACTATTACTGTTATCTCTTCACTAACAGTAGTTCCAAATTCATTGGATGTGGTTACAGAATATTTGTAGCTTCCCTTTACCTTACCTGAGAACTCTTTTGTTATTACCTTACTAGTTATCCCATCTAAAAGAATGTTATCAATTATTACTCCATTTTCTTTAATAGAAAGGGATGTTGCTTTACTATTTGATGGAATTGATATTTTTATATTGTAATTTCCATCATAATCATTGTTATCATGGTTTAATGTAGCTTGAAGTGGTTTAGCTAACTCTTGTCCACCTCCATTTCCCAAAACAGAATAGATAGCACTTAAAAGACTTGTATTATCCATTGTATCCTCAGAAATCTCCCAAATCATTATGCCTCCTACCTTTTCTTTTGCAAGATTAGCTTTTCTTTTTATTGTGTCGATACCATTATAATAATCATTTCCTGATTGATCTTTATATGGTGCTTGTGGATCCCTTGCAACAATGTTTTTATAGTCATCCCAACTTGGTCTTGCATAAAATGGAACCCCTAAATTTATTTTTTCTTTTGGAACTTTTTTATTATTTAACCAGTAATTCAAAGCATTTTCTGCAAAGCTATATTGTGAGTGGTCTGCACCGTTCCCTCCATCATATGCCATTACATTTAACCAATCCACACTATTAATTACTGTGGTATTCACACCTGAACCATTTCCACTATCTCCACCATTTGGCATAACTCCAGCAGATACTGCAGCTGTTAATAGCTTATTTGTTTTATTTAATTCTGTTCTAAGTGATGTCATTAAGTTTTGAAAATTATTAGCTGTTGCAGCAGTTGGATACTCCCAATCAATATCTGCTCCGTCAAATCCATATTGATTTACAAAATTCACTACATTTTTTACAAAAGCATTTCTTGATGTGGTATTTCTCGCTAATGATTCGAAAGTCGATTGTAGTGGAAC
Source organism: Clostridium zhoujianii (assembly GCF_051590805.1). Taxonomy (NCBI): domain Bacteria; kingdom Bacillati; phylum Bacillota; class Clostridia; order Eubacteriales; family Clostridiaceae; genus Clostridium; species Clostridium zhoujianii. The sequence goes on from NZ_JBPUTF010000001.1 coordinate 1,682,620, forward strand.
ATCTTTATAAGACCATCCACCCACTGATATTAATACCTTCACCCCTTTACTATGAGCCTTACTTATTATTTCCTTCATCATAGGCTCATTCTCAATTGGTACTAGTGATCCATCTTTATTTGGTATTAAAAATGCGTAATTAATATGTGTTAACTTATCAAATTGTATTTGACTGTCAACACTTCCTTGATACCAAGATGGAAAATAACCAATTATCTTCTGATTCCCCACTGTTGTAGCTTTTGCACTTTCCTGAGCATTAACATTTTTTGCTATGCCAGGCATCCCTGTGGTTATAGCCATTGCTGTTGCAACTACTATAGCTAAAGTCTTTTTTAATTTTTTGAACTTAATCATACTTGTCCCCCTTTATAATTTTTATTCCATTTTGATTATGTTCTTTTTTAACAATTTTTACAAGTAATTACATATAAAATTCTTTAAATAGACATACTTTCGGATCTCAATAATTCCTCTTCAAAATTAGCAGCCATACTACATTAAAAAAAAGACCTAGATCAAATCTAAGTCTTTTCCATTTCCTTTAATAATTTTTCATATTTTTCTAGATACAATTACTACATCGTAAATGTCTATAATTCCATCATTATTCATATCACAAGTTATATCGTAATTACCATCTCCCTTTAATAGGTTATATTTACTTGCAACATAAGCCAAATCAATGATTTCATTCTCATTCGGGTCTGGTAATTGTTGAACCTTTCCTAAGCTAACCCATGACCAAACCGCTACATCTGGATATTCATAGGTACTCCAGCCTGTACACTTGTATTTAATTCCATTATATATTACTAGTTGCCCTTCTGTATAAACACTTTCAAAATGGAATTCTTCAGCATAGTCTGACTCTTTAATTACTCTTATTAATGCTTTTCTTGTAGAAGTAGCTCCGTCGCTATCAGTGATACTATATGTGATTATATAATCACCAACTTTCTTTGTATCAACTGCACCAGAATAAGTTATTTTATCTGTTATTTCGCCATCTTCTATATCATTAGCTGTAATTCCCTCTAAGGGTAAGAATACACCTTCAAGAACCATTTCTCTACTTTCTACACCTGCTAATATTGGTCTGTAATTTTTAATATCTTCATTTGTCACAGTAATTTTTCTCTCAATAGTTATAACTTTTCCTCCACTATCTATTACAGTATAAGTTAGCTTATAAACTCCAGCTATATTGATATTAACATTCCCAGTAACTTTAATTTTACTTGTTAAATCTCCATCTTCTCTATCAGTAGCGCTAACTCCTGATAATGGATTAAAGCTTGTGCCAACTTTTATCTTCTTATCATTTACCCCTTTAATAACTGGTTCATAATTTTCTATTATCTCAGTTGTTCCAAAACGCTTACATTCATCTGTATGCTCATACTTCTTATTGATACCTGAATTAGCTTGAAGCTTAGAATCTCTATTTAATGACCAAAAAGAATTCATTCCAATTCCTTTTTCTATTGCATGGTCAGTTACTAACTTTGACCAATCTGGACCAAAAATAGGTTCAGATGCCGCTTCATAACCAACAGAAGTTGTAACTCCAACCTTTCTATAAGCATCTTTTTCTGTCAATAAAACTCCTTTAAATTTTTTGTAATATTCTTTTATTTGCTTCATTGTACTATCAATTGCTCTCACAGAGCCTGTACCATAATTTTCTCCTGGATTAAGTGCTCCTGCGCCGAAACACATTGCCATAATATTTACAAGTTTAACATCTACTCCTTCTGTTAAATATACCTCTAGTACATTAAGTTGGGTTTCTGTTAATCCTGATGGTAATACAGGAAGTGTTAAAACAACATCAACGCCAGTTTCATTCTGAACCTTTTTTATTGCCCTTGCATTTATTCTATTTTCTTCTTTATCTTGTCCACCCTCTTCTATGTCTAAATCTAGCCTTGTAAGTCCATATCCATCAACTATTTCCTTATAAGTTGCTGCTAAAATATCTACATTGTTTGTAGCTTGCCATAATGCTACACCATTTAGTCCTCCGAAAGATATTGCTACATCTCCCCCCATAGCTCTTAGATCTTTAATTGACTGTTTCATACCTAAATATTGTTCATCTTTACTTTTTTCAGATAATACTGAAAGTCCTGCCCATGCCCAATCAACTTTCCCATCTACAATTTCTTTACTTGCGGCTTGAATGAAAGATACATTAAAAAATCTAAGTCCCGTATCTTCTGCAAGTTTTGGCAAGTAGGGTGCCCCTGAAATATTGTATCCATCATCTGTATGATATTCACATAAATCCACAAATGGAGCGCATACTTGATCAGGCCAACTCACTCCCTTCCCTACTCCAAAATCTGTTTTGACTGTTCCTGCACTTACTTTAGTCATTGAATTTAGTCCAAGTCCAGAAAAAATCACAGATGATGCAATAGTAATGGCTACTACCTTTTTAATTAAACCTTTTACCATTCTCTCAACCCCTCTAAATAATTTTTTACCCACTATAATTATACAATATATGGTAAATAATAAGGATTATAATTTACTTATTTTAGAATTTAATTCTTAATATTAGTAGTTTTATTTTAAGATTTAAATGCTTTAACTAAAGAATTCTGATAGTATATAGTTATTAAAGTATGGGGAGGTTAATATATGAATTGGATTAATGAAATTAAAAATTATATTCCTTACAATGATCAAGAAAAAGCCGATAAATATAATATTATTGAAGCAATAAATAAGCATAATAATCTTTTGACTAGAGAAAATAAGGTTATGCACATAACAAGCTCAGGTTACATAGTAAATAAAACTAAAGATAAAGTTTTAATGATCTATCATAAAATATATAACTCTTGGTCTTGGACAGGTGGACATGCCGATGGTGATGAGGATTTACTGTATGTTGCAATTAAAGAAGCTAAAGAAGAAACAGGTCTTGAAGTAGTAACTCCTATTTCAAATAAGATTTTTTCCTTAGATATTCTACCTGTTAATGGTCATTTCAAGAATGGTTCCTTTGTCTCTTCACATCTTCATCTTTCTGTTGCTTATCTTTTAGAAGCAGATGAAAATCATACTCTTACAATAAATGAAGAAGAAACAAATGGAGTAAAATGGATTCCAATTGATGAGATAAATATTCATTGTAGTGAAGCTGATATGATTAAGTTATATGAAAAATTTAATGAGAAGATTTCAACCCTTCGTAATATTTATTAGTTTCATGTAAAAAACACCATGAATTAAGTAATTCATGGTGTTTTTCTTAGTATCACATATTTAGCTTTTTACCTGAAACTTTTATATTAAATAGGACAAACCCCACCTACACAACTCTCTTCATTACTTTCTTCATTAAAACTATCTTCTGGCTTTTCATCTTCTAATACTTTTTCAAGGGTATTTAGAAATACATTTGTTGGTTGTGCACCAGATACTGCAAATTTACCATTGAATACAAAGAATGGAACTCCTGTGATCCCAAGTCTACTTGCCTCTTCTTCATCTGCACGAACTTCTTTTTTATAATCATTACTAGCTAAAGTATTCAAAGCTTCATATCTATCTAAGCCTATACTTTCTGCTATGTCTGCTAATATTTTATGATCACTAATATCCTTTGAATCAGTAAAATATGCAATAAATAGTTTTTCTGTTATCTCATTCATTTTTCCATACTTTGATGCAAAATGAATCATGCGATGTGCATCAAAAGAATTTGTTGGAATTAGGGTATCAAAATTATAGGTTAACCCTACATTAGCTGCTTGCTTTATAATATTTTCATTATTTCTTTTAGCCTCCTCATAAGTAATACCATACTTACTTGCAATGAGACCATTTATATCTTCATTGTAATGCTTGGGAGAACTTGGGTTTAGCTCAAAACTGCGATAAACTACCTCTACTTCTGACTTATTTGAGAATTCCTCTAATGCCATTTCAAATTTACGTTTTCCTATATAACAAAATGGACAAAAAATATCTGACCAAATTTCTACTTTCATTTACTTTCCCTCCTTCAATAAATTATTATTTTATAATTTATAATACAATAGGTTTATTTCCAAGTGATATCTGGGTCTTTTCTAGGTACCGTTCTTGAATATTTTACATCTGGATATCCTATTACCATACAGGTAACAATCTCTTTACCTGCCTCTATTCCTAAGTAATCCATCATTTCCTTGTTTCCTTGCGCTGCTCTTACTAAAAATCCACTAAAGAATGTTCCAAGACCTAATGCATTTGTCATAAGCTCCATATTAGAAGAAGCTAATGCCCCATTAACTTGTGAATCTGATACAACAATTATTACTGCTGGTGCATTAAAGAATAGACCATCCCTACCTTTTGGATTAGCCTTAAAGTCCTTGTACATCCTTATCCACATTTCCGCATATTTTTTAATAGGCATCATTTCTGGAGTTAAATTAGAAAGGATTCCTTGTCCCATAACATTTAATCTTTCTAATGTCATTTCTTTTAATTTATCAATTCCTTCTTTAACTACTATATAGGATACATTTTGACTATTACTTCCTGTTTGAGTAAACCTTCCAGCTTCTATTATTTTAGATAGTTTTTCTATTTCAACCTCTTTATCTTTAAACTTTCTTGTACTTCTTCTAAATTTAATGAAATTCATTAAATTATCAGCATCTATTGAAAACTCTTCTTTCTTATAGTTTTTAACTTCATCCATATTATACTCATCTGTTGATACTGCATTCTTAGGACAAATAGCTATACAATGTCCACACTTAAAACATGCATCATTTTTCATATCAGCTTTTCCATTTACAAGTTCTATATCTCTAACAATACAATCATCAATACATAGCTCACAGCCTATACACTTTTCTTTGTCTACCTTCATCATAAAACAAATCACCTCATAATAATTTTGACATAATCATAATCAAAATTTATAATTAATTATATAATTAATTATTCATATAGTATTATACTGTGATTATATCTTACTTTTCCCTCTAAGTCTAATTGATATTTTTCATAATACTATTACTTTTAGTTATATATAATGTTTATAAGGAGTATATATATGAATTTGCAACAATTAGAATATCTAAAGGTAATTTCAGAAACAGAAAACTTTACAACAGCTTCTAAAATTCTTTCTGTAACTCAACCAGCATTAAGTAAGGCCATTTCAAAATTAGAAGAAGAATTAAATGTTCCCTTGTTTGAAAAGAATGGACGTAATATCAAACTTACTACCTTCGGAAAGATATTTTTAAGTCATACTAATATAGCACTAATGGAGATTCAAAAAGGAGTAAAGGAGTTACAGGATATAATTAGTCCTGAAACAGGAACTATATCTATTGCATCTACTTCTAGTATAGGAAGATATTTTATGCCATTTCTAATTAGTGACTTTCTAAATATTAGTCCTAATACAAAGTTTCAATTTAATCATGAATCTGTAACGAATATATTAAGTGATTTAAAATCAGGAAAGATTGATTTAGGCTTCTATGATTGTATAGGTAGTGTGAATCTACACCCTGAAATCCAGTCAATAGCCATAAAGAAAGAGGAATATGTATTAATAGTCCCTAAAAAACATCGTCTTGCAAATACAAAAGAAGTATCTTTAAAGGATCTTAAGGATGAATCCTTCGTTGCTTTTTGTGAAGAGAAAAAAGATAAGATGCTATCCTATGCAGATCTTTTAGGTTACATACCTAAAATTTCAATAAGACCTAATGAATCTAGTATGCTTGAAGGACTAGTTGCTGCAGGGGCAGGTATTTCTATAGTTCCTAATACACCTATTATTAATACAAATACCCTTTCTATTATAAAAATTAAAGAGAATATTAAAGAAAGAGTTATTTACATGGGATGGCTTAAAGGTGCATATATGTCACCTATTTCAAAAGTCTTTAAGGAGTTTGTCCTATCTTCTATTTCATAAACTAAAGAAACCAGAACATAAAAGTCCTGGTTTCTTTTTATATATATTTAGCTGTAAGGGATTTTTCACATTTACATAAATCTAAAGGTGTACCTTCAAAGATTATTTCCCCACCTTTTGTTCCACCTTCTGGACCAATATCTATTATCCAATCTGCTCTTCTTATAACATCTATATTATGTTCAATAATAATAACTGTATTACCATTATTAACTATATTTTCTACTATCTCTATGAATCTTTCTATATCAGACATATGTAGACCTGTTGTAGGCTCATCCATAATATATACCGAACTATCTTTATGTAATTCATTTGCAAGTTTTAATCTTTGACACTCCCCTCCTGATAATGTATCAAGTGGTTGTCCAAGTGTTAAATAGCCTAACCCCATTTCTTCTATTGATTGTAATTTATTTTTTATAGATTTTAATTTAAAGAATTCTAATGCTTCTGAAAACAGTCATATCAAGAATATCAATTATAGATTTATTCTGATATTTATAATTTAATACTTCTTTTTTAAACCTTTTGCCTTCACAAAGGTCGCAAGTACTTTTTATATTTTCCATAAATGCAAGGTCGGTTTCAACTACTCCAAGCCCATTGCATTTCTCACAAGCTCCTTCTGAATTGTAACTAAACAATGAAACTTTGACATCATTTTCCTTAGCGAAAACCTTCCTAACATTATCCATAATGCCACCATAGGTTGCTAAATTTGATCTTGTATTTGCACTTACAGCGCATTGGTCTATTAATACTGCTTCTTTATTTTGCTTTAAAAATTCATGTTTAATAAGTGTACTTTTCCCTGAACCTGCAACACCTGTAACTACTGTTAATACATCTTTGGGAATTTTAACTGATACATTCTTTAAATTATTCATATTACAATTTTGAACTTCTAAATATCCATTATGCTTTCTTGGATTACTTTTTACATCAAGACTATTATTTAAAGAATTACCTGTCAATGTTCCTGAAGTTAATAGGTTTTCATATGTACCTTCATATACAATATGACCACCTTTTGTACCTGCATGTGGTCCAACATCAACAATATAATCAGCAATTTTTATAACATCTGGATCGTGCTCTACTACTATTACTGTATTACCCTTGTCACGTAACTTTTGTAAAAGCTCATTTAATCTATGTACATCCCTTGGATGAAGTCCTATACTTGGCTCATCAAATATATACATTAAATCTACAAGGTTACTATTTAGATGTTTAACCATCTTTATACGTTGAGATTCTCCACCTGAAAGGCTTGAAGTTTCTCTATCAAGAGTTAAATATCCTAAACCGATATCTATTATATTTGTAAGCTTATCTTTTATACTTTCAACTATAGGCAAGGCTTCTTCCATAGTAAAGGTTGATATAACATTAATAAGTTCATCTAATTGCATTGATAAAAGATCTGAAATATTATATCCATTTATTAATGAACTTAAGGCCTCTTTATTTAATCTCTTGCCTTTACATGAAGGGCACTCACATTCTATCATAAGTTTACTTAGCTTTTTCTTTGCTGCTTCAGATACCTCAGTATCCTTTTTTAGATATAATCTATTAAATCTTACAACTAAGCCTTCATATGTCATATTCATTCCACTATCACCAGAAAGCTTTATTTTTTCAGGTTTCCCATATAAAAACTTTTCTAATTCTTCATCTGTATAATCACATATCTTTTTATCATTATCAAAGAATCCAGATTCAGCAAATAACCTCCAGCTCCATGTACCAATACCATGTCCTGAGAGTAAAATTGCACCTTCATTTATTGATTTATTTTTATCTAAAATCATATCAATATTCACGCTTAATTTTTTACCAATCCCTTCACACTCAAAGCACATACCACTAATATCATTAAATGAAAATCTATTAGCCTTTCCTATATAGGGACTTCCAACTCTTGAATATAATAATCTAATTAATGAATTTATATCACTAATTGTTCCAAGGGTTGATCTAGAATTACCTCCAATTCTTTTTTGATCTATTATTATAGGTGTTGATAAATTTTCTATTGAATCAGCCTTTACCTCTCCATACTTAGGTAGGAAGTTTCTTATAAAAGCACTAAAAGTCTCATTTAATTGACGTTTAGCTTCTTTTCCTATAGTTTCAAAGACAATAGATGACTTTCCTGAACCAGAAACACCTGTAAATATTGTGATTTTTCTTTTAGGAATCTTTAATGAAACATTCCTTAAATTATTCTCTCTTCCACCCTTTATTATTATAAACTCTTCCATTCTTTCTCCTCCTTACATTCGCCGTATCTTAAGTAGATAAACTACTAAGGCATTGTATTATACAATACAATGCCCTGGGTATGTCAATATTTAATTATATATACGTAATCCCCTCTATATTTTAAACCTAGATACAATTGTAGCTAACTTTTGTGCAAGGTTAGCTTGTCCTTCTGCTGTTGTCGCTATTTGAGTTATTCCTTGAGTTGACTCACTTACCCCTTGCTTAACAGTATTAAGATGTTCAGATGAATTCTCAGCCATTTCTGCTACTTCCTTAACTGCTTCACTTACTTGATTTATAGTAGCTGATATTTCCTCACTCATTGCAGCAATATCACTTGACATATCATTTACAAATCTTCCATCTTTCTCATACTGACCTCCAACATCAATGAAATTGTTAAACTCTCTCATTACATCATTCCCCATAAAACCTAATAATTCATTGCTATTATCAGAAAGTGATTTAAATGCATTCTTAACATCATTAATTGTAATTTTAACTTTGCTAACAGCTTGAGATGACTGTTCTGCAAGTTTTCTAACTTCTTCTGCAACAATAGCAAAACCACTTCCTTGTTCTCCTGCTCTTGCTGCTTCTATTGCTGCATTTAAAGCTAAAAGATTAGTTTGCTCTGCAATACCTTCTATGGTATTTGCCATTACTATTATTTCCTCAACAACCCTTGCCTTCTTAATTCCATCAAGTATTGCATTTTCAACATTACCATATACATTTGTGGTATCTGTAATTACTTTTAATCCATTATCCTTTATTTCTATGGCTCTTTCCTTAATTACAGAAGCATTACCTTTTCCATCTGTAGCTTTAGAAGCTAAAATTGACACACTTGAACTTACCTCCTCTATTGCAGCTGTTAGCTCCTCAGTGGTTGCACTAGTTTCTTGTACAACTGAAGTTACATCTATAGTTGAATTATTAATCTCTTCTAATTGAGAACCCATTTCTTCTACAGTTGCATATAGTTCTTCACTAGCTGCACTCATTTCCTCTGCACTATTCAATACATCTTTAATTAAACCTTTAATATTATTTCTTGCTAATTCTAAGGCTTCTGCTGTCTCTCCAAATTCATCTTTACTTTCAATTATAATAGAAGTTGAAAAATCATAGTTTGATAACCTTTCTGAAAACTCAACTATTTTCTTTAATGATTTTGTTATTGTTCTAATTAGTATAACTAATATACCTATCAGTAATATTATTGTTAAAGCCACTGTTGCTATTGTTATTACTAAAGAACTATTATATATCTCCTGATTTTTATCAATTGCTTCTTTGGCCCACTTGTTATTAAGTTCTACTAATTCTTTTAATTTAATATCCACTTTAATCTTAGACTTATTTACTTCTTCAAATAAACTTTCTCCTTCTTGAAGGTTTCCTTCCTTTACTGATGAAACAAATTTATTTCTAGCTATTCTATACTCACCTAAATCTCTTTCAAACTCATTAAAAAGATTTTTATCTTCATCTCTATTAAATTCTGATCTATACTCTTTCATCAGTTCATCGTCTTCTTTTGTCAGTAAATTTATCTCACTTTCAAGTTCATTTATTTTATCTTTATCTGTTGTACTAAGTAGGAGTAAAGTATCTAGATTTATTACTGATATGTTCTTATCAATAGCACTAATTGAGGATATACTAATTATATTATCATTATATAAACTAGTAGCAGATTTCTCTATTCTATTCATATTAACCATTCCAAGTAAACTAATATAAATTATTAAAGCTCCAACTAAAATAAATGAAATTATTAGCTTTGTTGAAACCCTTGAATTTTTATATAAATTCATAAATTCACCTTCTTTAAATTATTTTGTCCTTTAATATTTAAATTAATTATACTTAATTTCCATTCAAATTAATATATATTTTAGCAATATTTTATTTTTTTATAATTTTTTTCTAATAATTCGACTTATTTCTTATTTGTTATAAAGAATAGTGACTTTGTATATTTATTTATGATTTTAAAGAAAATAAAAAAGACCTAGACTAATCTAGATCTTCCTAATTTCATAATTTAATTTTTATTAGAAGTTTTTAGCAACCTTAACTGCTTCTTTTATACCTTCATTAACAATTCCTTCAATATCAGCACCAATTACATCTACATTTTCGATAGCTATTGTTTCTATATCTTGAATTCCAAAGAAGCCAAGTATTGTTCTCATGTACTTATCTCCCATTTCGTATGGAGCATCTTTGTATTCTCCACCTCTAGATACTACATGTACAGCCTTCTTACCATTTAATAGTCCTACAGGTCCTTCTGCTGTGTATTTGAATGTAATACCTGTTACACTTATGTAATCAATATAAGCTTTTAATATTGCAGGGAAACCTAAGTTCCACATTGGTGCTGCAAATACGTATTTATCAGCCTCAGCGAATTGATAAGCATACTTTAATATTGAATTTTTCTTACTTTCTTCATCCTTAGGTCCAAATATCTTTCCTAAGTCTTCTCCTCTTAAGAAATCTATCTTTTCATCATATAGATCTAATGTAATAACTTCATCTCCTGGATTAGCCTTCTTATATTCTTCAATGAAACTATCTGCTACCTTAAAAGTTCTTGATTGTCCTTCTGGTTTAATATTTGCCTTAATATATAATACTTTACTCATTATATTTCTCCTTCTGTCTTTTCATATTTTGTGTTTGAAATACTTCTATTTATATCCTATTACTATCACTATAGTAACTTTCTTAAATCCTTCTTTCACAATAAGTTTCCTTTGAAACTTATTTTATCAGAATATAGTTTCCTTTGCAACTTATTTTTTGAATTTTTATTTCTTTTCTATATATTATCAATCAAATATCAGAATTCGAAACTACCAAACTTACCAGTTCTATAATCCTCATAAGCTTTATATATTTCTTCTTCTGTATTCATAACAAATGGTCCATCTGCAACTATTGGCTCATTTAAAGGTTCTCCACTTAGTACAATAAATAGTGCTCCTTGGCTAATTGACTCTATTAATATTTCACCTTCCACATTATCAAATAGGATAAAATCTTTTTCTTTACATATTTTATCTCCATTGATTTTAACTTCACCCTTTAGTAGTAACATACCTGTATTATAATTACTTGGTTCATCTAAGGTAACTTTGCTATTGTTCTCTAAGCTTACATTATATATGTTAATATTTGAGAATGTACTAGCTGGTCCCTTAATCCCCTTAGCTTCTCCTGCTACAATACGAATTTCACCTTGTTTATTTTCAAGCTTATATATACCCATATCCTCTTTTAATAATGCTTGATATTTAGGAGCCTCCATCTTATTTTCCTTTGGTAGATTCACCCATAATTGAATCATATGAAGGATACCACCATTTTTACTAAATTCCTCTTCATGATATTCTTTATGAAGTACTCCTGAACCAGCGGTCATCCATTGTACATCTCCAGGTCCTATGATTCCATGATTACCACTATTATCGTGATGTTCAACCTTACCCTCGTAGGCAAAAGTTACTGTTTCAAATCCACGATGTGGATGAGCTCCTACCCCTAATCTAGTAGCCTGAGGTAGAAAATAATTTGGTGCATTATAATCTAGTAATATAAATGGTGAGAATCTCTTTAATAAGTTTTTCCCTCCAGGAAAATATTGAGATACCTTAAATGCATTCCCTACCATGTGAAATCCATGTCCTTGAAATACTGTTTCTATAGTTCTATATTTTTTCATATTATTACTTCCTTCAACATATTTATTTTTTGCTTATAATCTTTAAAAATATCACTAATTAGTGATATTTTTATAAAAAATTTTATTTTTTATAAATCTTTAAACTTTTTAAGAATATCTTTCAATATACTCTTTTCTTCATCAGTTAAAATTTCAAATATTTTACTAATATTTCTGATATGGTCTGGTAAAATATCTTCAATAATATTTTTCCCTTTATCAGTTAATGATATTATTGTTGCTCTTTTATCCTGAGGATCTGAATATTTTTTTACAAAACCATCCTTTTCCAAATTTTTTATTACAACTGTTATATTCCCAGAAGTAGTCAATATTTTCTCAATTAACTCACAGATTCTTAAATCTCCTTTATTGTATAAAGCTTCTAATACTCCAAACTGGGCGGTTGTTAATCCACTTTTCTTAATAGTTTCGTATTCCATTTTGTGAATCTTATTTTCTGCTCTAGTAAAAACAACTAAAGTAGATAAATTTAATTTATTCTGATCTATTATTTCTTTTATTGTTTTCATATATTTAATTTATCACTAATTAGTGATAATGTCAACCCTATAAAATATCTTCTAGTGTATATTTAGACATTTCCCCTACAAAGGCATTTAAAGATTTTGATATAATTCCCTTTAACCTACAACCTTCACGCATCAATGGGCATACTTCTGGTTTATCCATACATTCAACCAAATTCATATTTTCTTCTGTTAATATTAATATCTTTCCTAAATTTATATCCTTTGGATCAAGTCCAAGTTTTATCCCACCATTTCTACCTTTAACTGATACTATATATTCAGTTTTAGCTAATTTATTTACAATCTTTTTTAAATGGTGTTCTGATATCTCTAACTCTTTAGCTAAATCATCCACTATAGAATTCTTATCTCTATTATTTCCTAAGTAAATTAATGTTCTGAATGCGTAGTCTGTAAATTTAGATAGTTGCATTTATCATCATCCTCTCTTGTATTTTAATATATTGTAACAGAATTAATCCTAAAAATAAAATGTGTATTTTATTTGCACATTAAATTAATTTGTGCTATATTATATCTAGATAATAAATAATAATTATCAATAAATATTCGTTATACATAAGGAGATTTAAAATGTTAGATGAAAGAACAAAAGATATAGTTAAAAGTACCGTACCAGTTTTAAAGGAGCATGGAGTTGCTATTACAAGCACATTCTATAAGAATTTATTTGAAAATAACCCTGAGGTTAAACCACTTTTTAATATGGATAGACAAGCTTCAGGAGAACAACCTAAGGCATTAGCTATGGCAGTTTTAGCTGCAGCACAAAACATAGATAATTTATCAGCAATTCTACCTGTTGTAAAAAAGATAGCTGAAAAACACTGTGATGTACAAGTAAAAGAAGAACATTACCCAATTGTTGGAGCTACCCTTTTAGCTGCAATTAAAGAAGTTTTAGGTGATGCTGCAACTGATGAAATAATAGATGCTTGGGATAAAGCTTATGGAGTTATAGCTCAAGTATTTATAGATGTAGAAAAAGAAATCTACGCTTCAAGAGCGTAAAATACAAAGGGCGCAATAATCTATTTTATTTAAATTATTGCGCCCTTTGTATTTTTACTTAGTATATCCACAAAATTATTTACTCTTCATATATATTAGTAATTTAGAAACAAAAAATAATACCGGCAGCTCTATTAAAGGACCAATTATTAAGGCTAAAGCTATTATTGGTTTATCTGGAAATGAAGAAACAGCTATTGCTAGTGCAATAGGTGAATTTCTAGCTAAAGTCGTTAGATTTAATGCCACATTATCCTCATAGCATAGTCTTAGTTTTCTGCCAAGTATTTGTCCAACCACAAAGTTTATTGCAAAGAATAGTAGTATAGGTAATAAAAGCTGTAGTAACACCTTTGGATTTTCAAGTATAACATTACCTTGTGATGCAAACATAGATACTATTGAAATATTAAGGAAGTAACCTTGGAAATCACAGGCCTTACCACAAATCTTTTCTTCAAATTCTGCTGCTCCCTTTCTATTAATAAAAACTTTCCTAAATATAATAGCACCTATTAAAGGTATTAGTAAGCTTATTAGAAGACCATTTGCAAGACTTACTATATCTATTTGAATATTTGACCCACTAATAATAATTATATATACAGGTAGTAGCATTAACTGTAGTAAAAAATTCAATGGTAAAATTGATGTAGCCAAGGTAACATTACCCTTTGCTAAGGCTGTAAAAATCAAGTACCAATCTGTACAAGGGGTTACCATAAGCATTACAAATCCAATTAATAACTCCGGACTATTGCTTAAAAATATTTTTCCAAGTATAAATATTAATATTGGAGTCCCTATGAAATTTGTACATAGGGATGCTAATGTGAATTTTATATTTTTAAAAGCTTTTGCTATTCCTTTTAATGGTATCTGTATAAAGACTAAAAATAACATAATAGTTAAAGCTGGTATCATTACTAAATCTGCATATTCTGATATTAATTCAAATTGTCCTAATAGTATCCCAATGCCAGCCATCAGAACTATTATTAAACTTTGAAATTTATTTATATTATCCATATCTCTATCCTCCTATAGCCCATAGAAGTAATTATAGCATAATTGATAATGATTTGCATTATCTTTATTTTTCGTTAGACTTCCATTAAAGGTACTACTATCATCACCCTTTTTATTCTATTATAAATCTGTCTCTTATCTGCTAATTATAGCTTTAGTAAAAGCTTACAAGTAGGAACTTTTAAGTAATTTAACCTATCATTTTGCAAGATTTATTGACATATCTTTATTTAGCCTATAATATAATTTTAGTATCCTTTTATAAAGAGTATGATAAATTATATTAAGTTAAATTATTCTTACTATATTTTAATTATTTTAACTAAAGGTGGTTTACTAAATTGATAGAATATAATAATAAAAAATATGTTTGTTTACTAGATTTTGGCATGGATTTTATAAGAGGCAAATGGAAGGCTGTAATATTATGTCATTTATACAATGAACCAAAAAGATTTTTAGAACTTCAAAGATTAACAGATGGAATCAGTCAAAAAGTATTAAATGAAAAATTAAGAGAATTAGAAGATGATGAAATAGTTAGCAAAATTGTTTATGCTGAAATACCTCCTAAAGTCGAGTACTACCTAACTGAGAAAGGCAAAGAATTAACAAAAATAGTTAAGGAAATTGAATCTTGGTCAATTAAATACTTTTCTCATTTAGATGGTGGATGTAAATAGAGTAAATTACTCTATGAATCCTTTTTCTTTCATTTTTTCTTCATTTATGAATAGTGCCATTCCTGTTTTCATCTTCCTAAAGTTTGACTTTGCATAAAAATTCTCTTTTCCTGGAGATGCGTATAATATGAGGTTACAATTAGGAATACATTCCAAAATGCTATTTACAATTTTTGCTCCTAACTTTTTACCTTGATATTTAGGCAATACTGCAACATCATAAATTGCTCCTTGGTAAACTCCATCTGATATAGCACGTCCAAAACCTATTAATTCACCATTATCAAAAAGAAAGACAACAGTATGGCTATTTTCAAAAGCCTTCCTATGTACTTCTCCTTCATAATTAGCCATTCCAACTGTCTTTAATATTGTAGATACTTTATCCCAATCTACATTTTTACAATCATATCTTATTTCTAACTTCATTGCTATCTCCTTTTATATTTATCTTATTTTAAAATATACTTATAACTCTTTAGATTAACACTACTATAACTAATTATTAACAAAAAGAGAATGTATTTCATTCTCCTTTTATAAATATATATTGATCCTGATGGACTAGTCGTAATATTTAATACTATACCCTATTCTACTTTCCTAATCCTGTAGCGAAGAACAGTTTTTAATTTATCCTTTTCTACCTTTCTAGCATCTGATATATAAATTTCACGATGAACTAGCGAAAGAATCTCAAGTCCATTACTTTCAATATAATCTTTCATCTTATTAAAAGATATTCCTTCATCATCATAGGAACCATGATGCATTATCTGAATACTTAAACCCTCCTCCATTGTTCCAAAAGTTACATCCTTTAATAATGGATGTGGTTTTTTCTTTTCTACATGATTAAAAGCTCTTTCTATAACTTCATTTGTAACAAAATCAGGTTGTCTAATCATTAATGTATATATTAATTCATCTTTTTTAATTACATCTAATTTTCTTCCCTCTTCTGTAAGATCCCATATTCCTTCTAATGGATAGACTGTATATTCAAAATATCCATCAGGGGTATAACCTTGCTTTGGCATCATTCTCACAGCATAAGCAATTGAATATAATACTCCAACTCTCTCAGCAAAATCATCACCATTAGGATCTCCCTTACCTTTTATAAAGAAAAATTTTTGCTTTGGTACTGTAATTAATGTTGGTTTATCTTTTGGTAAGTATAATTCTTTTTCATGTTTTCTCCACTCATGTTTCATCTTTGATTTTCCTCCTAGAAATTAGTTAATTCTATTGTATCATTAGTTAGGGACATCAGTATGTCCTATTACTATTATAATCCTATTGGTTAATTGTAAATTAAAAAGACCTAGATAAAATCTAAGTCTAAATTTAATACATATTTATTCTAACCCTCCATACTAATCCATAATACATTTTTGAATATATATCTTATGTACAAAGGATCCTACTGCTGATTTAACTAATTCCCTTTCAAAGGTCATCTCTATGTCAGTATCAGTTTCGGAAAAGTCTCTAGTTGTTGATACAGCAACAATTGCTTTTTCAAGTTCTGCACAGAAATAATCATAGGCTTGTTCAATAGGACAGGTCTCTATTTGTATACGTATTAACTTACATATTTCTGTTAAACTAAATACCTGCTTTAAAATACAAACCACAATTAAATATGCTAAATGTGTTTCATTATATCTCTTATTCTTTGGTGGAGATACAACCTTTTGTTTCACGTAATTATTAACCATTGTTGGAGTTAATAAGCTTTCTTGGGAATCAAGATTAAGAACCTTCAAAGCATCTTCAATAAATGTAATTACCTGATCTTTATATAAAGGAATGTGAGGTAATTCATTATATCTAGGACAATGAAACTCCAAAATTTCTTTTGTATTATCATACTCTGTATTTCTATCCACCTTAACCTCCTAAGTTTTTATACTTTATACTATTTCATGCTTTTTAATCACTTGAATAGCAACACAACCTGGTCCACCTTGTGTTGTAAATGCAGGACCTAACTTCATTATTTCTATATCTGCATCTTTTACATATCCTAGTATAATATCTTTTGCTGTGTTTGCCAATTCCTCTTTACAAGCATGTGATATTGATATCTTATAATTATGGTCTATCCCTTCATTAATTAAGTCTTCACATATCTTGTCAATAGCTTTAGAATAAGTACGTTTTGTTGTGAATTTAGTTAATTCCCTACCATCCTCTGAAAGCTTCATTACTGGTACCAACTTTATTGCACTTCCTATACGTCCAACTAAAGGTGATAATCTACCACCACGTACTAAAAATTCAAAATCATTTGGTATTAAATATGATTTTGAGGTATTCATCATAGAATTTAGCACTTCTAAAATTTCTTCCTTAGACTTGTCCAATTTTGAAAGTTTAGCAGCTACATCAACTAAATATCTTTGTGGACCACAAAGAGTTCTTGAGTTTAAAACTTCAATACGCTCTGGATTATCTACCATTGTTTTTGCTGTACAAGCTGAATTATATGTACCTGAAAGACCATCTGCCATTGATATGTTTATTACTACATCATTAGGATATTTATTATATAAATCCATAACAGCTCCTATTGATGGTTGAGATGATAATGGTATGTATCCCTTATTAATAAGTTCAATAAATTCTTCAGTATGTATGTCCTCATATTCTCTATAAGTTTTATTATTTATGGTTACTGAAAGCGGTGAAATGTCAATATTCTTTTCTTCCCCTTCAGTAATCGAATACATTGTTGATGAGTCTGATATAATTCTAATCATAATAAATTCTCCCCCCGCTTTATACTTAATCGCTAAATTTGTCTTAAATTCTAATATACCTAGTTTTATATACTATCTGATTTAGATTATCATGTCCTCATTTCTTTGTCAATTAATATTTTCAATAAGTTATACGTTATCATTTTATATCTTGCTATTATAGTGAGCTTATTAACTAAATATTAATAATTTTACCTTGGAATTATTAAACAGTTACCTTTCAAAAATAAAAAATCCACGATACATTCATCGTGGATTTAATTGATATATTTTATTTTGACTTAGTATCATAATCATATTTAAATAAACCTAAAGTAAACTTTATGCTCTACTACTTACTACTAAGTCGTTAATATTTACATAATAATTATCTAAATTACTATTACACTCCTCACATAAAGGTATTATATAGCTAGTACCCCTTCTTTCATTACTAACTTCTTCTACTTCAACTCCAACTTCTGCCCTATTTATACAGGTTGAACATGAACATAAAGTAAATTTCACCTTTTTACTTCTTTCCCATCCTTGTCTAGCCAGACTGCTTTCTTCTTTTAGTAATCTACCTTCAATCTTATGTACTTTAATGAAATTCATTTTTATACCCCACTTTTATTTACTTCCTCTTTATCTTTTTGTTATTAATTTTTACATTTTCTCTATTATACCACTTTTGTTTTTATATTCTTTTATGTTCAGAAAATTGAATTTAATAAAATTAATGAAAGATTTTATTCTTAATTAATCAAAAAAGACAATCTCAGTTTTAATAATGATTGTCTTTTTCTGTCTATTTATTTACTAGGGTAATAGAATATTACTCACCATATTTTTTTATATATTTTACTTTTACTTTTATATTAGGATGCTTTTTTATAAATTGATAAATTACATAGAAACAGCTTGGACATGGTTCCCATTTACTATATAGGTACAGGGTTCCTTCATTCTTTAACTGATTTCCTACAATTTGCTTATGTATTTCTTCAAGAATCTTTTTCTCACTATCATAAACCCTGTTATATCCTATTCCTAATTTACCTAATTTATTCACCTTGTTACTTTGAAAAGCTGCCTCCGCCATTGACGGTGTGGTACAATAACCATCTACTTCATCACTTCCACTTATCCCCTTGAACTCTTTACCATCAAATATAGCCACTGCTGTGTTTATAGAATCCTGTAAGGCTATACTTTGATCTATCTTAAATATAGAGTTATCTTCTTTATCAACTTCCATATATCTATCTAAATTCTTAATTAAACGCTTGATTCTTGGTATAATCTTATTTAATTGCTGGTGATACTCTACTGAACCTTTTTTTGATTTAATATACTCAGCGCTGATCTTTTTAGGTATTTCTATAGATATTCTCTTAGTATTAGATTCAACATTATAATTTTCTTTTACCATTTCATTACTTGCTATAAGCATTTTCTTTAATAATTCTATATCCTTTGCATAAAGATAATCTTCATCAATTTCCTTCTCTAAACTCTCTATCTTAATTTTTTCCTCTTCATTTATTCTATTAGATATCTTATCTTTAATTGATTGAATGGTAATTATAATATCATTAACATCCTCTTGTGAAGTAACTATTCTTTCATATTCAATCCTCTCTATATGTAATCTTTTTACTTTACCTATTTTTTCACATAGTCTTTTATGTTCATTTCTAAATACTATTATTTTTTTTATATAATCTATAAAGTCTCTACTATCATCTACTCTATAAGTAGTATCCCATTCCTCACCATGTGAATAAATCCTATCTATCACTGCTTTATCTACATTAAAAACCTTTATTATTTCCTCTTTGAATATTTCTTCATCAAATTCATTTATCTTATATCCTTCAATTTTTAATGCCCTCTTAAAATCATCTATATTACTTATTTTTATTCGTTCATTTTTACCTTTAATTATTGTCTTTTTCAGTGTCATATTTACCTCTTATCTTTAGAATTGGTGTTAATAATGCAACCTTTTTATATGGAATAATCTATCTTATATATGCTTACTTCTTTTCATAATCTATCTAGTACCTATTCTATATAATGCTACTTAAGTAAAGTATCATTTATAATTTTAACTATATTTTCAATATTATCATTTATAAAGAAGTGATCACCATTAAAATTGTAAATATTAACCTCATCATTTATTAATGTTTTCCATCCAAATATCTCATTTTCCGTTATAGAGTCTTCCTTTCCATTTAAAATAGAAACATTACACTTAATTCTCTCTTCTCTATTGATGTATGTGAAATTACTTATTAATTTAAAATCATTACGCAGAACTGGAATAAATATATCCAATAACTCCTTATTCTCATATACTTCTTTTGGAGTACCACCTAATTCTATAACCTTATCCATAAATTCCCTATCTGGTAATATGTGTATTGGTTTCTTATTTTTAATTATATTTGGAGCACCATGTCCCGAAAAAAATATATGCATAGGTTCATGCCAATTACTACTTTTAATTTTATAATACAACTCATATGCTAATAGGCTCCCCATACTATGTCCGAATACTGCATACTCATCTTCATTTGCTTCTTCTTTAATAATATTAAAAATATCCTCCACTGCTTCATTCCAATTTTCATAAAAATCCTCATAAAACCTTTTACCTCTTCCTTTTAATGGTATAGGTAATAACTTTATTGAGTCATCTAAATACTCTCTCCAATTAAAATATATTCCCTCTGAACCCCCTGCATAGGGTAAGCAAAATAATATCATAACTATATATTCTCCTTTTCAATCAACTCAAAAAAATGATTAATTAATTCATTTTGATTTAGTTTTTTAACTTCTAAACTTTCATTATTTGTTTTACATATTGATAACTTATATCCTGGTATAATGTTTATTTGATTAAGTAAATATTTTGCACAATAAAATTCTTCATTAACAGTAATACTATTATCTTTATAAAAAGAAATAGCAAAAGAATTCAAAGGAATAGATAATCCTATTCCTTTAAATTTTATATAAGCCTCTTTTAATGTCCATATATCATAAAATCTTTCTAACCCTCTTCCATCATTAACAGATGTAATATACTCTAATTCATTATTAGTGAAAAAATTTTTCGCTATATCAATATACTCTATCCCCTTTATTTCTTCTATATCAATACCAATTTCATATTCGCTAATTGCTACTACAACAAACTCCCCTGAATGTGATATATTATAATGAAAGTTTTCCACGGTTTTAACATATGGCTTTCCATAGCTATTTTTTTCAAAAAAAATAGCTTCATTTTTCATATTGTAATTTTCAATAAGGTGACCCCGTATCAAAATCTCAGCTATTAAAGTTTGAATTTTATCTTTTTTATTAAATAATTTATTTACTCTAGTTCTTTTTTCACAACAAATATACTCACATATTTTGTTTAACTTCTCATCTTCTACATCTAAAGTTTTGATAATAAAAATCTTATTCATAAATCCCCTTGAGTACCCTCTTTCCCTTCATTATATACTGTAATTATACACCAATATTTTAAAAATTATTTCTTATTAAGAACTCTTAAATAATAATTTTTTTAATGATATAGCCCTTATAAATTTAATTAATAAATTACCTCGTTAAGTAGAGTCACTTCAATCTTTTTCCACCCATACTTAACGAGGCTCTGCTTATTTACTTTAAAATAATTTTAAATTTCCCTATACTACATAATCAATATAAGTATCTAAAATAGTCGTGAATGCTGTTGCACCATCATAATTTAAATGCGCAACATCTTGATAGTACTCATGATGAGTAGTTATTTCTTTACAATTTTTAAAATCAAGATATTCAAAATTATACTTTTCTTTCATCCTATAAATAAACTCTTCATACTCTAATTTCCAATGCGCATATTTAGTCTTATGAACCTTTTCCACTGTTTCATATCGAGGGATAAGAACAGCATAAATTTTTACATTAGGGTTTATTTTGTATAAATTTTTTAAAGTTTTCTCAAAATACACTTTGTTTTCCTCAATTGTTCTATCGAAGCGATTACTTCCATATTTAGGCATCAAGTCTGGTAAGCAATAATCATTGCTTCCTTTTTCTACTTTATTAGCCCTTTGTTCAGGTGATGCAAAGTCTCTAAACATCTTAACTTGAGAATTTTCATAAATATTTTCGAAAAGCATGTCCCTTAAATTTCTTTCCTCAATATTTAGTGGTTTGATAATTTTACAATTTATCTTAGAGAGCTCATCCTCAACACTTAGGGTGAAATTTCTATTCTGATTATAATTATGATAATCTAGATTATATCCACCCCAAGATAAATAATTTATTAAATCAGATGTAAGTGAAACATCATAATTAAGATAGTTATAATCAAATATATCTAATATTGCATACTTTAAATTTTTAATTTTATTTTGATAATTCTCCATGCAATATTCCAAAGTTTTTAAGTTATAAAATATATCTTGACTCGATACAGCTAAATTGCAAAATTTACCTTTTAGATATTTAGGGTTAATTCCCAAGGCAGAATGTGATACCCCTAAAACAATTCCATCATAACTTCCTTTGTTACTTGGATCTTGCATAACTCTATCTACTTTTTGAGATGATACTCCACTATTATATAAATGATAGAAGTCAACTATTTTAGATGAATCAATCTTAAACTTTTTATTTAAATACTTTACAATAACTTTGCAAGCTTCTACATTATCAATTGCAAGAATTATATAGTCATAGTCTATATCACTTAATTCTTCTAATTTATAAAATCTTGCATTATTAAAGCTCTTATTATTTGACCTATTATCAGTATAACCTATAATTTTATGATCCTTCTTTAATTTATCCGATACAAACTTACTTTTACTTCCTATTCCATATACTATAATCCTCATAATCCCCTCACTATTTATACAATATCAAAATTTTTTTTCACATATTTAACAATATATTCTTCTTCTAACTCTTTTTTTGCATAGACTGAACAAAAAATTGTCACCATATTTTTGTCTATATTCATATGAATTTCTTCTGGTATCTCACCAACATTATATTTACCAGTAACCATAACTATATTATTTTTAAAGTTAATATAATTAGAATCTGAAATAGTTACATTAATACTCAACTCTTCAAATATATTTGATTCTACTGATATATTCTCTTTATATAACTCAAAGCTATCATTAGGATTACTGTTTATTTTTTCTACAATATCCCATCCCTTTATTTCTTTTTTCCTTGTATCGTACAAACATGGAATAGTATCAGCATATAGACCCAATGTATTTAATGTTTTTACTTCACGTGCATGATGAACCATAGTAAATGGTATTTCTGTAATATCATTTATATTAATAACATTGTAATATTTCTCCAAAACCCATTTAATTGGATTTTCTAATAATTCTTTCTTTTCATTTTCATCTAGATCTTTAGTTACTACAACTTTATAAATATAATCATAATTACACCTAATTTTATCCATATAATATTCAACATTATTTTCAATATTTTCTATAGAATCATACATTTCTATCCTTTTAGAATTATTTCTTTTTCTATCTACATATTGATAATATGTTTCTTCTGGTTCAAAGGATTTCTTAGAGTTAGTTAGCATATTATTGAACATGTCTAAAAGTATTTCAGATGTCATAAAGTCCCATAGAGCATGATTTACATAGAAATATACTAAATGATGACTACTATCTTTTTCTATAACAACTACTTTTGATAGCAACTCACTTTTTTTAAATAAATCCTCGCAGTCAAAAATTCCTCCTATATCATTATAGATTTTTTCATATTCGTATCTATTAAAGTAAGGTATATACCAATCTTCTTTGAATACTTCAATTAAAACATTATTTTCTCTATTGTATATTGTACGTAATACTGCCTGACTATTAATAATACTCTTTATAGAATTTAATATTTGATCTTTTGATACTTCTCCTATTATTTCTACTCCTAATGATGATATAAATGGTGATTTTTTATTTAAAAAATCTTGCTGAATTTTTAATGGTACGTACTCGTAACAGTCTATACTTTTATTTATATTACCATTGTATTTATACAATTTTTCATATACTTTAGTTTTAATAAAATCTTCTTTAAATTCCCTTGGGACAATAACTCTATTTATTACTATCTTATTTTCATTATCTATTTTTTTATCATAAGATTCACTACTACTTACACCTAAATTTTCTACTAACATTTTTACAGTCTTACTTGTCTTGATAGTATTAAATGTTACGTCAAACCCTTCTTTTCTTAATGCAGATATTAGTCTTAATAGCTTCATTGAATCCCCACCAAGTTCAAAGAAATTATCCTGTAATCCCACCTTATCAACATCTAAAATTTCCTCAAATATATTACAAATAGTTATTTCTTTTGGGCTTCTTGGTGCAATATATTCTTCTTTATTTACTTCAACTATATTAGGCAAGGCTTTCTTATCTAGTTTTCCATTTCTATTTACAGGTATTTCTTCAATCTGCATCATATATGATGGAATCATATACTCTGGTAATTCTTTGCGAATTTCCTCTCTAACATCCTTAAAGTTAACAGTTTTCTTAGAAACTACATAACCATAAATTGATTTTTCACCCTTTTCATTATCTCTTGTTATAACAGCAACGTCCTCTATATAATCAATTTTACGCATTATGTTAGCAATTTCACCAAGTTCAATTCTAAATCCCCTTATTTTAACTTGCTCATCAATACGACCTAAATACTCTAGATTCCCGTTAGAAAGCCATCTTGCTAAATCTCCTGTTCTATACAGCCTTCCTTCCCCATAAGGATTTTCAATAAATTTTTCTGCTGTAAGTTCAGGTTTATTAAGATATCCCTTTGCTACTCCATCTCCAGCAATACATAATTCTCCTGGTATTCCAATACCACAAAGGGTTAAATCTTGAAGAATATAAACTTGCGTGTTTGCTATAGGCTTACCAATAGCAATATTATCTGCCTCTAAATTTTTTGATAATTCATTAGCCGTTGACCATACAGTAGTTTCAGATGGTCCATATACATTTTCAATTACTGCATTTGTATATTCATGTAATTCCTTTACTAAATCATACTCTACCTTTTCTCCTCCTACCATTATATATTGGAGAGATTTAAGGTTTTTAAGCCTTTCTGGCTGAGATAACAATATCTTTATTCTACTTGGAGTAGTTTGTAATATTTCTATACTATTTCTTTCAATAAAGGAATTCAAATACTCAAAATCTTCTTGTTCATTGCTATTTGCTACAAATGTAGTCATCCCATTTAAGAATACCAAGAAAATTTCTGTTGCAAAAATATCAAAGCTCATATTGGTGACACATGCCATATTAGTTAATTTACTCATCATTGCGCTACTCAGTATGCTCTTCTCATTATTCCAACAGTAATTTACCATATTTATATTCTTAACCATTACTCCTTTTGGATTTCCAGTTGTACCTGAAGTATATATTAAATATAGTAAATCCTCTGGTGTATTTACCTTTCCGAGATTCTTAGACTCTCCCTTAAAGATCTTTTTATCCTCAAGATCAATAACCGGTATTCCTTCATATTTAACTTTAGCTTTATAAACTAAAATAGCTTTCGGGTTACAGTCAGAAATAATGTAATTTATTCTTTCATTTGGATATTTAGGATCAATTGGCACATATGCTCCTCCAGCCTTTATTATTGCCAAAATCCCAACTACCATTTCTATACTTCTTTCTGCGGAAATCGCAACAAAATCATCTGGTTTTATTCCAATTTCTCGTAATTTCAATCCTAATATATTTGCTTTTTTATTTAACTCTTTATAGGTTAATTTTTCATCCTCAAATACAACTGCAATATTATTTGGGGTCTTTTCAACTTGTTCCTCAAATAAGTCTTTTATTGTTTTATTTCTTGGATAGTCTACAACTGTATCATTAAATTCTGTTAACAATTTAATTCTTTCATATTCACCTATTATTTCTATATCTTTAACTAATATATTTTCATCTACTATAACCTTATTTACTAAATTAATAAAATGATCTTTTATTTTTTCTACACTATTTTTAGAATATAATAATTCATTAAATTGTAATTTTACTGAAATCATATTTTGATATCCAACAATTAGATTGAAATTGTAATTTGTTTGCTCTAATCCCTTAACATCCGTTATCTCCAAGTTATTTTCAAATAATAATTCACTATTTAAGCCTTCATTATCAACTGGGTAATTTTCAAATATCATTATATTATTAATTAGCTTTTCCCTTGCTTCACTTAATTGTTGTATTTTTGATAAAGGATAGAAATCATATGCACTATTTTCTAAAAAAGAGTTGTTTATATTTATTAGTAATTCTTTAAAGCTTATATTATTCTCCATCTTAACTCTTAATGGTATTGTATTTATGAATAATCCCATCATATTCTCTATACCTTTAACTTCTGGACTTCTTCCTGATACAACATATCCAAAGGTAACATCATTACTATTATTATATTTGTGGAGAAGTACTGACCAAATAGCTTGTACTATTGTATTTACTGTAACCTTACTGTTCTTCGCTATTTTTTCTAGTTTTTTTGTTATATCTTCTTCTAAAATAAAGCCAACTTCACTATTTTTATACCCTTCAGCTTTCAAATTTTCTTCAAATGGAATTTCTGCTACTTCGCTGTATTCTAATAGATAATTTCTCCAGTATTCTTCAGCTACTTCTTCATTTTGCTTGTTAATCCATTCTATATAATTTGAATATGGTGCCACTTCTTTAAGTTTAGGGTCATATCCATACTTTAATCCATTGTATATTTTGAATAAATCAAATGTTAGTATCCCCGCACACCATCCATCTAATATAATATGATGATTACTTAAGATTAATATATATATATCTTTCTCTACCTTAATTGCAGTTAGTCTTATAAGAATATCTTCATTCAAGTTAAATCTATTTTTCTTTTCTTCACAAATTATATTATTAATATAAGCTTCTTTATCAATTATTTCTTCACTTATATCTTTATACTTTATATTTGTTTTTCTCTCATTAAATACAATCTGCATATTCTTATTAAAATTCTTGCTATCAAAAATAGTTCTTAAGATATCATGTCTTGATATTAATCTATTAAAACTCTCTTCTAATATCTCAATATCCAACTCTCCTTTTATTGTTAATCTTAAAACCTCATGGTATGCTTCTGAGTTACCATCAACTAATGTATGATATAACATCCCTTCTTGCATTGGTGTTAACGGGTAGATGTTTTTAATATTGTTTATGTCTTTTGAGTATGCTTTTAACTCATATAAGCTTATATTTTCATTTGTTATATCTGCTGCTGTTTTTTCTCCCTCTTTTTTGCTTAAACAATGATTAATGATTTCAACAAGGTTTATTTTGTAATTGCGACTTAATAATTCTATAGTTTCAGAGTTATACTCATTATCACTGTATATTATATCCATTCTTAACTTCTTATCCATAAGTATCGCTGAGAAGTTTATAGAATGTAAACTTTTATTATTTAAAGAAATTGATTCTCCTGTGCTTAACTGTGAAGTACTAAAAATATCATTGTTCATATCTTCATCAAATTGTCCTAAATAATTAAATGATATTTCAGGCTCTAAGGTATAACTTACCTTATTTTTAATTTCATCCTTAGAAAGGTACCTAATTATTCCATAATCAATTCCTTTGTTAGGTATTCGCCTTAATAAATCTTTTGTATTTTTTATTAACATGCCTAAATCACCATCAATATTTTTTAGAACTACTGGATACTGAGATGTAAACCATCCTATTGTTCTTGTAATATCTACTTCTTTAATTATTTCTTCTCTTCCATGAGATTCTAAATTAATTAAAGTATTCTCGTTTTTAGTCCATTGACTTATTGTTATTGATAAAGCTGATAGTAATATATCATTAATTTCTGTATTGTATGCTCTATTTGCATACTTTAATAATCTCTTTGTTTCTTCTTTGGTTAATTCTATTCCAATATTTCTTAAGTTATGGAATTTTGCTCCATTAGAATGTTTATCTTTTGGAATTTCACATATTTCTTTATTTTTAATATTACTCCAGTACTCTAACTGCTTCTTAATGTCATAAGAATTGGCATACTTATTTATCTTACTTGCCCAATCTTTAAATGAAGTAGTTTTCTCTTGAAGTACTATTTCTTCGTCATTCTTAGCCATCCTATATGCCATTTCTAAATCTTCATATAGTATTCTCCATGAGACTCCATCAATAATTAAATGATGCACTACTATTAATAAGTGGTCTCCTTCATTACTCTTAAATAAGCCTAACTTAAGCAATGGCCCTTCTTTTAGATTTATACTGCCCTGTATCTTATTACATATATTTTTAACTTCATCTTCATCAATATAGTCATGTTCTCTATAATCATAAATATCTAAGTCATAAAGTTTTTCATCAATACATCGATTTTTTTGTATTACTTCACCATTTTCAAGGTCGTATATCATTCTTAAAGCATCATGATGGCTAACTATAGCATTAAATGATTTTTCTATTAATTCCCTATCAAAGCCCTCTCTATTAAATAACATTGTAGCTTGATTCCAGTGATGTTTTTCTTCAAAATCCATCTCAAAGAACCATTTTTGTATTGGGGTTAATTCTACTTCACCAACAACTTCATCTTGGTTAATTTTAAAAACATTCTGCTTTATAGTTTTACTTAAATCTCTTATAGTAGAATTTGAGAATAAATTTTTCACTTCAAAATAATACCCTTTCGTTTTAGCTCTAGATATTACTTGGATTGCCTTTATAGAATCTCCACCTAAGTTAAAGAAATCATCATTAATACCAATAGTCTTTACTCCTAATACACTTTGCCATATTTCTACTAAAGTTTTTTCAACCTCACTTTCTGGAGGCATGTATTCTTCCACACTCTCGACTATTATATCTGGTAGTGCTTTTTTATCTACCTTACCATTTCTAGTTACAGGTATTTCTTCTATTTGCATAATATATGCTGGAACCATATAGTCTGGTAATTCTTTACGAATTTCCTTTTTTATCTCTTTTAAATCTATATTTATATCCGAAACTATATAGGCATAAATTGCTTTTTCTCCACTTCCGTCTTCTTTTGTTATAATAGCTACATTATTTACATATTCTATTTTGTGTAATACATTTGCTATTTCTTCAAGTTCAATTCTAAAACCTCTAATCTTAACTTGCTCGTCAATACGCCCCAAATATTCTATATTTCCATCAGAAAGCCATCTTGCTAGATCACCCGTTCTATATAACTTTCCTTCTCCATAAGGATTATCAATGAACTTTTCTGCTGTAAGCTCTGGTTTGTTAAGATAGCCCTTAGTTACTCCATCTCCTGCAATACATAACTCTCCTGGAACATTAATCCCACAAAGATTCAATCTTTGAAGTATATATACTTGTGTATTTGCAATAGGTTTACCAATAGAAATATTATTTTCTATTGTTTCTCGTGATATCTCATTAGCTGTTGAGCTTATAGTAGTTTCTGATGGTCCATATCCATTTACAACTACAGCATCTGTATATTCATGCACTTTGTCAACTAGATCTCTCTCTACTACTTCTCCACCAACTATAATATACCTAAGAGACCTTAACTCTTTAAGCTTTTCTGGTTGTGACAATAGTATTCTTACCCTACTTGGTGTTGTTTGTAATATCTCTACTTTATTTCTTTCAATAAATGAACTTAGATAATTAATATCTACCTGTTCATCACTATTAGCTATAAATGTAGTCATTCCGTTTACAAATACAAATATTATTTCTGTTGCAAAAATATCAAAGCACATATTAGTTACAGAACCCATATTATTTAGTTTACTCCTAAGAACTCCTGACATCGTACTCTTATCATTATTAGAACAATAATTAATTATATTGCTATGCTTAACCATTACTCCCTTTGGCTTTCCAGTAGTTCCTGAAGTGTATATCAAATATAATAAATCCTCTGATGTATTAACTTTCTCAATATTTTTTCCTTCCCCTTCAAAAGTTTTATTATCAGCAAGATTAATTTGTAATACTTCTTCAAACTTTACCTCTGCCTTATATGTTAATAAAACTTTTGCTTTGCAATCGGAAAGAATGTAGTTTATTCTTTCTTCTGGATATTTTGGATCAATTGGCACGTATGCTGCTCCAGCTTTTATGATTGCTAAAATACCAATTATCATTTCTAAACTTCTTTCTGCTACAATTGCTACAAAATCATTTGGTTTTATGCCTAATTCTCGTAGCTTTAGTCCTAATATATTTGATTTCTCATTTAATTCTTCATAAGTTAACTTCTCCTTTTCATATACTACCGCTACCTTATTTGATAAACCTGATACCTGTTCTTCAAATAAATCTACTACTGTTTTTTCTTTATCATACTCTACATAGGTATCATTAAACTTATTTAAAATTAAATCTTCTTCTTCTTTTGTTATAGCTTGAATTTCACCTATAAGCATTTCTGGAGTAGCTATTATTTTGCAAAGAACTTCTTTGAAATGAGCTAGTAGTCCCTTTATAGTCTCCTCTTTAAACAATGCTGTGCAATATTCTGCACATAAAAAGTAACTATCTTCACTATCTTCTATTACTACACTAAGATCAAATTTTGATATTCTATGTTCTCCACTAACTTGACTTATTTTAATTTCATCCATTGAAATATCAAATTCCTCATTATTTTGCACTCCAAAGGTTACATCAAATAAAGGATTTCTTGAAAAATCTCTTCTAACCTCTACTACATCAACTAACTCTTCAAAAGGATATTCTTGATTCTCATATGCCTTAAGGCAACTTTCCTTTACTTCCTCTAGAAAATTAATGAAACTCTTCTTTTCCTCTGGTCTTCCTCTCATTGCAAGAGTATTTATAAATACTCCCATCATAGATTCCATATCCTTATTTGTTCTACCTGATACAGGAGTTCCTACAACAATATCTTCTTGACGAGTATACTTATTTAGCACTATCATAAACGAAGCTAAAAGTAACATATATTCAGTTGTTCCAGTAGTTTTACACAATTCCTTTATTCCATCTTTTATTTCTTGATATAGATTAATGCTAGTAATTGCCCCTTCATAACTTTGCTCAACTGGTCTCTTATAATCATAAGGAAGATCTATTACTGGTACTTCGTCTTCAAATTGGCTCACCCAATACTCCTTCTGATTTTCTATACTTCTATCTTTCATCCATTCACTATAATCTTTATACTGTAAACTTAATTCTTCAAGTTCTCCACCATTATAGATAGTTGAAAATTCTTTAAGGAAAATTCCAATACTCATTCCATCACTAACTATATGGTGCATATCTATAAGTAAATAGTAATCCCCCATATTCTTTACAACCTTCATTCTCACAAGGTTGCCTTCATCCAAAGCAAATGGCTTTATAAATGTATTGAGTATTTCTGATAATTCATTTATATTCTCTTCATAAGAATAATCCGCCTCTAAATTATATAAAATCTTTTGTACAAACTCCCCATCATCAATTACAAAAGATGTTCTTAATATTTCATGACGTTCTATCATCTTTTCTAATGCATTTTTTATATTATTAGGTTTTACATTACCTTCTAACTTATAACAGGTAGGCATATTGTAAACTAGGCCTTCTTTATCCATTTGCCAAATTAAATACATTCTTTTTTGTGCAGATGACATTTGATAATATTTTTTTTCTTTAGCCTTTTCTATGGAATGATATTCTTTAATTTCAGATTTTTCTATATATCTTGCTATGGCTATTGCTGTTCTCTCATTGAAAATTGTTTTTATAGTTATTCTTACTCCAGTTTCAGCTTCAATCCTATTTGCTACTTTTGTTGCCCTTAAAGAATGACCGCCTATTTCAAAGAAGTCGGCATCTGCACTTATATTACTTCTACCAATTACATCTTCAAAAACTCTAACAACTCTTTTCTCTAACTCACTTTCCGGAGCAATATATTCATCTTTATTTTTTTCTTCTATCTCTGGTAGTGCTTTTTTATCTACCTTACCATTTCTAGTTACAGGTATTTCTTCTATTTGCATAATATATGCTGGAACCATATAGTCTGGTAATTCTTTACGAATTTCCTTTTTTATCTCTTTTAAATCTATATTTATATCCGAAACTATATAGGCATAAATTGCTTTTTCTCCACTTCCGTCTTCTTTTGTTATAATAGCTACATTATTTACATATTCTATTTTGTGTAATACATTTGCTATTTCTTCAAGTTCAATTCTAAAACCTCTAATCTTAACTTGCTCGTCAATACGCCCCAAATATTCTATATTTCCATCAGAAAGCCATCTTGCTAGATCACCCGTTCTATATAACTTTCCTTCTCCATAAGGATTATCAATGAACTTTTCTGCTGTAAGCTCTGGTTTGTTAAGATAGCCCTTAGTTACTCCATCTCCTGCAATACATAACTCTCCTGGAACATTAATCCCACAAAGATTCAATCTTTGAAGTATATATACTTGTGTATTTGCAATAGGTTTACCAATAGAAATATTATTTTCTATTGTTTCTCGTGATATCTCATTAGCTGTTGAGCTTATAGTTGTTTCTGATGGTCCATATCCATTTACAACTACGGCATCTGTATATTCATGCACTTTGTCAACTAGATCTCTCTCTACTACTTCTCCACCAACTATAATATACCTAAGAGACCTTAACTCTTTAAGCTTTTCTGGTTGTGACAATAGTATTCTTACCCTACTTGGTGTTGTTTGTAATATCTCTACTTTATTTCTTTCAATAAATGAACTTAGATAATTAATATCTACCTGTTCATCACTATTAGCTATAAATGTAGTCATTCCGTTTACAAATACAAATATTATTTCTGTTGCAAAAATATCAAAGCACATATTAGTTACAGAACCCATATTATTTAGTTTACTCCTAAGAACTCCTGACATCGTACTCTTATCATTATTAGAACAATAATTAATTATATTGCTATGCTTAACCATTACTCCCTTTGGCTTTCCAGTAGTTCCTGAAGTGTATATCAAATATAATAAATCCTCTGATGTATTAACTTTCTCAATATTTTTTCCTTCCCCTTCAAAAGTTTTATTATCAGCAAGATTAATTTGTAATACTTCTTCAAACTTTACCTCTGCCTTATATGTTAATAAAACTTTTGCTTTGCAATCGGAAAGAATGTAGTTTATTCTTTCTTCTGGATATTTTGGATCAATTGGCACGTATGCTGCTCCAGCTTTTATGATTGCTAAAATACCAATTACCATTTCTAAACTTCTTTCTGCTACAATTGCTACAAAATCATTTGGTTTTATGCCTAATTCTCGTAGCTTTAGTCCTAATATATTTGATTTCTCATTTAATTCTTCATAAGTTAACTTCTCCTTTTCATATACTACCGCTACCTTATTTGATAAACCTGATACCTGTTCTTCAAATAAATCTACTACTGTTTTTTCTTTATCATACTCTACATAGGTATCATTAAACTTATTTAAAATTAAATCTTCTTCTTCTTTTGTTATAGCTTGAATTTCACCTATAAGCATTTCTGGAGTAGCTATTATTTTGCAAAGAACTTCTTTAAAATGAGCTAGTAGTCCCTTTATAGTCTCCTCTTTAAACAATTCTGTGGAATATTCTGCATTTACAAAATACTCTCCTTGGTTACCTTCAATAATAACACTAAGATCAAACTTTGATATTATATGCTCTCCCCATACCTCTTCAATTTGTGAATCATTTAATTTTAATTCAAATTTCTCATTATTTTGCACTCCAAAAGTTACATCAAATAAAGGATTTCTTGAAAAATTTCTTCTAACCTCTACTACATCAACTAACTCTTCAAAAGGATATTCTTGATTCTCATATGCCTTAAGGCAACTTTCCTTTACTTCCTCTAGGAAATTAATGAAACTCTTTTTATCCTCTGGTCTTCCTCTCATTGCTAGAGTATTTATAAATACTCCCATCATAGATTCCATATCCTTATTTGTTCTACCTGATACAGGAGTTCCCACAACAATATCTTCTTGGCGAGTATACTTATTTAGCACTACCATAAATGAAGCTAAAAGTAACATATACTCAGTTGTTCCAGTAGTTCTACATAGTTCTTTTATTCCATTCTTAACTTCTTCCCCTATCACAATACTAGCCATTGAGCCTTTGAAACTTTTCTCAACCGGTCTCTTATAATCATATGGTAGATCAATTATCGGTACCTCATCCTCAAATTGGCTTATCCAGTATTCTTTCTGGTTTTCTAGATTTCTTATTCTCATCCATTCGCTATAGTCCTTATATTGTAAAGTAGGCGCATCAAGTTCTCCACCGTTATAAATAATTGAGAATTCCTTTATAAAAATTCCACTACTCATACCATCACTCACTATATGATGCATATCTATTAACAAATAATATTCTTCTTTACTTTTTACCACTTTCATTCTTATTAGATTACCCTTTTCTAAATCGAATGGCTTTGTAAAGGCCTTAATAACTTTAGATATTTCTTCCCTACATTCCTCATATGAATAGTCTATATCTACTTTATCTAAAACTTTTTGTACAAAGTGTCCTTCATTAGTTATAAAGCAAGTTCTTAATATTTCATGACGGCTTATGATTTTTTCTAAGGAATTCTTTATTTCATTTTCTTTTACTTCCCCATCTAGTTTATAGCATGCTGCCATATTATAAACTGTACTTTCCTTATCCATCTGCCAAATTAAATACATTCTCCTTTGTGCTGAAGATAATTCATAAAATTTCTTTTTTTCTGCTTTTGGTATAAACTCATACTCTGTTTTTTCAGTTTCTTCAATATATCTTGCAATAGCTTCAGGAGTTCTGTGGGAAAAAATCACCTTTATTGGTATCCTCATCCCTATTTCCGCTTCAATTCTGTTCACTATTTTTGTTGCTCTTAGAGAATGTCCTCCTACTTCAAAGAAATCAGCATAAACACTAACTTTATTTCTTCCAAGAACATCTTGAAAAGTTTTAACTATTATTTTCTCTATCTCGTTTCTTGGAGCAATATATTCTTCTATATTTTCCTCAACAATATCTGGTAGTGCTCCTTTATCTAACTTACCATTTCTAGTCATAGGTATAGAATCTATCTTCATCATATAAGAAGGTACCATATAATCAGGTAGCTCTTTACGAATCTCTTTTCTAACTTCCAAAAGGTCTAAATCAGATTTGGAGACTACATATGCATAAATTGCTTTTTCACCATTTGAATCTTCCCTTGTTATTACTGCTGCATCTTCTATATATGAAATTCTACGCAATTGATTAACTATTTCCCCAAGCTCTATTCTAAATCCTCTTATCTTTACTTGGTCATCAATTCTTCCTAAATATTCAATACTCCCATCAGAAAGCCATTTTGCTAAGTCACCTGTTTTATACATCTTTTGACCTAACTTATATGGATTATCTATAAACTTTTCATTTGTTAGTTCTTTATTATTTAGATATCCTCTAGCTAATCCATCTCCACTTACATATAATTCTCCTGAAATTCCTATTGGAACTACTTGACCTTGTTTATTTAATATATATACATTGTAGTTGTTTAATGGTTTTCCAATTGGAATATCTCTGAATATATCAATATTTTTTGAGTCTATATTTTGATAAGTAGTATCAACACAACATTCTGTTGGCCCGTATACATTTGTTATATTAATTTTGTTTGATTTTAATTTGCTATATATATTTTTTAAGGTATCCTTTAAAAGTTTATCTCCACCAATTATCATATGCTTTAATTTTATTTTACTGCTTTCTAATAACCTAGAATTACACATCATTGATAAATGTATTGGCGTACCATCTGTTATCTCTATTTGGTTTTCCAAATAAAATCTTACTAAATCATCTCCGTTCATTCTTGCATTATCATCAACAATATATAATGTATTTCCTAATGTTAAACAAGGAAAAATCTGTTGAACTGAGGCATCAAAAGCATAATTAGCTACTAACGCTACTTTTAAATTACCTTCATATTTATTGTAGATAAACTCTTTTAATGAAGATACTAAATTAACTACACTTTTATGCTCTACCATAACTCCTTTGGGTATTCCCGTAGTTCCTGAAGTATATATTATATAGGCTAAATCACTTGATTTATTTATATTATTTAAGTTACTTATTTCTTTATCATTTATTTCTTCTTTTGATATATCTAATACAATTCCATCAAAATTAATCCTACTAAATAAACTCGGTATACTTAATAAAATATTTGTATTACTATTCTTTAACATATACTCTATTCTATTATTTGGATGACTAGGATCTATTGGCAAATATGCAGCACCTGATTTTAATACTCCAATTATTCCTACTATCATTTCAATTGAACGATCTATCATTATCGCTACTACGTTATCACTTCCAACTCCATTGCTTCTTAAAGTCCTAGCTAATATATTTGCCTTTTCATTTAATTCCTCGTAAGTTAGTTGTTCTTCCTCATATACTACTGCTATATTCTTCGGTGTCCTTTTTACCTGTTCTTCAAAGATATCAACTAATGTTTTTTCTTCATTGTATTCTACATAGGTATCATTAAAATTCTTTAAAATTATATCCTCCTCTTCTTTTGTTATCATTTTAATTTCACCTATAAGAATTTTGGGATTAGAAATTACTTTACAAAGAACTTCTTTAAAATGAACTAATAATCTATTTATAGTTTCACTCTTAAATAAGGCTGTACAATATTCTGCGCATACAAAGTAGCCATCTTCTTTATTTCCAATATTCACACTAAGATCAAACTTAGATATTCTATATTCACCCCATATTGGATTTGCTGAGACATTACCCATTACAAGATTAAAGTCTTCATTGTTTTGCAATCCAAACATTACATCAAATAAAGGATTTCTAGAAAGATCCCTTCTAACTTCTATTGTTTCAACTAGGTCTTCGAAAGGATATTCTTGATTTTCATAAGCCCTAAGAGAACTTTCCTTTACCTCATCTATAAAATCAATAAAGCTTTTTTTAGACTCAGGTTCTCCTCTCATAGCAAGAGTATTTATAAATACTCCCATCATAGATTCTGTATCTTTATTGTTTCTACCAGATATAGGCGTTCCTACAACAATATCTTCTTGATGAGTATATTTATTTAAAACTACCATGAATGCTGATAAAAATATCATATATTCTGTAGCTCCAGTAATCCTACATAATTCTTTTATTCCATTTTTAATTTCTTGCTGTAGGTCCATGTTTTCTATTGAGCCTTCATAGTTTTTCTCTGTGGGTCTACTGTAGTCATAGGGAAGTTCTAGTGCTGGTGCTTTATCCGCAAATTTATTTATCCAGTATTCTTTCTGACTATCTAAATTTCTTCTACCCATCCACTCACTATAATCTTTATACTGTAAACTAAGAGATTTAAGTTCTCCCCCATTATAAAGAGTTGAAAATTCATCAATAAAAATTCCCATACTCATTCCATCACTAACTATATGATGCATATCTAGAAGTAAATAGTATTCTTCTACACTCTTTACTACTTTCATCCTTATTAGATTTCCTTCATCTAAAGCAAATGGTTTTGTAAAGTCTTGAAGAATTTCTGAAACTTCACTTATATTATTATCGTAAGAATATTCTGCATTAACTTTTTCTAAAATTTTCTGTACAAGCTCCCCATCTTTTATAATAAAAGATGTTCTTAATATTTCATGACGGTCTATCATTCTTTGGAATGCAGCCTTTATACTATCTTCTCTTACCTCCCCCTCTAGCCTATAGCATGCAGGCATATTGTAAGCTAGACTTTCTTTATCCATTTGCCAAATTAAATACATTCTCCTTTGAGCTGAAGACATTGGATAATATTTCTTTTCTTCTGCTTTCGGTATAAATTCACAATTTTTATTTTCATACTTTTCTATATATCTTGCTATAGACTCTGCTGTTCTCTCCGAGAAAATTACTTTTATAGGAATTCTTATTCCCGTTTCAACTTCAATTCTATTTACTACTTTGGTTGCTCTTAATGAATGTCCTCCTACTTCAAAGAAATCAGAGTCTACACTAATTTTACTTCTTCCAATTACATCCTGGAAAATCTCAATTACGATATTCTCTATCTCATTTCTCGGAGCAATATATTCTTCTTTTTCTTCTTCAATTATATCTGGTAGTGCCCTTTTATCTACTTTTCCATTTCTATTTAATGGTATCTCCACTATCTTCATCATATATGAAGGTACCATGTAATCAGGTAATTCTTTTCGTAGCTCTTTTCTAACTTCCTTAAAATCTACATTTTCATCTGAAACTACATATCCATGAATTAATTTCTCGCCATTTATATCTTGTCTTGTTATAATCGCTACATCTTTTATATAGCTAATTTTCATCAATACATTTGCAATTTCTCCAAGTTCAATTCTAAATCCTCTTATTTTAACTTGTTCATCGACTCTTCCTAAATATTCAATATTTCCGTCTGGAAGCCATCTTGCCAAATCCCCAGTTTTATACATTACTTCTTCCGGTTTATATGGATTGTCTATAAATTTTTCTTTTGTTAACTTATCATTATTCAAATACCCTCTTGCAACTCCTGCACCTGCTATATACATTTCTCCTTTTACATTAATTGGTGCTAAATTCATACTATTATCTAAAATATATATTTTATTGTTACTTATAGGTCTTCCGATAGTTGGGATACTCTTAAGATTATTTGTAGAAGTTATTGTAGAAGTTGTAACAACATGACTCTCTGAAGGACCATAGTGATTATGAATATTTATTTTATTACTTCTGATTAGCTCTTTTAGTTCATCAGTTAAAGTTAACTGTTCTCCTGCTACAACAATATGGTTAACATATTTAATAATACTTTCTATATATTTAGTTTCTGATTGTAACAACTTAAAATATGCTGTTGGGAAAAATACTGTTTTTATTTGTTTTTCATCTATAAAATCTAACATTTTAGGAACGTCCGTTCTCATTTCCTCTTTGATTAAATATAATTCTCCACCTGCTAATAAAGTAGATAATATTTCTTGACTTGCTACATCAAATCCTAAATTTGCAAATTGCAATACTCTGGTCTTCAATTCAATATTAGTATCTTTAATTTCAAAATTTATTAAATTAGCAATACTACTATTTTTAAACATAACGCCCTTAGGTTCCCCTGTTGTTCCAGATGTATATATTATATATACAAGATCATCAGTGTTGGACTTTTTGATTAAATTTCTACTGCTCTCTTGATATAAGCTCTCTTCCTCTACACAAATCACGTTGCCTTCAAATACTATATCTTCAAGTATATTCTTTTGTGTTAAAAGAACTTTGCATCTACTATTTTGTAATATAAATTCAACTCTTTCCTTTGGGTATGACAAGTCTATTGGTAAATAGGCTCCTCCTGCTTTTAATATAGAAATAATACTTACTATCATTTCTACAGAACGTTCTACCATAATTCCAACAACAACATCTGACCCTACGCCTTTTTTTCTTAATATCCTAGCTAATGAATTCGCTCTTTTATTAAGTTCTTTATATGTTATTTCTTCATCTTCAAATACTACAGCAATATTATTTGGTGTCTTTTTCACCTGTTCTTCAAAAAGATCTACTACTGTTTTTTCTTTCTCGTATTCCCTATGGGTATTATTAAAATTTGTTGAAATTAATTCTTTTTCTTCTTCTGTTATAATTTCAATTTCACCTATAAGTATTTTAGGATTTGATATTACTTTGTAAAGAGTTTGCTTAAAATGAATTAGAAGTTTAGTTATTGTCTCCTCTTTAAATAATGCTGTACAATATTCTGTACCTACAAAGTAACCATCTTTATTACTTTGTATCATTAAACTAAGATCAAACTTAGATATTCTAACTTCACCCCATATCTGTTCTACTTTAACATCATTCATTAGAAGATTTACTTCCTCGTTATTTTGTAAGCCAAACATTACATCAAATAAAGGATTTCTGGAAAAATCTCTTCTAACTTCTACTTCTTCTACTAATTCTTCAAATGGATATTCTTGATGTTCATATGCCTTAAGACAACTTTCTTTAATTTCATATAAAAAATTAATAAAACTTTTTTCTGTCGCTGGTCTTTCCCTAATAGCAAGGGTGTTTACAAACATCCCCATCATAGATTCCATATCTTTATTGGTTCTTCCTGATATTGGTGCTCCAACAACTATATCCTCTTGGCGAGTATACTTATTTAGAACTACAAAAAATGCTGCTAAAAGTACCATGTATTCTGTTGCACCAGTTATGGTACACAACTCTGCTATTCCATTCTTTACTTCTTGATGAAACTCAATACTAGTTGTGGCTCCTTCATAACTCTGTTCAGCAGGTCTTTTGTAATCATATGGAAGATCAATTACTGGAGCTTTGTCTTCAAATTGACTTATCCAATATGCTTTTTGATTTTCTAGATTTCTCCCCCTCATCCATTCACTATAATCTTTATACTGTAAACTAAGTTCTTCAAGTTCTATCCCATTATAAATGGCCGAAAACTCTTTAATAAAAATTCCAATACTCATTCCATCACTAACTATATGATGCATATCTATAAGTAGATAATATTCTTCCTCCCTTTTTACTACCTTCACCCTCAATAGCTTGCCTACATTTAAATCAAATGGTTTTGTGAACTCACTAATAATTTCAGTTATTCCATTTATACTTTCCTCGTATGAATAATCTATTTCTACTTTATTCAATATCTTTTGTACAAGATCCCCATCTTTCATTACAAAAGATGTTCTTAGTATTTCATGACGATTAATAAGCTCATTTAATGATTTTTCTATATCCTCTACTCTTACTCTACCTTTTAACTTATAGTATGAAGGCATATTATAAGCTATACTTTCTTTCTCCATTTGCCAAATCAAATAGATTCTCTTTTGAACTGAAGACATTGGATAGTATTCCTTTGTCTCTGCCTTTTCTATTCCAGCGCATTCTTTACTTTCATAACTTTCTAGATATTTTGCTATTGACTCTGCTGTTCTCTCTGCAAATATTATTTTTATTGGTATCCTTATGCCAGTTTCCACTTCAATCCTATTAGCTACTTTTGTCGCTCTTAAAGAATGTCCTCCTATCTCAAAGAAATCTGAATCTACACTTATATTCTTCCTTCCAACAACTTCTTCAAAAATTCTAGTAATAATACTCTCCATCTCATTCCTTGGAGAAATATACTCTTTTATATTTTCTTCCAATATATCTGGTAATGCCCTTTTATCTAGTTTTCCATTTCTATTTACAGGTATTTCTTCTATCTGCATCATATATGCAGGTATCATATATTCTGGTAGCACTTTACGAATCTCTTTTCTAACACTCTTAATATCTATATTTTTATCAGAAACTAAATAAGCATAAATTGCTTTTTCACCACTTGAATCTTCTTTTGTTATAACAGCTACATCTAGTATATTCTTAACCTTTCCTAATACACTTGCAATTTCTCCAAGCTCTACTCTATACCCTCTAATCTTAACCTGTTCATCTATTCTTCCTAAATACTCAATATTTCCATTAGGTAGCCACCTTGCTAAGTCACCTGTTCTATATAAAGTCCCCTCACCATATGGGTTGTTAATAAACTTCTCTTCTGTAAGCTCAGTTCTATTTAAATATCCTTTTGCTACTCCATCTCCTGCAATACATAGTTCCCCTGGAACCCCAATTCCTAAAAGATTTGAGTTTTCTAATATATAGACTTGTGTATTTGAAATTGGCTTACCAATAGATACATTATCCTCTATTATTTCAGACAATAATTCATTTGCTGTTGAAAGTATTGTTGTTTCTGATGGCCCATATGCATTTTCAACTATTGCATTTGTATACTCATGTAATTTATTTACTATATCACTCTCTACCTTTTCTCCACATAAAATAATATATTTTAGTGAATTCAGATTTTTAAGCCTTTCTGGCTTTGATAATAATATCTTTATTCTACTTGGAGTAGTTTGCAATATCTCGATACTATTTCTTTCAATAAAAGAGCTTAAATATTCAACATCTTCTTGCTCATCGCTATTAGCAATAAATGTTGTCATTCCATTTGCTAATACCAATATTGATTCTGTTCCAAAAATATCAAATGTCATATTAGTTACAGAACCCATATTCTTTAAGTTTCTTTTGAACACACCATTCAATGCACTATTTTCACTTTTTAAACAATAATTAACCATGTTACTATGCTTAATCATTACTCCTTTTGGTTTTCCAGTAGTTCCAGAAGTATATATTAAACATAACAAATCATCTGAACTATTAATCTTTTCTAAATTTTTAGGATTACCTTCAAATATTTTGTAGTTAGCTAAATCCATAGATGGTATTCCTTTAATTTCAGTATCAGACTTATAGGTCAATAAAATCTTTGGTCTACAATCAGAAATAATATAATTTATCCTATCTTCTGGGTACTTTGGATCAATTGGAACATACGCAGCACCTGCTTTCACTGTTGCTAAAATTCCAATTAACATTTCTAAGCTTCGCTCTGTTGAAATCCCTATAAAATCATCTGATTTTATTCCAAACTTACGCAGCTTATCTCCTAATATGTTTACTTTTTCATTCAATTCCTTATAAGTTAATTTTTCATTTTCATATACAACAGCTATATTATTTGGTGTTTTTTCTACCTGCTCTTCAAATATATCTACTACTGTTCTTTCTTTATCATAATAGACATAGGTATCATTAAATTTATTTAAAATAAGATTTTTTTCTTCTTGATTTATTATTGAAATATCATCTACTCTTTTATTATCATCCTTAAGAATATCTTCGATAATCAACTTAAATTGATTACAAATCCTCTGTATAGTGTCTTTATAGAATAAATTAGAATTATATTCGAAAACTCCAAATATCCTGTTTTCATTCTCTTCAATGTTCAATGTTATATCAACAGCTGATCTTCTACTTCCTAAAGCATATTCCTCAACTCTTAAGTCCTGCAGTTCTACTTTAGACTTTGGGGTATTTTGATATGTGTACATTAGTTGAAAAAATGGATTTCTACTACTATCTCTTAACGGATTAATTCTCTCCACTAATTGATTAAAAGGAAACTCTTCATTATCATATGCCTCCAAGGATGTATCTCTTACTTTTTTTAGTACCTCAGAAAACTTCATATCTCCATTAATTTCAGTGTTTAAAACTATTGTATTGACAAAAAAACCAATAATATTTTCTATTCCATCTACTTTCCTATTAGCAACTGCTGTTCCTACAGTTATATTATTTTGTTTTGTATACTTATAAACTAAGGATTTAAAAACAGATAATAAAATTGTATTAACTGTACAATTACATTTAGTTGAATATTTTTTCAAATTATTTACAGTATCCTTCTCTAATTCAAAAAATACAACATCACCATTGTTTGTTAGCATTGATGGACGTTTTTTATCCGTAGGAAATTCTACGCTTTGATCAATATCTTCTAATTTATTTTTCCAGTACTCAAACTGCTTTTCCATTTTACTTCTAGATAATTCTTTTCTTTGCCACTTTGCATAATCTGCATATTGCGCTCTTTTCTCTTGATTTACTGAATATTTACCATTGCATAATTTGTTATATTTTTCAGATAGACTTTTGTAAAAAACCCCCATAGACCACCCATCAAATATAATATGATGAATTACTACGATAAATATTCTTTCATTCGGTGCAATTTGAATTAATATAAACCTAGCCAAAGGTCCATTTTCCAAGTCAAAAG
This sequence comes from Clostridium zhoujianii, assembly GCF_051590805.1. Lineage (NCBI taxonomy): Bacteria > Bacillati > Bacillota > Clostridia > Eubacteriales > Clostridiaceae > Clostridium > Clostridium zhoujianii. The sequence continues at coordinate 1,726,524 of NZ_JBPUTF010000001.1, forward strand.
ATTTGTAAGATTCCTCTTTCGCAACTCTTTTTACTTCCTCCTCAATAATTTCCGAATCAACATTTGATAAATCAATATTTTTTATTTTCTCAGTAAAATATGGATCAACTACTTGCATTAATTCATCATTAATATATTTAAATTTAGTTCTTAATGATTCTTGCTCCATGGCTATGGCATTAATTGCTTCTTGAAGTACATCTACTTTTAAATTTCCATAAATTCGAAATCCAAAATGTATATTGTAAGTAATACTTTCTGTATTTAATTTATTTATAAACCATAATCTTTTTTGCTCATAGGATGAAAGGAAATAATTTTTCCCTTCATTTCTTTTTAATATTTCTATTGAATTTAATGATATATTTTTATTTTTTTTCTTCTCTAATATTGAATTTAGTAGTGCTCTTCTTTGTAAATCTTGATGCTTTTTCTCTTCCATATCTTCTCATACCCCCGATTTTTAACTATATCAATTGAGTTAACAAGTACTTACTTAACTTTAATTATCAATTTCCCTTAACATGCTTTCCAGATCCTCTTCACTAATTGAATCAAATAACTTTTCTTCAATTAAATTTGATAGAGCTCTTACAGTTAACCCAATAGTAAGAAACTCTACTAAAGATAAATCAACTTCATATATGTCATTAATTTTATATACCATTTTAGTTGCAATTAGTGAATGTCCACCGACTTCAAGAAAGTTATCATCAATCCCTATCTCCTTAACATCTAACATTTCCTTCCATAAATTTAGTATTTCCTGCTCTAATGGATTAATTGATTCATTATATATACTTTCACTAATTTCTTTTATTTCAGGTAATGCTTTTTTATCTATCTTTCCGTTTGATGTCAGTGGAAAATTATCTATTACCATCATTTTTCCTGGAATCATGTATTTAGGTAAATATAATTTTAGATCTGCCATTATTTTTTTAATTATTGATTCATTATTAGAAATAATATAAGCATTGATTTCGTTTTCATCATTACTATTTTTTCTAACTTTTATAGCAACATCCCTTACACCCTCAATTTTCCTTATGGCATTATCAATTTCTCCTAATTCAATTCTAAATCCTCTAACCTTTACCTGATCATCAATTCTTCCTAAATACTCTATATTGCCATCAGGTAGCCATCTTGCAAGATCTCCTGTTTTATACATTCTTTCGCCTAATTTATATGGATTGTTCAAGAACTTTTCTTCCGTTAACTTATCGTTATTCAAATATCCTCTTGCAAGTCCATTTCCACTTATACATATTTCTCCTATAACACCTATAGGCACTATATCATTCTTTGTATCTACAATATAAATTTTAAAGTTATTTATTGGTCTTCCTATTAATACTGTTTTATCGTATTTTTTTGTATAGTCGAACTTGTGTGCTATACATCCAACAGTAGCTTCTGTAGGCCCATATTCATTTATTATATCTATATTGTTACAGAATATATCACTCACATCTCTAGCTAATTCTTCTTTTAATTCCTCTCCACCAACTATAAATTTTTTAATATCTTTATTTACATTGGATATTTCTTTTAATAGGCTTAAATGTGCTGGTGTCACTTTTATTACTGCATTTCCTTTTGATTGAAATACCTTTTTCATTAAAGTATCAATATTCTTTTCACCATATATAACTACTTTATTACCACTAATTAATGGAGTGAAAATTGAAGTTATAGTTAAATCAAAGGATATTGAAGTGTATAGTGGCATATATAGTTCTTCTTCGCTTAAATACATGTTCTTTGCATATAAAATATAATTTGTTAATGCGTTATTATCTATCATTACTCCCTTAGGATTTCCTGTAGTTCCAGATGTATATATTACATAAGCTAAATTATTTATATTAGATATTTTATTTAAATCAATGTTTCTACACTTATATAGCTCTTCATCATCTAAATCACATATAGTCATTTCTATATTTATTAGTTCTTTAAACTTATTCTGCATCAATATTATTTTTGCTTGACTATTATTCAATATATACTCAATTCTATTTTCAGGATAATCTGAATCTATTGGTAAAAAAGCACCACCTGCTTTTAATATTCCTATTATTCCAACTACCATATTTATTGAACGATCTGATATGATTCCTACAACATCATCAGGGCATACTCCTTTTTCTCTTAGGATAATAGCAAGGGAGTCTGCTTTCTCATTAAGTTCCTTATAGGTTATACATTCATTTTCAAAGACAAGAGCAATATTATCTGGAGTTCTTTGTACTTGATCTTCAAATAAATCTACTACTGTTCTCTCTTTATCATATTCCACATAAGAATTGTTAAACTCGTTTAAAATTAGATTCATCTCACCCTCAGCTATAATATTAGCTTTATCCATATTCGCTTTAACTTCTTCAATAACTTCTTTTTCCTTTATTTGTTTTCCAACATTATTATTCATTCAATAATCCTCTTTTCATTTTATTTTTTTCTAATAAATATCTTTTCATTTCCTTCGATAATGAATTAGAGTTAATGATATTTCCCTTTTTTTCATTGATATCATCTATATCTCTAGGGCATTTTTTAATACTATCGTAATTAATGTAATAATCTTTGTTTTTCTCTGCACTTTCTATTATTTCACCTATATTATGAAAAGCATCTTCTCTATTACTTTCCATAAACTTAGTACATCTCACCTTATAATCTTGACTTAAAAGATTATTAACAGATTCCCTAATTTTTTCTTCCTTCCACATTAAAGGAGGTAAGTAATCACCTACTCCTATTTTCTTTACTATGGAACCATTTAATGGTCTATCTAAGCAATCAGCAAGTATAAGTTGAGGAACACCAGCATTAATTGCATTACTTACAGTTCCAATACCCCCGTGATTAATAATAAGACTTGCATAAGCTAAAGTTTGGTATAACGGAATGTAATCAAATACATATACATTTGAAGGTATTATATCTGGTAATAGTTCCTTATATTTAGTTGCTACAATAATCTTCCTACCTAAATTTGCACAAGCTTTAATAGAAATTTTATAAAAATCATTCCTTATTTTCTTGCTTGAACCACCAGATATTATTATCGGAGCTGTATTTTCTAATAATATTTTTTTTAATGCATCTGGTATAGATAAAACCTTCTTACTTAATGTTTCTAAAGGAAATCCAATTAATCTAATCCCCTCTGGTTCATTAACCATTTCACTTCTATACCACTTAGGCCACAAACCTACTTTAATCTTAGGAGAGCTATGCCAAGATAACCAGCTTTCTATAGGATTTAATCCCATTCGCTCTCTTAATTCATTAGCCTCATCACGTAACATTTTTCCATTAATACTATTAAAGCTTTCAATACTTTCGTATTCAAAAGGATTCATATAGACCCAAATAATTGGAATATTCAACTTTTCTGATAAGAGTAAAGCTGCTACACTTGACCTATTTTTTGCAAGTAAAATCGTGTCATCTTTCTTACAATACGGTTTTAACAATTCATATTCTTTCATCCTTACATCTACACTTTCATACTTTTCTCTAAAATGTTGAATATCTTCTTTTCCAGCTACTATATCTGAATAGGTTACTAAATCATTAAAGAATTGTTCATACTCATCCGGCGTATCCCATGGGACAAAACTAATTCCTTCTTTTTTTATTCTCTCTTCATAACAACAATGAGTAAAAATTGTTATTTCATGACCTATTTTTTTTAGATATTTACCAATAGATATGAATGGGATTACATCTCCATCACTCCAATGTGTACTAATCACTATATTTGCCATTTCTTATCCCCCATTGCATCACTAAACTTTACGTTTTTCCATTAACATCTTAACTAACATCTTCTTCCTTTCTTCTGATATAGAGTCTAATTTTGCTTTATTTCTACTATTAGTTCCCACCTTATTCTTCTCTTTATTTAATGACTTCTTGTTAGCTTTATTGAAATAATTAACTTTAAAATCCTCCTTATTTTCTAATAAGTCTTTTACAATTAACTTTAATTCTCCTTCTGTATTCTCCTTATTAATTTTATCTTCTAAAGCTTTACAAGATAATGATAAGGATTTGTCAAAGATTATTTCTTGTAAAGCTTTACTAATTGAATCTACATTCCAATATATTTCAGGAAATACTTTTGCTACACCTACTTTTTTTAATCTATCTGCATTATCTGGACGATCTGCTAAATGAGCCATTATTAATTGAGGAGTTCCACTAAATAATGCCTCACTAGATGTACCTATTCCACCATGATGGATAACTACATTTACATATGGCAGTATTTTTTTTATAGCAGTCTCCTGTAGCCTTAATATGCTATCAGGCAATTCCTTTGGCACATACTCATCAAATTCTGTAACCAAAATTCCACTTACATTCGCATCTATGCAGGATTGTGTAGCAATTTTATAAAAATTTGGATTAATAGCATTGCTTGTCCCAGCAGTAATAAGAGCTATATATTTATTCTTCTTCAAAAATCCTTTAATATCTTCTGGTATTTCATCAAAATTTTTATCTACCTTTTCAGGAAAACCAATAGCAATAGCATTATCAATTCTTTCTATATCTTCTGCTGCATACCACTTTGGCCACAATGCTATTTTTAATTTTGGTGAACACATCCACTCTGTCCAATTATCTATGTCCCTTAATCCAATCTTACTTCTTACCATATTAATTTCATCCCTCATTATTTCACCAATAAGTTCCTCATGTAATTCCAAATGCTGAATATAGTTAGGTGCAAGAAAAACAGAGGCAACAGGTAATCCGTATTTTTCAGCAGCTAGTAATGCAGCTATACTGAAGCGATGCCTAAATATAATAATTGTATCTTCCCTTTTACAATAATCACTAATAATTTTAAACTCTTTATATGTTTTATTAGAGCCACAATAACTTCTATTAAATTCAATATACTCCTTTGATTCCTTTATAGCGTCTGATAAATTATTTAACTTATCATTCTTTTCTTTAAAATCTTCATAACTATCAATAGCAACAAAATTTAATCCATTTTTTTTTGCCTCTTCTTCGTATATACAATGAGTTATTATTGTCACGTCGTGATCTGCTTTATTTATTATCTTTCCTAACTTAATGAATGGCTTAACATCACCACCAGTCCCATGAGTAATAAGTAATATATTTCCCAATAAGCACACATCCTTTATAAAAAATATTGTATATTACTTTATTTTCTTGGTTTTATAACCATTTATATGTTATTATACCATATTTATCCGATTTTTTTATATTTTTATGTAATAATATTAAATTTTTCACTTACATTATAATTTAAATATTCTTAATTTTCTTATAATTTATTTTTAATGCATATATAAAAGGATTATGTACTCAGTCTATTTATGATTTCATAACTATAAAAAGATATATACAATATTTTTTATAATTTTATTATTGTATATTTTCTAATTTATAACAAAATAATAAAATTCATTTTTTTGAATTATTGTAATATTATTGAAGGGATATTATAATGGTATTTAAAATAAAATGTTAAAGGAGTAGAAGGCATGAGTTTCAAAAAAATAATTAGTTCAATCCTCTCTTGTATATTAATAATTCTTGTAGGCACATGCATATCAGTTAATGCCACTGATAAAAAAATAATTGATGCTAAATATGATCTGATAACAGAAGTATTTGATTATGGTCAGCAAGTAAATAAAGTTGTTATTGCTTTAAAGACAACTATCAAAGGATCTACAGTAAATAAGAATACTTTTTCAGTAATAGCTAAAAATGAAGTTAATGGACATAAACTAGATATGGCTACACGTCTAGTAACAAATGTATATACATCAGATTCACCTCTTGGAGATCCAAGTGACTATGGTGAATATATCGTTCTAGAGTTGGAATATGGAATTAACGTATCAGACGCATATACATTATTTTGGGATTTTAGAAGTTTTTCAAATTACCCTATTGACTTAAAGTATGATGTTGTACAAATGTTTCCAATAGAAGATATTGAAGGTACTATAGTTAATAATGATAATCTCAAGCTATCAATGAATAATGTTAGTAACCTATTAGTTGATGATTTTAAAAAAGCCACCTCAAAAACTGGATTAAGCTACAGGCACTTTGAACCAGCAAAAGATGATAAAAAAAATCCTTTAATTATTTGGTTGCATGGTGTAGGAGAAGGTGGTGTTAATAATTCATCACAAATATCAGCTAATCGAGGCGGTGTTGCTTTTATAACCGAAGATATTCAAGAAAAATTTGGAGGAGCCTATGTTATGGCACCGCAATCTCCCTCTTATTGGATGCCATCATTCACATTGGGTAATTTAACCATTAATGGTGATAAAGATTATACCCAAGATATAATTGACTTAGTAACTGAATATATTCGTAATAACCCAGATGTGGATCCCACAAGAGTTTATATTGGCGGCTGCTCAATGGGTGGATATCAAACCTTGAAGGCGATAATTGCAGCTCCTGATCTTTTTGCTGCTGCTTTTCCAACCTGTGCTGCATATTCTCCAACAAATGAAGAGTTAAAAAAAATCGGAAATTTACCAGTATGGTTTACTCATGCTAAGTCAGATACTACTGTTCCATATACAAACTCAAAGGATGCATACGAGTACTTAAAGCAATTTAGTGATAACGCTCATTATACAGAATACGAAACTGTAAACTTTAATGGCATTGAGCATTCTGGTCATTCATCTTGGGTATATGTTTTAAATAATGATCCTAAAAACGAAGACGGTGAACATATAATTGATTGGATATCAAGACAAGTAAATGTATATGGTCACCGTTGGCAGAATTAAAGTTTTCTAGAATATAAAGTGGCATCTACTTACTAAAGTAGATGCCACTTTATATTTTAATTAATTTTATTTAATCAAAATTCTAATATAATCAACTATAATTCTTCTCTCTCTATTTCTTCTATATATCCTAATACTTCCTTAGCATTCCCTTTAAATAATATGGTTCTATTTGATTTCTCCATAGAATGCTTATACATAGGATCATAGTAATTAGTTAAAAATGATTCTATCCAATTTCTATGTCTATCTATACTATTAGTTTTAAGTTGCTCTTCATAGGCCATCTTAAGTTCTTCTATTATTACTTTAAGCCTATCTCCACCAAGTTTTCCCCTAACCCTTTCCATACTCCCTGTCATATCCTTAAACCAAGAATCTAGAGCTACCTCTTTGTCTTTCCACAAATTTATATGCTCTATTTGACCCTTTACAACATATTCTTCTAATATATTTTCTACCCTTTCTTCTATAGTAGATTCTAGGAAAATAACTCCACCTTTTTGACAATGATTATAAAATCCTTTCGGTATAAAACTCTTACCAACGTTTTTGCTTTCATCTTCTAAAATCATATATTTATAATTTTTATTATTATGTTTTATTAAGCTATATGCTAAATTATTTTCAAAATTTATTTGTGTTGGTTGTGGAGTAATAAAATGTCCAAAGGTTGATCCTCTATGGTTGGCAATCCCCTCTAAGTCTATAGAATTTTTTAATGTTTTTAACAATATAGTCTTACCTGAACCTGTATAACCTGTTAAAATTAATGGTTTTGATTTAATACTCTCAGCCTCCAATGAATTTATAAGAAAATTACGAAAGGCCTTATACCCACCATCTAGCTTTACTACATCCTTACCAGTAGCTTCATAAATCCAACTTTGTGCTATAGTTGAACGAGACCCCCCTCTAAAGCAATAAATAATAGTACCAGGATTTTCATCAATGTATTTTGCCCATAAATTTACTCGTTCTTCTTTAAATTTTCCAGATACAATCTTATAGCCTAACTTTGTTGCTTCCTCGTTCCCCTTTTCTTTATAACAAATACCTACAATATGTCGTTCCTCATTAGTTAATATAGGTAAATTTATTGAATTTAACATTGCCCCCTTTTCATATTCAATTGGTGCTCTAACATCTATTAATTTTGTATCATTTAATACAATACTTCTAAAATCATTTGTTATACTTAACTTCATTCAAATTACCTTCTTTTCTATTATTCTAAACACTATAGATTATATATTTTTTCCTTATAAAAATAAATGTTTATTATGCTAACCAGAGAAAACTTTGTATATTTATACTATTTTAATTTACATTTTACCTTTATAATAATTAATGTATTCTAATTATTGCCTATAATTAAAATTTATATATTTAACTAAAACTGGAGGATGAAATAATGAATGATATAAAACTAACAACACTTACAAAGACTTCAGGCTGTGCCGCCAAAATAGGACCAAGTGTTTTAGATTCTGTACTTAAAAACTTACCTAAATTTGAAGATTCTAACCTATTAGTGGGTTTTGATAAAAAAGATGATGCTCTTGTTTACAAAGTATCTGATGATAAAGTAGTGATTCAAACTGTTGATTTCTTCCCACCTATGGTTGATGACCCATATACCTTTGGACAAATTGCAGCTACAAATGCTTTAAGTGATGTCTATGCTATGGGAGGTGACCCTGCTATTGCAATGAATTTACTATGCTTCCCCTCTTGCTTAGATCCATCAATAATGCATGAGATATTAGCTGGAGGATATAGTAAAGTTCAAGAAGCAGGTGCTATTATCGCTGGAGGACATACTATTGCCGATCCTACTCCTAAGTATGGTCTTTGTGTAACTGGTTTTGCTCATCCTAGTGATATCCTTACCAATAGTAATGCTAAATCAGGAGATGTACTAGTTTTAACTAAACCCCTTGGTATTGGTATTTTAAATACTGCTACAAAGGCTGAGTTATTAACATTAAATGAAATACATAAAGTTACTAAAGTAATGACTGAGTTAAATAAATATGCTAAGGAATCTATTAATGGCTTAAGTGTCAATGCTTGTACTGATATTACTGGATTTAGCTTAATTGGACACGGATATGAAATGGCTAGTGGAAGTAATAAAACTATCCAATTCTTTAGCCATGAAATTCCTGTACTTCCTAAGGCATTAGAATATGCAAAGATGGGTATTATTCCTGAAGGAATGTATAATAATCTGGATTATTTAAAAGATAATTTTAAAGCTTCAGCAAATGTTTCTCAAGAAATTCAAGATGTGCTACTTGATCCTCAAACCTCTGGTGGACTTCTATTATCAATGCCAGAGAAGGATGCTAAAGAATACCTATCTAGAATGGAATGTTATACTCCATGGGCGAGAATTATAGGTGAAGTAACTGATAAAGGTAATTCTTCCATTATAATTGGATAATTGTGAAAGGAGAGGTATCAACTTTATGTGGATACCTCTCATTTCAGTCTTCTAAAAATTAAATTGTTATAACTTTACTTGATGATTTCATCGCTTCTAGAATCTCATACATATTACTAACTTTTCCTACTGATAGTTTATTTTCTAATTCATAAAAATTAAGACATGCGCCACATACTAATAAATTAACACCTATATTTTCTAATTTCTTTAAATCTTCTATAGCTTGTTCATTCATTGTTGGTACCTTTACACCATCGTTCATAAATAAAATATGTTTTGGATAGTCATCTGATTCTGATATTGTATATAAAAACATCTTCATTAAAGATTGCCCTAATTCCTCATTACCAACTCCTATTGTGTTTTTATTTACAAACACGCACCAATCTCCAATAGGTTTTCTATTTTCAACCTTCGCTAATATTTCTTCACATTCCTCACAGCCATTTGAAAATTTTATATTAAAATCTCCATTTCCTTCTTCCACTGTAACTTGAAAACCTTGACTACTAGCAAATTTCTTTAGATTTTCTACTGCAATTTTATTATCAACTTGAACTGTAAAGAACTTGCCTCCATTATCTATTTCTTTCTTTGCCATTATTACAGGCATAGGACAATTTTTTCCTCTTGCATCTATATTCTTACTCATACTAATCACCTTTCAAAAAAGATTATTTTCACAATAATTATACTCTAAAAAAATACATTAATAAATAATGATATTGTATCTATTAATCATATTTAATTTACACTTTATATGGAAATTTTTAATATTGAAATACTTTAAGTTAATTTGTATAATTATTTCATACTAAAAAAGGATGGTACTTTTATGGAGTGTAGATTATATTGTGGTGCCTGCTGTATAGCACCTTCAATAAGCTCATCAATACCAGGTATGAAAGATGGAAAAAAAGCTGGTGAAAGATGTATTCAGCTTGATGAAAATAATCTTTGTAAAATTTTCAAAGATCCTAGGAGACCTAGTGTATGTGGCGGTCTTAAACCTTGCAAAGAAATGTGTGGGACTACTAGGGAGGATGCTTTAGAATATTTAACTAAACTAGAAAAAGAGACAAGCCCTGATTTTTAATAGTTGTTAGTATAAAAACCAGAATGAAATATCCTAATTTTCATATTATTAGGAACTAAAAATTATAAATGAAATAAACTTAGATTATTATTTTATTCATAAATAAAAAGCTGTATGAAGAAAGATGTTTTCACTATCTTAACCATACAGCTTAACTTTTTATATTTTTTGTATTTTAGGCATTTTATTTAATTTACAAAATTTTAAATATAATATTTTGCTTAATTTTGACCAGCTGATATTATTTTTATACTTAGTTACTTAAATATCTAAACTCTATACTAGTTAAAAGTAATGCACCAGCATAGTCATTATTAACTGCAATACGAGCAACGCTTAACAATGCAAAATCTTCTGCTTTAATAATATCATCCAAATCAAACTCTAAAACATAATGGTTATATTGAAAGTTGCCTGGTGAGTTTTGAATTGAAATATTTCCACTATTATTAACCATTACATCAGCTGCATTTACTACACCATTAGCTCTAGTAAATAATGATGAAAGTCTAATTGCAAACCTATCTCCAGTTGGTGTATTTGAATTATCAGTTAATAAATGAACAAATACTTTAGCTTTTTGATATCTATTACGAGCATCTCTTGGTACACTGAATGTTAATGAATACTCATCTGTGTCACCTTGTGGTAAAAGCCATCCTAATATTACAAGACTAGAATTAGCACTTCCAAGTGGTGCACTATCAGGTATACTCTCAGTACCGTCGTTCATGGTTCCTGCATTGAATATTAATGATTTAAATTCTTGTGCTTCTTGATCTAAACAACTATTGTTTGACATATTGAGTTACCTCCTTATTCTTTTAATTTTTTTATTTATAGTATATTATATTACACATTAATAATTATGTTACTAAATCATTAGATTTTTCAATTAGAGTTATAGCTTTCCATTAGCATCTTCAAATCCATTATGTAATTTTATTATTTCTTGAGTTATAGATAATCCTAACCCACTACCATTTTCTTTTCTAACTTTATCTACCTTGTGTAATTTTTCAAATAGCTATCTTATATATTCTTATTTATAGCTTTCTTAGGACTATTAGCAATTTGTAATATTTATTCTAAGGAGATATAGACCCCTCCTTTAATTGCTCTATCTATTTTCCTTTTTAATACAACTACTATTATTCTGCTCATTATAGCTAGGACTACAAATATATATATCCCACTGTACTTAATACCTTTCTGAATAGATATTTCAGTAAATATTAATATTTTTCAAACCTGTTTTTTCTCATAATCCCTATAAAACTCTTTGCTTATATTTATACACTAATCATTTTTCGCATCTAATTCTTTCACTCACTTTAAATTTTAGGAAGTAATAATCTAAAACAAATGTGCTAAATGTAAAGAAAAAATAAACTTTTAATTTTGTAATGACTTTGTGATTTATTAAATTATTATAGTTACACTTTAATATGGAAATATAAAAAACCTAGATAATACACTTCTGTATTGTCTAGGTTTTCAGCCTGGATTAAATTACTATACTTATATTTCGCCTGCCATCTTAAATGCTTGTTTAGCTAAAAATACGGCTATAATTTCATTTATAACAGCAGCTGCTGCAATAGTACCTTGTATCATAGCTGCATATTCTGGTTGAAGAGGCATTAAAGTTTCTACTGCTATTCCTGTAAATATTAGAGATACTCCAGAATGAGGTAAAAGTGATAGCCCTAAATATTTAGATACATTATTATCAGCCTTTGACAACTTACCACCTACATAAGAACCTGATATTTTTCCTATTCCACGAGCTATTATATATATAGCAGTAAAAATACCTGCACCAAATATTAAGTTATAATCTAGTGGTGCCCCTAAGTCTATTACCATAATAACTAATCCTATACCTATTATTGGATTAATACCTTCTAATATTTCATGTAATCTCTCTTTTTCAACTGTATTTGCAATAATAGCTGAGAATGATATACCTGATAATAATAAGTTTATTGATAAAATATTATTATTAACATATCTTCCAATAACAACAGTAAGAACTACAAGTATTCCAACCTTTAATATTGTTTCTACTTTAGAACACTTATTTTTTAAAACTTTACTTGCTATTATACCTGTAAAGGCTCCTATAGCAAGTGGTAATATTATCATCATTAAAATAGAAATAATATTTACTGACTCACCAGTCATCCCCCCTGAAACTGCTCCAATAACTATAAAAAATACTATTAATCCTAATACATCATCTAAAGCTGCAAGTGGTATTAAAGTCTTTGAAACTGGACCTTTCGCATTGTATTCCTTAACAATTGATAAAGATGGTGCAGGTGCTGTTGCTAATGCAATTGCTCCAAAAATTAAAGCTATAGAAAATGGTATGTCTGCAAATATGAAAAATGAAACTGCAACTAATATAAATGCTGTCATCCCTTCAAATAAACATATAGTAGCGATTTGCTTTCCTGACTTCTTAAGTTCTTCTAATATTAATTCCGTACCTATTAGCATTCCCACCAATATTTCTCCTATATTAGATAAAATATGGAACCACTCTGCATCAATAATACTACTATTCATCCAATTTAGAGCATGTGGCCCTATTACCATACCTGTTATTAACCATCCAAGTATAGATGGTAACTTAATTTTAGAAACTAACTTACCTATTACTAATGCCAAAATTGTAAATAAAGCTAGTAATGTAATTCCTTTAATCACTTAAACTCCTCCCTTTACTTGTCAATACCTTCAAAGACCATCTCTAACATTATCTTGTGGTCTTTTCTAAATTCTTCTATGACAATATGTTTATCCTTATATTCTATATCTTTCATATGTTTTTCTTCTAACTTTGAACCTATCATAACTATCAATTCAAATGCTTTCTCCCTATTGAATTTAGGATTAAAATCTATCTTTTTAATAATTTTATGTAAAAGTTCATTATTATAACCTTCAAACTCTTTAGCAAGTACTCCTGCACCTTCTATATTGTTATTTAATAATAGGTTTAAGATCAATTTAGAGTACTGTGGATTTTCTCCAAAAAATTTAAACTTATCATTAAAATATTTACTTATATAATCAATACCTCTTTTATTACTTTCATCTATATGTATAGTTATATTTTCTTTAAACTTATCAATAAAGTATCTAACAACTTCTAAATATAGAGCTTCTTTAGATGAGTAATAATGATACAGTAATCCTTTTGATATTTTAGCATTTTTACAAATAGTATTTGTAGATGCTGCCTGATATCCATGTTGTGCAAATTCCTCAAGTGCTATATTTATTATTTTTTCTTTTACTTTCATAGATTTTTCTCTTTCCATATTACCCACCTTCCCGACCAACTGGTCTGTTTTATAGTATAATATCATTTACCGACCAATTGGTCAACTCTTTTTCTATTACTATATTTCATAAAAGTATAGTAAATATAAAAAAGCCTTATGTTTTCACACAAAGCTTTTTCACTTACTTTTTATATACTTATAATTTTAATAAATAATAATAAACTTAAAAATCTAAAACAACAATCTATTTATAGTCTTCAACATCAAATTCCCTATCTTTATAATAATATTTTCTATCCTCTTCTGTTATTCCTCGTACCACTTTACATGGATTTCCCACAGCTATAACATTATCAGGTATATCTTTTGTTACAACACTTCCAGAGCCTATTACAACATTATTCCCTATCCTAACACCTGGATTTATTACAACACTTCCTCCTACCCATACATTATCCCCAATTGTCACTTCAATACCATATTCATAACCTGAATTCCTTGATTCTGGATGAATGGGATGACCTGCTGTATAAATTGATACATTAGGAGCAAACATTACATTTTCTCCAATTATTACTCTAGCCACATCTAATATTGTACAGTTGAAATTAGCGTAAAAGTTATTTCCAACTTGAATATTTTTACCATAATCGCAATGAAAAGGTTGTTCTATAGAAATAGTGTCTCCTGTTTTTCCAAGTATATTTTTAATCAATTCATCTTTTCTGTTCTTATCATCTGGGCGAATTAAATTATACTCATATATTTTTAGTTTATTTTCCATATGATCTTCACTTAGTCCATCTAACCAAGCTTTATAAGGTAACCCTGCCAACATTCTTTCTTTTTGGTTCATTATTAAATCCCCTCTTCTCTCCATTAGTTTTCTAATAACCACTAAAACAGATATATAATTCTTAGTATTTCTAATAATACTATTCCTTTTCTAATGATTACTTATTACGATAAATCTTCTTTATATCTGATTTATGTTATTATATCATAATCTATAGAAAATCTTTCTACTATACTCTTGAAAATTAAGTATTTTATACTATAAATAAAAGACTTAAGATATTAACCTAAGCCTTCTAAATTACTAATTATTTTTATTAGACTTTTATTTATATTACTTTTCACCTGTATATCTATAAGGAGGATTAGTCGAAATAAAGAATCCACTTCTAACTTCAGCTGACCAATTCTTAAGCATTTCATTCCATTCCACACTAGAAAAGAAATAATCTATTGGCTTACTGGAGTCCCAAACTAAAACACGGTATGGAACTATACCACCAGCTTCATAGACATCTTGACCAGAAACCGTAACTTCAGTTATAAATAATTGAGGTAATCCGTATTGAAAAGCCATTGCAGGCTCTATAAATGAAAATGTAGATCCAGTCCAATATTCTTGTCCAATATCATTCTCGTATACAGTAGCTCCATTTGTTTCTATAACCCTAACTTTTTTTCTTGCTAAATTTAAAGTTACAATTCCATAACTAGAATATATCATTCTTCTAATACTTATCATTGTTGATTCAGGATATTGTTCTGAATTTGGTAAAGTTCTTGGAAATAGTAACTCTTCTTTTAATTCCTTCATTAATCTTAATAAAAAGCTTATTTGAATATTATTCAAAGTTGTACTTGTAGGATGACTTAAGAACACAGGTATTTGATAAGCCCTATTTGTTTTTTCAACTAACTCAGGTGATGGAATTACTTCTTGTAATGAACTACATTGTGATGTTCCTTCTGACTCTTTGTCATCCTGCCTGCACCTAGTAGAATTTAAATCTTTATTTCTTCCATGTTCTATATTTGACATATTATTCACCTCAATTTAATTTATTCAAATTAAGGCTTTTAGTTACATGATTCAAAATTACTTTATATAACTATTGTGAATTATTTTTTTCTTTCTTAAAATTTATAACTAATGTTACTATTAATCCCCCCCAAAGAATAGTAGCACCTAATATTAAGAATGATATAGCATAACCTGTCATTTATAAAACCTCCCTACTATTTATATTTTGGGATTCATTTTTAATCTTCCAAGGTCTCTTACTTATTAATAGTCCACCTATAATTCCTAATGCAATAATTGACCAGCCATATAATAATAAAGATATTGGATCATATCCTCCATAAGGAGTCTTAAGTTCTGTTATAATACTTTGTACTAGTGTTATAAACAGTAATGTAGGTGTAACATACTTTATTATAAAGTCCCACCATTTTCCTATCTTAAAATAGGAAATAGCATTTGTATGTTCTCTTATTTCCTTAGGCTTAACTATCCAGCCAATAACAAAAGCCTCTAATAATCCAACTACAACTATCCCATAGTTATTTGTAAAATTATCCATAATATCTAGTAAATATAAACCTGCATTTGTTGCAAAGGATACACTTACTAAAAATCCAATTAAACACAAACTTGTTACA
Source organism: Clostridium zhoujianii (assembly GCF_051590805.1). NCBI lineage: Bacteria > Bacillati > Bacillota > Clostridia > Eubacteriales > Clostridiaceae > Clostridium > Clostridium zhoujianii. The sequence goes on from NZ_JBPUTF010000001.1 coordinate 1,742,649, forward strand.
ACCTTTTTTCTTTCCCATCCAAACTTATCTGTTATTGAAGCTGAAATTGCCTCAACTAATGATACTGCTGAAGTAATACCAGCAAATACTAGACATATAAAGAATAAAACCCCTAATATGTTTCCCCAAGCCCCCATGATTGTAAAAACTTTAGGAAAAGCTATAAAAGCAAGACCAATCCCACTAGTTACTACTTCTTCTACTGGTAGACCTTCACTTGTTGCCATTACTCCAAGGATTGCAAATACTCCAATTGCACATAAAAATTCAAATCCACAGTTTGCAAATGCAGTCATAAAAGCACTGTTATTTATGTCTGTTCTTTTAGGAAGATAGCTTGAATATGTCATCATGATACCAGTAGCAATACTCAAAGAGAAGAATACTTGTCCATATGCTAAAATCCAAATCTTAGGATCCCTTACTTTATCCCAATCTGGAGTAAATAATGTATTTAACCCTGATGCTGCCCCTTCTAATGTAACTCCTCTTACAACTATAATTATCATTATTAATAGTAAACAAGGTAATAATATTTTATTCATTTTTTCGATTCCAGCTTTTATACCTTTATAGCATATAAACCAGTTTATAGACCAAATTAATCCAATTCCAATTAATATAGGAATAACTATTCCCCCTAATTCTAAAGGTGAATCAGATAATTTCAAAAAATCATTATAAAAGAATGAATTAGAATCCTCTCCCCATCCTTTATTAAAACTAAGAGTTAAATATTTCATTGCCATACTTAAAATCATAGAATAATAACATAATATAATCGCTGAACTAATTATTGACCACCATCCAAACCACTCAAATTTCTTATTAGCTCTTGCTAATGAAAGAGGCGTAGATCCTCTAAATTTATGACCCATTCCATACTCTAATATTAAAAGAGGAATTCCTGCAGTAAATATTGCAAAGAAATAGGGTATTAAAAATGCCCCTCCTCCACTTGAATAAACTACATATGGAAATCTCCATATGTTACCTAACCCTACTGCTGATCCAACTGCTGCAAATATAAAACCTATCTTACTTCCCCATTGTTCTCTATTTTCTTCCATGCCTTATTCCTCCTAAGTCAAACTTTAGTAATAAAAAAATAAAAAGCCCCATAGTTATTTATGGAGCTTTTTAACCTAGGATATAAAAAAAGCCCCATATTAACCTATGAGGCATAATTTATCTATAAATTAGCCGTCATAGATACAATCACTTAAATCAGCAATTACATCTATGACAGTAATAAATATACATCTATCTAATCATATATGAAATTGCTATATTAACTCGGCTAACAATAAGAGTACTCTATTAGATTGTAATTTTTGTTGAACTTGTGATTTTATACTTTTCATAATATTTCCTCCTTTTATTTTTTATAATATTAACATCATAACTTGTACTTTGTCAACTTATTATTTCCAAAATCATTTACTAATCACCTTACTTTTTAATTGATTTATAAATTCTTTCACCTTTTTTTGTCTATATAACATTACATTATTACTAGTTTTTAAAAGTCATTTAAACCCTATTTTACTTTAATTTCAATAATTTCTGATTCATTATTTAACTCTTCACTCTAAAATCCTACCTATAAACCATAAACTTATTAATAGCCTCTTGTTTATAGGTATCCTTTTTAATATTGAACTTTTATGTTTGCCTGTTTTACCTATATATCCAAATTTCTTTCTTTCAATCAGCAATAACTTATCCCTATATATTTAAAATTAAATTCCAAATACAGGCTGATTTGTATCCCTATCATAAATTCCCCACGCACCCCTAATACTATAAAAAACCCCTATATTTCTTAGCATGTTCCCATTAATAATATCAAGATCTGGCTGAAGGGAATATTCTATTTCACCATTCATATATTTTTCATATAAATGGTCATATCTAATAAAAGATATTTCAGTATATATAAATCTTGCTATCAAACCTACATATAGTGATTCCAATGCAGTAACATCTGGCATGGTAACATCTCCAGGCTCTCCATTATATTTACTATAAACAAGATCTATACTTTGTCTTGTTGACGTATAAGATAGTATATCTGATATTATTGCAATTATATCTGCTCCTAGCTGTATATTAAGTAATCTTAATTCTTCCATATCATCACTACTTATATTGTAGTTTTTGAAATTATTACTTGACTCATTGCTATTATGTTTCAATCTCCCTTCTCCTTTACGCCCTTATATCACTATTATATATATGCTTAATATTTTAGTTTGTTTATAACTTAGACAACATTGATATTCTTTAAATCATAAAGTTACTTATATTAAATTTAATTTAATAATTATTTTATAACCTGTAATATTATGGTATACTTTAATGGGCAGAAACTCATTTTTATACTATTTAGGGAATAAAGCTTTCAAAACCGAGTTTTAATCTCTGAAAGGTGGCTGTATCAAAATAGCTTTGATAATAGTCAATAAAAAAAGGATTCTTAATAGAATCCTTTTTTTACGTTTAATAGTAGCTAGCCTTTTGATACTTTTATAAACTTTTCCTAATTTCCTTAATCCAACTTACAGCTCCCTCAGTATTATTCCATACTACTAGTCCATTTTTCATATAGTGCATAGCTTCTTCTTCACTACCAAATTTCCTTATATGAGGAAGTTCTGAAGGTATTCTCTTTTGTTTTATTATATAAGGTATTACATTCGGATTAGCTCTATTTGCCGATTTTAACAATCTAGCAGCCTCTTCCACATTTGATTCTTTAAACGCTAGTATTACCTTACTATAATGAATTGATGTTAAATAATCTTTTTCAAATCTTTCTAAAAGTTCATAAGCTTTATCTAGTTTGTTTTCAATTAGTAACCAATTTATCAAAACGCTTCTTATCATTAACTTATCTTGCTTATCATGTTTTAAAATTTCCATACAATGATCTATTGCTTCTTTTCGCTCTCCATTCTCCCATAATTGAGATGCTAGTTTATACTTAGCCCCAAGCAATGCTTCTATCTCAACCTCATCCCACATATATTCTGGTATACTATCAAAGCTTGACACTCCTAATATTTTTAAGCTTGCAGAAAGAGCCTTTTCTAAAATATTCTTCTTTTCCTCATTACTTTTCTTAATGTCCTTAGCTAATATTATATAGGCATCTGAGCAATAATCACATATTTCTAAAGCTTCTTCTGCAAGCTTTATTTTCTTTTTAAAATTCTTAGCTTCCCAAGCTTCTTTAATTAATTTCTGAGCTTTAATAAACTTTTCATCCTTTATTATTTCATGTGAAATCTCTTCATTATCAGGAGCTTTTATATTTTCTGCTAGTCCACATTTTAATATTAAAAGACTTTCTTCACTAATAGCTTCTAGTAAAGCCTTTATTTCCTTAGACTTTGCCAATCCAGTACTACTACTAACTCCTAATTCTTTATATAGATCTCCTGCCTTCATATATGGCTTACTATTCTTATTAAATAGTCCATTTTCTGTTCCCAATGCATGAATTACTCCGCAGGCCCAAGATGAAGATCTTCCCTTTAATAACAGTTCTCCATGAGCATTAAAAAGCTTATCACAAAGGTTAATTGATGTTTCTAGATATTCTTTATTTAATTTCTCAGTTGAGAATTTTTCTATTATATCTAATATTTCGTCTCTTTTTTCAATTAATTGTTCATGTGAATTTTGCATTCTTTAAAAGCTCCTTTATCGTATATTTCGTTTTATTTAGAATTACTAAATTATTATAACATCATGATACATAATTATCCATAAAACATATATAAATGTATTATTTAGAATATTTAAAATAAATCTTACTTTCAAAATAAGGAGGTCAAGTTATGATACGTCTTTTACTATCAAAATTTTTAAAAATTCTTCCTAACCCCTTATATAATTATAACTCAGAACTTTTATCTAAACTAATATCCAATGACTCCTTAATTAATGAACTTATAATAAAAAAAAGGTTTCAAACATTATGGCGAGAAAGTTTAGGGTATAATATTACAAAAGAAACTTATAAAATAATTAAATTGAAAACCAAAAAAGAAAAGGAATTTATTAAGGCTTCTGTAACTATTATTCATAAATTTTCCCTTACTAATTGTCCTAAAAGTTTTGTGTCAAAAGAGCTAATAAATTATATATTTATTATAAAAAAGGATAAAAGTAAAAAATTTATACATGAATTATATACTGAAGAAACATTACCTGCTTTATACAATGAATCTTCTCCTTTGGATAATAATTTTTCTTCATTAAATAATAAGTCTAGAATAGATTATTGGCGAGAAAAAATCGACTTAATTGATGAAATATCATTGTTATTCACCAAACCATCTAGAATATATAGAAGCAATTATATAGATACTAAATACTCCAGCCCATATAATCCACTAAAATCAATAGCATACGCTCAAAGGCATGCACTAAACTATAATAAAGATTTTAAATCCTTTGATAAAGAAGGTGGCGACTGTACTAATTTTATATCTCAATGTATTAATCATGGTGGGATATCAGTATCAAATACATGGAAACCCTATACCCATCCCTGGTTAAGGGTAAATGAATTGTATTATTATTTACTAAGAAGAGGCCTTGGGCAAGATATAACTAATATAAAGCCTTATCCTATTGGAAGCATTATTCAATTCTATTCAAATAAAAAAGGTTTTTTCTCTCATTCTGGTATCATAACAAAAGAATTAGCTAATGGAGACTATTTATACTGTTGCCATAGCTATGATAAGATAAATTTTCCATTAAGTGAGATTTTCCCTTTAATGTATGACAAAATAAGAGTTGTTGAAATATATTAATATATAAAATAATACTAATATGTGTTTTTTAATTTATTTCTAAAAGGATACTTAGATTACAAATTAATTTTCAACATATATTAGTATTATTTCTATACCTTAAAAGCCTTCTTTAACTTAAATTTTCTTTTTGCTTTCTTTAAATTAGCTTCTTTTAAAAATCTTTTATTTTTTATATTTATTATCTCTTTATATTCATCTGTAGATGTTATCTCCTCTGGATAATTGTTTTCTTGATTTTTACCAGTAGTTTTTACATCTATAACATTGTATATTCCAAACTTTCTTGTAATAGTTACAATTCCATGCCTATAATCTTCATCTATAGTTATAAGCTTTTTATCCTGCTTTTTATATTTACATATACACATGAAAATATATACTTCTTCAATCCTGTCAAAGGATTTACTTCCAATAATCCTAAAAGTACAAATATTACGTTCAACTTTACTTTTGAAAACTATTTTCTTTTCAATATATTTTTCTATGGTCTCTTTTTTAGAAAAACTTAAACCTAAAACTGTAGGCAAATCTGTCAGTATACATATAATAAATATAAAAAATAACACAGAAATCATAACTAAAACTTGTAAAATCCATATATTTTGTAACATAGCTCCCCCAAACCTTTATACTTCCTTTATTTTATCATATTATAATTTCATATATAAGTTATTGGCCCTTATAAAAAAAGATAAAGATGGTATCACCATCTTTATCCTAAATAATCTTCTAGAATTTTTCTCTCCCAATCAAGGATTTCTAAATTATCTAACTGCTTCTTACCCACCCATTTAAACTCTTTATAAGTTTTATCTAAGATAACTCTTTCCTTTAGTGTACCAACAAAAGTCATAACACTTTCATCATTTTCCTCATTAATTAGATGTTCCTTTAAAGGTTCCAGATCAAAAACCACAGATTTTAATATATCCTTAACACCTCTATGTACACACTTTTCTGCACTTTCTTTTCCTCTAATTTTCTGAGTTAACAATGACCAAATTTCATTTTGACCTCTTTTAACCTTTTTCTTTAATATCAAGATATTATTGAAATCATCTCTTATAATTAATGTACATCCCACTAATTTAGACATAATCTTTCCCCCCATCCTAATAAAATCATAATCTACGCTTTTACTCTATATAATTTTACCATATATCTTATAATAAGACTATTCTTTATTACGCAATATTATAATAATTCTTTAAAATAACTGCCCTTATTGACTCATAATTTATGTCCCTTGGGAGTTCCTTTTTTAACTCCCCTACTTTATCTATTCCAATCCTATGACATGCATCAACTATCAATTTTTCCTCTTCATCTTTAAAAAATTCTTTTAAGTTTAAACTGAAACTTATATCACCAGTCTCTTTAATATAATCTGTTACATATCCTAAGATAGTTGATACTGATACCTCTACTTTCTCAGATATTTCTAGTATGGAGTAACCTTCTTCTAGCATATTTATTGAAATTTCTGGATTACCTCTTACCTCATTATCTATAACTAATTTTTTACGTCCTTTATCTATCCAATTTCTTTGTATATTATTATTTGAGACATATTCATCTACAACCTGAATAATCTTTTTACCATAATACTCTACCTTCTTTGGACCGAGTCCACTGATATCCTTTAGTTCTTCTAAAGTTAAAGGATATCTTCCACTTATCTCCTTTAATGTATTTTGCGAAATAATTGAATATGGATATTTACCTTCTTTTTTAGCAAATTCTCCTCTTATTTCTTTCAACATAAGGTATAATTCCTCATCAGTATCTATATATAATACACTATCTTGAGGTTTTATCTCTGTTTCCACTTTTACCGACTTTTTAATAATTTTATTTTCAGCTATATAATCCTTTATAGCCTGTATAAATTGCTTTCCATACTTTTCATACTTTACTTCTCCTACTCCTGTTATTTCTAGAATTTCCTCCTCTGTTATTGGATAAGTATTACTCATTTCTCGTAATGTACTATCTCCAAATATAACATAAGGTGGTACCTTTTCTTCTATAGCTATAGCAAATCTTAGATCCTTTAAGATTCTAAATAGATCGTTAATAACATATTTATTTTCCCTAACTTTAGCTTCTTTTAGTATTACTTTTTCTTCACCTTTTATTACATTAAATGATCTTTGATTTAATTTTAATATAGGATAAGTTCCTTCAACCTGCTCTATAAATCCATGTGATACTAATGTATTCACAAAACTAACTAAATCATCCTTTTTATATTCTTTCATTATTCCATAAGTACTAAGCTTATCAAATCCTAATGCCAATATTTTCTGATTCTTAGAGCCTCTAAGGACATCTACAAGTACTGTTGTACCAAATCCTCTCTTCATCCTATAAATGCAAGAGAGAACCTTCTGGGTATCAATTGTTCTATCTATGTTTTCTCCTTCGGATTTGCAATTGCTACAGTTATTGCAGTCATCCCCACCATCTTCACCAAAATATCTTAGTATAAACCTTCTATAGCATCCACTATTATAAACTAGGCCCACCATATCTTGTAATTTTTTATATGCACTATTCTTTCTATCTTCATTTTGTAGTCCCATATCAATTAGATATTTTTGTAAATGTATATCTCCTGGTGTAAATAATAGAATACATTCACTCTTTTCGCCATCTCTTCCAGCTCTTCCTATCTCCTGATAGTAGCTCTCAATATTTTGAGGCATATTATTATGGATAACATATCTTACATTAGGTTTATCTATACCCATACCAAATGCATTTGTCGCTACTATTATATTCACTTTGTCATTAATAAAATCCTCTTGGCTTTCCCTTCTTTCACTGTCATTTAATCCTGCATGATACTTAGCAACAGAATATCCTAATCTTAATAAAGCTTCATATACTGAATCAACTTCTTTTCTTGTTGCACAATAAATTATTCCAGATAAGTTAGAATTTTTCCTTATATATTCCTTTAAATATCTATCCTTATTCCCTTCCTTTATAACTATAATTTCAAGGTTCTCTCTATCAAAACCACTAACAAAAATCTCAGGATTATTCAATTTTAATAATCTCACAATATCCTCTCTAACTTCTGCTGAAGCTGTAGCCGTAAATGCAGTTATTACAGGCTTAACTTTAAGTGCATTTATAAAATCAGGAATTTTCCTATAACTTGATCTAAAGTCATGTCCCCACTGAGATACACAGTGTGCTTCATCTACTGCAATTTGTGATATATCTATACCCTTTATCAACTCCACAAACTCATGAGAATCCAGTCTTTCTGGTGCTATATATATTATTTTATATTCATTATTTCTTATTCCATGTAATATTTCTTCTAATTCATACTTATCTAAAGTACTGTTTATATATGCTGCTTTTATCCCTACTGAATGTAGTGCATCTACTTGATCTTTCATAAGAGATATTAATGGAGAAATTACTATACTTATCCCTTCAAATATAAGTGCTGGTATCTGATAACAGATAGATTTACCTGCACCTGTTGGCATTATTGCAAGCACATCTCTTTTTTTTGATATCTCATTTATTATTTCTTCTTGACCTTTTCTAAAACTTTTATATCCATAAAACTTTTCTAGAACTTCTAATACTTTTTTCACAATTCCCACTCCTAACAAAAATCATACTTCTATATTAACATACTTAACAAGAACGTACATTCTTATTCATATTATTAAAGTTCTTCCTAGATTATCTATTATAACTCATATGTACTAACTATATATAAAATATTTTTAAATTTTCTGGTTAACCTATTATAGAAGGACAATAACATACAGGAGGATATTTTTATGGATAATAATAAACATAGGATGAAAGATAGACCTAAATCAAATGCTGAAAAGAGAAAAATGTATTCAGAGGCAGGAGCTGAAATTGGTATAGAAAATGGTGAAAAAGTTGGCGCCCATGCAAATGGAAAAAAGTTCACTAAAAGATCTAAGCTATCTCACAATAAATAAGAGGTGATAATATGACAAAACAAAATTCTTTAACTAATAATACTGAATCTGATCCAACATCTACTGCTTACGCTAAGAAAATAAATAATAAGGCTCATAATAATAGTCCATATGGCAAGAATGAACCTTCTACTCAAACAACCTATAAATAAAAAAGGGTGGATTCAGTCCACCCCTTCATATACTAACCTTCATATCTTCCTTGATTAAATACCTCATTCTCATTAATTTCTAAGTTTTTGCAAGCATCCTCAAATGAACAACCATTCTCATCCATATACTTTGCAACATAATTATCAAGAGATGGTATAAAATTATTTTGTTCCAAATTTTTCACTCCTCTACTTTATAGTATTTTTATTATTAACTAAAATAATATTTTTATTACTTCCATTTTATTCTATTTATAATATATATTTATACTCCTATAAAAAAAGACCCAAGTACTTTTAAATACTTGGATCTTCGTCTCTCTACTATTAAACGTTAATTTCACTGGTAATATCTATAGCATCTTTGTTCTTTTCAATAATTGGTGTAACATACTCAGCTATAAATTCTACAACTTGGCCTGGAGCCCTTCCAACAAACTTAGTTGGATCTATTATAGCCAAGATTTCATCCTTAGATAAATTAAAACTATCATCTTCAATAATTCTCTTTATAAGGTCATTATCTAAGCCTTCACCTTTAACTCTTTGTGCCGCAGCCATTGAATGTTCTCTTATCTTTTCATGAAGTTCTTGTCTGTCTCCACCCCTCTTAACTGATTCCATCATTATGTTCTCAGTTGCCATAAATGGAAGTTCGTTATTTACATGAGCAGCTATTACCTTTTCATAAACTACCATATTTTCTGCTATGTTAATATAAAGGTTTAAAACACCATCTAATGCTAAGAATCCCTCAGCCATTGATATTCTCTTATTAGCTGAATCATCTAATGTTCTTTCAAACCATTGAGTTGAAGCTGTTATGGCAGGATTCAATGCATCTACTATCACGTATCTTGCTAAGGCACCCATTCTCTCACTTCTCATTGGATTTCTCTTATATGCCATTGCAGATGATCCAATTTGGTGCTTTTCAAATGGTTCTTCTACTTCCTTCATGTTTTGAAGTAGTCTTAAATCATTTGAAAATTTATAAGCACTTTGTGCAATCTCTGATAATGTGTTAAGGACAATTGAATCAAGCTTTCTTGGGTAAGTCTGACCTGTAACACCATAACTCTTATCAAAGCCCATCTTTTCTGCAACCATCTTATCTAGTTTCTTAACCTTTTCTTCGTCTCCTTCAAAGAGAGTCATAAAGCTTGCTTGTGTTCCTGTAGTTCCCTTAACCCCTCTTAACTTTAGTGTAGATATTAAATGATCTAAGTTCTCTATGTCCATTACTAAATCTTGCATCCAAAGAGTAGCTCTCTTACCAACAGTAGTTAATTGAGCTGGTTGGAAGTGAGTAAATCCTAATGTAGGCATATCTTTATACTTTATAGCAAATTTACTTAATCTATCTAATACAGTAATTATTTTTTTCTTAGTTAGAAGTAAAGCATCTCTCATGATTATTACATCAGTATTGTCACCAACATAACAACTAGTAGCACCTAAATGTATTATGCCTTTAGCACTAGGACATTGTAATCCGTAAGCATAAACATGGCTCATAACATCATGTCGTACTTCTTTTTCTCTTTTAGCTGCTTCATCATAGTTTATGTCATTTACATAAGCTTTAAGCTCTGCTACTTGCTCATCTGTTATATTTAATCCTAAATCCTTCTCACACTCAGCTAAAGCTACCCAAAGCTTTCTCCAAGTTGAAAACTTCATATCATCTGAGAATATATAACTCATTTCTTTTGATGCGTATCTTGAATTTAATGGTGAACTGTATAAGTTTCTCATTTCCTACCTCCACACGAATGTATTTATTATTATTTTTATTATTATTCGTATTATATCATATTTTTATGTTTTTTTCACCTTTTTATAAAAATTGTTTCACATAGTAATATTTCCGTCCTCTTAACATATAAATTAAATAAGTAAAGATTTATATAATGGGAGTGAATAATATGTATAAGCTAAACATAATCGACAAAATATCCTTCATACTCTGCTTAATTGGATGTATTAACTGGGGACTTATTGGACTATTGAACTTAAATCTAATTACCTTATTGACAGCTGGTTCTATTATTCTACAAAGAGGAATATATATACTAGTTTTTTTGTCTTCACTTAACCTTATTTCTCTAATTGTTAGGTGTAAATACTTTTTTAATCAAAAATAATCCTTCTTACATAAGTTAAATTTCAGTAGAAAAATAAAAAAAGGTTCCTTTTGGAACCTTTTTTAAGTACTAGTCTTCTAAGTTTTCTACTAAGCTTGCAATTTCTTCAACTGCTAAAGCTTCGTCATCTCCACTTGCTATAACCTTTATTAATGAATCCTTAGTTACTGCTAATGATAAAACACCAATTAAGCTCTTAACGTTAGCTTTCTTTCCATTGAATTCTATGCTTACATCCGATTTGAATGATGAAGCCTTCTTTACTAATAAAGTTGCTGGTCTAGCATGTAAACCAGTTCCGTTTTTAACTAAAACCTCTTTTGAAACCATTACATTCACCTCTTTAAAAATTCTATAAGTTTTCACTTAACTTTTATTATTATATATGACTTTCTAGATAATATCAATACCTTTATTTAACCTTTACATTTACATAATTATAAAATCAGGCCATATACCAATGTATATAGCCTAGAATAATTCTATCTTGGTTGAACTATAAGCTTAATAGCTGTTCTTTCTTCACCATCAATTATGATATCTGTAAATGCAGGAATACATACAATATCCTTACCACTAGGGGCAACAAATCCTCTTGCGATTGCTATTGCTTTTACTGCTTGATTAATAGCACCCGCTCCAACTGCTTGAATCTCTACTATGTTTTTTTCTTTAATAATTGCAGCCAGCGCACCTGCTACTGAATTTGGGTTTGATTTTGTTGATACCTTTAATACTTCCATTTTTATTTCTCCTCCCAGATCTCTTACTAATCGTTTACAAACATTAGTGCCCAATTTTATTTTTTTCTACTCCTGATATATATTCTACATATTTATTTAAAATCCTTTTTTATATTAAGAATTTTTTAAATTTTAGTATAAAAAAAATACATTTTGATAAACAAAATGTATTTTTATTTCTATTATTTTGCAAAATCCACTGCTCTAGTTTCTCTTATAACATTAATTTTAATTTGCCCTGGATATTCTAATTGTTCTTCGATGCTCTTTACTATATTACGTGCTAGTTCAACTGCACCAACATCGTCAACATGATCTGGTTTAACCATAATTCTAATCTCTCTACCAGCTTGAATGGCATATGACTTTTCTACACCTTCATATGAATTTGCAATTTCTTCTAATTTTTCTAATCTTTTGATATAAGCTTCTAAGGTTTCTCTTCTTGCTCCTGGTCTAGCTGCTGATATAGCATCTGCCGCTTGAACCAAAATAGCTTCTAATGATTCCATCTCAACATCTCCATGATGAGCTGCTATTGCATTTACTACAACAGGTGATTCGTGGTATTTCTTAGCAAGATCTCCCCCAATTAATGCATGTGGTCCTTCTTGTTCTTGATCTACCGCTTTTCCAATATCATGTAGTAAACCAGCTCTTCTAGCTAGAGTAACATCTAAACCTAATTCTGAAGCCATTAAACCAGCTAAATATGAAACTTCTATGGAATGCTTTAAAACATTTTGTCCATAGCTAGTTCTATATTTCAATCTTCCAAGTAATCTTACTATCTCTGGATGTAATCCATGAACACCAGTTTCAAGGGTTGCTTGTTCTCCCTCTTCCTTAATGTCATTCTCCACATCTCTTTGAGACCTTTCAACCATCTCTTCAATTCTAGCTGGATGTATTCTGCCATCCACTATTAACTTTTCTAGTGCCATCCTAGCAACTTCTCTTCTTATCGGATCAAAGCTGGACAGGATAACTGCTTCTGGAGTATCATCTATAATTAAATCTACTCCTGTTAAAGTTTCAAGGGTTCTAATGTTTCTACCTTCTCTACCTATGATTCTACCCTTCATCTCATCATTTGGTAAGGCAACAACATGTACAGTTGATTCTGATACATGATCTGCAGCGCATCTTTGAATAGCAGTAGTTATTATTTCTCTTGCTTTCTTATCTGCTTCTTCTTTAGCCCTACTTTCGACGTCTTTAATCATTAAGGCTGCATCATGAGTTATTTCCTTCTTAATTTCATCTAATAGGATTTGTCTTGCTTCTTCACCTGATAGGCCAGAAACTCTTTCAAGTTCTTCTCTTCTTTTTGTATGAAGTTCTTGAACCTTAATCTCCATATTATCGATTTCAATCATTCTCTCACTGATTGCATCTTCCTTCTTTTGAAGTGTGTCACTCTTTTTGTCAAGTGACTCTTCCCTTTGAATTAATCTTCTTTCAAGCCTTTGAATTTCACTTCTTCTCTCACGAGAATCTCTTTCAACATCAGTTCTTAATCTATGAACCTCTTCCTTAGCTTCTAATATAGCTTCCTTCTTTGATGCTTCAGCCTCTTTTTTTGCATTTTCTAAAAGTGCTTCTGCTTCCTTTTCTAGAGATTCTATCTTATTTTTTGATGTTGCTTGAATTGTTTTATAAAGTACTATTCCTAAAACTAATAGAACAACAATATCTATTATTATTAATATAAACGTATCTTTCACGTTAACACCTCCCACATGTATACTCTTTTATTATAAGTAAACATGAAAGTGTATAGGTGTCATATTCTTCTCACTGTTTTATAGGAATATGATAAACCAGTATTTGTTATTATTTTAGCTGAAAATTAAAATTATGTCAAGTTAGGTTACTATCACTGTTATAATATAGTTTATGTTATATATACTCTTTCATTCTTTAATTTTCTCTATTTATCTTATTTTTATTCCTACATTAGTAAACCTTTTCTTTATAGTTTTTATTCATTTTTTCACCAAATATTTTATTTTACAATTAAATATTAGCAAATATTTTTTCTTAATAAAGTTATTTACGCCTTTTTATTACTTCATTTTTATTTTTTATAAATGTTATTCATCAATAATCTTTTATTTTTTTATAAAAATAGTTATAATATTTAAATAGAAAAAGGAATAGTCAAGTCAATAACCATTCCTTTATATCTATTTACTTTTCTTCTGTGGTAGTTTCTTTTGGTTCTGCAGCAACCATTTTAGGTAGTTCATATTTCTCTCTAATCTTATTTTCTATTTCTAAAGCTATTTCAGGATTATCCTTTAGATATACCTTAGCATTTTCTCTACCTTGCCCTAGCCTTATATCACCGTATGAGAACCATGCCCCACTCTTTTGAACTATTTCTTCCTTAACTCCAACATCTACGATATTTCCATTTCTAGAAATACCCTCGTTGTACATAATATCAAATTCAGCCACCTTAAATGGTGGAGCAACTTTATTCTTAGTAATCTTAACTCTTGTTCTGTTACCAAGAATAGCATCACCTGATTTAATAGAATCTATTCTTCTTACATCCAATCTTACAGATGCATAGAACTTTAACGCTCTTCCTCCAGTTGTTACTTCTGGGCTACCAAACATTACACCAACTTTTTCTCTTAACTGGTTAATAAATATAGCAACACAATTAGTTTTATTTATAGTACCTGCTAATTTTCTTAATGCTTGTGACATAAGTCTTGCTTGAAGACCAATATGAGAATCTCCCATTTCCCCTTCTATTTCTGCTCTTGGTACTAAAGCAGCAACTGAATCCACAACTAAAACATCTATAGCTCCTGAACGTACTAAGGCTTCTGCAATTTCTAATCCTTGCTCTCCTGTATCTGGTTGAGAAACTATCAGATTTTCTGTATCAACTCCAATTTTCCTTGCATAACTAGGATCTAATGCATGCTCTGCATCTATAAAAGCAACAGCTCCTCCTAATTTTTGTGCTTCTGCTGCAATATGTAATGCAACTGTTGTTTTACCTGAACTTTCTGGTCCATATACCTCTATAATTCTTCCCTTAGGAACTCCACCAATCCCTAAAGCTATATCAAGATCTAAACATCCTGTAGATATTGAATCAAGCTTTAAATGGCTATCTTCACCTAATTTCATTACAGACCCCTTACCAAATTGCTTTTCTATCTGACCCATTGCATTTTCAATTGCCTTTAATTTATCCATATTAATATTATTACTCATATTACCCGCACCTTCCTCTCTAACGAACTTATGTTCTATATGTATTATTATAGTATATGTATTTTATATAGTCAATAATATTTTTATTATAACCCATAATTTTCTATAAGCCTTCTACATTCTTGCCTCCAATTCGCAAATTTAGTCACTAAAGCCCTATTGTACCTTAATAATTTAATAAAAGCGAACCTTGAAAGGCTCGCTTTTATTATCTATCTGTTGATATTGTATGCTTATTTTTTATAAAATAATCATATCCCGAAATTAAAGTTATGATTACAGCAATATTTAATGAGCACCCTGGAATATTGCAGAATATCCAATATACAATATCAGAACTTTCAACTAATCCTGTTAAATAAGCTGAATTATAAATATTTACTTGTAGTAATAGTAAAACTATGGCTATTATTTGTATTACAGTCTTAATTTTACCCCACCAGCTTGCGGCTATAACCTTTCCCTCTGCTGCTGCAATAGTTCTTAGGCCCGATACTGCAAATTCACGAGCAATAATTATAATTGCTGCCCAACTTGGAACTACTTGAAGCTCAACTAAAGATATTAGTGCAGCTGTTACAAGTAGCTTGTCTGCAAGAGGATCCATGAACTTACCAAAATTCGTAATTTGATTTCTACTTCTAGCAATATAGCCATCAAGCTTATCTGTCAAGGATGCTAATATAAATATTACTGTTGCAATATAAGTCCCATAAGGGATATCCTTAACAGCTAAAAACACTAAGAATACAGGTACTAAAAGTATTCTCACAAGCGTTAATTTATTCGCAAGATTCATAATCGACAACTCCTACTAAATCATAATCTGTACAATCTGTAATTTTCACCTTTACTATTGTTCCAGTTTTTATCTCTTGGCTACTCTCAAAGAATACATTACCGTCTATTTCAGGAACCATTTCATAATTTCTCCCATAGTAATATTCTCCATTATACCCTTCCACAAGAATATCATAAATATTGTTAATTTTCAATTCATTTATTTCTTTAGATACTTCCATTTGGACAAGCATAGCTGCTTCTTCTCTCTTATCCTTAACTTCC
This sequence comes from Clostridium zhoujianii, assembly GCF_051590805.1. NCBI lineage: Bacteria > Bacillati > Bacillota > Clostridia > Eubacteriales > Clostridiaceae > Clostridium > Clostridium zhoujianii. The sequence goes on from NZ_JBPUTF010000001.1 coordinate 1,758,811, forward strand.
TCTGGAATTTGATTATTCATAGTAGCTGCTGGTGTCCCTTCTTCTTGTGAATACTTAAATACACCAACCTTATCAATTTTATACTCTCTCAAGAATTCTTTTAATTCATTAAAGTCCTCTTCACTTTCTCCTGGAAATCCAACAATTAATGAAGTTCTTAAAGTTATCCCCTTTACCTTTGATCTTAGAAGGTCAATCTTTTTAAGAATATCTTCTTTATTTGTCTTTCTACCCATTAGCTTTAATATTCTACTACTAATATGTTGAATTGGTAAATCTAAATATTTCACTACCTTTTCATTTGTTGCTATTTCATCTACAAGTTCTTCTGTAATTTCTTCTGGGTAACAGTATAATACCCTAATCCATTCTATCCCCTCAATTTTAGCAAGTTCTTTTAATAATATATGTAATTTTTTTTCTCCATATATATCACTACCATACATAGTTGAGTCTTGTGCAACTAAAATAATCTCTTTTACACCTTTATCTCTTAATGAAGTAGCTTCCTTTATTATACTTTCCATTTCTCTACTCCTAAATCTACCTCTTATTTTAGGTATAATACAATAAGTACAGAAATTATCGCAACCTTCAGCAATTCTTATATATGCAGTATGACTAGCAGTAGTAAGAACCCTTTCCCCTTCATTTATGTTAGCATCGGAATAATTTACTTCTAAAGCCTTCTTTTCTTTTTGAATATATTCTCGTATTAACTTATCTATCTTAGTATAGTCATTTACACCAAGCATTATATCAATCTCTGGCATCAATTCTGTTAACTCTTTACCATATCTTTGTGTAAGACAACCAGTTGCTATTAAAAGCTTGCAATTATGATCTTGTTTATATTTTGCCATTTCTAATATCGTATCTATGGATTCTTGTTTAGCTTTTTCTATAAATCCACAAGTATTAACTATTATTATATCCGCTTCCTTAGCATTATTAGTTATTTCATATTCTTTACTCATTGTCCCAAGTATGATTTCTGAATCTACTCTATTTTTATCACATCCAAGACTTACCATTCCAACTTTATATTTTCCCAAGTATATTTCCTCCTGCGTATCACCATTTATTTTAATACATTTAACACAAATTATTTTATATCTCTTTAGGCTCTATTACAAGTTAATTTTCTATGTCTTCTTCTATTTTATCTATTAAATCTTCTTTTTTTACTAATACCTGTCTAGGCCTACTTCCATCCTTTGGCGATATTATTCCTCTTTCTTCTAATTGATCCATAATTCGTGAAGCTCTATTAAAGCCAACCCTCAATCTTCTTTGTAAGAATGATGTTGAAGCTTGTTCAAAATCAACAACTAAATTAATAGCTTCAGATAGTAACTCATCTACATCTTCTCCATCTTCTACAGGCCTTCCATCAACCTCACTATTTATATGTTCAATTATAGACTCCTCATAGTTTATCCCACTCTCATCATCTTTGATAAATTGTACAACATTCTCTACTTCCTCTTCAGAAATAAAGCATCCCTGTACTCTTAATGGTTTACTTTCTCCTACTGGATAATAAAGCATATCTCCCTTACCAAGTAGCTTTTCTGCACCAGCGCTGTCTAATATTGTTCTTGAATCTACCTGTGATGATACAGCAAAGGATATTCTAGATGGTATATTAGCTTTTATTACCCCAGTAATTACATCAACTGAAGGTCTTTGAGTTGCAATTACAAGATGCATACCTGCCGCTCTTGCCATTTGAGCTAATCTACCTATATAGTCTTCTACATCATTTGGACATACCATCATTAAGTCTGCAAGTTCATCCACAATAATTACTATATAAGGTAGCTTTTCTTGTATAATACCTTTATCTAATAACCCATTATAAGAATCAATATTTCTTACTCCCATCTCAGCAAATAAATTATATCTTTTTGTCATTTCATTCACTGCCCAATTCAAGGCCGCTGCTGCTTTTTTAGGATCAGTTACAACTGGTATTAATAAATGTGGAATTCCATTATAAACATTAAGTTCAACAACCTTAGGGTCTACCATAAGTAGTTTTACATCATCTGGCGAATATTTATATAAGATACTAATAATTAAAGAATTAATACATACACTCTTACCAGAACCAGTTGCTCCTGCTATAAGTGTATGAGGCATCTTACTTAAATCACCTACAACAACACTACCACCAATATCTTTTCCAAGAGCAAATGCTAACTTTTTATCAGAATTCTTAAATTCATTAGAGTCTAATACTTCTCTTAAAAATACTGGTGTTTGTTTTTTGTTTGGAACCTCTATCCCTACCGCAGCCTTACCAGGTATAGGAGCTTCTATTCTTACCCCTGAAGCTGCTAGGCCTAAGGCAATATCATCAGATAAGTTTACAATTTTGCTTACTTTAACTCCAGGACTTGGTTGTAACTCAAATCTTGTTACTGATGGTCCTTTAGTGACTTGTACTACTTTGGCATCAACTCCAAAACTTCCTAGTGTTTCTTCTAATTTATTAGCACTGTCTATCAATTCTTTCTTATCAGTACTATTAAGCTTAGTCTTTCCATTAAACTTAAGTAAATCCATTTTAGGGAATACATATTCCTTTATCTCTTTTTCTGTACTCATCACATTTATATGATTGTTTATTTCGTTGTTAATTACTTCTTTTGTACCATTATCTAAACTTTCTTTCTTTAAAGTGCCTTCATTAGACTTTGATTTTTCTTTATATAGTGCATCTTCTTGAATTGGCCTTTCCGTAGACTCTTCTATATTTAAAAATTCATCTATTTTACGCTCATTTTCTTTATCAGTTGCAACTTCAAAATCACTATCTTCATCTATAGTTGCATTCTTCATAAAGTCTAATATTTTTATTTTATTATTAACTCCATTTAAAAAATCATCCTTTGATTGAGACTCTCTGCTACTATCCTTCTGAATTACCTTAATAAAGTCCTCCTTCTTATTATCTTCAATAACTGGAGATATAGATCTTTCCTTTCTCAGTGCCTTTCCCTTCATCTTAGCCTTAGCACCTAGGTCAATAACAGATATTTCAAAAGTTAATATAGATGAAATTATAATTATAGCTACATAAAGAAGATATGAACCGATTCCACCTACCAACCTGTATAATGGGTAAGTTATAAGATAAGAAATAATTCCCCCATTTAATCCCTTTTCACCCTCTCCTACTGACTTAACTAAAAGGGATAAATTATCACCAAAAGCATTTGGATCTTTCATTGCTTGAATATATATCGTCCCAAAAATTAAAATGCCTACTATAAAAAATAAAGTGACTCCATAAAATCTTTTACTTAAACTTATACTTCCTCTACCTTTTAAATAGTTATACCCTAAATATAACAGGTAAATAGGTATTGCATAAGCACCTAGACCTAATAGTAAATGGGATATTCTTTGTGCAAAGCTAGATAAAAATCCTGCTAAATCTGTATATATTGCAACAAATGTTAATAATCCAACTGCTATAAATATAATTCCTTTAATCTCCGTATTACTACTTGTATTTCCTTTTTTAGAAGGTTTTTTGTTACTTTTTCTGCCTTTACTTCTACTCACTTAAAATCACCCCATCATAGATATTTCTACACGTCTTTTGTTTTTCCTTTTATTCAAAAGAAAAAATAGGGCCCTAGCCCTATTTTTTATCTCCTTCTTCTATTAAAGAGTTTAATTTATATAACGCTTGACTTATTCCCCCAACTTCATCAATTAATCCGCAATCCACCGCCTGCTCTCCAATAAGTATTGTTCCAACATCATTTAATAATGTATCTGTCTGCATCATGAAATTATGTAGATTCTCATGTGATATATTAGAGGTTCTAACTATAAAATCATCAATTCTCTCCTGCATTTTTTTAAAATAATTAAATGTTTGCGCAACCCCAATAATAAAACCATTCATTCTTATTGGATGAATAATCATTGTTGCTGAAGGTGTTATAAATGAATAATCTGAGGATGTAGCTAGAGGTACTCCAATAGAATGCCCCCCACCTATTACAATAGACACTGTAGGCTTTGATAATGAATTAATCATTTCTGATATTGCAAGACCTGCTTCAACATCACCACCTACTGTGTTAAGAACAATTAAAACTCCCTCAACCTTATCATTTTGCTCTATGGAAATTAACTGAGGTATTATATGTTCATACTTTGTTGCTTTTGTTTGTGGTGGTGATACCATATGACCTTCTATTTGCCCTATTATTGACAAAATTTGAATTCGTTCATTTGGTGCTGCCATTCCTGTATTTCCAAACTCCTTAATAGATTTCATTTTTTCTTTATTCTCTTTTAATTCTTCTTCATTTTCATTTTTATCTAATAAGCTATAATCTTCCATAAAAACATTCCTCCTGTACAGTTTTATTTTGCACAAGAGGAATATTTTTATACTTTAATCATTATAATTTAAAATTTATGACAGTTTAAAAGCTCTATGAAGCCCATTAATAGCATCTCCTAAAGCTTCTGTATGAATTAAACACCATATTGTCATATGAGAATCTGCTGTTTGAAGTACTTCAACATTACTTTCATTTAAAGCTTTAAGTATTTTTGCCATAACTCCTGGGATACCTCTCATGCCTGCACCAACGATTGCAATAGTGCTACAATTTTCCGTAAATGTATAGTTTATCTTTAGCCTTTTAAACATATCAGCAACCTTCTCCTTAGCTGATGCTGGAATAGTAAATATCTGTTCTTTTGGAAATATGTTAATTAAATCTAAACTTATACTGTTGGCTGCAATTATTTCTAGTATATCCTTATATTTATCATTACCTTTATTCTCAGAAAGCTTAATTGACACTTGTACCCTATCATTATGACTAGTTATACTTGTAACTAATCTCTTTTTACTTTTATCACCTATACTATTTATAATGGTACCTTCACAGTCATTCATAGTATTCTTAATAAGAACAGGTACATTACCCTCCTTAGCTACCTCTATAGCCTTAGGATGTATTACCTTAGCTCCTTGATCTGCAAGCTGGAATACTTCATCATAGCTTAATATATCTATTAGGGCAGCATCCTCTACTATTCTAGGATCAGCTGTCATTATTCCATTAACATCTGTATATATTTCTATTCTTTCTGCATCTAAAGCAACACCTAAAATTGCAGCAGAAGTATCGCTTCCACCTCTACCTAGCGTTGTAAAGTATCCATCCTCAGTTATCCCTTGAAAACCTGTTACAACTGGAACTCTCCCCTGTGAAATAATATCTAATATTCTTTTTTCTTGTACTTCTTTTAATGAGGCATTATTAAAGTTATTATTTGTTATAATACCTGCTTGCCCACCAGTCATAGGAACTGTATCAATTCCTTCCTTTGAGAGAGCATTACTCATAACAACTGAACTTATAAATTCACCGCAACACATTAATAAATCAGCTGCTAACTTATTTTCTTTTTTAAACTTTTCATCTACTAAAGAAAGAAGAGTATCAGTTGCATAAGGCTCACCTTTTCTCCCCATAGCTGATACAACAACTACAGGACTAAATCCTTGCTCTATTGACTTTTTTACTTTTTCTATGACCTTAGCTCTTTTTTCTTCAGTTGATACTGATGTCCCACCAAATTTTTGTACTACAATTTTCAAGTTTTCTCCCCCTCAACACTAAAGCCTAGCTTTCTTGATATCATTTTCCTCTGCATCTAATATTATAGTACGTGCACCAATTTTTTTCACGCACTCCCAGGGTATTTCCATAAACTCCCTAGAACCTCCAAAGAAGCCCAATTTACCGGTTCCTACGTTTATAACAAGAAATTTAATATTCCCCTCGTCATCAACTACTAAGTCATTATTTTGAAGATAATCATATTTTTCACCATCATTTATATTAATAAGCTCATATCTTTCAATTTCACTCAGTAGTTTAATTTTATTTTCATCATTCATAAATTATCCCTCCTTACTTCTCTACATAATTCCTATGCAAGTAAAAAGGAATATATTCAACTTTATACTTTGATTTTACTATCTACTGATTTATTATTATAAGCCTTGGTAGTATTAAATAGTATGTTATTTAACTCTTCACATTCTACTCCTTGCCCTACATATGCAGAGTTTAGTATTCCACCAGCAAAGCATTCTTTTAATACAAAATCAATATCATCTGATGATATCCTATCAATCTTCTTAATAACTTCTTCCTCTGTACTAACTTTATTTTTAAATAATACAGATTTAGCATTACTAAACATCTTTGAACTTGTGCTTTCAAGTCCCAGAATATAATTAGCCTTGATCTTTTCCTTATTTATCTCTAATAACTCGTTAGTTATTCCTTCTTTAGAGAATTTATTAAGTTCATCTACAATTACTGTAAGTGCTTTCTCTCCGTAAGTCTTACCAAGTCCAGTGTATATATTTAATACTCCCGTTCCTTGATATGGTTGAGGATAACAATATATGTTATAACATAAGCCTAGTTCTTCTCTTACCTTTTGGAATAATATAGAGGATGCTCCACCACCAAAAATATTACTTAGGAGAACTAGAGCATATCCCTTTTCGTGTCCAAAAGGTAGTCCCTTTAGTCCAAGACTTACATGTAGTTGTTCTATTTCCTTATTAGTATAATAAGTATCAGAGTGAACAAATGTCTCTTCATATGTAGGAACATAAATTTTTTCACTTTTCCATTCTCCAAAATACTTTTCTATTAAATCTGTTAATTCCTTTTCATCAAACTTACCACATACAGATATAACAGAATTGTAAGGAGTATATTTTTCACCTATAAATTTTTTAATCTTTTCTCTATTTAGTGATTTAACTTTATCTATAGTTCCTAAAATAGGATATGCTAAAGGATTCTCCTCAAAACAAGCCTTAGAATGTATATCTTCTAAAACATCTTCTGGACTATCCTCACTCATATTAATCTCCTCAACAACTACTCCCTTTTCACGTTCAATTTCCTCAGGATCAAACTTGGAATTTAATATCATATCAGATAGAACATCAAGAGAAAGATCTAGATGAGTATATAAATTTTTTATATAATAACATGTTGCTTCTTTACTCGTAAAAGCATTTAACTGACCGCCAACATTTTCAATTGTTTCAGCTATTTCTTTAGAGCTACGCTTTTCAGTTCCTTTAAAAAACATATGCTCAATGAAGTGAGAAATCCCATTAATATCAGAAGTTTCATTTCTTGATCCATTTTGAATCATTACTCCAACACTTACTGAGTTTACCCCTTCATTTCTTTCTGTAACTACTCGCAATCCATTTTTTAACGTATATAAATTGTACATATAAACCTCCCTATAAAAAGTTGTAGCGCTATCTCGCATACTTTTTGTACATCTGCATTAACCAAGGTTTCCCTTAATAAAAATTTTGCAGGTACTCAAATTATTTTATACTCTACAATAATAAGCTGCATTAAATATAGTTATACAAACTATATACATATTAATACAAATTATAACTTTATATAGAGTAAAAGTCACGAACCTTCTTTATACTATTATAAAGATATTCGTGGCTTCCTATTCCTAATTTCTATAGAGAAAAAAAAGGCAATAATATTGCCCTTTTATTGTTCTTGCTTATCTTCTTCATCAGGTAAAGCATCTTTTCTTGAAAGATTTATTCTACCTTGGTTATCAATTTCAGTAACTTTAACTAGAATTTCATCACCTACAGAAACAACATCCTCTACTTTGTTAACTCTTTCTTTAGCAAGCTTTGAAATATGAACTAATCCTTCTTTATTTGGTAATATTTCAACAAATGCACCAAATGCAGCAATCTTAGTTACTTTACCTAGATAAACTTCTCCTGCTTGAACTACTTTAGTTAAACCTTCAATAATCTTTAAGGCTTGATTAACACCATTATGGTCAGGTGAAGATACAAATACTGTACCATCTTCTTTAATATCAATCTTAACTCCTGTGTCAGCTATTATCTTATTAATAACCTTACCACCTGCTCCAATTACATCTCTAATCTTTTCAGGATCGATTTGCATAGTTGAAGTCTTAGGAGCAAAGTTTGAAACTTCTTCTCTTGGTGCTGAAATACATTCATTCATCTTTTCTAAAATGAATAATCTAGCTTTTCTAGCATCCTTTATAGCTGTTTCTACTACGTTAAAGCTAAACCCTTTAAGCTTAGTATCAACTTGTATCGATGTAATACCTTCAGTTGTTCCAGCTACTTTAAAGTCCATATCTCCAAAGAAATCTTCAATTCCTTGAATATCAGTTAAAACTGCTTCTTGTGTTAAATCCTCTGAAGTGATTAAACCCATTGCAATACCTGCAGCTGGTCTCTTTAATGGAACACCTGCATCTAATAATGCTAATGTTGATCCACAAACTGATGCTTGTGAAGTAGATCCATTTGAGCTTAATACTTCTGATACTAATCTAATTGTATATGGGAACTCAGCTTCTGAAGGAATTAATGGTTCTAAAGCTCTTTCTGCTAAAGCTCCATGTCCTATTTCTCTTCTTCCTGGTCCTCTTAGTGGCTTAACTTCACCGACACTATATCCCGGGAAATTGTAGTGATGCATATATCTCTTTGTTGTTTCAGCTTCATCAAGTCCATCAAGAATTTGAATATCTCCTACTGAACCTAATGTTGCAACTGTCATTACTTGAGTTAAACCTCTTGTAAATAATCCAGTCCCATGAGTTCTTGGTAATATTCCAACATCACAACTAATTTTTCTAACTTCGTCGAAGGCTCTTCCATCTGGTCTTCTCTTATCATTAAGTAGCATGTGTCTAACTACTTCTTTTTGCATATTGTAAAGAATTTCTTTTATATCTCCTTCTTTACCTTCATGCTTTTCACCAAACTCTTCTGCTACCTTTTTATTTACTTCATCAATTGCAGCATTTCTTTCATCCTTATCAGTTATATACATAGCTTCTTTAACCATATCAGTTGCGAAAGCTCTTAAATCTTTTTCAACATCAGCATCTACAGTGTAGTATTCTGGTGTTTTTTTAGTCTTACCCATCTTTTCCATTGCTTCTTCTTGGAAAGTGATTATGTCTTGACATTTTTCGAAACCGTATTCTATAGCTTTTATCATAGTCTCTTCTGGTATTTCATTACCACCAGCTTCTATCATCATAACCTTTTCCTTTGTAGCACAAAGAGTTAAATGAAGAATTGATTCCTCTCTCTCTTCTGCATTTGGATTAACAATGAAGTTTCCATCAATTAAGCCAACTTGAACAGCTGCTACTGGAATTGTGTATGGAATACTAGATAAGCATAATGCTGTAGATGCTGCATTTATTGCAAGTATCTCAGGAATATTGTCTTTCTCAACTGATACTACCGTACAAACTACTTGAACATCATTTCTATACCCCTTTGGGAAAAGTGGTCTTATGGTTCTATCAACTGCTCTACCGTTTAATATTGCTTTTTCTGTAGGTCTTCCTTCTCTCTTAATAAATCCACCTGGAATTTTTCCTACTGAATATAATCTTTCTTCGTATTCGACACTTAGAGGAAAGAAATCTATACCTTCTCTAGGCTTTTCTGAAGCATTAACATTTGTTAATATTACTGTATCCCCATAACTCATAAAAATAGCTGCATCTGATAACATACCTACCTTACCAAATTCAACCTTTAATTCTCTTCCAGCAACAGTTGTACTTAATATATTGCTCATTATAGGACCTCCCTTCAAACTCTTAAATTTTACATAATTTTCTTATATTTTTAAAATAATAGAGCGGGATGAACCGCTCTAAGATTATCTTCTTAAACCTAATTGTTTTACAATAGTTCTGTATCTTTCGATATCTTGCTCTTGTAAGTAATTTAAAAGACCTCTTCTTTGTCCAACCATCATTAATAGACCTCTTCTTGAGTGGTGGTCTTTCTTATGAGTTCTTAAGTGATCAGTTAATTGGTTTATTCTTTCTGTTAGTAAAGCTACTTGAACTTCTGGTGAACCAGTGTCTCCTTCGCTTCTTCCGTATTGTTTAATAATTTCTAACTTTTTTGCCTTATCCATGCGTAAGCACCTCCATAATTTATCCCCTTAGTTCCAAGTAAGAAGCTGGCATTCTTCAAACATAGGACTAGGTTCCTATCAAGTATTATAACAAAACATAATAAAATTGTAAATCATTTTGTTAGTTTACATATAATTTTTCTTTTTCAGCGAATTTTTTATCTTTCTCTATTTCATTTATCAATTCTTCTAAGGAGTTAAATTTCTCTTCATCTCTAATTTTAGTTATAAAATAAACAGTAATCTCTTCTCCATAAATTTCATGATTAAAATCAAGAATATAAGTTTCTAAAGTTATATTCTTACCATTAACAGTAGGATTTTTCCCAACTGATGTTATTCCCTTATATATTTTATTATTCCACTTTACATTTGTATAATACACACCCAACTCAGGAAGTAATAAATTTTCACTATATTTTACATTTGCAGTAGGAAAACCTATTTGTCTACCAATCTTCTTTCCATGAACTACTTCTCCTCTTAGCGAATATGGTCTTGTAAGCATTTCATTAGCTATCTTAATATTACCATTACTAAGTTCTTTTCTAATTCTAGTACTACTCACTACTTCCCCTTCATAATTACAAGGTTCAATAACATACAACTTATAGCTATATTTATCTGAAAGCTTCTTTAATAAATCTACGTCTCCAATATTCTTATAGCCAAATCTATAATTAAAGCCTACTACAATTCCTTTTACATTAAACTTATTACATAAGTATTTTACGAATTCCTCTGGGGATATCTTCATATATTCTTCATTGAATTCTTCAAAATAGACTTTATCCACTTCTTTTTCTTTTAGTATTTCATACTTAGTCTTATTATCTAATAGTAGCTTTATTGGATTTTCTGATTTTATAAGGGTCCTTGGATGATTTCTAAATGTATATACAATACTTGTTCCACCCTTTTCTTTAGAAAGTTCAACAATTTTATTCACTAAGGATAAATGACCTCTATGAAGTCCATCGAAACTTCCAAGTGCTACATAACTATATGTATTTTCATTTTGTAATGTTTCATAATCTTCAAACATCCTTTGATTAACTCCTATACTATATTAATAATAGCTTTTCTATCTTAAATCCCTTATTATCACTTTTACCAAGACCTATAAATAAATCTTGATTGTCATAAACTCTATAAAGTTTACCTAATTCAATAGCTTCATTTGTGAGTCTTCTATCTCCAACATTAACACCATTTATAAGCAACTTAGAATATCCTTCATTAATAGTCAGTCTAGGATATCCCTTTAAGGCATCCTCCATAGAAATCAAGTTTTCAGAGATATTCTCCTTAGAAAGTTCTTCAATATTTATACTGTCCTTTTCATCAAAGCAAGAAGTTTTTGTTCTTCTAAGCTCAACCATAGTTCCAAAAACCTTTAGATCTTCTCCAATATCATAGCAAAGACTTCTGATATAAGTTCCCTTAGAGCAGGTTACTTCCATTGAAACATAAGGTAAATTTATATCTATATCTACAATATCATGAATAGTTATAAGTCTTCCTTCTCTTTCAATTTCTATTCCCTTCCTTGCAAGTTCATATAGTCTAACCCCATTCTTTTTTAATGCAGAATACATAGGCGGAATTTGACTATACTCACCCTTGAACTTTAAAATAGATTTTAAAACTTCTTCTTCTGATAGTTGTGAAGTATCTTTTTCCTCTAGTACTTCCCCCTCTAGGTCATAGGTAGTAGTTTTAACTCCTAATTTAAACTTAACAAAGTAACTTTTCTCAGCTTTCATTATATAATCTATTATTTTTGTTCCCTTACCAATACATACAGGTAGTACTCCAGTTGCTTCTGGATCTAAAGTACCAGTATGTCCAACTTTCTTTTCACCTGATATCTTTCTTACTATTCTAACTACATCAAATGAAGACATTCCCTTATTCTTAAAAACGTTAATAACTCCATTCATAACTACATCTCTTTTTCTATTTCATTAATAATTTTATTTTTCGCCTCTTCTAATGAAACATCCTTAATCTTGAACCCAGCAGCTTTCACATGGCCTCCGCCACCTAGAGCTTCTGCAACTCTTCTCACATCGTAATCTGCCTTAGATCTTAAGCTACCTTTAACACCATCGTCAACTTCTTTAATTACTACTGCTACCTCTACACCTTCTATACCTAAAGCTATAGAAATTATATCTGAAGTATCAACATTCCCCATATTTAAAGATTCTAATAACTTCTTAGATAGCTTAATAAATGATACCTTCTGCCTAACTAAAAGCTCTATATTACTTAGTGCTGCACCCATAAGTTTTACTTTTGCATATGGTTTGTTGTCAAATAAATTATTATGTATTTTATTATTATTTACACCAATTGCAATAAGATCTCCGGCAATTTTATGAGTTCTCTCAGTAACGTTTGAATGTCTAAATGATCCTGTATCTGTTACAAGAGATGTATAAAGACATCTTCCTATTCTTTCAAGTGCATCATCTTTTCCATTAAAAACAAATCCTAATTCATTTAATAATAAATAAACTAACTCTGCTGTTGCTGCTGATGTTGTATCCACATAATTTATTGTGCCATAATTTTCATTAGTTATATGATGATCTATATTAATTAGAGTCCCTTCATAATCTTCTAAATCTGCACATATTCTATCTACATTTCCACAGTCTAAAACTATAACCAAATCTGTTCCATTTAAAGGTGAAGAAGTTCTTCCATCTATTTCATCTCCTAAAGGTAGGAAAGAGAGGTTATCAGGGATAACTTCTCTTGATATTATATAAACATCCTTTCCTAACTCTTTAAGACCATTTAAAAGTCCTAATGTACTCCCAATGGCATCACCATCTGGTGATGTGTGAAAGGTTAATCCTATTCTGTTAGATTCTAATATAACCTTGGATATATCTTTAAATGTCATATTACTTTACCTTTGCCTTTTCGATTAAACTATCGATATGCATACCATAGTCAATAGAATCATCTAGTTCAAAGATTATTTGTGGACTATGTCTTAGATTTATTCTTTGTGCAATTTCTCTTCTAACAAATCCCGCTGCACTTTTTAATGCTTCTAGATTATTTTTCTTTTCTTCTTCATCTTTAGAGAAAATACTTACATATACTTTTGCATATCTTAAGTCCTTTGTAACCTTAACTGCTGTAACTGAAATCATTGCAGTAAGTCTTACATCTTTGATTTCATCTCTTATAAGGCTACTTATTTCTCTTTTAACTTCTTCATTAATTCTGCCACCTCTATAGTTAGCCATCTATACCACCTCTTTTAAAGCTCTTTTCTTTTGATAGCTTCCATCTTGAAGGCTTCTATTATATCGCCTTCCTTAAGATCATTAAACTTTTCAACAGTTAAACCACATTCGTAACCTGCTGCTACTTCTTTAACATCATCCTTAAATCTCTTTAATGAACCTAAAACAGTTTCGAATATCACTATTCCATCTCTAATAACTCTTACTTCTGAGTTTCTTACAAGCTTACCATCTAATATATAAGAACCTGCAATAGTTCCTACATTAGAAATCTTATAAGTTTCTCTAACTTCTGCCTTACCTAATATAACTTCCTTATATTCTGGTTCAAGCATACCAATCATTGCAGACTTTACATCTTCAATAGCATCGTATATTATTCTGTAAGTCTTAATATCTACACCATCTTTATCCGCTGCTACTGTAGCATTTGCATCAGGTCTAACATTAAATCCGATTACTATAGCACTTGAAGCTGTTGCAAGAGTTATGTCAGTTTCAGTTATGGCACCAACACCACCATGTATAACCCTAACCTTAACATCATCAGTAGATAGCTTCTCCAATGATTGCTTAATTGCTTCTACTGAACCTTGTACGTCAGCTTTAACAATAATTGCAAGCTCTTTAACAGTACCTTCTTTAATTTGGCTATATAAATCTTCAAGTGAAACTCTGTGAAGAGCATTTAATGTTTCAGTCTTTAAGCTTTGCTTTCTTGTTTCAGCCATTGCTCTTGCAGTCTTCTCATCTTTAACTTGGTTAAATCTATCTCCTGCTGCTGGAACTTCTGAAAGTCCAAGAATTTCAACTGGAATTGAAGGACCTGCTGATTTAATTTTCTTTCCTTCATCATCAAACATTGCTCTAACTCTACCATAAGTTGAACCAACTAATATTGAATCTCCTACATGTAAAGTACCACTTTGAACAAGTAATGAAGCTACTGGACCTCTACCCTTGTCAAGTTTTGCTTCTATAACAGTACCCTTAGCTTTTCTATTAGGATTAGCCTTAAGTTCTAATATTTCTGATGTTAATATAACCATTTCTAATAATTGATCTATGTTTTCACCTTGCTTAGCTGATACTGGTACACATATAGTATCTCCACCCCAGTCTTCTGATACTAATCCAAATTCTGTTAATTCTTGCTTAACTCTATCTATATTTGCACCAGGTCTATCAATTTTATTTATAGCAACTATCATTGGTACTTCAGCTGCTTTACAGTGATTTATAGCTTCCTTAGTTTGAGGCATTATTCCATCATCAGCTGCAACAACTAATATAACTATATCCGTTACTTGCGCTCCTCTAGCTCTCATTGCTGTAAAAGCTTCATGTCCTGGAGTATCTAAGAAAGTAATTTCTTCATCATTTAATGTTACTGTATAAGCACCGATATGTTGTGTAATTCCACCAGCTTCTCCGCTAGTAACCTTTGCTTTTCTAATAGCATCTAATAATGATGTCTTACCGTGATCTACGTGACCCATAACTGTAACTATTGGAGGTCTCTTTACTAAGTTATCCTCTTCATCTTCTTCTACTTCTAAAGTTTCAAGTTCTGAAGTTTCAACCTTCTTTTCACAAAGTATTTCATACTTCTCACATACCTTAGCAGCTGTATCATAATCAATTTCTTGATTCATGTTTGCCATAACACCTGAGAAAATAAGTGTTGTTATAACTTCTGCATATGGTTTTTTAAGCATATCTGCTAGATCTTTAACTAAGATAGTTTCACCTATTTCAAGAAGTGCATTTTCTGCAAATTCTTGATCTGCTCTAGCTTTCTCTTCAGCTATTTGCTTCTTAGTCTTTCTCTTCTTACCATTTCCCTTGTTAACTTCTTCAGCTATTTGGTCTTCGTATTCATCAACGATACTCTTCTTTTCTTCACCTTCTGCTGATACCTCTGCATTTGGACTCTTACTAGAATCTCCTAATAATTCCTTAATTAAGGCTGCATCTTCATCCTCTATTACGCTCATGTGATTTTTAACTTCTACGCTAAACTCACTCATTAATAACTCTATTAATTCCTTTGACCCGATGTTTAATTCTTTTGCTAATTCGTATACTCTAATTTTTGACATACAGTCACCCCCGATTATTCTACTTCATATATCTTTTCCTCCTGATAAAGAGTTTGAAGCTTTTTAGCGATGTTTCCATCAACAATAGCTAGAATCTTGATCTCTGGTCTTCCAACTGCTGCTCCTAACTCCTCTTTTGAGAAATCTTCAATATATGGTATATTCTTTTCTTTACAATGATTTATAAACTTTCTTCTTGAAGAATCAGATGCATCTGGTGAAATAATAAATAAGAATAACTTCCTTCTATTCCTTTCTTCATTGCATTTACTGTATCCTTCTAATACATTTCCTGATCTTTTTGCTAGACCTAAAAAATTAAAAAATTTATTCATTTCCAATCTCTTCCCTTAGTCTATTATAAATCTCTTCGCTTATTGCGATATCAAGATTTCTACTAAGTCTCTTAGCTTTAAATGCTTTTTCTAAACATTCCTCACTTTTACAAATGTATGCTCCTCTTCCTGACTTTTTGCCAGTCAGATCTACAGAAACTTCTCCTTCAGGACTTTTTACAACTCTTATAAGTTCTTTTTTAGGTTTCATTTCCATGCATCCAGTACACATTCTTAGTGGTATCTTTTTAACTTTCATAAAAACACCTCATTACTCAGTAACTACTTCAACTTCTTCTGATGCACTATTCAGTTCTTCAACTTGGGCCTCTGCTTGAGATTTACTCTTTATATCTATTTTCCAGTTAGTAAGCTTTGCTGCCAATCTAACATTTTGCCCTTCTTTACCAATTGCTAAAGATAATTGATTATCTTCAACTACAACTTTTGCAGATTTTGAGTTTTCATCTACAACTACGCTTAATACTTTAGCTGGGCTTAAAGAATTGGCTATAAATTCTTCTGGAGACTTACTCCATTTAATTATATCAATTTTTTCATTCTTTAATTCATTTACAATGTTTTGAACTCTAACGCCCTTAGGACCAACACATGCTCCCATAGGATCTACAGATTCGTCATTTGAGTAAACAGCTATCTTACTTCTTGATCCTGCTTCTCTTGAAATGCTCTTTATTTCAACTACACCGTTATATATTTCAGGTACCTCTAGTTCAAATAATCTTTTAACTAGACCAGGATGTGTTCTTGATACATGTATTTGTGCACCCTTAGAGCCATTCTTAACCTCTACAACATATAACTTTAACATTTCGTTAAATCTATACTCTTCATTTGGCATTTGCTCATTAGGTCCTATAATTCCCTCAAGCTTACCAATGTTTACAAATACCATTCCCTTATCTTTTCTTATGATAGTACCTGTAAGTATGTCATATTCTTTTTCTTTATAGTCATTATAAACAATATTTCTTTCAGCCTCTTTGATTCTTTGAGTCACTACTTGTTTTGCAAGTTGTGCAGCAACTCTACCGAAGTTTCTTGGAGTAACTTCTAATTCACAAATATCATCTACTTCAAATATAGGATTAATTGCTTTTGCTTCTTCTAAGGATATTTCAGTTACATCATCATATACCTCATCACATACAACCTTTTGGGCATATACATTGATTTCCCCTGTTTCCCTATTCATTCCTACTCTAACATTTTGAGCTGATGTATTAGGATTAGCATAGTTTTTCTTATATGCTGCAACCATTGCATCTTCAATTGTAGTGAAAATTAAATCTTCACTTATCCCCTTTTCCTTAACTAGTTCTTTTAGAGCACCTATAAACTCTTCGTTCATTATTATATCCTCCTTGTTATATCTCCCCATCAAGATTGGCTGATTTTATATTTAACTTAGGTACAGTAACTTCTTCATCAGCTTCTATACTAATGGAATCTTCTGTAACTTTTTTTAGTATACCTTTTATACTTTTACTTCCATTAATTGCTTTATTTAATTTAACTTCAACATCTCTTCCAATATATCTACTAAAGTGCTCATCTTTATATAGACCTCTATTTAGCCCTGGTGATGATACTTCTAGATAGTAAGAGTCTGGTATTGGGTCCTCTTCATCTAACATAGTGCTAACTCTTCTTGATAGTGCTTCGCAATCTGTAAGAGAAATGCCTTCCGGCTTATCTATATATATTCTAAGGTAATTCTCCCCATCCTCTTTCACAAACTCCACGTGATATAATTCATAATTTAATTCGTCAGCAATAGGTTTAACTAAACCAGCCACTTTTTCATTTAAGGCATTATTTTGCATCCTAAAACCTCCTTTTCAATATTCAATTTTTTCAAGATTATTATTCCCAATTGATTAGCTTAATATTTTTTACTAATCAAAAACGCAACTATTTAGTAGTTGCGTTACAAATAGAAGGAGCGGGATTTTCTTTCCCACTCCTAAATTCTAGCTATTTGAAATAAATCTTCTATTACAAGAATATCACACTTTTTCTAATAATACAAGGTATTAGATATATTTTTACATAACACAAGGCTTTCTTAGAATAATGAAAGTTGATTAGTTTCTGACATCCCATCTAAGCAACCATGCTGACTCATAACCTCAATAATAGTTTTTGAAACCTTTGATCTAAGTCTTAAGTCCTCTTTAGAAATAAATTCTCCATTCTTTCTTGCTTCAACAATTGACTTAGCTGCATTATCCCCAACTCCTTGAAGTGCATTTATTGGTGGTCTTAATGCATTTCCCTCAATTTTAAATTTTACTGCCTCAGAGTCATATAAATCTACCTTAAGGAAATTAAATCCTCTCTTATACATTTCAAAAGCTAACTCTAAAACAGTAATAAGACCTTTATCCTTTACAGATGCAGAATTGCCTAATTCATAAAGTCCCTCCAATCTTTGATGTATAGCTCCTTCACCTTTACATATAAGATCTGCATCAAAATCATCTGCTCTTACTGAAAAGTATGTAGCGTAATATGCTAATGGATAATGAACTTTGTAATAAGCAATTCTAACTGCCATCATTACATATGCAACAGCATGACCCTTAGGGAACATATACTTTATTTTTTTACAAGAATCTATATACCAATCAGGAACATTTTTTTCTCTCATAGCTGCTTCATATTCATCAGTAAGACCCTTACCCTTTCTTACTTTTTCCATTATAGTAAATGCAAGTTTAGGTTCAACACCCTGATGCATCAAATAAACCATAATATCATCTCTTGTTGATATACAGTTTTTTAATGTTGTATATCCCTCTTTAATATAGTACTGTGCATTATTTAACCAAACATCAGTACCATGTGATAATCCTGATATTCTAACAAGATCAGCAAAGGTCTTTGGTTGTGTATCTACTAGCATACCTCTAACGAATTTAGTACCAAACTCTGGTAATCCATAACTACCAACTTCACAACCCAATTCTTCCTTTGTAACTCCTAAAGCTTCAGGACTTGTAAACAACGACATAACAGCTGGATCATTAAGAGGTATTGTTTTAGGATCTAATCCAGTTAAATCTTGAAGCATTCTTAATACAGTAGGATCATCATGCCCAAGTATATCAAGTTTTAGAAGTCTACCAGAAATTGAATGATAATCAAAATGTGTAGTTATAACATCAGATGAGTTATCATCTGCTGGACGCTGTATTGGGCAAAAATTATGTATATCATTATCCCTTGGCACAACCATAATCCCACCTGGATGTTGACCTGTAGTTCTCTTAATACCGGTACATCCTATCGTAAGTCTTTCTATTTCAGCAGCTGATGCAATGATACCTCTTTCATCCAAGTATTTCTTTACATATCCATAAGCTGTCTTTTCAGCAACAGTACCTATTGTACCAGCCTTGAATACATACCCTTCTCCAAAAAGAACCTCAGTATATTTATGGATATCACCTTGGTTATCTCCAGAGAAATTAAGATCTATATCCGGCTCCTTATCACCCTCGAAACCAAGGAAGGTTTCAAATGGAATATCATGACCATCTTTTATGTATAAAGTTCCACATTCAGTACAGTTCTTATCAGGAAGATCTGCCCCTGAACTTATGGACCCATCAGTAAAGAACTCTGAATGCTTACATTTTGGGCATACATAGTGTGGTGGAAGCCCATTTACCTCTGTAATATCAGTCATTGTTGCAACAAATGAAGACCCAACGGATCCTCTTGATCCAACCAAATATCCATCAGCAAGAGATTTTGCAACAAGCTTTTGTGCTATTAAATAAAGTACGGCATATCCATTATTAATAATAGAGTTAAGTTCTTTATCAAGTCTTTTTTGTACTACCTCAGGTAGCGGATTTCCATAAATTGAGTGCACCTTATTCATTGTCATATTCTTAATATCCTCTTCTGCACCATCTATCTTAGGAGGATATGTTTCATCTGGTATTGGTTTTATTATTTCACAACTATCAGCAATATTATTAGGATTTGTTATAACAACTTCCCTAGCTAAATCAGACCCTAAATATGAAAACTCCTTAAGCATTTCATCTGTAGTCTTGAAATATAAAGGTGGTTGATTATCTGCATCCCCAAATCCTTTTCCTGCCATAAGAATTCTTCTGAAGGCCTCGTCTTCTGGCTCTAAGAAATGAACATCACCTGTTGCTACAGTTGCCTTGCCACATTCCTTACCTAAATTATAAATTCTCCTATTTATTTCTCTTATTTCATCCTGATCTTTAACATTCCCCTTTTCTATAAGGAACTGATTATTTCCTACTGGTTGAATCTCTAAATAATCATAGAAGCCTATAATTTCTTTTAACTCATCATCAGTTTTACCATCCAAAATTGCTCTATATACTTGCCCTGCTTCACAAGCAGAACCTATTATTAGGCCCTCTCTCATTTCAGCTAGCCTACTCTTAGGTATTCTTGGTACCTTGAAAAAATTATTTAAGTGTGCTTCAGATACTAACCTATATAAATTTTTTAATCCAGCTTGGGTTTTAGCTAAAATTATTACATGGAACGCTTTTTGCTTTGTTATATCAAAATTAGTTAAAAACTCTTCGTTTAGTTTATGAAGATTATCTATATCTAACTCTTCTTTTAATTTTTTAAAGCATATAAGCAATATTTCCGCTGTACACTTTGCATCATCTACTGCTCTATGGTGGTTTTCTAAAGATATACCTAAATGCTTAGCAACAGTATTTAGCTTAACTCTTTTAAGCTCTGGATAAAGGAATCTTGCCAATGGAACTGTATCCAATATAGGGAAATCAAACTCTAATCCCATATCCCTGCAATTCTTTTTAATAAAGGATGTATCAAAGTTTGCATTATGTGCTACTAACACACTGCCCTCACAAAAATCTAGGAATTTAGGCAATATTGTTTCTATTGTTTCTGCTCCTCTTACCATTGCATCTGTAATGCTTGTTAACTCTGTTATTTTATATGGAATTCTTATTTTTGGGTCAACAAAACAACTAAAATTATCTATAATCTCTCCATTTTTAATCTTAACAGCACCAATTTCAATAATTTTATCGTTCTTCGATGAAAATCCAGTTGTTTCTAAATCAAATACAACAAAGGTATCATCTAAACTATTCCCTCTTTCATTTAATACAACCGCTTCTCCGTTATCTACAAGATAACCCTCTACTCCATATATAACTTTTATCCCACTTTTTTTAGCTGTTGATTGTGCTTCTGGGAATGCTTGAACAACTCCATGATCTGTTATAGCTATAGCCTTATGCCCCCACTTAGCAGCCCTTTCAATAAGCCTTCCTGCAGATGTCATTCCGTCCATAGTACTCATTGTAGTATGAAGATGAAGCTCTACTCTTTTTTCATCAGAACCATCCATTCTTTCTATCTTCTTCATCCTTACTATATCTCTACCCATTAATACTACTTCTCTAGCATAGGTATCATATACAGCTTCACCTCTTACCTTACAGTATAATCCCTTCTTAATATTCTCTAATACTTCTTCTTTTTCATTAGCCTTTAAGAAACATTTTACTGTTATTGAGCTTGTATAGTCTGTAATAAAGAAGGTTAAAATAGTTTTACCTGTTCTAGTTTCAATTATTTCTGTTTTAAATACTTCTCCAACTACAGCTACATATCCTGAAGTTTCATCTATCTCCCTAATTTCTGTTGCTTCAATACTAATATTTCGACCATATATAGTATTTTCGCCCTTAGGTTCTCTTTTATAACTTTGCTTAGTATATTTTTGTTGTTCTTTTTGAGGTTTGTTTTCTTTAGCTCCCTCTGAATTTTGTGTAATTACTCTACCCTCTAATGCACTTTTGATAATTCTTTGGTTTTCTTCAAGCTTTTGTTTTTCATAATCCTTTTCCTCAAGGCTTGGATCAAAGTGTAATTCTATTCTTATTCTTGTGCCAAATACATCACTAATTTGAGCTGATATTAAATTCTCAATATCCTTCCTCTTTAAATGATTAATTAATGCTTCTCCACCGTATCTAATCACTATTTTATTATCTTTGATGCATTTATAATCAGAAAATAAGACTTCTCTTGATAAAGGAATTTTTCTAACTATATCCCCTACTACTTCAAGCCAATATTTATTAATTATGTCTTCTGCCGATATACCTACTACATCCTTGTAACATAGAATATTAATATCTATATTTAAACCCAAGTTCTTCATTATAAGTTTTTTAACAAAGCTCTCCTCATCTTCATTCAAGGTTTCCTTTGCTCTTATAACAACCTTAAGGAGATTACTTTTTCTGAAAAACTGAAATCTTGCAAGTCTAACTTCTTTATCTTCAAGAGCCTCATTTTTATTTAGCTGTGTATTAAGCTTTTTTATAAAATCCTCACTCAAAAGTATCCCTCCTTTTTATTTTTAAACATCTATTATTATAAAACTTATCTAATTTATAAACTATAATTCATCATAAGATATAATAGCATATTTATAAAATATATTAAAACCTTAAATTCTTATGTATCATCATAAATAAATCCTTACCTATTCAAAAAAGAAGTGGAAATTCCACTTCTTTTAATTATTATAATGATTCTATTTCTTTCATTAGCTCTTCTATAAGATCTTCTTCCTTAACCTTTTTTATAATTTGACCCTTTTTGAAGATGATACCTTCTCCTTTACCTCCGGCAATTCCGATATCAGCTTCCCTTGCTTCACCAGGTCCATTAACAACACATCCCATAACAGCAACCTTTATATCCTTGTTAATGCCTTCAAGCCTCTTCTCAACCTCTTGAGCTATCTCAATAAGTTTTATTTGTGTTCTACCACAAGTTGGACAAGATACAAACTCTAATCCACCTTCTCTAAGGCCTAATGCCTTCAACATTTCTTTTGCTACCTTTATTTCTTCTATTGGATCACTTGTTAATGAAACTCTTATAGTATCACCAATACCTTCAGCTAATAATGTTCCTATTCCTATACTAGATTTAATAGTTCCTTTAAAGGGTGTTCCTGATTCAGTAACACCCAAATGTAGCGGATAATTACATTTTTCACTCATTAATCTATAAGCATCTATCATCATTCTTACATCCGATGATTTTATTGATATAACTATATCATGAAAATCTAATTCTTCAAGTATCTTTACATGTACTAAAGCACTTTCTACTAATCCCTTTGCTGTTGGCTTTCCATCTCTTTTTAATATTTCTTTTTCTAAAGAGCCAGCATTAACTCCTATTCTTATTGGAATGTTCTTAGCTTTAGCAGCTTCTGCAACCATTCTAACCCTATCTTTATTTCCAATATTCCCTGGATTAATTCTTATTGCTGATATTCCATTATCAATAACCTTTAGGGCTAATCTATAGTCAAAATGTATATCTGCAACTACAGGAATTGGCGATTCAGCTGTAATACCTTTTATAGCTTCTGCTGCTTCCATATCAGGCACAGCACATCTTATTATTTCACAACCTGCATTATATAATTCTCTTATTTGTTGTAATGTTTTTTCTACATCTCTTGTATCTGTATTAGTCATTGATTGAATACTTACTGGAGTATCTCCTCCAACATATACACTTCCAACCTTAACTTTTCTTGTTATTTTTCTATCCATGTTCATTCACTCCTAAAAACTCATAGGGAAAATAATATCCTTTATCGTTACAAGAACCATAAGTCCTATAAGCAACATAAACCCTACGGTGTTTAATACTCCTACTACTTTATCTGGTACCTTTCTTCTTGTTATTAACTCAATTAGTAATATAACAGTCCATCCACCATCTAAGGCTGGGAAAGGTAATAAGTTAAATATTGCGATACTTACAGATAGGAAGGCAACTAAGTAAAGTAGATTCCATGCTCCCATTTTTGCCGCACCTGCAGACATTTTAATGATTGTAACTGGTCCACCTACATCTGTCTTAAGATTTGCTTCTCCTGTAAATATCATTTTAAATGATTTAAAAGTTTGTGATATTAATGTACCTGTTTGTTTAAAACTTTGTGTAAATCCTTGCATTATTGTTGGATTTTCAACTGGGGTAAAATATCCACCTATTGCATATCTATTTTCATCTTCTATAAATTGAGGTTTAATTTTAGCCTCATTAACTTCTCCATCTCTCTTATATGTCAAAGTCATTTCATTCCCCTTTGCAAGAGTGGTTCCAACACTTATATCATCAAATGTAAATACCTTGCTTCCATCAATTTTTACTATCTTATCTCCTGGAAGTAATCCAACTTCTGCAATTGCACCATCAGGTACAATTGCACTTAACTCTGTGCTTTTAAATCCAAAGTTACAGAAAAATGCGGTGAATATTACAATAGCCAAAAGAAAATTCATTAGTGCTCCAGCAACTATAATAGATATTCTTCTTAATGGAGATTTTGATGAGAAACTCCCTTCTGCTGCAACCTCTTCTTCTTCTCCTAACATATTAACAAAACCACCTATCGGCAAAAGTGCTAAAGTATATTTTGTTTCCTTTCCTTGATGTGAAAAAATCTTAGGTCCCATACCTATTGAAAACTCTACCACCTTAACCCCATTTAGCTTTGCTAATGTAAAATGACCTAACTCGTGTACTATTATAAGTAAACCAAATCCTAGTATCGCCCATACATAATTCAATGTCTCTCCTCCTAACTCCACTTATCTACAAGATATTCTCTTACTCTCTTATCTAAATCAATTATATTATCTAAAGTTAATTCTTTGCTCATTTCATCTTCAAACTTAATCATTGTGTCTTCAATTATGTCCCCAATTTCTAAGAACTTAATTTTTTTATCTAAAAATAATTGTACCAATACTTCATTAGATCCATTTAAGACAGTTGGCATTAATCCACCCCTCTTACCTGCCTCATAAGCAAGCTTTAAGCACTTAAATGTATCCATATCTGGTTTTTCAAAAGTAAGCTGTGATATTTCATAGAAATCTATAGACTTAGCTACTTCTTTTTTTCTTAAAGGATAATTTATAGCATATTGAATTGGTAATCTCATATCAGGAGAACCCAATTGAGCTATTATGCTTGCATCTTTATACTCAACCATTGAATGAATAATACTTTGTGGATGTACAACAACCTGTATATTCTCATACTCACAGTTAAATAACCAATGAGCTTCGATTACCTCCAACCCCTTATTCATTAAAGTAGCTGAATCTATTGTTATCTTTCTCCCCATACTCCAATTTGGATGTTTTAAAGCTTGATCAACTGTTATTTCTTTAAGCTCTTCTATTTTTCTCCCCCTAAAAGGTCCACCAGATGCAGTTAAAATAATTTTCTTTAGTGAATTAATATCATTGCCTCTTAGTGATTGAAAAATTGCACTATGTTCTGAATCTACAGGTAATATACTAACACCATTTTCTTTAGCAGCATTCATCACAAGTTCCCCAGCTACAACTAAAGTTTCTTTGTTAGCTAATCCTATATCCTTCTTAGCCTCAATAGCAGCCATAGTTGGTTTAAGTCCTATCATACCAACAACAGATGTCACTACCATGTCAACTTCTTCTATTGTTGCAATTTTTGTCAATCCTTCCATCCCACTATAAACTTCTATATCTAAATTCAGACTTTTACAGAAAGCATCTATTTCCTTTGCACTTTCTTCATCCATCATCCCTACATATTTAGGATTAAATTCTTCTATTATTTCCTTCATCTTATCTGTAGAAGAATTTGCAGTTGCTCCAACTAATTTTAGCTCTTCCTTAGCCTTTCTTATAACATCTAGGGTCTGTATTCCTATTGATCCTGTTGCTCCTAATATCGAAAGTCTCTTCATAACTTTTCCTCCTAACAGTAAATTATCCCCTACTATATATAACCTCTTTAGCCAAAATACCATACATGGGACCTACTATAATACCAAATACCCCAAAAAGTTTTACCCCTATATAAATTGATAATAATACTAACAGCGGGTGTAACTCTAACTTATCACTTAAAAATTTAGCTTCAAGCACTTCTCTAACTACCTGAACTAATATATATAAGCATATTAACCCAAAGGCTATTAAGTAATCTTTCACTATAATATTGTATATTATTATTGGTATAAATACAATTATTGTTCCTACATAAGGTAATATATCTAATATTCCACATATTACTCCAAAGAGAATAGGCTTTTGTACTTTTAAAATTGTAAACCCTATTATTATTTCAATTATTGATATTAAAACTAATACACCTTCTATCCATAACATCTGCTTAAAGTTTTTCTTTTGATAAGATGCCTTTTCTATTATATCTCTTGGAATCAATCTTTTTACAAGATCAATTATCTTATCAAGGTCTGTAAGTAAAAAGAAGGCACATATATTCCCAATAAAATACGCCATTATTCCTTCCCCAGTTGTTAATGCTCCTGTTTTTATAAATTCTTTATTTAATATAGATAGTACACTCTTACCTAAACTTGTGTCTCCAGCCCCCTTAAATAACTCTCTTATACTATAAATTAGATCTTCTATTATATGTAAATTCCCTTCATATAACTTTAACATTAATTCATAAATAGAACTTCCTAAATAAACTATAAATATTACTATACCTATATTAACCAGTAGTATACTTAAAGCTCCCGCAATTTTGTTATAAACCTTTAATTTTAACATAAGTTTGTATACAGGATTGGCTATTAAAAATATTACAATCATTGAAATAAAAGGCTTGAAATAATATTTTATTATTAATGTTACTGCAGATATTATTAAAAATAACGCTATTAGGTCAATTAATTTCTTGTACCTCACTCTAAATTCCATATTATACTCCCACAAATTCCTTCATTTTAATATATGCTATCAGTAATATTTTTAATAGTATAATCACTAGAAAAGTTATCAGTATATTTATTCTGTTTATAAGTCTTTTATGGCATAAAAAAATACGTTGATAAAAAATCAACGCATTATAATTTATATTCCTAAAATAAAAGTTAAATAGTAAAAGACTACTGTCCCTGAAAATAATATAGAATCAAATCTATCAAGTATTCCACCATGTCCCGGTATAAGGTTACTATAATCTTTTATTCCAACATATCTCTTTACTGATGATGCTACAAGGTCACCAAACTGGCTAAATGCACCGCATAATCCTCCTATAATAATAAAATGATAAATTGGTACTGTAGCTATATATTGTTTTGTAAATAGTCCCAATAGCCCACAAAACACCATTGAGCCTATCATGCCTCCAATAGATCCTTCTACTGTCTTTTTCGGACTTACCTTTGGACAAAGCTTTGTTTTTCCAAATAACCTACCTGCATAATATGCTGCAGTATCTGTCATCCATGATCCTATAAATATTAACCATACATAAAATGCTCCACCATCTTTTATATTTACAAGATATATGAAACTAAAGAAAATCCCTACATATAAGAATCCTAATAGGGTAATAGCTACATCAATAAAGGTATACTTTAAGTTTATTACAGGCATCATTAGTAGTATAAAAGTTCCCAAAATCACTAAAAACATTAGTGTTTCAAAATTATTATTAAATAAATAATATAACAACAATAAAGCATATCCCACAGGAGATATCGGATTAAAATCTTTTTCTCTTAAAGCTTTATAGAACTCGTACATTCCTAATGCTGATAAAACAATCGTGAATACCTTTAGGGGGAGCCCTCCCCAGAAAATGAATAAAATAAATGGTGCAATCATAAGTGCCCCTAAATACCTACTGTTTGATTTCATTTCTTCACCTCAATCTATTTAACTCCACCAAAGCGTCTATCTCTATTCTGGAAATCATAAATTGCCTTTCTTAAATCTTTTTCTGCAAAGTCAGGCCAATTTATATTTGAATACCAAAATTCAGAATAAGCGCACTGCCATAAAAGGAAATTACTTAATCGCTGTTCACCTGATGGTCTAATTATTATATCAGGATCTGGCATACCAGATGTATATAGGTACTTCTCAATAAGATTCTCATCTATACTTTCTATATCTATCTTTCCAGACTTTATATCCTCTGCAATAGATCGAGTTGACTTAAGTATCTCATCTCTACCACCATAATTTAAAGCAACATTCATTACTATTCCTTTATTATCTTTAGTTCTTTCCTTTGCCCTTGCAATTTCTTCTCTACATTCTTTAGGTAGTTTAGTAATATCACCTAGAACATTAATCACTACTCCCTTTGAATCTAATTCATCAATTTCTTGCTTCAGATATTGAACTAAAAGCTTCATTAAGGCTCCAACTTCTTCCTTTGGTCTTTTCCAATTCTCAGTTGAAAAAGCATAAAGAGTCATATATTTTACCCCTAATCTGTCACCTTCAGTAATTATCTTTCTGATAGTTTCAACACCTGCTTTATGTCCCATGCTTCTTGGAAGATTTTTAGCCTTTGCCCATCTACCATTGCCGTCCATTATAATTGCAATATGTTTAGGAATTCTACTCATGTCTAACTCTAAATTCTCATCACTCTTATGTAATGATTCTACATTCTTATTAGATTTAAAAATCTTAAACAAAGTTGCCCCTCCCATACATGAATTTAATAAAAAAACCTGCTGTAAGAGCAGGTTTTTTTACTTTGTAAGCTCTATATTGACATTATCTCTTTTTCTTTTGCCGTAATGATGCCATCAATTTCTTTGATATATGTATCAGTTTTCTTTTGAACATCATCTTCGCCTTTTTTAACTTCATCTTCTGAGATATCAGAGTCTTTCTTTAAAGCCTTTATCTTTTCATTTGCATCTCTTCTAATTGATCTTACTGCAACTTTTGCATCTTCTCCTGTTTTCTTAACATTTTTTACAAGATTCTTTCTTGTTTCTTCAGTTAATTCAGGTATTATTAATCTAATTACAGATCCATCATTAGAAGGATTAAGTCCTAAATCCGACTTTAATATTGCTTTTTCTATATCCTTTAATACAGACTTTTCCCAAGGAGTTATCATAAGAACTCTTGGTTCTGGTGCTGTAACATTTCCAACTTGGCTTAAAGGACATAAGCTTCCATAGTACTCTACTTGAATTCTATCAAGCATAGTTGGATTGGCTCTTCCAGCTTTCATAGTTGATAAATCTGATTTTAAAACAGAAATAGTTTTTTGCATCTTCACTTCAGAATTATTAATTATATCCTTAATCATAATAAGCCTCCTACCTCTTTGTAACTAAAGTTCCTATTTTCTCTCCAGATACTGCTCTCTTTATATTATCTGGATCATCAAGACCGAAAACTAATATTGGAATATTGTTGTCCATACATAAAGATGTGGCTGTTGAATCCATAACTTGTAATCCTTGCTCTAAAACATCTATATATGACAGTGTATCATACTTCTTAGCATCTGAATACTTATGAGGATCCTTATTGTATACTCCATCTACTTTCTTAGCTAATAGTATAACATCTGCTTCGATTTCTGCTGCTCTTAATGCAGCTGTAGTATCTGTTGAGAAATATGGATTACCAGTTCCTGCAGCAAATATAACAACTCTACCCTTCTCAAGGTGTCTCATAGCTCTTCTTCTAATATAAGGTTCAGCAACTTCTTTCATTTCTATGGCAGTTTGAACTCTTGTCATAACACCAACTTGTTCTAACGAGTCCTGTAATGCTAATGCATTTATACAAGTAGCTAACATTCCCATGTAGTCAGCAGTGGTTCTATCCATACCTTCGCCACTTCTACCTCTCCAGATGTTTCCGCCACCAACAACAGCACCAACTTCAATTCCCATATCCACTAATTCTTTGATTTCTAGTGCAATTCTTGTAGCTACATTAAAATCTAATCCAAAACCATTTTCACCTGCTAAGGCTTCTCCAGATAGTTTTAACATTACTCTCTTATACTTACTATTAGCCATACCTTTACCTCCAATATTATATACGTTTCATACTTCTTTAAAAAAAGAGAACACTTAGTGTTCTCTTTGGTTTTATTATTTACCCATTTGCTTTGCAACTTCTGTAGCGAAATCTTCTACAACTTTTTCGATTCCTTCGCCTCTTTCAAATCTTACAAAGCTTGTAACTGTGATTGGAGAACCAACTTCTTTTGCTTTTTCTTCAACAAACTTAGTTATGCTCTTATCTCCATCTTTAACCCAAGCTTGATCTAAAAGACATACTTCTTTGTAGTACTTTTGAATTCTTCCCATAACCATTTTATCAACGATCTTTTCAGGCTTTCCTTCATTTAAAGCTTGAACTCTGTAAATTTCTTTTTCTTTTTCGATAGCTTCTTGATCAACACCATCTTGATTTAAGAATAAAGGATTTGCAGCAGCAACTTGCATACAAAGTTCCTTAGCAACTTCTGCAACTACTGGTGATTCAGTATCACAAGCAACTTCTACAACAACACCGATTCTTCCGCCACCATGGATATAAGTTTGGATAGCTCCCTTTTCAATTGAGAACTTCTTGAATCTTCTAACTGTCATGTTTTCACCTAATGTAGCGATTAATGCAGTTAGAGCTTCTGAAACTGTTTGATCTCCTTCAAACTTTTCATTTAAGAATTCTTCCACTGTCGTAGCTGAAGTTTCAACAACCATCTTAGCTAGCTTATCAGCAAAAGCAATGAATTGTTCGTTAGCAGCAACGAAATCAGTTTCACAGTTAACTTCTACTATACCAGCAGTTTTATTATCTTCTGTTATATATGTTTTAACAAGACCTTCAGCAGCAACTCTTCCTGCTTTCTTAGCAGCAGCAGCAAGCCCTTTTTCTCTTAAAAGTTCTACTGCCTTTTCTATATCTCCATTAGTTTCTGTTAAAGCCTTTTTGCAGTCCATCATTCCTGCTCCAGTTATTTCTCTTAATTCCTTAACTGATTTTGCAGTTATCATATTAAATTCCTCCTCATTTTTAAAAGTAACCCTTATCATTTAGGGTAAAAGGTAAATGAAGAATTCTTCACCTACCTTTTATTTTAATTATTATTCAGCTAATTGTTCGCCTTGTCTTCCTTCCATGATTCCATCAGCCATCTTAGCAGTTATTAACTTAACCGCTCTTATAGCATCATCGTTACCAGGAATTACATAGTCAACTTCTTCTGGATCACAGTTAGTATCAACTATTGCAACAACAGGAATTCCTAAAATCTTAGCTTCTGAAATAGCGTTCTTTTCTTTTCTTGGATCAACTACGAACATTGCACCAATGTTTTCGCAATCTAAGTTTCTAATTCCGCCAAGATTCTTTTCTAACTTTTCCATTTCTCCCTTAAGCTTCATAACTTCTTTCTTTGGAAGAACTTCAAAAGTTCCGTCTTCTTCCATCTTTTCGATTTCTTGTAATCTTTTGATTCTAGTCTTTATTGTTTCGAAGTTAGTTAACATTCCACCTAACCATCTGTTATTAACAAAGTGCATGTTAGATCTTATAGCTTCTTCTTGGATAGCTTCTTGTGCTTGCTTCTTAGTTCCTACAAATAAGATATCCTTTCCTTCTGCAGCTACTTCTTTAATAAAGTTATAAGCTTCTTCAGCTTTCTTTACAGTCTTTTGTAAATCTATTATATAGATTCCGTTTCTTTCTGTAAAAATGTAAGGAGCCATCTTAGGGTTCCATCTTCTTGTTTGGTGACCAAAGTGTACACCTGCTTCTAATAATTGTTTCATTGATATTACTGACATTTTCTTACCTCCTGGTTTTCCCTCCACTGCCTTCATTCTCGCATAGACACCATTACGGCACCAACTATACGCATTAGACAATGTGTGTATTTTATTACCTTTGTTAGTATACCATAAGGTTTTTATTGTATCAACAATATTTTATATATTTTTCTTAGTTTATATTCATTAAGCCTAATTTCTTCTCAAAACTATTGCTACTTTATATTTTAATATTTAGTTACAAATTCATATAAATGAAAACCACAGATAAATCTGTGGTTTTCATCTATAATATTATTTTATTTTTTTAAGTTCATCAAGTAACTTTTCATTAAGTATTCTAATATGTGTCCCTTTCATACCTAATGACCTTGACTCAATAACTCCAGCACTTTCAAATTTTCTTAATGCATTTACTATAACGCTTCTAGTTATTCCTACTTTGTCTGCAATCTTTGAAGCAACTAGTAATCCTTCTGTTCCATCTAATTCATCAAAAATATGTTCAACTGCTTCAAGCTCTGAATATGAAAGTGTTCCAATAGCTAATTGTACAACTGCCTTTTTTCTTGCTTCCTCTTCAATTTCATCTTGCTTTGTTCTTAGCATTTCCATTCCAACTATTGTTGCACTATATTCAACTATTACTAAATCATCATCAGTAAAAGCATCTCCAAATCTCGCTAGTAGTAAAGTCCCTAGTCTTTCACGATTTCCAACAATAGGTACAATAGTTGAAAGCTTGTCCGCCACTGTACAGTTTCCTTCCCCTTCAAAAACACATAGTCCTTTATTAGGCAAGTTAGCTAATGTACCACTAACTTCTAGTAACTTATTATTATACTCCATTGGAAATCTTTTATCTTCAATGATTTTTTTCTTCATAATTTCACATTCAAATTCTTTTGAAAATGTATGTCCTAGTATTTTCCCTTTTCTACTAGCAATATACACATTACATTCTAATACTTCACTTAATAATTTACATATATCTTCAAATGCCACAGGCTCTGTACCAGATTTTTGTAATATCTTATTTAACATTCTTGTCTTGTTAAGTAGTGATGACATTAATAATCCTCCTCGTAATATAACTCAAATAGATCTTCTTTATTTTAAAATTCATAATATTTAAAATTTTCTAACCATTACAATCTTATTAAGTTTATCATACAGAGCCTATGATTTCAATATTATTTTTTCTTATTTCGACATATTGTATTATATAGTAGAATATTTCATGATAGATATATCTTTTTCTTGTATATTCTAATATATCTTCACTATTTCTTATCTTCCTTAGGTAATACTTTCTTGTAGCCACATTCTTTATTAGAACATTGTACATAGTTACCTTCTTTTTTTGAATATTTCAATACCATATAAGATTTACATTCTGGACATATATCCTTAACAGGTTCATTCCAACTTACAAACTTACATTCAGGATATCCAGAACAACCGAAGAATTTTTTACCTCTTTTGCTCTTCTTTACCACTATCTTTTTTCCACACTCTGGGCATGGTACATCCAATTCCTCAACTATAGGTTTAGCATTTTTACATTCTGGATATCCAGGACATGCTAGGAAGTTACCATATCGTCCTCTTTTTATAACCATCATTTTACCACACTTATCACAAGGAACATCACTCACTTTATCTTCTATAACAACCTTAGATACCTCTTTTTCAGCCTTTTCTATTGCTATTTTTAAAGGTTCAAAAAATTCACCTACAACACTACGCCATTCTGTACTTCCTTCTTCAATATGATCAAGATTTTTTTCCATATCTGCAGTAAAATCAACATCAACTATCTCTTTAAAATACTCACTTACTATATTATTAACTATAAAACCTAATTCAGTTGGGATTAAGTTTTTCTTCTCCCTATTAACATAGTCACGATTTAATAAAGTTGAAATAGTTGGAACATAAGTACTTGGTCTTCCTATTCCCTTCTCTTCCATTAGCTTAACAAATGAAGCTTCAGTAAATCTTGCTGGTGGCTGCGTGAAATGCTGCTTACCTTCTATAGAATCACTCTTTAGAATTTCCCCTTCTTCCAACACTGGAATTATTACTGAATCTTCCTCTTCTTCCATAGTATATTCATATATCTTCATAAAACCATCAAAATCTACTACAGAACCACTTGCTTTAAATTTATAAGCACCATTCAATATATCTATTGAATTTGTATTTAAAACACATGAAGCCATTTGGCTTGCCATAAATCTCTTCCATATTAATGAGTAAAGTTTAAATTGTTCTGGTGTTAAACTTCCCTTTGCAATCTCTGGAGTAATTTCTACATAAGTTGGTCTTATTGCTTCATGGGCATCTTGTATATTCTTCTTACCTTTATATGTTCTTGGTTTTTCAGGTATATATTCCTTACCATAGCTATTTTCAATAAATTCTAATGCCTTACCCTGTGCTTCATCAGAAATTCTCACAGAATCTGTTCTCATATATGTTATTAATCCTACAGTTCCATATCCCTTTACTTCTACACCTTCATATAGTGCTTGCGCTATGGACATAGTTCTCTTTGTCATAAAATTAAGCTTTCTACTTGCATCTTGCTGAAGGGTACTTGTTGTAAATGGTGGAAGTGGATTCTTATTCTTCTTACCTTTTTTTATATTTTTCACTTCAAATGTACCTTTTTTGATGTCATCTATAATTTCATTAGCCTTATCTTCAGAATCAATTTCAACCTTTTTGCCATCTTTTGTTGCTAATTTTATGGCAAATTTCTTCTTATCCTTTTTCATTACACAGTCGACAGTCCAGTATTCTTTTGGTACAAAAGCCTTTATTTCCTCTTCTCTATCACATATAAGTCTTAATGCTACAGATTGAACTCTACCAGCACTTAATCCCCATTTAACATTTCTCCAAAGAATAGGACTAATCTCATAACCAACTAATCTATCTAATATTCTTCTAGCTTGTTGTGCATCCACAAGATTTAAATTTATTTTTCTAGCTTCCTTTATAGATCCTTTAACAGCTGTCTTAGTTATCTCATTGAACACAATTCTACACTGCGAATCTTCTGAAATTTTAAGTATATTTGCTAAATGCCATGATATTGCTTCACCCTCACGGTCAGGGTCAGTTGCAAGATATACTTTATCAGCTTTTTTTGCTGCTTTTCTAAGTTTATCTATAAGTTCTCCCTTACCTCTAATAGTAATATATTTAGGATTAAAGTTATCCTCAATATCAACACCTAATTTACTTTTTGGCAAATCCCTAACATGCCCCATAGATGCTTCCACTATATAATTCTTTCCTAAATATTTTGCAATTGTCTTAGCCTTTGCAGGTGACTCTACTATAACTAATTTTTGACCCATATAAAAACTCCATACTTTTTATGGAGCCTTCACCCCCTTAAAACTCACGTAATCTTTGCATAATAATTGCCTGGAAGGCTAATTATTTCATTTCCAATTTGCATTTCAAATAATACCTTAAACAGAGCTTCTCTGTCAACATAGGATCTGTTTATAATATCATTTATATGTATTGGTTCATTTTCTATTATAGATAATATCTTTTGTTTTACTGGTGATATTATCCTATTATCTTGTTTACATTCTAACTTTAATATTGTATAAAGATCATCTAAATCACAGAAGATATATGCACCATCTTTAATCAATTTATTGCATCCATTACTTCCTTTAGAGAAAACAGGACCTGGAACAGCCATAACATCTCTACCTTGTTCAGCTGCATAACTTGCAGTAATTAAAGATCCACTCTTTTCTGATGCCTCTACAACAATTATTAATTCACTTAAACCGCTAATAATTCTATTCCTCCTGGGAAAATTATAAGCTAACGGTGGTGTACCTGGTATAAATTCTGATAATATCAGCCCCTTTTCTTCTACCTCTTTGAAAATAGAAAAATTCTGAGCTGGATAAACAATATCAATACCACAACCTAATACTACTATAGTATTTCCACTACATTTTATAGAAGTTTCATGGGCTACTGCATCTACACCCTTAGCACCTCCACTTATGATTGTGATATTATAGCTAATTAATTCTTTTGTCAATAGTTTAGTTACTTCTTTTCCATAGGTAGTACATACTCGAGACCCAACTATTGATACTATTCTTTCTTTCAAAAGGTCAATATTACCTTTATAGAATAAGCCATATGGTGGCTCATTTATCTCTTTTAAGCTTATAGGATACCCTTCATCATTTATTGTTATAAATCCTACATTATTTATTTTCATCCAACCAATAAGATTTTCTGCTGCTAAAAGTTTAGTTTTCTTATTATAACTAGCAAATCTTTTATACAATAATGTATTTTCTCTAATAAATTCATCGAATCTATTAAAGACTTCCTCTTCTGATCCGAATTTTTCTAATAACTTTAATTTTTCATTATTATTTACATTTAACATTAATAACCATATCTTATATTTCATAAACTGTCTACCCCCATCATACAAATTCACCATTACAATCCCTTCTATACCCTATAGCTTCAATTATGTTACTTTCAACAATATCTTCTTTCTCATCAATATCTGCAATTGTTCTTGCTATTTTTATTATTTTCCCATATACCCTCAAAGATGGTTTATTACTATTAAAATATGCATGGAGTATTTCTTCAACTCTCTGTGATATTCTACATAATTCAAATACATCTCTTCCCCTTATTTGAGAGTTATATTGATATGATGTGCCTATTAATCTTTCATGTTGCTTTTCTCTAGCCTTTAGCACCCTATATTTCATTCTTTTAGAGCTGTAATGTTCTGACTCTTTTCTTAATTCACTATATTCAACCCTTGGTACATAATTAAAAAGGTCCATTCTATCTTTTAATGCTTTTGATAATCTATTTAAATACCTTCTCTTTTCCCCTTCAGAACAATTACAACTATCATTCATTCCATCAAGTGAACTTTTCCCACAGGGACATGTGTTATAGGCACCTACCAATATAAAATCTGAAGGCATCTCAAAACTACCTTGTAACCTATTTATATGAACTACTCTATCTTCTAAGGGCTCCCTCAGTACTTCTAACACATCCCTTTTAAATTCTAGTATCTCATCTAAAAATAGTACTCCATTATGTGCTAACGTTACCTCCCCAGCCTTAACAATTTTTCCACCACCTACTAATGCAGTTCTCGTTATAGTATGATGTGGTGTTCTAAAAGGTCTTACTAACTTCTTATCACTTTCTAAGAGACCAGAAATACTATAAATTTTTGCAATTTCTTGTTCTTCTTTTTTAGATAGTTTAGGTAGTATGGAGGGTAACGCCCTTGCTAGCATTGTTTTACCAACTCCAGTACTTCCATATATAAGTAGATTATGCTTTCCTGCTGCAGCAATCTCCATAGCCCTTTTAGAACTTTCTTGCCCGATAATTTCTGAAAAATCAAAGTAGTTCTCTTTATATTCTAATTTTATATCTTCAATTTCAAAAGGCATTGTGTCGTTAAAATTTATAAATGATATTACCTCTTTCAATGTACAAAATGGATATAGTATCGCATCATCATTATATGTGCACTCATTGATATTCTCATAAGGGAATATAAACCTTTCAACTTTCTTTTCTATTCCTTCAATTATAATAGGTAATGTTCCTCTAACTCCTTTTATTTCTCCAGATAGAGATAACTCTCCAAATATTATGAATTCTTCTAGATCTTTTTCTGCAATTTGTTTAGTTTCCATAAGTATTGCTAAGGCTATAGGTAAATCTAATAATGATCCTATTTTTCTAACATCAGCAGGAGCCAAATTTATTGTAATTCTCCCTAATGGAAAATCATAACCACTGTTTATTATTGCAGATCTTACCCTCTCCTTAGCTTCTTTTACAGAAGCATCTGGTAATCCTACTATTACAAATGAAGGCATTCCTCTTGTTATATCAACCTCCACGTCAATTAATATTCCCTGTAACTCTGAATATGTTGCACTTAATATTTTTATTGCCATTTAATCACCCCTCTAGATTATTACCAGCGGTTCTCAAATTAAATCATAGTAATTAAGATTATTTTTTAATTTTTAGGCAATGATTTAGACATATTACATTTGTAAGGAGTATTATGAATAATATTAATAAACCTATTGGCTACTACGGAGAAGATCTTGCATCTATTTACTTAAAGAAAAATAATCATATTATCTTAGATAAAAACTTTAGAAATAAAAATGGAGAAATTGATATAATATCAAAAACTATGGATCTTTTAGTTTTCACAGAGGTAAAAACTCGTTTTTCTAAATCCTATGGTTCACCTCTAGAGGCTGTAACTTCAGAAAAACAAAAGAAAATAAAAACTATCGCTTCCTATTATATTCATAGGAAAGGTCTTTATAATATTAATATCCGCTTTGATGTTATCTTGATATCATTAAACTACTATAATGCTGATTATACAATCTCACATATACCCGATGCCTTTAGGTAACAACTCCTATTTATAAGTATATATAAATTAAAAGTGAACTATTTAAAAGATTATAAACAAATCTTTTAAATAGTTCACTTTAAATTATAGTATTCTTGTTAAGAAGCTCATTCTATGTATCTTACAAGGACCATATTTTTTTATGGCTTCAACATGTTTTGTTGTTCCATACCCTGCATTTTCTTCAAAATAATAATTTGGATACTTCTTTGAATATTCCTTCATTAAATTGTCTCTATATACCTTTGCTACAATAGAAGCAGCTGCTATACACGCACTCCTAGTATCTCCTTTTATTACAGATTTATTCTCAAATTTAATATTCTTCACTAAGTATCCATCTGATAATACCAAATCAGGTTCTATTTCTAGAGATGTGCATGCTTCTAAAAACACTGCATTATTTGAATATCCAATCCCCTTATTGTCGATTTCTTCATTTGAAGAGGATGCAATATAATAAGCCAATGCTCTTTCTTTAATAATTAATGCTAATTCTTCTCTTTTCTTCTCAGATAATTTTTTTGAATCATTTAAACCAAGTATTAATTCATCATCAATAGTCTCTGGATCTAATATAACAGCACAAGCTACAATAGGTCCTGCAAGTGGACCCCTCCCAACCTCATCTACTCCTGCTACATACCTATACTCACCAAAAGATCTATCAAACTCATACATATCTTTTACACGTTTAATCTCTTTTAGAAGCTTCTCTTTATTCTTTCGAATTCTAGCTCCTAGGTTAATAACATTTTTCCTTTTATCCTCTAAAAGAGCTCTAATTAAGGTCTCTAAATCTTCATTATTAAGTTCTTTTTCTATATCTATACTATCTACAAATCCCTTAATGTTATTATAACTTAAAAGACTTATGTCTTTTTTTACCAACTCCATATCACACCTCTATTATGGACGTTCTAATGAAATATTTCCAATCTTTCCGCCCCTAAATTCATCTAATAAAAGAACAGCAATTCTATTGTAATCTATCTCATTACCACGCATTAGACATCCCCTTTTTCTTGCTATAGCATCTAATGTATCAAGTGGATTTTCATAGACTTCTTCTATCTTATATCTTTCAATAAGATTATCTGGATAATATATTTGTAATCTTTCTACTAATTTATAAGCTAACTCTTCAGTATCCATAACTTCATCTTTAATAGCTCCAGTAAATGCAAGGTTTAAAGCTGTTTCTTCATCTTCAAATCTTGGCCATAATACTCCTGGAGTATCTAGCATCTCCATATCTAAAGGTGTCTTTATCCACTGCTTATTTTTAGTTACACCAGCTCTATCTCCAACCTTAGCTATAGCATTCTTAGCCATTTTGTTTATAAATGTAGACTTACCACAATTAGGTACTCCAACAACCATTACTCTTGTTGTTATCTTTACTAATCCTTTAGATTTAAGTCTATCATGCTTTTCCTTTAACAGTTCTAATAATGCAGGTTTTATAGCATTAAGTCCACCACCATGTAGGCAATTAACCTCTAATACTCTTACATTATCAGATGATAGATGCTTAATCCACTCCTTAGTAACCCTCTTTTCTGTCAAGTCACTTTTATTTAATAATATTATTCTTGGCTTATCTCCAACTAACTTATCTATATCTGGATTAGCTGAGCTTCTAGGAATTCTAGCATCCCTAATTTCAATAACAGCATCAACTAATTTTAAATTTTCTTTTATTTCTCTCTGAGTTTTTTTCATATGCCCTGGAAACCAGTTTATAGCCATATATTAACCTCCTAAATTTGGATAGAAAAAAAGAGGACTCTTAAAGTCCCCCTTTCTTAAATAAACTATCTTAATAATTCTTTAACCTTAGCAGCCTTACCTACTCTATCTCTTAAGTAGAATAACTTAGCTCTTCTTACTTTACCTCTTCTAGTAACTTCAATCTTTTCGATGATTGGAGCGTTAATTGGGAAAGTTCTTTCAACTCCTGTACCATAAGCAACTCTTCTTACAGTGAAAGTTTCTCTTAATCCACCATTTTGCTTCTTAATTACAGTTCCTTCGAAAGCTTGAACTCTTTCTCTATTACCTTCTTTAATTCTAACGTGAACTTTGATAGTATCACCAACGTTAAAGCTTGGTAAATCAGTTCTGATTTGTTCTTGTTCTATTTGTCTTAGAATTTCGTTCATTGTGCATTCCTCCTTGATAGATAAAATTTGACGTTCTTACCAAAGCCTTGTTTAGCAGAGGAGCGCCCGTACTAGCACAAAATTTATTCTAGCATATATCTTTATATCATGCAAGAAATTATTTTTATTTACTCTCTTTTAATAACTTTCTGTCTTCTTTTGATAGTTCTACTTTTTTAAATAGATCCCTCCTTCTTTCCCTTGTTACTTCTAGAGATTTCTTCCTTCTCCACTTTCTAATGTTTTCATGATGACCTGATAGCAGAACATCTGGAACCTTATCACCTTCGAATATTTCAGGTCTTGTATACTGCGGATATTCTAAAAGTCCATCAGAATATGATTCATCCATAAAACTTTCTTCTTTTCCGAGTACTCCAGGTATTAACCTAAGAATGGAATCTATTACAGGAATAGCAGCCATCTCTCCACCTGTAAGGACAAAATCTCCTAATGATATTTCCATATCAATATGCTTATATACCCTTTCATCTATACCTTCATAATGTCCACATAAAAATACTAACTCTTCTTCCATAGAAAGCTCTTTTGCCATCTCCTGGTTAAATGTCTTTCCTCTAGGACCTAAGAATATTACCTTACCTTTATTCTTTACTTTACAAGCTTTTATTGTATCCACAATAGGCTGTGGTGCCATTACCATCCCAGCACCACCACCATAAGGATAATCATCTACTTTTTTATGCTTACTTAAGGTATAATCTCTAATATTGAAAATATCCATTTCAACCAATTCTTTTTCTCTTGCTCTACCTATAATTGAATGTTCAAAAATAGAGAACATATCAGGAAAAAGGGTCAAAATACTAATCTTCATCTTGCCAATCTCCTACAGGACTAATTAATATCTTCTTATTATCTATATCAACATCTAATACTATATCTCTTAATACAGGTATTAATAATTGCTTTGGTTCTTTAATCCAGTACACATCATTATTCTTAGTTTGAATAACATCAAATACTTTTCCTAAATCATTATCATTTGTGTCATAAACAGTACAGTTTATTAAATCACTTACATAATAAGTATCTTCAGGTAGTTCAGGTTCTTCGTC
Source organism: Clostridium zhoujianii (assembly GCF_051590805.1). Classification (NCBI taxonomy): domain Bacteria; kingdom Bacillati; phylum Bacillota; class Clostridia; order Eubacteriales; family Clostridiaceae; genus Clostridium; species Clostridium zhoujianii. The sequence continues at coordinate 1,799,991 of NZ_JBPUTF010000001.1, forward strand.
TCTTGGTACACTTAAGTATTTTTGCTTGTAAGTTTCAGCATCATTCATAGTATCTATTCCTTCTAATTTAAGTATTACCCTATCTTTTTGGAATTTCACACCTTGAATATTCTTCCACTCATTTCCAACTAATACTTTCTTATATCTTTTGAAATTGTTAACATCATCAGTATAAGACATAACCTTAACTTCACCCTTAATACCATGTGTATTAACTATTTGACCTACTTTAAAATAATCGCTCATATTATTCACCTCTGAGTAAATGTATAAAAAGAGCTAGGAATACACCTAACTCTCTTTTTATATTATCTCTACTACTACTCTTTTTTCTTCTTTAATTGCTGCAGCCTTTACTACGGTCCTAATAGCTTTCGCTATTCTTCCCTGTTTGCCAATAACCTTACCCATGTCATCTTGAGCAACCTTTAGTTCAAGAATAATTGATTGCTCTCCAGCAACTTCATTAACCTTTACTTCTTCAGGATGATCTACAAGGGATTTAGCTATGATTTCAACTAATTCTTTCATATAGTGTCTGTAATTAAATATGTATAATTACAGTGTTCACCTCCAAAAATTACTTGTTAAGGCCTGCTTGGTCGAATAATCTCTTAACTACATCTGTAGGTTGAGCACCATTCTTTAACCATTCAGTAGCTTTTTCTTCGTTTACTTTAACTTCAGCTGGCTCAGCAACTGGGTTATAGTATCCAATTTCTTCGATGAATCTTCCATCTCTAGGACTTCTTGAATCAGCAACTACTATTCTGTAGAAAGGAGCCTTCTTAGCACCCATTCTTCTTAGTCTTATCTTAACTGCCATGTATATTTCACCTCCTTTTAATTTTAGCTATATATTTAACTCATGAAAGGCATTTTTCCAAAAAGACCTTTTTTAGACTTCTTAGTTAATGATTTCATTTGTTTCATGTTTTTCTTCATCATTTCATAGCCTTTTATAAGTTTATTAACTTCTTGAATTGTTGTACCTGCCCCTAATGCTATTCTCTTCTTTCTAGAAGATGAACCAATAACTAAGGAAGGATTTCTTCTTTCTTTAAGTGTCATTGAATGAATGATAGCTGTAGTTTTACCCATCATCTTTTCACTCTTTTCAAGATCAATATCACCTAATTGTTGAGCTCCTGCACCTGGAATCATCTCTAAAATTTTATTTAGAGGCCCTAGCTTTTTCATTTGATCCATTGCTGTTAAATAATCTTCAAAATTAAGATCTGCAGACATCATCTTTTTAGCTAAGTCACCAGCTTCTTCTTCATTAATAGCTTCCTGTGCCTTTTCTATTAAAGATAAAACATCTCCCATCCCTAAAATTCTTGAAGCCATTCTATCTGGATGGAACACTTCAAAGTCGCTCATCTTCTCCCCTACACCAACATACTTAATTGGCTTTTCAGTAATGCTTCTAATAGATAGTGCAGCACCACCTCTTGTATCTCCATCAAGTTTAGTTAAGATAACTCCTGATACATCAAGTTCCTTATTGAAACTCTCTGCAACATTTACAGCATCTTGCCCTGTCATAGAATCTACAACCAATAGTATTTCGTTAGGTTCTACAGCTGTTTTTACATCTTTAAGTTCTTGCATAAGCTCTTCATCAATATGTAGTCTACCAGCTGTATCTATAATAATAACATTATTACCATTTTCTCTTCCTTGTTTTATAGCTGCTTTAGCTATGTCTACCGGAGATATCTTATCTCCCATAGAAAATACAGGAATATCTATTTGTTTTCCAACAACTTGTAATTGTTTAATAGCTGCCGGTCTATAAATATCACAAGCTACTAACAGTGGCTTCTTATTATTCTTTCTAAGCTCTAATGCAAGTTTCCCACACATAGTTGTCTTACCTGCACCCTGTAATCCTACAAGCATTATTACTGTAGGTCCGTAACTTGAATAATTCAATTTACTTTCGCTTCCACCCATAAGATTAGTAAGTTCTTCGTTAACTATCTTTATAACTTGTTGTCCTGGCGTTAAGCTATCTAAAACATCCCCACCAACACACTTTGAGCTAACATTAGATACAAAGGTTTTAACAACCTTATAGTTAACATCTGCTTCTAATAAAGCAAGCTTTACTTCTCTCATGGCTTCCTTTATATCTTTTTCATTAAGCTTTCCTTTTCCCTTTAATTTCTTAAAGGTATTTTGAAGCTTTTCTGCTAATCCTTCAAAAGCCATGTTAAACCTCCTAAATTTATTATAAATCCTCTAATACTAATTTTAAGTTTTCATATTCTTCTGTATCGAAGGAATATTTATCTCTTAGGTTATTCGCAAGATTTATAATTTTTTTTTCACGATTTATACTCTTTTGAAGTAAGTGAAGCTTACTTTCATAGGTTAGAAGTAGTTTGTAACATCTTTTTATTAAATCATGGATAGCTTGACGACTTGTGTTATTCAGTTCAGCTATTTCAGCCAAGGATAAATCCTCGTTATAATAAAGCTCCATAATGTTACTTTGCTTTTCAGTTAGTAATGGACCATAACAATCCATTAGTAATGAAATTTCAACCCTATCTTCCATATAATCACCTTACCCACAAAAGAGATATTAACAGAATTTTTTATAGGTGTCAAGTATTTTTACTTAACACCTATATTTTTTTCTAAAAAAGTGCTTCTGCAAAACTTTCTGCATCAAATTCTTGTAAATCTTCTATTCCTTCTCCAACACCTATATATCTAACTGGGATATTTAAGCTTTGCTTTATTGATATAACTACACCACCCTTTGCAGTACCATCAAGCTTAGTTAATATTATACCGTCTATAGGACAAGCTTCCATAAATTGTTTTGCCTGGATAACTGCATTTTGTCCTGTTGTTCCATCTAAAACTAATAAGGTTTCTTTCTTTGCTTCTCCATACTCCCTATCAATGATTCTATTAATTTTAGCTAATTCATTCATAAGATTTTTTTTATTATGAAGTCTACCTGCAGTATCACAAATTAACAAATCAGCTTTTCTTGCCTTTGCTGCTTGTATGGCATCAAAAACTACAGATGCAGGATCTGATCCTTCTCCATGTTTTATTATATCAACATTTGCTCTTTGACTCCACACTTCTAATTGATCAATTGCAGCTGCTCTAAAGGTATCTGCTGCTGCCATTAGTACCTTCTTCCCTTCTGCTTTATTCTTCGCTGCAAGCTTTCCAATTGAAGTTGTTTTACCAACACCATTTACACCTATAACTAATAATACTTTTTCACAATCTATATCTTCACTATCATTAGTTCCCTCTAATAACATTTCTTTTATAACTTCTTTAAGTGTTGGTATAACCATTTCTGTATCATTAATTTTTTCTTTTCTAATCTTCTCTCTAAGTCGATCTATTATCTCTACTGTTGTATCCATTCCTATATCAGACGTAATAAGTATTTCTTCTAATTCCTCATATAGATCTTCATCAATGGTTACTGCTAATTTAAGAGCTTCATTAATTTTATCTGTTAACCCATCCCTAGTTTTTGCTAAACCTTCTTTTAATTTATTAAAGACATTTCCAAATATAGCCATGATCTTCCTCCTGAATCTACTTACTTAAATCTACTGATACTACTTTCGATATTCCTTTCTCTTCCATAGTAACTCCATACATTACATCACTTGCCTCCATAGTTCCCTTCCTATGAGTAATAACAATGAATTGTATGTCCTGAGAGAATTCTTTTAAGAACTCTGCATATCTAACAACATTTGCGTCATCAAGTGCTGCTTCAATTTCATCTAATATACAGAATGGTGTTGGCTTCATCTTTAAGATTGCAAACATTAGTGCAATTGCAGATAATACCTTTTCCCCACCAGACATAAGATTTATATTTTGAAGTTTCTTACCTGGTGGCTCTACGTTTATATCAATATTAGCCGTAAGTTCATCACCTTCAGATAATATTAGTTCAGCACTACCTCCCTTAAATAGTTCTCTAAAGGTTTCATTAAAGTTTTTATTAAGAATCTTAAAGTTTTCTTTAAATAATTCTTTCATCTTATCAGTCATTTCACCTATAACAGATAATAGTTCCGCCTTCGCCTTCTCTAAATCCTCTTCTTGAGCAGACATAAATTCATACTTCTCTTTTACCTCTTCATATTCTTCTATTGCAGCAAGATTAACTATACCTAATGCGGTTATACTTCTCTTAAGCATTCCTATTTCTTCTTTAAAAACATGTATACTATCTACATCTACTGCTAATTCCATTGCCTCTGCAAGGGTCAAATCCATTTCTTCATTAAGCTTTGTATATAGGTTATCTCTTTCTATTTCACCTTTAGCTCTTTGAATTTCTCTTTTGTTTAATTCTCCCTCTTCCTTATTTATTATGTCTAAGGTTTCAGTAATTAAACTTTCCTTTACCCTAAATTCTTCTTTTAATTTCCCCTTAGATACCTCTTCCTCTTTAAAGGATTCTTCTAACTCTTCTATTCGCTTCTTCTTTAGAGTAATCTTCTCACCTTTTAAGAGTATTTCATTATTTAAATAATCTATATTTTCCTTATTAACCTTATTTTCATCAGCTAATTCATTTGTCTTTAAAATATTCTCTTCTATTTCTCTTTCTTTTCTTGAAAGATCACTAATTTTTCCTGCTAATCCTTCATCTAGTGATGCCTTATTAACTTTTAATTCAGTAAGCTTCTCTCTAATTTCATTTACATTTGTCCTTGCAATTCTTAGTGCTTCTTCTAATTCAGATGCTCTTTCTTTATTCCAAGTATTCTTTCCTTCAATTTTACTTAATTCTGCTGTTCTATCTTTTAAGCTATTATTAAGTTTCTTAACTTCATCTTCATTTCTTATTATTTCACCTTTGGCTACTTCTAAACTATGTCTTAATTTTTCAGCTTCATTTCTTAAAGCCTTTATTTCACTTTCATTCTTAGCAACTTCAATATTCTTAAAATGAATTTCGTCTTTATTATTTAAGATTCCTTCATCCAGATCCCTAACTTTTAATTTTAAACTTTCTACTTCATTTAGCGCTTTTGCAAGCTCTTCTTTTTTATTTTTAAGATTAACTGCAATCTCTTCTATCTCTCTTTTTCTACCTAATATATTTGTATGCTTCCCTTGGATACTACCACCTGTTAGTGCTCCTCCTGGCGCAATTATTTCACCAGTCAATGTAACTATTCTATAGCTATTATTACCTTTCCTTGATATAGCTAAAGCTGAATCCATATCTCTACATACTATAGTTCTTCCAAGAGCATTATTAACAGCCTTCTCATACTTACTAGGATATGTTATTACATCTGCTGCTATCCCTATATATCCATCCATTAGAGTAACTGATTTATCAAGTACTAGCTTATTACCTCTAATATTATTTAAAGGTAAGAATGTAGCTCTACCAATATTATTACTCTTCAAATAATTTATTAAATCCTTAGCTATCTTTTCATTTTCAGTAATAACGTTGGATATACCAGCACCTAATGCTATTTCAATAGCAACCTCATATTCTTTTTTCACTTGAAATATCTCGCCTAAGACCTTGGTTCCCTCAGCATATGGGGTAACTCCCTTTTCTATTCTCTCCATTAAGGTCTTAACTGATCTATTATATCCTTCATAATGTTTTTCAAGATTCGAAAGCATATTTTTATTTGCTTCAAGTCCATTAATCCTTTTATTTATATCTCTTATTTCGCCTTCTTTTCTTGTTACCTTACCAGCTAAATGTGATATTTCTTTTTTCTTCTCAACAATTGCTATCTCTAAGGTTTTAACATCTTCCTTACTTCTCTCTACTTTATTTCTAAGACCTTCTAACGTAGCAATATTAATTTTTATATTCCCATCTATAGATAGCAATGATGCTTTTAAACTTTCTTCTTTCTCTGTTTTAATTTTTATATCATTTGTTATTAATGTTATGCTATTCTTAATTTCTGAATGACCTCTTAATATCTCAAATTCATCTTCTTTTAGCAATTTGAGTTCTTCATCCATCTCGTTAATTTTCTTTATAGCTTCTCCATTATTATCTTCAAGAGAAGATATCTCCTCTTCTTTATTTCTTTGCTCATCCCTTTTTAACAAAAGTTCTTCTTCAAGCTTACTCTTATCATTTTCTAAAAGTGATATCTTCTTTTTTAATTCACCTAAGGTTGATTCATTTCTCTCAATATTTATACTTAGATTTTTTATTCTTTCTTTAAATAATTCTGTATCATTATTAATCTTTGATATTTCCTCTTTTTGAACATAATACTCAGCTCTTTCTTCTGCTGTCTTCTTTTCTATAGCCTCTATAGCTTCTTCTAATTCCCTTAGCTTATCTTTTTCTTCTAATAAAGTCTTCTTTTTATCCTTTAAAGAATTTTCTCTTTTTTCAAGATCTTTATTAAATTCACTTAAGTTTTTTTCCATATCATTTATGTAATGAACTAGAATAGATACTTCTTTTTCCCTTAACTTATCTGAAATATCCTTATATTTCAAGGCCTTTTCTCGCTCAACTCGTAATGGTTCTATTCTTTCTTCATAAGTAGATATTATGTCTCTTATTCTAACAAGATTTCCATCTGTATTAGATAACTTCTTTTCAGCTTCCTCTTTTCTTGATTTATATTTTACTATACCAGCTGCTTCTTCTAATAAAGATCTTCTCTCTTCTGGTTTACCACTTAGTATGGCTTCTATTTTGCCTTGTCCAATTAATGAATACCCTTCTTTACCTATACCAGTGTCCATAAATAATTGTGTTATATCCTTAAGTCTACATTTAGTTCCGTTAATTAAATACTCTGTCTCACCTGATCTAAATATCCTTCTGGATATTGTTACCTCATTATAATCTGTAGATAATGTACCATCCCCATTATCAAGAGTTAATGAAACTTGTGCTAATCCTACTGGTTTTCTAAATTGAGTACCAGCAAATATAACATCCTCCATCTTTCCTCCCCTTAGGGTTTTGACACTTTGTTCACCTAAAACCCATCTAACAGAGTCAGATATATTACTTTTACCACTACCATTTGGCCCAACAACAGCAGTAACACCCTTTTTGAATTTTAATTCCGTCTTATCCGCAAAGGACTTAAATCCTCTTATTTCTAGAGATCTTAAAAACAATCTCCCCACTCCTCACTATTAAAATAACGCTGGAATAAGCATAACTATAAATATTATAGCTAAGAACCCCGCTAATATATATCTTAGTTTATCTCTTGATTTCTTTTTCATATAAATCACTCCTAATCTTCTCTTTATAAGTTTATAGTAAACAGGAGGAAAATTCAATATACCACAGATAACTTCTAGTTTATCTAAAAACTTATTGCTCCTGTTTTACAGTAATATATTAAATCCGTTGCTTTATTGGCAACGGATTGTATATTTATTAATTAAATTGCATAATTGTATATCACAGCTATCTTATACTTTCATATCATAACTTCTATCTAAACTATAATATAATTAAATCTCCTCTTTGAACTGTGTCATTACATTCAACTTTTAAATTATAGCCTTCCTTTAACATTTTATTGAAATAGGTCTTCTTATTTGCGTAAAGCTTACTAATATCTTTACTATTAATTTTTATAGTTCCTTCTTTTTTACCCTTTAATCCGGCTTTAATCCTATCAGCTAATAAACTTCCCTCTACTAATTCTCTAAATGCAGGATGAAATGGTCCATCAATAACATCTTTCCCTTCTGCTATTGTTTCAGTTGGTTGTAGACCTATTCTTATTACCTGAACTCCTGCGCCTGTATACATCTTATACATAACCTTAGATATTTCAACTGCTTCACTTAATGTATATGGCTTATAAATTCCATTCTTATACATAATCTCCATAGGTGTATCTTTTATAACTAAAGCTGGGTAAATCCTGCATATATCTGGCTTCATATTTATTGATTTTCTGACTGTTTCTATATCTCGATCAAAATTATCACAAGGTAATCCCGGCATAATTTGATGACCTAATGTTATTCCATATTCTTTTATAAGCTTTGAAGCTCTTTCTACATCCTCTGCAGTATGTCCTCTCCCTGATGCATGAAGTACTTTATCTTCTAAGGACTGAACTCCCAGTTCAATGATATCAACCTTATATTCCTTTAGATAAGTAAGAATATAATCATCAATATAATCTGGTCTTGTTGACATTCTTATTTTATCAATTAATCCCTTTTCCTTATAATCCTTAGCAATAGTAAGTAACTCCCGTTGTCTTTCCTCTTTTATTGCTGTAAATGTACCTCCAAAGAAGGATATTTCAATTGTCGCATTATCACGATCTATTGTTTTTAAATATTCTTCCACTGTTTCTATAACCTTATCAGTAGTTACTCTTTCCGTAGCTCCTGATATTCTATCTTGATTGCAGAATACACAATCATGGGGACATCCTTCATGAGGTATAAAAAGTGGTATAATAAAATATTTTTTACTCATTAATTACCTCCAAATTTTTTAATGCTTCCCTTGCTGAATTTTGTTCTGCTTCCTTCTTGCTAAAACCTTCACCACGACCCATTACCTTCTCTCCTAATAGTACCGTTACAAAGAATCTTCTTCTATGAGGTGGTCCCTCATACTTTACTAATTCATAGGTTATATTAACCTCTCCATCTTTTTGAAGATATTCTTGAAGCTTAGTTTTGAAATCAAGTATTATTTTATTATTTATTGCTCTATTTATAATATCTTTAAACTGCTCTAGAATAAAATTCCGTGCAGCCTCGATACCTTTATCTAAATAAATTGCTGCAATAACAGCTTCTACAGCATCAGCCTGAATAGACACTCTTTCTCTACCACCAGTAAGCTCTTCTCCTCTGCTCATCCTTATATATGTAGATAGATTTAATTTCCTAGCTATCTCATACAATGAATTTTCACAAACAATTAAACTTCTTATTTTTGTAAGCTCACCTTCTGCCTTGTTTTTATTATTCTTAAATAGATATTCTGTTATGGTAAGCTGTAATACAGAATCTCCTAAAAATTCTAACCTTTCATTATACTCCGCCTCTTTAAACTGCTTTGCATAAGAACTATGTGTTAGAGCTGTCCTAATAAATTCTTCATTTTCAAACTTAATTCCTAAGGACTCCTCTAACTTTATTAAATTTGTATTTTTCATTGTCCCTCTCCTCTAAGTTTATTCTTCAACTTTTAGATCACTAATAAATTCAAGAATAAACTAAAATACAAAATCCCGCTTTTATGCGGGATTAAACTATTCCTCGTGATTTGCTTTTACGTAATTTACTACGTCTCCAACTGTTTTAAAGTTTTCAACAACTTCATCTGGTATTTCCATATCTAGTTCATCTTCTAGTGCCATTATAAGTTCTACAATGTCTAATGAATCCGCATTTAAGTCATCTATAAATGATGAATCTAAAGTAATTTCTTCAATATTAATACTTAATTTGTCAGCTATAATTTCTTGAATTTTTTCAAACATTATATTCACCTCCTAAGTCTTCAATTAGATAATATTATATATAAATATATTCGTCAATATACCATAAAAATTTTCTATTAATAATTTATTCTGCTAATTGGTTTTTAATTTTTTCTAATATTTCTCTATCATTGAATATCTTAGTTTGTCTAATTGCATTTTTAAAGGCTTTCCCATCAGAACTTCCGTGAGCCTTTATGCATATACCATTTACTCCTAAGAATGGTGCTCCTCCAACTTCTTTGTAGTCAAACTTAACCATAAGTTTCTTAAATACAGGCTTTAAAAGTAAAGCTCCAACCTTTGAGATAGGTGATGAGGAGTAAATCTCATCTTTAATCATTCCTAGTAAGCTAGATGCAGATCCTTCATACATCTTTAACACTGTATTTCCTACAAATCCATCAGTTACTAATACATTAACCTCACCTTTAGGTATTTCTCTCGGCTCTACGTTACCTACAAAGTTGAAATCTTCTTTCTTAAGCAATTGATATGTTTCTTTAGTAAGTTCATTACCTTTTTCTTCTTCTGCTCCAATATTAACAAGACCTACGGAAGTATTTTTAGTATCATACATACTTTCATAATAAATCTTTCCCATCTTTGCAAATTGAACTAGGTATTGTGGTTTACAATCAACGTTTGCACCAACATCAACGACCATGAAATTACCTTTTCTTCCAGGCATTATAGGTGCTAAAGCAGGTCTATCTACCCCTTTTACTCTTCCTATAATAAGAGTACATCCCGCAAGGAATGCTCCTGTGCTCCCCCCGGATATAATAGCTTCACACTCACCTTCTTTAACAAGATTTAGTGCTTTAACAATGCTTGATTCCTTTTTCTTTCTTAGGGCCATAACTGGGTGTTCATTAGGAGATATTACTTCATTAGCATTAACTACTGTTAACCTTTCTTTTGGATAGTTATGCTTAGATAATTCAGCTTTAATCGCCTCTTCTGGACCTGTAATATACATATGTAGGTCATTATATTCATTTAAGGCTTGAACAACGCCATCCACTACAGCTTGTGGTGCATGATCGCCCCCCATTCCATCTATAGCTATCTTCATAATCTTCCCTCCTTTTTTCCCCTATATACAAAGAAAAGAAAGTCAAATGACTTTCTTTTATTCAGCAGCAACTACTACTTCTTTACCCTTATAGTAACCACAACTCTTACATACTCTATGAGCAAGTTTCATTTCGTGGCATTGAGGACACTCAACTATACCAGGTATGCTTGCCTTAAAAGTTTGAGCTCTTCTTGAATCTCTTTTAGCTTTATATGTCTTTCTTGCTGGATTTCCCATCATTACACCTCCTTATTATTTAAAAGCGCCTTTAGCCCTGCTAATCTAAGATCTATATCTTCATTATCGCAGTTGCATGCTTCCTTATTTTGGTTCGCACCGCAGCTTTGGCATAGACCTTTGCAGTTTTCACTACAAAGTCTCTTAATAGGTAAGGTTGAAATTATTGCATTTTCAACTATTTCAGTGATGTCTAAAACATCATCCTTTACAAATAGTGCCTCATCATTTTCATTAATCTCAGCATTATTTGTAAACCTTTCTTCTATATCAATATCTATTGGATAGATAAAGGTCTCTAAGCATCTAGAACATCTAAGTTCTAATTCAGTTTTAACACTAGCTTGCATTACAACTATTTCATCATCTGTTGTAACTTCACCTAAAACTTCCACTTCTTTAGTAGGTTTTATTTTATCTCCTTCGAAATAAAATGGCTCAATTACAAAGTTATACGAAATATTTTTTTTTCTTTCTCTTCTTGAAATAAGATCTGAAATTTGTATCTTCATAAAAAACGACTCTTTTTGAGCCTTTTCCACTCCTTAACTAAAATATTTACTGAATAAACACAATTTATTATATAAACTGGCTGATTAAAAGTCAAGGGCTTAATTTAACAATTCTAATGTTTCTTTTGCAATCATAAGCTCTTCATTAGTAGGAATAACATAAATTTTTACTTTTGAGCTATCTTTTGAAACTAAAGCAAGATCACCAAAAACTTTATTCTTCTCTTTATCAATTTCTATTCCCATAAATTCTAGTCCCTCTACACAACCTTCTCTAGTTTCTATAGAGTTTTCTCCAACACCCGCGGTGAATACTATAGCATCTACACCACCCATTGCAGCAGTATATGCTCCAATTTGTGTTCTAACCTTATAATTAAAGATATCTATAGCTAATGTAGCTCTTTCATTTCCCTTATTATATGCTGCATCTTTTATATCTCTAAAATCAGAACTTACTCCAGAAATTCCATATATACCAGATTCTTTATTTAATATGTTATTAACTTCTTCACTAGAATAACCTAATTCATTTATTAAATACATAACAATTGCTGGATCTATGCTTCCTGATCTAGTTCCCATTGCTATTCCTTCTAAAGGTGTAAATCCCATAGTTGTGTCTATAGATTTACCGTTTTTAACAGCTGTTATACTTGCACCATTACCTAAATGACATGTAATTATTTTCAAATCTTCTATATTTTTATCCATTGCCTTAGCAACTTCCATAGCTACATATTTATGGCTAGTTCCGTGGAACCCATATTTTCTTATACCATGTTTTTCATATAATTCATATGGTAAAGGATATATGTATGCTTCCTTTGGCATTGTACCGTGGAATGCAGTATCAAATACAACAGTCATTGGTGTATTAGGCATTAAGGCTTTACAAGCTTCAATTCCTATTATATTTGGTCTATTATGTAGCGGTGCTAATTTAACACACTCTTCTAAATAATCCATCACTTCTTGATTTACAATTACAGATTTAGAATATTTTTCACCACCGTGAACAACTCTATGTCCTACCGCTGTAATTTCATCCATACTCTTGATTACACCGTTTGTAGAATCAATTAATGCTTCTAAAACATATTTAATAGCATCTTCATGATCTTTCATTGGTTTTTCAACTATATATTTAGCTCTACCTTCCACCTTTTGTGTAAGTATTGAACCATCGATTCCTATTCTTTCTACTAAACCTTGCGCAATAGCATCCTCGTTTCTCATATCAATTAGTTGATACTTTAAAGATGAACTTCCACAATTAATAACTAAAATTTTCATTTTTATGCCCCCTAATATAATTACTTATTTGTACTTTGTGCTTGAACAGCAGTAATAGCAACTACTTTTACTATATCTTCTGAACTACACCCTCTTGATAAGTCATTTATAGGTTTAGCAAAACCTTGACATATTGGTCCTACTGCTTCAGCATTAGCAAATCTTTGAACTAATTTATAACCTATATTTCCTGATTGTAAGTCTGGGAATACTAATACATTTGCCTTACCAGCAACTTTGCTATTCGGAGCTTTTTGATCAGCAACCTTTTCAACTATAGCAGCATCTAATTGCATTTCTCCATCTATTAATAAATCTGGTCTTAAAGCCTTAGCCTTTTCGGTAGCAACTCTAACTTTGCTAACTAGCTCATGATCTGCACTTCCCATAGTTGAGAATGATAACATAGCTACCCTTGGCTCAACCTTACATAAATTCTTTGCAGTATCTGCTGTTGCTATTGCAATAGCTGCTAACTGATCTTCAGTTGGATTTGGATTTACAGCACAGTCTGAGAATAATAACATTCCTTCTTCTCCATACTTAGATCCTGGCACCATCATAATAAAGAAACTTGATACTACAGAAACTCCTGGAGCCGTCTTTATTATTTGTAATCCTGGTCTTAATAAATCTCCTGTAGTGTGAATAGCACCTGATACCATTCCATCAGCATCATCCATCTTCACCATCATTGTTCCAAAATATAAGGGATCTCTAACGATTTTTTCTGCTTTACTTATTGTCATCCCTTTACTTTTTCTTAACTCATAAAAACTTTCGATATATGCCCCAAGCTTATCAGATTTAGCGGGATTTATAATCTCTACTCCGCTTAAATCTACATCTAGTTCTTTAGCTTTATTTAAAATTTCTTCATCGTCACCTATTAATACGGGATAAGCAAACCCTTGCTTATGTATTTCTTCAGCGGCAACGATTGTTCTTTCTTCATTACCTTCTGGAAGTACGATTCTTTTTCTATCTGCCTTTGCTACTTCCAAAATTTTGTTCATAAGTTCCATGTTCATTTCTCCTTTCAAAGACCCGATTGTCTCTTCTATTATACTATACTCCTATATAGGTCTTTATTTCAACATAAAAACGCTTATTTTCCAAAGTCTTTAGATTTCCAATTATCTTAATTATCAGATAAATTGCTTGCTAATAATGTTTTAGTCTAACTTCTTAACTTTGTGATATAATTACAATTAGATTTTCCACGAAGGAGGATTTTTATGAATATAACAGGAATAATCACAGAATACAACCCTTTTCATCTTGGTCATAAACTTCATCTTGAAAGTGCACGTAAAGATACTAATTCTGATGCTATTATATGTATAATGAGCGGAAACTTTATGCAAAGAGGTATGCCTTCAATTATAGATAAATGGAATAGAGCTAAAATAGCAATTGCTAACGGAGTAGATCTTGTAATAGAATTACCCCTTAAATGTTCTATATCATCAGCTGAAGGCTTCGCAAGTGGTGCTGTAAGTATATTAGAATCTACAGGTGTAGTTAATAATCTATACTTTGGCAGTGAGCATGGGAGTATTACTGAATTAGATATATTAGCCTCCACCATAATTGATGAACCTAATGAATTTAAATTTATTATGAAAAATGAGTTGGATAAAGGATTACCTTTTCATACAGCTAGAAAAGCTGCTTTAGAAACTTTTCTTCCTAATGTAGCCTGTAGTGATATCTTATCTAACTCAAACAATATCTTAGCCATTGAGTATATAAAGGCTTTAAAGAAGATAAATAGCAATATCTTACCTTATACTTTAAAAAGAGCAGGGGCTAATTATAATGATGTTGAAGTGAAAAGTAAATTCCCTTCCGCCACTTCAATAAGAGCTACTTTAAAGAATGATGGTGATTTATCCTCACTAAAATCAACAATGCCAGAAGAATCATATAAAGGAATAAGCAATCTACTTTCTAACAACTATCCTATGATATATCCTGAGGATATTTTTCCTTTTTTAAAATACAAAATTTTAACTGAAGGTAATAAACTTTCACTTCTTCCTGAAGTTAGAGAAGGATTGGATAATAAAATAATAAAAGAGATTGTGAATTCCAATAGCTTAGATGAACTAATTTTAAAAGTTAAAAGTAAAAGATATACATACACTCGTATTAGTAGAATATTAACAGCTTTTTTCATTGGGCTTGAGAATTATCCTAATTATGAAGAACTATCTAATTATAATTATATAAGGCCCCTTGCTTTCAATGAAAAAGGAAGCAAATTACTAAAAGAAATTAAGAAAAAAAATAATGTGAGTATTATAACTAAGATTCCAAAGAAAATAGATAATCCTTTATTATCATTAGATTTACTTGGAACCAAAGCTTATTCTGTATTAAATAATGCAATATCACCCTATGAAGATTATTTAAAAAGTCCATTTTTTTTAAAGTAAGGATAATATAAATTAGCCATAAGAAATATAAATACTATAGATAGGAGTGATTTCGTGATTAGTATTTTTTTCTTATGGCTATTAATTATTCTTTTAATTCAAATTTTATTTAAACTTATAAATATAACAAAAAATCAAATTATCTGTTTTTTTATAAGTTTATTAATTATTCTATTTGCTGTAAATTTAAAAGTATCCATGGCAGCAGCAATTGAAGGGGCCAATCTTTGGTTTAAGGCAATGTTACCCACATTATTTCCTTTTCTTGTAATATGTAATTTACTTATATCCTATGATGGTATTTCTATTTATTCAAAACTCTTAGGCCCATTGCTATGCCGTCCACTAGGACTTTCAAAGAATTGCTCTTTTCCCTTAGCTGCAAGTTTTTTATGTGGCTATCCACTAGGAGCTAAGTACTGTTCTGACATCTATGATCTTGGATATATAGATAGAAAGGAATATATAAGATTACTTAATATAGCTTCAAATTGCGGTCCTTTGTTTATTATAGGTTCTGTAAGTGCTGCTATGCTTGGTAACATTAAATTTGGATACTTACTTCTAATCCCTAATTATTTATCCCTTATAATAATTGGATTTATTACAAAAGGAAAAAAACCACTGTCAAAGCCAACTAGTTTTATTCCACCTACTCCCAATAAAAACTTTGGGCAAGCTTTTAAAGATGCCATTGAAAATGCTTTAACTACAACTATATCTGTTGGGGGATTCATAATTATTTTCTCTGTAGTTATTGGCATAATAAAAAATAATGCTCCTATAAGCATTATTTTTAACAACATAGAATCCTATGTAAATCTACCAAAAGATTCCCTATATGCATTTTTTTTAGGAAGTATTGAAATAACTAACGGCTGCAACATACTTGCTACCTCATCCTTAACTATACCATTGAAGTTAAGTATTATAAGTTTCCTATGCTCATTTTCCGGACTATCAATAATAGCACAAGTAAGCTCATTTACAAGCAAACACCATGTACCTATAATAAAATATATCCTTTTAAAGTTTTTCCAAGGTATCATAAGTTTTCTTATAACTCTTGGTATATCAAATTTTTTTCTCGGAAGTATAACAACTTCAACATCAAATACACTAGCATCATTAGATGCTTATATGTACTTTATTCCAATTGTTATTTTACTTATTCTTGCATTTATCGAATTTGTAATGAAAAACTTATTTTTTCATGTCTCTTAATTCTTTAATGTTATCTTTAATGGTAGAGCTTATCCCAGTAAGGTCCTTATCTATTTCACCTGCTACAGACTCAAAACTAACTTGAAGCGCCTTAATAAGCTCTACTTTTTTAGCTTCAAGTTCCCTATCTAATTCTGTTAATATCTCATCTGAATAATCTCTTGACCCAAGTCTTATAGCTTTTGCATCTCTTTTTGCTGCTGCTACTATTTCTTGTCCCCTAATTTTTGCTTCTTTCACAACATCATGATTTTCAACATTCTGTCTCATCATTTCCATTGTTTCTTTTTTTACTGAATCGTACTCTTTTTTTGCCTCACTAAGAATTCTCTCTCTTTCATTCATAACCCATTGTGCTTTTTTAAATTGATCTGGTAGATAATTAATTATTTGATCAATTACATCTAATATTTCTTTTCTATCAACCATAGTTTTCCCACTAATAGGTACCTTAGGCGAATTCTCAATTAAATCCTGAAGATATTCTAATAATTCTACAATGTTTACGTCCATATTTTTGTCCACACTGCCACCCCTTCTCTTATTTCTTTGCCCTATCTATAACATCTGATATAACTGCATCAGGTACTAACCCTTCTATGCAACCACCAAATTTAGCAACCTGTTTTACTGCTGAAGAACTTAAATATGAATACTGTGCTGAAGTCATCATAAATAAAGTTTCAACATCTGGATCTAACTTATTATTCATAAGAGCCATTTGAAATTCATACTCAAAATCTGAAAAAGCCCTTAATCCCTTTAATATAACATTAGCATCGTAATGCTTCATAAAATCAATTAGTAATCCATTAAAGCTTACAACTTCAACATTAGGTAAATCCTTTGTTACCCTTTCTATAAGTTCAACTCTTTCTTCAATATCAAAAAGCCCCTTCTTATCAACATTAACCAAAACCCCAACAATCAGTTTGTCAAAAACCTTTGAACCCCTAGATATAATATCTAAATGTCCATTAGTAATTGGATCAAAGCTTCCCGGGTAAACCGCGATTCTCATCCCACTCCTCCTTAATACTGGTAGAAGCAAACTGTTGTATTTCCATATTTCTTGCTTCTTGTAAGTCTTATATCTTCATATCCTTCATAAACTTCTTCTATACTATCAATCTTTGTTACAATAATTCCATCCTCAGAAAGCATATTATGCTCTTTTATTACCTTCATTGCATCTGGAATCATTTCTTTACAATAAGGTGGATCTATAAAAATTATGTCAAATTTCTTTTCTTTTCTTGCAAGCATTTTTAATGCTTCATATGAATCCATATTTAATGGATTACAGAAATCTTCAAATTTTAAATTTTGAACATTCTCTTTTAAAAGTGGGAAAGTCACTGAACTTTTATCAATTAAATAAACTTCCTTTGCTCCTCTACTTGCTGCTTCTAACCCTAAGCTACCTGTTCCTGCAAAAACATCAACAACTACAGCATCAGGAATATATCCTTGAATCATGCTAAACATTGCCTCTTTAACTCTATCTAAAGTTGGTCTCGTTTCCATTGTTGCAGGAGGAATTAACTTGCGTCCTTTTGCTTTTCCTGCTATAATTCTCACTTTTTCATCCTCCTAAGTGTCATTTTATTAACATTTTATCATAACCGATAAATATATACAATTTTTTAATTAAAGCATATATACCTACTACTTTTCTCTAATCCAGCAGCTACTTCAAAGACTAATTTTTTATTTTTATTATCCTCTGATGAAAGTATTTTCTTTGCCTCTTCCCTAGCACATCTTAAAATATTAATATCTTCATATATATCAGCAAGAACTAACCCTTCATCTCCACTTTGTTTCATTCCAAACATCTCACCAGATCCCCTAAGCTTTAAATCTTGCTCAGATATAAAGAATCCATCTGTTGACTCAGTCATAATTGACATTCTTTTCTTTGTTGTATTGCTCTTGGCATTAGCTATAAGAATACAATAAGATTCATACTGCCCCCTACCGACTCTACCTCTTAATTGATGCAATTGTGCTAAGCCGAATCTCTCTGCATTTTCTACAATCATTACAGATGCATTTGGGACGTTCACACCAACTTCAATAACAGTGGTAGATATTAGCACTTTCACCTCATTATTCTTAAACCTACCTATTATTTCGTCTTTTTCAGCAGGCTTCATTTTTCCATGTAGAACCTCAACTGAAATGTGAGCAAATATTCCTTCTTTGAGCTTCTTATATACGCTTTCTACAGAATTTAATTGTTCTTTTTCATCCTCATTAATCAATGGACAAACTATGTAAACTTGTCTCCCCTTATTGATTTCATCTAAAGCCAGTTCGTAGGCACTATTTCTTGCATTATCAGTAAAGAATTTTGTATCTATTTTCTTTCTCCCTGGAGGTAACTCATCTATAACTGATACATCTAAGTCTGAGTATAAATATAGTGCCAAAGTTCTTGGTATTGGTGTAGCTGTCATAACAATTACATCTGCTCTTTTTCCCTTATTTATCAATTTACTTCTTTGTTCTACCCCAAATCTATGTTGTTCGTCTGTAACAACTAATCCGAGATTATTAAAATCTACATCTTCTTGAATAAGGGCATGAGTTCCTATTACAACAAGTGGCCCTGGTTCCCCTATTCTTTCCTTTATTCTCTTTTTCTCTTTAGCTGAGGTACTCCCTGTTAATAACTCAATTTCAACACCGAAAGGTCCAAGTAATTTCTTGGCTTCTTCATAATGTTGATTAGCTAAAATTTCAGTTGGAACCATAAATGCCGATTTATAACCATTAGTATATATATTATAAATTGCTATTAATGCTACTATCGTCTTACCGCTACCTACATCCCCTTGAACAAGTCTATTCATAGGTGCTGAACTTTTCTGATCTCTAAGTATTTCCCTAACCACCCTTGTCTGAGCACCTGTTAACTCATAAGGTAAGGCAGCTTTTAACTCCCCTAGTTTTTCGTTCCAAGGAAAACTCATTCCATTACTACTACTCTTTATCTTCTTCTTTAAAAGTAATAATTTCATAGAATATGTAAACAATTCCTGGAATTTAAGCCTTGTAATTGCTCCTTCTAATAAATTTTTATCTTTAGGAAAATGTATTTCTCGTATTGCTTTATCTAAAGATATTAATGAATATTTTTCAAGTAACTCACTTGGTAAGTTTTCAGTAATAGTAATAGAATCTAAAATGCTACTTACCAGCTTTGTAATAAGCTTATCAGTTAAATCGCCCTTCAATGGGTATTTAGGTATTATTTCACTTTTTAAAGCATCTTGACCCCCTATTAATGGATTTACTATCTCTAAAGTTTTACCTATCCGTTTAAATTTACCTATTAGGTTATAAGTAAGGCCTATTCTATAACTATTTTTTATATATGGCTGGTTAAACCACTTCCCCTGTACTAAATGACCATTATAATCAAAATCAACAGTGGATATAGTTTTTCCTGTTTTTGTCCTTACATCTCTCTTTATTCCCATTACTTTACAGGTCAAAATTTGTTTTTCTTCACCATCTATTTCTTCAAAAGGAATATTCCCATTTACAAATTCATAATCCCTTGGAAAATAAAGTAGTAAGTCTAAAATATTGAATATTGAAACTTTATTTAGTCTTTCTAACACCTTAGGACCTACACCCTTTAGTGTTGATACTGAGCTATAAATATCCATTTCTTTTCTCCAAACTCCTAAAATTACAAAAAGCACCAAAGGTGCTTTTTGTTAATATATATAAATCAATTTATTCTACTGACATTAAGAAATAATATAAAGGTTGATTGCCTTTGTAGCATTGAATGTCAAAGTCATCATACTTCTCTTCAAGTTTAGTTATAAAGCTATTAACTTCATCTTCTTGAACATCTTCGCCATAAAATACAGTAATAAGTTCACTATCCTCATCAACCATATCTTCAAGTACCTTTTCAGCAACTTCAAATTTATCTGGTCCAACTTCTTTAATCTTTCCTTCTACTAGACCAAGCATATTTCCTTCTTTTATTTCTATTCCATCCATTTCTGTATCTCTAACTGCATAAGTTACAGAACCAGTCTTAACAGTTTCTATTAATTCGTTTAATTCACTCTCATTTTCATCAACTTCTGCTTCTGCATTAAACATTGTAACACAAGTAATTCCTTGAGGAATTGACTTCGTCGGTATAACTCTTACATCTTTTTCTGTAATCTCTGCCGCTTGATTAGCTGCCATAATAATATTTTTGTTATTTGGTAAAATAAATATATGTTCAGCATTTATCTTATTGATACGCTCAAGCATATCTTGTGTTGAAGGATTCATAGTTTGACCACCTTCAATAACGTAATCAACTCCAAGATCCTTAAATATGTTTGTAATTCCATCACCCATAGCTACAGTTATGAATGCATATTTTTTAGCTTCTTCAACTACTTCTTCCTCAACTTCAAGAGCATTTTCTTTCTCTTGTTGATTAATAAGAAGTTCTCTATGTTCTTCTCTCATATTATCAATTTTTATTTTTGATAATTCTCCAATTTGAACTGCCTTTGCAAGAACCTTTCCTGGATCATTTGTATGTATATGTACTTTTATTACATCGTCATATCCTACAACAATCATGGAATCTCCCATTGGCTCAATTTCATCTTGGAATGATTTAGCTTTATTAGCATCTCCTAATATAATAAATTCAGTACAGTAACCAAATTTAATATCAACATCAGCAGTTGATTGTGCCCCTACAGCTCCACCTTCAGAAATTTTTATATCCTTAACTTCCGCCGTAATTTCTTCCTTTAAAGCTTCTGTCATCCCACTAAGTATGATATATAATCCCATACCACCTGAATCAACAACTTTTGCCTTCTTTAATGCTGGAAGTAAATCTGGTGTTTTATCAAGCATAACTTTTGCTGCCTTAGTTACCTCATCCATGAATTCTGCAACATCTTGCTTTTGTAATTCCATGCCTGCTTCAGCTGTTGCTCTAATAACAGAAAGAATTGTCCCTTCTGTTGGTCTCATTACTGCTTTATATGCTGCATTTGATCCTTCTTTAAGTGCAACTGCCATTTGTGCTGGATCAGCATTTTCTAGACCTTCTAAGCCCTTTGAAATACCCCTTAATATTTGTGAAAGAATAACTCCTGAGTTACCTCTTGCACCCATTAATGCACCCTTTGCAAGTCTTTTTGATACTTCACCAATAGATGTTGAATCAATGTTTTCTATTTCCTTAACGGCTGCTTTAAATGTCATAGACATGTTTGTTCCTGTATCACCATCAGGCACAGGAAATACATTTAGAGCATTTACGAAATCACTTTCTTCTGATAACCTATTGCTAGCATTTACGACCATGTTATAAAAATCACGGCCATTTATTGATTTGTATTCCATTAGATTCCCTCCTAGACTCTTACCGCTTGAACATTCACTGTTATAGCAGAAACCTTTAATCCTGTAAAGTTTTCAACACTATAACGTACTTTTTGGATTATATTATTTGCTATTACAGAAATCTTTGTTCCATATTCAACCATAACAAATAATTCTATGTTTAATTTATCTTCTTCATTTAGAGTAATTTTTACTCCCTTGCTTAAATTTTCTACTCTCATAAGTTCCCAAAAACCTTCAGTAGCGTTTTTAGATACCATTCCAACTACACCATAGCATTCCATAGTTGATAATCCAACTATTTTCGCTAATACCTCATCAGAGTAATGTATATAACCATTTTCTTTTGAAAATCCAACCATTACAATTCCTCCTCATACTTTCCTTATGTCTATTTTATATTAGAAAGATATAATATTCAAGAATTATCTCCTATAATATATATCTTATCATAATTTATTTTATATTTTACTTGCATATATTATACTACTTATGATAAAATCGTATTTGTCCTATTGAAGAGAAATTTTATATTTACTATATAAGGAGGTGTTTTCAAGTGGCAAGAAGATGCGATATATGTAATAAAGGCGTAGTTTCTGGAGTACAGTACAGCCATTCACATCGTCAATCAAAGAGAACTTGGGCTCCTAACATAAAGAGAGTAAAGGCTTTAGTTAACGGAACACCAAAAACAGTTCATGTATGTACAAGATGCCTTAGATCTGGTAAGGTTCAAAGAGCGATATAAGGTCGAATAGAAAAATGCAATTGCCTATGCAATTTGCATTTTTTTATTTAACGTAAAAAGAGTGGCATTATGCCACTCTTTTTTTCTATGTAGGCTATTTTCTTCTTCTAAAAAACCTAATAAAATTTGATATGAACCTTGGTAACTTAATTGCTATTATCTTCATCTCTTCCTCCCATACATAACTTGCTAAAAAAAAAATCACCAATAATCTTCTTTATTACATTCTATGTAACAAATAGATTATTAGTGATAACTTTTTTAATCTCTTGGGAAATTTACTAAAATAATTCCTGAATCAAAGGATATTGTAATATCCTCATTTAAAAATTCATTACATATAGCTCTTGGTTCTAACATAGTCATATCATAATTTTCTAATTTGTATTTAGCTCCTTTAATATTTATGTTCTTAACCACATCTGTTAGGGAATGAAAACTTATAATGTCTCCATACTCCCCCTTAAATGTTGTTTCCTTATCAACTAAATACATAAAATTATTATCATCTATTATTTTAAGCTTTACACCTTCTCTAAGCGCCTTAAATAATAACCCCATATTACCTAACATATGATCAACTCTCGTCCCCGTTGCTCCAAATAGTAATATCTCATCTGCCCCATTCTCTTTGGCTTTAATATATCCTAAGTCAGTATCAGTAAAATCCTTCTCTGGTTCAAATTCTAATATCTTTGATCCTCTTTTCTTAAATTCTTCTATAACATCTTTCTTAGCTGAATCAAAATCTCCTAAAATTAAATCTGGTGTTATATTATATTCATACAAAATATTACAACCTTTATCAACACCTACAATAAAATCATCCTCTTTTAAATATTTAATTAGCAACTCTTTTGAAGGTGGGTTACCTCCAGTGACAACAATAGATCTCATTAGGCATTATCTCTTAAAGCAGTAATATTTTCTTCTATCTTATTTTCCTTAAAAACTGCTGAACCTGCAACAACTACAGTTGTGCCTGCATCAACTAAAGTCTTTATATTTGTTATATCCACCCCACCATCAACTTGAATCATTAATTCTTTATTAGATTTATTTTTTAATTCATTTACTTCTCTTACCTTATCTAATGAATATGTAATAAACTTTTGTCCTCCAAATCCAGGGTTTACAGACATTATTAATACCATATCTAATTGAGGTATTAAATCCTTTATTAAGGATGTTGGTGTTCCAGGATTTAAAGCAAGTCCAACCTTTACACCCTTTGATTTTATATATTGAATTGCTCTATCAATATGTTTCTCAGCTTCATAATGAATTGTGATTATATCAGCACCTGCATCAACAAAATCATCAACAAATCTACTTGGTGTTTCAACCATTAAGTGAACATCAAATACCTTATCTGTTTTATTTCTCAAAGCTTTTATTACAGGAGCTCCAATTGTTATATTAGGAACAAATTGTCCATCCATAACATCAATATGAATCCAATCTGCCCCTGCCTTTGCTACTCTTTCTACATCTTCACCTAACTTTGAAAAGTCAGCTGATAAAATTGACGGTGATATCATTACCATTTATATTTCCTCCCATCTAGTATTTCTTCTAAAGTTCTTACATAGAATTTATATCTATGTTCGTTTATTTTCCCATCTTCAACTGCTTCCTTTATTGCACATCCAGGTTCTTTATGGTGTAAACACCCTCTAAACTTGCACATATCATTAAGTTCTTCAAACTCTGGGAAACAGTATCTAAGATTTTCTTTATCCATAAATGATACATCTAATGTTGAAAATCCCGGTGTATCAACTATATAACCATTAGAAACATCAATAAGTTCACTATGTCTTGTTGTATGCTTACCTCTACCAATCTTTTCACTTACATTACCTGTTTCCATATGATTTCTTTCAGTTAGGGTATTAATAAGTGTAGATTTTCCTGCTCCAGATGGACCACAAAGGACTGTTACATTTCCCTCCATCCTTTCTCTAAGCATATCTACTCCTTCACCTTTTTTAGCATTAATATATAGAACTTCATATCCTATGTCATTAATTTTATTTTTTATTACTTCTCTTTCTTCTTCATTTACTAGATCAACTTTATTTAAACATACGATAACTTCTATATTATTACTTTCACATAATACTAAAAATCTATTTAACAAATCAAAGTTTAAATCAGGATTCTTTATAGCAAAAACAACAAAGGCTAAAGTTACATTCGAAACAGTCGGGCGAATTAATTCAGATCTTCTATCATGAATTTCTTCAATAACACCCTTACCATTAGTAACCTCTATTGTAACATCATCTCCAACCATAGGCTTCATGTCTTTATGACGAAATTTCCCCCTAGCCTTACATTCGATTATTCCTTCTGTAGTTTTTATATAATAAAATCCACCTATACCTTTAATTATTTTTCCTTCCATAATACCTCCAATATTTTAATTCCTATTATATATAATAACCAAATTTACTGTATAATTGCAAACCAAAAATCACCTTTTAAATAAGAAAAAAGAAATAGAGAGTAGTATAGTACTACTCTCTATTAAAAATATATTTATTCTTTCTTTTCTCCAAATGTTAAAGTAACTGATCCACCTTCCTCAACTACAGTCCCTTTTGGTGACCAATCAAGTAAAACTTCTCCTTCTTTAACCTTATCTATCCCCTTAATATTAAGCC
The DNA here is from genome assembly GCF_051590805.1 of Clostridium zhoujianii. NCBI lineage: Bacteria > Bacillati > Bacillota > Clostridia > Eubacteriales > Clostridiaceae > Clostridium > Clostridium zhoujianii. The sequence goes on from NZ_JBPUTF010000001.1 coordinate 1,825,081, forward strand.
ATGGTGCAACATTCTTAATTTTATTTTTAGCACCCTCTAAACTCATTCCAACTTGTAATTGTAAATCATCTATATTTATTTTCTTCTTTTCCGGCTCTACAGGTTTTTGCTTTTCAACTCCTACTATTATATCAATAGCCGTTCCTTCTGGATACCTACCTCCTGGCTGATATCCTTGTTCAATAACCTTACCTACCTGATCACCTTCAACTTCTCTCGTAGTAATCTTACCAACTTTAAATTTAAGTCTTTCTATTTCTTTTATTGCATTTTCCTTAGTATATCCTCTTAAGTTTGGTATTTCGGCATACTTTTCTTTTGGTCCTTTGCTTATAACTACACTAACCTTTGTACTAGCATCAATGTCAGCACCTGCTGCAGGATTTGTACTTATTATCTTTCCTTCTGGCACAGTATCACTATAGTCCCTACTTTCAGTAGCTGCAGCCATCTTATTTTTAGTTAAAAATGAGTTTAATGCATCAAGGTCATCTCCAGCGAATTCTTCCATTTTAAGTTTCTTTTGACCTTTACTTAAAATTACTCTTACCTTTGAACCCTTTTTAACCATTTGGTTTGATGGACTATAACTTATTACTGTACCCTCTGGTTCATCACTATTCTCTGTACCTGCTTCTTCATATACTAATCCTTCTTTTTCAAGAGCAGATTTAGCTTCTTCCTTTGTCATTCCTGTAATATTTGGAACACTTACGTCCCCTTTATCAGATGATGATCCACCACTGAATATGAAGAATGCACCTAAACCTAATGCTAGAAATACTGCTATTCCAACTACTATACTTGTAATAAGCTTCTTATTCATTTTTTTCTTTCCCTTTTTTTCATCATCTTCATCATCATACTCATCATCGTAGTATTCATCATCTTCTTCATCTTCATAATAATCATCTTCAAGACTCTTATTAATTGATTCCTTTTGTCCAGATGGTTTTTCTGGTACTTTAACTGGTGCCATTACTATTGTGTGATCAGTACCATCATTATCTTCTGCACTATCAATTACTGAATCAGGATCATCTTTGATTTTTTGAAGATCTACTATAATTTCCCTAGCAGTCTGATATCTCTTATTAGCATCCTTATCCATAGCTTTCAATATTAATTTATTTAAACTTTCTGGAATCTTAGAATTTAACTGTTTTGGTGGTACTACTTCTTCTTGAATATGCTTTAATGCTATAGTTACTGGTGAATCTGCTTCAAATGGTAACTTACCAGTCACCATTTCATATAAAACAACACCAAATGAGTATAAGTCAGTTCTTACATCTATAAAACTTCCTCTTGCTTGCTCTGGCGAGAAATAATGTGCTGATCCCATTATTGTAGTAGTATTAGTTAGTGTTGCTGAAGATGCTGATTTTGCTATACCAAAATCAGTAACCTTTATTACACCTTCTTCTGTAACAAGTACATTTTGTGGTTTTACATCTCTATGAATAATATTGTTCTTATGTGCACATTCTAATGCTTTAGCAATCTGAGTACCTATTGTTATGGCTGTCTCATAATTTAACTTTCCAAATTGCTTTATTACATCTTTTAAGGTTTTTCCCTTTACATACTCCATAACAATATAATTTAGATCATCTTGAGTTCCAACATCTAATACATTCACTATATTATTATCTGATAAGGCAGCAATTGCCGTTGCCTCTCTTTTAAACTTAGTAACTATCTCTTCATTATCTGATAATTCTTTTTTTAGAATTTTAACGGCTACATATCTATTAAGCTTATTACATCTAGCTTTATAGACTATTGACATTCCGCCTTCGCCTATCTTCTCTTGTATTTCGTATCTATTACCTAATACTTCTCCTATCATCCTACATCTCTCCTCCAAACAACAATACTGTTACATTATCTCTGCCACCCTTATATTTTGCAAGATTTACAAGTCTAAGACATGCATCAACAAGATTTTTTTCTTCATTTATTACTGATACAATCTCCTCATTTGTCACTTCATTAGTCAGACCATCAGAACATAACATATACATATCGTACTCAGATTTATCTAAGCTAAATATATCTACTATAACCTCTTGCGCTGTTCCAACAGCCCTAGTAATTATATTCTTCTTTGGATGATTGGCTGCCTCTTGTTCTGAAATTGTACCTAAATCAACTAATTCTTGTACTAAAGAATGATCCTTTGTTATTTTTATAATTGAATCTCCTTTAATACCAAAGCAAGAACTATCTCCAACATTAGCTACCTTTACCTTGTCTTTGATTTTTAGACAAGCAGCAACTGTTGTCCCCATTCCATTTAGATTGTCATTTTGAATTGAGTGTTTATATATATCTTCATTAACTTTTTCAATCGCTTTTTTTAATATCTGATCTTCATTTTCTAAATAAAAATTATTCGAGATGTATTCCACCACGCCTTCAGCTGCCATTTTACTAGCCACTTCTCCTGCATTATGTCCACCCATTCCATCTGCTACAACATAAATACTAAAATCCTCTGTCTCTAGATAATGTATAAAATCTTCATTAAGACTTCTAACCATACCTATGTCACTTATTGAACCAACCATCTACTCTCTCCCCCTTTGTTTTGGGCGTTATCTACTCAGTTTTAGATAACTTTATGTAACTTCTTCTAAGCTGTCCACAGGCAGCATTTATATCGCTTCCCATTTCTCTTCTTACCGTTACTTCTATCCCTGAATTCTTCAATATCTTTTCAAAGGTTTCAATAGTCTTTTCGGATGACCTCTTAAAGGAATTCTCTTTCACTTCATTTACTGGTATTAAATTTACGTGACATAGTAATCCTTTTAGTAATTTGCCTAGTGCTTTTGCATCTTCGGCAGAGTCATTAACATCCTTTACTAATGAATATTCAAAGGTAATTCTTCTTTTTGTTTTCTCTATATAATAGTCACAAGAATCTAGGATTTCCTTTATAGTATATTTATTTGCTATTGGCATTATTTCTCTTCTTTTTTCATCACTGAAGGCATGAAGTGAAATTGCAAGAGTTATGCTTAATTCCCTATCTGCTAAATCATAAATATTTGGAACTATGCCACATGTTGATAATGTTATATGTCTTTGACCAATATTCAATCCATAATCAGCGTTAATCACTTCTAAGAACTTCAGAACATTCTCATAATTATCTAGCGGTTCTCCACTTCCCATTAAAACAACATTAGAAATTCTCTCACCAATAAGTTTTTGTGCAACTAGAACTTGTGATAATATTTCACCAGCTGTAAGATTTCTTACTCTCCCATCAATAGTTGATGCACAGAACTTGCATCCCATTCTACAACCTACTTGGGTAGAGATACATATAGAATTACCGTGTTTATATTTCATAATAACAGTCTCTATTAGATTGCCATCTCTAAAGGCTACCAATAGCTTCTTAGTACCATCTATTTTAGATTCATACTCCTCTTCTACCTCTGGTATTCCTATATAAAAATTCTCTTTTAATTTATCCTTTAGATTTTGAGGGATATTTTTCATCCTATCAAAATCCCATACTTCTTTATAAATCCAAGAAATAACTTGCTTAGCTCTAAAGCTACTTTCGTCATTCTCCTTCATCCATGATGATAATTCATCTAGTGTATAATCTAATAAGTTATTCATTTTCACTCCTAATTCTTCTTAAGTTTAGCAACGAAGAATCCATCCATATACTCATTAGGTAAAATTGTTAACATTCCTGAATTGTCATATTTAAGATTATCGCCTTTTCCTACAAATACTTTTTCAAGCTTTGCATCTTTATATTTACTTAAGAACCATTCTATATTTTCTTCATTCTCTTCCTTATTTAAAGTACATGTTGAGTAAATCATTACTCCATCCTTCTTTAAATATTCCCAAGCGTTCTTCATTATTTCTCTTTGTACTCCCACGATTTCTTTTAAATCGCTTCTCTTTTTATTCCATTTAATTTCAGGTTTCTTCCTTATTATTCCAATACCTGAACAAGGTACATCTAATAATATTCTATCTGCTGAAGAAACTAAGTCTACGTTCAATTTAGTAGCATCCATTTCAGCAAGTTTAATATTGGTAATACCTAATCTATCACTGTTTTCTTTTACAAGCTCAAGCTTTTGAGGATGTAAATCAAAGGCTAATATCTCTCCAGTATTTTCTAATAATTCTCCAATATGAGTTGTTTTGCCTCCCGGAGCACTACATAAATCTAATACCTTTTGCCCTTCTTCAAGGTCTAATAATGGTGCTACAAGCATAGCACTTTCATCTTGCACAGTTATTTTCCCTTCAATAAATGCCTGGTTTTTTTCTATTCCTCTTCCACCTAGTATAGATATTGCCTCTGGACATACATATCCATCTTCAACCTTGTATCCAGCTTCTTCAAGTTCCTCAAATACATCTTCATAATTACCTTTTAAGTTATTAACTCTAACTGTAACTTTAGGTGTATTATTTAAACCTGATAAGATCCTTAAAGCTTCTTTTTCACCATATTGCTTTATAAACATTCTGACCATCCATGGTTCGAATGATAATTCATATGCAATTTCATCTATCTTATTTCTAAAATCTATTTCAATAGAACCTTCTTTTTTAAGATAGTTTCTTAAAATTCCATTTACTAGTTTAGAATCTTTTTCTGAAATTTCTTTTGCAAGCTCTACTGCTTCATTACAAGCTGCATATGAAGGTACCTTGTCTAAGAATCTCATTTGATATATCGCCACTCTTAGTATTGTTAAAATCTTCTTATCCATCATTGACATATCTCTCACAAATGATGATATTATCATGTCTAATGTTTTAAGTCTTCTTAAGGTACCGTAAACTAATTCTGTAGCTAATGATTTATCTTTATCTGAAAGCTCAGAATTATTTAATTCATTAGAAAGAATTATATTTGAATACGCTCCTTCATTAATTATTCTATCAAGTACATCTACTGCAATGTTTCTACTATTCATATTCTACCTCTTTAATCATTTCTTCTGCTTATAGCTAGTAATCTTATTAATTGTGAAATTGCCATTAAAGCTGCTGCTACATATGTCATAGCTGCTGCATCAAGGACTTTACCTGCTCCTTTTACTTCATCTCCATAAAGAATCCCTCTACTCTCAAGTATTGCTAACGCTCTATTTGATGCATTAAACTCAACTGGCAATGTTATAAGTTGGAAAATAACTGCTGCCGAAAATAAAATTATTCCAATTGTTACTAATGGTTTAAATGAAAATACTATACCCATGAAAAATAATATCCACGATATATTAGAACTCACATTTACTACAGGAACAATTTGATTTCTTACAACTAGTGGCTTATAGGCTTGTTGGTGTTGTATTGCATGCCCAACTTCATGAGCTGCTATACCTGCTGAAGCAATTGTTGCTCCAGAGTACACATCAGGTGATAATCTTAAAACTCTGCTTCTAGGATCATAATGATCTCCAAGCTTTGTATTTACCATTTCAATTGATACATCATAAAGACCTGCTTCATTTAGCATCATTCTTGCTACCTGTTCACCAGTGTATCCATTCATAGTTCTAACTCTACTGTATTTATTATAAGCTGAGCTTACTTTTGACTGAGCCCAAAAACTTATAATTACAGCTGGAATTAGGAATAAGAATGTTGGATCAAAATAATATGATGGATAAAACATAGTAATCACTCCTATCCTAATATTTCATTTTCCTCAATCTTGTGTCCATTAATATATTGCTCTACTGTTAGTGGCTTCCCATTTGGGAACTGTATTTTTTTAATCAGTAATACTTCATCACTACATGAAACTCTAATTCCCTCTTTGCTTACGCCTATTATTTTGCCTGGTTCCTTATTTGATTTCTCTTTAAGGACCTTAGATTCATATATTTTCATTTGTTGCCCTATATAATTAGTATAAGCAATAGGCCATGGATTTAAACCTCTTATAAGGTTATGAATACTGCTAGCAGTATCATCCCAATTAATTAGAGCTATCTTTTTATCTAACATCTTTGCATAGCAAGTCTCATCACTTTGCCTCTTAGGCTCTATCTCACCTTTAGATACTCCCTCAATTGTATCTACTAACAAATTAGCTCCTCTATCTTTTAGAATATCATATAATTCACCTGAAGTCATTTCTTCTGGTATCTCTACTTCATCCTTAAGTAGCATATCCCCTGTATCTAAGCCAACATCCATTAACATTGTGGTATTTCCTGATTTCTTTTCCCCGTTTATTACAGCCCATTGTATTGGTGCTGCACCTCTATACATAGGCAATAATGAGCCATGAAGATTTATACATCCATACTTTGGAATATCTAGGACTTCTTTCGTTAATATTTGCCCAAATGCTACCACAATAATAAAGTCAGGTTTCATTTCCTTTAAAGCCTCTATCATTTCCTTATCATCTTTTAATTTTAAAGGTTGATAAACTGGTATATTATGCTCCATAGCAATTTCCTTAACAGGAGAGTAGATAACTTTCTTACCACGGCCCTTTGGTCTATCGGGTTGCGTAAAAACAGCTTGCACATTATATTTTTCTATTATCTTCTTTAATGATGGAACTGCAAAATCAGGGGTTCCCATAAAGACTATATTCATCAGTATTCCTCCTATTTACTTCTTAAGATGGTCTATAAATAAAACACCTTCTAAATGGTCATTTTCATGACATATCGCTCTAGCTAAAAGTTCTTCCCCTTCAAGAATAAACTCTTCACCTTTTTCATTCATTGCTCTAACCTTGACATAATTAGGTCTTTCAACTTCCTCTGTTTCACCTGGTACACTTAGGCAACCTTCATCACCTATTTGCGAACCTCTAACTTCTAGTATTTCTGGATTTATAAATACTCTTGGACCTTCTCCATCATATACATCTATAACGAATATTCTCTTTAATATACCAACTTGTGGAGCAGCTAAGCCAACACCATCTGCATCATACATAGTATCTATCATATCATCTATCAATGTTAGTAGCCTATCGTCTATTCTATCGACCTTCCTACATTTCTTTCTTAAAATATCATCGCCGTTAACTCTTATATTTCTAATTGCCATAACGTCATCCTCCTATGTCATATTATTAGGGTTAATATCAATACTTACCCTTATTTCATTATATACACTCTTATTTAATTCATAAAGTATATCTTTAATTTTTTTCCTTAAATCTTCTTTAATTTTTCCTTTAATTAGAATTTGCCATCTATAATTCTCCTTAATTTTTGTAATAATGCAAGGTACTGGTCCTAATATTTCAAGATTTTCATTCTCTAATAGTTTTCTTAACTCTACAGAAAGTGTATTCATGAAGAATTTTAGTTTATTTTCATCCTTGCTTAATCCATTAATTAAAAGAATTGTACTAAAGGGTGGATAATTCATTGATTTTCTAACTTTTATTTCCTCATTATATAATTCATCGTAATTATTCTCTAATGCATATTTTATAGTAGGGCTATGAGGTGTATATGTCTGTAAAACTACTTTTCCTTTTTTTTCTCCTCTTCCTGCCCTACCTGACACTTGTGTTATAATCTGATAGGTCCGTTCACTAGACCTAAAATCTGGTATATTCAAAGATATGTCTGCTGCTAGAATTCCTACTAAGGTAACATTTTTAAAATCTAATCCTTTAGAAACCATTTGAGTTCCTATTAATATATCTCCCTCACCATTTTTAAAAGAATTATATATCTTTTCATGGGAATCCTTATTTCTTGTAGTATCAACATCCATTCTTAATACTCTTGCTTTAGGAAAATACTTTTTAACCTCTTGCTCAACTCTTTCAGTACCAGCCCCAAAATATTTAACATATTTACTTCCACACTTTGGACATAATTTTTGTTCCTTTTGAGCTCTTCCACAATAATGGCAAACTAAATACCCATTTTTATGATAAGTTAAAGAGATATCACACTCTTTACATTTGAATACATATCCACAACTTCTACAGGATACAAAGGTGGAAAAACCTCTTCGATTTAAAAAAAGTATACTTTGCTCTCCTTTTTTTAAATTTGCTTCTAGTTCATCTGAAAGCCTTCTACTTAGTAGTGAGAGATTCCTAGCTTTTAACTCTTCTCTCATATCTACAATCTCCATATCAGGTAAAGGTCTATTACTAACTCTATTCTTAATCTCTACCAATTCTAAATCACCATTTAATGCTTCATAATAGGTTTCTACTGAAGGGGTAGCTGATCCAAAAACATATTTGCATCCTTTAATTTCACTTAAAAATTTTGCAACTTCCTTAGTCTGGTACTTTGGATTTTGTTCAGATTTGTAAGTATTTTCATGCTCTTCATCTACAATTATTAATCCTAAGTCTTTAAGTGGTAAAAATATAGCACTTCTAGCTCCAACTACAAGCCTAGCTTCTCCCCTTTTTATTCTAAACCACTCATCAAATCTTTCACCTTGTGATAACTTGCTATGAAAGAGAGCGACATTACTTCCAAAACGTCCTTTGAATCTCTCTATCATTTGAGGAGTTAATGCTATTTCTGGTACTAACATTATTGCTGATTTTCCACTATTAAGGGCTTCCCTTACTAAATTCATATATACTTCAGTCTTACCTGAACCAGTAACACCTTTAAGTAGAAATCCTTTGTTATCTGAGTAATTTATTTCATTAAATGCATTTATTTGTTCTTCGTTTAATATATTGATTCCTTCATCCTCATAAATTCTAGTATTATACCTATATACAACTTTATCCTCTACTGATAAAAAACCTTCCTCTATAAGCTTATTTATGCTATATGTAGAAAATGAATATACCTTTGTTAATTCACTCTTAGTAAACTTGCCATTATTTTCTTTTATAAAGTCCATTAATTTAATATAATTGTCTTTATCACTTAACTTACCAGTAAGATCCTTAAGGAATATTATCACCATCTTCTTCTTACTTCTAAGTCCACTCATAAGTCCAACTGGAATTATTGTTCTTATAGCATCTATATATTTACATAAATATTTATCTCTAAGAAAAGTAATTAACTTTAAATCATCCCTTGTTAAAATTGGCTCCTCATCAAGTATTTCTGATATTGATTTTATTCGCTTTATATCATCTATTCCTTCACACTTTAGTCCAAGTACAAATCCCTCAACTGGCTTATTCCTGCTTCCAAATGGTACCTTAACTCTATGCCCTACTTCTATAATCTCACTTTGTTCTTCTTTAACTTTATAAGTGAAGGGTCTATCAATTTCTATTGCATCACTATTTATAACTACCTCTGCATACAAGTCTAGCACAATCCTTCACCCTTTCTAAAAAAATACATCTATATGAGAAAAAGCGCATTTTAGCGCTTTCCCCCTATAATGTCAAATAAATTTCTTGCTACTTCTTTCTTACTCATCTTCTCTAAAGAAATTTCTTCTCCAGACTTAGTTACTATTGTTACTCTATTGTCATTTGATGCAAATCCTATATCTTTAGAACTTATATCATTAGCAACTATATAGTCTAAATTCTTTCTTTTAAGTTTACCTTTTGCATTTTCTAGGATATTCTGACTTTCTGCCGCAAATCCAACTAGAATTTGATTTTCCTTTTTTTGACCCAAAGTCATAAGTATATCACTATCCCTAGTTAGTTTAATTTCTAATTCTCCATCTCCCTTTTTTATCTTTTGGGAGCTATACTCTTTAGCCTTATAATCAGCCACTGCTGCAGCCTTTATTACTATATCTGAATTATCGTAATGATCTAGCACAGCCCTATACATTTCTTCATTAGTAATAATATCAATTACTTCCACTCCATAAGGCTTCTTTTCATTAGTTGGTCCGGATACTAATACTACTTCAGCTCCTCTATCACGAGCTTCTCTAGCTATTTCATACCCCATTTTTCCCGTTGAATTATTTGTAAGAAATCTCACTGGATCTATTTCTGCTCTTGTAGGCCCTGCTGTTACTAATACTTTCTTACCAATTAAATCTTTCCTATCGTAAAGCTCTGACATAACTTTTTCTACAATTTTTTCTGGTGTCTCAAGTTTTCCTTTTCCCTCATCACCACAAGCTAATCTTCCACTAGCTGGTTCAATAAACTGATATCCTAGGTCCTTAAGTTTTTCAATATTTCTTTGAACAATTGGATTTGTATACATATTAGTATTCATAGCAGGCGCAAAAATAACCTTAGCTCTTGTAGCCATAATTGTTGTAGATAGCATATCGTCAGCTATACCATTTGCTACCTTGCCAATGATATTTGCTGTAGCAGGTGCCACTAAAAACACATCAGCTCTCTTTGCCAAACTTATATGTTGTATTTCCCAAGCTTTCGGCTCTTCAAACATATCTGTTGTAACAATATTTTGACTTATTGATTGAAAGGTTATAGGTGCTACAAATTCTGTAGCCGATTTAGTCATTATAACCCTAACATCAACCTCATTCTTCCTCAAAGAACTTACAACGTCTAATGCTTTATAAACAGATATACCACCTGTTACACCTAATACAACACATTTCTTATTATCCATGTCTATTTGTTTATTTCCTTTACTCTTTCATAAGTCACTAGACCTTCATTTACTTCATTTATAGCTACTGTTAATGGCTTCTTTGTATCTACATATACTAATCCTTCTGACCCGTCTATAATTTGTCTTGCTCTCTTTGATGTCACTATAACTAGTGAATATCTATCCTCAACCTTTTGTAATAAATCTACTACTGATGGATTAATCATATTGTTATTCATTAATTAAGCCCTCCTTAAAATCTAAAATTGTATGTCTTATTCTGTCTACTCTGCATTTTTCAGCAGCCAATATATTTTCTATTTTTCTAACTGCTTCTGATACTGTATCATTTACAACACCATAATTATATTTTGAAATATAGTTTATCTCTTGATATGCAGAATTAAATCTTCTCATTAGTGATTCTGGTGTTTCACTTCCTCTATTTATAATTCTTTGCTTTAGCTCTTCCATTGATGGTGGAAGAATAAATATGAAAACACCCTCTTCACAATTCTCTTTTACTTTTAATGCACCTTGAATGTCTATTTCTAAAATTACATTTTTTCCACACTCAAGCATTTCTTCAACACTTGATTTTGGAGTCCCATAATAGTTTCCATATACTTCGGCCCATTCAAGAAAATCATCTTCCTCTACTTTTTTTATGAATTCTTCCTTAGTTAAAAAGTAATAGTTAACACCATGAACTTCACCTTTTCTTGGTTCTCTAGTAGTTGCTGAGACTGAAAGAAATAGGTCGTCATGCTTTTCTAAAAGTTCTTTACATATAGTACCTTTACCAGCACCAGATGGTCCAGATATAACTATTAAAACTCCTCTATTTGCCATTAATCTTCTACCTCATCCTCTACATCTTCTTTAGTAGATAATCTATGTGCAACAGTTTCTGGCTGAACAGCTGAAAGAATAACATGATCTGAGTCTGTGATTATTACTGCTCTTGTTCTTCTTCCATAAGTAGCATCAATAAGCATACCTCTATCTCTAGCTTCTTGAATTATTCTCTTTATCGGCGCTGATTCTGGACTTACTATTGCAACTAGTCTGTTAGCTGAAACTATATTACCAAAACCAATGTTTATTAACTTAATTCCCATAATCTCTCCTCCTACTTATTCAATATTCTGAACTTGTTCTCTTATTTTTTCTATTAAGTTCTTTATGTTAATGACAGTATTTGTCATATCCATATCATTTGCCTTTGATCCAATGGTATTTGTTTCACGATTCATCTCTTGAACTATAAAATCAAGCTTTCTTCCAATTGGTTCATCTAGATTTAATGTCTTTCTCATTTGACTTACATGACTATAAAGTCTTGTAATCTCTTCATCTACTGAAGCCTTATCTGCAAAAACAGCAACTTCAACAGCTACTCTTTCTTCATCAAATGAAACTCCTTTAGCTAGCTCAGCTATCCTATCTTCCAATTTTTTCTTATATTGTTTTGGTACATCAATAGCTAATTGTTCAATTTCTTTAACATTTGCTTCAATTTCACTTAACTTTATAAGTATGTCTTCTTTAAGTTTTTCACCTTCACTTATCCTCATATCAACCATCATATCTAAAGCTGATTCAAAAAGCGGTTTAATTTCTAACAATATTTCTTCTAAATTTTCTTCTTCAGCTTCAAGAGTTAATACCTCTGGGAATTTAGCTATTCTACATGCCGTTATATCATCTGTAACTCCTAAGTTATCAACTAACTCTTTTAGACATTTATAATAACTTGCTGCTAACTTCATATTAAGCTTTGGTACAGTATTTTCATTATCATAACTTTTATAATTAATGAAAACATCCACTTTACCTCTGTTTAATCTCTTATTGATTATTTTTCTTACTTCCTCTTCTAAGGCTATCATAAACTTTGGCATTCTAATATTTATATCTAAATACCTATTATTTACGCTTTTCATCTCTATGGAAAATAAATGTCCTTTATCTTCTCCGCTTTGGGATCTACCAAAGCTTGTCATGCTCCTAACCATCCATACCTCACTTCCCTCTCCCTTACTTATAAAACCTATAATAGACTATCTAAAAAACTCAGTCAATAGTTTGTTAACAAAATGTTAACATTTAATATTTGTTAATTTTAGTTTCTATATAAAAATAAAGGACTACATCAATTTTTTATTGATATAGTCCTTTATTATTTCGAATATTTACTGACTAAATAAAGAATAATTTAAATACAAATATTATAGATAACACTATCATTACAATTGAAATCTTCTTTTTTTCTCCCTTTGCAAAGAAAATATTATATAGTAAGTTGATAGCAACATAAGCTAAAACTCCTATAGTTAATCCATCACCTATACTGTATGCCATTGGCATCATAGCAATAGTTAAGAATGCTGGTACTCCTTCTGTAACATCATCAAAGTCAATATTCTTAACTGCACCCAGCATTAAGTATCCAACATATATAAGTGCTGGTGCTGTGGCACATGAAGGAATAGCTATAAATATTGGTGAGAAGAACATGGCTATTATAAATAATATACCAGTTGTAACTGAAGTCCATCCAGTTCTACCACCAGCTGCAACACCAGTTGAACTTTCAACATATGTTGTTACCGTTGATACACCAAGGCAAGATCCTAAAGTTGTACCAACTGCGTCTACCATTAAAGCTTTACCAACATTAGGTACGTTACCTTCCTTGTCAAGCATTCCTGATCTAGAACAAACTCCAACTAATGTTCCTATTGTATCAAAGAAGTCAACAAATAAGAATGTAAATACTATCGTTATAAATTTCCACATAGTATCTGGATTAAACATATATTCAAAATCAATTTTACCTGCTATTGGTGCGATACTTTCAAATTTAAATATGCCATCTGGTAAGTAAATTCCTAAAGTTGCTGCATATTCAGGATCAAAAGCAGCATATGCCCATGCAATTAAAGTTGAGGCTAATATACCAAATAAAATTGCTCCTTTAACTCCCTTTTTATCAAGAACAGCTATAATTAATAACCCTACTAAAGCAATTAATACAGTTGGTGAAGTGAAATCACCTAAAGCTACTGTCGTATCTGGATTTTGTACTGCTATCTTAGCACCTAAAACTCCAATAAATGCTATAAATAATCCAATACCAGCTGTAACTGCATATTTCATATTCATTGGAATAGCTTTTACTACGGCTTCACGTACTTTAAATAAAGATAAAAGAATAAATATAATACCTTCAACGAAAACTGCTGATAATGCTACTTCCCATGAAATACCTTGTCCAATAACAACTGAAAATGCAAAATATGCATTTAAACCCATACCAGATGCTAATGCAAATGGTAAGTTAGCGAAAACACCCATTAAAATTGTAGTAATACCAGCTGCTAAACAAGTTGCTGTAACTAAAGCACCTGCTGGCATTCCTGTAGCACTTAAAATATTAGGATTAACCGCTACTATGTACGCCATAGTTAAAAATGTAGTGATACCTGCTATGATTTCCTTCTTAAAATCTACCTTTTCATTTGAAAGGATATCTAGAAATCTTCCTTTTTGTTTTCCTTCTTGCATCTTTTGTCCCCCTTAATAATTAAATGAAGGTCTTTGTGAGTTATTACTTAAGCAATAACTCACAAAGACCTTCTAAAAGTTAATAATATACAATCAGTCTTACCCATAGTCAGATATTTACGGTATCTGGTAGAAACTGCGACCCTTATTGCCACTATTATATGAGTTATTGGCTACGAATATTATTATATATAAATTATGAATTTATGTCAATAGATACGTATGAAATATTGATTTATTTTATGAATATTCGATAATATTATTCATTAACTATTCATTATTATACATCCCATCTTCAATAAATTCTCTTATAAATTTCATATCATTAGAATAACTAATAGCAACCATTAATTTTATCCTTGCTTTCTGTCCCTGCATTGTATCTCCAAATATCACACCCATATTTCTTATATCCTTACCACCACCAATATATCCATAAGAGTCAAATACTCTTCCTTCAAAACACCTTGATACAATAATAACAGGAATATTCTTATCTACTGCTCTCTTCACTCCTTCCACCATTAATGGCGGAATATTTCCTCTTCCTAGTGCTTCAATAACTATTCCTCTATATTCCTTTGATATTGCAAAATCCACAAAATCAGAATTCATACCTGCAGCACATTTTATTAAAGCTACATCACCTTTTAATTCATCTATTTCTAAATGCTTTCTTTTAGGACATTTTCTATAAAATATAACCTTGTTATTATCTACTATGCCGATAGGTCCAAAATTAGGTGTTCTAAATGCATTAAGAGCCATTGAGTTTCCCTTTGTAACTTCTCTAGCACTATTTAATTCACCATTAAAACATACAAGAACCCCTCTCCCTTTTGCTTCATCTGATATTGCAGTACATATTGATGTGGCAAGATTAAAAGGCCCATCATAACCAAGCTCAGAACTACTTCTCATTGCTCCAGTAATTACTATAGGCTTTTCAGTATTTAGTGTTAAATCTAACATGTATGCAGTCTCCTCTAACGTATCTGTACCATGTGTAATTACTACACCATCAATGTCATCTCTATTTATTATTTTTTTAACCAATAAAGAAAGTTCAAACATTATTTCTGGTGTCATATGTGGTGAAGGTAAGCTTGAAAAATTATAACTTACTATTTCTGCATACCCTTCTATGCCTGTAACCATTGACATTATCTCCTCACCAGTTAATGACGGCACAGCTGCCTTTATTCTTTCATCTACTTTCATTGATATTGTTCCACCATTAAATATTACCGCTACTTTTTTCATTTGTTTTCCTCCATATAAATTTATTCTATATTCTTCGTACTTTTTCTATAAATATCCTATAAAGAAAAAACTCTTGGTATATACCAAAAGTCTATATATTTATATATTAAAGTTTTTGGCAGGTCGGCGTATCCTGCATCTCTTTTACTGATTTACAGCGTATGAGGAGCCTTTGCTCACCTCAAAAACCATCAACACTCTATATTATAATTCCCTAGCCTTAATCTTTCAATAAATAATAATTATTTCCTATTAATTTTCTCTTCGTAAATTATCAATCTACCATTAAATAACCTGCTATTAATTTTACTTTTTGTTATTGGATATAGAGTAGCAACATAAATATACTCTTCCTCTAAATCAACTTCCAATCCTAAAAGTAACATATTATCAATTTTTTTCACAAACTCTATAGCTCCCAGCTTTCCTCTCCTTCTATCTATTCCAATATAATCTGGATATTCAATTATGTCTTCTATAACTTTTAATAAATTTTCTTTTACCTTTTTTGTGAGTTGTTTGCCATGGTGCTTCTTAATATGATTAATCACACCTGGTGAGGCATATACATAACCATCAAATTCAAATCCCAACCGTTCTGCTACAGAAGTATTTATTTGCCCAACTTTTCTATAAGCTTTGTAATAACCCTTCATACCGCCATCACCATGCCTTTTATTCCATTATATTACGCCACTTTAAATACTACTACTACTATATTATATTCAATTATATAATTTATAGATAATATTTCTCAGGAAATATTTTACATTGCATTCTCTCTTTTTAATAATTATTTACTATTTACCATTATAAATATAGTGATAGAATATACTTATAAAACTTTTATGATTGGGGATAGAAAAATGGATAATAACAAAGAAATAAATTGGGAAGAACTTGGATTTGATTACATCAAAACTGACTATCGTTACATATCTACATGGAAAGATGGACATTGGGATGAAGGAATCCTATCAGAAGATAATATGCTTAAAATTAGCGAAGCCTCTACATCACTGCATTATGGTCAACAATGTTTTGAAGGCTTGAAGGCTTATAGGACCAAAGATGGTAGTATTCAATTATTTAGAGTTGATAAAAACGCTTCAAGGATGAATGATTCCTGTAGAAAACTCTTAATGCCTGAAATACCAGAAGATAAATTTATTAATGCTTGCATGCAAGTTGTAAAAGCAAATGAAAGATTTGTACCACCCTATGGTACTGGAGGAACTCTATACATAAGACCATTTATGATAGGTGTAGGTAATAATATTGGAGTCAAACCTGCTCCTGAATATATATTCTGTGTTTTTTGCGTTCCAGTAGGACCATACTTTAAAGGTGGATTAACTCCTGTTAACTTTATGATTTCTGATTTTGATCGTGCTGCACCTTTTGGAACAGGCCAACAAAAAGTCGGTGGAAATTATGCTGCTTCTATGCAACCTCATCTAATAGCCTCCGAAAAGGGATTTGCTGATTGTATTTATTTAGATCCTGCAACACACACTAAAATTGAAGAAGTAGGTGCTGCTAACTTCTTTGGTATCACTCATGATAATAAATTTTTGACTCCTATTTCGCCATCAATTCTTCCAAGTATAACGAAGTACTCTCTTTTAGAGCTTGCTAAAGATTACTTAAATCTTGAAGTTGTTGAAGGTGATGTCTTCATAGATAAACTTGATATATTTAAAGAAGCCGGAGCTTGCGGTACAGCTGCTGTAATAACTCCAATTGGTGGTATAGAATACAAAAATAAATTACATGTTTTCTATAGCGAAACTGAAGTTGGCCCACTAACTAAAAAGTTATATGATACTTTAGTTGGTATCCAATTTGGGGATATTAAAGGTCCAGATGGTTGGATTAGCAAAGTAAAGTAATTTAAAAAGACTCATAGAATTTCTATGAGTCCTTTTAAGTTTTCTATAAGATAATACAAATCAAACCGCCATTACCTTCATTAATTATTTTTTGAAGGGTTCTCTGAATCTTAACCTGCACATCTTCTGGCATTTTATATAATTTATTTTGAAGTCCTTCCTTTACCAATACCTCAAGTGACTTACCAAACATATTACTTTGCCATAAACTTGTAGGATCAGTCTCAAACTGTTCAAGTAGTGCTTTTACTAATTCTTCTGATTCTTTCTCTGATCCCATAATAGGACTAATTTCAGTCTTTATATCTGCCTTAATTAAATGTAATGAAGGAGCACTAGCCTTTAACTTAACTCCAAACTTATTGCCTTGTTTAACTATTTCAGGCTCTTCAAATTTCATTTCTGTAAGTTGAGGTGCTACAAGACCATAACCAGTCTCTTTTACCTCTTCTAGTGCATCTTTTACTTTATCATATTCCTTCCTTGCATAATTCAATTCTTTAATCAAGGATAATAAATCACTCTCTGATGCTACATCTAAATCGCAAATTTCACTTAAAACCTTATAGAATACTCCATCCTCAGGTTTCATTAATATTCTACCTGTACCTATTCCTAGGTCCATTTCGACTAAAAGAGAAGTTCCTAAGTACTCATTATTCTTCATATTATCTATGGAGATTTTAATATCTTTTACTTTTGATATGTCCTTGCTCATATCCTTAATTATGTTGAAGAAGTCCCTTTTAAGCCAATGATTAGGCTCAAGTTTTTCTAGCCATTCCGGCATATCTATATTTATTTCTTTTACTGGAAATTCTTTAAGTACATGTCTAAATATATCCTCAATATCATCCTCGTTCATATTATATACATCTAGAATTTGAACTGTAACCCTATACTTTTCTTCCATCTCCTTCTTCAATGCCTTTGTTTCAGGAGCATTTGGTTTTGAACTATTAAGTACAACAATAAAAGGTTTATCTATAGACTGAAGCTCATTAATAACTCTTTCCTCAGCCTCTACATACTCATCCCTATCAATTCCTGTAATAGTTCCATCAGTAGCTATTACTAAACCAATTGTTGAATGGTCTGTAATTACCTTCCTTGTTCCTATTTCTGCTGCATCTTCAAATGGTATCTCATAATCATACCAAGGAGTATGAACCATTTTTGCTTCTTCGCCATCAAGATATCCTAATGCGCCTTTCACGATATATCCAACACAGTCTACCATACGGACTTTAAACTTTATTTCATCATCAAGACTTATCTCAACAGCTTCATTCGGTACAAACTTAGGTTCAGTTGTATGAATACTTTTACCTGATCCACTTTGAGGCAGCTCATCCTTAGCTCTTTCTTTTTTATAATTATTATCAATCTTTGGTATAACCATTAAGTCCATAAACTTCTTTATAAATGTTGACTTACCTGTTCTTACAGGGCCTACCACTCCGACGTATATGTCCCCTTGGGTTCTTTCAGCTATATCTCTGTATATATTGAAGCTGTCCAAGTTATGACCTCCTAAATTATTTTTAACAGTATATATATATTCACTACTCATTAAAGATATACTACTTTTTTTACTACTCTTTAATTTCTATACTGTTCTCTATATATAGTATGTTTTACATCTGAAAAAATGTATATTATAAAATAAATCTAATATTTTCCTTTTCTGTAGCAAATATATATTCTATATGATAGAATTATAATAAGATATCATTTACATCGATTAATTTTATAAAGAGGGATGATTATGGAGAAGAAGGATATTATCAAATCACTTATTAGATTTTTTACTATTGCAAGTAGTCCTTGCTTAGTTTTCGACACACACAATAATGAAGGCATGCAAAAGCTATCATTAAAAGTATTAATGAAAGAAGTACAAGCACCTTTAAATATTAGCTTTATTTCACCTTCAGATGAATTCTTTAATGAAATTTTCCCTAATTTAAAAGACAATGTAAAAACTGGTGTTAAATATACACTAGGTACACATAAGATATCTTTTTATAAATTGGAGAAAACAATCCTTAAGAAACCACCTGAAGGAAGTGAAGTCCTTTTCTTCTATCCTTGCGACGATATGAAAGAAAAGGATATTATTAAAATGACAGATAATTGTAAAACTCTTAAAAAAGTTATTTTTATTGGAAAAAGTATTCCTGCTCCTTATAAAGGCTTACGAAAGTATAACCCTATATTCATTTCACTTAAGCCATCTGATGAAACTGCTTATTATGAATCTATGAAGCAAAAATTATTTGACATAAAATAAAAAAACACGGAATACCGTGTTTTTTAACTTTACCATACTTCACTTTTTTTATCTCTCTCCATAAGTTCAGTAACAGCTTTCTTCGGATCCTTACCAAGAAAAAGCACTTTGTACAAAACATCTGTAATGGGCATAGATACACCTATCTTCTCTTTTAGTTCATAAAAGGCTTTGCAAGCTTTTACTCCCTCAACAACCATTCCTATTTCACTAATAGCTTCCTCTGTGGTTCTCCCTTTTCCAATTAAAATTCCAGCTCTTCTATTTCTAGAATGCATAGATGTACAAGTAACAATTAAATCACCCATACCAGTTAAACCATAAAAGGTTTCTGCTTTACCGCCAAGAGCTATTCCAACTCTTGATATTTCCTTCATACCTCTAGTCATAATTGCTGCTTTTGTGTTATCACCATACCCAATACCATCAGCAACTCCTGCAGCTAAGGCAATTATATTCTTAACTGCTCCACCAATTTCAACTCCAACAATATCATCATTAGTATATACTCTTAAACTAGATGTCATAAATAAATCTTGAACCTTCTTAGCACAATTCATATCTTTAGAAGTTACTACTAAAGTTGTTGGTAATTCTACTGCTACTTCTTCTGCATGACTAGGACCTGAAATAACAACCACAGGATTAGATAACTCTTCTTCTATTACAACTGACAATCGTTCGTCAGTACCTTCTTCAATTCCTTTTGCAATAGATATTATAATTGTATCCTTACCTATTTTTTCTTTTATCTTTTTTGCCATATCCCTTATTATATGAGATGGAACAGCTATAACCACATATTCTACTGAGTCTACAGCATCATCGATGCTCAAACAAGCCTTAATATTATCTGGAATAACCAAGTCCTTGATATACTTACTATTTCTTCTATTATTATTAATGTCATTTACAACATTCTTATCTCTGTTATATATAGTAATATCATTTCCCTTCTTAGCTAAAAGCACAGCCAAGGCTGTACCAAAGCTACCTCCTCCAATAAAGGCTATTTTACTCATTACTTATCCTTCCTCTCCCTATATTCTATCTCAATACCAGTACCCTTAAAATCAAAACTATCTCTTAGTTGATTTTCTAAATATCTCTCATAAGAGAAATGTCTTGCCTGTTGATCATTTACGAAGAATACGAACTTAGGTGGCTTAGTAGCAACCTGTGTCGCATAATATATCTTTAATCTCTTTAGTGCAATAACAGGTGGTTCTTTCATTAATATAGCTTTACTTATTACATCATTTAATATTCCTGTTGATACTCTCTTATTGTAATTATCATAGCATTTTTTCGCTACTTCTAATACCTTATGAACTCTTTGACCAGTTAATGCTGATATAAATAAATACTCTGCATATGATAAGAATTTTAGATTTTGCTGAAGATCCTTTTTAAAGTTCTCCATTGTCTTACCATCTTTATCAATAAGATCCCATTTGTTAACAATAACCATAATAGCTTTTCTCATCTCATGAGCATGACCTATTATTTTTTCATCTTGCTCTGTTATACCTTCAGTAGCATCTATCATTAAAATACATACATCTGCTCTTTCAATAGCAGCAAGTGTTCTAATAACACTATATCTTTCTATCTCTTCTTTAACTTTACTCTTTCTTCTAAGACCAGCTGTATCAATAAGGGTAAATCTTCCTAAATCAGTTTCTAAATGACTATCTATAGCATCCCTTGTAGTACCTGGTACGTTTGAAACTATAACTCTCTCTTCCCCTAATAACTTATTTATTAAAGAAGACTTTCCTACATTCGGCTTACCTAACATTGCTATCTTTATGTTATCCTCATCCTCATCCTCAGCATCCATTCTGTCAAAATGCTCTACTACTCTATCTAACATATCACCAAGGGCTAACCCTTGAGTTGCTGATATTGTAATTGGATCTCCTATACCTAAGTTGTAGAATTCCCATGCATTATCTTCTTCTTTTAAAGAATCAACCTTATTTACTACTAATACAACAGGTTTCTTACTCTTTCTTAACATATTTGCAACTTCTTCATCTGCTGGTGTTACCCCTTCTTTACCATCAACGATAAATACTATAACATCAGCTGTTTCTATTGCTATATTTGCTTGTCTTCTCATCTGTTTTACTATAATATCATCTCTTTCAGGCTCTATTCCTCCTGTATCTATCATAGTAAAATTATAGTTTAACCATTCTGCTTCTGCATATACTCTATCTCTAGTTACCCCCGGAGTATCTTGTACTATGGATATTCTTTTTCCTGCTAATCTATTAAACAATGTTGATTTACCTACATTAGGTCTCCCAACCATTGCAACTATTGGTTTTCCCATTATTATTCTTCCTCCCTGTTATAAGTATTTATTAATGATATTAAATCTTCCCCTGTATAATCACACACTATCACTTTTACATCTAATTCTCTTTCAATATCTTCGATTGTCAAGTCATCTAACATTATACTTTCTTGTGGTGCTAGTTCATAGCCTCTTCTAAACATATTATCAGCCATTATAAGGTATGGTGTTCTTATCTTTCCCTTTAATTGTTCGATAATATCAGTACCTGTTAGTAATCCATTAACAGTTATTGTTTCACCAAAGAAATTATTTATTATTTTAAATACATCTATTTGTATATTAGGATTCTTATTAACTATATTATCCGCTGCCCTTTTAATTTCATTAAAAGCTAAAGTACCAGTAACCATAGTATAGCTACCCTTAGACTTTAAATCTAGATTCATTAACTCTCTCTCAATTGTATTTCTAAAGCATCTAGTAACACCTACACCGTCTTCTATTTGTTGGAACTCTGCATAGAACTCTTCAGAAGGAATTTCTTCTTCCGCAACAATATAGAATTCATCTGATAATCTTACAAATGGTTCATTAACTTCTTTGTAAAATTTCACTTGTAGTTCATTTATCATATCTATTGTCTTTTTAGAACTTTCTTTATCAAAAATATTTAACTTTTCTAATCCCTCTCTAAACTTAGTTATACCAATTGGAACTATAGCAACATTATTTACATAAGGGTATAATGGATATAAATCATTTATTGTTTTTATAAGCTCTTCTCCATCATTTATACCCGGTATACAAACAATTTGCGCATGCATTTTAATCCCTGCATTGGCAAGCTTAGTCATCCTTTCTAAAATGTTCCCAGAAAATCTATTCTTAAGCATTTTCACTCTAAGTTCTGGATTAGTTGTGTGTACTGAAATATTTATAGGACTTATTTTATATCTAATTATCCTATCAATATCTTCATCCTTCATATTAGTTAATGTTACAAAATTGCCTTGCAAAAATGATAACCTTGAATCATCATCTTTAAAATACAAGGTATTTCTCATTCCCTTTGGTAGTTGATCTATAAAGCAAAATACGCACTTATTACTGCAACTCTTAGCTTTATCCATAATACCGCCACCAAATTCGATACCTAACTCTTCTCCATAGTCTTTTTCTATTTCTATATCCCATAATTCGCCATTCACTTTTTCAATTTGAACCACGATTTCTTCATCTGCTGCAAGGAATCTATAATCTATTATATCATCAATTATATTATCGTTTATTGAAATTAACACATCGTTAACTTCTATTCCTACCTCTTCTGCGATGCTACCGGGAAGCACTTCTTTTATTACATTTTTCATACTTTCACTTCCTATTCCGCAAGTTTTCTATCATATGCTATATTACATTAATAATAAATCTAAGTCAATTATATTGGCATATTAATGGAAGATTTAACGAAATATCTACTAAACACTCCAACTAAATTGATAATATTTACATAAAGAAGGCAAAATAGCCTTTAACTACTTTGCCTTTTAAAAATTATTTTTCTTTAAACTGATTTAGCTTTTCAACTAAATTTTCATTTAATTCAACTATTTCAACTGATAATTCATCTACTGAATTTGTTACTGCTAATTGTTCTTCAGTATATGATGTGATTTCCTCAGTAGAAGCAGAAGTTTCCTCTATACCTGCTGCTAAACTTTGCATGGAGTTAGATATATTTGTTTTCTTTTCAACCATAGTATTATTTAATTCACTTGCGTTTCTTACTAATTCATTCAAGGATATAACTCCTTCAAATATATCAACAAAGGATTTTTCTGTTTCCTTAACATTGTCATCTTGACTAGTTATTACCCCTGTTACAGTCTCAATACTATCTACTGTATCTTTAATCTTATTTTGCATTCCTGAAATTATTCTCTGTATATTTGAAGTAGCATTTTGTGATTGTTCTGCTAGTTTTCTAATTTCATCTGCAACAACTGCAAAGCCTCTACCATTTTCACCTACTCTTGCCGCTTCAATAGCTGCATTTAATGCAAGTAAATTGGTTTGTTCTGATATCTCATTTATTAATGTAATTATATTTTCTATTTCTTTAGAACTTTGACTTACGTTGTTAACACTATTATTAATCTCTTGTGTAGCCTCCATAGTATTTTTAGATCCTACTACAAGGTTATTTACTGTACTTAAGCCAAGTTTTGATAACTCCTCTAATTTACCACATGAGGATTTCATTGATAATAACGAACTTGATACATTCTCAATTGCGTTTGATAAATCTTCTGTCTCATGCACAACTAAATCTGTATCTCTTGCTTGTTCATTTGATACTGCCGCTATCTGCTGCATTGTTGATGAAATTTGATTAGAGGAATTCTTTAATTCTTCAAAAGATTTATTAAGCTCCTCATTTTTTTCTGTTAATGATTCCATTGCACCCTTTGTATCAGATATTATTTCTGAGAAATCATCTAACATTTTATTGTAGGATTTTGCTATTTGTGAAAGTTCATCTGAACTTTCATCAACTTCAACCTTACTC
This sequence comes from Clostridium zhoujianii, assembly GCF_051590805.1. Classification (NCBI taxonomy): domain Bacteria; kingdom Bacillati; phylum Bacillota; class Clostridia; order Eubacteriales; family Clostridiaceae; genus Clostridium; species Clostridium zhoujianii. The sequence continues at coordinate 1,849,490 of NZ_JBPUTF010000001.1, forward strand.
ATTAAGTCTCCACTTCCTGCACCTTCCATTGCCTTTATTAATCTTCTAAGCCTTTCTACTATTCTATTAATTACTATGCATACAGCTATAACACTAATAACAAGTATTATCACAGCAATTATTATTTGTATTATTGTTATTTTTTGACTTACATTTTTATGTTCATTTTCATTAATAAGACTTATCATCTTCCAATCAGTTCTTGGGACATCGTCAGCCTTATAATAATATGTACTACCATTAATCTTTATTTTTCCTTCTAAAGGTCCTTTAGTCTTTGAAATTGATATAACCTCATTATTATCATACTTTGAGTGAACCCTACTCATATCAGCTTTATCTGATAATACTGTACCATCACTAGTTAATAATAATGAATATCCAGTTTTACTAAACTCTCTTTCCGAAAAATATGTTGATATATCACTAAAGTTAATGTTCATTCCAATAACACCAACTGGAGTATCACCATTTTTTACAGTTTTATAAATAGATAATGCTATATTACCTGATAGCTTGTCCTCATATGGTCCAACCCATAAGGTATCAACTTTTAGAGCCTTTTCATACACATCATCAGGTATTACGCCTGATAATCCCTTACTTGAATAATCAATTGCTGGAGTACTTAAATTAATATCTCCAGATCTAAATACTGTACTCATTATTACATCAGTAGCACCTTTTAAGCCATCAAGTATCCTGCTACTACTAGTAAACTCATTTTCCTGCACTCCGGCTTGGAATATTCCTGTTTTACTCATGGTATCCATCCTATACTCTATTCCCCAGAAATATTCATCTAATGAAGTTAGAGCTGCATTAAATCCATTATTAAGATCAGTTTTTATTACTGTATTGCCAAAATCATCAATGTTCTTTATTCCTACAAAACTAATAGCAAGTTGGCCTATGATTATTAATGGTATCAATAAACATAGAACTTTCGTTCGTAAAGATTTCATACTATTTGTCACTATAGATTTTCTTTCTTTTACATTTTTCATCTTAAAGTCACTCCTCTATTCTGATTGCCAATTTAACACAATAAAAATGTAATAATTGTATTTTTGTTAACTTTATTTTAACATATTTTTTTCAATTTTTTAATTTAATCTTTGTTTTTAATTCAAATTTTTTAACTTTATTGAATTTCGTATTTTTGAGTATAAAAAAACAACCTCATATTTTATGAAAAGTTGTCTTCTTAAACATTTTATTCATTTAAATCTACATAGGTTCCCTTTTGCGAAAATATAGTCCACTCACATATATTAGTAACATGATCTCCAATTCTCTCTAAGTATTTACTAACAAAAAGTAATTGTGCACTTTTATTGGTTTTACTCTCATCTAATTTAATAGTTTTAAGAATATTGTTAAATATTGTTTTATATAATTCATCTATTTCATCATCCATCTTACAAATTTCATAGGCCTTATCTATATCCCTATTAACATATGCATCAATAGATAAATCTATCATTTTCCTAACCTTTTCCTCCATGTCCCAAAGAGGGAGAGATTCATCTGAAAAAGTTCCTGAGTTACCATTAATTTTTTTTGTTATCTTACATATATCTACTGCATGATCAGCCATTCTTTCTAAATCTGTAACAATTTTTGACCCTGTAAAAACATTTCGTAGATCCTTTGCCAAAGGCTGCTCTGTTGCTATAAACTTAATGCATTCTTCTTCAATCACCTTTTGTAAATTATCTACCTTATCGTCATCCCTAATTATATCATCAGCAGCTTTAATATCATGATTCTTCAAAGCCAGCATACTCCCATAAATTTGTTTCTCTACTAAACTTGCCATTAGTAACAACTGACGATTAATTTCTTTAATTCTTAGTTTTTGTGATGTTCTTGTCATTATACCACCTCACCTAAATTTTTACCCAAATCTTCCTGTTATATAATCCTCTGTTCTTTTATCACGAGGTTTATAGAAAATATCCTCTGTCTTTCCAAATTCAATAACTTCACCATTTAAAAAGAAAGCTGTTTTATCTGCAATTCTCCCGGCCTGCTGCATATTATGAGTTACAATAATAACAGTATATTTCTTTTTCAATTCATCCATCAACTCTTCTACCTTACTCGTAGAAATTGGATCTAAAGCCGAAGTTGGTTCATCCATTAATATTACCTCAGGAGAAACAGCTAAAGTTCTTGCAATACATAATCTTTGTTGTTGTCCACCTGATAATCCTAAAGCACTCTTTTTAAGCCTATCTTTAGTTTCATCCCACAAAGCAGCACCTTTTAAACTTCTCTCTACTATTTCATCTAATCTCTTTTTATCTTTAATTCCATGAATCTTAGGACCATATGCGATATTATCATATATAGACATTGGGAATGGGTTGGCCTTTTGGAATACCATCCCAACCCTTTTTCTTAAGGCTATTTCGTCATAATCTGCATATATATTTTTACCTTCGAATAAAACATCACCTGTTACTTTAACAGATTCTATCAGATCATTCATTCTATTAATTGTCCGTAAAAAAGTTGACTTACCACAACCTGATGGTCCAATTAATGCTGTAACCTCATTTTCATTTATGCTTAAATTTATATTCTTCAAAGCATGATTTACCCCATAATATAAGTTTAAATCTTTTGTTTCTATAATAGCCATATAATATACCTCCTACTTACCACTATAAGACTTCAATAATCTGTTTCCTAATAATCTTGCTACTAAATTAAATAATAAAACTGCAATTATAAGTACTGCTGCCGTTCCGTTTGCTATTGCCGCTGCGTCTGGAACAATCCCCTCAGAGTTCAACTTCCATATGTGAACTGCTAATGTTTCTGCTGGTCTAAATAGTGAAAAAGCTGACTGATTTCCAGTAATACTAATATTATTAAAGTTTAAACTTCCTGAGCTTAATCCAGCTGTATAAAGGAATGCTGCTGCTTCTCCAAAAATCCTTCCAGATGCCAATATAATTCCAGTTAGGATCTCACCCATTGCTGTTGGCAAAGTTAATTTAGCTATAGTTTGCCACTTACTGGCTCCTAGCCCCAGCGAAGCTTCCTTAACTCTTTTACTAGCTATTTTTATAGCATTTTCTGATATTCTTGTCATTGAGGGTATATTTAGTATACTAACAGATAATGCACCTGCTAATATTGAATATCCCCAACCTGCCATATTTACAAATACAAGCAATCCAAACATTCCGATTACTATAGAAGGTAATGATGACATAGTCTCAAGGGAAAGTCTTATGAATCTTAATAAAGGACCCTCTTTAGCATACTCTGCTAAGTAAATTCCTGCACCAATTCCAATGGGTACAGTAATAACTAATGACACTATAAGCATATAAAAGGAGTTAAATAATTGTGGTCCTATACCGCCGCCAGCTGATGTTACCTTAGGTGTTCCAAATAGAAAGCTCGGCTTTAACATTACTATTCCCTGATATAGAATATATGCTATGAAAGCTCCCAAAAGGAATACCACAAAGAAACTCATTATGTAAATTATTGTAGTTGCAATTTTATCAGCTCTTTTTGCATTCACTAAATTTCACTCCTTTTTTCTATCCTTCTAATTAATAATATGAATAGGAAGGAAATTATCAATAATATAAGTGCCATACTCCATAAAGCATCATTCCATGGAGTTCCTCCAACTGTATTTGCCATGTCCATTGTAAGAATACTTGTTAAGGTTGCAGTGGATGATAAAAATCCATCAGGTATCTTAACAGCATTCCCTATAACCATTTGCACTGCCAATGCTTCTCCAAAAGCTCTTGCAATTCCTAACACCACTCCTGTTAATATTCCACTTTTAGCTCCTGGTATAATAACATTTTTTATAGTTTGCCACCTAGTTGCTCCTAGCCCATATGATGCTTCGATGTGTTCTCTTGGAATACTTTTGATAGCATCTATTGATAATGTAGCTATAGTTGGAAGTATCATAAGGGACAGAACAAGAATTCCTGCTAAAAGTGAGAATCCCATCCCCCCTACATTATTTTTAATAAAAGGAACTAATACAGATACCCCAACCCAACCATATACAACAGATGGTATTCCAACTAATATTTCTAAGGCCGGTTTTATTAACTTGTTCCCTAATCCCTTTGATATTACATTTACAAACACTCCTAGTGCTATAGCAACAGGTGCACTTAAGACTACTGCACCCATTGATATAAATGTTGATCCTAATATGAAAGCCAAAGCTCCAAAGGAGGCTGGTGTTTCACTTGGTTTCCAGTTGTTGGTGAATAAAAATTCAACTAGATTGAAATTACCCTTTACAAAGGTTTGTATTCCCTTCTGAGCAATGAATAGGATGATAGATACAGTGACTACTATAATTAGTAATCCACATAAATTCGCAAATGCCTTCCCTATATATTCATTTAATAACCTCTCTTTAAAACTTCTTTTTTCCATATTAATTCATCATTCCTTAACTTTATTTATTTTACTTTCATATCACTTCCAGATATAAAACCAAGTTTTTCTACTGTTTCTTTGTTATCATCACTCATTATATAATCAATAAACATCTTTGATAGTCCAGTTGCATCACCTTTAGTGTACATATGACCCCATGACCAGAATGGATATTTACCAGTAGTTACATTTTCTTTTTCAGGAGAAATACCGTCTATAGAAATTGTACTTAGCTTTTCCTTTGCTTCATCTGAACTCATATACGAAAGAGCAATGTAGCTTATAGCGCCATCATTTTGCTTCATAGCTGTTAATACAGCGCCATTTGAATCTTGTGTTGCACCTAATGAATCATTCTCTAAAGATTTATCTCCATCTAACAATGTTTTTACAAAAGTAGCTCTTGTTCCTGAAGATGCTGGTCTATGAATTAAGAATATCTCCTTATCAGGTCCGCCAACTTCTTTCCAATTTTTTATCTTTCCTGAGAATATGTCTTTGATTTGTTGCTTAGTTAAGTTACTAACTCCAAGTTTTTTATCAACTACTACTCCAAATCCTTGTGCTACAACTTGATGATCAACTAATTCCTTAGCTTTATCCTCATCTAGTTTTTCATTAGCAAATATATCTGAATTACCTATATTAACTCCACCTTCTAATACTTGAGTAAGACCTGTACCAGATCCTCCTGCTTGAGCATTTATCTCGTAGCCTGAATTCTTAGCTTTAAATCCTTCTATTGATGTTTCCATTAAAGGTAGTAATGCTGACGATCCACTTATAGATATTGATTTTTCTGTTGTTGAATCATCATTATTCCCTCCACATCCTACTAATGCTCCCCCAATCACAGTAACTAGTAAAGCACTAACTATAAATTTTAAATTTCTTTTTTTCATAATTAAATCTCCCCTCCAAAATAATTTGTTTACTAGGATTTATCTTATACTTATATATTAGTTTCTATAAGTTAACCTATTATTATACCTTTGTTAATTAATATTAGGTAAATGTTAAATACATTTAACATTTCTTTGAGAATATTCTATTTCCTCATACTAATTTGCATAAAAAAAATAAGAAGTACATACTCTGTTGTACTTCTTATTCCTTCTATTATATATGTTTAATTTTTACAGAAAAGACCGTGCCTTCTCCAAGCTTACTTTTAACATCTATTTCACCATTAAATGTCTTAACAATATGCTTAACAATTGCTAACCCTAATCCAGTTCCACCGCTTTTTCTTGCTTTATCTACCCTATAGAATCTTTCAAATATTCTAGGAATATCTTCCTTTGGTATTCCTATACCATTATCTTCTATCTTTAAATAATAATATTCACCTTCAATATAGCTTACTATTCTAACATAGGAACCTGGATTTGAATACTTGACCCCATTTTCCACTAAATTTAATACTAATTGTAAAAACCTATCTTTATCCCCGTACAATAAGTCATCATTTCTCTGATCAAGTATCAATGAAATATTCTTAGATTCAGCAAATCTTTTCACCATACTCATTACATCATCTATAACTGCATTTGGTAAAAACTCATCTTCATCACCTAATATATCACTTTCTATTTTTGATAAAACTAATATATCATTAATTAATCTACTAAGCCTCTCAGATTCTTTATTAATTATATCTAGGAACTTTTTCCTTGTCTCTTCATCTTCAACATACTTTAATGTTTCTGCAAAACCTTTTATTGATGTTAGTGGTGTTTTAAGTTCATGAGATACATTAGCAACAAACTGACTCCTCATATTTTCTAATCTTTTTATATCAGATATATCTTGAACTGCTATAACCTTACCTATCCTTTCAAGACCATCAATTATAGAAGCTTTCTTTATTCTAAGCTCTCTCTCAACTGGATGCAGCAATTTAATCTCTTTTTCAACATCATCTTCTTCATTTAAAAAATTATTTATATCATAATCCTTAATATAGTCTGAAATATTCTCACCAGTTATATCTCTTCTAATACCAAATATTCTTTTTGCATATGGATTTATTGTAATAACCTTGTCTTCTCCATTAACTGCAATAACGCCACTTTCCATACTTCTTAAAATAGATTCCAATCTATTCTGTTTGTCTAACACTTCCCTTATCTTTCCTTGAAGCTGATCTGCCATATTATTAAAAGTACGTCCTAATGAACCAATCTCATCATTAGTTGATGTTTTAACTCTAATGTGTAAATCTCCCTTCGATATCCTAGTAGTTACATTTTCTAAATCCTTTAAAGGTTCAATTATTGTCCTAACCAGCTTTAATGATAGAGATATTGAAAAAATAATTACTACAAACATAATTCCTATGCAATACTTTATATTGTCTACATTAAAAAACTTAATTGTCTCAAAGGGTATTGATGATCTTAAAATATTTCCATCATCAAGTTTAATAGCATAATAAACTAATTTCTCATTTGTTGTCTTACTTATTCTAGTTGAATAACCTTCACCATTTTTTATGGCGTCTTGGATTTCAGGTCTCCCTAAATGATTGTCTAAATCATCTCCTATACTATCATAAATAACATGTCCATCACTTGCTATTACTGTACACCTTACATTAACATTATTTATTTTATAGTTCTTAATTACCTTTTCGTTATTATAATCTAATTGAAGTATATAATTGTTAAAATTTTTTAGGGAATCCTTAATTTTGTTCATCTCTTGAATATTTGATAGGGCCACAAAAAATGAAGTTACTATGGTTAATGCAAAAATCACAGTAATTATTACTGATGTTAAAATTTTTTTCTTCATTTTATTTCCCTGGGTTAAATCTATACCCGACCCCTCTTATAGTTTCAATAAACTTAGGATTCTTGTCATCCTCTTCTATCTTCTTTCTCAGATACCTTATATGAACATCTACTGTTCTTGTTTCTCCAATGTATTCATAGCCCCATACCTTATCTAATAAGGTTTCTCTTTGAAGTATTTTACCTTTATTCCTTATAAGGATCTCAAGAAGCTCAAATTCTTTTAACGTAATATCAATTTTCTCGCCATTAATAATTACTTCATGCCTCTCAAAGTCCACTTTCAGTATACCACTTTCATAGCTTTCTCCCTCAGTCTCATCATTACCTGAGCTTCTTCTAAGTACAGCCTTAACTCGTGCTAAAAGCTCTCTTATAGAGAAAGGCTTTGTCATATAATCATCTGCTCCTAATTCTAATCCAAGTACCTTATCTAATTCTTCTCCCTTTGCAGTAAGCATAATTATTGCAGCTTTTGAAGTATCCTTGTTTCTTTTAATTTCTTTACAAACATCAAAACCATCCATGCCAGGTAACATTAAATCTAATAATACCAAATCTGGCTTTATTTCTTTTGCTACTTTCAAAGCATCAAGTCCATTATTAGCTGTAAATATTCTATATCCTACATTTCCTAAGTTAAATTTTAGCAACTCAATAATATGTTCTTCATCATCAACTATTAATACTTTTTCATCAGCCATTGCCACTCCCCCTACTTTAGGATTACAAATGAAAATAATCTTCCATATGATCCTTCTGATTTTCTATATGAATGTAACTTAATATCTTCAGAACAATATGTGCATAATGACAGTGAATTAATATTATCATCTTTAATTCCTACCTCTTTAAGATTATCAATTATGCATTCTTCCATACTCAAGTTCCTTCCATTAAATAGTATGTTTTCATCTATATTTTTCTCATTAATAAATTTACTTTTCAACTCTTCTGAAACCTCATAGCAACACTGCCTTATATGACCTCCAATATAAGCTTTGATATCAGATGATTGACTTCCATAAACATTTTGCATCTTTTCAATAGTCTTTTTAGTTATGGAATTAAAAGTACCTTTCCATCCACTATGAATTGCAGCAGCTACACCCTTAGCTTCATCTACTAAAATCACTGGAACACAATCAGCTGTAAATACACCAATTGCAATATTTTTAATATTAGTAATTAAAGAATCTCCTTCTTCTTCTATGAATTCTTCCCTATTATCTCCTTTAAAGATCAGTACTCTATCTGAGTGAACTTGCCTTAAATATATAATATCCTCTACATTAAACTCTTCTTTAATACTCTCAATAGTTCTAATACCATCCTCTGTATGCCTATTAAAATTCCTTCCTTTTTCTGCAGTCGAGAAAACTAATTTTTCATTTTCCCCATCAATTACAAGGTAATCTTTATATTTACTTAATGAACCAACATTTAGTTTATTCATAGTACCTCCTTAGAATCTATCTAGATTTATTTTAACATTATATAATATTATTATCTATTTTCATACAATTAATTAACCAAAGTTTAACTTACATTTATAAAAAAAAGAATCAGAAATCAAAGACTTCTAACTCTAAATACTCCCTAAAATATTAACTTTGATGTGTCATTAAGTTCTTAATTTCCTTCATAAAAGTATTGATATCTTTAAATTGTCTATAGACTGAGGCAAACCTAACATAAGAGACTTCATCTACATCTTTTAATCTATCCATTATCATCTCGCCTATATATTCACTCTGTACCTCTGTCAACATCCTGTTTGAAATTGTTTTTTCTATATCGTCAGCTATATCTTCGATTTGCCTTCTAGAAATAGGTCTTTTTTGGCAAGCAATAATTAATCCATTAATTATTTTTTCTTTATTAAATGTCTCTCTTGTGGAGTCTCTTTTAACAACTAAAATCGGAATATCTTCAATCTTTTCATAAGTTGTATACCTTTTGCTGCATCTTAAGCATTCTCTTCTTCTTCTTATTGTTGTATTATCATCTGTAGATCTTGAATCTACAACTTTACTTTCTTCATAGGAACAAAAAGGACATCTCACAATACCATCCACCTTTCGTCTTTCGCTCTGTATTTTCTTATAAGCTTATTATACATACTTATATATGTTTTATCTAGTGCTATCCATAAATATTATCACTACTTGTCCCCTCAAAATCAACTAGTAATACATCCATCCCCACTTTAATAATATTTTCCCAAGGCACTTCAATATCCTCTGTTTTAGAAAACCACCCTTTAGCTTCTCCAGGAATAATTATAGATAAAATCTTATGCTCTTCGCAATCTATTTTAATATCCTTTATAAATCCTATCTTGGTACCAGAATTAACCTCTATAACTTCCATTGTTCTCATAGCATTTATTGAATGTAAATTTTCTTCCATAATCCTCACTCCTTTTCTTCTTACTAATTATATGCATTATGTAGCTAAATATAACTTCTATAAAGTAATTAATAGACGTTAGGAAACCCTAACGTCTATTTTATACATGCTTTCGCATATGCTTTAATGCAGTTTTTTCCAATCTCGAAACCTGAGCTTGTGATATACCTATCTCCTCTGCAACTTCCATCTGCGTTCTCCCATTAAAGAATCTAAGATTAAGTATAAGCTTTTCCCTATCACTTAGTTTTTTCATAGCTTCTTTTATTGAAATGTTTTCAAGCCAACTTTCATCTGTATTTTTGCTATCACTAACTTGATCCATAACAAAAATTGCATCTCCACCATCATGATATATGGGCTCATATAATGATACTGGATCCTGTATTGCATCTAATGCAAACACTACATCTTCTCTTGGTATGTTTAACTCTTTAGATATTTGTGAAATTGTTGGCTCCTTATTATTTTCTTTAACTAATCTATCACGAACAACTAAAGCTTTATATGCAATATCTCTTAATGACCTACTTACCCTAATAGAATTATTATCCCGTAAGTATCTTCTAATTTCTCCTATTATCATTGGTACTGCATATGTAGAGAATTTCACATTTTGACCTAAATCAAAATTATCTATTGCCTTCATAAGCCCAATACAGCCTACTTGAAATAAATCATCAACATTTTCTCCTCTATTATTAAACCTCTGTATAACACTTAAAACCAATCTTAAATTTCCTTTAATAAAAGTTTCCCTAGCAGTATCATCCCCTTCTTGCATCTGAATAAGTAATGCCCTCTTCTCCTTTTCCTTTAATACGGGGAGTTTTGAAGTATTTACTCCACATATTTCAACTTTATTAATGATCACTATCATCAACCCCTTCGGAAGTAATTACGACTGCATTAAACATTATCTCCGCTAGAGGAAACTTTTATACTAAAGACAAACTATATCATTCTACTTATTTCTTTTTTTAGTCTATTAATTATCTTTTTCTCAAGTCTTGAAATATATGATTGTGATATCCCAAGCATGTCGGCTACTTCTTTCTGGGTTTTCTCCCTTGTTCCATTAAGCCCAAATCTAAGCTTTACAATTTCTTTTTCTCTTTCATTTAAATTCTTAAGTGCCATAAATAAAAGTTGCTTATCTACTTCATCTTCTATAAGATTGTATACTGTATCGTTTTCTGTCCCTAATATATCTGATAATAGTAGTTCATTTCCATCCCAATCTATATTTAGTGGTTCATAAAAGGAAATTTCAGCTTTTATTTTACTATTTCTTCTAAGATACATTAAGATTTCATTTTCTATACACCTTGAAGCGTATGTAGCAAGCTTAATCTTCTTCTCTGGATTAAATGTATTTACAGCTTTTATTAACCCTATGGTGCCTACAGAAATTAAATCTTCTATATTCACGCCAGTATTCTCAAACTTTCTTGCAATATATACTACTAATCTTAAATTTCTTTCAATTAATATACTTCTTATTTTTTCATCACCATTTAGTAAATTTCCAACCAATGCTTCTTCTTCCTCTTTTGTTAATGGTGGTGGTAATGCATCATTACCCCCTACATAGTGAAGTTTCCTAGTTAAAAACTTAAACCTCTGTACTATTCTGTTTAAAATAAGATCTAATTTAATCATAATATCCTCCTCTATATAACTCCTCTTGATAACAAAGCATTATATTCTTTATCCCTACTTAACACCTCACTACATGGGCAAATTATAGCATCTACTTCCTGCCACTCTTCACCTTCTCTTCGGATACGAACCATGTCACATTTAAAACCTTTTAATTTACCTGAATATCCTATAGCGCTATATGGTATATAGTAAGTTTCATCTTCTTTGTAATCAGTAACAAAATTTTCTTCCACAAGAATACAGGGGATATTAGTTATCGGTTCTCTTAATTCATTTCCTGTATCTAAAAAACCTCTAATAATATACTTTATATTATCTATTGATACTTCTATATCATAGATAAAATTTGTAATCAATGCCCTTTCTCTAAAGTAACTTATAACTCTTTCACATATTACGTATAAAATCATTATTGCTATTACTAAATACTTTAATGAATATTTAATAATAGTCACCCCACCACTAAATGTATAGGAATTTTGCCATAGAGAGAATCCAAAACATAATCCGCTTAAAGTTAAGGAGCTTAATATATATACGCCTGTACCCTTTAATAGCATATGAATTTTATAACTCCTTAAAGATATAAATATCATAAAAAAGGCTACAGTTAGCTGAAAAGGTAGTAATGTAAATGCTCTTAAATTTGGAAAAACCATTACCACTGTATATAAGGCCCCAACTAATGCCGATATAATTCTTTTCCTCGTGCATACTTTAACCCTCATTACTTGAAATGTTATTGAAAGTAAAAATATATCTACTATAAAATTCTCTATTATAAGTATATCCAAATATATTTCCATACTAATTACTCCCCTCCCTTCATATCAATTATAATCCTAGACAAGACTAAAATTTTGTCACTTTAACTTACTAATAGAACTTTTTTTAAAGTTCATTTTTTACATTAATGAACAAAATAATCTAATATTAAAGTAAATATAACCTCTAAAGATTTTAATAAAAAAAGCTTAGTCAATTTCTTGACTAAGCTCATATTAACTACTTATATATTTATTTTTTAGTTCTTCTTAAAAATACTGGAATATCTAAATCATCTTCATCAGTATATCTTCTTGATGTTACTTCCTCTTTTTCAGCTTCAACTGTTACAGCTGCTTCCTTTACAGTTTGAGTTACAGCTGGTTGTTGCTTAACTTCAACTTTCTTTTCTTCAACAGAAGAAATACTATGTTCTGCTTCAAATCCTGTAGCTATTACAGTTATTCTGATCTCATCATTTAAAGTCTCATCAATTACTGCTCCAAAGATTATATTAGCATCTGGATCTGCTGATTCTCTTACTACATCAGCTGCTTCATATACTTCTAAAGCTCCTAAGTCTGCACCACCTGTAAAGTTTAATATAACTCCAGTAGCTCCTTCAATTGATGTTTCTAACAGTGGCGATGCTATCGCTTGTCTAACTGCATCAGACGCTCTGCTATCACCTTTTCCATATCCAACTCCCATGTGAGCTAATCCTTTATCAAGCATAACAGCCTTTATATCAGCAAAGTCGGCATTAACTACACCAGGAATTGTAATAAGATCTGATATAGCCTGAACCCCTTGTCTTAACACATCATCAGCTAACTTAAATGAATCAAGAAGGGTCGTCTTCTTATCAGCCATTCTTAATAATCTTTCATTTGGAATTATTACTAAAGTATCAACTTTCTCTTTTAGGCTTGCAATACCCATTTCGGCATGTCTCATTCTTCTCTTTCCTTCAAATGGGAAAGGTTTAGTAACAACACCTACTGTTAGTATATCAAGTGATTTAGCTACTTCAGCAACCACTGGTGCAGCACCTGTTCCAGTACCTCCACCCATTCCTGCCGTAATGAATACCATATTAGCACCCTTAATAGCAGCAGTTATCTCTTCCCTGCTTTCTTCTGCAGCTTTTTGACCTATTTCAGGATTTGCTCCTGCACCAAGACCTTTAGTAAGTTTTTCACCAATTTGTATTTTTTGATTTGCATGTGAAAGCATTAATGCTTGCTTATCTGTATTTATAGCAATAAACTCAACATTCTTTAAACCTTCAACTATCATTCTATTAACGGCATTACTTCCTCCGCCACCACAACCTATAACTTTTATATTAGTTAATTCTTGCATATCTACTTCAAAATCTAACAAAATAATTCCTCCCTTTAGAAAATATCCTCTAGAAAACTTCTAAACTTTCCAAGTATTCCTTCTCGTTCTTTTTTCTCGTTTAATATTTCTCTAACTACTTCGTTTTCAATCTTTTTTTCTATTTCAACTTCTGTTGAATCTTCATATACTAATTTTAACCTATCATATACTTCCTTAACAATAGCTAAAGAAGTTACATTGGCCGGATTTTGCATCCCTAAGTAATCTTTTGTAACTACTGTAGTTTTTTTATGGATCTGCTCCCTCGCTACACTGCTTACATTTTCAAAGTATGCTATACCATCGCCATATATAATTATACTACAAATTCCATCAAAAAAGGAAGTGTTTTTTAACTCAATATTTACATATTTTAATAGTTCCTCTATCCTTGCCTTTGCAACTTCATAAAATAAAGTTCTTGATACCTTTGTTGTTCCAACGTCAATTATATCTTCATCTGCATTTTCATTAAACAAAGTCTCATAGTTACTACTATATATAGTTTTTAGCTTTTCTGCTTCCCCCATTGAAAATTTACCACATATTGATAAATCTTTAGTTATATTATTACCGCCAATTGGTAGTGAGTATATGTACTTAATTATACCATTCCTAAATATAGCAATGTCTGAAGTTCCTCCACCAATATCAACAAGAGCTTTTATCCCCATTGCACTTTTTCCATTAAGAAATATTTCCTTACCAGTTATTATGTTAACTATAAATCCTTTAAGATTATATCCACATCCACTTATGACCTCTCTAAATTTATCTAATTCCTTTGTCGGACCCAGTATTACTGTTAAATTTAAAGTTAATGTATTTCCCTTCCAGCCAATAATACTTTCATTAATCACCTTTTCATCCAAGGAATAAAAATTTATTAGTATATCAACAATTTCTTCCCCATCAGCTATAGTAACATTCCTACGTCCTCTTTCAATAGCTCTTCTAATATCTTTTGCTCTTACTTTACCTTCAGTCAGATTAATATTTGCTGATATTTCTGTAATCCGTAGATTCCTTGAAGATATTCCAGCATATATATCTGTAATTTTCTCATTAGTACTTGTCTCAAGCTTTGTGATTACAGATTTAAGTGATTCCATACACTTAATCTTATCTTTTACCAATCCTTTTTCCATTCCTTTTTCCGTAGCATAAGCAGTTCCAAGAATATCTATATCCTCATCACCACATCTACCTAAGGAAGCAGAAATCTTTTTGCTACCAAAGTCAATTGATGCCACTAAAACTTCTTCCATTTATTCTGTCTTCCCTCCTCTGCAGTAAACTATATTATTCTTATTCAACACAATCATAGAATTTCCTTTTTTAATTTTAATTTTAAAGTAAATTTCTCTAATGTATATTGTACCAACAATATATTTTTTTGGAATTAATAAAAGAGGGAAGTACTTACTTCCCTCACAAATTTTTATACAGATTAATAATAATCTTATAACATCATTATTCTCTTAATTGTTTCTCTATCCACTGCATAAGTTAATGCTGTTTCTTTCGTAATAATACCTCTTTTAAATAAATCTGATAAGGCCATATCCATAGTCTTCATTCCATATTTGGTTCCTGTTTGGATTGATGATTCAATTTGATGTGTCTTACCTTCTCTAACTAAGTTCTGAATACCTGGTGTAATAGTCATTATTTCAAGCGCTGCAACTCTACCGCTTCCATCAGCAGTTTGTACTAATTGCTGTGATATAATCCCTTGTAGTACTGCTGCCAGCTGTATTCTTATTTGCTGTTGTTGATGTGGTGGAAATACATCTATAATTCTGTCTATTGTTTTTGCTGCTCCAATGGTATGCAATGTTGAAAATACTAAATGACCTGTTTCTGCTGCTGTAATAGCTATAGAAATAGTTTCAAGATCTCTCATTTCCCCTACAAGAATAACATCTGGATCTTCTCTAAGTATTGCTCTTAATGCGTTCTGATAGCTTTTACTATCTTTTCCGATTTCTCTTTGATTTATAATACACTTATTATGTTTGTGTAAATATTCTATCGGATCCTCTAATGTTATAATATGAGCTTGTCTTGTTGAATTAATTTCATTAATCATAGCTGCAAGTGTTGTAGATTTACCACTACCTGTAGGACCAGTTACTAATACTAAACCTCTTTGCTTTTGAATTAAATCTTTTAATATTCTAGGATGTTTCAATTCATCTAAGGTCGGTACTTTTAAAGTAATAACTCTAAGTGCTATTGCGTCACTATTTCTTTGTTTAAATACATTAACTCTGAATCTACCCGTTCCTAGCACAGAATAAGATGTATCTAACTCCCCAACCTGTGCATATCTTTCAAATTTTTCCCCTAATATTTCTTTTGCAAATCCCTCAATATCTTGTGGGAATAATTTATCTGGACCCAAAGGAATCAATCTTCCATTAACTCTTACTGTAGGTGGAATTCCAACTGTCAAGTGTAAATCTGATGCTTGTAATTCTAAAGTTTTTATCAATAAGTCATTTAATACATACATTACTTTACCTCCATCTTAACTATACATAAAAACATTTATTTATTCATTAAGATATATTCTATAGAAAAAGCTAAATCCCTCTATTATTTAGAAGAATTTAGCAATTTTTTCTTAATTTTTTGAGAATAATGATTTTTGTAATTTCTTTAGTGCTTTTTTCTCTATTCTAGATACATATGAACGCGATATACATAATGATGATGCAATTTCTCTTTGAGTTCTACATCTTCCATCTTCCAAACCATATCTCATGATTAGTATATCACATTCCCTTTTACTTAGGATTTCATACATTTTATTATATAGTGCTCTTATTTGAAGGTTACTTTCAACCTTATCAATAACAGAATCTTTTTCACTACTTAATACATCTATTAAACATATTTCATTTCCTTCTTTATCTACCCCTATAGGATCCTGTAGATAAACCTCACTTTTTTGCTTTTTATTATTTCTAAAAAGCATAAGTATTTCATTTTCTATACACCTTGAGGCGTATGTTGCTAATCTAGTTCCTTTTCCTGAATCGAAGGAATCTATAGCTTTGATTAAACCTACTGTTCCTATAGATATTAATTCATCTACATCCTTATTCGGAAATGAATATTTTTTAACTATATGTGCAACCAACCGAAGATTCCTTTCTATAAGTACACTTTTTGCTCCTTTATCTCCATCTTTTAACTTCTTTAAATATAACTCTTCTTCCTTTTCATCTAAAGGCATAGGAAAGGTATTATTGCCTGTAATATATCCTGTTAAAAATAGGGAGTTAGATATAAGTTCTAAGAAATTTGTTAATAAAAACACCTTACTCCTCCTTGTCGTGCTTATTAATATAATATTCACTACAAGAGGATATATTGCCTATTTATTTTAATATTTAATTGTCACTTTTAATATCTAAATTACCCTCAATATTAATACTAATATATTATTTGATCTTCCCTAAATATTCTATTTTGAAATTAAATATTTTATAACCTCTGCAAAAATAGGTGCTGCTGTATTTCCTCCACCTAAATCCTCTCCATTTACTCCTTTTCCTTCTATATCAGGTACAAATACAGTCATTGTATACATCTTTCCATTTAATTTGAAGTAACCTGAAAACCATCCATGAGTATTACCTACACCGCTAGTAGCTGACCCTGTCTTTCCACCTAACTCTACCCCCGCTACATTTGCCTTAATACCAGTACCTTCTTTAACAACTTTTTGCATTGATTGCTTTAGTAGTTTAGATGTTGTTTGACTATATATTTTATTACCCTCCGTGTTGAAACTCTTTATTATATTATCATCTTTATCTAATATATCCTCAACAATATATGGCTTTACATACTTCCCATCATTTATTATTGCATTAGTTGCCCCAAGAATTTGTATTGGAGAAACCGTTAAGCACTGTCCTATTGATATGTTATTCATCCCATCACTTTCTTTAGGTTTAATACCCATACTCTCATTCCTGCCATCACCTTGAATATTTAGTACCCTATTAAAAAGACCTGTTTTTTCTGCATAATCCATTACCTCATTATATCCTACTTCATTTCCAATCTTTGCAAATATATCGTTGCAAGACTTTTCCAAAGCTTTTTCAACAGTTAATCTACCATGAATCTGATCCTTGCATATATTGCCAGTACATGTAAATGAATCCCCAAGAGTAATAACCCCTTTATCAAGTGCTGTAGCTAATGTAATTAGCTTGAATACTGATCCTGGTTCATATCCACTTCCTTCAATAGCAAGATTAATATTTGCAGCACTTTCATCCTTTTGAACCATTGCTCTTATCTTTCCTGTATCAGACTCCATAATCGTTACTCCAATATTACTCAAGTTCTTGAATTCATCTTTAGCTAATACCAACCTAATCTTTTCCTCTATATCCTTATTTATAGTTAATTTAATATTTTTATTTTCTTTTGAAACCTCAGTTTCACTCTTACCGTAGACTGCTTTACTATCAAGGTAAAAATTTTTTCTTGGAATATCATTGTCTTTTAGAAACTCATTTAAATCAGCCTCTAAAGAGTTCCCAATTTTTTCATCTTCCTTTTTTATATTAGATAAAAATGTACTTACTGACCATGCTTTTTTTCTATCTACTTCATCATAAGCATAAGTATATATTCCTTTAACATTGTTTAATTTATTAATTTTATTATAAGTTTCCTCTGATACATCGTAGTAAACTTTCCCTTCTGACTTCATAATATCAGTATAGTTAAAGTCTGGATTTTCTCCTTTCATAATAAAATCAAGTGCCATAATGTTCTCTAAAGTCTCTTCGTAATTATTTAAACTAAATGGCTTTTTATCAATTACAAGATAATACTTTTTATTATATTTCATCAAATCTTTACCTTCAGTATCCAATATCATATATCTTGAATCACTTATTTTTTCTGATTGATGGTTTTGATATTGGCTTGTCACATTTTCTGTTGGATAAACTTGAAGAAAGAATAGTCTTACCGATAGCAGCATAAATATCACAATAAATACTACTAATACACTACTTACTCTTTTATTATTTTTCTCAATAAAAATAATAAACACCTCCCTCTGTCTTAGATTCTCGACAGAGAAAAGGCGTTTTATTCAAATTATTTTAATATATCTTTCATCTTAGATACTAATATATCTATTGCAACTTTATTATGTCCACCTTCTGGAATAATAATATCCGCAAATCTTTTTGTTGGTTCAGTAAACTGGAAGTGCATAGGTCTTACAACCGATAAATATTGTTCTATAACAGATTGTACTGTCCTTCCTCTCTCTTCCATATCTCTTAACAATCTTCTAATAATTCTAACATCAGCATCAGTATCAACATATACTTTAATATCAAGTAAATCTCTTATTCTCTCATCTTCAAGAACTAAAATACCTTCAACAATAATTATTTCTTTTGGTTCAACTTTGACTGTCTCTTTAGCTCTATTATGAACTGTAAAATCATATATTGGCTTTTCAATAGAATTTCCCTTAACCAATTCCTTTAAATGTTCTACTAATAATGTATTGTCAAAAGCTTTAGGATGATCATAATTAGTTTTAATTCTTTCTTCCATTGTAAGGTAACTTTGATCCTTATAATAGGCATCTTGTTGCATCATTGCAATTTGATTTCCTCCAAAGGTCTCATATATTTCCTTAGCGATTGTACTCTTTCCTGATCCTGTTCCACCTGTTATCCCAATAAGTATTGGTTTTATCATTTGTATTCCTCCTCGTTACCTCTAAAGTGTTAAAACTTTATTACCTTTAATTAACATATCATTTTCTTTTAAAGGAGTATCGACTTTTGCACTAAACATCATCATTGCTCTATTTGCTACATTCGTTTCTACACCCTTATCTAAATCAAACATATTATCTAATTGTACCTTGAAGTTTGGAGTATGTGCTCTTAGTACTTCAACCTCATCTCCTTGGAATACTCTGTTCTTTTGAAGAATTGTTGCAGTTTTAGTTTTTTCATCATAGGATTTTACTACCCCTACGATGTCATAATCTCTAATATAAGAAGATTCATCATAATTTTGCTCTCCAGTTTTACCATAGTAAAATCCTGTATGGTAGTTTCTATGACTAATTCTTGTTAATGTATGCATCCACTCTTCTTTAAACTCATAACCTTCTGGATTCGCCATATATGAGTCAATAGCTTCTCTATATGCTTTTACTACTGAAGCAACGTAGAACTCACTTTTCATTCTTCCCTCTATTTTAAATGAATAAATTCCACTCTTCATTAAATCTGGTATATGTTTTATCATGCATAAATCTTTTGAATTCATTATATAAGTACCATTATCATCTTCTATTACTGGATAATATTCATTCGGTCTTGTCTCTTCTACTAAAAAGTACTTATATCTACAAGCATTTGAACAAATTCCTTTGTTAGCATCTCTACCTAACATATAGTTAGATATTAAACATCTACCTGAATATGCTACACACATAGATCCATGTATAAATGCTTCTAACTCACAATCTGCAGGTAAATTTGATCTTATTGTTTTTATTTCATTAAAAGTAAGTTCCCTTGCTAGTACTATTCTTTGGCAACCTTGCTCATACCAGAATTTTGCAGCTTTCCAATTAGTTATATTGGCTTGAGTACTTAAATGAATTTCTAGATCAGGTGCTACTTCCTTTGCTGTCACAACTATTGAAGGATCTGCAACTATTATTGCATCTATCCCTAAATTATTAAGACCAATAATATAATCCTCTACTCCCGTTAAGTCATGATTCCTTGGAAAAACATTCATTGTTACATATAACTTTGCTCCTCTATCATGACAATACTTCACACCTTCCGCAATTTCCTCATTGGTGAAATTATCTGAAAATGCTCTAAGGTTAAGTCTACCTCCACCTATATAAACAGCGTCAGCACCAAAGTCTACAGCTATCTTTAGCTTTTCTAGACTACCTGCTGGTGCTAAAATTTCTGGTTTCATCATATTAATTACCTCCTCTTAGTCACTGCAATTCCATCCCCCATAGGTATTACAGAAGTTATTAAATTTTCATCATTTGATACCAATTCCAAATAAGTTTTCATTCTTTTTACAATAGTAATCTTTCTTCTTTTAACTAATTCTTTTGAGGCTACCATTCCCCTAAAAAGTACATTATCTGCTACAATAACCCCATCATCTTTTAATAACCTTAAACAATGTGGTAAAAAATGGTTGTAATGTCCTTTCCCAGCATCCATAAAAATTAAATCAAAGGGTTCTTCTAGTTTTTCTAATATTTCAAGACAGTCCCCTTCCTCAATTTTAATTTTATCCGCAAGGTTAAATTTCTCTAAATTTATTTTTGCAAGCTCTATCATTCTACTATCTCTTTCAATTGTTATTATATCAGGATTTGTACCTGCTGCTTCATACATTAAAATTGATGAAAATCCAATTGCTGTTCCAAGTTCCAATATTCTCAAAGGTCTCTTCATACTAACCATAAATTCAAGGAATTTACCTGCTTCTTTTTGCACTATTGGAACTCCGTTTTCCCTTGCAAATTCTTCAATTTCTTTAAGAGTACCTTCTCTTTCTGGTATTAATCCCCTAATGTACTCCTCCATATAGTCATATGTTATACCACTCATGTTATCCTCCTAAAGGTTTAAAGCCCCTGTTCTTTTTTTACTTTCTCATGTTCTTCTCCTGTAACTGAGAAATGATGTTTGCCACCTTGATTATTTAATAAAACAAAATATAAATAATCTGTTTTCTCAGGATTTACTGCTGCAATAATAGATTCCTTGCCAGAATTTGCAATAGGCCCCACTGGTAAACCTGAATTCTTGTAGGTATTGTAAGGAGAATCAATCTCAAGATGTCTATTTCTTAAATCTACAATATGCTCTCCCCATGCATAATTAATTGTTGAGCAAAACTCTAATTTCATTCCTTTTTCTAATCTATTTTCTATAACTGAAGAAACAGTTCTTCTCTCTTCATCAAGCTGTGCTTCTTCTTCAATCAATGAAGCTATAGTAATGATTCTCTCAATATCATCTTCCTTAATCTCTTTTCCAGTTTCTTTAGATATCTCTTCAATAATTTTATTAAACTCCTCATTCATAGTTTTTATAACTTGTTTAGGTTCAACATCTTTATTGAAATAATATGTGTCTGGATATAAATAGCCTTCTAGATTGTATTTCTTCATAGAATTATTCTTAACATAACTAGGAATTTCATACTCTTTTATAGCACTTATAAATTCCTCTTTAGAAAATAATCCATTTTCCTCAAGTACTTCTGCAATTTCATCAATATTAAAGCCTTCAGGTATTGTTACAGCTACTTGATTTTTCGTCAAATCCTCTGTTTGAAGTGTCTTTATTAACTCATTTAAAGTTATGTCTCCATTAATATCATATGTACCTGGAATTATTGTAGTATCCCTCTTTTGTAATTTAAGGTTAACTTTAATTAGAGTTTTACTTCGTAATATGCCTTCACTTTCTAATCTATCTAAAAGACTATTGAAAGCTTCGCCATCCTCAACTTCAATTGATATATTCTCACCATTTACTTTCAAAGGCTTGTTTATACTAAAATAATAGCTTAATAATAACCCTCCACATGCAAAGATTAGAATAATCGTTATAGCTAAAACTAATCTCTTTATTTTGAATTTCCTCATAAAATCCCCCTATATAGAAAAGTAAATAGCCTAGTATAGGCTATTTACTTTTATTATAATACTTTTTTCGGGTTTTAAAAAGACTACTTTTTATTTCTGCTTATAAGTCTTCTTCTCTCATTGCTATCAAGTACAGTTTTTCTCATTCTTATACTTAATGGAGTTACTTCTACTAGTTCATCATTGTTAATAAATTCTAGAGAATTTTCTAAAGACATAACAACTGGTGGCACTAGTTTAACTGCATCATCAGCTCCTGATGATCTTGTATTTGTAAGTTTCTTACCTTTACATACATTTATATCTATGTCTTCGGCTCTACCACAAACACCAACTACCATTCCTTGATATACTGGAACTCCTGCTCCTATAAATAATTGACCCTTGTCTTGTGCATTAAATAATCCATAAGCAATAGCCTCACCTGATTCAAATGATACTATTGAACCTCTACTTCTTGTTGGAATCTCACCCTTATATGGACCATAGCTATCAAATACGTGATTCATTATCCCGTTACCTTTTGTATCAGTCATGAATTCATTTCTAAATCCAATTAATCCTCTAGCTGGTACTATGAACTCAAGTCTTGAATAACCATTAACTGCTGAAGTCATGTTTACCATTTCTGCTTTTCTTGGTCCAAGCTTCTCCATAACAGGTCCCATAAATTCTTCTGGAACATCGATTGTTAAGTATTCCATCGGTTCAAGCTTCTTTCCATTTTCTTCTTTAAATATAACATTTGCCTTTGATACTTGGAATTCATATCCTTCTCTTCTCATTGTTTCAATAAGAATTGATAAATGTAATTCTCCCCTACCTGAAACCTCAAAGCAATCTGGAGTAATTTCTTTTACTCTTAAGCTTACGTTAGTTTCTAACTCCTGCATTAATCTATCTCTTAAATGTCTTGAAGTTATAAATTCTCCTTCTTGACCTGCAAGAGGTGAATCATTAACCATAAAGTTCATACTTAATGTTGGTTCATCTATGTGAACAAATGGTAATGCTTCTGGATTTTCTGAATCTGCAATAGTTTCACCAATATTGGCATCAGTCACACCACTTATTGCTACTATATCACCGAAAAATGCCTCTTCTGTTTCTACTCTCTTTAACCCATCATATGTGAATAAATTTGTTACTTTGTAATTCTTTGTAGACCCATCAATACTTACTAGAGCTACTGATTGATTCTTTCTTACTTTTCCTCTATGAATCTTACCAATTGCAATCTTACCAACAAAAGCATTAGTATCTAATGTTGAAACTAGCATTTGGAATGGAGCATCTAAATAACCTTCTGGTTCTTGTACATGCTTTATTATTGTTTCAAATAGAGGTTGCATATCATCATTTGTATCATCTACATTATATCTTGCAAAACCATTTCTAGCTGAAGCGTAAATAATAGGGAAGTCTAATTGTTCATCTTCTGCACCTAACTCAACGAATAAGTCAAATACTTCATCAATTACATCTTCTGGTCTTGCATCAGGTTTATCAATTTTGTTTATAACAACAATTGGTTTTAGCCCTAGTTCTAAAGCCTTCTTTAAAACGAATTTAGTTTGTGGCATTGGTCCCTCATATGAATCAACTACTAGTAAAACTGAGTCAACCATCTTAAGTACACGTTCTACTTCTCCACCGAAATCAGCATGTCCTGGAGTATCTATTATATTAATTTTTACTCCGTTATGCATTACAGCAGTATTCTTTGAAAGAATTGTAATTCCTCTTTCCTTTTCTAAGTCATTTGAGTCCATTACTCTTTCTTGAACTTTTTCATTTGATCTAAAAATATTACTTTGTCTTAATAATGCGTCTACCATTGTAGTTTTACCATGATCAACGTGGGCTATTATTGCAATATTTCTGATATCTTCTCTTTTATTTAATTCCATGCTATTCCTCCAGCTTTCTTTGGTTTCCTTTATGTAAACCTATAAATGTTTTTTTCAAAAAGAAAATTGGATACATTTGTACCCAATTTCTGTGCCATTTTTTATTTTAATATTTTAATAAGAAAAAGTCAATACCTTATATTTCCATTATTATTGGTAATATCATCGGTTTTCTCTTTGTCTTTTCATATAAGAATTCTCTTAATTCATCTCTCATATTTGATTTCAATGTTGCCCAGTCAGTAATATTTTTTTCTTCACAATCTCTAAGCACTGATTTTACCATTTCTCTAGCCTCATCCATTAATCCCTCAGATTCTCTTACATAAACGAATCCTCTTGATATAATATCTGGACCTGCTATTACTGAACCACTTTCTCTTTCTATTGTTACTACAACAGTTAAAATCCCATCTTGAGAAAGATGTTTTCTATCTCTTAATACTATATGACCAACATCTCCTACTCCTAGACCATCTACAAATACCTGTCCTGATGGAACTATACCACTCTTCTTAATATAATTCCTAGTGACCTCAATTACATCCCCATTTTCAGCAAGAACATAGTTCCTTTCAGGTAATCCTAGATTACACGCTAATTCTGCATGTTGTTTTAAATGTCTATACTCTCCATGAACAGGAATAAAGAATCTTGGTTTTACTAACATCTGCATAAGTTTTAATTCTTCTTGACAAGCATGCCCTGATACATGTACTTCTGCAAGAGATTCGTATATAACCTCTGCACCTTTTTTAAATAATTGATTAACAACCCTTGAAACAGTTTTTTCATTCCCAGGAATTGGTGATGCTGAAATGATTACAGTATCACCTTCAACTATATTTATTTTACGATGTTCAGATGCTGCCATTCTTGCTAATGCTGACATTGGTTCACCTTGACTGCCAGTTGTAATTAGTACGATTTGACTTTCTTGGAACTTTGAAATCTGATCAATTGAAATTAATGTTTCATCTTTAGTTTCTAAATAACCTAGTTCCATTGCTACTTGAAGAATATTTTCCATACTTCTTCCTGAAACAGCCACTTTTCTTCCATGGGCCTCTGCTGCATCAATTATTTGTTGGATTCTATGAATATTTGATGCAAATGTTGCAACTATAATTCTTCCAGATGCCTTTGCAAATAATCTCATGAAACTATCTCCAACAACTCTTTCAGACATTGTATATCCAGGTCTCTCCACATTAGTAGAGTCAGCAAGCATTACCAAAACACCCTTTTTCCCTAATTCTGCAAGCCTTGCAAAATCAGTTAATTCTCCATCAATAGGAGTATAATCAATTTTAAAATCTCCTGTATGAAGTACTACTCCTAAAGGTGTATGGATAGCAATGGCTACTGAATCTGCTATTGAATGATTAGTCTTTATAAATTCAACAGAAACTGTATTTAACTTTATAATATCCCTTGGTTTAACCCTTACCAAAGTTGTTGATCCTAGTAATCCGTGTTCTCTAAGTTTGGTCTCAACTATTCCTAATGTTAACTTAGTACCATATACAGGAACGTTTAATTGCCTTAATACATAGGGTAAGGCTCCTATATGGTCCTCATGTCCGTGAGTTAAAAATATACCTCTAACTTTTTCTTGGTTTTTTATTAGGTATGAGATATCGGGTATTACAACATCTATTCCAAACATATCTTCGTCTGGGAATCTAAGTCCACAATCAATAACAACTATGTCATCCTTAAACTCTATAGCTGTAAGGTTCTTGCCGATTTCACTCAAACCTCCAAGAGGTATAATTTTAACCTTTGCTCTTTCTGTTCTCATTTTTCCCCTCCTTCTTTATTTTATATATAAATAAAGGTTTCTACCATAAATAAAATAGTCCTTTTATTCATTATTTTTCTTTTGACACTCACTGCATACGCCATAGAACTTTAAAGCATGGTCTAGTATTTTAAACCCATATTCTGTTTCTATACCTTCTTCAAGTTCCTCTAATAAATCATCTTGCACTTCAATTACACTATTACAATTGTTACAAACAAGATGATGATGTCTATGCGTTTCATCACTATGAACTAACTCGTACCTACTACAACCATCATTTAGGTGTAGTCTACTAACCACTCCAATATCCTCCAACAGCAAAATAGTTCTATAAACGGTTGCAAGCCCTATTTCAGGACAATTCTTTTTAACCTCATCATATATTTCTTCTGCTGTTAAATGCTTACCTTCGCTCTCTATTATAGTATCTACAATTGCTCTTCTTTGAGGTGTAAGTTTATACCCCTTGCTTTTTAAATCCTCCTTAAGAACATTGAAGTCTATATTGACCTCTCTACCCACTAACAACACCCTCTTTCTTAATTAAATTTTCCTTATTTTTTTGTTATTCTTCTATATCTTCTTGCATTAATAGCTCGTAAGTTTCAGCTACTAAGTCAAATTCTTGATCATTATCTATAGTAACATAGTTTTCTGTTCCATCTTCCTCTTTGATGTATTTTAATACATATGCTTCATCTGCATCTACATTAGCAGGAGTAACTACAACATATTCTTGATTTAAATCTTCAATTTTAAAGAAAGTAATTACTCTCATTTTTTCTTCTTTACCTTCTTCATTTAATAAATATATAAACTCTAATTCTTTAACCATTTATATCTCTCCTTTTTATTATCCTAATTTATTAATATAGTTTCTGTCAATAATAATTTTCAATTGGGAATGTATTTACTTCAAATTAGATAATCTATCCAAGTAACCTTGAAGTATATAGGTTGCTGCGATCTTATCAACTATCTTTTTTCTCTTTCCTCTTGATAAATCAGCCTCAAGCATTGCTCTATGTGCAGCTACCGTTGTTAATCTTTCATCCCAGAATTCAACTTTAATATCAATCGACTCTTTTACTAACTCTGTGAATTCCATTATTTTTTCGCCAGCAAATCCAATAGATCCATTCATATTCTTTGGCAAACCAATAACAATAGTTTCTACTTCATATTCATCACAAATTTTCTTTACAGCCTCAATATCATCAACTTTTTTACTTCTACGAATTGTTGTTATACCTTGAGCAGTAAATCCTAAAGGGTCTGAAATTGCAACTCCTATTGTCTTTTGCCCTACATCTAAACCTAATATTCTCATTATTTAACTCCTGAACCTAAATATATTATTAAAGGTGCCCGTATAAAACGGGCACCTTCTATTTAATCTCTAAATAAGATTTTATTACTTCCTCAAGAATTTCGTCTCTCTCAAGTTTTCTTACTAAAGCTCTTGCTCCGTTATGATTTGTAATGTAAGTAGGGTCTCCAGATATTAAATATCCAACAAGTTGATTTATAGGGTTATATCCTTTTTTTTGTAAAGAATCATATACCTCTGTTAAAATCGCTTTTGTTAATGCCTCTTTATTTTTTGATACATCAAACTGCATTGTATGTTCCATATTATTACTCATAATTCACGCTGCGCTATATTGCAGCTCACCCCCCTTACATATTGTTAAGGAATCTGAACATCACCTTTAGTATAACCACTCAAAGTATTTTTATTCATACCTAATTATAACCTAATTCCTATTAAAAGTACACTATTTTACTAAAGATTCAACTATTCCATATACCTTTTCTATTGCTTCGTCAATTTTATCTGGATTCTTTCCGCCGGCTTGTGCCATATCTGGTCTACCACCGCCCCCTCCTCCAACAATTGAAGCGACTTCCTTAATTATCTTTCCACAATGTACTCCTGAATTTAATATGTCCTTAGTTGCCATAGCCACTAAGTTAACTTTTCCACCTACATTACTAACAAGAACTACTACTCCACTACCAATCTTATTTCTCATTTTATCAGCTAAGTCTCTTAATGCATTTCCATCAACATCTGCAAGTGCATAAGCTACTACTTTTATACCACTTACATCTTTAACTGACTTTAAGATTTCATCCTCTGCACCACTGGTTAATTTACTCTTAAGTTCAGCTATTTCCTTTTCTTTTTCTTTAATCTCTAATCCTTGTGATGCTATTCTATTTAAAATATCTTTATCATTACATTTAAGAGCCTGACATGCATCATTTAATAATCTTTGCTTCTCTTCTACATATTTAATTGCATTAAATCCTGTTACAGCCTCCATTCTTCTAATACCAGCTGCAACACCTGATTCAGCAATAATTTTAAATAAACCTATTTCTCCTGAATTGGTTACATGTGTTCCACCACATAATTCTTTAGCAAAGTCTCCAACTGATACTACCCTTACCTTTTCTCCATATTTATCATCAAATAAGGCCATTGCACCGCTTTCTTTTGCTTCTTCTAAAGTCATTAAATCAGTATCAACTTCATAAACATCCATGATTTTTTCATTTACTAAAGCTTCTACTTTATCTATTTCCTCCCTTGTTAATCCTTGGAAATGAGTAAAGTCAAATCTTAATCTTTCATCATCTACATATGAACCAGCTTGATGTATATGGTCCCCTACTACTTCCTTTAATGCTTCTTGAACCATATGAGTTGCTGTATGATTCTTACAAATATTATTTCTTCTTGCTTTATCGACTTGTAAAGTAACCTTATCACCAGTCTTAACTGTTCCTTCAATCACCTTAACATAATGGATTGTCTTACCACCCACATTGTTCTTTGTATCGAAAACAACTACCTTAAAATTATCTCCAAAGATTTCTCCCTTATCTCCTGTTTGACCACCCATTTCAGCATAAAAGGGTGTCTTATCAGTTAAGATAAATCCTTTTTCTCCTGGATTTAGCACTTCTCTAAATTCTTTATCATCTGCTAATACTAATATTTCCCCTTCAACTTTTAACGTAGTATATCCTACAAACTCACTTTCTATTGATGAGTCTATCTTATTTATTGGAAGTTCATCACTTCCCATATACGATGATTCTCCCCTAGCATTTCTTGCCCTAGTTCTTTGATCATTCATTTCTTTTTCAAAGGCTTCTCTATCAACTTTTAATCCCTTCTCTTCACAGATTTCCTCTGTTAATTCGTAAGGGAATCCAAATGTATCATAAAGTTTAAATGCTTTTTCACCTTCTAAAGTATCTTTATTTGCCTTTGTAAGCTCATCAATATAACTTAAAAGAATATTCATACCTGAATCTATTGTTTCATTAAATCTTTCTTCTTCTAAGGAAATTATCTTCTTGATATATGATAAATTCTCTTTTAATTCTTCATATGATGCACCATAATTATCAACAACAGAATCAACAATTTCAGTTAAGAATAATCCCTTAATTCCAAGTAATCTTCCATGTCTAGCTGCTCTTCTTAGAAGTCTTCTTAGAACATAACCTCTTCCTTCATTACTTGGAGCAACTCCATCTGATATTAACATTGTAACACTTTTAACATGATCAGTTATTATTCTTAAAGAAATATCTTTAGTCGAATCTTCTCCATATTTTACATTTGAAAGCTCACATACCTTATTTAAAATACTTCTTACAGTGTCTATCTCAAATATGTTATTAACCCCTTGCATAATTGTTGCAATTCTCTCAAGACCCATTCCTGTATCTATATTAGGATTATCAAGCTTATTATAATTACCTTCTTCATCCTTATCAAATTGTGTAAATACAAGATTCCAGAACTCTACAACTCTATCTTCATCTGCAGCCTTTAAGAAATCATCTACATTTGTAATAACTCCTTCACCTCTATCAAAGTGAATTTCTGTACATGGGCCACATGGTCCAACACCTATTTCCCAGAAGTTATCATCCTTGCCCAATCTAAATATTCTACTTGGATCAACATCTGTCTTACTCTTCCAAATTTCAAAAGCTTCATCATCTTCAAGATATATTGTTACATATAACTTTTCTTTTGGTATTTGTAAAACTTCCGTAATGAACTCCCAAGCCCATGGAATTATTTCTTCTTTAAAATAATCCCCAAATGAGAAGTTACCTAACATTTCAAAGAATGTACCATGTCTTGATGTCTTTCCCACGTTTTCAATATCACCTGTTCTAATACACTTTTGACAAGTTGTAACTCTTTTTCTTGGTGGTTCTTGTAGTCCTGTAAAATATGGCTTAAGTGGTGCCATTCCAGCATTTATTAATAATAAACTCTTATCATTCTTTGGAACAAGAGGAAAACTCTTCATTCTTAAATGTTCTTTTCCTTCGAAGAACTTCAAAAATTCTTCTCTTAAATCGTTTGTACCTATTTGTTTCATCTAATTCTACCTCCACATTTACTTTCTTTTTTGTAAAAATATAAAAAAAGCCCTCATCCCTATATAAAAGGGACGAAAGGCTAAACTTCCGCGGTACCACCCTAATTATGCATAAATGCATCACTTAGTTGAGTATAGCTCCAAGGTAGCTTCGAAATATTTTCTAAAAAGTTTTCACCAACCACTTTCTCTCTAAATAGAAAAATTAAATCTACTAATCCTTATCATCGCTTAATATTTAATTTCACTAAAATTATATTTTAAGATATGTATTATGTCAATACCTCCTAAAATCAAAATAAATAATAATTAATATCTTCATATATAACCTTAATTACTACAGCTATAGGAATTACTAATATCATCCCTATAAATCCGCCAAATTTTTCACCTATCAATAAAAGAATTATTATTAGTAGTGGATGTATATTGGTACTATCCCCTGTTACTTTAGGTGATAATATATTCCCCTCAATCTGTTGAATTAAAAATATAGCTATACCCGTCCAGATCCCTTTTGTAGGAGAATCTAACATTGCAATAAGAATTACCGGTACTCCCCCAAGCAATGGTCCAAAGTAAGGTATAATATTAAATATACCATTAAGTAATGATAACCATAATGGAAACTTCACACCTAATAGTATTAAAATAATGAACGTCAAAACTGCAATAATAATAGATAAAACCACTTGACTAATTATATATCTACCTAATAGCTTATCTATATCCTTCACAATTTTTTTTACTATATTTCTTTTTTCTAATGGTACTATAAGATATACTTTACCACTTATCCACGAGCTATCTGCTAAGAAATAATATGTTATAACTGGTATTATTGCTAGAGATAATATGTTCTCGCTAATGGAAATAACATTATCAACTATCCCTTCAGATAAACTCATTAATAAAATTGATATCTTTTCCTTTCCTTGCTCGTATATAAACCTTACGAAAGTTGAATTTGAGATTTTGGAATTATTAGCAAATCCCTCAACATATTCATATAAATTTTCAATAGTTGGTCCTAAATTATTTAGTTCTTTAAACATATTTGGAAGCAACATAAATAAGGATATAATTGATAAAATGATAATCACTAGAATTAATACTATAGATGCTGTCCTGTCACTCAGCCGCTCTTTACCTTTTATTATATTTTTTATAGGTCGCAATATATATGCCACAAAAAAGGATATTAGTATTATATTTATTACTTCTTTAAAGGTATCCTGAAACAGATATAGTACTAGGATAATAACTACCCCTAAACAAATCAAAAACTTAATAAATATATCCTTATTCTTTTTAAGAATATTCATGATTCTTCATTTCATGAGGTATGTTTTTTACAATTATCCCTGTTTCACCAAGATAAAGTATATAATTCTCACCTAAAATTGACCTATTAATTAATATTACCTCTTTTCCTCTAATCATTTTTTCTATAATTCCTGAACTTACTATGAGCCCTTTTATTTGATAGTTCTCTTCATCTATTAATATATCTTCTACTACACCTCTTGTATTGCCAAGCTTATCTATTACTTCTAATCCCATCACCTCAGAAAGCTTTAACCCCTCACCTTCAATTAGTGACTCCACAATTATATCCTCATCAATATTAATTATAGCTTCTATGCATACATAACTTTTCTTAGATAATAGAGCATAGTTTGCAACCTTAATCCCTTTAACCTCTCCTTTATAAAAATCTATATA
This sequence comes from Clostridium zhoujianii, assembly GCF_051590805.1. Classification (NCBI taxonomy): domain Bacteria; kingdom Bacillati; phylum Bacillota; class Clostridia; order Eubacteriales; family Clostridiaceae; genus Clostridium; species Clostridium zhoujianii. The sequence continues at coordinate 1,881,520 of NZ_JBPUTF010000001.1, forward strand.
TATATCTTTAACTATCCCTAGTTTTTTCCCCCTTGAATCATAAACTCCTTTTAAATAAAAGTCTTTACTCCTGTACATAAAAATACCTCCTAAGTAAGTTAAAAATAGTTTACCCATCATAATATTTTTTAATTCTCTTTCTACTAAAATTTTCATTTATTCTCATTTTTTATTGCTTATATTTTTTCTATAAAAATATATATTTTAAGTTTAAATGTGCTTACTTTTGTCACGAAATATATTCTCTTCACTTTTATGTACAAGTACTTCCCCCTATAAATCTTATATTATATTTATTTCATTAAAAACTCTCTTAGTTTATTATCATAATCTCTTCTTAGCCCATTATAAAAGGAACACCACTTATGATGTCCCTTTAAAACTAACAAAGTTTTTGTTCAAATATACCTTCTAGATTAAGCTTACCTATCCTCTTTTTTATATCTTTTAAATCCATAGTGTATAAACCTAATTCCTTCATTCTCTTAAAATATCCTGCACCAGCAAATGTATACCTCTCTCGTCTTCCTTCCCTAGTCTTAGACTTCTCAGTTTCATAAGAAATAATATCACCTATTGAAATTGAAGTAGGTAAAATTAGTAACGGCATACCTAATCCTAATCTAACAGCATTATGCCCCGCTAATGTCCCTGTACAAATAGCTTCAGTATGTCCTACAAAAAGTCCAGCTTTTTCACCAGCACAAAATAAATTATCTACCCCTGTTACTTTCATATCACTAGTTCTTGGTGCTACTGATAAGTACCTCATAGAATTTCCTTTACTTCCTGCATAAGGATCAACATACTTCGCATGTTCTAAGCCTGGAATCTTTCTAAGTTTTTCTAATGGATAATATGTTGTCATAAGCTTTGCATGACCAGTATCAAGAAGAACAACATTTTCCGCAAATTCTTTTAACGCATACTGCTGACACACTTTAGTATCAAGTTTTCCGTAGTTAACATCTTCTGCTGGCACTTTAAGTACAAGAACACCAACTTTATCTAAAGTTTCCCTTACCTCATCTGATAGACTTTCTTTCGCAAGCTTACATGAACCTGACATTGCCCCCAAAGCATCTTCTGCCCTCTCTCCCTGAATATCCGACACACCACATCGCTCACTCATACTAATTCTTGGTCCAAATGCTGGGCACCTTAATATACACATTGAACATCCGTTTCCATATCTTAAGCAATTACCCATAGGTCCAGTAGTTCCTGTTGTTTCAATAAATATATCCCCCTCCATGTAACTATCATCGGCTAAATATATTCCCTTTATTGAATGTCCATCAAATTCTACATCCCTAACTCTACTTTCCATATGAAGATTAATTCCTATTGATATTAAATAATCCTTAACTTCACCTTCTATCCTATTTACATCATACAAAGTTGCATGCTTGTGTCCAGGAAAATCTATATCCTTATGCCTGGAGCATTTATCAGCTATCTTAATCAAGTCTCCTCCACCTAAAGCTATTAACTCTTCCGAAGCAGTATACCTTCCATTATTCCTCATTATGCCTCCAACATTTCCAAGGCCAAGAAGCAAATCAGTTTTTTCAAAAATGTGTACTTCAGCCCCTGCCTTTCTAGCACTGATAGCTGCTGCTGAACCAGCCCATCCACCACCAACAATGATAACCTTCATATAAATCTCCTCCCCTCAAAAATACTTCTTGGATCTGACTGCAACTTACAGAACCTCTTAACTCTATGGCCTGAAAATCTTGCAGTACATGCACCACATACCCCTTCTCCACAACACATCTTAAAATTATTGCAGCAGGATAATAAAATATCACTTCTTCCTATCTCATCCAAATATTCAACAACACTATAAGTTAAAATATCAGCTCCTGCTAGATGAATAAAGCTTATGTTTTTATCTTTAATTGACTGACTAATAATAAACCTTCCTTCTTCTGAAAGTTTACCCTTATCAAGCAAGTTAGTTTCTGCAGTAGACACATCAAATTTATCTACGTATTCCTTTGAAAAATCCTCTTTAAATGGTGCTTTATCAACATAAACGTCAACCTCATTTTTATTTATCGCAAGCTTTCTTATAACAGGCATCATTGGTGCCATTCCTATTCCTCTTGCAAGAACAACACAATTGTTCTCTATCTGCTTCCCTATATTATCAAGTCCAAATACTCCATTCCAATATGGTCCTCTAATCACTATATTTTGACCATTCTTTATTTCTTTTAACCTCTTTGTCTTAACCCCTCTAACCTCAATAACAACCGTAATTATATTGTTTTCAATATCAGATTCCATTATTGATATTGGAATATCAAAGAAGTAATTTTCATCTGTTCTTATGAAAATATAGCTTCCTGGTTTAACTAGATCTAGTGCCAATTTATGAGGAGATTCAAATTTAATAATCATTAACTCTTCTTCCAAAAGTTCTGCCTTCACAACCTTACAATTATAAGTTTTTCTTCCTTCCTTTGCTCTCATACCATTGTTATAAAACTCTTGGTATACGCAAACCCCCTTCCAATTTACACAATCACAAAAGCACTCACCATGTAACTGAGAGCATATTATACATTCACCTGCCTCAGCTAACTTACAAGGACAATACTCCGTGCCACAATCAATACAGTCCATTTTCTCCTTAATCATCAAGCACTCCTTTTTAGAAAATTACTCCTTATATTATGGTATTTTCATACTTATAAAATGTTACACCCTTTATATTAACTATTTCTAATTACTCTTTATTTCTCACAATGTTTCTTTTTTTTATTAATAGTACTATAATACTAATAAACATTATTATAAGGAGAGATTACAAATGAAACTAAATAGAAATGATAGTTGCTGGTGTGGAAGCAATAAGAAATATAAAAAGTGTCATTACGAATTTGATGAGAAGATTTTATCTTATCAGCATAAAGGATGCTTGGTACCACCTAGAAGCATCATTAAAAATGAAGAACAAATTCGTGGAATTAGAGAAAGTGCTAAAATTAATACTGCAGTTCTAGATTTAGTGGCCCAAAATATAAAGGCCGGTATGACTACAGAGGAAATTGATATTATGGTACATGATTTTACAGTTTCTCAAGGCGCAATTCCTGCCCCCCTTAATTTTGAAGGGTTCCCAAAGAGCGTATGTACTTCAATAAATGATGAAGTATGTCATGGAATTCCTAGCAAAGATGTAGTTCTTGAAGAGGGGGATATCATAAATGTTGATGTATCTACAATTTACAATGGATATTACTCTGATGCCTCAAGAATGTTTATGATAGGAAATGTACATGAGGATTTACAAAAATTAGTTAAAGTATCGAAGGAATGTGTTGATAAAGGTTTAGCTGCTGCAAAACCTTGGGGATTCTTAGGGGATATAGCTGAAGCTGTTCAAACACACGCTGAAAATAATGGCTATTCTGTAGTTAGAGAATTTGGTGGTCATGGTGTAGGTATAGCATTCCATGAGGAGCCATTTGTAGCTCATGTAGGAAAAAAAGGCACTGATATGTTATTAGTGCCAGGAATGATATTTACTATTGAGCCTATGATCAATATGGGGAAAAAAGAAATTTTTATAGATTCAGATAATGATTGGACTGTACTAACTGAAGATGGGTATCCTTCTTCTCAATGGGAATATACCGTTCTAATCACAGAAGATGGTGCTGAAGTATTGACTTATTAGAAGTCATCAAAAAAGGATGTATTATTACATATTAATAATACATCCTTTTTTATTTACAACTAATATCCTGTAACTTCCTCATTATTAATAATCTTAACTATAGAACTCGTTCCAAGTCTACTTGCTCCAATTTTAATAAATTGTTCAGCAGTTTCTAAATCTCTAACTCCCCCTGCCGCTTTAATCTTTACATTTGGTCCAATATTCTTTGCGAATAGCTCTAAATCCTCTTTAGTAGCACCTGCTGTACCAAATCCTGTTGAAGTTTTAATAAAGTCTGCTCCTGCTTTTGTTACAATTTCACACATCTTAACCTTTTCATCTTCCGTTAAGAAACATGTTTCTATAATTACTTTAAGAACCTTTTCTCCACAAGCTTCTTTAATTTTTTTAATTTCTTCTTCTATAGTGTTAAATTTTTTTTCTTTAACATCTCCTAAATTGATAACCATATCTATTTCATCAGCACCATTATCTATTGCATCCTTTGTTTCAAATACCTTAGTTGCAGTTGTCATATATCCATTAGGAAAACCTATGACTGTACATAATACTAATCTATCTCCCACATATTCTTTTGCTCTTTTTATAAAAGATGGCGGTATACAAACTGAAGCTACTTTATACTTTATTCCTTCATCACAAATTCCTTTTATCTCGCTCCAAGTTGCAGTCTGAGATAATAAAGTATGATCAACTGTACCTAATATCTTTTTCTTATCCATTTCTATCTCCTTTTATATATAAGATTTAACAACAGATTAACAAATTATTTAATTATGTGCAATCCATATATTTGATATTAATTAAACTTTATACAACTTACAACTTTCAACCCCTTTCTAGATATATCAATAGATATTAAAGTTGTCTTTAGCCAATTCTTTCATATTCTTGCTTTGAAAAGCTACTGTTTCTTGAATATGATTAAAAATCTTCTCTGTTTGATTCCACCTATCGGTGCAATTCAATACAACTATAATAATATCTTTTCCATTGTAGTTAACAGATGAAACCAAACATTTTCCTGCTTGACCTGTATATCCTGTTTTTACTCCATTTGCTCCTGGAATCTTCCATAATATTTTATTTATATTATTATAATCTCTCGTAAAATTATAAATTTCTTTCCTTATCTCCTTTGTTCCTACAACTTCACGGAACATATCATACTCCATCCCCTTAGCAGTTAATATAGCTAAGTCATATGCAGATGAGTAATGTTCCTGGCTATCTAATCCATGTGGTGTCTCAAAATGTGAATCTAATAAACCTAAACTTGTTGCATAGTGATTCATTATTTCTGAAAAGCCTTCTATTGATCCTCCAATTCCCTCTGCTAAAGTTATTGCTGCATCATTACCTGATCTATACATTAAACCATATAAAAGTTCCTTAATTGCTATTTCTTCACCAACTCTATAGCCAACCTTTGATCCTCTAATTGACGCAGCATTTTTACTGACAGTTAATTTCTCTTCTAGATTACCTCTTTCTATTGTAATTAAGGCAGTTAAAATTTTAGTGGTACTAGCCATAGGAACAAGTTCATAACCATTCTGTTCAAATAATACCTCGCCAGAGCTCCTATCTAAAGCTATGGCATTTCTAGCATTAACTCTTAATTTCCCTCCTGTTGCCGCAACAGTGGGTACTACATTTATGTTGATACATAAAATAATTGTTATGCTTAATATTAATAGATTTTTAATTTTATACTTCATAAAAACCACCCTCTAATTCTCTTCGTTAAGTGTAGTTTGTCTTTTTTGTTATAAAATAAACATTAATATTAAAAAAAATATTAGTTTATTTTGGATTAAATAGGCAATAATAAAAATGTTATGCTTATGGAGGAATATTATGAAACTTTTTTTATTTATACTCTTTCTCTTACTTTTTATACCTATTCCACTTAAAATTAGTATTTACTACTCTAAAGAAAATTATTACATAAAACTATTTAATCTTAAGTTATTAAAAAAAGGTACTCATAATGAGAATGAGGACTATTTGGATAAATCATCTAATCTAAAAAAGCAAAAAAATTCTATTAAAAAAAAGAAATTTGATAAATCATTTTTCAAAACTATAACACCTAAAATCATTTTAAAAGCCTTAGATAAAAATAAATTTAAACCTCTTTTGTTTTTAAAAGGTTCCTTTAGCTATTCATTAAATGATGCTGCATATACAGCAATATTATATGGTTTATTATCTTCTTTATTTCCCTTACTTTTAAGAGTTATTCGTATATTATTCAAGACATCAAAGTTCAAACTTCCTATTAAACCCTTGTTCAAAAATGAGCTACTAGTAAAATTTGAGATGAAAAGTATAATTTTCTTTTCTTTAGTGCAAATTATATATATGATATTTTTAATATTAAAAGAAACTATAATTGAAAAGGAGGCGAAACCCTTAAAGGGTGAAATATGACAAATGAACATCCAGTAGAAACTTTAATGAAAAGTACGATGGAAAATTTAAGAGATATGGTAGATGTTAACACTGTAATAGGTGACGCAGTAGAAACAAGAGATGGAAGCTATATAATTCCTATATCAAGAGTAACTTTTGGATTTGCTTCAGGAGGTAGTGAATTTGGAGAATCAAACAATAATACCGATTCCTCTCCCCAATATCCATTTGGAGGTGGTTCTGGAGCTGGAGTTTCAGTAAAACCTGTTGCTTTCTTAGTTGTTAGAGATGATGCTGTTAGGCTTCTTCCTGTAGAACAAGATACTACATACGATAGAATTGTCGATACAGTACCTCAAGTAATTGATATGGTAAAAAATTTATTTAAGAAATCAGATAATTCATCTTGTTCCAATAGGAAAAATACAGAAAATATCATGACAGATGAATTTGATTCAACAGATTGTTCATGTCACTTAGATAAATAATAAAAAATGATATTTGGCGGTACTATCGCCAAATATCACCCTATTTTTACTCATATAAAATTATGTTCCCTAAACTTCAGTCATATTAGGTGTAAACTCATCTTCTTCATCAATTGCAAACAAATCTAAAGAAGGTAGTTCCTTTAAATCTTGTAATCCAAATTGTCTTAAAAATTCCTCTGTAGTTCCGTAAAGTATTGGTCTTCCTGGTACCTCAAGTCTTCCAACTTCCCTAATAAGCTCTTTTTCTATTAATTTCTGCAGTGCACTATCAGATTTAACCCCTCTTATTTCGTCTATATCGATTCTTGTTATAGGTTGTTTATATGCAACAATTGCCAAACTCTCTAAAGAGGCTTGAGATAAGGACTGTCTTTTATTTTTCTTTAGTAACTTCTGTACATAATCACTATGCTGGGCCTTAGTTACAAGCTGATAACCACCATTTACTAATATTAGTTTTATTCCTCGGCTCTCCGACTCATAGTCAGAAATCATTTCATTCAGTACACCCTCCAAATATTTAGGGGTTGCCTCTAAATTTATTGCTAATTCTCTAAGTGTTAATGGTTCACCACTTACAAAAAGCATCCCCTCTATTACAGCCTTTTGAACTCCTTTTTTTGATATCTCCTCAAATTCAAATTGACCTGTTTCAAACTTATTCATCCTCTTCCCTCCTCTCAATCATTATATCTCCAAAACTTGAATTTTGATAAACCTTCACCACTCTTTGTTTTATCATTTCTAATAATGCCAAGAAGGTTACAACGCACTCAATTTTACATTCACATTCTGTCATTAGCTCTGAGAATTCTGTTACTCTCTTCTCTTTTATTTTTTCTACTAAATATTTATATTTATCCTCTATTCTATACTTGTCCACATATATTTTTTTCTGAATTACATTAGACTTATTTTGCTTATTCATATATACTTCTAATAAATTATTGTAAATATGATATAAGTCTAATAGGGTAACATTCTTTAATAATTCTTCATTATCTAATGGAGTCTTAATTTCCTCAATAACTTCAGGTTTCTTAGTGAAGATGTTTCCAGAATTAATATATCTTTCCCTAAAAAAGTTAGTTGACTCCTTTATCTTTTTATAAATAATAAGTTTCTCAAGTAATTTCTTTTCAATATCTTCTTCGTCTTCCTCATCTTCCTTTTTGTTCTTAGGAAGTAATGTCTTTGACTTTATCTCTATAAGGGTTGCTGCAACTACAATAAACTCGGATGTTATTTCTAAGTCCATTTCCTTCATCTTATCTAAATAGTTTAAATATTGGTTTGTTACCTTATATATCTCTACATTATAAATATCCATTTTATTTTTTCTTATTAAATGTAATAGTAAGTCAAAGGGACCTTCAAAATCCGCCACCCTAATATTAGGTAATTCCATTAATTATCACACCTCTACCCTTTAATAGTTACATTTTCACATACCATACTATAATAACAAGTTTATAAGCTTAAAACAAGCCTTATCCAAACCTAAGTTCTCACTTTAGCTTAAGATATGTATAATATAAAGAAGCCCACTTCTATATACAGTGGACTTCTTTAATATGCTTAACTCCTATTAAGGATATCTATAATATTTTAGTTAAATATATTCTTTATATTATACTTAATACTATCAAATAATCCGCCCTTTTCAATATCTCTATCTGAGTAAATTTCAACTTCTCCTACCTTTTCTTCACCTAGGTAAACTTCACACTTACCTACTATATCTCCAGCCTTATATTCTTTTCTTAAATCATCCATTACTAACTTTTTAACCAATTCACCATTTGTTCCTTTAAGTAATACTATTTCAAGATCCTCCTTAGCTTTAGCCATAAAGAACCTATCAGTTTGTTTACCCATAAATATTTGTTCTACATCCTCATCCTTTGATAATAATTTCTTACCTTCATATTTTGAGAATCCCATGTTCATTAATATTCCTGCATCTCTATTTCTAATCTTATAAGTTGGTGCCCCCATAATAACAGTTAGCATTCTAACACCGTTTCTCTTTGCTGTAGCTGATATACAATACTTAGCTTCATTTGTAAAGCCTGTTTTTAGTCCATCGCACCCTTCAAAGAAACGAACTAACTTATTATGGTTGACTAACTCTATTGGTGATTTTCTTCCTTCTGAGATTGTCTCCATATAAATCCCTGAATACTTTAAAATAGTTGGGTGTTTTAATAATTCTTGAGACATTATTGCTATATCCCTTGCTGTTGATAAATGTCCATCGGCTGGTAGTCCATTGCAATTTTTGAAAGTTGTATTCTTCATGCCAAGTTCCTGTGCCCTCTTATTCATAAGATTAACAAAGTCTGGTTCAGTACCTCCAATATATTCTGCAATTGCTACTGCCGCATCATTACCAGATGCTATTGCCACACCTTTTATTAATTCTTCTAATGTTCTAACTTCTCCTGTATCTAGTAACATTGTACTTCCACCCATTTTTTTTGCATTTTCACTACATGTAACCTTATCTTCTAGCTTTGCTTTTCCACTATCAACAGCTTCCATTGCTAAAAGCATTGTCATTACTTTAGTTACAGATGCTGGAGCAAACTTTTCATCCACATTCTTTTCGTAAATTATCTTTCCTGATATTGGTTCCATTAGTAAAGCTGATTTGGCTTCAATATTATTTGCACTTCCTTGCTCTTCACCTGCATATACTGTTACTCCAAATGGTAGTAGTAAAAAAGTACATATAAATAATAATGTTAAAGATAGGATTTTTCTATATTTTGTATTCATTTATCTGCCTCCCTTCAAATATTATTATTTCCACTTAATAAAAAATTATCACATCTTGTCGATTTTATATAAAATTCCTTTGATTATTAACTTAGACCTTTTATGTGCATATTAAACTATAAAGTTTATCATAAAAAATCCGCTGTATAGACAGCGGATTTAATATTATTAAAATTAAATTATTCACTTTTTCAATTGTTTTTAACTTCTTAATTTAGATAATTTTTACTTAACAACATCATATATCAATGGAATTTCTTCTTCATAGCTTTCTGAAATTATTATTTGTTTAATTATTTTACTACAAGCTATTTCTCCTTTAGCTTTATCATTTGCATACACTTCTGCTAAAACTTCACCTGTTTCAACTTTTTCGCCTCTTTTTTTAGATAACACAATACCAACTGATAAATCAATAGTACTTTCCTTAGTAGCTCTTCCTGCTCCAAGCTCCATAGCTATTATTCCTAATGACTCTGCATGTATTTTAGATATTACACCTGACTTTTCAGCTTTAACTTTAATTATATACTTAGCCTTAGGAAACAATTCTGTATTATCAATATATTCCGAATTTCCACCCTGAGCATCAACAAACTCCTTAAGTTTTTCTAGAGCCTTGCCATTCTTTATATTTTCTAATAATAAACTCTTTCCTTCATCAAAGTTACTAACCTTCTTTGCTAAGATTAACATATAACTTCCAAGCGTTAATGCTAAATCTAGTAGATCTTTTGGCCCCTGTCCTTTCAATGTGTTTATGGCTTCAATAATCTCTAGGGAATTTCCTATAGCATATCCTAAAGGCTGATCCATATCCGAAATAACAGCAATAGTATTTCTTCCAACACTATTACCTATACTAACCATTTCTTCTGCTAAGGCTTTTGCATCCTTCGGTGTTTTCATAAATGCACCTTCTCCTACTTTTACATCCAGTACTATTCCATCTGCCCCAGAAGCAATTTTCTTACTCATTATACTTGATGCAATTAGTGACATGTTATCAACTGTAGTAGTTACATCTCTTAATGCATATATTTTTTTATCAGCAGGAGCTAAATTACCTGTTTGGGATACTAAAGCTATTCCTATTTTATTTACATTCTCAATAAACTCATCTTCTGATAATTCTACTGAAAATCCTTTAAATGCCTCAAGCTTATCAATGGTTCCACCAGTATGCCCAAGTCCTCTTCCAGACATCTTAGCTACTGGAACTCCACAAGCAGCAACCATTGGTGCAAGTAAAATTGTTGTCGTATCACCAACTCCACCAGTGGAATGTTTATCTACCTTTATGCCATTAATTTTATCTAATTTTAATTTTTCTCCAGAGTTAACCATAGACATTGTAAGATCAGCTGTCTCTCTCTTATTCATTTTATTAAAGAAAATTGCCATTAAAAGTGCTGATGCCTGGTAATCTGGAATCTCACCTTTAGTAAACCCCTGTACGAAATAGTCTATTTCCTCAGTAGTAAGCTCATAGCCATTTCTCTTCTTTAAAATAACATCGTACATCCTCATAACAATTCCTCCTATGCCTTGAGAATTTGATTAATAAATTCTTCGCCTTTTAAGTCATTCTTTATCTCCAAGTATTCTAAAATGCTCTTTCCGATATCAGCAAAGGAATCCCTTGTTCCTATTTCTACGCCACACTTGATTTTCTTTCCGTACACAAGTATTGGAATGTATTCCCTAGAGTGATCTGTACTTTCTGTTGTTGGATCACATCCATGGTCTGCTGTAATAATTAAAATATCCTCATCTCTAAGCTTCGAATATATTTCTTTAAGTCTGTTATCAAATTCTTCTATAGCTCTACCATATCCCTCTGGATCATTTCTATGACCATATAACATGTCAAAATCGACTAAATTAGTAAATATAATCCCCTCATCAATTGAATCCATATACTCTAAGGTTTTATCAACTCCATCCATATTATTTTTTATATGAACAGCATCAGTTACTCCTTTTTTATTATATATATCTTCAATCTTACCAACTGCAGCAACTTTTAATCCATTTTCTTTAATATATTCTAACATGGTTTTATCAAATGGATCTAATGCATAATCCCTTCTATTAGATGTCCTTGTAAAACTCCCTATATCACCTTGAAAAGGTCTTGCAATAACTCTACCTACTATATTATCTCCAACTAGCATTTTCCTCGCTTCCTCGCACATTCTATAAAGCTCATCAATGCTTATAACCTCTTCATGTGCTGCGATTTGGAAAACACTATCTGCAGATGTATATATTATTGGATATCCAGTTTCAACATGCTCTTTGCCTAACTCTTTAATTATTTCTGTTCCTGATGCCACCTTATTACCAAGAATACCTTTTACTCCAGTCCTTCTTTTAAACTCTTCAAGTATATCCTCTGAAAAACCATTTGGATAAGTGTTCAATGGTTTATCCAAAATTACTCCACCTATTTCCCAATGGCCTGTAACAGTGTCTTTTCCTATAGATTTTTCTGCTGATTTACCATAGGCACCTATTACTACTTCTTCATTTCCTAACTCATTTACACCATCTATATTTCCAAAACCTAATTTTTTTAAATTGGGGATTTTTAACCCCCCACAAGCTTTGTAAATATGATCTAGTGTATGACTTCCTTTATCACCATAATCACCAGCATCAGGCATCTCTCCAACACCTAAACTATCTAAAACAATAAGTACTACTCTCTTCATATGTAAATACTCCTTTCATCACATCTATATCTTTTGTAAAAAAATTTTTTTTATTATGCTCTTGGGTGTGAATTTCTATATATTAAATTTATTTTATCACTATTTATTATTTCATAATAGGTATCCATGTAGGTTAAAACTTGATTTCCAAGTAATTTTTGCACAGCTCTAACATTAGCACCATTTTGAAGCATATGAACTGCAAATGAATGTCTAAAAGTATTTAAATTAACATCCTTATCAATTCCTGCCTTATGGGAATATTCTTTTACTATTCTCCAAATACCTTGTCTAGTTAATTTATGTCCATTTAGATTAACAAAAAGCGTATCTACTCCAGTTTCAGCAACTTGATCTCTTATGGCAAGATATTCTTCTATAGCTCTACAGGCACTTCTTCCTATAGGAATTAATCTTTCATAATGCTTATTATCAGTACATTTTACAAAGGATAAGTCTAAATTAATATCACATACATCCAATGATATAAGTTCTGAAACCTTCATACCAGTTGCATACATTAACTCTAATAAAGCATTATCCCTTACGCCTTTAGGCCCGTCCTTATCTATAGATCTAATTATTTTATCTACTTCATCTATAGTTAAAATTTGTGGTAACTTCTTTGTATTTCTACTACTTTTATATGTTATCTTAGGTACATCATTTACTAAAGATTTACTCTTTAAATACCCATAAAAACTCCTAAGACTTATAACTATTCTATTAATAGAACGCTCAGATTTTCCTTGGTTTAAGAGATGCTGTATATATGCCATAATCGCAACATTATCAGAGCTATATAAGTTCATTTGCTTTTTATCTAGGAACTTAGTATACAGATTAACATCAGTTACATATGCATAAACTGTGTTCTCACTTTTGTCATTTTGTAACAAATAATTCTTATAATTATTTAGAATTTCAATCATTGCTCTCTCCTACACCATTATTTATATTATATATTCGACAAATTTGCTCTTTTCCCTTCTTCTATTTATCTTAGGTTCCCTCACTTTTTAAATATAAAACTTTGTAACCACAAATTTAATTAGATTAGGACATAAATATGTTTCGATAATAATTCCTACAACAAATATTCCCACTAAAACTAAGAGATAATTCCCTATAGCTCTTCTATTAAATGTTGTAGGCAAAGACCTGCTAGAAAATTTCTCCTTAAATTTATTTGTTGAAAGTGCTAAGGATAATACGCTTAGTGCAATAAAGCATGGTACATATATTAGATTTTGAGGAATTGTTGAAACTAATGCTAGTCCAATACCTTTTCCCTCGAAAGTTGTAAGTAAGAATGCAAATGTGTATCCTAAACTAAAACCTTTTACTAAATCTAATATTAGTATTATAGGAGATCCAAAGAAGGTAAAACCTAATAGAAAAATCGGAACTATTATGAAAATATTCTTTTTTATAATGTCAAATAACAATGTTCCATAGTCTATAGGCCTGTCTCCTACTCCATTTACAAAAGTCGTAAAATAACTTGCAAGATCCTTTTTATCTGCTTCGTTCATATACTTTACCGTATAAACTCCTATAACAATTCCTACACAAAATAATAATAGAACAAACAAATAGTAAAGCTTATTTTCCCTAAAAGTTTCATTAATTTTTTCTATTATACTATTCATCTCTTACTCCTCCTAAAGTTACTCTACAATATACTATGATAATTCTATTTACTTTATGCATAAGACTTAACCTAAAATATGTAAATATAAAAAGAAACTAGACAGTTTAATTACTATCTAGCTTTATATATTAATTTAAATGTACATAATAGATGATATTGTTTTAGCATCTATTATCTTGCCCTCTTTAATCATATTCTTAATATCTTTAATTTTATATGGTATGGCTTCAATAAATTCATCCTCATCTCCACCTTTAATACCTTCATAAAGGTCCCTTGCTTCATAAATATGGATTTGTTCATCAGTAAATCCAGCACCTGTAGCTATTGTTCCAAGATATTTCATTTGTCTTGCTTTGTACCCTGTTTCTTCTTCTAGCTCCCTGTGTGCACATATAATATGCTCTTCACCACATTCAATCTTGCCTGCTGGTATTTCTAATAATGTTCTATTTAATGCTACTCTAAATTGCTCAACTATTAAAATAGTTTCTTCATCTAAAAATGCTAAAATCGCTACAGCTCCAGGATGACGTACTATATCTCTATTACTTTTATTCCCATCAGGTAATTCTACATTTAATTTTTCAACTACTAAAAAGTCCCCCTTAAAAACTTCCCTTTTCTCTAATATCTTCTCTGTAAAATCCATTTTACCTCCTACTATATAAACTAATATTTAGTTTATATAATTTAAAATTTTTTATAATAATATAAATTCAATTATGTAAGTTTTTTTGCACCTTGTAAATACTTAAATTTTATACATATAAAAACTATCTAAACGTATTTTTTAATCTCATCTTATCTTCTATACTTGTAAAAAATTTTGAATTAGTTGATTATTTTTCCAACATACAAGTTCATAAATCCTGTAAATTAACTACCTCATACTCTACAGTTTAACCTATTTCTTAACCCACTCTAACAGTTGTGCCTCTACAAAAAAATATTTATTTGGTACAATAATATAATAGCCCATTAAAAAGTCAAATGATAGTAGTTTTGTTTTAAATTTACCTTCTTACTTACTTTTAGTTACATATTAGACCCTACTCTAACCTAAAGGACATATTACTAAATATATCATTCCATAAGGAATAAACGCCTTCCTTCAAAGAATTAAAAAAAGAATAAGGTTTCAGCTTTCATTTATTAAGAGCACTTATCTGACAAACCGATAGTGTAAAATAGTCGTTGTAAACTTCAGTAAATGTTATGATAGCTTATTAACATAGAAATAAAATAAGACATCTAATAATCAATTGTCAAATCAAATGATTATTAAATGTCTTTATTTTTAAAAATGTATTCATTACTATTTTATGTCTACATCCTATCCTCTTTCAATTTCTTCTTTTGTAATTAAATTCTGATATTAGCTTACTTTATTTTTTAATCTTAACTTATCAGCTATAATTGCAATAAATTCACTATTGGTAGGTTTCCCCTTTCCATTATCTACTGTGTACCCAAATAGCCTATTAATTGCTTCTATTTGTCCTCTACCCCAAGCAACTTCAATTGCATGTCTTATTGCTCTTTCTACCCTAGAAGCTGTTGTGTTATACTTTTTAGCTATTGATGGATATAATTCTTTAGTAACAGCTGAAAGTAATTCCATGTCATTTACAACCATTGTAATTGCTTCCCTTAAGTACATATATCCTTTAATATGAGCTGGTACCCCAATCTCATGAATAATACTTGTTATTTCTGTTTCAAGATCTATTGGACCTCTGCTTGTAGCAGCTGCTTCTCTTTCAACTAATGGAACTTGAGAGATTCTTCTCCCCAAGTCTTGAGAGTCATAACTTGTAAACATTTCTCTTATTCTCTTTGTGAAAACATCCATATCAAATGGCTTCACAACATAATATTCTGCACCTAGTGTTATTGCCTTTTGAGTTATTTTATCTTGTCCAACAGCTGATAATACAATAACTTTAGGCATTTTTTCCAAATTAATTCCATGAAGCTTTTCTAAAACTCCTAAGCCATCTAGATGTGGCATAATTATATCTAAAACCACTAAATCTGGTTGCTTTTGCTGAATTAATTCTAAAGCTTCTCTACCATCTTTTGCAATTCCTGTTACTACAATATCCTTTTGATTTAAAAGATAATCATTTAAGATACTACAAAACTCCTTATTATCGTCCGCAATTAATACCGATATTTTTGAATCTTCCATGTTTTTCTCCCCTTTATCCATTTTTTACCACAGTAATATTTATTCGACTTTTTTTATAAAATCCCTCTAAACTTTATAAATTTTATATTTTCCCATTTGATATAAGAATATCCACTAATTATCTATTCGACAAATGAAATATAAAATCCTCTTTCTTTATAGATTTCTTAAGTTGAAAGCTAAAGTTCACATAATATTTAAATATTTATTACATCGATATTTACTAATTCTTATATATTTCTATAAGAATTAAGTCTCCCTTCCACTATTTGTAAATTATACACTATTATTATCTCTTAGTAAATACTTTTAAGAATTTAATTTCACATTTTTACAATAATTGTAACTTAATACAAATAAAACCTTCTTTTTAATAATAAAATATATTAAAAAAGGTGATAATTATAAAAATATAATTATCACCTTCCATTTATTTTATTATTTCTGCATCTTCTAGCATCCAATCTATGTAGATACCATATCCTACATCCGGCTTGTTAATTAATACATGTGTAACAGCACCAACTAGTTTGCCATTTTGTAATATAGGACTTCCACTCATCCCTTGGACTATGCCTCCAGTTTTATCTAACAATTCTTTATCAGTTACCTTTATCAACATACTCTTAGGACCTGGTTGATCTTGCTGCAGTAGTTTCATTATTTCTATTTCGTACTCTTTAGGTCCATTTTCGTCAATAGTTGTAATGATACTTGCTTTACCTACTTTTATTTCTTCTCTAAATGCTACTTTAACTTTTCCCTTTCTTAATCCATTGTTTATATTTTTTGTTCCTTCTCCAAATATTCCACATTGAGTATTTTTATTAATTTTCCCTATAGGTTTATCATCCTCCACAAATATTCCTTTAAGTTCTCCTGGAGAACCTTTCTCGCCCTTTCTCACGCTTATTATCGATGATTGTAATAACTCTCCTTCTTTTATTGTGAAGGCTTTATTAGTATCACCATCTGTAACTGGATGCCCTAATGCTGCAAATTTACCAGTCTTTTCATCATAAAAAGTCATGGTCCCTACACCTGCTGTAGAATCTCTTACCCAAAGACCTAATTTATAATCTTCTCCTTCCTCTTTTATTAGTTTAACATCCCGATTAATTACTTTGTCATCTCTAATCAATTCTACTTTAATACTATCCGTAGTTGATTTTTTTACTAACATAATTAAATCCTTAGAACTTTCTACTTTTTCTCCGTTTATCTTTACGATTAAATCTCCAAGCTCTATGCCTGATTTTTCCGCTGGACTTCCTACTTTTTCATTGTTTATATTAATTTCTGAATGACCTACAACTAATGCACCTTTAGAAGATAATCTAACTCCAATTGCATTACCTCCTGGTATTACTTCTACCTCCTTAACCTTGTGAATTAACACTGATTTTATTGGAATTACACCAAGTAAATTAATTTTTAGTTTTTCATTATTGTACTCAACATTTGTAAAAGGTCCTACATCAGGAATAACTGACATAGCCTCAATTTCATTTTGAGTATACAAATGATCCGGTACATTTCTTAGCATCACATATGTTGCTAAAGCCAGAATCAAGATTGGAGTAATAATTAAGCTTATTCCTTTTAATATTGTTTTCATCATTTTCTCTCCTCCTTTGCTTCTGTTTTTAAGTTGCCCATTGGACATTCCTTATATGCTGTAGTAAGTTTTCTATTAAAGACAAAAATTTTTAATAAAAAAAAATAAAACCACATATGCTTTGTGGTTTTATTTTTTCCAAAATCCTATTACTTATGTATTTTACAGGACTTTTATTTCCTCTTTCTTATTTTCTGCAAAAGTTAACATTTCCTTTACATTCTTTAATGTTGCTTCAGTTACCTCTGTTCCACCCATCATGGAAGCAACCTGATTTATTTTTTCATCTGTCTGCAACAACTTAATTCTAGTGAATGTTTTTTCATCAACTACCTCTTTTGATACAAAATAATGATGATCTGATAATATTGCAATCTGTGGTAAATGTGTAATACATAAAACTTGATGTCCAAGTGATACTTGATACATCTTTTCACCTACTCTTTGACCAACTGCACCACTAATACCAGTGTCTATTTCATCAAAAATTAATGTAGCTATATCGTCCTTATCTGCAAAAACACATTTTAAAGCTAACATTATTCTTGATAATTCTCCACCTGATAGAACTCGCTCAAGTGGTTTCAATGGTTCTCCTGGATTTGTAGAAATCATAAAACTTACTGAATCGAATCCTCTTTCATTATAGTCATCAACAAATTCTATCTCAATCTTCATACGTGATTTATCTAATCCAACATATGAAAGTTCTTTTAGTATTTGATTTTCTAATGAGTAACTATATTTATTTCTTATAGAATTTAGTACTATTCCAACTTCTTTCATTTCATCAAGCAACTTTTTTTCTCTTTGGTTTAATTCCCTTAAAATCTCCTCTGCATTTACAAGATCATCATACTTACTTTTAAGGGCCTTATAGTATTCAAGAACTTCTTCAATAGTTGCTCCGTACTTTTTTTTATAAGTATTTATTTCATATATTCTTTCATTTATTTTAGCTAATCTATCCTCATCATATACTATTTCATCACCAAAATCTCTGACATCTCTCGTAACCTCTTCTAAAGTAAAATAAGCACCTTCTAGAAGCTCTCTTCGCTCTTTTATAGGATCTAGATGTCTCTCTATTGAAGATATTTCACTTATAACTTTTGAAAGTGATTCCAGAATTGAATTCCCATCATCCCTTGCACTTAGAAGTCCATAGCTTATTTTTAATGAACTAGTAATTTTCTCAGCATTTGCTAAAACTTCAAATTCCTCTTTAAGCTCTTCCTCTTCTCCAATTTTTAATTTTGCTTTTTCGATATCATCTATTTGAAACTTTGTATAATCTATTAACTTTTCTCTATCTTCACTACCTTTAATCTTAGATATTCTTTCCCTTAAAGCGTAAAGCTCATCCTTCAACTTTATGAATTTATTCATTGGCTCATCTAATTCTTCCCCAATAAAATTATCTAGGTATAAAATATGGCTACTTTTTTGCAATAAACTTTGATTTTGATGTTGTCCATGAATATCTAATATTTTTTCTCTAATTTTTTTAAGTTGAGTAACTATTAAACTTTTGCCATTTATTTTAATAATACTTTTACCACTTAATAAGGTTTCTCTAGATATTATTAGCATATCTTCATATTCTATGCCGAAGCTATTCAAAATACTGTCTACTTTAGTATTATTTATTGAAAATATTGCTTCAACATATGTTCGATCCTGACCTGTTCTAATAAGGTCCTTAGAAAATTTCCCACCTAATACATAATCTATTGCATCTATAAGTATTGATTTACCTGCACCAGTTTCTCCTGATAAAATATTGAATCCTTCACTAAATTCAACTGTTATCTCTTCAATTAAAGCAAAATTTTTGATATTTAATTGAATTAACATTCTACCCCACCTTTACACCTTTAGGAAATTAAATTTCTTATTTTTATTACTAATTCTTCTGCTCCTTCTAAACTACGAAGCATTATAAAAATTGTATTTTCGCCTGCTATTGTTCCAGCAATATCACTAAATGCAAATCCATCTATAGCTTCTGCTACTGGTGCTGCACCTGCTGCAACTGTTTTAACAACAACCATCTTATCTATATTTTCTACTGAAACAGTCAAACTAGATAATACATTAGTTAACTTATCTGATATATTATTTTCTTCAGCCTTAGGTGCAGCATATCTATATCTGCCATTATGACTCTGCATCTTTATAAGTTTTAAATTTTTAATATCTCTCGATACTGTGGCTTGCGTAACATCAAATCCTGCACCCTTTAATGCATCTGCAAGCTCTTCTTGTGTTTCTATATCTTTCTGACCTATTATTTCTAGAATTTTAGTATGTCTTTTCGACTTCAAAGTTCCTCACCATCTCATTCTTTAGAATTATTTAAAATTTTTGTCCTTAAAACCTTAAAATAGTCATAATCTTTAAATAACAGTACCTCTGCATGTTTATTAGCCCTACCTATCTTAATATTGGCTCTCTGTTCTACCTTTGTAGCTTTCTGTCCATCAACTGTTAAGTATATCTCTTCTTCACCATTTTCAGGTATAATTTCAATTATACTATCACCGCTTAAAACCATAGTCTGCATACTTTTAGTATGAGGGCATATTGGTGTTAATATTATTAAATCTAAATTCGGATATATAAAAGGACCTCCTGCTGAAAATGAATATGCAGTAGAGCCTGTTGGAGTTGCTACTATCAATCCATCTCCCTTAAAGGTTGAGTAAAGTTTACCATCTACAAATATTTGAAACTTTACCATCCTTGAAAGTGTTCCTCTTGCTACTACAATATCATTTAATGCATTTTCAACTTTATCAGTTTCTTCTGCACCTAATTGACAGTGTAACATCATTCTTCTGTCTATGGTATACTCGCCATTTTTTAATTTATATATTGCTTCGTCAATTTCTGAAACTTCCGTACTTGATAAAAATCCAAGATTCCCTGCATTAATCCCAAATATGGGTATAGCATTTTTTTTACTTATCTCACGAGCTACATTAAGAAGGGTACCATCTCCCCCTAATACTACAAGTAAATCTAGTTGTTCTTTAAAAACTTGCTTTTCTGTATCAAAGGAACTAAATACTACTATTTCATCTAAATCAAAGTTATCATTAAATTTTTTCTTAACCATATTTAATATCTTATTATTCTTATCCTTAGTAGGATTTATTGCTATACCTATTCTTCTCATAGCCCCTCCTGTGAGTTAAATTTCAGTATGTGATTCTTCTACTATCTTCTCTACATCCTCACGAACAAAATTACTCTTCCTATTAATATCCTTAGTAAAGTAAACTAAATACTCTCTATTACCTTCTGGACCTTTTATCGGTGAATAACTTACCCCAAGAACATTTAACTGATTTTCTATTAAATAATCAACAATTCCGTATACTACTTCCTTATGTACTTCAATATCTCTTACAACACCTTTTTTACCAACCTTTTCTCTTCCTGCTTCAAACTGTGGCTTTATTAATGCTACAACCTCTCCATTATCTTTTAAAAGATTTTTTGTTGCTGGCATAATCTTTTTAAGTGATATAAAAGATACATCAATTGATGCAAAATCTAGTAACTCCCCTATATCTTCTGGAGTTACATACCTTATATTTGTTCTTTCCATACATACTACTCTTTCATCAGTTCTAAGTTTCCAAGCAAATTGTCCATATCCAACATCTACTGAAAATACTTTCCTTGCACCATTTTGCAACATACAATCTGTAAAACCACCTGTTGATGCACCAATATCCATACATACCTTTCCTTCTAATACTATAGGAAATGTCTTCATAGCTTTTTCAAGCTTTAATCCACCCCTACTTACATAAGGTATAGCGTGTCCTTTGTACTCTATATTAGCTGTAACAGATACCTTTTCTCCAGCTTTATCAATTCTTTGCCCTTCTACAAAGATTTGTCCGGCCATTATACTTGCCTTCGCCTTCTCTCTAGATGTAATAATTCCCTTTTCAACTAGTAGTATATCTAGTCTTTCTTTCTTCTCTGACATAATTTACTCCTTTTATTTGTTTAGCCTAAGAACTGCAGCTACTATTCCATCTTCATCTAATCCATTTTCTCTATAAATGATATCTACATTCCCCTGATGTACAAACTTATCTTTATATGCTAACATTTCAACCTTGCCACTAAAATTATATTGATTTAGTGATGCAAGTATCATCGATCCTAATCCACCTTTAGCTACGTTATCTTCGACTGTGATAATATTTATATTTTCACCTGCTAATTTTTTTAGTAACTCTTCATCTAGAGGTTTTATAAATGTTGCATTTATTATAATTGGATTTATCCCTTTAGATTCTAATATTTTTTTAGCTTTCATGGCAAACTGTACCATCTTACCTGTTGCAATTATTGCAGTTTTCTCTCCATTATTCAGTACTTCCCACTTGCCTTCTATTACGTCAGTAATTTTCTCCATTCCTTCTATATCATCTCCACCACGTGGATATCTTATTGCTACTGGCTTTCCTTTATTTATTGCCCACCTTAGTAAAGGCTCAATATCACTTAGACACTTTGGAGCAACAATACTCATATTTGGCATCATTGATAAATATGATATATCCATTATCCCTTGATGAGTTTCACCATCATCTCCAACTACACCTGCTCTATCTATACAAAAAACTACTGGTAAGTTCTGAATACATACATCATGTAATACTTGATCATATGCCCTTTGTAAAAATGTAGAATATACTGCAAAAACAGGTTTCAACCCTGTACAAGCCATCCCGGCTGCTAATGTTACTGCATGCTGTTCAGCTATTCCTACATCAAATAAACGCTTTGGAAATTCATTTGCAAAGCACCTAAGTCCAGTTCCATCAGGCATTGCTGCTGTAATTGCCACTACATCTTTATCTTCTTTTGCAATCTTTATTAGCGCTTCTCCAAATGTTTTAGAATAGCTGTTCTTTGGAGAAATATAAGGTTCTCCACTTTCTAAATCAAAGGGAGACACTCCATGATACTTTGAAGGACTCTTTTCCGCAAGCTCATACCCTTTACCCTTTTGTGTAATTGTATGAATTAATACAGGACCTTTTATATCCTTTGCTTTAGAAAACACTTCATTCATTCCTTGAATATCGTGTCCATCTATTGGTCCTAAATACTTTATTCCCATGTCCTCAAACAACATTGATGGGACAACTAATTGCTTGATACTATCCTTTATCTTTGATAAAGAATTCACTACTGATTTACCTATATTTGAAGTACTAAGTGTACTATTGATGTCTGTTTTAAGTTTATTATATCCTGGTTCCATTCGTAATTTATTTAAATAACTCGATATACCTCCTACATTAGGAGCTATTGACATTTGATTATCATTTAGAATTATTATCATATCTGTTTTGTTGTAACCAACATCATTAAGTGCTTCATAGGCCATACCACCTGTTAATGCGCCATCACCTATTATTGCAACAACCTTAAAGTTATCGCCTTTTATATCTCTTGCTCTTGCCATTCCAAGAGCTGCTGAAATTGATGTACTACTATGACCCGTATCAAAGGCATCATATTTACTTTCATTTCTCTTAGGGAATCCACTCATTCCATCCTTTTGTCTTAACTTATTAAATTGATCTTTCCTACCTGTTAAAATTTTGTGTACATAGCTTTGGTGACCTACATCCCAAATTAATTTATCTTTTTGTATATCAAAACTTTTAAATAGACTTAATGTTAAGTCTACTACACCTAAGTTAGAGGCTAAATGTCCTCCAGTTTTCGATACACTATCTATAAGAAACTCTCGTATTTCTTCTCCTAATGATTCCAGCTCTCTATTATTTAAGCATTTTATATCTTCAGGAAACTTCATACTATCTAAAAATCTTGTCATAATCTCATTTCCTTTATCTTAGTATTCTCTATCTAAAAGGCTGTATGTTAATTCTTTTAGATATGTATCATTAACAGTTAGTTTACTAAGTAATTCAATACTCTCATCTGTTAACAGTTTACATTTTTCTTTACATTTTTCTAATCCATACATTGTAATAAAGTTAAACTTATTTTTATACCCATCTTTATTTGTATTTTTTCCCAACTTTTCAACTGAACCTATTATATCAAGTATATCATCCTTAATTTGAAATGCTAATCCAAGTTTTATACCAAATAAGTTTAATTTTTCTATATCTGACTCTGGAGCCCCTCCAAGTATTGCACCAGCAACTATTGAACTTCTTATAAGCTCTCCAGTTTTCTTAAGATGCATATATTCAAGCTCTTCTTCAGAAACTACTTCTTTTTTTTCACTTAATATATCAACAACTTGACCACCAATCATTCCATTGGCACCTGCTGCTTCTGCAATCTCTTTTGAAGCTCTAAGTGCCTCCACTCCATTTTCTAATGAAAATTTAATCATTAAACTCATAGCTTCATTTAATAGAGTGTCTCCAGCAAGTATAGCTATATTTTCTCCGAAAACCTTATGATTTGTTGGTTTTCCTCTTCTTAAATCATCATTATCCATTGCTGGCAAATCATCATGTATTAAAGAATAAGTGTGAATCATCTCTATAGCTGAAGCCATAGGAATTACCTTACTATAATCACCTTTATATAGATTATATGTTAATAACAATAATATAGGTCTTATTCTCTTACCACCTATATTTAGGCTATAACTAGATGCCTCATATATAAGCTTATTGTATGAACCTTTGTTTTTAAAGTAGCTATCTAAATAACTTTCAATTTCTTGCTTAAGCTCATCTATCTTCATTATCATCTTCAAACTCCACTTCTTTATCTTCTTTTACTATAGATATTTTACCTTCTAGTGTATTTAAAGTTTTATATAATTTATTTACTAATTTAACGCCATCTTCATAAGCTTTCATTGATTCATCAAGATTTAGATCTTGTTCCTCTAAAAGATTTAAAACCCCTTGAAGCTTACTAAGCATTTCTTCATAACTCTCCTTCTTAGCCATAAGCCCTCCTATTCCATAGGTATAAATTTCCCCTTAACACTTCCATCTTTAACAGTAATCTTTATTTGATTCTCTTTTTTCACTTTCTCAACGGTATTTATAATTCCATTTTCATCCTCTATTATAGCATACCCTTTTAAAAGTAGGTTAGTGGGATTATGTGCCACCAATAGTTTATTTAATCCTATCAATTTTTCCTTCTCTAACTTTATTCTATTTACTATATTTGAATTTAATCTATCTTTTAACTTATCAACTCTAAGATAACTATTTACTATTTTTGTCATTGGTGAATTTAATCTTAATATCCTATCTAAAGATTCTATATTTAATCTTTCAGATACTAATCTATTTTTTATTGCCTTATACATCCACTCTTCAGCATTTTTAATACTTTCATATATATCATCCTCTAAGGGTACAGCTATTTCTGCTGCTTGTGATGGTGTAGCTGCACGCATATCACTTACTAAATCAGATATGGTAAAATCAACTTCATGACCTACAGCTGATATTATAGGTATTTTTGACTTATAAATAGATATAGCCAAATCCTCTTCATTAAAGTTCCAAAGTTCTTCTATAGAACCTCCACCCCTACCTATTATAATCACATCAACTGACTTACTCTTATTAAAATACTGTATCCCTCTAATTACATCTTTATATGCACCTTCACCTTGAACTTGAGCTGGATATAATATAATATCTACAAGTTTATTTCTACGTCTTGCTACATTTATTATATCTCTTACAGCTGCTCCTGTTTCTGATGTAACAACCCCTATTCTCTTAGGCATTTTAGGTATTGGTTTCTTTATACCATCATCAAAGTATCCCTCTTTGCCAAGTTTTTCTTTTAGTCTCTCAAACTTTATATAAAGCTGTCCTAATCCTTCTTGCTCAATTTCATCACAATAAAGTTGTATACTACCATTAGCTGGATATATTGATACTCTACCCTTTATTATAACTCCCATCCCTTCTTCAAGTTGAAAGTCTAAAAACTGAGCTCTTCCTTTAAACATAACACAATTTATTTTGCCACTCTCATCCTTTAAAGAAAAATATATATGCCCGCTAGAATGGTATTTCAAATTAGAAATCTCTCCTTTTACAGAGAGATTGTTAAGTATAAAGTCATTATCAATTATTCTCTTTAAATAATTTGTTACCTCGCTTACAGACAATGTTTTAATCTTCATTATTCTTCAACGCCTCACAAGCATTTTTAATAAGTAGCGTAGTTGTAAGTGCTCCTACCCCACCTGGCACAGGTGTTACATAAGAGGCTTTATCTATTACATTATCAAAGTCTACATCCCCAGTTATCTTACCTTCAAATGATGATGTTCCAACATCGATTACAATAGCTCCATTTTTAATATAACTTTCATCTAAAAATCTTGGCTTACCAATAGCTACAACTAATATATCTGCTCTTTTACAAACTTCCTTTAAGTCTTTAGTACGTGAGTGGCATATTGTAACAGTTGCATTTTTATTTAAAAGTAATTGTGCAACTGGCTTTCCAACTATATTACTTCTACCTAGCACAACGGCCTCTTTACCTTCAATATCTATGTTTAAACTCTCTAACAAAGTAATAACAGAATTAGGTGTGCATGGTAAGAATCCTTCTTCACCCATATAAAGCATCCCTTGAGATTCTATTGTTAAACAATCAATATCCTTATTTGGTGAAATAACCTTAACAACATTTTTTTCATTTATATGTTTAGGTAAAGGTAACTGAAGTATAATTCCATTAACCTCATTATCTTTATTCAACTCTTCTATTACAGATATTAATTCTGACTCTGTTATGGATTTATTCAAAATAACTTTTTTAAATAATAGCCCTAAAGATGTAGCCACCTTTTCTTGATTCTTCATATAGTAAATTGAACCACCGTCATCGCCTACTAATATAGATGCAATTTGTGGTATGCTTTTACCCTCTTCTAATCTACTATTTACAAAGGCCTTTACTTCTTCTTTTATCCCTAAGGCTACATCTCTTCCATTTATTATTTGCCCCATTTCATGACCTCCTAAATTTCCTTAAGAACTTTGTCTAACACTCCATTAATAAAAGAAACACTCTTTTCATCTGAATATATCTTCGCAAGTTCTAGTGCTTCATTTAATGCAACCTTGTCTGGAACTTCTTCAAGAAACTTCATTTCATATACACCCATTCTTAGAATTGTTAGGTTTATCTTTGATATTCTATCTAATTTCCAATTCTGAAGATTTGATTCAATAATAGAATCTATATCTTTTCTCTTCTCATCTACCCCGTCCAATACTTCTTTTATGTAATCTAAATCTAATTCCTTTATATTTCCTTCAAAATTATCTGCAAATGTTTCTACTACCTCACTTGGAGTATCCTTGCTTATTTCCATTCCAAATAATAATTCCATTGCTTTTTCTCTTGATTTTTTTCTACTCATTGCTTCCTCCAAAAATTAAAATTAATTTTTACTTAGCATATATATAAATTAAGTCCACTAACTTTATTATAGACCTTCTAAAAATATAATAAACAGCTTTTTCTATTTTATCACATGCTACCTTTCCTTTCCACAAAAAAACTAATAAAGTTAGATAGCTAAAAAATCCCTCTGCCAAAGCAGAGGGATTTGATTACTTTTCAGTTTCTACTGTCTCTTCAGTTTTTGGTAAATATATGTTTTGAACATAAACATCAACACCATTTACAATAAGACCAGTCATAGCTTCAACAGTCTTTTTAACATTTTCCTGTACTTGAGCAACAACATCCATTATTCTAACACCATATTCAACTGAAAGTGCTAATTCAATTGTAGCTCTATCCTCTTCAAGAGTTACCTTAACAGATTTACCTGATGACTTTTTACTTTTAAATATTTGTGATAAGTTATTTGAAACTCCATGTTGGAATTCCATAACTCCAGTTATCTCTTCTGCTGCAATACCAGCAATAACGCTTACAACTTCGTCGGATATCTTTACAACTCCAACATTTTCTTCTTTGTTGAAATCTTCCATTCTGTTCGCCTCCTAAGTTTTGAGTACAAAACTATTTAATCTTAAGCTAATTATATCAAATACAATTTTATATTACAATGTCTTTATTTTTTAACCTCTATGGATACATCCTTAATATTTGAAGCATCTTGAACTATCTGTTGAATGATTGCTCCTTCCTTTTCACTCAATCCATTTGGAGCTTTTACTATTATGTTAGCTTTGCTCTGATCATTAGTAATCTCACATAATGCATCATCATATCCCTTATTTTTTATGTTTAATTCAATTTTGCTTTGTTGCCCTTGTATTTTTGTTATTTTAGTTAGTTCTGCACTTGCATCAACCTTCTGTGCATCTGTTGCATTTTTATTTTCCACGATATTTTTTAGATTTTGAACTATCTTTGCATCAGTGTGTTCTCTTTCACTTCTTGAATCAATGAAGAAATCCTTTTGGCTTATTGTTTCTGTATCCTGTTCCTCATCCTTATTCTTATTTTCATCTGACAGTACTTGACTTAAGTCACCTGGATCATTAAGCCCTCCCTCATTTAATTTAGCTGCAAGTAATGCAGTACATACTATAAGAGCTAATAATGTAAAGATAATCCCAAATTGTTTTTTAGTCATTTTCTTTCTCCTCCCATCTATTTTCTATAAAATTATATGCTACTATTTCATTGGATATACATTTACTTTGTCAGCAGAAAGATTATATAAATTTGATACGGCCTTTTCAATATCAGCCCTAACTTTACTAACTTCTGCCCCCTCCGCTGCTATAAATACCCCTATTACCTTAGGTTTATTAACTTGCGTTATAAATGGTTCATTGCTACTACCATCACTTGTCATAACTACTGTTGTCCCACCATTATTCTGTTTATTTATTCTTTTTCCACCTCCTTTATCTGTTTCCTCCGTTGTTGTTGTTTGAGTATTAGAATCAGTAGCAGGTACCTTTACCTCTCCACTTTCACATGTTATCAGCACGTCAACCTCTCCTACCCCTTGTATCTTTTTTAGTATTCTTGTTAATTCAATTTTCTGAGATTCTTCATATTTACTTGCTTCTGTAGTAACCTCTTTCTTCTCCTCCGTAACAGTGGTCTTAGTTAGCTCTTTACTTTTTCCACCAATAAGATTTGGCATAAAAATATTTATTGCAAGTAAAATAAAAACTAATACTAATACAATAGAAATTAAATTTGCCATCTTCTTATCAGAAAATAATTTCGCTAACTCTTTTTTTATTTTCTCTTTATCCATATTCCCTCCCTCTCTACATGTAATAGATAGATATTTTTTCTTTATCAATACCTAGTTCTTCACTTAAAAAATTCTTTATATCTTTCTGTGTTTCATCCTCTTCTTCTACCTGTTCTTCTCCTATTTCAATCTTTTGTATC
This sequence comes from Clostridium zhoujianii, assembly GCF_051590805.1. Lineage (NCBI taxonomy): Bacteria > Bacillati > Bacillota > Clostridia > Eubacteriales > Clostridiaceae > Clostridium > Clostridium zhoujianii. The sequence continues at coordinate 1,910,496 of NZ_JBPUTF010000001.1, forward strand.
TCTTTTATATCCCTTTTCTTTACTCCAACCTTTAAAGCAATTACCTCAAACTCTGGATTCTCAAAGTCCACCTTGCAATTAATGTTGCTAACAAAATCCATATTTTTAAATTTATTAGTTAATAAATTAATACAATCTTTATTGAATTTTTCTTTGAATGTTTTTTCTTTTACTTTTTCTTCTCTATCACTTTTATCAGCCTCTTTTGCATCATTTGTTATTTCTTTTTCAAATTTATCTATGGTTTCTATTAATACCCCTTCGCCATTATTAAAAAAATTTATTATTGGTGTTAAAAGAACTGCAACTAAAATTAGTCCTAAAACAAACTTTAAGTATTTCTTCATACTATTATCTGGTCCTACAAGTTCTACGGCTGTTATGAAAATTAATGTCGTTACAAGAGTTATGACAAAGTTTTTTATAAGTTCCACAATTTATCCTCCTACTATAAACTTACCAGCAGATGCCATAATTGCTAATAGCACAAAAAACATAAGACTAACACTTAACACACAAGACATTAATAAAACCATTGAATCTCCCGCCGCTGCTATTGATGCTGTTATTCTTTTATCACTTATTGGTTCTATCAATGCTGCAGATAACTTATAAATAAATGTCATAAGCACAAGTTTTACTATAGGATACAAAATAATTAATATGATTACCATAAGGCCGATACCACTTATAGCATTCTTAATTATTAAAGAGTAGCCTGCTACTGATGTTATTGCATCTGAAAATGCTTTTCCTACAATCGGAACAAAGTTATCCACTGCAAATTTAGTTGTTTTAAGAGCAACTGCATCTATAGTTGTAGAAGTTATACCTCTAATAGTTAATAATGCTATGAATGTAGTAATTATTATTCCTTGTAGCCAGATAGTCCACTGTCTTACCATCTTACACAAATTCCCTATTTTATGTTCTTCAGATAAGTTATTTGCAAATTGCAAAACAAAGCTGATTAATATAAGCGGTATTATTATTGTTGTATATATTTTCGGTATTATAATAACTGCAGCCATTACTATTGGATCAATAGTTGATGCTTGTACAAATCCTCCAGCAAGACTTATCATAGTTACTAATATAGGTAGAATTGCTGACATAAAATTTGATACCCCATAAATTACATCTTTTGCTACCGATATCGATATTAAGAAACTCTTTGATAGAATCATAATTAGCACAGCATAACATGCATAAAATGCAATTTGCGAAATTCCCTTACTTTCAAAGGCATCCTGAATATTTTTCAGAAAGGAACATAGTATTGAGATTACTATCATTGAAATAGCCAGCTTAACAACTCCCCCAACTTCTTTAAAAAGAAGACTTATAACAGCTTTTCCAATTTCTGATACAGATATATTTCCTTTTCCATCCTTTATATAACTCTTTACATACTCTACTGGATCTAGTTCATTAATAAGTTCAACATCTAACTTCATATTATTTATATAGTTATATAGACCTTCTAAGTCCTTATTTACTTCATCATCTAATATCTGTGTTTCATTGTTATTCTCTTCAACTGAAACAGTACTCCCCTCTTTTCCCTCTATTGCATACACATTAATAATAGGACTAGCGAGAATAATTAAACCTATTACTAATAAAATCATTAGTCTTTTATATATCTTCATATCTAACACCTACAAAATTTGTAATATTGAATCTAAAACAGCCATTAGTATGGGGATTGCTAATACTAAAATAAAGATCTTTCCTGAAAACTCCACTTTAGATGCTAAACTACCAGCCCCAGCATCTTTGCATATCTCACTTGCAAATGAAGCCAAATAAGATATTGCAAGGATCTTCAGTACTATCCCCAGGTAAACTACATCTATACCAGCTCTTTCAGATATTGTCTTTAAAAAAGTGATTATTTGTCCCAATTCACTTAAGCAAAATATAAAAACCATCACACCTGCTGCTAGCATTACTAAAACTGCCAAATCTGATCTTTTGTCCTTAAATAATAAGTATAAAAACAAAGCAATTAAAACGAATGAAATAACCTTAACTATTAACATATCTTCACCTAAAACATAAACATAGTCTTAACCGAATTAAATAAATCATTAATCATGGATATTATCATAATTAGAATAATTACGATTCCCGCTATATTTGTAATTGCCGCTACTTCGCTTTTACCACTGCTTGTTAATACCTTATCTAAAATAACCAAAATAATCCCTGCCCCACCTATCTTAAAAAGTATACTTATATCTAGCATCTTATTCCTCCCACTATAATAAAAATATTGATATCATTGCTCCTAAACATATTCCAAGATATCTATATAATTTTGTATTTTTTTTAGATATATCCAAAGCTTCATCTATATTCAACTTTAGATTTTCTAAAGCTAGTTTAAATATTTTTTCTTGTCCATACACTCCTGTTTCTCCAAGGGATTTTAAAAAATCTCCTAAAACACTCTTATCTTCCTTATATAAATAAAAGTCCTCTTCATATTCTTGATATTTCTCTTTAAATGCTAAATATACATTTGAATCTATGCCTTTTGTTAGCTTAATTGAGACATCTATTAAAAGCTTATTAAATGGCTCTACTATCTTAGCTCCTACATCATTTAATGCTTCTGGTAGGGGTGTATTATTAAAAACCACTTCATTTTGTAATAATGTCAAGGCCTTATAGGATTCTCTAAGATCTATATGTCTCTTTCTAAACCTTTCTCCATACATATAGCCTAATATGGAACAAGTACAAAATATCAAAAGAATTAATATAATCTTAAGCATTTTTTCTCTCCTCCTTTCGGAATAGAATAAACACCCTCAATTGTTCCTACACCATTTTTATTACTTAATACAACTATGCGTTCTAATATGTTATTAACAAATAGTTCATCAAATACTTGCCTTTTAACTAAATCCTCCGTATCTGCTCCATGAATTGTAGCAATTATATTTACCCCAGAATTAAACGCCATTGATAAGGCCTCTATATCCTTCAATGTACCTATCTCATCACATATTATTACTTCTGGTGAAAGACTCCTTATAGCCATTATCATCCCTTCACTCTTTAAGCAATTATCAAGTACGTCACTTCTTATCCCTACATTCATCTGTGGTACCCCTAAATAACTTGCAGCTATCTCACTTCTCTCATCTATAATAGAAACTTTCTTTCCTCTTTCAGAAATACTTCTTGCTATATCCCTTAAAATTGTTGTCTTTCCACACTTAGGTGGGGATATTATCAAAGTATTATATACCCTATTTTTTTCATATACATGCTGCATAATTTCTTTTGAGCAACCTAGTATTTCTCGGCTTATTCGAATATTTAAAGATGATATATTTCTAATTGTTTTTAGCTTTCCATTTTCCATGACACATTCCCCTGCCAAACCCACCCTATGACCACCTTTAATGGTTATGAACCCTTGTTTAATTTCTTCTTCATAAGCATATAATGAATAATTAGAAATTCTCTGAAGTATATATTTTACATCTTCTTTTGTTGATATAAAACTAGCTACAACCTCACCTTTTGCAACTGTAAGTATCACAGGCTTCTCAGCTCTTATTCTTATCTCCTGTAATGTCTTATCCCTAATATAGTCTTCTAAATAATCTACCATCTTTGGTGGAAAAATTTTTAAATAACTTTCATCCAACACATCACCACTTCCTCCTCTATCGTTTAGTCCTATTTAATTTCTATTTACTAACTCAAAGAATTATTACATTTACTAAAAAAAAATATGTAAATTAATTTTTTCTCATTATTTAATCAGTAAGTATTTTTAATAATTAAATTTTTAGGATAAAAAAAAGAAGCCCTTAGGCTTCTTTTCAAAAACTATATTATACTTTCTCCACAGTATGGACATGGGATCTCTTTATTTTCTTTAATGGTAGATGCTTCTATATAAATTGGTTTGCCACACTTAGAACAGCTAACTTCCCTATACTCTTCTTCCATTTCATCTAATTCTTCTAATGATACCTCTTCGAAAAGTTCTTCTTGAATATCTGAAATATCATCATCTAAATAATTAAGATTTTCTGCTAATGCAGCTTCATTTACCAATATCTCCTCGACCTTCCTTGATAGTTCATCTAATACTGAAGATATATTTGTAAATATCTCTTTATATTTCCCATCATTAACATTTTCAATACTTGTGTTTAATTTATCAATTGTATGTTTAAGTTCTTTCATCTAAACACTTCCTTGTATCTATTAAAAATTGCTAAGCTCTCCGAACTTAGCAATTCAAAAACTATATTAAACTCTTTCCATGTAGTCGCCAGTTCTAGTGTCTATTCTTATAACGTCACCTTCATTAACAAACATAGGAACGTTAACAATTGCTCCTGTTTCAACAGTTGCAGGCTTTAATGAGTTTGTAGCTGTATTTCCTTTAACCCCTGGTTCACAATGAGTTATTTGTAACTCTACAAAGTTTGGAGCTTCTACTGAGAAGGCATCACCTTTGTAGAACTTTATTATTGCAAACATGTTTTCTTTTAAATACTTTATTGCTTCTTCTACTTTTTCATGATTTAGTGGGATTTGTTCAAATGTTTCTTGATCCATGAAGTAATATAATTCTCCATCTGAATAAAGATATTGCATTTCTTTTCTTTCAATTACAGCTTCTTGGAACTTAGCTGTAGGATTGAAAGTTGTATCTGTAACTCCACCTGAGATAACGTTTCTTAGCTTAGTTCTAACGAAAGCCGCACCTTTACCTGGTTTAACGTGTAGGAAGTCTATTACTGTATAAACTTGTCCTTCGTGCTCAAAAGTCGTACCTTTTCTTAAATCTCCTGCTGATATCATATAAATATCCCTCCAAAATGTATAAGTTTCATATTAATTACCCTCGAATAAACAAGGAGTTTTTATTATTTAACGTAGTTGTTAAATCCACAACAATGTTATTTTATCAGAAGAAATAAATAAATGCAATTATTTTACTTACTTTATCCTAAAATTCACCTTTTGTTGAATAATTCAATGTAATTACACTTTTTACATTTTCTTCATTGAATTCAAGGCTATAATCTTTTATCAAAAAATTATCTAAATCTTTAATTTTATTTATAAACTCTTCTTTATTTCCTTCAACACTTATCCTTATTAAATATGCATCATTATCCATTATAATATTCATAAATTCTATATCTTTTTTCTTATTTATTTCTGCCATTACCTTACCTATTGTTACTTCATCTTCTCTTTCTTTAAAAACTTCAATACTTTCATACTCATTCTTAACCTGCTTATCCTCCCTAAAAACAATATATACTTCACAAGAAATTATAAGTAAAAGTATTATTGTGTAGATTTTCACCTTCATATATCTACTCCTTCATAACTTCAATCTTATATTTATCTTCACCTAAATATTCAATCGTATTAATTGAAAAACCCTCTTTTTCGCATATTTCTTCCAGTATTTTTTTATCTCTAACTATAACTTTTCCACCTTTTTCCGAAAAGCTACCACTTACGCCTTTAGATGGAATTTCTATCCATTTAAATACCTCTTCCTTAGAAATATAACTTTCACCTGCATTTACTAATTTTTTACCTACTTCTTCTTTTTTATTTATTCCTAGTTCTTTTATCCCTATTGGCAATAATATAAGTGCAATGATACTAAGTAATACTAAACCACGTCTATCTCCTCTGTTAGTCTCATTCACCTTCATCTCTACAAATGAACTAGGTAAAAAATCTTTCTTTATATAAGGCTTTATCATTAATAATACCTCCAAAGTCTAATTCTTTCACATTTTTTATGTTAATGTCACCTATCCTGCTATCAAAATATAATGGTTCCTCGCCTTTAAATTCTTTTATCCTAACTAAAAAATACTCCAAATTTCTTTCTACAAAAGATCCATTAAAGATACCATCCTTAACAGAAATAAAATAATAGCTGTCCTTATAACTAAAAATACTTCCCCAACTTTTATCTTTTATTTTTCTTTTAATTTTCTTTAACATTTCTAATTGAATTGGTATAATTTTAACTTTTCTTATATTTTCACAAAGCTTAGATACCTTTCTCCCCCCTTTTATAGCGTATATACTAAGTTCCTTCCTCTTCCTATTCATAGTATAATGAAAAAGATAATCTTCATCTAATCCAAAAGCCTCCTCAATGATTCTATTTATATCTTTTGAATCAATTTTGTTTTTTTTATCAAATATATATTTCTTTATATATAGATCCTCATCTAGTAGGTACATTACCCTATTTCTTACAGATTTTTTTTCCTTAATAAAATCCTTTATTTCATAATTTAACCCTTTATATATTAACTTGTTATACTTTAGTAAAATTACCTTACTTCTCAAGTTTAACTCCTCCTATACCACATATCTTCTTCCAGTAGGTAACAAAAACCATTTATTATTTCTTTTCTCATATCTTAATGAAATTTCTTTCCTCAATCCTCTACTATCAATTAATATAAATCTATCTATTTCTTTATCGTAAATTAATACTACATTTGATTTTATTACTGTTGCTTCATTGCTAATTAATATTTTTTCAATATCAATTGTTTTATTATTTACATATAAATTTACTTCTGAGAGAATTTCCTCAGTATCCCTATCAATACTATATAAATCACTATACTTTACTCCCAAATTATTACGTAATATATTATTGTATAAAATTCTATAAGAGCAAATGGAAACAAGAACTACTACCATAAGTATAAATAGCATATTAAGCATTGAGTATCCTCTTCTCTTTCTCGCTATATGCATTTTATGAATCGCTCTTCCCCCCTCATTATTACTAAATAGATAATCCTTCCTTTTTTTATTATCTGACTTCCTTTAACTCCCCTTAAAATAACATTCGATACCTTGCTATTAATTGGACTTGAAGCATCATAATAGTCAGCCACTAAATTATCTCCATTTATCCAAACTTTTGTGCTTTCCCAAGCATCTCCAGCATTATCTTTAAAGAAAACTATTTTATTATTTTCATAATATATATCTGTAACTTCTGAATTGTTCATAGAATCTACTAATTGAAAACCTTCCTCAACAACATTTATTTCCATACTATTTTTAATATCTTTTATATAGCTACTTCTTACTTGAAAAAGTAATTTTATCCCCAATGTAACAATAATTAAAGAAGTAGCCATATATACTATGCATTCAATTAACGTATATCCTGATTTTTTTCTATACTTCATCCATCCAAGGTGATTTTATAATCCCTTGTTCCAACACCTCACCTTTATACTTAATTTTTACTACTAGTTCTATAAATCCTTTACTTTTTTCTGAACCTATAATCTCTATAAAATTATCATCCTCAGTACTTAAGGGTATATCAAATAGATTTCTTTTTGTAAGTTCAACCAATGTGCCCTCGTTATATATAAGCTTTCTCCTGTCATCTAAAAGAGAACTTTTTACTTCTATAAAACTATTGTTATACTTTAACTCACTACAGATAGCCTTTAGACTTTCTTTCATAGTAAGTTTATTCTGCCTATTATTAATTGATTTTTTTATGCTTAACCCAAAAGTTAAGGCTATTCCACCTGCAATAAAAAGAATAAATATTGCCACTAAAACCTCAATAAGTATGCTACCCTTACTTTTTTTCATATATCATATCCCACCCCCAAATAGTAATAAGATTTACTGAAACTCTTATTGTTAATCTATACTCATTCCCTCTAAGATCCATTAACTTTACTGTGTCTGATTGCATATTGCCATCTTTGTTTATCTTTATACTTTTATATAATGATGAGTCATCTTTATTGTCCTTAACTATTTCAATTACCTTTGGCAATACAACCTCTTTAATATTCTCTCCAGCACGAACTTTGAAGCCAACAGTTAAAGTACCTTCTTTTTCTTCTAAGTAAAATATCCCTTCTTTTTTATTATTTCTACAGTATAGTTCCCCATAACTTAATGTATCTTCAATCTCATAAAGGGCATAGTTTATCTGATTATCATTATTAATATTTTTATATAAGCCATATCCACCAATACCAATGGAAAAAAGTATAGCTAAAATTGACATTACAGCTATTAATTCAACTAAAGTATATCCTTTTTTCTTCATAATTAATGTACTCCTCCATACATCATGTCAAACATTGGTATTACAAATATAAAAATAAAGATGAATACTACCACTGCCATTGTAATAATTAAAATTGGTTGTATTAAAGTTATTATTCTATTAATTTTTTCAGTTGTTCCTTTTTCTAGTCGCTCTTCTAATTTATTAAATGTCATGGCTACTGAGCCACTAACCTCACCTAATCTAATCATTGATAGGCTATAATTTGATATAAATTTGTTGTTTCCAAGGGAGTTACTCATTTCAATCCCCCTTATTACATCATTATTAATTTGTGCTAATTCATTTTTCACAAATAATATATCTGATGACTCCAGGCAAAAGGCCAATCCTTTTACTATAGGCACACCACTATTAATAATTACTGATAATATTAAAATAAAAATATATTCATAAATATCTCTAATTACCCTTATTCTTAATATTATTTTAGATTTTTTTACTTTTTTTATTAAAATACTTAATATTATTGAAGGAATAATCATCCCCCAAGATAATGTAAATATGAGACTTGCTAGAGGTTCTTCTATAAAAGCCTTCTTTAATAAATATATAAACTCAATACTTCCTGGTATTTTCCCTCCAAATGAACTAAATGCCTCGTAGAAGCTTGGAATAAGTACAAAGGTTAAAAATATTCCTAAACTTATTATTGATATAATTAAAAATAATGGATATATTAAAGCATTAACTACTTCTTTCTTAACCCTTCCTAGTTTTCCATAATACTTACTTAAACTTATTAATACTTTTGTAAGTTCTCCATTATTTTCTCCTACACTTATTATCCCTATAAAAAAATCTGGATATAGCTTAGGATATAATTTAAACCCATCCTCAAGGCTTCCCCCCTTAAGAATAGTATCTCTCAAACCTCTTATACTTAACTTGTACTCTTTAGATAATGGTAACTCAGACAATAAATCAAGAGCTAATGAAATCTCTATTCCATCCTCATAAAGGACTCCTAAGTTTTCTGCTATTAATGCTAATTCTTTATAACTACTCTTCAAATAATTCTTCCCCTTCTATAAATCCTAAGTAATCTTCATAATCTATTTTACCTTCTAGTAGTAGCCTGTTTACCCCCTCTAGCATCTGCTTATTTGACAGTAAATCCTCGTTTTCATATATATTTCTCAGCTTTTCTCTGATAAATTTATCTATATAATTTACTGATGCAACTAAGGTTCTTCCAGTATAACCAGTTCCATTACAGATAATACATCCCTTTTTTCTATAGACCCCTATCAAACTACCATTCAAATCTATTTCACCACTTTTTTCTTTACATCGATCACATATCAGTCTAATTAACCTCTGTGAAATTATCCCTCCTAATGCATCTCTAATTAAATAATCTTTTACTCCCATTTCTTCTAGCCTTAGATATACTTCCCTTGCTGATTTAGTATGTATAGTTGAATATACTTTATGTCCTGTTATTGAAGCTCTAACAGCCATCTTAGCTGTTTCCTCATCTCTTATCTCTCCAATCATTATCACATCTGGATCTTGTCTTAAAATACTACGTAATCCTCTTGCAAAAGTAATTCCTATCTTTTGATTTAGATTAATTTGATTAATACCATCCATTTTTATTTCTATTGGATCTTCTAAGGTTGTAATATTAATCTCATCCCTTTTTATCATATTTAGAATTGTATACATGGTAGTAGACTTACCACTACCAGTTGGTCCATTACATATAATTAGGCCACTACTTAATTTAATTATTTTTTCTAATGTTCTTAATTGCTCAGCTGTGAAGTTTAATTCTCTAATATCTGATAAAAATTTTTCCTCGTAGAGTATTCTTAATACTAGTTTCTCACCTCCAACAACTGGTATAGTTGATAATCTACAGTTATATTCAACCTCACCATCCATCATGAATATTTTTCCATCCTGAGGCCTACGTTTTTCTGTTATATCCAAATTCGCTCCTACCTTTAGCCTAGAGGTTATTTGTGAATATTCCTCAAGCATTAATTTTCTAACTAAGATTAATGCTCCATTTATTCTAAATCTTATATTTAATGCCCCATCTACTAATTCATAATGTATATCACTAGCCTTACTTTCAATTGCTTCTTTAAATATCTTTTGTTCTATATTCTTATAGTCGTAATCCAAAACTACATTAATTAAATTCATTATTTCATCTTTGCCATGCTTTAGAAACTTAATTCTTTTTCCAAATAAAAAAGTTAAAAATTCCTTTCCTCTTTCAGAATCATCACTAGTAGCAATATATGCCGTATCTTCTTTTTCATATAATGGAATCACTTCATATTCTTTAGCTTGATTTATAGGTACTTTTCTAGCAGTATTTAGATCTATTTCTTCTATTAGCCTTTTTCCACTCATTGTCCACCTCCCTATACAAACCATTGCCCAATATCTAGGATGATATACTTAAAAGTAAAAAAAATATCAATAAAGCATTCACTTTATTGATATTTAACAACTTATCTTATTGATCTATTTATAAAAGTAAAGTCCTTCCCTTCCTCAGACACCCTTCCTACACTTCCATCTTTAGAACATTTATATACCCTTGATTTATCTAACTCTTTATCTGCCCCAATAAATAATATATTCCCTTCTTCATCAATGCTTAGACCTTTTTCACTATTAATTGATTGAGGATAATCATATGTTATTCTAGTTGCAGTATTATTTTTTAATTTAAAGATAGCATATCCACTATTTATTTTCTTACCTAAGACATAATATTCATCACCACTTTTAAGTATATCTGATATTTCGACTATATCCTCATTTATTATACTTACTTCCTTGCTATTTTTATCTATTACTTTTAACGACTTCTTATCATCAATGGTTTCTTGTAGAAATACCGCTCCATCTTCGGTACTTTTTATAAACTGTATTAATCCACCTTTCAGTTCATAAATTAATTCTTCTTTGCCATTTTCTAAGTTATATATGTAAACCCCGTAAATTCCATCATCACTAGTTCCATAATAAATTAATGTCTTATCATCTAACCAATCCATATCCCTCCATGAGAATATCACTTTAGGCCTAAAATTAACTTCTTTACCATCTTCTAATGATCGAACTTTTGCAATAAATATATCATCACTGTCCTTGGTAAAATATGATACATACTCACCTTTTGGTGATAAGTTTAATTTTATATCATTCTGCCCAACACCTTCTAACATGACATTTTTTCCATTATAAAATCCAACATATTTCCCATCTTCCTCTGAGATATAATTACCACTTTCATAATCATATATCCCTACGATATCCTCCCCTTCAATCTTATTATACTTTCCACTCTGAAAGTTATAATTGCTGTATATCCCCTTTTGATTCTCTGTAATAGATCCCCTATTTAGTTTTACCCCTTCAACTTTATCTATATTGATTTTATTTTCCCCACAGGAAACTAAAATTAAAGAACAAAATAATACGCCTAGTGCTCCAATTTTTTTAATATTACTTAATCCCATTCCTTCTCCCTCATACTTTAAAATAATGTTATATTTACAATAAACACCACCCATAGTCTTTTTATTTGCTATATTACAATAGATATAATAATATATTATAAATAAATATCTAGTTACTATTTAACTTAATTAAATATTTAAAAAAAATTTGTACTTTTTTATAATACTCTCTATATCTATCGATTACAATAGCCTATTATCTCTATAAATAAATATTTATATATCATATTATATATACTTCTTCATAAAGTTATTATTTCCTCCCATTTATCATAGCAAATATGAATAAAATCACTATTATACCATCTATTAACTTATTAGATTCTCCTAAAAACTTAACTAACCTTTTAATTAATGATATACTATGTTTATCACAGTGAAAGGATGAATATTATGGCACTAGATGGAATATTTCTTTATAGTTTATTAGGTAGTTTAAAACCAACCCTAATAGACTCAAAAATTGATAAAATCAATCAACCTGAAAAGGATGAAATAATTATAACTTTAAGAAAAGAGAGGAAGAATCATAAATTACTTATATCAGCCTCATCTAAATTTCCTCGATTACACTTTACTGATGCTGTTAAAGAAAATCCATTGAAAGCACCTATGTTTTTAATGGTACTTAGAAAATATTTAATAGGGGGACGTATAATTGATGTCTATCAAAAAGATAGTGATAGGATAGTTATCTTTAAAATTGAGGCTTCGGATGAGATGGGATTTAATAGTTCTTACTCACTAATAATTGAAATAATGGGTAGACATTCAAATATCACACTTATCAGAGATAGAGATAATAAAATTATGGAATCAATTAAGCACATAACACCAGATATAAATAGCTATCGTGTTTTATATCCAGGTGTTAATTATGTATATCCTCCAGAATCTAATAAGTTAAATCCATTTAAAATGAGTATAGATGACTTTTCAAGTTTTGTAGATGAAAATGATGTAAATTTTGATGAAAAATTTTTCTCTAAAACTTTAACTGGAATTGCAAAACCTTTATCAATAGATCTTTATACTAAAGCAAAAAACTTAAATATATCATTAACAAATAAGTCTGAATTATATAGCTTTATAAAAGATTTTATAGCAGGCCTTGATAGGAATAATAAATTTTTAATATACACAAATGAAAATGGTTTATATGTAGACTTCTATTCACAACCACTTTCTTATAATGACCAAATTAATAATTCTATTGAGTTTGAATCACCTTCAATTTTATTAGATAATTTCTTTATGATAAAAGATAAGCAAGAAAGACTATCTAATAGATCAACTGATCTGCAAAAGCTTATTAATACAAATATTGAGCGCTGTAATAAGAAAAATAAAATTCTTAATGAAAATCTAAAAGAAAGTGCTGAGAAAGATTTAATTAAAATCAAAGGGGATTTACTCACTTCTTATATTTATACTTTAAAGCAAGGAGACGACAAAGTAAAACTATTAAACTTTTATAGTGAAAAGGAAGAATATATTACTATCAATCTTGATAAACACAAATCTCCTTCTGAAAATATTCAAAAGTATTACAAAAAATATAATAAGCTTAAGAAGTCTGAGGAATGGGCTATTGAACAACTTGCAAAAAATGAAGCTGAATTGGAATATTTAAATTCAGTCTTAACAAATATAATAAACGTTGAATCTTATGATGAAATTGAGCAAATTAAAAGAGAGCTTATGGAAACTGGATATATCAAATTTAAGAATACTAATAAAGGTAATAAAAAAGTTAAAGAAAGCAAACCACTTCATTTTGTTTCTTCTAGTGGTTTTGATATATACGTTGGAAAAAATAACCTACAAAATGATTATTTAAGCCTTAAATTTGCTCATAGAAATGATATTTGGTTACACACTAAAAATATCCCTGGTTCTCATGTAATAATTAAAGGCCTTAATATTGATGATCAAAGTCTTGAGGAAGCTGCAATTATTGCTGCTTACTATAGTAAAGGTAAAAATAACTCAAAGGTACCTGTAGATTATACTGAAGTACGAAATCTTAAGAAACCAAATGGGGCAAAGCCAGGAATGGTAATTTACTATACAAATAAAACAATTTACGCTGATCCAAAAGAGTACGATAAACTAAATATAAGAAAAGTTTAATTCTTTAACCCTTCTCTTATAAATTAAAATCCCAATATACATACAGCATAATGTTATATGTATATTGGGATTTTCTATTTTATCTATGACTTTCTAATTAATTCTTGGATAACTGTATCTCCTTGACCTTTTATTAATGGATTATCTAAGTATTGATAGTAATAACATCTAAGCTTACCATTGTAAAGCTTTCTATTTTTAGTAGATTTTATTCCAAAAGGCTTTTCGAATTCTTCATATGAAGTTAAAATGTTAAATTCCCAGTCTTTGAAATCTCTTTTATAGTCTCCAAATACTTTATATAGTTTTTCAACTTCAGACTTTTCACTTAATCTTTCTCCATAAGGTGGATTTGTTATAATAAACCCATATCTTTTTCTATGAGAAAATTCCTTAAAGTCTCTTTTATGAAACTCTATATACTCACTTACGCCAGCTTTTATTGCATTATTTTGAGCTGTTCTAAGAACCCATGTATCTATATCATAGCCTAAAAGTTTTATTTCTTTCTTCTTTATAGCTCTTTTTGCACCTTCTCTTACTTGATTAAATATATAATCAGGTATGGTTGGCCATTCTTCACATGCAAAAGTCCTATTTAATCCTGGAGCAATATTTTGCATTATCATTGCTGCTTCTATCAGTATAGTTCCAGATCCACAGAAAGGGTCTACAAGTTCATATGTATCCTGCCACCTTGATAGGTATACCATTGCAGCGGCTAATGTTTCTTTTAAGGGAGCTGCCCCAGAGTGTTCCCTATAGCCTCTCTTATGTAACCCTGAACCAGAAGTATCTATTGTTAAGGTTACCTTATCCTTTAAAATAGCTACTTCAATTCTATATACAGGTCCATTCTCTTCGAACTGTTTTATTCCATAAGCTTCACTCATGCTAGTTATAACTGCTTTTTTAACTATTGATTGGCAGTCTGGAACACTATGAAGTGTTGATTTAACAGATTTTCCTACAACGTGCATTACTCCATTCCTAGGGATTATTTTACTCCAATCTACTTTTTTAGTTCCTTGGAATAACTCCTCAAAGGTTCTTGCTTCAAATTCAGCCATTTTTATTAATACTCTGTCTGCAGTTCTAAGATGAATATTAGCAATTGCTATATCCATCTCATCACCAGTAAAGAATACTTTACTAGTTTCTGTCTTTACATCCTCATAACCTAAAGTCTTTAGTTCCTTTGCCGTTATCCCTTCAAGACCAAATGTAGTTGTTGCTATTAAATTATATTCCATATCTTTTCTCCTTCAGAGTGGTTTTAATCCTCGTATATTTTAACTGAATCCTCATTATCTATTTCAACAATATGAACTGCAATCTTTTCGTCCTTTGATGTTGGTATATTTTTCCCTACATAATCTGCTCTAACTGGTAATTCTTTATGACCTCTATCAATAAGTACAGCCAATTGAATAGCTTTAGGTCTTCCCCTATCTATTACAGCATCTATAGCCGCTCTAACCGTTCTGCATGTGTATAAAACATCATCAACAAGTACAACTTTTTTATTTTCAACATCTACACCAAGATCAATATTTTTTACCTTTGGTGTTTCTGCTGAATGTGTTAAGTCATCCCTATAAAATGTTATGTCTACTGATCCAACTGGAACATTTACACCCTCTATTTTCAATATCTCATTAGCTATCCTTTGTGCTAAAGGGTATCCTCTTCTCTTTATACCTACTAACACTATATCTTCTACCCCTTTATTTCTTTCAATAATCTCATGGGATATTCTAATCAAGCTTCGTTTTACAGCCTTATCATCTAGTAAATTAGCTTTTAATTTCATTATTTATCTTCCTCCTACATAACCTCTTTTCGTAATCTTTCTAAAAGATTCTCGAAATATTTTGGCAAATCAGAAGAGAACTCCATGAATTCTCTACTCTTCGGATGAATAAATCCTAAGATCTTAGCATGAAGCATTTGTCCTTCTAATTTATATTTTTGCTTCTTAAATCCATATAGTGGATCACCAATAAGTGGATGACCAATTGAAGCCATATGTACTCTTATCTGATGGGTCCTACCAGTTTCTAACCTACACTTAACTAATGTAGTTTCCTTATATCTCTCTAAAACCTCATAATGCGTTACAGCACGCCTTCCATCTGGAACTACTCCAATTTTCAGTCTGTCTTTTTTATTTCTACCAAGTGGCTTATCTATTGTTCCTTTATCTTCCTTTATTCTACCCTCTACTAAGGCATAATACTCTCTCTTCATAGAATGATCTCTAAGTTGATCAGATAAAAAATTATGTGATTCATCGTTTTTTGCAACAACTAAAATTCCTGTAGTATCCTTATCTATCCTATGTACAATACCTGGTCTAACAATCCCGTTAATACTTGATAAGTCAGTACAATGATATAATAAAGCATTTACTAGAGTTCCAGTGTAGTTACCTGGTGCAGGATGTACTACCATTCCTTGAGGTTTATTTATAACTATAATGTCTGAATCCTCATAAACTATGTCCAATGGAATATTTTCTGATTCTACCTTCAGTAAAATAGGCTCAGGTAATAAAACCTTAATTTCATCATGATATCTTAATTTATAGTTACTTTTTATAATTTTATCATTAACTGTTATATTTCCTTTTTCAATTAACCCTTGTAAGTATGATCTTGATTTATCTACAAAAAGCTGAGATAAATATTTATCTATTCTCTCTCCTTCAAAATCCTCTTCGACTGTATATATAGTTTCTTCCATTATGTTAAACACCTCTATATTCTATTCTTTAACATTATAATATAACTGTCTTAACAAGGTCAACACCAGGTAAATACCTCCCTATATTATCCTATAAAATTTCTTGTACAATATAAAAAGAAGATCCCTGGTTTTACACAGCAATCTTCTTTTTAAAATCAAAAAATTATTCCTCGTCTCTTGTTGCAAAGAAACTTTTAATTTCATCAATTTCATCATTAATTACATCATCTTCAATTGTTTTAAATGCTTCTTCACTAAAATCTATTTCTCTTTCAACTGCAATTTCTTCAACTGGAGTTGCTATACTATAATTCTTATTTAAATCTTTTTCTAAATCGTCAAATGTATCTAATTGAGTATTTATAAAGTTTCTAAATTTATTTCTAAACTTTATAAATTCTTGCTTAACTCTATCAAATTCATCATTGATTTGGATGACATCATTATGTGCTTTATCCACAATTCTTTGGGCAGTTTCATTAGCAGTCTTAATTATTAGTTCTGCTTCTTTTTCAGAAGTAGACTTTGCTTGATCTGCCGCATTTTGAGCTAATAGTAATGTATTTTGAATAGTACTTTCAATTTTTGCATAATGTTCTATTTTCTCTGTTGCTACATTAATTTTTTCTTTAAGTTTTGAATTTTCCTTATAAAGTTCTTCATAGTTCTCTACTACTTCCTCTAAGAAATCATCAACCTCTTCTGGGTTATATCCTCTTAACCCTCTTTTAAACTCTTTATTATTAATATCCATTGGTGTAAGTTTCATATGTTTCACCTCTACTATGTATATTTTTTTATCACCACTTTAAATTTACCACTTTTACTACTGCCTACTATATCACCTAAAATAAATTTACCTAGGCCCCTTATTGTGATTCGTTCTCCTTTTACCACTTCTTTACTCTTATCCTTTATTCTATTATAATCGATTAACACCTTTCCTTCTTCAATAATAGCTTGAGATTTCCCTCTTGAGAGTTTTGTCAACTTTGCTACTATAGAATCCACTCTTAAAGATTGAACAAGTATTATCTCCTCTTTAAATTCAGGATTAGGTGGAATAAATCCCTCTTCTACAGTGGTAACACTACATGGAGACCTTCCTATTGATGTTAGATTATTTATTATAAAGTCTTCAATTTCTTCACATATTGGTAAATAGCATATATTATCCTTAATTAGCAAATCACCAATTTTATTGCGGTTAATTCCTAATGATAATATAGCTCCTAAATAATCTCTATGGGTTGGAGAACTAAATTTTGAGTTGTTTTCAATTTTAATTACCTTTATGGGGAATTCTGCATCATATAAATTATTAAATGATATCATCCGTCTTTCCGCCTCTTTAAAGAATCCATATGTTTCTACCTTAAACTCCTTGGTTCCTAATGTGCTTTGAAAGAATTTCCACACATTAGGAGAATAGAAGTTGTTCCCAAAAATAGGAATATCTCTTTCGAAAGATAAAGTATATTTTTCATACAGATTTAAAACATCCGCCTTATCATCTTCTCCAAAATTATTAAGTATTCTTTTTTTATCCATAATTAAAATACTATGTATATAATCCTTTTTAATATTTGAAGTGCTACTATAGCTAAGATTGGCGAAAAATCTATTGCTACATCTCCAAAAAATTGATTCTGTAATCTTCTAAATGGTTCTAATATTGGATTAGTTATTATCCTTAGTAAATTCATTATTTCATTTCCTCTACCTTGTACAAACCATGAGAGTAAACACTCCACTAATATAATTAACTCTAATCCAAAAATTACAGATGATAAAATATAAAATACAACTCCCATTTAAATTTACTCCTACTTTGTCCAGCTAAATAACGCTTTTGAACTCAACTCATTTTTTAACTCATTAGTTACTTCTACATTTGAAGGTGAAAGGATATATACTCCCTTTTCAATCTCTTGAAGTTCTCCACCTAATGCATAACATGAACCGCTTATAAAATCTAATAACCTTTGTGCTATTCTATTCTCTAAAGCTGCTGTATTAACAACTACTATTTTTCTGCTCTTTAATGCATCACTTATTTCAGTAGCCTCTTCATATGCTAAAGGCTTTGTTATTGTAACCTTAGCTGAAGATGAACTATGAATATTAACAACTTTATTATTTCTTTTATTTTGAATTACTGGTTCTATTGATTCTTCTAAATCATCCTCAACATTTTCTACATCATCAAAATCATCATATTCATCATATTCGTCCTCATATTCCCCGATTCCTAAAAATGATTTAACTTTTGTCATCATATTACTCATTGTTTACTCCCCCTGTACTATAATTTCTTTTACCGAAGATTCCTTCACCAATTCTTATTAGATTAGATCCCTCTTCTATAGCTATCTTATAATCATGAGTCATCCCCATTGATAAGATTTCCATACTTATATTCTTGAAGCTTTTATGTTTAAGGCCATCAAAAGTTTCTTTTGTTTCTTTGAAATACCTTCTATTGCTCTCCTCATCACCTTTAGGAATTATGGCCATAATCCCCTTAACTTTAACATACTTACAGTTCTCTACTTCATTTATAACTTCACTAAGCTCCTCAATAAAGAAACCGCTCTTGCTTTCCTCTTTTCCAATGTTGATTTGAATTAGAACATTTGCAATTAGGTTTTTTTTCTCAAATTCTTTTTCTATTTGATTAAGTAGCTTTATACTTGATAGAGAATGAATTAAATAAACCTTTCCAACTAAGTACTTAACTTTATTAGTTTGAAGCATTCCTATTTGATGCCATCTAACATCCTTATGAAACTCTTCTTCTTTTCTAATCAATTCCTGTACTTTATTTTCACCAAAGTCTCTAATTCCTAGTTTGTATGCTTCTTCCATCTCTTCAATAGACTTAGTCTTTGAAACAGCTAATAGCTTAACTCCATTTGGTATTTCTTCTTTTATTGTTTCTATATTGTAACCTATACTCATAGCAGCTTCCCTCCTTAGAGTAACTAACCCTCTTCATTATACTTATTCTGCAAAAAAGTTAAATCTCCTTCATAATTTGAATTAAATTTAACTTTTATTAATGGTATTTTTACCTACTATTCTAATTTTCTTCCATAAAGCTCATATTACGGATATTAGCTGATGGCATCTTTATTTCTTCTTTTTTCTCTATTTCCAAGAATAATCCTCTAGTTCTTAATCTTCTTAGATGGCTACCATCCCTTGTTAAAACTTCCTCTAAACTATCCGGATCACCAATAATATATATAGAAAATGGAGCATTAACCTGGTCACCATCTTCAAATCCTAAGTATGCAGCTTTACAAATTACAGCTGTTAAAGGAGATACCCTATGATTATTTACAGCTATTGCTTCTGCTCCAGCAACCCTTATTTCATTAAATAATAGTGCCATGTCGCTATCATGAAGTATCTTACTCATAGAATCATAATAACTATCTTCAGCTCCATTATAAGTTCCATCAGTAAGTTTAATAACTAATCCTGGTCCCTTTACCTCATTTAAACCTGTCAACATTCCATAATCAGCCAGTTGCCTGATCATATCTTCAACAATTTTATCCTGCTTTTTATCCTCATATGAATAATTATTTATTTTACTTGATATTGAAGCATTACCTTCTCTTAAACTACTAATTTGTTTCAATAGTTTTTGTTTTTCTTCTATGATATTTTGATATTCCCTAGCATTTAATTGAGTAGACGGTTGGATTTCATTAAAATTAAAGTTTATGGTAATTAAAAATCCTAATATAATAGTTCCAATTAATACAGCTATTTTAGTACTATTATTTTTCATCTAATCACCTCATTGCTTACTTTTAAATTTTTCTATTAATAGCCTTCTTATAATAGCAAAATTATCAAATATTCTGCCTCCAAAAACAATAACCGCTGCTATGTATATTGGAATCCCAAGTTTATCTCCTAAATATGCTAATCCTGCTGCTAATACAGCATTTCCAAAAAAACCTGATATAAATATATCTGTCTTGAAGTTCTGGGAAAGATTTGCTCTTACTGCTCCAAAAACCGAATCTAAGCATGCCAATATGGCTACTGACATATAGGGAGAAATTTTTTCTGGAATATTTACCTCAAATACTATACCAAGAATAATTCCAATTAAAAGTCCTATTACTGCAATCATTTTTTACCCCCTTATTATTTTACTGGCCTTATATAATTATTTTTAATTGTTTGACTTGTTTTTTCAATTAATATTTCATCACTTTCTACTATCTCAACATTATAATTACCTAATAATTTATAATCCAATGCACCTGGCCATGTTAATCCAACCTTTAATGTTGTTTTATCCCCAATTGCCTCAAATACAATTTTTTCCTCCGGGTTGATTTTCTCTGTTGGACCTACCCATACGTATGATCCAGAATTTTTAATACCTGTTTGAGCTGTTATTCTGTAATCATTAATGGAAACAGCTTCTGCTTTCCCAAACCAAAGTATATTAGCTATGTGTACCAATTCATCTTCACCAAGATTTCTGGTTGTATCATTATTAGGTGTTCCAAATACCGATGGCTTTGGTGTAATTGTTACTATCAATCCCTTACCTTTTACATCAGCAGTACCTAATTGCATTCTTGCTGCCTCTAATTGTGTTGTAATCTCTTTGCTTACATCACCACTATTAGCTGCAGAGTCTTCAAATTTTTTCAAGTTCTCTGTTAAATCTGTATTTGCATTTAATAACTCTTCTTTTTCTTTTTTTAAGCTTTCAATTTCACTTACCATTTCTGTGCTGTTGTAATTATTATCTCCGGCATTTGTTTTAGCTAACACCTTAAATTGGTATGCTAATAAAAAACCTAGAATCCCACATACTATTGCTACAAATAATTGCGATATTAATTTCTTCACTTCTTACCTCCCCTTACTTAAAATCAGGTGTTCCATTAAAACTTGTATCAATATATTCAGTAACTAATCCTGATTTATAAGTATTTATTGCATTACTCATCTTCCCTCTAACATTTTCATCACTACCTAGCTTTATTTCAACATCCCCTAAATACACCTTTATTTTTGAAAGATCCTTTACATCAATAGCCTCTATAGAAAATTCTTCATTTTTACTTTCAATTACTTCTTCTTGCTTATAGAATTCTTCCAATAAATTTTGTAACCTTACATTATCACTTATTTTTTCTCCAAGATTCACATTATCCATCACTAAGCCTCTAATCTCAATTAGCTTCTTATCCTCTATTGATTCAAGTCTTTCTAATAATACTAATTCACTACTAATAATATTATAACTTGACCCATCCTTAATATAATATAGTCCTTTTTTTTCCGAAACTTCAATAACTAATGTTTTAGGAAGCTTTCTTTTTATTTCAATAGATTTAACATATGGGTTTCCTTTTACACTTTTCTTAATATCATTCTTGTTAATTCCAAAAATATTCTTACCTATTAAATCTTTTGTTTGGCTTATTATATAATCTTCTGTTAATAAAACTTCGCCAGTACACTTTATATCTTTTATCTTAAAGGTATCTGTTTTTGTTACAAAGATTACTCCACATATTATTAAAAATATACTTAATATAATTTGCCTCTTTATTAATCTTTTTCTTTTTGCTCTTCTTATATACATATTATCAGACTTTGCCATAATCATCCCTATTCCATACTTTTTATTTGTTAACATAATATACCCATATTATCAACTTCTATCATACCACTTTATAGTCTTTAATTCATTAAAAAAATATTACATTTTTATTCATATTAGCATTAATTCTAAAAGCCATTCTTACAAATATTTTATAATACATTGTATTTTCTAAAATTATAATATAGGAAAAAGCCACTGTATTTCACAGTGACTTCCTATCATTTTTCTAATAAAATATTTTCAATACCGCTTTCTTTTTGTCGGGAGATATTTAAGAGTATTCCCATTGCGGCCATTGTAATTGCTAGAGAGGTGCCTCCATAACTTATAAAGGGTAGAGGCACACCTGTTACTGGCATAGAACCTGTAACAACTGCTATATTAATAATAGCTTGAACTGCTATTACTGAAGTTATACCTAGTGCTAGTAGAGTTCCATATGTGTCCCTAGCTTCCATAGATACTTTAACACCTCTCCAAATCAATATAAGAAATAAAGCTATTATTACTGCACATCCTATTAAACCTAATTCCTCACCAATTATTGAAAAAATAAAATCATTATGAGGTTCCGGCATATACAATGTCTTCTGCCTTGATTGACCAAGTCCTAATCCAGTTATCCCACCAGCCCCTAATGCATAAAAGGATTGTATTAACTGATACCCATCTCCAGCTGCATCCTTCCAGGGATTGATAAAATTTAACATTCTGGCTCTTCTATAGTCCTCTCCTAATGCAAAAACTAAAGCCGCAGAAACTAATACCGGGGCTACATATAGAAATAAGTGTTTTAACCTTCCACCTGCTGAAAATAGAACTATAAATGTTACTATCATTATAAGGGCAGCTATACTTAAATTCTTTTGCATCAAAACTAACCCAGCATAAAATCCTGAAACTCCAATATATGGAACAATACCTGTGCGAAAATTTTTAATGCCATCTCCTTTAGCAGATATACTCATAGCTAGAAAGAATACTATAACATATTTAGCAAGCTCAGATGGTTGAAATGTTCCAAAGGGTCCTAATGGTATCCACCTTTGAGCACCATTTATCGGTGTAAATAATCGTACTACTAATAGTAATGGAATCGTAACTACCATTAGGGGAACTGTGTACTTTTTAATTTTATGATAGTCAAAGCTCATAAAAAAGAACATCGCTATCATCCCTAGAACACTTGCAGCTAGTTGTTTCTTTAAATAGGCTGTACTATCATTACCATCATGAAACATGGCATAATATGAACTTGCCGAATATACCATTACTATACCTATTGCTAAAAGCACTATTACAGCATAAAATACACCGTAATCTATACTCCCCATCTTCCTCCTTCTTTTCTTACTTTTTGCCATATACAAATCCTCCATTTTAAATTACTAAAGAGAAACAAAACCTATCACACACAAAATTAATGTGATTAATGAAAATACTGTTACTATCTTTACTTCAGACCATCCAATATGTTCAAAATGATGATGAAGCGGAGCCATCTTAAATACTCTCTTACCAGTTAACTTAAATGATGTTACCTGAATAACTACAGATAAAACTTCTATTACATATATTCCACCTACTATTATTACCAATAATGGTGTTTTTAATACTAACACTATTGATGCTAATGCTCCACCAAGTGCAAGGGAACCAGTATCCCCCATAAATACCTTAGCAGGATATGCATTGAATTTTAAGAACCCTAGTAAACCACCAGTAAGGGCTATTGCAAAAACAGATACACTATAATATCCCATCTTATAGGCTAGTATACTAAAGAAAGTTAATACTAAAACTGTAACTGATGAAGCTAGACCATCCAATCCATCCGTTAAGTTCACTGCATTAGTAACTGCTGCAAAATAAAACATTACAAATGGTATAAATAGCCACCCTAATGTTAGTTTCATAGTTGTAAATGGAAGTGCTATAGTTGTTCCAAATGTAAAGTATCCATAAATAGCAATGCCTGCAGAGAATAATAATTGCAATGCAAACTTCTGTCCTGATGTAAGACCTTCATTATCTTTATGGATAATTTTTAATATGTCATCTAAGAATCCTATTAATCCGAATGCTAGCATACCATATAATACTATCATCCCTTCATCATTTAATTTGTATCTCATTAAAATCATTACAAGTGTTACAGAAATAATAAAAATCAGACCACCTATAGTTGGTGTTCCAGCTTTTTTAAGGTGACTCTGTGGTCCTTCCTTACGTATATTTTGACCAAACTTCAATTTATGAAGTATAGGTATTATAATTGGTCCTAATATTAATGAAAAAACTATTCCTAATAAAAGTGCTACTAAAATTGTGCTATTAAAAAATCCGTTAAATATTTGCTCCATAATTTACTGCCTTTTCTTTGGCAGTTCACCTCCTTCGTTAAACCTTAATATTTTCTAATTCTTTTACTATCTCTTCAAATTTGATGCCTCTTGAAGCTTTAACTAAAATAACATCACCCTTATTAATAATATTATTTAAATCACATATTATTTCTTCTTTAGCATCATATATTTTTATATTTCTTTTATCAAAACCTATTTTGTAACTCTCTTTAAAATCTCCAGTTGTAATTAATATATCTGCTTTTTCTTTTGCATATGCTCCTACTTCTCTATGTGCCCTCTCTGCTTCATCACCAAGTTCATTCATAGTTCCAAGTATTGCAATCTTTCTATTACCTTTATAATTACTTAAAACATCTAATGCTGCCTCCATGGATGCCGGACTAGCATTGTAACAATCATTTATAATTGTGAAGTTATCTTTTTCAATAAATTCTAGCCTCATTGATGTAGCTTCTATATTTTTTAAACCCTTTACCATTTCATCATATGTAACCCCTAATACTCTACATGCTGCAACCCCTAAAAGGGCATTTAATACATTATGGGCTCCAACCATAGGTAACTTAAATACATACTCATCTTGTCCATCCTCTATAGTAAATGAAGTACTCTTTTCTGAAAGTATAATATTATTAGCTACGTAATCAAAACCTTCATTATATCCAGTTTTTATTATTTTATAAGAGTTACTTTCTACCTTTGGTAAATATTCATCTTCTCCATTCACAATAAGTACATTCTCTGAATTGAAAAAATCTGTTATCTCAAGTTTGGCTTTTAAAATATTCTCTCTTGTCTTTAAATTCTCTATGTGTGATAGCCCTATATTTGTTATAAGTGCAATATCAGGCTTAGAACACTCTGCAAGTGTATGTATCTCACCTAAATCACTCATTCCAAGTTCTAACACAGCTATATCTACTGATGAATCTAGTTCAAGTATCATCAATGGCAAACCAATATGGTTATTAAAGTTTCCTTTTGTCTTAAATACCTTGAACTTTTCACTTAAAAAGGCTGCTACTAAATCCTTAGTTGATGTTTTGCCAGTTGATCCAGTTACACCTATAATCTTAATTCCTAACTTTTCTCTATAATACTTCGCTAAAGATAATAATGCATCGTAACAATTTTCAACTTTAATGATTGTACCCCTAACTTCTTCTAGATCAACTAATTCTTCATCTACTATTGCTATTGATGCACCCTTTTCTAAAGCGCTCTTAACATATTTATTGCCATTAAAATTTTCGCCATTTAAAGCTAGAAAAATATTATCTTTTTCTATTTTCCTTGTATCTGTGCAAATCTTATTAAAAGTTTTTTTCTCACTATTAAGAATAACTTTACCGCTAATAGCCTCCACTAGCTCTTCAAATTTCAATTCCAAGTAAATCACCTCTTGTTATACATTTAATCCCAATAATATGTGGAATACTGCTTATACAATATTCCACACAATAAATTATAATATTAATGCCATCTTTATATTCTTATTTTAGTTCATTTAATATTTCATCTACAACTTCTCTTTCATCAAAATGTATTTTTCCTGTATTTAATATTTGATAGGTTTCATGACCCTTACCTGCAATTACAATTACATCTCCAGCTTCTGCTAGTTCAATAGACCTTTTAATTGCTTCTTTTCTATTTTCAATAACCTCATAGTTATCAGTATCAATCCCTGCTACAACATCTTTAATTATACTCATAGGTGCTTCTGTTCTTGGATTATCTGATGTAACTATTGCAATATCAGATAATTCCGCTCCTATTTTACCCATTTGAGGCCTCTTTACCTTATCTCTATCTCCGCCACATCCAAATACTGAAATTAGCCTATTTTTAGTAAAGCCCTTTGCTGTTTTTAAAATATTATCTAGCCCATCTGGTGTATGTGCATAATCAACAATTATAGTATAAGGTAAGTTATACTTTCTCCCTACCATTTCACATCTTCCATCAACAACTGCTTCTTCTATACCCTTTTTAATACTCTCTAAAGATATTCCAAGGTTATATGTTGCTGCAATTGCACCTAAGGAATTGTAAATATTAAATTCACCCGGAAGACCTACTATAAATTCTTCCTCATTATCTATCTTTAGCTTAAATCCAATATGCTTAATTTCACATTTTTCATCATAAGCTCTAAAATCACTTTCTTCTTTAATTGAGTAAGTAACAAAGTTATTTTTCCCTTCACCTTGAAGATCTTCTACTAATTTCTTACCATAATTATCGTCAACATTTACCACACTTATACAGCTTCTTTGGAAGAGCTTATACTTTGCCTTGTAATAATTCTCAAAGGTTTTATGGAAATCTAAATGATCTCTTGTAAGGTTTGTAAAAATCCCCGCTTCAAACTCAACACCATAAACTCTATCTAATTCAAGAGAGTGTGATGAAACTTCCATAACACAGTATTCACAACCCTTGTTAACCATATCTGCAAATAATTGTTGTAACTCAAGTGATTCAGGTGTTGTTCTTTCTGTATCTATCTTTTCTTTTCCAATATAATTAGCAATTGTTCCTATTAAACCAACCTTATGTCCTTCAGCTTCTAGTATAGCCTTAATCATAAAAGCTGTTGTAGTTTTTCCGTTAGTTCCTGTAACACCTATTATTTTCATTTTCTTACTTGGATTATTATAAAGATTACATGAAATTTGCGCTAATGCTTCCCTAGTATTCTTCACCTTTATAATTGTTATATTTTTATCTTCACATAAAACCTCATCTTGGCATATTAATGTAGTAGCTCCATTTTCTAATGCTGCTTTTACATATTTATGTCCATCTACTTGAAATCCCTTAACACAAACAAACAAATGGTTAAGACCTACTTTTCTACTGTCATAACTTACTCCATCTACTGTTTTTTCAATAGTTCCTTGTTTTACTTCATAATCTAATTCTTTAAGTAATTCTTTTAGAATCATGTTATCACCTCTAGCTATTAATATTCTCTTAAATTCTTAACTATTATTAATCCATATATTTTGAACTTAATTCTAGTTTTACTGACGTTCCCTTATTTATTAACTCACCTGGAGGAATACTTTGATTATCTATCATTCCAGTTCCCTCAGAAGTGAACTTCAATCCTAATCCCTTTAATAATGTAGTTGCTGACTCTAAAGAATAACCTCTTACATCAGGCATAATTACACTATCAATATTTTCTCCTTGGCCTTCAGTATATAATGTTATTTTAGAACCCTCTTTAACAGTATAACCAGGATAAGGTTTTATAGACTTAACTGTATTACCATTTCCTTCTATAACCCCTTCTAAATGAACTTCCTTTAATGCTTTCTTTGCCTCTTCAACACTTTTACCTCTAATCTCTGGAATAACAACATCCCTTACAATTGAGCTTGCATTCTCTGTAGCAAACTTACTCTCCATATAATTAAATATATCTGTAAATAGTAACTTAGCATAAGGCGCTGCTACTTGACCTGCATAATATCCTTCATTACTTGGCTCATCTACAGTTATCATAACTGTAACCTTTGGATCATCAACTGGTGCCATTCCTACAAATGATGAAATATATTTTCCATCTGCATAAACTCCGTTAATTACTTTTTGTGCTGTTCCTGTTTTACCACCAATATGATAACCTTCAATGAAGGTCGCATTACCTGATCCCTCTGTAACAACTCTTTCTAAGCTTTTTCTAAGTTCAGCTGTTTTTTCTGATGTAGCTACATTGGTTGTAGTAGGCTTAAAGTTATCATCAACTACCCTTGTACCATTTTCATCCTTATGTGATACTTCTTTCATTACATGTGGTTGTATTAATGTGCCACCGTTTGCTACTGCATTAAATGCTGCCATATATTGCACTGTATTAACAGTATTAGTTTGTCCAAATGCTATAGTTGCTAAATCTGTTTCTGTAATTGTTTCTGTCTTCTTAATTATACCCCTAGCCTCACCAGGTAAATCTACTCCACTTAATTTACCAAATCCAAATTTATCTATATATTCATTTAACTTTTCTTTTCCAATCATTGCTCCTAATTCAGTAAATGCAACGTTACATGAATTTTTTATAATTTCCTCGAAGGTTTGACTTCCATGCCCACCTGCTTTCCAACATTTAATTTTCCTTCCACCTATTACAGTAGATCCACCACATTGGAAAGTGTGACCATCAGGAACTGTATTCTCTTCCATAGCAGCTATAGATGTAACTACTTTGAAGATTGATCCTGGCTCAAAGGTATCACTTACAATTCTATTTCTCCACATACTTTGTAGCTTTTGGTAATCATTATCTCCTGTGAAACTCTCAATTCCTTCATATGGTTGATTTGGATCAAAGTCCGGTTTATTTACCATTGCTAGAACTTCTCCAGTCTTTGGATCCATTACTGTTACCGATACTGCATGGGCCTTTTGATCATTTAATGCTTGCTTTGCTACTCTTTCTGCAAAGGATTGTATTCTTTCATCTATAGTTAATGTAATATCTTTACCGTCAACTGGTGGTGTAAACTGTGATATTGTGTACGGTAAATCACCACTTTGACGATCTAACTCAGCAATTTTCATTCCAGGTACTCCGGATAAAACGCTATTATATTTTAACTCTATTCCTGTTAACCCCTGATTATCAGTATTTGTACTACCAAGTACATGGGCCAAAAATGATCCATTAGGATAATATCTTTTAGTATCTGGAGATACTATAATTCCCGATACTTTAAGGGCCTTAACTTTATCTGCAGCATCCTTCTCTATTCTTCTAATTAAGGTTGCAGATCCTGCTGGTGCACCACTTTTAAGGGTTGTATCAAGTTTTTTTTGTACATCCTCTTTTTCCATACCAACTGCATCTGCTATCAATGGTGCCAAATCACTTGTTTTTGTGATTGCCTTACCATCTTTTTCATTATTCTTCAAATATGTTCTTATTGAGTTCAAATCAAAGTCAACTCTATACACATTTGCTGACACTGCAAGTTCTACACCGTTTCTATCTAATATTCTTCCTCTTCTAGCATCTATCTTTACTTCACTTGTCCACTGATCTTCAGCCATAGCGGCATATTCGCCTCTTTTTACAATCATTATGTAGGATAATCTTAATGTTAATACAAAGAATAATGTTGTAATCCCTATCAAAGCAACACTTATTCTTTTTTTCATTAGCGCCCTATCTCTGAAAACATTCTTTTTCAATCTAACTCCTCCATCTACTATTGTTTCTAAAAGCACTTAGGATGCACATATTAATCAAGTGCATCCATTAATTTCGAAAATAAACTTTTTTCTTCTTTATTTCCTTTTGTTGACTCAGTTTCTAATTCTGCAAAGTAGTTCTCGGATAAATCTATTTGTACAACATTTTCTTTTGTAACAACTGCCATACCTAATTTTTCTTCTGCATTAGTCCTTATATTTTCTAAAGAAGCAACCTTTAATAGCTCAACTCTCAAAGCTTCATTTTCATCATTAACCGTTTTTATATCAGCGTTAATTTTCTTTACCTCTTTTTGCATAGTATAAACTTTTGCATCTCTTGAGATAGTAGTAACACCAAGTATGAAAATTAATAAGGCTATTTGAAGAATTCCTTTTCTTTTTTTATTTTGATCTTCTCTAAGCCTTTTGTTTCTGTCTTTTTTGGAACGTTTAAGCTCTTCGTATTTTCTTCTATCAGACTCATTACTTCTTCTCTGCGGTTTTGCAGCCGTATTCCCCTTAATATAATCATAATCTTTTACTACCATCTTATTCACATCCCCGTCTATTTATAACCTTATCTATATTCTCTCTATCACTCTAAGTTTTGCACTTCTACTTCTTGGGTTTTCTTCAACCTCTTCCTTACTTGGATCAATAGCTTTCCTACTTATAATCTTTACCAATGGTGTCTTCCCACAGACACATATAGGAAACTCTCTTGGACAAGTACATGGATTAGCTAACTCTCTAAATTTAAGTTTTACTATCCTATCCTCTAAAGAATGGAATGTTATTATAGCCATTCTTCCACCCTTATTTAATCTTTTCACTCCATCTTCAATTGCTTTATTAAGAATTTGTAGTTCCCCATTAACTTCAATTCTTATGGCTTGGAATGTTCTTTTAGCTGGATGTGGTCCCTCACGTCTTGCCTTTGCTGGTATAGCTGCCTTAATTATTTCAACAAGCTCAAATGTTGTTTCTATTGGTTTATTAGCTCTTCTATCCACAATAAATTGTGCTACTCTTTTCGCAAACTTCTCTTCACCATAATCTCTTATTATTCTATATAAATCCTCTACGGAGTAGCTATTTACAACTTCGTAGGCAGAGAATTCATTATCCCTGTTCATTCTCATATCTAAAGGGGCATCTTTCATATAACTAAATCCTCTTTCCCCTTCATCTAATTGGTATGATGATACTCCTAAATCCATAAGAATACCATCTACCTTTGGTATATCTAACTCCTCTAAAATATTTTCAATATTATGGAAGTTATTATGTACAAACTTTACATTCTCATATTCCTTAAGCCTGTCTCCTGCTGCTCTTAAAGCATCCTTATCTTGATCAATCCCTATTAAAAGGCCTTCACTAGAAAGATTTCTTAATATATGAGAAGAATGTCCTGCACCACCCAAGGTGCAATCTACATAAATACCATCTTCTTTTATATCTAGCCCATCAAGGCATTCATTTAACAAAACCGATACATGTTTAAATTCCATCTTAAAAACTCCTTATATTCCTAAATCACTCATTCTTTCTGCAATTGACTCGTAATCAACATTTGAATCATTGTAGTCCTGCCACTTATCTTTGCTCCAAATTTCTACTCTAGTTAAAACCCCTATACTTACTATTTCCTTTTCTATTCCTGCATATTCTTTTAGGTTTTGTGGAATTAATCCTCTTCCTTGCTTGTCCATCTCAACTTCACAAGCTCCTGCAAAAAAGAATCTTACAAAAGCTCTAGCATCTTTATTTGTAAGAGGTAAAGATTTAAGCTTTTCTTCCAAATTCTTCCATTCTTGTAGTGGATAAGCATATAAGCATCCATCTAAGCCTTTGGTAATAACAAACTTATTACCAAGCTCTTCCCTTAATTTGGAGGGTACTATCATTCTGTTTTTACTATCTATGGCATGTTGATATTCACCTATAAACATTTTTGTACTCCTCTATATACTTTATAGTGATTTTACTCTACTTTCAACCACTTTACACCACTTCTAACCACTTTCATTAGTAATTATTCGTTAAAAACATTGGATTTCCTTCTTTTTAGTTAAATATTTTATTTTTTTAATTTTTATTAGCATTTTAAATATAAAAACATTGCAATTTTTTATATTTTAGAAATAAAAAAAAGACGGCAAACACCGTCTTTTAAATAGTAGTATAATTAAACGTTAAATCTAAAGTTAACTACATCTCCATCTTTCATTATATATTCTTTTCCTTCAAGCCTATATAAACCTTGCTCTTTAGCTTTAGCTTCTGATCCACATGCTACTAAATCATCATAAGCTACAACCTCTGCCCTAATAAATCCTCTCTCTATATCAGAATGGATCTTCCCTGCAGCTGCGGGCGCTTTTGTACCTTCTTTAATTGTCCAAGCTCTTACTTCTTGAACTCCTGCTGTAAGATAACTCATTAATCCAAGTAATTTATATGATGCTTGGATTAACTTATCTAACCCTGATTCTTCTAAACCGTACTCTCCAAGCATTTCTGCTTTTTCTTCATCATCAAGACCTGATAATTGCTCTTCTAAACTTGCGCATACTATCATTACACCTGAGTTTTCTTTTTGTGCATATTCTTTTACCTTTTGAACATATGAATTATTTAAATCCCCACTCATAATATCATCTTCAGATACATTGCATGCATATAAAACTGGTTTAGAAGTTATTAAAAATAGACTCTTTACAAATGGCATTTCCTCATCAGTAAATTCTAATGATCTAACTGGAAGGTTATTTTCAAGTTGTGCCTTAATTCTCTCCATTATTGCATACTCAACTTTTGCAGTTTTGTCCCCAGATCTAACTAGTTTAACTGACTTTTCCATTCTTCTTTCAAGAACATCTAAGTCTGAGAATATTAATTCTAGGTTAATAGTTTCAATATCTCTTATCGGATCAACACTACCTTCTACATGAACAACATTTTCATCATCAAAACATCTTACTACATGAACAATAGAAGCTACTTCTCTTATATGTGAAAGGAACTTATTTCCTAATCCTTCACCCTTTGAAGCACCCTTTACAAGACCTGCTATATCATAAAATTCTATTGCTGTATAAACTTTTCTTTTAGTATTATACATTTTTTCAAGTACGTCTAATCTTTTATCTGGTACAGAAACCACTCCTACATTTGGTTCAATAGTACAAAATGGATAATTTGCTGACTCAGCTCCTGCCTTTGTTATTGCATTAAACAAAGTACTCTTACCTACATTTGGTAAACCTACAATTCCTAACTTCATATATGTACATTCCTTTCTTATCTAAAACTATCCTTATATTCATCTATTATGATGCCTTATATTTTAATAAGGTTGGATTTCTCTATTTACATACTTTAATATATCACAAGTAGACTCTTAAAATCCACCCCAAAAAGTACTAGTCATTACAACAATTCATTAATTTTAATAATTTTATTTTCATTTCCCAAAAGAATTTCATAACTAAAATCCTTATCTTAAAGTAAGAAGAAATTTTCCAGTATTTTAATTGGACAATGTACAAATAATACTTATGAAAATATAAAAGGAAATAAGGTGATAACTATATGAAAATGAAACATTTTATTCTTGCTTTAATCCCTCTAATGATATTATCAATATTTCCATTGCAGGTATTTGCAAAAAATAAAAATGATGCTGGTGAATTAAATTGGTACTATGTTAAAGCAAGTAATGGTCAACCACCAGAGCCAGCAAAAGAATCTATTGATTTCTTAAAGGAAGGTGGAGGCTATTACTTAGGAGATACATCAAAAAAAGTTCTATATTTAACTTTCGACGAAGGCTATGAAAAAGGATATACAGGAGATATCCTAAATACACTAAAAGAATTAAAAATACCTGCTGCTTTTTTTGTTGTTAAACCTTATATCGATAGTCAACCCGATTTAATTAAACGTATGGTTGATGAAGGACATTTAGTATGTAATCACTCAAATCACCATCCATCCATGGCTTCAATATCAGATCAGGAAAAGTTCAATAAAGAACTAACTGATGTTGAAGAAGCATTTAAAACCTTAACTAATAAGGATATGCCAAAATTTTTTAGACCTCCAATGGGTAAATATTCAAAAGTATCTCTTGAAAGGACAAAATCTCTTGGATATAAAACAATTTTCTGGAGTTTTGCCTACAAGGATTGGTTAGTTGATGATCAGCCTGCTGAAAACTATGCAATAGAAAAAATCAAAAAAGGTGCCCATCCTGGCGGTATTATGCTTTTACATGCTGTATCAAGGACAAACACAAAGGTTTTAAAGACAGTACTTTCTGATTTACAAGCAGAAGGCTATGAATTTAAATCTTTAAATGAGTTACCATAATAAAAAGGCCGCTGAAATCCAGTGGCCTTTTTATTACTATTATTCTATAATTACATCTTTTGCATCAACTGTATCCCCATAAGCTGGTAATAAGGTCTTATTATAAGCTTCTTTAATAGCACCTTCTTTAGCTAGTTTGCTTATTTCATCATTTACCCAATTAAGTAACTCCGTATCTCCCTTCTTAACAGCTGGCGCAATTACATCTTGATCTCCTAGATTTTTGATACCAACTGTATACCCT
The DNA here is from genome assembly GCF_051590805.1 of Clostridium zhoujianii. Lineage (NCBI taxonomy): Bacteria > Bacillati > Bacillota > Clostridia > Eubacteriales > Clostridiaceae > Clostridium > Clostridium zhoujianii. Next base: position 1,944,853 of record NZ_JBPUTF010000001.1, read on the forward strand.
TTACTTTCCCTTGCCCAAGCAAATAGTAAAGTATTATCATGTGCTAGGGCTGCTCCTCTTCCATCCTTTAATGCCTCAAATGCCTCTGTATTTTGATCGAATTTTAATAGTTCGATATCTGGATAGTTCTTTGTAAAATATGCATCAGCTGTAGTACCCTTGTTTACAATCAGTTTTTTGCCCTTTAACTGATTTACATCTGTAATAACAGATCCATCTGGAGAAACAACTCCTAAAGCTACCTTCATATATGCAGTTGCAAAATCAACCTTCTCTTTTCTCTCTTCTGTAACAGTGAAATTTGCAAGGATTAAATCAACCTTATTTGCTTGTAAAAATTCAACTCTACTAGCGGCTTCAACTAGAACAAACTCAATTTTACTCTCATCCCCAAGTAAGTCTTTAGCCATTCTCTTAGCTATCTCAATATCATAGCCCTGGTTTTTTCCATTTTCATCAATTGATCCAAATGGTGGCTTGTCACTAAAAACTCCTATTTTAATTGTTCCTCTTTCCTTTATCTTGTCTATAGTAGATTGTGATTCATCATCTTTTTTTCCACATCCTACTAAAGCACCTATTAGTAGCACAAAAGTAAGCAATATGCTAATTACTTTTACATTTCTTTTCATAATAAATTCCCCCTTAATAATTCTTAATATTTTAATATATTTAAAAAAGCTTTCGCCCTTTCACTTTTTGGATTTGTAAAAAATTCATCTGGTGTTGATGTTTCAATAATTTCTCCTTCATCCATAAAAACAATCTTATCTCCTACACTTCTAGCAAATGACATCTCATGTGTTACTATTACCATTGTCATTCCTTCTTTAGCAAGTCCTAATATTACATCTAATACTTCCCTTACCATTTCAGGATCTAATGCAGCTGTAACCTCATCAAATAGCATTATTTGAGGATTCATACAAAGTGATCTTACTATTGCAATTCTTTGTTTTTGACCACCTGATAGTTGTCTTGGATATGAATTTTTTCTATCTAAAAGTCCAACTCTTTTTAAAAGTAAATCTGCTTCTTTCTCCACCTCTTCTTTTTTTCTCTTTTGCACCTTAAGAGGTCCCAATAATATATTGTCTATTACGCTCATATGTGAAAATAATTCATAACTTTGAAAGACCATTCCAATCTTTTGTCTAGTCTCTACCCATGATATATCTTTACCTAATACCCCATTTTCATCTAAAGTTATACTACCCTCTTTTATTTCCTCTAATCCATTAATACATCTAAGTAATGTACTCTTACCGCAACCTGAAGGCCCAAGAACTACGATAACTTCACCTTTTTTCACATCTAAATCCACACTCTTCAAGGCTTCCATATCACCATAGTTTTTCTTGATACCCTTTATACTTAATAATGGTTTTTCCATATTATCTCCTCCTATACCCTCCATTTATTTTCTAGATATTTAGATAATAGTGATAATGGATAGCAAATTATAAAATATAAAATAAATATAGTTCCATAAACTCCAAAAGAAGCTGTTGGCGCTGTCAAAATTGAATTCTCTATTATCTGCTGTCCCACCTTAATAACCTCTACTACTCCAATTAAAACTACTAATGAGCTGGTTTTAATCATTCTAGTAGATAAGTTTATAGCACCTGGAGTAATTCTCCTTAGTGCTTGTGGAATAAGAATATATCTAAATGTTTGAATCTTGTTTAATCCTATTGCAAAAGCTGACTCACTTTGATGCTTTTCCATTGACGTTAATGCCCCTCTAACTATATCTCCCATTTCAGCTGTACCCCAAAGTACGAATACAACTATGGATACAAATACTGCATCTAAATGGGTATTAAGAGCTGTAGCTACCCCAAAGTAAACTATAAATAACCAAACCAATATTGGAATTATCCTTATTGCTTCTAAGTAAAACCTACAGATAAGTTTTATCATTCTATTTCTACTAGTCATTATTACTCCAAGTATTACTCCTAGAAGAGAAGCTAATATAACAGATATAAATGCAATTTTACAAGTTATAAATAATCCACCTAATAGTCTTTCAAAGTTAGTACCTTTAAATATAACTTCAAACCCCATATTTAGCTCTCCTTCCTCTCTTTTCTAAATAACTTATTAATAATGAAACTGGTAGTAAAATAATAAGATATGATACTACTAATAAAAACAAGGCCTCAGTAGTCTTATACTCCATTCCTATAATATCCTTAGCTAAAAACATTAAATCTGCAACTGCTATGGCTCCAACAATAGATGTTTCTTTTAATAAAAATAAGCAATTCGCTCCAATTGATGGAATGGAAATAGAAAATGCTTGTGGTAATATTACATGTCTAAATATTTGAAGTTTATTAAGTCCTATACTCATACCTGATTCTATTTGCCCCTTTGATACAGCTTCAAGTCCCCCTCTAAAAGCTTCTGCCATATAGCTTCCTCCTAAGAAGGCTAGCCCTATTATTCCACATGCAAATCCACTAAGTTTTATCCCCATTTTAGGTAATCCATAATACAAGAAAAATAATTGAATTAATAGTGGTGTATTTCTTGATAATTCAATATATATCTTTGATATCCCCTTAAATATCTTTACCTGATAAAACATTAGATTACTACATATCAATCCAATTACTATAGATAAAATTATTCCTATAATTCCAAGCTCTAGGGTTAGTATTGTTGCATCCACAAATCTTGGTATAGAGTCAATAATAAATTGCCAATTCATATAAATAATCCCCCCTTATAAACAAAAAACTCCGCCTCTTATATAAGAGACGAAGGATAGACTCCGCGGTTCCACTCTAGTTAGATTTTAATCTCAACTTAATATGTACAGTTATTTGAATGTTACCATCGCTAACATTCATTTTATACACCAACGCTATAAACGGCGTACCGTTATAATCTTACTGACTTCAGATTATCTGCTCCAGAGTGCACTTCATCATTTTTTATTATAGAAGTTTTCAGCTACCCTTCCTCTCTGTGTTAACTCCAAATGATTACTTTACTCTTTCTCTGCATTTCCCACTATTTTGATATGATTTATAATTATAATATGCTCTTGTCCATTTTTTGTCAATATATCTTCATTCTATTTTATTACATTTTTTCTATATGTAATCATTTTTATCTTATAATTTCTAATTATTCCATTGTTTTTCTAATTATTCTGTTGTTTTTCAAAATAATAGATTAAAAAAAGAAGAAAAGAATCTAATTCTCTTCCTCTAGTGGATATATTATACTATTCATTATTTTACAAATCTCATTTTTTCTACTTAAAGATTTAACCTCTAACCCCTCCATCTCCTCTTCCACCCCTTTTGCAAAAGGCTTTTGTCTTAATGAATTCAGATTAACTTTAACATTAACTATAGAACTTTCAATAGCTGCATGTAACAATATTGCTGCACATCCTGCATCTGATATTAACATCCTATTCCCGTACTTTACTGCTACATCTATGTTATCATAAAATTTATATGCTTCAATAGCAAGTTCTTGGGGTGATTTCATAGCCATTAAAGTTCCTTCGGTAATCAATTTGTTTCTCTTTTCTTTTTCTTCTTCTGTGTTTTGAGGTAATTTATAAAAATCCATTAGCTTATTAAAATATTCTCTATCTTTCTCCATTAATATTAATGTTTTTTTTATAAATCTAGTAGATGCCTCTTTAAAATCTAAAACTACTTTCTTTGTATCACAATCTAGTTTCTCAAAGGATTTCTTATTTACTGTCAAGGAATATACCATAGAGTTTAAACTCCCTGATAAAGCTGCTATTAAACCTGCTACACTTCCACCACCTGGCGAAGGTAGTGGTGATGCTAAATCATTTATAAACTCTTCTATCTTATAATCTTTAAATTCCATTTAAATACCCCATTTCTTTTATTCTATCCAATTACTTCCTTATAAACTTTTTTAATTTTCTCTATAATTACTTCTTCCCTAAAATCATTTATACATCTATCTCTTATTAACTTTCTATCAAAATTATCGATTTTATTAACAAAGTCTCTCAACCCTTGAACCAAGGCATTGTGATTTCTATTTTCAACGATAATACCGTTAAAGTCTTTAATGATATCTTCCGCTCCCCCATTCTTAGTTCCAAGGACAGGTTTTCCTAATGACAATGCTTCAATATATACAACACCAAAAGTTTCATACTCTGATGCTAATACAAAGCCACTACATCTATTCATTTCAGAAACAACCTCTTTTCTTTCCAATGAGCCTAGGAAAGTTACTTGCTTTTCTAAGCCTAATGAATTTGATAAAGATTCTAAATTAGTTCTTTCTGATCCATCTCCACCAATTCTCAAATAAATATTTTCTCCTCTAAAGGCTTCAGCAAACCCCTTCAATAGAAGATCCATACCTTTTCCTTCTACTAAATAAGCAAGGGAGAATAACTCCAATCTATCATTCTTTATCTCTTCTGGTTCAAACATGGAAAAGTCGACTAAATTATGTATTACATCGATATTATTTGTTGTGTAGTTACTCATTTCTTTTTTCAATCCATTTCCAACAGCTATCAACCTATCTGCTGAATCATAGGCATATTTTATCCACTTAACATAACTTTCTTTTACATATTTGCTATTTTCTAATGAAGTATGCTCAGTTAGTACAAAAGGAATATTATACTTCTTTGCTACATAAGCAGCAGATATCCCTCCCCAAAATGCCGAGTGAGCATGAATCAAATCAACTTTCCCCTCTTTTTCTACTATATTAAGATAAAGCTTCTCCATTCTTTTATTAAAGATCTTAAACATATTAGAATTCTTAGGTAAAAAATTATAATCTTTATATCTATAAGTCCTTAATCCATCTTCAATATCAAAAGAGATCCCTCTCTTTTCTTTCATCCTACCAAAGCTTGTTATAGGCCATATCTCATTGTATGCAACAGATACTTTCTCTCCACTTTTATTAAGTCCTTGAAATTGTTCCTTAAAAAAACTCCCATGCACTTTATTCCTAGGAGAAGCATACCAAGATGGCACAACCATTATATGCATATTATCTACACCTCTAAAATTTCATTTAGTCTTCCTACTATACTAGACCATTCATACTTATAATCTGGCTCTGACAGAATCTCATTTTTATCCATTTCTAATAAATTAATAATCTCTTCCTTAATATCTTTTTTATTATTTAAAGTTGTTATACATTTATTATGATTCTCAACTATATCCCTTATTGGATCTTTTTCATCACCTAATACTACAAATATCTTTCCTTTTGCTCCGAAATATTCATATATCTTAGCAGGTATCTGCTTCGAATTTTTATTCCCAAATAATAAAAGTACTTCTGAAGAAAGCATATATTTTATAGCCTCATTAAAAGGAATCCTTTTAGATACATTACTAACCTCTAATGCCTCCAACTCTTCTTTCGCCTCAGAATCGTCAATATTTCCAAAAAACAACAAATTAACCTTGTTATATAGCTCTGGCCTCTCTTCTTTTATATCACTTAATGCCTCTATAAAAGGCTTTATATTTCTCAATTTTGAGAATATCTCGCCTGCATATACAATATTAACTTTATCTTTATTAATTAAATTAGGCATATTCTCCTTCCCTAGATTTTCAAAGAGCATTGAATCAAATCCTCTTGTAAGTATAAAAGTTTTCTCCCTATCAACTTCATAAGTACTAATATAATCTTCCCTGTTAGCTTCTGTAACGAAAATGAATTTATCTGCTAATTCAATAACCTTCTTCTCCATTTTCTTTTCTATCATCCTTTTACCTATAAATGCTTTTTCTCTGGTTGAGTCCTTAAGCCATGGATCACTCCAGTAAGTTATCCAAGGAACCTTTAAATTTTCTTTTTTTATATAATAAGCACATAGGTGAGATGATGGTGGCTCATGCATTGAAAAAATTACATCGAAAGCTTCTTTCTTCATTAGCTCTTTTCCATATTCACTAGCCTTCTTAGCCCATCTATAATACATATCTGGTATAACTATTGAATTCTTAATACCTCTTAAGATCTTTAATCTCTTTATACTACCATTTGAAGCTGATAACACCCTTTCTTCAGGTGCTCTTCTAGGTACAAGTCTATTAAATAACTTTCCACCCTCTATCAAATGAATCTTTATATCTTTATTCATCATATCTGCTAAGGATTTATCGTAATATATCGAATCCTCCGGAAAATCAACTGTTAATAAATGGACTTCATTGTTATTGATTTCACTTAATTTATTTAAATATTGCAAAGTTTCAATTGCAGCTGAATTATTTATAAAAGGTGAGTAACAGGCTATAAATAGTATCTTCATACTTCCTCCTTATGGTCTAATTTTTTTAAGTATGAAAGTCATAACTTCCATTACTTCTTCAACCTTTAGTTTATATACACTAATAAAATATACTACTCCTCCAATAATTGAACCAATTGCTAATGATGCTATAACTGGTAAGTTAATTGATATAATATTTACTAACAAGACAACTAAAACCATTACTAATGTAGCAATTATTATTCTAAATAATTTTAATAACAATAACTTTATATCAAGTTGTCCCTCAAGTTTAATTATACTTCTAAATAACAGTAATGCTGTCACCACCATAGCGATAGATGATGCAACTGCTATTCCTGCTATTCCGAAGAATCTTGAAAAAACTATACTTAAAACAATATTTATTATAACTCCTACAACTCCATTAGTTGCAGTAATTTTAGTCTGTCCCATAGAAAATAAAGTTGAATTTAGTATATCTCTTACACCTGTAAAGAATATACCAAATGTATATCCTAATAAAGCTAATGTGGCTAACTGAGCTGCATACTCTGTATATTCTCCCCTCATATAGACTAATCGTACAATATCGCCACCATATATAAGCATTCCTGCTGTAATAGGTATAAGTAATATTCCCAGATAAATTACTGCTTTAGATAATACTTCCCTAAATTCTCTATTGTTCCCTTCATTTCTTCTATTTGCTAGAACTGGGTAAATAACTGTTGATATAGATGTGGTTACTATAGTATTAATAAATGTTATAAGTAACTGGGCATTATCCAAGGTCGTCATAGCTCCTTCAACTAACCCTGACGCTATTCTTTTATCTACTATAAGATTTAAAGAATTTGCTCCTGCACCTATAAGCACAGGTAGTATTAAAATAACTATTCCTTTTACTCTTTCGTCTTTTAGATTAATAAATAGCTTATATCTGTATCCATGCTTTCTTAATGATGGTACTTGAACTACTACTCTTAGAAAATTACCTATAACGTTAGCAATAGTTAGTCCATATATATCACAATTTTTAAATACTAATAAATATATTATTATTGGAAGATTAAAAAATAATCCTAAAATTGATGGAATAACAAAATCTTCATGTACTTGTAGTAATGCTGTAAAACATGCATTTACCGATAAGAATACAAGATTGATTAAGACTATTCTAGTAAGATTAGTTGCTAGTTCCATAGTTTCGCTGTTAAAACCACCTGCTATTGCCCATACAATCTGTTCCGGGAAAAAGCTTGCTATAGTAAAAATTGCAATAGATATAATAAATAATATATTTATTATATTATTTGCAAATTTGTGCATCTCCTTTGTTCCCTTTTCTACCCTTACCTTACTTAGCATTGGTAAAAAAGCTGTGGAAATTGCAAGTCCAACTATCATAAATATAGTTTCTGGTATTGTTGCTGCTGCTTTATACGCGTCAGTATAGGTGCTAGCACCAAAATTATTTGCTATAATAACATCTCTAATAAATCCTATAAATCTACTTATAATGGCCATAAACATTACAATGACTGTAGATTTTATTAAACTCCCTTTTTTCATATTATCCACCCGTTATTTACTTCTTATAACTCTCCATAAAAATTTAGGAATTGCCCATAGTCTTTTTATTCTCCAAGGTTCCTTAGCTACCCTATATAACCATTCTAACCCTAATGAAATCATCCATTTTGGAGCCCTATTAACATTTCCTGCAAAAACATCAAAGCTTCCACCTACCCCCATGTAAAATTTACATGGTAGTTCATCTATATGTTCTTCAATAAATTGTTCCTGCTTCGGGCAACCCATGGCTACAAAAATTGCCCATGGTGATCCTTCTTTGATTTCATCTACAATTTCTCTGCAATTATTTAAATCAAAATATCCATTATGAGACCCAACAATTTTTATTGTTGGATAAAGCTCTTTAATCTTCTTTTTACATTCTTGTAATGTTTCTTCCTTAGCCCCTAGTAGATAAACTCCCTTTTCTTCATTTGCACACTTTTTCAAAACTTCATCCATTACTTCTATTCCTGCAATCTTCTCTTTCACAGGATTCTTTAATATTTTTGATGCAAGTACTGTTCCTACCCCATCAGGAACTATTATAGAATAATCCTCTTTGAAGTTCTTATTAAGTCTCTTGCTTTCAAGTCCATTAAATAATACTTCAGGGTTTCCTGAAATAATATTTACTCTTTCCCTTTTATCTATTTCTCTTAATAATTCTTCTTTAGTATCATTATAAATTTTATATCCTAATATCTCCGTATACATATAAACTCCCTTAGTCACTACTTACTCAACATTCTATCAAGTTTTTGTACAATTTCATCCTCAGGATTTAGTTTTTTAGCTATATCTAAGTGTAATTTTGCTTCTTCCTTATCTCCTATATTCAAATAACACATAACTATATTAGTACATATTTCTACTTCTCTTGATGCCTCAAAAGCTTTTTTAAAATACTTTATTGCTTCTTCATAGTTTCCAATACAAGCATAGTTAACACCAATTTCACTTACTACCTCTAGTATCCCTGATTCTATTGCTAAACTTTCATTTAGATAATATATAGCCTTTTCAAAGTTCTCAATTTTTCTATAAGCTACCCCTAAATAATAATATAATAGTGGATTCTTATCAAAAACCTCTACTAAAGACAAGAACATCCCAATTGACTTCTCAGGACTTTCATCTAATAATTCAATGGCTTTTTCATATGTAGATACATTCTCTATATCATTCATCATTTGTCTTATTTCTGTAGTTACTTCTCCACCTTTATTTACATACTCATTTATCTCTATTTTAGCACCTACAAAGTCATTATCAGCTCTAAGTACTAAGGCTTTATATAGATATGGATCTGGTAGCTTATTAAACTCTTCCTTACCTTCATCTATATCTCTTAATAAAATCTCCCTAAAGCCATTATCCTTTTCTCTTTGAGCCTCTCCAACTAATAATAACTTTTTATAATATTCTTCATTACCTGTAGCCAAAAATAGTCCTCTTAATATTAGATATGCATCAATTAATTCATCTTCCTTTATCCTACTTGCAACTAATGCCCTACCACACTCTTCACTTTCTCCTATATTATTTAATATAATAATATAATCTTCACTATAACTAAGCTTCTCATCAGCTCCTAATGCAATCAGCATACCTTCAATAAAATAATATATGGGCAAATTGCTTATCTTTAATTCATTATCTACATTATTTGTTATGTATTTCGCACTTATTGGTATATATAAATCCTTTGTCTTTAAGGATACTTGCTCTGGTATTCTAACGTTTCTTTTAAATCCACTCCAGTCTACCTCTAAAAACAATAACTTGCTTAATTTTTCTTTAAATACTGTTTTATACTCCATTTATTGCACCACCTAAACTTATTATGTCTCTTATAATTATACCCTAAAACAAAAAAATTGCTATCACCTTATCGATGATAGCAATGATTTTACTATTTTAATTTACTATCTATTATTGCCATAACCTTTTCTTTAAATCTTAAGAGTTCAGTTTCAGCATTTTCTAAACTTTCTCCTCTTACTGCCAAGTATACTTTCATTTTAGGCTCTGTTCCTGAAGGTCTTACAACGAATGAAGACCCATCTTCTAAAATAAATTTAAGAACATTTGACTTAGGAAGATTTATTTCAAGGTTTTTTCCATTTGTTTCTTCTATGCTTAACTTATAATCAAGTTTAGTAGTCACCTTAACTCCATCTACTTCAGAAATAGTTGAATTTCTTAATTCATCTATACATGTAGCTATTTTTTCTTGACCTTCTTTACCCTTAAGTTCTATTGATACAAGATCTTCTTTAAAGAAACCATACTTTTCATATAATTTAATTAAAGCTTCATATAGGCTCATCCCTTGCTCTTTATAATATAATGTCATTTCCGCAATAAGCATTGAAGCAATAACAGCATCCTTATCTCTTACAAAGTCACCTGCTAAGTATCCGTAGCTTTCTTCAAAACCAAATAAATAAGTCTTGTCACCATTAACTTGGAATTCTTGCATCTTTTCACCAATATATTTGAAACCTGTTAATACATCCATGATTTCAATTCCATAATCTTCTGTAATCTTTCTAGCGCCTTCTGTTGTTACTATTGTCTTTATAATAACCCCATTATTAGGTAACTTATTTGTCTCCTTTAATGCACTTAACACATATTCAGTTAAAAGTAATCCTGTTTGATTTCCTGTTAGTATCTTATAATCATTATTACCAGCATTAACAACTACTCCAATTCTATCACAATCAGGATCTGTTCCAAATATTATATCTGGTGCCTCTTCCTTTGCCATCTCTAAAGCTAGCTCAAATACTTGAGATGTCTCAGGATTTGGATAAGGAGCTGTTGGGAAGTTTCCATTTGGAGCTTCTTGTTCCTTAACAACCTTAACACCTGTATATCCTAATTCATTTAATACTCTTCTTACAGGAATATTACCACTTCCATGAATAGGAGTATAAATTATCTTTAGATCTTTAGCATTATTTTTAACTAACTCTTTTCTTATAGTTAACTCTTTTACTTTTTCTATATAAGCCTTATCTACATCTTCCCCAATGTAAATAAGTAGTCCTTTTTCTATTGCTTCTGACTCAGAAATAGTCTTAATTTCACTAAAGTCACCAATATTATTTACACAAGTAATAATTCTATCTGCTTTAGCATCTGTTACTTGCCCACCAAATTCATCATACACCTTGTATCCATTATATTGTTTTGGATTATGAGATGCAGTTACAACTATACCTCCATCACATCCTAAATGCCTTACTGTAAAAGAAAGAACGGGTGTAGGTCTTAATCCTTCAAAAAGATAAACCTTTACCCCACTAGCACACAATGTTAATGCTGCTGCCTTTGCAAATTCATCCGACATATTTCTAGAATCATATGCTATCGCTACTGATGGGTTTTCGAAGCTTTCATTTAAATAATTAGCAAAACCTTGGGTTGCCTTCGATACAGTATATATATTCATTCTATTAGTTCCTGCACCTATTACCCCTCTTAGTCCACCTGTCCCAAAATCTAGTTCCTTGTAGAATCTATCTTCTATTTCCTTATCATCACTTATACTTCTTAATTCACTCTTAATTTCTTCATTTATTGTAGACGAATCTAACCATTCTTGATATTTCTCTCTGTACACAGCTACCCCTCCTTAAATTTCGTACAGGTATATTATACATCATATTGAAAGTATTACAATGAAAAAAAGACGTTTTACCAATTTTATTCCAATTGGTAAAAGGGCATGAATTTCATACCCTTTATATTTTTACTTTATTTCTTCTTTTTCTATTATTTCTTCTGTTCCTAAATCTGAGGTTAATTTCTTTTCATTACTAATTGATGCAACAACTCCCTCCATATCATTAACTATTGATATTTCATTTCCTATTTCTAAATCTGAATATCTATATACTGATCCCATAGATCCTTTAGATACATCAACTTTTATAGATTTTGGAAGTTCATTTGCCTTACAACTTACTCTTACTAGATCCTTTTCTTTTTGAAGTACTGCCCCTTTCTTACTAAGCCATTCTTCTCCTATAAAGTTAATTGGTACCTCAGATTGGATAATTTCATTTTCTCCGCACTCTTCTAGATCAATGTGTATAATTTTATGGGTTACAGGATCTCTTTGCACTTCTTTTAAAAGTGCACTACTATCTTTTCCGTCCATATTAAAATTAAGCATTCCATGCTGACCTGAAGATGATATTTCTCTACATAACTCTAATTCCCCTACTTCAAATAGTAAATTTTTAATATCCTTCCCATATAAAACACCAGGAACAATACCATTCTTTCTCTCTCTTCTAGCTCCATGACCTGATGTAACTTTTCTATTTTCTAACTTTAAACTATTCAAAACTTTCCACTCCTCTTTGCATTTTATATTCTCACAAACTCTTCTTTAATTATTCCAATAAATTGTCCATAATATTCAAAGAAAATTAATTTTTATATCCTAGTGGCAAAATATTGCATAGTATATCGTTATAAAATATAATATAGAAGGTTTATTTATTATTTTGCATTTTATAAATAATAAATTATACATATTTGAAAAAGATACTTATGAAAGAAGGTGCTTAAATGAACAAATTAGATCAAAGAAATACTCCTTTATTTGATGCATTAAAAGAATATGTTAGTAGAGATACTCTCCCTTTTCATGTTCCTGGTCATAAAAAAGGTATAGGCATGGATGATGAGTTTAAAAATTTCATGGGAGAAAATCCATTTAAAATAGATGTAACTGTTTTTAAATTAGTTGATAGCCTACATCACCCAAACGGTCCAATTAAAGAAGCTCAAGAATTAGCTGCAGCAGCTTATGGAGCTGATGCTAGTTTCTTTTCAATCCATGGTACTTCTGGGGCTATTCAAGCTATGATTATGTCAGTAGTATCTGATGGTGATAAAATTCTTGTTCCTAGGAATGTACATAAGTCTGTAACAGCAGGGATAATATTAAGTGGTGCTATCCCTGTATTTATGCAGCCCGAACTTGATAAAAATCTTGGAATAGCACATGGTGTAGATCCAAAAACAGTTGAAAGAACACTAAGTGAAAATCCTGATGCAAAAGCTGTACTTATAATTAACCCAACATACTATGGTGTAGCAACTGATATAAAGAAAATTGCAGATATTGTACATAGCCACCATATACCACTTATTGTTGATGAAGCTCATGGTCCTCATCTTGCATTTTCTAATAAGCTCCCTATGTCAGCCTTAGATGCTGGCGCAGATATCTGTGCACAAAGTACTCATAAAATAATTGGTTCACTAACTCAAGCTTCCCTACTCCATGTTAAGAGCAAGCTAGTTAATCCAAAAAGAGTTCAACAGGTATTGAACTTATTGCAAACTACTTCACCTTCTTACATTCTAATGGCTTCACTAGATTGTGCTAGAAGACAAATTGCTCTTGAAGGAAAGGATTTATTAGCTAAATCTATTGAATTATGTGATTATGCTAGAAATGAGATTAATAAAATACCTGGATTTAATTCATTTGGAAAAGAAGTTCTTGGAGTACCTGGATCCTATTCTTTTGATCCAACAAAATTAACAATTTCCTGTAGGGAATTAGGAATAACAGGATACGAATTAGATACTATATTAGCAGAAAAATATCATATTCAAATGGAGCTATCGGATTTTTATAATGTACTTGCAGTTGGCTCATTTGGCGATACAAAAGAAGCTATAGAAAAACTATTAAGTGCTTTAAAAGAGATATCAACGGATTACTATGGTAAGAGACCTGCTACTCCAGATTTCTTAGATATTCCTTCTATACCAAAGAAGATATTAAATCCAAGAGAAGCCTTTAACGCTAACAAAGTTGATGTTAAGCTTAAAGAAAGTGAAGGACTTATTTCTGGTGAATTCCTTCTAGCATATCCACCAGGCATACCTCTACTATGCCCTGGTGAAATTATAACAAAAGAAATTATTGATTATGTTGAAGATCTTAAAAGAGCTAATCTTTATGTTCAAGGAACTGAAGATCCTACATCAACCTATATTAAAACTGTTCAAAAATAATCGAATATATAAAAAAGATCAAGTAGAAGATTCTATTCTACTTGATCTTTTTATTATAATTTATTCTATTAATGATTTACTATACTCTATATCAGAAATAACTTCAATTCCCTTCCTTTTAAGCATAAATGAGGTTATTCCTTCTCCTTTGACCTTCAGACCCTTAAAAGTCCCATCATAAATAAAATTGACTCCACATGAAGGACTTCCTTCTTTTAGAATAGCCTTTGAAGCTCCTACTATTTTTGCTATTGAAAGGGACTCTTCTGCTCCTTTTATAAATTCAGCAGTTACATCTACACCTCTTTCTGTAACTATAGCACCTTTATTTGATTCCACTATCCCCTTTGAATCACCAATTATTTCTGCAGGAGGTCTAGGTGTAGTTAGACCTCCTAATTGTTCAGGACATATTAAAATTGCCTTACCCTCTTTTAAAAGCTTAAGACAGTCCTCATTCAAATTATTATGTCCACTATACTTACAGTTAACACCACATAAGCATGCACTAATTAAATACAATTTTTTCACCCCAATTCACTAACAAACCCTCAATATTTAGTTCTCTTCCCACTCTAATCTATCTATATAGTATTTAACATAATCATCACTCATCTTAGGATTGATAGTATCCTCATGAGAAATAGTTATAACAGACATTGCTATAGCATACTTTACTGTATCTTTTAAGGAAAGACCATTCATATATCCGTACCCTACTCCAGCAACAAAAGAATCTCCTGCCCCTGTTGTATTCTTCACAGTAACATTCTTTGCTCTAATTTTTCCTTCTTCTAATCCGTTAGTAAAGAAAATCCCCTCTTCATCCATACTAATAAATATGTTTTTTATTCCAAGGGATAAGAAATAGTCTGCTGCTTTCTTTAGATCATTATCATTTTTTATTTTAAATCCACAAAGAATCTCAGCTTCATATCTATTTGGCTTTATAGTATGGAAGTATTTTATTAAATGTTTTATATTTTCAGCTTTGACAGCTGATACAGGATCTAAAACAAAATTCGTATTCCCATGATATGTTTTTATTATATGTTCCAATAACTTTGGGTTATCAGAGTCTAAAAATGTGTATTCTGCATTGCAAATTACTTCCTTTTTAGAATCAATAAAATCTTCATCCATTTCATCAAGACTATTCATATCAACTATAGCTGATACCATTTCACCTTTTTCATCTAAAATTGCCATATAAGTTGGTGTTCTTTTATTTTCTAAAAGTAAAGTATGCTCCATATTATACCCTATGATCTTTGAATGTTCTAAAATATTTCTTCCTTGTTCATCATCTCCCAAGATAGAAATGAACTTTGTATTTATACCAACTCTGGACATATTTTCAGCTATATTTCTACAAACTCCACCTAAAGATATCTTAATGCTACCTGGTATTGAATCCTTCTCAGTGTAATTACTCCTACTAAAGCCTAAAATATCTACAATTGATGCCCCTAATACTAACACATATGAATTATTGTCTTTCATAATATCTCTCCTGCAATCTTAATCTTCTGTTTATACAATAAAATTATTATATTAGATTTATCCTTAAAAATAAAGGATATTTGTCGAATTTTGATTTATTATTTTAATTCAACCATTGTAACACCATCTCCACCTTCTCCATATACACCAAGTCTATATGATTTTACATGTGGATGTCTCTTAAGCATATCATTGATTGCTTTTCTTAAAATACCAGTTCCCTTACCATGAACTATAGTAATCTCTCCTAAATTAGCAATATAGGCCTCATCTAAATATTTATCTGCCCTATAACAAGCTTCTTCAGCATCTAATCCCCTTAAGTCAACTCTGCTATCAACAGATTTAAGATTAAGTTTTACTTCTCTTCTCTTTTTCTCTTTAGGTTTTGCAGTAGCCTCTGTTACTCTAAGATCCTTTAACTTAACGCTTATTTTCATTATTCCAGCTTCTACTTGTACTTCTCCCCTATTATCCGGCATAGAAATTATTATTACCTTCTGATTTAATGAAGGTAAGAATGCTTCCATTCCCAAAGTTACTTTTGTAATAGCTTCGCCTGTGTTTTCTCTTTGTTTAATAAGTGATTTTTCTCTTTCTTCTAATGAGTCTTTTAATCTCTTTCTTTCTTCTTCTAACCTCTTTCTTCCACCACTTGATATACCAAGCTTCTCAAGCTCTCTCATAGCCTTTAATATTTCATCAGCTTCATCCTTAGCAGCTGATATAATATCTTTTGCTTCTCTCCTCGCTTCGTTGTAAGCCTTATCTCTTGTAGTTTCAAGTTTCTTTAACTTTTCTTCATATACTTTTTTAGCTTTCTCTGCTTCCGCCTTTAGCTTTCCAGCTTCTCTTGCATCTCTATTAGCAATAATGCTTTTTTCTTGAAGGTCTCTAATTAAATCTTCAAATTGAAGATTTTCCTTAGACATATAATTTTTTGCCTTTTCAATAATATAGTCATCAAGACCAAGTCTTCTACTTATTTCAAATGCATTTGATTTTCCTGGTATACCTATTAAAAGTCTATAAGTAGGCCTTAATGTCTCTACATCAAATTCAACTGATGCATTTTCAACTCCAATAGTTTTTAATGCATAACCCTTAAGTTCACTATAATGTGTAGTTGCTACTATTTTAGTTCCTCTTTCTCTTAATGTTTCAATAATAGAAATAGCAAGTGCTGCACCCTCTGTAGGGTCAGTTCCGGCACCCAATTCATCGAATAAGGCTAATGACTCCCTATCCGCATTTTCCATTATGCCAACAATATTGGTTAAATGGGATGAGAAGGTTGATAAACTTTGTTCTATACTTTGTTCATCCCCTATATCCGCAAAAACTTCTCTATAAAAACTAATTGATGATCCTTCTTTTGCAGATATCAGTAATCCACTCATAGCCATAATATGAAGTAATCCTACAGTCTTTATAGTAACAGTCTTTCCCCCTGTATTAGGTCCAGTAATCATTAAAGCAGAAAAATCCTTACCTAAATAAATATCAGAAGGTACTACCTTTTCCGGATCTATAAGAGGGTGTCTTGCCTCAATTAAATCAAATATACCATTTTCATTCACTGTTGGCATAATTGCATTTATTGAAGAAGCATACTTTCCCTTTGCAAATATAAAGTCAATTTCTAATAATATCTTCATATTATTATTACAAGAGTCTACATTATCTTTAACTTTTTTAGAAAGCTCCCATAGAATTCTTTCTATTTCTGCTTTTTCTTTAAGCTTTAGCTCCTTTATTTCATTATTTAGGTTTACTAGACTCATAGGCTCAATAAAAAGGGTTGCTCCTGTAGAACTTTGGTCATGTACTAATCCTGGTACTGCCCCTTTATATTCTGACTTTACAGGTAATACATATCTATCCCCTCTCATGGTATAAATAGCATCTTGAAGATATTTTGCATTACTTCTAACTATAGAATTAATTTTTTCTCTTACTGATGAATTTTTCTCTTTTAAATT
The DNA here is from genome assembly GCF_051590805.1 of Clostridium zhoujianii. Taxonomy (NCBI): domain Bacteria; kingdom Bacillati; phylum Bacillota; class Clostridia; order Eubacteriales; family Clostridiaceae; genus Clostridium; species Clostridium zhoujianii. Next base: position 1,962,247 of record NZ_JBPUTF010000001.1, read on the forward strand.
TCTTCTTATATTATAAAGAGTGCTACTAGCCTTGTCACTTACCTCTTCCTCTGAAATAATGGCTGTTTCTATTTCAGTCTCTAAATTTTTTATAGGAGTTAAAATATATGCAAGATCCTCTAGCTTTGGAAAACTTTCCTCCTCTTCTGATCTTGTTAAATACTCTTTTACTCTCCTAGTACATCTAAGCATACTTCCTACATGTAGTAGTTGCCCAAGTGTTAATGTTCCACCTTTACCTGCTCTTTCAAGACCTTCTCTTACATCATGTAGCCCTTCAAATGGTGGATTTCCCTTTTTAACTAATAATTCATAAGCTTCATTTGTTTCCTCTAATCCATTTTTAACTTCATAAACAGTGGAATATGGAACTAGTTCATCAACTAATTCTTTCCCTCCACTAGTAACTGCATATTTTCTTACCTTTTCTTTTACTTTGTTAAATTCTAATACTCTTAACGATCTTTCATTCATTCCTAATCTACACCTCTTTTATAGCATCCCTTTGTATAATACTTGCCTTCAACCTCTACCTTACCTTCTAACATATCAAATACTCTCTTTATATCTTCAGATGTTTCATCTTTAAAATCTATCCTAAATGTATTAATACCTATGTCCTCTAAGTCCTTCTTCTCTCTAATAAGGTTTAGAGCTACTCCATTTAATATATGACTTCTACAAAATACATCTGTCATTACTCTAAAGCTTTCATTAGTCTCATCTACTAATGTGAAGCTGTCCCTAGTACATGCTAAATTACATTCTTTATCCTTATTTTTACCACCAAATGTGCTTCCTATTGGACAGTATTCACTTACCATAAGTTCAGTCTTTCCATATAATTGATAAGCTACCCCTTTAGGTGCATTTTTCATAATCTCTTTTATCTCTCTTCTATTAAGTTCAAGACTTAATGATGCAACATTTATATCTTCCCTATAGAAGTTTAAAGCTTCCGAATTAAATATATTAAGCTTATAATCCCCTATTATAGGCATTTTATCTTTATATATATTAATAATTCCTGCATTTGATGTTATTAATCCTTTTATATAATCCTTGCTCTTCTCTATCATTTTAACAACAGCATCAAACTCACTTTTAATTATTTCTGGAGTTAATAAATAAATATTTACCCCTTCCAATTCTGATATGTCCCTAATATTTAAAGAATCCTTTTCTCTACTGTATAGGTCAACTCCAATATCCTTTATCCCCATCTTTATTAATGTTTTAAGTTGAGTTTTTGTTGTACATGTTACTAACAGTTCAACATTAATAGGATTTTTAATCTCCTTAGCCTTTATTGACTTACTTTCATCTGCTTTACTTCTTCTTCTCCTATATTTTGCAGTTGTATCTTTTAATATCTTTTCAAATAATTCTCTTCTTAGACCATTTAATGAAGATACCCTTATAAATCCATCTTCAAAGGCCTCAAATCTTATGCCCTCAAGTTTATATGGAGATTCTCCTGATTTCTTTAAAGCCTCTGCTATTCTTTCTTTTTCTAAAGGCTTTCTTTCTGCCTTCTCTACAATTTCCCCACTCACCTCATATTTAACATCATTAAATGAAGTACTTAAATTTACAGGTTCTCCTACTTTAAATATTACTTCCCCTTGTAGTCCAATTTTCTTATTATATGCCTTTATCTTTTCTGAAAGGGTATCTAACAACCTTTTGCTTGATGTTCTATATATTATATCTCCCTTTTTATAACCTTTAGGGAATAGCTTAACCTTATCCCCTCCATCTGCTTCCTTTACCTCAATACCATTTAATACTATCTTGCTCACAGTAAATCCCTTATTTCCAAAGCCAATGCCATCTCCTAGCATTATGCTATCTTTCAGGATTATTTCTCCTTTTTCATCAATCTTACCTAATTCAATCCCTGTATTTTTAGGAATTTGGAAACTCATCATATCCTTACCAGAGTCTTTTTTCAAGTAAGCATTTGAAAATCCACCTCTATTAAATAGTTGTAATAAAGTCTTCTTTCCTTCATTTATATTAAATTCTGTATTTTTAAGCTCTTTATCAATAGCTTTTCTATAACTTTCAACAACACCAGCTACATACTCTGGTTTCTTCATTCTACCTTCAACCTTTAATGATGCTGTACCACTATTTATAATATCTTTAATATCATCTATAGTACAGGTATCCTTTGTGCTTAAAAGGTGTCCTCTCTTCTCTCCCATTGTAGTTGAAGTCAATCTGTACTCCTGTCTACATGGTTGTGCACACTTGCCTCTGTTTCCACTTCTACTTCCTATCATTGCACTCATTAGACATTGCCCTGAATAGGATACACACAATGCGCCATGTACGAATATCTCTGTTTCAATTCCAAGCTCTTTAGATATATACTCTACCTCTTTAATATTAAGTTCCCTGGATAAAACCACTCTAGTGAAACCTTTATCTCTATAATAAACTGCACCTTCACCATTATGTATAGTCATTTGAGTTGATGCATGAACCTCAAAATCAGGATACTTATCTTGTATTAGATTTAATAAGCCCAAATCTTGAATAATTAAGGCATCAACTCCTATTTCATAAAGATATCCTACATATTTGATAGCATCAGCTAATTCATTTTGCTTCAAAATTGTATTCATGGTTACATATATTTCAACGCCATAACTATGACAATAATCAACTGCTATTTTCATCTTCTCATTATCAAATTCTATTGCTTTAGCCCTTGCTGAGAACTTTGGCCCACCTAAATATATTGCATTGGCTCCATTATTTATTGCTGCATAAATACTCTCCATGCTACCTGCTGGAGCTAGTAATTCTATTTTTTCCATTTTAATCTCTCCTAATTAACTCTTCATCTATTTGTATCTTTATTTTTATTTATATCATTAAAATTATTATATTACAACCTAACAATGAAGTCCTAACCATATACATTGCTATAGAATAAAAAAAGAGTGGCAATGCCACTCTTAGATTATTTCATAAGTAAGTTTTTCTCTTTCTTCATCTTAGCTAGCTCTATTTGCACATCTAATAGCTTCTTTTCTAAATCTAATACTTTATACTTAGCAGTTTTTAATTCTTGACTAGATTCTCTTCTATTTTCCATTATCTTAGCTTTTTCATAAGTTAATTTTTCAATCTTTTCTCCAAGATCTCTTATTATATTTTTCTTCTCATCAAGCTCTTCTTCTATAAATGCCTTCTCTGAAATATGATTTTCTTTAATATTATCTATTTCCTTATTTAATATTTCAAAATCTTTAACTAACTTTATCTTATCACCTTCATAATATTTTAAAGTCTCCTGCATAGATCCTATCTCTTCTTCTAAGGATTTATTTAAATCCCTCTTCTTGTCAAGTTCCTTTTCTACTTCATCGAATTTATATTCTAGGTCACTTAGATTGAAGTTTAATGTATCTACATCACCTTTAAGTTCTTCATTTCTTCCTTTAAGCATATCAATTTCTTCTTCCAATGAAATTTTTGAATTACTTACTCTATCTATTTCATTTTGAAGCTCCTTATTTTCCTTCTTTAAACCTTTTATTTCTTCTCTAAGAACCTCATCATTCATTCTACTTTCGTCTAACTTTCTCAGAAGCCCTTCTTTACTATTTATAGCTTCTGTTAACTCTTTCTTCAAAGCTTCCTCAGCTTCTACATTTTTGTGTACCTTCGCCATTAATGATGTATTTTTATCCTTAACTCCTACAATCTCTTTATTTAAAATCTCACTTAAATTGTTAACTTGTACTATTTCTTCATTAAGCTTATTATTTAAATTAGTAAGAATATTATTTTCTTTCTTTAGTTCATTATTTTCTATTGCTAGTTCATTTTTTTCTTCCATTAATGTAGTAATTTCATCTTGAAGCACATTTAACTTGCTATTTAAATCATCAATAATATTAGTCTTTTCTCTATCTAGCTTTTCAGACTCATCTCTTAATTCCTTAATGCTATCTCTTAATCTTTGATTTCTTTCATCTAAAGATACTTTTTTCTTCTTCATTTCTTCAATCTCAACGTCTGCTTTATATAGTTCATCTGCTATATTTAATCCAGCTAATACTACTGCATCTACAGTGCTTAATATTGGGCTTTTACTAGTTATTTCTTTTATCTTACTATCTACATATTCTGCCACTTCTTTTAAATAATCTTCATCTTCTCTACCCTTTAGATTATATTCCATGCCATTTATTTTAACTGTAACCTTAATCATAGTAACACCTCTCGCCTGATCTTATAGATATAATTATAGGTTACTTTCTTACATAAAACAATTGGCTTTTACAAAAAATATACCTATTCCTAATCAATCTTATTTAAACTACATTATTATTGAAATATAAAATAAAAATACTTTAATACTTATCTAGTTCCCTTTCAGATTCAAAGTATAATTTCGAATCTATTTCCCATTGACTATATTCATTTTCACCCTTATGATTAGTCAATTCATAATTGCTATTTAAATATTCCGCAAAATCTAAGGATACCTTTGTAGATCCCCATATATTACAATGTCCATTATCATGCATATCCGCCCCAAAATTAAAGTTAATCTTGCTTAGCATTTCTTTAGAAGCATAATTTATGAAAGGTATGCTATTTTCTTTACTTATTTGCTCAATTTTATTATACATCTTTTCAGATTCTTGATGCCAGCCTTCCATTCCAATTGTACTTGTATAATCATAAGGAGCATTAGTAAATATAAGCTGAAATCCTCTATCTTTTGATAGTTCTATAATTTATTTAGATACTCTTCAGATTTTGGAGGAATATCACCTATTTCTCTATCTTCTAGATTAGACTTATTTTCTTTACCATAAATATTTCTTCCCGCACCAAACCCCTTGCTTTCTCTTCCTGATTCAAGATTAAAATTAAAATCTCCCTCTTCCAATTCAGACCACCTACTATGATATTTTAATATAGGAAAAAGGTAACTTAATCTTTCATCCTTTGGTGTACTGTTTTTTATAGCTTCAATTTTATTTGATGATAATTTCATATTATCCAATACATATCTAATATATCCTTCTGTTCCATATTCATCTGTTAAACCAAGATAATAAACATCTAAAACAACCACCTTTGATTCTGAATGATTCTTAAGCGCTTCCTTCATTAAATGATATGTTACGTCTATAGGTTGTCCACCAGTTCCATAATTAAAACTTGTCATCCCATATTTTTCCCATAAAATATTAGGGCTAATGGAGCTGTTCATATGACTTGATCCAAAAAGTAAAATATCGTATTTATTTTCTTTATTATATAATCCTTGATATAACTTCGCTTTATGACTGACCTTTTTTATAAAAATTGGATTTATAATTATCAATATCCCTATAACAACTAAACTTAAGGTAGCACCTTTAAATATTAACTTCTTCACTAATGTACACCTCCTAAAACTGAGAATAAATAAATTGTTGTGCACTATAACCTGGTCCATATACTCCAAATATTACTATTAGAATAATTGTACCCACATATACTGCCCACCTAAATACTAAATTTTGCTCTGATAATATGCTTATTGGTCCTTTAGTGGCTTGAATCCAATCTATAAATATAACGATTATAATACCTATTACAGCCACAAAGAAATCACTTCTTCCTAAGCCCATATTAAAAATTGATCCATCAAATAACGTCCATGGATTAAATATAACCATATTTTTTATAATAGTTTTTGCTGCTTGGAATGATGATGCCCTAAAAAATATCCATGCAAAATCTACTAATACAAATGTTATAAGAATCTGCATTAGCTTATAACTAAATACCTTTGTCCTTATTTTGAACTGACCTATAATTTTTTCCTTAATCGGTCTAGTAATATCTCCAATTATTTGATACAATCCATGCAATCCACCCCATATAACAAAATTAATAGAAGCACCATGCCATAATCCACTTGTTAAAAATACTATCATTAAGTTTAAATACAATCTTATTTTACCTTTTCTATTACCACCTAATGGTATATATAAATAATCTTTAAACCATCCTCCTAATGTAATATGCCATCTTTGCCAAAATTCCTTTATAGATTTAGATAAATATGGTTGTCTAAAATTATTTGTTAAGGTGAAGCCCATCACCTTTGCAGCCCCTATTGCTATATCTGAATAAGATGAGAAGTCACAATATAATTGAAAAGCAAAAAAAATTGTAGCTATAACTATCTGAAAACCTGCATAGCTCTCTGGTGCATCATATACACTATTTACAAAAATAGCTAACCTATCTGAAATACAAACCTTCTGAAAAAAACCCCACAACATTAATAATAATCCACTTTTTACTCTGTAATAATCAAAATTGTAATTATAATTAAACTGATTTAATAGATTCTTAGATTTTTCAATTGGACCTGCTACCAACTGTGGAAAAAATGATACAAATAAGGCATACTTACCCAGGTTCTTTTCTGGCTTAATATCCCCTCTATAAACATCTATTGTATAACTTAATGCTTGGAATGTGTAAAATGATATTCCAACCGGCTGTAGTATGTCAAACTTTGGTAATACAAGACTAATATTAAAGATTTCAAATGTTCTTACTAAACTCTGAGAGAAAAATCCATAATATTTGAAGAAAAATAATATGCCTAAATTTATTGCTAAACTAAGAACTACATAGAAAATTTTTAATTTTCTTCCTCTTGTTTTATCTTCTATTTCACAGGCCTTACCTATGAAAATTCCACTCATATATGTAACTATTGTAGATGTTGCTATTAAAAGTACGTATTTAGGATTCCAAGATATATAAAAATAGTAACTACATACTAATAACCATCCCCATTTAAATCTATTTGGTATAATAAAATATAATAATACTACTATTGGAAAAAAAATTAAAAACTGCAAAGAATTGAATATCATTATTACCCCTCCATATTTTGAATAAACTTCAAACCTTTTCTAACTACTAGATTATGTTTTAAATACTATTTTATGTCAAATTTCGCATAAAAAATATATAAACTCCATTTTTCCCTAATAATAACACTTGGAAATTTTAGAATTCACTAATAATATGACTAATCAGTAATATAGGTAATAATATTTTTTTAATTCCTTAAAAATAAATAAACAAGCTAATTATTTAGCTTGTTTATTATATAAAATAATTTGTTATTCATTTCTTCCAATTAAATATGCTACAACAAATCCAATTAAAAGAGTAATAATAGAGATTAACCCTTCTATTGAAAATGTAAACCCTGGATATATTGCATAAACTGACCCAACAACTAGACCTAATATTGTAAAGTACGCTGTTTGTGGATATTTTCTAAATAGAGTTTCTATTATTTTTGTCATTGTAAGAAAACCAAATAATACTCCTAATCCTAATACAAATAATACTGGAATATTAAAATTAGTTACTGCTGTAATGACACTATCATATAATCCAAGTAATAAAAGCACAAAGGAACCGCTGACTCCCGGTAGTATCATTGTAGCTGCTGCTATAAAACCACCAAAGAATATCTTAACTATATTCATACCAGATAAATTTGTTATAAGAGTTCCCTTTGCTTCTGGATCTCCCAAATATCCCATCAAAAAAGCTATAGAAAAAGCTACTACTAACCATACATAATTAATCTTATTAACTTTTTCCTCTGTAGCCTTTTTATATAATAATGGAACTGTTCCAACTATTAATCCTATGAAAAAGAATTTTGTTTGTTCAGGATAAGTTTCTAATGACACTTTTATTAATTTAGTAAATAATAAAATACCTAATACCGCACCAATAGCTAATGTACCAAGAAATTGTACATTCTTCTTCCAATCTTTAAAGAAATTTGTTACTGATGAAATAAGCTTATCATATATTCCAAATACAACAGCCATTGTACCACCACTTACACCTGGAATTACATTCGATATACCAATAACCATACCTATTATTAATTTTTTTATTATGTCCATTCTATACTCTCCTTTTTTATAGATAACAAAATTAATTTTAACACAATGTTCACACAAAATCTATAATTTAACTATTCATTAATTACTATGTAAAATATTTACACCTTCGTAAATAACTGTTATACTTTCTCCTAAGGAAGTGATTATATGAATAAAAACAAGTATAAATTATATTGTCTGATTATTATAGGATTGTTATCTTTTTCATTCTTAGGATGTAAAAATAGCTCGGTTTCAACAATTTCAACAAAGACCGAAACAAATACTGATTCAAAGGAAATAAATATAGTCTTTGCTGGTGATGTTCTGATGCATGGTCCTCAGCTGAAATCAGGATATGATGCAATTAATAACACATATAACTTTGATGATTTCTTTACTTATGTTAATAGCTATATATCTAATGCTGACTTAGCTATATGTAACTCTGAAACTTCATATTTAGGAGCTGGTTCTACTTACAGTGGGTATCCTACCTTTAACAGTCCTACTGAGCTTTTATCCTCATTAAAAAATACTGGCTTTGATGTTCTAGCTTCTGCCCATAACCATATTTTGGATAAAGGTGTGCAAGGTTTTAATAATACCTCTAAAGCTATTACTGACTCAGGTTTTGATCTTATAGGCATAAAGAATAGTCTTGAGGATAAAAATTATATAGTTAAAGATATTAATGGTATAAAAATAGGCATCACGAATTATACTTATTCTACTTTAGACTCTACTGGAGCTAGGGCTTTAAATGGAATACCAGTCCCTAAAGAATTAAATGAAAGAATAAATCTATTCTCTGACTCAAATATAGATAATGATTTAGTTAGTATGAAATCAACATTGGATGCCATGAAAGCTGATGGGGCTGAATTCTCGATTTTCTATCTACACTGGGGAAATGAATATCAAAGACTACCTAGTAAAGAACAAGAAAAGATAGCAAAAGTTCTTAATTCCTATGGTGTTGATGCAATTATAGGTAGTCATCCCCATGTAGTCCAACCAGTTAGGACAATAAAAAATGATGAGTCTGATAAAGAAACTTTAGTCTGTTATTCCCTAGGAAATTTTGTTTCAAATCAAAGAAAAGAAACTATGGGTAATATTCGCTCTGAAGATGGATTAATGATTACTCTTACCATATATAAAGATGAAGACAGTAAGGTTAGACTAAAGTCCTATGAAACTGAACCAACTTGGGTATATAAATATGTTGATAAAGCTGGCAAGGACCATTATAATATACTACCTGTTGAAGAGATTTTAAATGATAAAGATGATAGAAAATTTACTAAAGATGTTTTTAATAAAATTCAAGATTCTTATAATGCTACTGAATCAACAATAAAATCCTAAAAATAAAAATGAGTAAACCACAAAATGGTTTACTCATTTTTTATTTTTATCTTAATTGAGCCCCTAATTTATGTTCTAAGCTCTTTAAGATTTTTTCATGGACCTTATTCACATCATTATCAGTTAATGATTTTTTAGGATCTCTATAAATTATAGCATAAGCAATACTCTTCTTACCTGCTTCAATTTGCTCACCCTTATAAATATCAAATAAACTGATTTTCTCAACTAAAGCTCCACCAGCTTTTCTTATAGTTTCTTCAATATCTCCAGCTAAAACTGAATCATCAACTAATACAGCTATATCTCTAGTTGCTGCTGGGAATTTTGGTATTGGTGTATATTCCTTCTTAGTATCTGCTGCTTCATATAAAAGATCTAAATCTAATTCTGCAACATAACAAGCTACATCTAGGCCGTATTCTTCTTGTACATCTGGATGGATTTCACCAAATACCCCCGCACTTTTACCTCTTAATTGAATAGCTGCAGTTTTTCCTGGATGGAATGTTGGATTTTCGCTTTCACGTACAAATCTAGCCTTTTTAATTCCAAGACCATCTAAAACATTCTCTACTACTCCCTTAAGATCTAGGAAATCACAATCCCCATAGATACCTATAGTTAATATATTCTTTTCAGTTGGAAGCTTATTTTCATCTTCATTCTTTAAATATATCTTACCTATTTCAAATAATTTAGCATAGTCATTATTTCTAGCATAGTTTCTTCCTAGAGACTCCATCATTGATGGTAGTGCAGATGTTCTCATTACTGAGTAATCTTCACCTAAAGGATTTTTAATTTTAACAACATTTCTTAACATTGAATCTTCTGAAACCTTTATTTTATCTAGTGCTTTTGGTGAGAAGAATGAGTAAGAAATAGATTGATTAATTCCAGATCCTATTAATGAATTAACAACATTTTCTCTAAGAATCTCATTCTTATGCTTATTTTCTCTTAATGGAGTTTCATCAAATACAGTAGTTGGAATCTTATCATATCCATAAATTCTTGCAACTTCTTCTGCTATATCTTCTTTTATAGCAATATCAACTCTAAATGTTGGTACTGTTATTTTAAGATTATCTCCATCAATTTCTGTTGCCATATCTAATGAATCTAAAGCCTTTTTCATCTCTTCCTTAGATATTTCTGTACCTAAGAATCTATTGATCCAATTTGATGATACTGTTAAGTGGCTGATCTCCTTTTTGCATGGATACTCATCTATTGTTCCATTAATAACTTCCCCAGCCTCTAATTCACAAACAAGTGCACATGCTCTATCTAAAGCTAAAGCCGCTAAGTTTGGATCTATATCCTTCTCAAATCTTGATGAACTTTCAGTTCTAATACCTAATTTCTTTGAATTAACTCTTATATTAGTTCCATCAAAATTTGCACATTCAAATACAACCTCTGTAGTATCTTCTTGTATTTCTGAGTTTAAACCACCCATTATACCAGCTAATCCTATAGTTCTATCTCCATCCTTAATACATAAAACATCAGAAGTTAATTCTCTCTCAGTTTCGTCAAGAGTAGTGAATTTTTCTCCTTCCTTCGCTGTATCAACAATAATTTTACCTGACTTTATCTCTCTAGCATCAAAAGCATGCATTGGTTCACCAATTTCAAGCATTACAAAGTTTGTGATATCTACTATATTATTAATTGGTCTAATTCCTGCTTCTAGTAATCTTTCTTGCATCCAACCTGGTGATGGAGCTACCTTTACATTCTTAACTCCTCTAGCCATATATCTTCTGCATAGATTACTTTTTATTTCAACCTTTAATTCATCACTAATATTATTAGCATTCTTAACTTCATACTTAAGGTTTGGGATTTCATATTTAGTGCCTAAAGCTGCTGCTGTTTCTCTAGCCATACCTATCATGCTTAAACAATCTGGTCTATTAGAAGTTATATCAAAATCTAAAATAGCCTTGTTTAATCCTAGATACTCCTTTATATCCATTCCTGCTGGAGCATCTTCAGGTAATATCATTAATCCATGAACTGGTTCATCTCCAGCAATTCCAAGTTCTTCTTCAGAACAGAACATACCGTTTGATACAACCCCTCTCATTTTACCCTTTTTAATTTCTGATCCATCAGCAAGTATTGATTTATGAAGAGCAACCGGAACATTATCCCCCTCTTTCATATTTGTTGCAGCTGTAACTATTTGAATTACCTCTGAACCAATATTAGCTTGACAAACACTTAATCTATCAGCATCTGGATGTTTTTCAATCTTATCAAGATGGCAAACAACCACATTTTTAATATTATCTCCTTGTATTTCTACTTCTTCAAGCTGTGAACCTGTTAAAGTTAGGATATCCCCTAATTCTTTTGCATCTACATTTATATCAACATAATCTTTTAGCCAATTATATGGTACCTTCATTCCTTTATCCTCCTTTAGAATTGATTTAAGAATCTCATGTCACTTTCATATAATAATCTGATATCATCTAAGCCATAGCTAAGCATAACCATTCTATCAATACCAAATCCGAAAGCAAATCCACTATAAACTTCTGGATCTATTCCACAATTTCTTAAAACATTTGGATGAACCATTCCACAACCTAATAATTCTATCCAACCTGATCCCTTACATACATTACAGCCCTTACCTCCACATACAAAGCATGTAGCATCCATTTCAGCAGATGGTTCTGTGAATGGGAAATGGTGTGGTCTGAACTTAGTTTGAACCTTATCTCCAAACATCTTCTTAGCAAATAACTCAAGTGTTCCCTTAAGGTCAGCAAAAGTTACTCCCTTAGCAACAACTAAACCTTCCATTTGATAGAAAATTGGTGAGTGTGTTGGGTCTACAGCATCTGATCTATAAACCTTTCCTGGAGAAATCATTTTTATTGGTGGTTCTTGATTTTCCATCGTTCTTATTTGAACTGGAGAAGTTTGAGTTCTTAAAACTATATTATCATTAATATAGAAAGTATCTTGCTCACTTCTTGCTGGATGATTCTTTGGAATATTTAAAGCCTCAAAGTTGTAATGATCTAATTCAACTTCTGGACCATCTTCTATTGCAAATCCCATTGAAATAAATATATCCTTAACTCTTTCTAAAGTTAATTCCAATGGATGCCTCTTCCCTATTACATTCTTCTTTCCTGGAAGGGTAATATCAATAACTTCATTTTGAAGCTTAGCATTCTTTTCCTTCTCTTTTATTGCCTTTGTAGTTTCCTCTAATTTTTCTTCTACTACCTTTTTAACATCATTAACCATCTTACCTACTATAGGTCTTTCTTCCTTAGATAAAGACCCCATACTTTTTAACATAGTAGTAAGTTCACCTTTTTTACCTAAATACTTAACTCTTATTTCTTCAATAGCTGTGCTATTACTTGCTGCTTCAATTTCTTTTAAAGCAACTTCTTGAATTTGCATTAGTTTTTCTTGCATTTCTATTCTCCTTTCTTAAGTAAGGTATATAAATGAATTAACAAGTATACTTGTTAATCTTTTTAATATACCTAGGGATTCAATTAATACTTAATCCTTAAAGACTTAATTTTGAATGTATAAAGTAAATACTTCATCATTTATAAATATAAAATTGTACATAAAAAAACCGCCCCTAATATAAAGGGACGGATTATCCGCGTTACCACCCTAATTGGCTCTACTTTTAATAGACACCCAACTCTAGTTAATTTAACGGTTCCCCGCTAGCCACTACTTACTTTCATAGCTAGAACTCCTGAGCGAACTTCAATATAACTCCCTATAAAGAGGCTTCCAGTCTAAGACCCCTTCTCCCTGAATAATTTATTATACCTACTCTCTCAATCATAGTTTTTATATATTCTATTATTTATCTATTATACAAATCTTTCTCTATAATTTCAACTGATTCTGTCTAACTTTTTCATAAAGTATAATAGAGGTAGCTATTGCAACATTTAATGACTCAGCACCACCAGGCATAGGAATCTTTACTTTTTTATCTGAAAGGTTATATATTTCTTCGCTTACCCCATTACCTTCGTTGCCAACAGATATGATTATTTTTCCACTTAAATCTTCACTAAAGAAGTCTTTATCCCCTTCAAGAGATGTAGATAATAGTGAAAATCCATTGTCTATAAGCTTTCTAAGCATACTATTTTCTTCATCGTCAATTACTATAGGAATGTGGAATAAAGATCCCATTGTTGATCTTATAGTCTTATCATTATATACATCTACAGTTCCCTTAGTTAAAATAATTCCATCAACTCCAGCTGCATGAGCTGTTCTTATTATTGTACCTAAGTTGCCTGGATCTTGTAGTTTGTCACATAATAAATAGAAACTACCCTCTAATTCTGAATCTAGTTTCTTCATGCCAACTACTGCTACAATTCCTTGTGGTTTCTCAGTTGAACATAATTCCTTTAATAAATTTTCTTTAAGCCCATAAAGCTTTGTTTCATTATCAATATATTCTCCTAAGTATTCATCTAACTTTTCCTGATTATCCTCACTTAGAAAAATATATTCAATAGGAAGTGAGGCTTTAAATGCCTCTTCTATCAATCTAAATCCTTCAATTATATATTTAGAACTTTTATTTCTTCCTTTTCTATCTTTAAGCTTTTTGGTTTCTTTATATAGGCTATTATCTTTACTTTCTATAAAAACCAAACTCTACACCTCATTATTTAAATTTTACTATCATACCTTCTAATTTACCAATATCATCCGCAGATCCTATAGCAACTAATATATCTTTCCTGTCCATTAAATCATCTGCTGAAGGAGAAAGGTTAACTTCATCACCTTTCTTAATAGCCATAACATTTATTCCGTATTTACTTCTAAGTTTAAGTTCTCTTAGTGATTTTCCTTCCCACTCATCTAGTGCTTCAATTTCCATTATACTATAATCTGGAGAAAGCTCTATGTAATCTAAAATACTTGATGATACAAGATTATGTGCAACCCTAACTCCCATATCTTTTTCAGGTAAAATAACTCTATCTGCACCTATTTTAGATAATACCTTAGCATGTAAATCGCTATTTCCTTTAGCTATAATATATTTCACCCCAAGCTCCTTAACTAATAAAGTTACCATAACACTTGCTTGAATATTTGCACCTATAGTTACTACCGCTACATCAAAATTTCTCAATCCTAATGTTCTTAGAGCATTTTCATCTGTAGCATCCATTTGTACAGCATGAGTTACGCTATCAGATATATCTTGCACTAAATCTTCATCTTTATCGATAACTAAAACATCATTTCCTAATGAATATAATGTCCTTGCCACTGATGTTCCAAATCTACCAAGACCTATTACAACAAACTGCTTATTTGCCATATATTTCAACCCCTAACCTATTAAAATCTTACCCTCTGGATACTTATATCCAGATTTTCTTCTTTTATTTGCAAAGGCTAATGCTACTGTTAATGGTCCAACTCTACCACAATACATAGTAATCATTATAATTACCTTACCAACACCACTTAACCTTTGAGTAACTCCTGTTGTTAACCCAGCAGTCCCAAATGCAGAGCTTGCTTCATATAGTAAATCTATAAAGGATTCATTAGGTTCAGTTATTGATAGAACCATAGTTACTACTATAACTAATCCCATAGCTATAATTAATAATGCAAAAGCTTTATATATTAATTCCTTTGAAAATCTTCTTCCAAAAGCTTCTGTATCTTCTCTTCCTTTAATAACACTTATAACAGTTAATACTACTAAGCCAACAGTAGCAGTTTTTAATCCACCTGCTGTAGATCCTGGAGATCCACCAATAAACATTAGAATAATAGTTAAAAATTTACCTGCATTTGTCATACCATCTGTAGAAATACTATTAAAGCCTGCTGTTCTTGGAGTAACTGCCGCGAATAATGAGTTCATAACTTTATCCTTAATTCCCATACTTGCAAGGGTTTCCGGATTTTTATATTCTAATAAAAACATAAATATTGTTCCACCAATTACTAAAACTGATGTTACTAATAAAACTATTTTCGTATGTACTGATATTTTCTTAATACCTTTATAATTATAACTATAAATCTCCATCCATACCGTGAATCCTAATCCACCAATAATAATAAGTATAGTGATGGTTAACATTATAACCGTATTACTAGAATAACCTGTCAAACTATTGAAGTTACCAATTATATCAAAGCCAGCATTACAAAAGGCTGAAATAGAGTGAAATACACTAAAGAAAATCCCCTTCAAAACCCCATATTCTGTTATGAATTGTGTTGATATAAGTAAAGCTCCAAATAGCTGAACTGAAAATGTAAAACCTAATACATACTTAACCATTTTCACTAGTCCTTGTATACTAAATGTGTTCATTGCCTCTTGCATTACTAGCCTTTTTCTTAAAGTAATTTTTTTACCAAGTAGTATAGCTAGAAAAGTAGTAAATGACATAAAGCCAAGTCCACCTATTTCAATTAAAATTATTATAACAGTTTGCCCAAAATAGTTCCAATGGGTTCCTGTATCAACTGTCACAAGACCTGTAACACATACAGCTGATGTTGATGTAAATAGTGAGTCTAAAAACCTTGTTGGCTCCCCATTTACAGATGATATAGGTAAACTTAATAATATTGCACCTATAAATATTACCATTATAAAACCTATAACTAGTGTCTGAACTCCATTTAGTTTATGATCTCTCATCTTCCATTTTTCTTTCATTATATCACCTCAAAGGTTATACATTCTGTATTATTATCTAATAATCTCCTATTGAAATCTGTTGACTATAGGAGTTTACTATAAGGTATTTTTAACAATTCACTTTAATTAAACATATATAATACCCCTCTTATTATATACTATAATAAGTAAAATATAAGCTACTTACAAATATACATATAAGATAGGAGTATACGATATCCTGTAAATCTTATACTGTTAGATTTACAAAATAAAATATACTCCTTTTTATTTTAAGTAAAAAAATAAATGCGACTTTAGGTCGCATTTATAATTAAGCGTTTATGTGCTTCTTAGCTACTTCTACTAAATCAGCAAATGCTTTTGGATCGTTGATAGCTATTTCTGATAACATCTTTCTGTTGATGTCAACTCCAGCTAACTTCATTCCGTTCATGAACTTAGAATATGAAAGACCGTTCATTCTTGTAGCAGCATTTATTCTAGCAATCCATAATCTTCTGTAATCTCTCTTCTTTAATCTTCTTCCAACGTAAGCATTTCTTAATGCTCTTATAACTGATTCGTTTGCTGTCTTGAATAGCTTACTTTTTCCACCGTAGTATCCCTTTGCAAGCTTTAAAACTTTTCTATGATTCTTACGAGCGTTTACTGCTCTTTTTACTCTTGCCATTTCTTAAACCTCCTGTAACCAACTCTTATAGGTATGGTAATAATTTCTTCATTGCTTTTTCTTGAGTAGTTGAAACATATCCTGTCTTTCTAAGATTTCTCTTTCTCTTTGAAGTCTTCTTAGTAAGGATATGGCTTGTGAAAGCCTTTGCTCTCTTTAACTTTCCAGTACCTGTCTTCTTAAATCTCTTTGCTGCACCTCTATGTGTTTTCATTTTTGGCATGATAAATTTCCTCCTCTCAGTTTATGCCTTTTTTGGGCCTACAATCATTGTCATATTTCTACCTTCTCTTTTAGCAGGCTTTTCAACGATACATACATCTTCTAGCTTGCTAGCGAAAGTATCTAGGATCTTACGACCTAAGTGGCCAAGTTCCATTTCTCTTCCTCTAAATCTAACAGTGATTTTAACTTTGTCTCCATCTAATAAGAACTTTCTTGCATTTTTAGCTTTAATGTCGATGTCATGCTCTTCGATAGTAAGACTTACTCTTACTTCTTTGATATTGACAACTTTTTGATTTTTCTTAGCTTCTTTTTCTTTCTTAGATTGCTCATATATGAATTTACCTAAATCCATAATCTTACAAACTGGTGGTTTAGCACCTGGTGATATCATAACTAAGTCTAACTCAGCTTCATCAGCCATTCTCTGTGCTTCCACAGTTTGTAGAATACCTAGTTGAGTTCCATCAGCTGCGATAACTCTTATCTCCCTGTCTCTTATATCTTCATTAACTATATATTTTTTGTTAATAATTGTTCACCTCCGAAAAAAATAAAAAGCGATATTTCTATAATATATAAAAAAAACGGCGCAATGCGCCGTCCTATATTATCTTCAAAATAATCGAGATAAATAACCATACTAGCTACCAATTGGTGCTGTAAGGTGAGAAACGGCTGTTCCTTCTTAACAAAGACTATTTTATCATTATTCTTTTTTATTGTCAACATTTTATTTGTTTATTTTTGTTGAAAGACATAATTCACAACCTTCACAAAATATAACCCTACTTCCAAATACATTTACTATTGTATCAATAAATTCTTTATTTGCACATTCATCTTTTTTGTGAATTATAATCCGATTAGGTGCGCTAGTTATAAGACCACTAATTAATATATCTTCTATATTTGCATCAACCCCAAGTTTACAATCAGATAATTCATTTAGAAATAAGTTAAATATATCTACTCCATGCCCATCTGTAATGGTATATCCACCTGCTGATTGTACTATAAGGTTTACTTCCTCTATTTTACTTTCTTGAATATCAACAAAATATTTTAATAGTCTAATAAATTCCTTATATTCTTTCTCTACCATATATTTCTCTACTACTTTATCAATTATACTCTCTATGTCCTCTCTAAGCTCCCTCATTCGAAAGGTTATAAATCCATTGATATTTATCTCTTTATTCTCCTCAATACAATCTTTTATCTTTTCAATAATTGAGTTTACTTTATTAGAGCAATATACAAATATATCTTCATCTGCTCCCGCTTCTAAGGTTAAGACCTTCATAAGATTTTCTTCTATTTCCAATATCTCATCTTGCTTTAAAAAGAAATATGTGCCTGTTAAAAATTCAAACATTTCCTTTTCTTTATATTTACTAATAACTACTTTATATAAAATATTACTTATATATAAGTCTATCATATTACATACTTTTTCACTATAACTCTTATCATCACACATAACCTTTATTACATGGGTCTTACCTTCTAAGCTTTCAACAATTCCTATGATTATGTTCTTTCTCTTTAACAGTTCTTTAAGTTCTTGTAACTCCTCAACAAAATCTAATTCTCCTGAATAAGCTAATTTCAGTACAAGCATGGGTTTTCACTCCCTTCCTAGTAATAGTATGTATTAAAATTTCAGCTATATACAGAATTTATTTTTTATCCCTTGTACCTATTGCTTTTTTTATTATTAAATAGTACTTTATCTTTAATGATATTTATTTTAAAGGAGATTACCATGCATTGTTTTGTTGATTATAGAACCACTACTGAGGAACTTAATAATTTAATTAAACTTAATTTAGAACCTATAATAATTCCTAAGACTTCTTCTGTATATAAAGCTATTGACGGTCATGTAGATATTCAATTAAATATTGTTGATTATAAAAAAAGAATCGTAATTATTCAGAAAAATATAGATAAAAATTTTATTGATCAATTGGTAGCAAAGAATATTAACTATATTTTTTCTAAAGAACCCCTAGGCAACAATTATCCCAATGATATTATCTTGAATGGACTTGTTCTTGATAATCACTTCATCCATAATATAAATTATACAGATGAGAATTTTCTTGAAACTCAGAAGGATAAAACTATTATTCATGTCAATCAAGGTTATACAAAATGCTCTGTATTGCCAATTAGAAATAATGCACTTATTACTAATGATAGCGGAATCTATGACAGCTTATATAACAGTACCTTCGATGTGCTACTTCTTCCTCCTGGCGATATTCTTTTACCCTCTTTAAACTATGGTTTTATAGGTGGAACTGGAGGCATGATATCCAACAATAAATTAGGGCTTTTTGGTGAGTTACAACATTATATACATGGAGAAGCTATTTATGATTTCCTATATAAATACGATGTTGAACCTATATCTCTAAAGAAAGGAAAGCTAATAGATCGAGGAAGCCTTTTTTGCATTTAGATTTCCATATATATTACGTATGATTTATAAAAATGTTTCTTTTTTATAAATTTAAACTTTTACGTCATGGTAATTTAAATTATTCAATAAAACTATTTATTATATTTATACTTGAATTTTGTAATTTCCATTTCAACTTCCTCTTTTTCTTTTTTGTCTATTCCCCCTCTCCCAAGCCGATCACTTGCAAATACAATTGCTAGCTCATGTAAATCCGCTTCCTTCTTCATGCCTTCAATATCCCCATAAGGCATATTCTTAGAAATGAATAATAAATGCATATGATATCTTATAAGTTTTACTACCTTATCTATAAAATTATTATCATCAATAAAAAACTTTAAGAATTTTCTTCCCTCTTCCTCCCCTACTTTATCGTGGTCGTAGGAGGTTAATCTGCCCTTTCTCAATTTAGTAGTTTTCGCCTTACCTATGTCATGTAATAACAATGCCCACATTAGGGCTCTTTTATCTCTTGAATCTTTTCTTTCCTTAGCCCCCTTATCAACTACCATCATAGTATGAATCCATACATTTCCTTCTGGGTGATGCTTAGGTGACTGATCAACCTTCTCTAGATTTTTAAGCCATAAAAATGGAACAGCATCAAATAAACCTTTATTTTTTGCCTCATTTAAATATACTGATGGCTTTTCATCCTTTAATAAATGATCTTCAACTTCCAAAAACAGTTCTTTTATATTCATTTTATCACCTACAAAAAATTTAATAATTTTAGTATTACCTAAAAACTTTACTTTAACAAAAAAACTCTATCACTAATTATTAATGATAGAGTTTTATTATAACCTTCTAATATATCTTCTTATATTTTTCTTCTAGGTAATCCAAAAAATATTTTGTTGTTATTTCTTCACCTGTAACCTTCTTAATTAACTCTGCTGGTCTATACATAGCTCCATACTGATGAATATTCTTTTTTAACCATTCACCGATATAACTAGTATCTCCATTTACCAAATTACTTATTGCATTCTTATTTTCCTCAAGAATTTTATTTAAGAACTGCCCACCATATATATTACCTAAAGCATAACTTGGGAAATATCCGAAGTCACCTGCAGACCAATGCATGTCTTGCAATATACCTTCTTTATAACTTTTAGGCTCTACTCCTAAATACTCTACATATTTTTCATTCCAAACCTTTGGTAAATCACTAACTTCAATTTCCCCATTAATTAATGCTTTTTCAATTTCATACCTAATAATTATATGAAGACTATAAGTTAACTCGTCTGCTTCTATTCTTATCAAAGAAGGTTCAACATAATTTACTGCTTCATAAAATTCTTCTAAATTTATATCTTCTAATCCTTCAAACTTCTCCTTTAAGTATTTAAGAATTACTCCTAAAAACTCCTTGCTTCTTCCTATCATATTCTCATAGAATCTAGATTGAGATTCATGTATCCCCATAGATGCACCCATAGCAAGTCCTGTTCCAATTAAGTCATCTGAAATATGTTGTTCATAAAGTCCATGCCCACCTTCATGAATTACACTATATATATTAGAGAGTATATCCTCCTCATAATAATGGGTAGTTATTCTAACATCCTTATTTCCAAAATTAGTTGTGAAAGGATGAGTTGTTTCATCTAATCTTCCTGAATTCATATCAAATTTAATCTTATTTAATAAAAAAAGACTAACTTCCTTTTGACTTTCTATATCAAACTTATTATATAAGAAACTTTTATCAATCTTTTTTCCACTAGCTTTAATATAGTCTAATATATTTAATATCCCTTCCTTTAATTCACCAAATATTTTATCTAACTTCTTAACAGTAATTCCTTCCTCATACTGTGCAAGAAGGGCGTCATATTTATTTTCCTCGTATCCATAGTATTCTGCAAACTCCCTCTGAAACTCCACAATTTTCTTTAAATGAGGTTCAAATATTTCAAAATCATTTTTTTCTCTAGCTTCTTCCCAAGCTGCCTCGCTTAAAGAAGTTGCAATAGAGTATTCCTTATATCTCTCCTCCGGAATGTTCTTTATTTCTCCATATTTTTTCTTCAAAGTTCTAATCATAGCCTTATCAACAGTATTTAATTCCTTAGTTAAAGGATCAAAATATTCAATAAATGATTTTACCTTATCGCTTGTAATTAAACTAAATATTTCACCTGATATAAATCCTAAGGTATTTGCTCTCTCTTCTGTTGCCTTACTTGGCATACATACTTTCATGTCCCAGTAAGCAATAGCTAGTAGCTTCTCTAACTCTTCTACTTTACTTATATACTCCTTTACTTCTTTGATTCTATCTACAATTTCTTTGTTCATAATATAAACACCTCACTTAACTACTTCTTCATAACTCTAGCATTGTCCTTTATATAAAACCTCCTATATCCCTATCTTATTTAAATATCATCATAAGAATATACTACTGATATCATGATAAAAATTAAAATAGTACTTTAAAGCTATCTATTTATAAGGCCATTATATCCTTGCCTTTAAAATTCTGTTACTTTTACATCTAAAAACAATACTTTTTCTTTCACCAATATATAATGTAGCATAAAAAGAGCTACAGAAAATCTGTAGCTCTTGAAATTGCAATTATTCAGCTGCAATATATGCTTTATCAAAGTATACTGCTCCAAGTGGTGATACTCTTACGTCTTTAACCTTTGGATCAAATGCTCTTGGTCTTGTGTTATAGTAAATTGGTAATATTGGCATTTCTTCCATTAAGATATCTTCTGCTTGTCTTAAGTATTCAACTCTCTTAGCAGCGTCTCTTTCATCCATTGCTTTTCTGATTAATTGATCATACTCTGCACTAGCAAACTTAGAATCATTGTTACCTAAACCTGTCATCCACATATCTAAGAATGTCATTGGATCAATGTAGTCTCCAACCCAACCATGTCTTGCTATATCATAGTCTCCACTCTTTCTTTGAGTTTGGAATACTTTCCACTCAGCATTTTGTAATTCAACCTTAACTCCTATTTCAGCCCACATTTGTTGAATAGCTTCTGCTATTAATTTGTGCTCTGTTGTTTCAGTATTAAATGATAACTTGAATGTTGGAAGTCCTTCTCCATTTGGATATCCAGCCTTAACTAGTAATTCCTTAGCTTTAGCTTTATTTCCTTCAACATCAGATGGGTTCCAGTACTCTTTATCTGTAAATTCCTTACCTTCTTCAGCACCTGGTATTCCCTTAGGTACAAATGAATATGCTGGAGTTTGCCCTGCTTTTGTAATATTGTTTACAATACTCTCTCTATCGATAGCTAGATTAAGCGCATGTCTAACATCTTTATTTCCTAATGCTTTTTTAACATCTTCTTTAGAATTTGCATTATTTCCAACATTTAAAGCGTAGAAATAAGTACCTAATTCAGGATATATTGTAACAAGTCCATCTTTTTTACCTTGTTCTAATTCTACTACAGGTACAACATCTGATCCGTCAATTTCACCATTCTTAACAGATGCATATCCTGATGTAGGATCAGTAATCATTTTAAATGTTAATTTTTCAAGCTTAACTTCATCTTTTCCATAATAATGCTCATTTTTAGCAAATACATATGAATCTTTCATATTGTACTCTTCTAACTTGAAAGGTCCATTAGTTATATATGTTTTTGCATCAAGAGTCCATCCATCTGGATCTGCAGAAACTACATCTTCTCTAACTGGCATTAGTGTTGGGAATGCTGTTAAAGATAAGAAATAAGTAGTTGGCTTAACTAAAGTTACTTCAAATGTAGTATCATCTATAACCTTAAGTCCTAAATCCTCAACTTTACCTTTTCCTGAGTTATACTCTTCTGCACCCTTAATGTAGTATAATTGGAATGCATATTCAGCTGCAGTTTTAGGATCTAATGCTCTCTTCCAAGCATAATCAAAGTCTTTTGCTGTAACTGCTTTTCCATCTGACCACTTAGCATCATCTCTTAAATGGAATGTATAAGTTAATCCATCCTCAGAAATATCAACTGACTTTGCCACACCTGGTACAGCCTTATTATCTCCATCTGTCTTATATAATCCCTCAAAGGCATTTCCAATTACAATAAACCCATCTACAGCATTATTTAATGCTGGGTCTACTGTTTTGGTTTCAGTTCCTAAATTGTAAACTAATTCGTTTTTAGCTGTAGCATCACTTCCACCGCATGCAGCTAGTGTCGTCATACCTAAAGCTACTGTTAAAGCCAAAGCACATAGCTTTTTAATTTTACTTGTTCTCATAATTTAATCCCCCTTAATATATTTATTAAAATTTGCTTATTGCAAATAATAAACTAGTATAAATGACATGCCACGAAATGGCCTGGCTCTACTTCCTTCATTTCTGGATCTTGCTCCCCACAGATAGGCTTTGCATACTTGCATCTACCCTTAAATCTGCATCCTGGAGGTGGATCTATTGGTGATGGAATGTCACCTTCTAATAATATTCTTTTATTTGATTTTGCAATCTTTGGATCTGGTATTGGTACTGCTGATAATAGTGCTTGAGTATATGGATGTTTAGGTTCTGAATAAACATCATTACTTAAACCCTTTTCTACAAGCTTTCCTAAGTACATTACCCCAATATGTGTTGATATGTGTTTTACCATAGATAGGTCATGAGCAATAAATAAATATGTTAAACCTAACTCCTCTTGAAGCTCTTCAAGCATATTAATAACCTGTGCTTGGATAGAAACATCAAGTGCAGAAATTGGTTCATCACAAACAATTAAATCTGGCTCAACAGCAAGTGCCCTAGCTATACCTATTCTTTGTCTTTGACCACCTGAGAATTCATGGGCATATCTATTTATATGAGATCCATTAAGACCTACCTTATCAAGTAGATATCTAATTCTCTTCTCTCTTGCTTCGCCTTTATGCAATCCATGAATGTCAATGGCTTCTCCTATTATGTCTCCAACTGTCATTCTTGGATTTAATGATGCATAAGGATCTTGGAATATCATCTGCATCCTTCTTCTTAAAGGAACCATCTCCTTCTCAGAAAGCTTTGTAATATCTTGACCTTGGAATATTATCTCCCCAGATGTTGGCTCATATAATTTTAATATAGTTCTTCCAGTTGTAGTCTTACCACAACCTGATTCCCCAACTAAGCCTAAAGTTTCACCCTTGTTTATTGTAAATGAAACATTATCTAATGCCTTTACATAACTTTTGCTTGCAAATAATCCTTTGTTTGTAGGGAAGTACTTGCACAAATTTTTAATCTCTAATACAACTTGATTATCATTATTTTGCATTATTCTTCCCTCCTTGCTGGTCCTTCAACCTTTGGTGCATTCTCATGACATAACCAACATGCTGCCTTATGAGCTCCACCTAATTCAAATAATGGTGGTTGCTTTTCAATACAAATCTTCATTGCATGATCACATCTTTCTGCAAATGGACACCCTGCTGGTGGCTTAAATAAATCTGGTGGTTGCCCATCTATTGGTATTAATTTCTCACGTTCATTACTCTTAGGATTTGGCACTGATTTTAATAATCCCCATGTATATGGATGCTGTCCTCTATAGAAGATATCTTCATCAGTTCCCTCTTCCACTATTAATCCACCATACATAACATAGATTCTAGTACAAAGATCTGCAACTACTCCTAAATCATGTGTTATAAGTATAATAGCTGTATTCATCTTGTCTTTAAGGTCCTTCATTAGATCCATTATCTGAGCTTGAATAGTAACATCTAGTGCTGTAGTAGGCTCATCAGCTATTATAAGCTCTGGCTTACATATTAAACTCATTGCTATCATAACTCTTTGTCTCATACCACCTGAAAATTCATGTGGATATTGAGTTAATCTCTTTGCTGGGCTTGGTATACCTACCAATTCAAGCATTTTTACTGCTTCTGCATTAGCTTCCTTCTTAGTTAAACCCTTATGTTTAATTAAGTGTTCAGTTAATTGCTTTCCAACAGTTAAAACTGGATTTAATGAAGTCATAGGATCTTGGAATATCATCCCTATCTTATTTCCTCTTATTTGTTCCATCTCTTTTTCTGTTGCATTTGAAATATTTTTACCATTAAAAATAATTTCCCCATCTACAATTTTCCCATTATCAGAAAGTAGTCCCATAATACTCATCATACTTACAGACTTACCGCATCCTGACTCTCCAACAATTCCAATTGCTTCACCTTTATTTAAATATATATTAGTTCCTCTAACTGCTTGAACCTCACCTATATGGGTATCAAAGGATGTTTTAAGGCCCTTAACTTCTAATAATTTCTCCATCACTTTCTCCCCCTATCTTTGTTGCTTTGGATCTAAGGCATCTGTTAATCCATCTCCAAGCAGATTAAATGCAAGTATTATTATACATATCATTGCTGCTGGGAAGAATAATTGATATGGATGTACATAAATTGCCTTCATTGCGTCATTACATAATGTTCCTAATGATGCAAGTGGTGCATTAATTCCAAGTCCTAAGTAGCTTAAAAATGCCTCTGTAAATATTGCTTGTGGAATTAGAAGTGTTAATGTAACTAATATTGACCCTATACAATTTGGTATTAAGTGTCTTATTAGTATTCTAGTCTTTGATGCACCCAAAGCCTTTGCAGCTAACACAAAATCCTGTTGCTTTAATTGAAGAATATCTCCTCTTACAATTCTAGCCATATTAACCCAGTAGGAGATAGACAGTGCTAAAATTATTGTACCTAGTCCACTTCCTCCAACTCCTGCATTTTGGAAAACTGCCATTAATAAAATTACATAAATAATAGTTGGGATTGAATATAATACATCAACTATTCTCATCATAACTGTGTCTACTTTACCACCTATGAATCCAGCTATACCACCATATAATACACCTATAAATAAGTTTATCATTGCAGCAGCTATCCCAATTATTAGAGAGTATCTAGCTCCGTACATTATTCTTACTAGTAAATCTCTACCTATTGCATCAGTACCAAGTAAGTTTGCTCCTCCTGGTGCTGCATTAGTATTTGCCATGTTAGTTCCATCAAATGTATACTTTGAAACCATTGGTCCAAAGAAAGCAAATATAACAGTTACTATTATCACTATTAAAGATATTAATGCTACCTTATTGCTCCTTAATCTTCTCCAAGCATCCTTCCAATAGCCAACACTTGGTCTTACCACTTGTTCAAAATTCTTTTCTTCCTCAGTTAGGGGAACAAACAAGCTTTTATCTAAATCATTGTAATTTTCCATAACATACTCTCCCTATACTTCTACATTTTCTAATTTTATTCTTGGATCTATAATCACATATAGAATATCTACTACTAAATTTGATATAACAATCAATGTACTATAGAATACAAGAACTCCAAGTAAAGCAGAGTAATCTCTACCAACTATAGTAGATACGAACTCACTACCTAAACCAGGTATAGCAAATATACTCTCAATTATGAAACTTCCAGTTAGTATACTAGCTATTAATGGTCCCACATAGGTAATAACAGGTATTAAGGAATTCCTCAAAGCATGCTTTACTACAACTGTTTTCTTATTTAATCCTTTTGCCTTTGCTGTTCTTATATAATCTGACTTCAGAACATCTATAAGTTTACTTCGTGTAAGTCTTGTGATAAAGGCTGTTGAACTGGCACTTAAAGCTATAACTGGCATAACCATATGCTTCAAACTTGAAAATCCTGTTGTTGGGAATATTCCAAGTTTACTTGCAAATACATAAATCAATAATGCACTAATAACAAAGCTAGGTATCGTTATTCCTAGTGTTGCTATAAACATACAAACTCTATCTGGCCATTTACCTGACTTTAGGGCTGAAATAATTCCAAGTCCTACTCCCACTAATAATGATACTAATATAGACACAACTCCTAATTTAGCTGAATTAGGAAATGACTTGCTTATTGTATCAGATACTTGTCTACCTCTAAATAACATGGATTCTCCCAAATCACCCTTCACTAAGTTCTTCCAATACATAACGTATTGCGTCCCTAAAGGCTTGTCCAATCCATATTTAGCTTCTATATTAGCCTTTACTTGCGGATTAATTTTTTCTCCATCAAATGGGCCTCCTGGCATCAATCTTACTAAGAAGAATGTAATACTAATTATTGCCCATATTGTTATTAATCCAGTAAGAACTCTCTTTAAAATATACCGAAACATCTTCCATCTCTCCTTCTTTACACCGTACGAGTACACCTGTATTTATTAACAATTATATATCCATAGTCTTTTTTGTCAAATGATTTTATGTATTTTTTCAACATAATTCTATATATTCAATATTAATTCCCTAATTATTTTTACGAATTTGGTAATTTCACATATTTTACGCAGTACCTTCTTAAACCCTATTTTTACAGTAGTTTTGGCTATTTATTCACGTTTTTCTTTCTATGTATAAATTTGTTTTTTATAGTTTTTATCATAAAAAATTAAAGAATTACTAAATTTACTTCATTTATGTTAATATAATACCTTTTTAACAGTTTTTCAATCATTATTTAGTATTTATGCTAAATAATTGAATTTATGTATGTTAGAAGAAAAAGCTTATGTAATTTATTTAACAAACCACATAAGCTTTTACACTATCTATATTATTAATTTATAACTATAATTCTCTTTTTCTTAATATCTTGTAGGCTTTACTGAATCCTATAAAACCTAGCAGTATTATTTCCCCATTCCTCATTACTATAGTTTTTTTTATTTTATTAATATCTTTTATATTATTAATATTTACTATAGCTGATTTGTTCAACCTTAAAAAATCACCTGATACTTCTTTATCAATATCTTTTAATGTTCCAAAAAATTCCATCTGTCTATTCATAGCATGGGCAATAACCTTATTGGGATTACTTGATTCTTCAAAGAACATTATATTCTTCCTATCAAACTCTATAACCTTCTCTCTAGATTTAATGCTAATTATATCCATATCTTTCTTACAATTTTGTTTATCATTTATCTTGATTAAACACTCTCTTATTTTTCTATTTTTTACTTCAATATTTCCCTTTTGTATATACTCCATGGCCCCTACTTTATATTTTATAGTAAGGAAACTTAACTCTCCATGCCCAGTAACAAATATTATAAAACCATTCTTATCATACTTTCTTATAAGCTCTGCCAATTCTATACCATGGATATCCATACCTAAATCTAAATCTATGAAGTATATTCCTGTTTTTCCATCGTCCTCTACACTACATAATAATTCTTTAGGGTCAACGGTACTTAATGCAATCTCTAAATCTAGTCCTTCTTCTTCTATAGTATCATTTATATATTTTGTTAGCTCTTCTCTTTGTCTGTTGTCATCTTCTATTATATAAATCTTTAACATAATTCTCCTCGCTACGATAACTCAAGAATCTGATGAAATTCTTTTTCTTCTATAACTGTATCTAAAGAGACATTTGGATACTTAGTAACTATTTCTTTCAAATTACTTAATCCTAATCCTCTACTTTTTCCTTTTGTAGAAAAACCTTTTTCATAAATTTTATAGATAGGTGCTACAATATCTGCAATTGAGTTTATTACTATAATATAGATAGTTCCCTTATTCTTAACAAAACCTATTTTTATTTTTCCCTCTTCACATCTAGCTGCTGCCTCTATTGCATTGTCCATTAATATACCAAGAGCTTTACATAAATCAATCATATCTATATTGGCCTCTTCTATTTCCTCACCTATATCAATAATTACTTCTACTCCTAGTTCCTGTGCTTTTAATATCTTAGTTAAAATAATACCTTTAATCTCTTTAATCTTTATATTATGTAATAACCCTATACTTAAATTATTTTTCCCCATCTCAGTACCTAATGGAAGTATGTTTTTATTAAAATACTTTTTTAATCCATCCATATCTTCATCTTCCATATATCCAACCATAGATGATAATATATTAATATAATCATGACGAAACTTTCTCATATCATTATACATCTCTTCAAGATTTCTATTATATTCAGTTAAATCTTCTATCTGCCTTTTCCTTGCACTTTCCTCCACTTGGTTTTTCATACCCTTAAAAGAATATACCCCCAAATATATAATAACAATACTATATATCACTGATACTACAATAGAAAATATATAGAGACCTTTATCCTCAGTAGAGTTGCTAATGAAATATGTATTAACTGTGAATATTAGTAAAATAAGAAATGCGTTACTCACATTAGCGTATGTCCCCTTTACTTCTATGATCCCTTTAAACCTATTGATATAATTTACTAAGACTTTCTCTCTTATCATCTTACAAATAATATAGGTCAAAATGGAGGATAATCCTCCAACACATACAATTGTTGCTAAATCGCTTAATTTTCCTCCAGTAATTATTATAATAATTGGATACACACTCATCTCAAGAATAATAGCAATTATGATAGATATTAATGTAGCTATAATACTTTTAAATATTTCGTTTTTTTCACTAATCAAAAATATTATGCATTCTATTACTAAACTTATAATAACTAATGGCCTAAATATTAAGCCAAAACTAATTGTTGTTGCTGCTATAAGACTGAATTTCCAAATTATATTTTTTGACTCTAATTTAGCAATCCCCAATACTTTCAAGCATATAAATATTTGAATAACACTAAATATGCCTCCTATAATTTCTTTAATCATATTTCACCTCATAAATAAATAAATAAATAAATAGACAATTTCCCCTCTATTCTACCACATTTATCATGTTTTTCTTGTTTTTTCTCATTTATAATATGTTTTTACTTTTTTTTATTTTAAGCAAATTAATTTTCATTTCTTCTTGTATAATAATTTAATAATTTTAGTATCAATCCGCCCCTTTATGCATAATATAAACTATATAACAAGGCGTTGTAGCCAAGTGGTAAGGCAGAGGTCTGCAAAACCTTTATCCCCAGTTCAAATCTGGGCAGCGCCTCCAAATAAAAAAGCCTATCTTCCTAGATAGGCTTTTTCTCTGCTTCGCAGCAACATTATTTATTTATTTATTTATTTATTTATTTATTTATTTATTTATTACTTCATTGCTTTTACTATTTTTTAGCTTTTTCTAATAAATCTCCAATTTCATCATTACTGAATTTATACTTTTTATTACAGAAATGACATACTAGTTCTTCTTCTTTACCGTCATTATATATCTCTTGTAAGTCCTTTTCTCCAATACTTATAAGCGCTCTTTCTATTCTTTCTCTTGAACAATCGCATACATACTTTGGCTCAACCGAATCAAGTATATTAAGATCCATTCCATCGAATATAAATTCTAGTATTTCCTCTATAGTCTTACCTTCAGATATCATAGATGTTATTGAAGGAACTTCTTCTAATCTATACATTAATAAATCTGCTAATAGTGGATCTGCATCAGGCATCATTTGAATTATAAATCCACCTGCTGCTTTAATTGATAAATCTTTATCCACTAGAACTCCTAAAGATACTGCTGAAGGTGTTTGCTCTGAAATAGTATAGTAATATGTAAAATCTTCTGCTATTTCTCCAGAGTGTATAGGCACTTGTCCTACGTATGGATCCTTCATTCCTAGGTCTTTTATTACATACAGTATACCATCTGTTCCTATTGCTCCACCAACATCAAGTTTACCTTGCTCATTAAGAGGAAGATCTATATAGGGATTACCTATATATCCTTTTACAGTTGAATCTGAATGTGCTGTAACTGTAACACCTTTTGCTACCCCTCCACCATTTATTTTTAAAGTAACAACTTCTTTCTCTGATTTTAATGTAGTTCCCATTAGTGCTCCCATAGTTAGCATTCTTCCAAGGGCTGCTGAAGCTACAGGTGTACATTCATGAACACTAGTACCATCATTAACCATCTCAGTTGTTATAGCTCCTATAACCCTAATCATACCACCTTTAGCCGTTCCTCTTACTATCTTATCCTTCATTTTTATACCTCCATATTCTTACCTACAACATATAGAATTCTTTCACTATCTTGCTGTACTTCTTCGTCATTGTATCCATTATACTTACCTAAAAGAGAAAATCCACATTTATCTAAAACTTTTTCTATTTCTTCTTCAGAATAAGCCCTTTCAAAATGCTCTTCCTCAAATCTTTCATAAAGCTCACCTTCTTTAACAAAGAAAGTTAAAAACATATTTACAACATTATCTTCTAGCACATTTTCCCAACTGTAAAATACATCTTCTTCACTATATGTAAAGATATTATTTCCTAATATATTAGTTAATTTATAAAATGAATTTATATCAAATAAGAAGAGTCCCCCATCCCTTAAATGATTATATACACTTCTAAAATATCTTTCTAGATCTTCATCCTCTAATATATAGTTTGTAGAATCCAAAACACAAGTTATCACATCAAAGCTATGATTCAAAGCTAACTCGGTCATATCTTGGCAAATGATTTTACACTTCATTCTCTCTTTTCTAAACTTATCATAAGCTTCTCTTAACATGTCCTCAGATAAATCTACTGCATATGTACTTTTAAAGTATTTTGCCATTCTAATAGCTACATTACCTGTCCCACATGCTAAGTCAAGATAATCTTCACCCTCAGGATTATACTTATCTATAAGTAGCTTTAATCTTTCTGCCATATTATCATAGTTTATATCTTCATAAATAAGTTCATCATAAATTTTTGCAAATTCTCCGTAGGCCATAATCTTCCCCCAGTAGTTTTATAATTACTACAAATATATTAAGGCTAATCTATCTATTAGTCAATTTATTTCCTACCAAGTATTTCTTTATTGGTTGGAATATGAAGATCTTTTTTTCTTTTTGTCATTATTCCACCGATTCTCCCTGTCTCTTCTGCTGTAAGTCCTCCCCATCCTAATTCGTCAACTTTATCTTTTAATCCAAGCTCATCTGCAATTTCATACTTTATTTTTTCTCTTAAAATCTCCTCTTTTGTGAGCTCCTTATTTCCTTTAATCTTTGCTTTTATAATTTTCTTAAGTGGCGTATTACTCACAATTTTCCCTCCCTATTTTCCTTCTCATATATTTTCCCCTAAAAAAGTTTATTTATTCTATTCTGTAAATAAGAAATTTTTTTCACTAATTTTTCCATAACCCTTGATATTTCCTTTAGATTTATCTATATTAGTTGTATATGATAATTACATATAAGACATATTACACAGAATACTGAATAAGTATATCCTTTAATATATGTCTAAAAAGTTTAGGAGGGATTCAATTGTACAATGTTGCAATAGTTGGGGCTACTGGAAATGTTGGTAGAAAATTCTTAGAAATATTAACTGAAAGAAACTTTCCAGTAAAAAATTTATATCTTTTTGCATCAAAAAGATCGGCAGGTACTACATTAAATTTTAGAGGTAAAGAAATTTTAGTAGAAGATACTTGCGAAGAAAATATTAATAATAAGGAACTTGATTTTGCATTATTTTCAGCTGGTGGTGATATTAGCTTAGAATATGCACCAAAGTTCGCAAAAACAGGTGCTGTTGTTATAGATAATAGTAGTGCTTGGAGAATGGACCCAAAGGTACCTTTAGTAGTACCTGAAGTTAATCCTGAGGATATTAAATGGCATAATGGAATAATTGCTAATCCAAACTGCTCAACAATACAAGCTATGCCTGTACTTAAGGCTATTAAAGATAAATATGGGTTAAAGAGAGTAATCTACTCTACTTACCAAGCAGTATCTGGTGCTGGTGTACAGGGAATAAGTGATTTAGAAGAGGGCTATAAAGGTGTATCACCTAAAAAGTTCCCACTTCCTATAGCAGATAATGTACTTCCTCATATAGATGTATTTCTAGAAAATGGATACACAAAAGAAGAAATGAAAATGATTGAAGAAACTAGAAAAATACTTCATGATGACACTTTGAAAATCACTGCTACTACAGCAAGAGTTGCAGTTCTTAATGGGCATAGTGAAAGTATAAATCTTGAATTAAATAATAAATTTGAAGTGTCTGACATCTTTGATTTATTAAGCAACACTGCTGGCGTTGTTGTATATGATAATATAAAGGAGCTAAAATACCCAACTCCACTAGAAATGTCTGGTAAAGATGAAGTTTTCGTTGGAAGAATCAGAAGAGATTATAGTGTAGATAATGGTTTAAATCTATGGGTTGTAGCTGATAATATAAGAAAAGGTGCTGCTTTAAATGCAGTTCAAATTGCAGAATTGATGATACAAACCAAGTAAGAATGGAGGATTTCAAATGTCAATATTTGAAGGGTCTGGTGTAGCTATAGTTACTCCTTTTTCAGAAAATGGGGTAAATTATGAAAAGCTAAAAGAATTATTAGAATGGCATGTTAAAGAAGGTACAGATGCTATAGTGATATGTGGAACTACAGGTGAAGCTACTACTATGACAGATGCAGAAAAAAAGGAAACTATTAAATTTACTGTAGATGTTATTAATAAGAGAATTCCTGTTATAGCAGGTACTGGCTCCAATAACACTGAAGCTGCTATAGAAATGTCTAAATTTGCTGAAAGTGTTGGTGTTGATGGGCTACTTGTTATTACACCATATTATAACAAAACTAATTCTAGGGGATTAATTAAACATTTTGAAACAATAAATGATTCAGTTAATACACCTATAATTCTATATAATGTTCCAGGACGAACTGGGGTTAACATTACACCAAATGACCTAATAGAGCTATCAAAACTTTCAAATGTAGTAGCTGTCAAAGAAGCTAGTGGCAATATAAGCCAAATAGCACAAATTAAAGCTCTTTGTGGTGATAATTTAGATATTTACTCTGGGAATGATGATCAAATTGTTCCTATAATGTCACTAGGTGGTAAAGGTGTTATCTCTGTACTAGCTAATATTATCCCAAACAAAGTTCATAGGATGGCTAAAGCTTATCTTGAAGGCAATGTACAAGAAGCTCTTAATCTTCAATTAGATAACTTAAGATTATCTAATACTTTATTTATAGAAACCAATCCTATTCCTGTTAAAGTTGCTCTTAATCTGATGGGCAAAGAAGTTGGTCCACTTAGGCTTCCACTATTTGATATGGAACCTAAGAACGAAGCTTTACTAAAGTCAACTTTAGAGGATTATAAATTAATTTAAGGAGAGACTTATGATTAAAGTTATTTTAAATGGTTGCTCTGGAAAAATGGGAAAAATGGTGGTTGAAGCTTCTGCTCAATTTCCAAATCTAGAAATAGTAGCTGGAATTGATAAATTTCCTGCTGAATTAGATTTTCCTATTTTCAGTAATACAAAAGAGGTAAATATAGATTATGATGTACTTTTAGATTTCTCTAGAGCTGAAGCTTTAGGTAGTCTTTTAGCCTTAACTGAAAAGACTAAAAAGCCTTTAGTTATATGTTCTACAGGATTTTCTCCTGAAGACTTAGCTTTATTAGAAGAAAAGAGTAAAACTCTTCCACTATTCAAATCAGCTAATATGTCTTTAGGTATTAACCTAATCAACTCACTTCTAAAAAAAGTAGCTCCATTACTTTATGGAAACTATGATATAGAAATAGTTGAGAAGCATCATAATCAAAAAGTAGATGCGCCAAGTGGCACTGCTCTACTTTTAGCTGATACTATTAGGGACTCTCTAACTGACAAAACTGAATATGTTTATGGCAGAGAAGGAAATTCTAAAAGAGAAGAAAATGAAATAGGTATTCATGCTGTAAGAGGTGGTTCTATAGTTGGAGATCATGATGTAATCTTCGCTGGAACTGGTGAAGTAATTGAACTTACCCACAAGGCAATATCAAGAGAGGTATTTGCTGTTGGAGCTCTTAAAGCTTGTGAATATATGAGTAAGGTAAATAAGCCTGGATTATACAATATGGATGATGTTATTGGCTTTTAATCTAACTAAAAAACTGATGCAATTGCATCAGTTTTTTTATTCGCTACAAAATTATAATTCTTATTGAAATATGGATACCTTTTATAAATAATTATTTTATCAAGGTTAATCAAAGAGATTAAAAAAGAATTTATTTTTCTCCATCTGTAAATACTATTTTAGAAGATTATAAATTTAGAAAGGATGTGCTGTAATGCCAAAGGATAGTCAACCTGATAACAAGCAAGCTAGAATGGATAAATGTAATTATCAGACACCTATAACAAGTGAAGAAGGTAAAAACCATAATAGAACTCAAAAGAAGCACTCTGTAAAAAGAGAAGGATTCCAAAGTGATCATATAAATTAAAAGATAAAAAAGGATAAGAAAGATTTTTTAGGAATAATTGTTTCCTTCCAACTCTTCTTATCCTTTTTCTTTATATTATCTATACTAAAATTCTATTCCTTTTCTAGCAGGTACACCTTTTTCATAATAATGTTTAATCATTTTCATCTCTGTAACAAGATCTGCCCTCTCAACCAGATATTCTGGTACATTTCTTCCTGTCATTATAATCTCTATATTCTCCTTATTTATATCAAGAATATGACATGCCTCTTCTTTAGTCAAAAATCCATTAGAAAGAACACCCATTATCTCATCTATAATAAGTACATCACATTTCTTTGTCTCAATGGTTTCTATAATAAATTTATATGCTTCTTTTATTTCTTTTTTTAGTTCCTCAATTTCTTCTGGTTTTAGATTCCAAACAAAATCCTTTGGTTTTTCAAATCTAAATATTTTAAAATTAGGTATCTTTTTAACTGTCTCTAGTTCCCCTGTGACACCACCTTTTAAAAATTGAACCATATATACCTCTAAATCATTACCAGCGGCTCTAATGCCCTGTCCTATGGCTGCAGTAGTCTTTCCTTTTCCATCTCCAGTATATATTTGTATCATATGTACACTCCTTTCATATATTTTATAGTATATACTACTTTTATAAAATTTTCTGCAAAATTTCTTTCTTTTAATAATAATTATAATTGTAAAATTAATTTTAAGAGGTAATTAATATGGATTATAATCTTTCTGACCCTTATGAATTAGCAAGATTTATAAAAGAATCTAAAAAATCTACACCTATAAAAGTATACATTAATGGGGATTTAAGTGAAGCTAATTTAAGTAGTACTGAATGGTATGGATCTGATTCTTTCTATATTTTGATAGGAGAATGTGACATCATTACAGAGATAATTCTTAATAACAAACACCTAATAAAGCACTTTAGAATTGAAAATGATAGACGAAATTCCGCTGTTCCTATGTTAGATTTTTTAGAAATTGATGCTCGGATAGAACCAGGAGCTATTATTCGTAGTTTGGTTAAAATAGGTAGAAATGCTGTAATTATGATGGGAGCTATCATTAATATAGGTGCTGAAATTGGTGAAGGCACTATGATAGATATGAATGCGGTTATTGGAGCTAGGGGGCGAATTGGGAAAGGAGTTCATATTGGTGCAGGTGCAGTAATTGCTGGTGTATTAGAACCTCCTAGCTTATCCCCTTGTGAAATAGGTGATAATGTAATGATTGGTGCTAATGCAGTAATTCTTGAAGGTGTCAAGATTGGTGAGGGCTCTGTTGTTGCTGCTGGATCTATAGTTACTAAGGATGTTCCAAAAGGTATGGTAGTTGCTGGTGTTCCTGCAAAAATAATTAAAGCGGTAGATGAACAAACTAAGAATAAAACAGAATTATTAGATGATTTAAGAAAGTAGTACATAAAACATATATTTTGGCCCATAATTTTAAGAGGCAGCCTTTTACTGGCCGCCTCTTTAGAAGTTTATTCTTGTGTGGTTTTTACTACTTCATCTTATACTGTTTTATATAGGATATATTTTATACTGCGCCTTCCTCATCATGAGATGCAGTCTCTTCTTTATTTACCTTTTCCATTTTAGAAATAGAAACTTCATAAGCTACTTTTTTAATTACTTCCGTATCAGATACCTTCTTTTGGTATTCTCTACTTTGTAATCTACCCCATACCCTTATATTATCCCCTACACTTAAAGTTTGGCAAAATCTAGAGTTTCTTCCCCATGCAATAGTTGGAATATAATCTGATTTATTGTAAGCTCTGTTAACAGCTAATAATACATCTGCGATCTCTCTTCCAAAAGGAGTTGTTCTATATACTGGCTCCTTACATATGAATCCATCTAAATATATTTCATTTGGATTCTTACTTCTTTCAATACATGGTTCAATGTTTCTTGCAAAAACAGTCAATATTAATTTATTTGACCCATCCATAAACTTATTATAAGACCTTAGTTGACCATCAACTATTATATCTTTACCAATAGCTAGATCTAACTCACTTAATAATCTTTCTGACACAGTAATATTTAAAAAATCAACTGAATCACTTAATCTCATAACCTCTAAATTGAAGCTATAAAATCCTTCACCATACATTTCATGACTAAACTCTAATTCCGATGCTACCTTACCTTCAAGGTATATCTTGTTATTTAACATTAAATTATCCATTGTAACCCCTCTCTCCCTTAGTAATAATTTAATTAAAATAAAGAAGTCCCCACAAGTACACATTTCCATTATAATACATTAAATGCTCCATTTTCAATATAAATTAGAATTATTTTCTATGTTGTACACCATTTGGGTCTATATACCCTTCTTCTTGGTAAATTAATTCACTAACTGTCACAAATTTATACCCTTCATCTGTCAGTTCCTTAAGTAACCTCTCTAAATTTTTTGGAGTATATTTTGCATTATTATGAAAAAGTAAAATTGATCCTGGTTTAATGTTCTTCTTTATTCTATTGTACTCTATTTCTTCTCCTTGCTGTTTCCAGTCCACAGAATCAACATCCCATTGAATAGGTACATATCCTTCACTCTTTACTGTTCTATATGATTGCTTATTATAATCTCCACTAGGAAACCTGAACAGCCTTGGCTTTTTGCCTGTGTACTTTTCAATAGTTTCATCAGTCTTTCTAAGCTCTTCTTTTATTCTTTCTTCTCCTATGCTGCTAAAACTAGGGTGTTTATAGCTATGGTTTCCTATTTCATTCCCCCTTTCATCAATAGCTTTTAGTTTTGTAACATTATCTTCACTATAGTTTACCCACCCCCCCATAATAAAGAATGTTCCCTTAACATTATATTTGTTCAGAGTATCTAATATGCTGTAGATGTAATCATTTTCCGCCCAATTTATATCAAAAGTTAAGGCTGATACCTTTTCCTCCTTATCAACTGAAAATATTGGTACTTCCACAACTTCACTCATAGTTAGAACACTATTGTTCTCTCTAAAAATAAATGATCCTCCCATAAGGCTTAATAGCAACCCTATAGATAAAAATTTTCTAATCCTGTTCCACCTCACATCCTTAGACTCCCATCATTACTATCTATAAATTTATATTCACTTATACTTTTTTTATGATATAATAATCATATACTTTCACCGGAGATGGAGGTTTAAGAATGTTTGAAAATACAGCAGAATTAGCTGAAAATAAACTTTTGGTATTGTATATTCTAAAGGCTTTAAAAAGGCCTATATCAAATACACAGCTAACAGAGATTGTTCTTGAAAATAATTTAATTAATTATTTCACACTTCAACAGTACATAAGTGAGCTTGAGATAGCAGAATTTATATATTACGAAGAAGTAGAGGAAAAAAGACTTTTAACAATGACAAAAAAAGGAGAAAATGTTCTTTCCTTCTTTAAGGATAGAATTTCTCCTTCTAAAATTTCTATTCTTGATAGCTACATAAAAGAAAAAATTGAGCTTATCAAAAAGGAACTAACTATTCAAAGTGATTACACTATTGGTGCAAATGATAGTTTTTTAGTAGATCTTAAAGCTCTTGAAGATGGATCACCTTTAATGGACTTGAAAATATCTGTTCCTACAAAGAAACAAGCAATATCCCTTTGTAGTAAATGGCAGGAAAATCCTTCAGATATTTATAATAAAATAGTTAGTTTATTGTTTAATGATAATCCTCAATAATGATCATGGCATTAGGCTCCTTGCCTACTGCTATGGTCTTTATTTTTTGTTCTTTCAAATTTAATCCTTTAATTTTTCCACTTAAATAATCACCAATAAAAATAGTATCTTTATATTTTACTACTCCCCTTGGCATTCCACCTAAAAACATTCTTTTTAATTCTTTCATAGATTTAATATCTACTATACTAATTGAACCCTCAGTAAAATTAGTAATGTATAATCTCCCCTCTTCTTCCCACATATCTACTGGTGTTAATCCTACCTTTATCCGACTTATTGTTTTATAGTTTTCTGTTGAAATAACATTAATATATCCTTCAACTTCATAACCTAAGTAGCTCTCACAGATGTACAGCATTTTATTATCTTTAGAAAGTAAAATCTTTGTTGGGTACTCTGGTGCCTTTATTTTCTCTATTACTTTATTACTTATAGAATCCACAATTGAAACAGAATGTCCTTCCATGTTACTAACATAGACTCTTTTTGCTTTCTCATCAATAGCTACGCTATGTGGAAATTCTTCTAAAGAAATTTCAAAAATTATTTTTTCATTAATCATATCCATTATTAGTAATGAATTTGACTCACCACAGGCAATATATCCTTTATCATCATAAATTTTAATGTCATTAGGATGTGCGCCTACGTACAAATTCTTAGTTTCTTTATAATTAGAAAGACTAACTACAGATATACTATTACTATAGTTATTAGTAGTAATAATGTTACCCTTGTAAAAATATATCCCATGAGGTCCAACAGGCTTTTCTCCTAAATCTAAAGGTAAATGTTTAACTGAGTAATCATCTAAGGAAACCTTACTTATAGTATCTCCAGCTGTGTTACATACAATTATTGACTTCATTATAACAACCCTCCTTTAGGAAAACCTTACTGTACTTATAGTGTATGTACAATATGAGTTAATGGGACAACTTTCGTCATAATCTTTTCCTTTATTTATATCCCTATTCAATATATAATGTATATGATAATCTGACATCTTTAGAGGAGGTATAATTATGAATAATTATAAAACAAAGGGGACATGCTCTACTGAAATTAACTTTGAAATAGAGAATGATGTAATAAAGAAAGTTGACTTTGTAAGAGGTTGCTCTGGAAATCTACAAGCTATCTCAAGCTTGGTTGCTGGTATGAAGGTTGATGACGCAATTGGTAAACTTGAAGGAATTGATTGCAAAAGTAAGGGAACATCATGCCCAGACCAACTTGCTAAGGCTCTAAAAGAATGGAAAGCTAATAACTAAAAGTGTACATAACTTTTAAACAGTATAAATAACTATAACTATTATGTAATTTTTAAAAGGACACTCATATATCTTTTCAGGTTTCCTAGTTCTTTCCCTATAAAACCTTCCAAGATATATGAGTATCCTTTTTTATTTAACAGATCTACTTATTAATTCTCTTATTTTTTTTCTCATATCTCCAATCATATATAATGAGCCACTTATTAATACTAAATCATCTTCCTCTGCTTCTAGTAAGACCCTCTCTAATGCTTCATCATAACTTTCCAAGGCTATACAATTATTATTGTAGATTTCTACTTCTTTCTTTAAATCTTCACATAATTCAGCTCTATCACTATGTGGTGTAAGGGCATATACCCTCTTTGCCATTGGCGTAATTACTTTTATCATATCCTTTACCTGTTTATCTGCTAGTATTCCTAATAATAAATAAATATTTTTATACTTAAAATACCTTTCTACATTTTCTTTTAACATCTTAATTCCTTGAATATTATGGGCTCCATCAATAACTATCATAGGATTCCTATCCATAATTTCAAGCCTTCCAATCCACTTAACTTTATATATTGAATCTGCAATTTCTTCGTTTTTTATTTCTAACCCTTCTATATCACATATTAACTCATAAGCTCTCAAAGCTACTAATAAATTTGTGATTTGATGTTCTCCCAATAATGGAAGTTTTATATTATATACTCCACTC
This sequence comes from Clostridium zhoujianii, assembly GCF_051590805.1. Classification (NCBI taxonomy): domain Bacteria; kingdom Bacillati; phylum Bacillota; class Clostridia; order Eubacteriales; family Clostridiaceae; genus Clostridium; species Clostridium zhoujianii. Next base: position 2,003,613 of record NZ_JBPUTF010000001.1, read on the forward strand.
TCTCTTTCTATTTCTACTAGTTGATATATCTTACCTTCATCAACTACTCCTAAGAACCTACCTTTTGATTTATCTATAACATCTAGTTTACTGCTCATTTCTTTAGCTTTTTTTTCTATAACCTTAAAAGCTTCTTCTTCCTGAGGATAAATAACAACTGGTATATTACTTTTTATTATACCTGCTTTTTCACTTGCTATTTCCCCCAAGGTATTCCCAAGAATGTTAGTATGGTCAAAACTAATAGATGTTATAACACTTAAAATTGGTCTTATAACATTTGTAGAATCTAGTCTCCCTCCAAGACCAACCTCTATTACCCCATAATCAACATTTTCTTCATAAAAATATAAAAACATCAAACAAGTAATAACTTCGAACTCAGTTGGATGACTATAACCTTCTGCTATAACTTTATCTACAGCATCTTTCAACTTATCCATTAATATTCCAAGTTTATCTTTAGGTATATTAAGTCCATTTATCTGAATTCTCTCCTCAAATTCTTCAAGAAAAGGTGATGTATACATTCCTACCTTAAAACCTTTTCCCCTAAGTAAAGATGTAATTATTGCAGTAGTAGAGCCTTTTCCATTTGTTCCAGCAACATGTATTAGCTTTATTTTTTCTTGTGGATTATCTAATATTTCTAATATCCTATACGTTCTTTCAAGTCCATAGTTAGATCCAAAATTCCCAACTTTATGTATATATTCCATTGCTTCTTCATATCTCATATAATCATCCTATCTTTCTGTAAAATCTATACTAATTATAAGACAAAGAAGAAATAGAAACAAGTAATAGTGGAATATGCAAAAGAGCTTTCATATAGATGAAAGCTCTTTTTACATACTAAGATTATATAGTCCCATATTTATTATTTTTGACTATCTTAACTTCTAAATACTACTTCTTCTCTAGAGAACATTACCTTAGCAGCAAGAACTGATAGTCCTACATATCCTATTTGCCAAGCTAATACTATTAATATATGTTGTGTATCAAATATTCCAACCATAAATTCCTTCATTAAACAAACTGAATTTGCTATTGGTAAGTGGAAAAATAATGCATTCATATTCTTAACATCTAAAAACATCGGTACGAATGATAATAACATTGTTGGCATTAAAATACCTGATAAATAGGTATTAGCTTCTTTAGTACTTCTTGCAAATATACTAATACACATTTGTATAGCGCAAATAGCAACTATTAAAAACATACATATTATCATGATCAATACAATTGCCTTACCTGTTAAGGATATAGTTAACTCTTGTCCACCTGATAAGTCCGCCACATATCCCTTAAATGCTATCCATAAGGAAATCATACTTGCTATTAAGGTTATGGTTCCTATTATACATAAACTCGTAATTTTACCCCATAATAATGAATTTCTATTTCCTGATGTAGATAAAAGTGGCTCAAAGGTATTTTTCTCCTTTTCACCTGCTCCCATTTCAGCAGCTAGCCCCATTGTTGGTGATAATAATAATAGTACAACCATACTTGGAAGCATCCCTAATACATATGTGCCAATAGAGTTAATCTCACCATCTTTACTAACTCCTGATTTTATATCTAGGTTAAATGGTGTAAGTATATCTTTATTTATTCCTTCTTTAGCTAACCTTCCTTCAACTATCTGCTTACTATATAAATCATAAATTTCTTTTACAATACTTGATGCCGCAGTAGATTTATTTGATTCATCATCAATTAATATCTCAATATTCTTAACTTCACCATTTAATAAAGCTGTATCAAAACCTTCTGGAATATTGACTATTAATTGAATATCTCCGCTCTTAAGTGCTTCCTTTGGATCATCTAACTCATCAATTTTAATAGCTTCTTGTCCTTTTAATAATCCTGCTATTGAGGATTCCTTGTCTCCTTCAATTACTACCCTAATTTCTTTTTTTGCATCATCTACTGAGCTTTTCATTGAAATTGACATTATCTTAAACATAACTGGATAAATAAGAATAGGTAATAATATTGTAAAAGCTAAGGTTTTCCTATCTCTAATTATATCCGTTAATTCTTTCTTAATTACAGTAAAAAAACTATTCAATATTTCCACCTCCAATTAATGAAACAAATACATCTTCTAAATCATCATTGTTATACTTCTTCTTAAGTTCCTGGATTGTACCTTCCTCTATTAGCTTACCCTTATGAATTATAACAACTCTATCACAAAGTTTTTCTACCTCTGTCATTGAATGACTTGAAAATAGTATAGTTTTATTATCGGTCTTACATTTTCTAATAAATTCATGTATTACTCTCGTTGCACCTACGTCAAGACCTGTACTTGGCTCGTCCAATAACATTACAGAAGGATTATGAACAATAGAACGAGAAATTGAAACCTTCTGCTTCATTCCTCTTGAAAACTTCCCGACTCTTTTATTTATATATTCAACCATTCCAAAATCAGCAGCTAATTCATCAATTCTTCTATTTGCTTCATCATCTGTCATACCAAATAAATTAGCAAAATACCTAATATTTTCTCTTCCTGTAAGCCTATCATAAAGACCTACATCTCCACCAAACAATATTCCTATTTCCCCTCTAACCTTATCTGGCTCTTTTGCTGCATCATAATCATTTACCTTAACTTCACCTTCTGATATCTTTAGCATAGTTGATATCATTCTTAGTGTTGTAGTTTTTCCTGCTCCATTTTCTCCAAGTAAACCAACAATTTCTCCTTGATTAACTTTAAATGAAATATTATCAACAACAGTTGTATCCTTAAATTTCTTTGTTAAGTTCTTTACTTCTAGCAAATCTACCCCTCCTAAATAAAACCATATCTGTTTTATTAAAATACAATTTAAATATTTACATAATAAAATTATCTTACTACATGAAATTTTCACTGTCAAATTAATCCAAAATCACTTTCATAAATAAAAGGACTAGCGTCTCAAAATACTAGCCCTTATTTTGCATATTAATTATTTAACTTCTGTATCCACTAAGTAAGCTGCTACTGCAGATCCAGTAACATTAGTCATAGTTCTCATCATATCTATTATAACATCTATACCAAGAACTATTGCTAACCCCTCAATAGGTAAACCTAATGTGGTTAGTATAAGTGTAGTGGACATAGTTGCTGCACCTGGAACTCCTGCTATGCCTACAGATCCTATTATTATTGTTATTATTAATAATATATAATGACTCATGGTTAGTTCAATTCCAAAAACATTTGCTACAAATACAGCAACCATAGCTGGATAAACTCCACCACAACCATTCATCCCTATAGTTGATCCTAAAGAAGCTACAAAACTTGCTATACTGCTTGATACGCCAGCATTTTCTTCTAATGTTTCAATAGTAACAGGTAGTGTACCAAAGCTACTTTGGGTTGTAAAAGCAACAACTTGAGCTGGATATATAGCTTTAAAGAATTTAAAAGGATTCTTCCTCTTTATAAATACTATTAATCCGCTATGAACTACAAGTATTTGGAATACTAAGGCTGCATATACAGCTATAATAAACTTTGCAAGCGGCATAAATGTACTTATACCATTTTTTGCTGCTACAGATGACATTAATGCAAATACCCCATAAGGTGTAAGCTTTAATATAAGCTTAGTAATTCTAATAAATATAGTGCTAAGAGAATTAATTAAATCCTTAAAAGGTTTAACCTTTTCCTTATTTCTTTTTTCTTCTATTATAATAGCGAAGGCTATAAATAATGAGAATATTATTACAGGTATTATCTTTCCATCAGCCATAGCTTTTATAGGGTTATATGGTAACATGTCATTAAAAACTTCTGCAAAACCTGGTACATCTTTTTGTACAAATTCTGCTGCACCCTCAAAGGATATTCCCTCTCCCACCTTGAAAATGTTCCCAAATACAATTCCTACAATACCTGCTATACCAGTTGTTCCAAGTAATATAGTTAATGCTTTAAGTCCCATTGTTTTTAGCTTATTTGTATCTTCTAACTTTGAAATACTACTTATTAATGATACCATTACTAGTGGTATTACTACCATCCTAACTAATGCTATATATGCTTTTCCAATTGGTTCAGCTATAAGTGCGCTTTCCTTAAAAATAAATCCAAAACTTATCCCGAGTCCTAATGCTACTAATGTTCTAACTGGAAAGCTAACCCTCTTCTTCTTTAAAAAATAAAGACCTCCTAAGGCTATTAATCCTACAATAATAGCTATCACTAATTCAATATTAACCTTCATTCTTATTCCTCCACCTTATCATCTGTACCTATATATTTCCCTAATTTCTCAGGAAATATTTAATTCCTAGTAATTTACTACGAATAGAAGTATAATAGATTTTATTATCCTTGTCAAATCAATATGTATATTGAAAATCTTTTCAAATTCCTTACTTCCACATAATAATTTTTTCATAAATAATAGACCTAGAAACTAATCTAAGCCTATTATTTATTCCTATATCTACTTAAGAGCCTTTATTCTACTTTCAACAGCTTCAAGCATTTCAACATACTTTTCTCTCTTAGCTTTCTCAGCATCAACTACTGCTGCTGGAGCTTTTGCTACGAAGCCTTGATTACCTAACTTCTTATCTATTCTTTCTATTTCACTATTAAGTTTTTTAACTTCTTTATTTAATCTTTCTAATTCTTTCTCCTTATCAACTAGATCAAGTAGGGGCATGAATAATTCTCCGCCCTTAACTACTAGGGATACAGCATTTTCAGGAACTTCTTTAGTGTCATTTATAAACTCAACTTCTGAAGCTGATGCTAGTTTTTCCATATATGCAGCACCTGCTTTAAATGCAGCCTTTGCCTCTTCTCCAATATAGCAAATAACCTTTGCTTTTCTTGAAGGTGGAACATTCATTTCAGCTCTTACATTTCTTAAGCCCTTAATTGCTTCAATTACATATGCCATATCATTTTCAGCTTCTTCATCTACTAAATTTTCTTTAAATTCAGGCCATGCTGACGTTGTAATTGTTTCTTCATCAGTTAAATGAGTGAAGATTTCTTCTGTTATAAATGGCATTACAGGATGTAATAATTTTAATCCAGTAACTAATACAGTATTTAAAACATTATAAACAATTCCCTTTGCCTTCTCATCTTCACCATAGAATACTGGCTTAACTAATTCTATATACCAATCGCAGAATTCTGTCCACATGAAATCATAAACCTTTTGAAGAGCAATACCTAACTCAAACTTATCCATGTTTTCTGTAACTTCTTTAACTAGAGTATTCATCTTTGAAAGAATCCACTTATCTGCTAACGAGTATTCTGTACAATCAACATACTTATTCATTACTTCCTTATCAAGGTTCATCATAACAAATCTTGATGCGTTCCAAATCTTATTAGCAAAGTTTCTTGCCGATTCAACTCTTTCTGGGAAATACCTTATATCATTTCCTGGAGCATTACCAGTTACAAGCATAAATCTTAAAGCATCAGCTCCATAGGTATCTATTACCTCTAATGGATCTACACCATTTCCTAGAGATTTACTCATTTTCTTACCTTCTGAATCTCTTATAATACCATGAATTAATACTGTATCAAAAGGAGTTTCATCCATATTATGAAGTCCTGAGAATATCATTCTAGCTACCCAGAAGAATATGATGTCATATCCAGTAACTAAAGTACTTGTTGGATAGAAGTATTCTAAATCATCTGTTTTATTTGGCCACCCTAAAGTTGAGAAAGGCCATAATGCAGATGAGAACCAAGTATCAAGAACATCATTTTCTTGTTGTAAATTCTCTGAAGAACACTTAGGACAATTACATGGTGTTTCTTCTGCAACTATTATTTCATTACATTCATTACAGTACCAAACTGGGATTCTATGTCCCCACCATAATTGTCTCGAAATACACCAATCTTGAATATTTTCCATCCAGTTGAAATATGTCTTTTCAAATCTTTCTGGAACAAACTTAGTCTTCTTATTCTTAACAACTTCTATAGCTGGTTTTGCTAATGATTCCATTTTAACATACCATTGATTTGAAATTATAGGTTCTACAGTAGTGTTACATCTATCATGTGTACCTACGTTGTGGGTATGAGGTTTAACTTTAACAAGTAATCCTTGTTCCTCTAAATCCTTAACCATAGCTTTTCTAGCTTCATATCTATCTAAACCTTGGTACTTACCGCCTAGTTCATTTATTATACCCTTATCATCCATTACTCTGATTTGCTTTAATCCATGTCTCATACCAACTTGGTAATCATTCGGATCATGAGCAGGTGTTATTTTAACTGCACCAGTTCCAAATTCTATGTCAACATAATCATCTGCTATTATTGGAATCTCTCTATCACATAATGGTAATATTAAATTCTTTCCTATTAAATGCTTAAATCTTTCATCATTTGGATTAACAGCAACTGCAGTATCTCCAAGTAATGTCTCTGGTCTAGTTGTTGCAATTTCTAAAGCTCCTGATCCATCAGCTAATGGATAGTTTATATGCCAGAAGAATCCATCTTGTTCTTCATATTCTATCTCCGCATCTGATAATGCCGTTTGACACTTAGGACACCAGTTAGTAATTCTATTACCTCTATATATTAACCCTTCATTATAAAGCTTAACAAACACATGCTTTACTGCCTTATCTAAGTTGTCATCCATTGTAAATGCTTCTCTAGTAAAATCAGCTGAAACACCCATTTTCTTTAATTGAACTCTTATTTTTTCTCTATACTCGTCAGTCCACTTCCAAACTTCATCTAAGAAAGCTTCTCTTCCCATTTCTTTTTTATCTAGACCCTTTTGAGCTAATTCATTTGCGACCTTAACCTCTGTTGCAATTGAAGCGTGGTCTTCTCCTGGTAACCATAGTGTACAGAAACCTTGCATTCTCTTAAATCTAATAAGCATATCTTGAAGTGTATTATCAAGTGCATGACCTAAATGAAGCTTACCAGTTATATTTGGTGGTGGCATAACTATTGAATAGGGCTTTTTACTCTTATCTACAACTGGAGTAAAATACTTATTCTCTTCCCATGTATGATAAATTCTATCCTCAAATTCTTTAGGATTATAGGTAGTTGATAGTTCTTTGTTTTCTAACATTCTATTTCCTCCTCTATGTTGATCATTAATTTTATACAATAAAAAAGAGCCTTCAGTCCAAAAAGGACGAAGACTCGCGGTACCACCTTTATTCCCACCTTAGCATATAACGCCTATGGGCTCTTAATTAAATAACGGTTTAGATAACCGTCTTTAGCTACTACTACTTCGCTAAAGAAGCTCAAAAGCTACCTTCAAAACCTTACATATAAGGGCTTACACCTATTCCCTCTCTCTAAAATACTTGGGGTCTTTACTCCTCTTTCTCACTGCCATTAAAATATTAATTTCTTTCATAATATATTATTATTCTTTTTTTGTCAATGTGCCTAATTGTTTTTTTATAAATGAACTATGAGCATACTTCTATCTATTTAACCTCAACTATTAATCCTTCTAATTTACCTAACTCCTCACTAGCTCCTATTGCAACAATTATATCATTAGGACTGATTAAATCATCTGCCGAAGGAGTTAGATTTATTTCATTTTCCTTCTTAATAGCCATTATGTTAATTCCATATTTACTTCTTAATTTTATATCTCTTAATGGTTTATTAGCCCACTCTTCTAAAACCTTTATCTCCATTATGCTATATTCTGGTGATAACTCTATATAGTCAAGAATGCTTGCCGATACTAAATTATGTGCTACCCTAACTCCCATATCCTTTTCAGGTAACACTACCCTATCTGCACCTATTTTAGTAAGTACCTTTGCATGTATCTCACTATTCCCCTTTGCTACTATGTACTTAACCCCAAACTCCTTTATTAATAAAGTTGCCATTATACTTGATTGAATATTAGCTCCAATAGTAACTACTCCTACATCAAAGTTTCTTAATCCCAATGTTCTTAAAGCATTTTCATCTGTAGCATCCATCTGAACTGCATGAGTTACACTATCTGCTATTTCTTGAACTAAATCCTCATCTTTATCTATAGCTAAAACATCATTTCCTAGGGAATATAATGTTTTTGCAACTGACGTCCCAAACCTACCTAGACCTATTACTACAAACTGTTTCTTTTTCATATATTTTCCTCCTACCCAATTAGTACCTTACCTTCAGGATATTTATAACAAGATTTTTTTCTTCTATTAGCTAGTGCAAGGACTACGGTAAGTGGTCCTACTCTGCCTAAGTACATTGTTATAATAACTATTATTTTACCTACTACACTTAATCTTTGAGTTACACCTGTAGTCAATCCAACTGTTCCAAATGCAGATGTAGATTCATATAAAAGAGAGATAAATGATTCATCTGGCTCTGTTATTGAAAGGACCATAGTTACAAACATAACTAATGACATTCCTATAAATAATACTGAAAAAGCTTTATATACAAGTTCCTTAGAAAATCTTCTTCCAAAAATCTCTGTGTCTTCTCTTCCCTTAATAACTGAAATAACAGTAAATATTATTATTCCAAGAGTTGTTGTCTTAAGTCCCCCTGCTGTTGATCCTGGTGATCCACCAATAAACATAAGTAGAATGGTTACAAACTTACCAGCCATAGTCATTCCATCTGTTGAAATACTATTTACCCCAGCTGTTCTAGGACTTGTTGATGCTACTATTGAATTTACTACCTTATCTTTAAGATTCATTGGTGCTAAAGTTTCCGGATTATTATATTCAAGTAATAATATAAATACTGCTCCTCCAACTATTAATATTGCTGTTATTAATAATACAACCTTCGAATGAAGAGATAATTTCTTTTTTCCCTTATAGTTGTATATTTCAAGTAATACGGTAAATCCTAATCCTCCAATAGCAATTAAAGCACTAACAGTTAGTAATATCACTGCATTATTATAATAACCCGTATAACTTGTAAAATTTCCAAATAGATCAAATCCTGCATTACAAAAACTAGATACAGAATGGAATATACTATAAAACAAACCTTTTTTAAATCCAAACTCAGGAATTAATTGAGTTGATAACAGTAATGCACCACCAATTTGTATTGCAAATGTAAATCCCATAACATACTTGACCATTTTTACAAGACCTTGAATACTAAATGTATTCATTGCCTCTTGCATAATCAATCTATTTTTTAATGTTATCTTTTTACCAAATAAAATAGCTATAAAAGTTGCAAAGGACATAAATCCTAAGCCCCCTATTTCTATAAGTAACATTATAATAACTTGCCCAAATAAACTCCAATGAGTACCTGTATCTAATGTGACTAATCCAGTAACGCAGGTAGCAGAGGTAGCTGTAAATAATGAATCTAGGAAATTAGTACTTTCCCCACTACTAGATGATATAGGTAAACTTAGTATAAATCCTCCAATAAAAATCAATATAACAAATCCTATTGCTAATATTTGAACTTCATTTAATTTAATCTTTCTTCTACTCCATTGCTTTTGCATACTTCCCCCTAAGGATATAATAAACCCCAACTTCATATTAAGTTGGAGCCCTATTATTTTTAAATTTTAGATTTTTTATATCTTAAAGACCTATTTATTACTCCCATTATATTAACATAACTTATAATGAATATGGTAATAAGCATTTGAACAATTTGTAAACTTTCTTTTAATTATACCATAGAAAAAAAAGCTGGCTTAACCAACTTTTTTTATTTATATATTCATAATTAATCTATAGGGGTTTTAATTAGTTTATTTCCATTCATAGATACAATTCCTTTTGAGTAACCTTGGACAAATTCCCCCTCATAATTAATTCTTTTATCTGAGATGAGCTCTACCACCTTATTATCTTTTTTGTAATTTACATATACTTTACCAGAATAATCTACTTGAATATCCTCCTTCTCTACTGGTTCTGAGAGCTTTAACTCATTCCATTTTCTCTCAGACTCCGATAAAACACAATATAATATTCTTTTAACCTTCCCTTCTACTATTTCTCCAAAATATACATTATCATTTATATCTGAGCCTAATATTGCTGCTTTTTTAGTATTGGGAATCAATATATTGCCCGAACTATCTAATATAGTTATTTTAGAGTCTAATTCCATAACTAATTTACTACTAGTTGCTGGTACTACCATATCCCCAATATTCTTATTGCTTCTCACCTTCTCTATCTGATTCATAATATTAGAATAATACAAATCTGACTTACCACTGCTTTTCTTTACTTTTATATAAAGACTATGAGTTATATTGGAAAATACTGCACTATCTATTTTATCCCATTTATTTTCTAACTTAATTCTTACATCCTTCATATCAAAATCAGATAATTCTCGTACCTCACCTTTTTTAGCACTAAATGATATAGGTTCAAAATAATATCCATTCTTCTCCTTTATTTTCTGTACTATAAGTATACTATCTTCATTACTAAGCCACTTATAAAATACTACTTCTCCCATGCTTTCAACTTCTTTCTCTATGTCCTCAGTACTATCTAATACCTTTATCTTATTATTATCTAAATAGGCAATATATCTCCCAGTTGATGATACCTTAATCCCATCTATACTTTCTCTTATACTGACTTCTAACTTTCCTTCCTTACTTCCTCGGTCTGTAACTTCTTTTACATTTAACTCTTTATCTGGCTTTAAATATATCTTTTCTATGTATAGAAATACTACCTGTTGCAATACTACTGCTATAGTAGTCCAAATCAATATTTTTTTATACTTCCTCATAAATAAATCCTCACTAATACTCATTTAATTTCTTAACTGTTCATTTATATCTATTACTCAACATAAAAGGCTGTAGCAACTGTTCTCTCTCCATCCCAAGCATTTGGAGAATTAATAACTTCTCCTTCATAATACAATGTTGATGAGTAGCCTCCATCCAGTGCTCTTGCATTAATTGCACCTCTCTCCATCATAATTTCTTGAACATCATATAAACTAGCTCCTGGCATTGATACCTTTCTACCATCTATAACCAAAAATATTATTGTACCATCTGCTTTTTGTCCCATTGCAGTTCTTGGATTAAGTCCATCTTCTAATGGATTACTTATTTTCCTAACTCCATCAATAATAATGTTAGGTCTTCGAAAGCACATAGCTTCTTGTATATTATACTTACTCTTAAGTTCCTTGAGACTATGATCACCTACAACTAATTTTCCATCTTTCGATATTCCCACAACATTCTCAATAGTATTTTCATCATAACCACCTTTAGGATATATGACCTCTCCACCAGCTACTACAAATCCACCTGGTTCTGCTCCAGTACCTGCATATAATGTTCCCTCAGCGGAATTGTCAACAAATGATCCTCCATTTATTGCTACGATAGCATTATTTTCTTCTGCCATCTCGCTTGTCCTCTGGCCCCTTTTACCTAAATATTTAGTCATTGCTACCTTAACAGCAAAGGGATTTTTTATTTCAATTATATGAGCATCATATCTAGGCTTATTTATAGTAAATTCCTTTATCTCATCGCTCCCCCTATACTTTACATTTATCATATCCAAATCCTGACTAATTTCCTCATCAACAACTTTTCCATCAATTCCTTGAAATCTATTTAAGACTTCCTCTGAAAATAAATCTGTTAATAAATATCTATGCCTTGTGCCAAGAAGTGTTGAAATAAAAACCTTTCTTGTGTTTTTGTATGGTCCATAAAAAAATAAAACTGGTGTTGTTATTAGTAAAAATACAAATATATATAATATTCCTTTAATAACTTCTAACTTTTTCTTCTTTTTACGATTCCCTTGTTTCATAAATCCCTCCATTTTAAATTTACAATATTTAACTATGTAATATATTATAACCACTTATTCCCAACTTAATAGTTACATAAGTATTACTTTTATTTTACAAATATATTTATCCATTTTGCACAATATAAAAAGAGCAATATCAAATAAAATTGATATTGCTCTTTCTTCTAAGTTAATCCTATTAGATTTTGAAATCTGTAGGGTCATAAACCTTAGCCTTAGGCTCTCCAAAGACAGCTTTAACACTTTCTTTTTGAGGATTATGATTTACTCCCTTTTTCTTGTGGTTGTTTTTACCCATTAGAATCACCTCAAATATAGGTTGTTCCAATTTCTTAGTTTTATACTTAAATACTATTCCAATGTTACTAATTCCTCATCAGTTACGCTAGCTTCCTTATGTGCAGGCATTTCTATTACATGCTCATCTCTCTTCTTAAATGCAACTGAAAGCATTAACTTTATCCTATTAAGCTGATTTACTTCAGATGAACCTGGATCATAGTCTACTGCAACTATATTTGATTCAGGATATTTTTCTTTAAGTGGTTTTAGCATTCCTTTTCCTGTCACATGATTTGGTAGACAAGCAAAAGGTTGCATACAAATAATATTACTTGCCCCACTTTCAATAAGTTCTATCATTTCAGCTGTTAGGAACCACCCTTCTCCTGTCTGATTTCCAAGAGAAAGTATCTCTGATGCTAAATCTCCAAGTTCCTTTATATGCTTAGGAGCATGGAATCTTTTTGATTTATCTAGGGCAGACTTCATAGTCTTTCTATAAGTCTCCATCCACACTATTACCCACATATAAATATTTCTACTCATCTTACTTCCTGCAAGATACTTGTACTTAAAGTCTTCATCATAGGCTGTGTAGAAGAAGAAGTCCATAAGGTCTGGCATTACAGCCTCTGCACCTTCTGATTCTATAATCTTAACTACATCATTATTAGCTGTTGGATGGAATTTAACAAGAATTTCTCCCACTAAGCCAACTTTAGGCTTAACAATGTCTAAAAGCTCTAAGGTGTCAAATTCTTCAACAATAGCTTTTATATTTCTATTAAATTCACTCTTACTGCCATTTCTAGCATTAATTTTAGCTCTCTCGTTCCATTTTTCATATAAAGCATCTGCTGAACCCTTTATCTTCTCATAAGGTCTCGTTGCATAAAGGACTCTCATAAATAGGTCTCCATATATTAATGCCATAAGAGCTTTCTTAATAAGGTTTAAGGTAATTTTAAATCCTGGCTGCTTTTCTAAACCAACTGCATTAAGTGATAATATTGGTACTTGTCCAAAACCTGCTTCCTTTAATGCCTTCTTTAAGAACCCCACATAATTTGTTGCTCTACATCCACCTCCAGTTTGAGTTATTATTACAGATGTATTATTTGCATCGTATTTCCCAGACTTTAAAGCATGTATTAGTTGTCCTACAACTATTATAGATGGATAACAAGCATCATTATTTACATACTTTAGGCCTTCTTCTACCGCCTCAGTATCTGTTGATGGTAAAACCTCAAAATTATATCCACAAGATCTAACAGCCTCTTCAATTATGTCAAAATGTATAGGTGACATTTGAGGTGCTAATATTGTATGTTTCTTTTTCATTTCCTTTGTAAAAACTGGATTTTTATATTCAATAACTTCCTCAACTGGCACATAACCATTTCTTTCTCTCTCTTCCATAGCAGCTTTTAATGATCTTATTCTTATTTTAGCTGCTCCTAGATTATTACCTTCATCAATTTTTAAACAAGTGTAGATTTTCCCCTTAGCTGCTAATATTTCTGCAACTTGATCTGTTGTTACAGCATCAAGTCCACAACCAAACGAATTAAGTTGTATTAATTCTAAGGATTCTTCTTTAGCTACAAATGCTGCTGCTCTATATAATCTTGAATGATACATCCATTGATCTACCACCCTAAGAGGACTATCTAAATTACCCAAATGTGATATACAATCCTCTGTTAAAACTGCCATATCAAAGGAATTTATTATATCTGGAATACCATGATTTATTTCTGGATCAATATGATAAGGTCTACCAGCTAATACTATTCCTTTCTTTCCTGTTCTCTTTAAATAATCTAAGGTTTCTTGTCCTTTATCTCTTAAGTCTTTATCAAAGTTTTCTCTCTCTTCAAAGGCTGCTGCTACTGCTTTTTTTGCTTCATCTTTAGATACATTAAAGTCTCTAAATTCTTCAACTATTCTTTTAACTAAAACCTCTTGATTTTCTAAAGATAAGAATGGTTCTAAAAACTTAATATTTCTCTCCTTGACAACATCCATATTATTCTTAATAACTTCTGGATATGAAGTTACCATTGGACAATTATAATGATTATTTGCATCCTTAAATTCAATTCTTTCATAAGAGATACATGGATAGAATATAGTATCTATTCCTCTATTAATTAATGAGGTTATATGTCCATGAACAATTTTGGCTGGATAACAAGCTGACTCTGAGGGAATTGTTTCTATTCCTAATTCATACAAAGCCTTACTTGAAACTGGTGAAAGCTCTACTCTAAACCCAAGGCTCGTAAGTAATGTAAACCAAAATGGATAGTTTTCATACATATTTAGTACCCTTGGAATTCCTATTGAGCCTCTCTTAGCTTCTTCCTTTTTTAACGGAATATACTTAAAGGTTCTCTTAAATTTATATTTATAAAGATTAGGTACTTCCGCATTAGTTTTCTCTATTCCAAGTCCTCTTTCACATCTATTTCCCGAAATAAATTCCTCATCTGTTGAGAACTTATTTATTGTTAATAGACAGTTATTCCCGCAACGTCCACACCTAGTAAAATCAGAAACCATTTCAAAGCTATCTATTTTCTCTTTACTTAATAAGTTTGAAGTACTTCCTTCTTCATATCTTTCCTTGGAAATAATAGCTGATCCAAAGGCTCCCATAAGTCCTGCAATATCAGGTCTTACAACTTCCCTTCCAGATATAAGTTCAAAACATCTAAGTACTGCTTCATTATAGAAGGTTCCTCCTTGAACAATAATCTTATCACCCATTTCCTTTTCATCTCTAATTTTTATAACCTTAAATAGAGCATTTTTTATTACTGAATAAGAAAGACCTGCTGAAATATCTGATACATCTGCACCCTCTTTTTGGGCTTGCTTTACTCTTGAATTCATAAATACAGTACATCTTGAACCAAGGTCTACTGGTGCCTTAGCCTTTAATGCTTCTTTGGCAAAATCCTTAACCTCCATATTTAAAGACTTACCAAAGCTTTCAATAAATGATCCGCATCCAGATGAACAAGCTTCATTTAAAAGAATAGAATCAATTACCCCATTCTTTATTCTTAAGCACTTCATATCTTGTCCACCAATATCTAAAATAAAGTCTACTCCTGGTAAGAAATAATCTGCTGCTTTATAGTGTGCTATAGTTTCTATTTCTCCAATATCAACATGTAGTGCTGCTTTAATTAATGCCTCTCCATATCCTGTTACTGTTGAATTAGCTATTTCTACTGATTCTGGTAGTTTTGAATATAGATCCTTAAGAATTTCTATAACTTTCTTTAATGGATTTCCTCCATTACTACCATAAAAATCATATATTATATCCCCATTTTCAGTAATCAATACAACCTTAGTAGTAGTTGATCCTGCATCTATTCCAAGGAATGCTTTCCCACTATAATCTGCTAAATCCTTTCTCTTTGCTTGTGCTTTATTATGTCTTTCTTTAAACTTACTATAGTCCTCATCTGTCTTAAATAAAGGCTCTAATCTGTCTACTCCTTCATCCTTAATTTCAATTATCTTTTCAACATTTCTTACCAATTTTTCTAACTCTAATACTTTACCATCTCTTCCAAGTAAAGCAGCTCCTAATGCAACGAATAACTGAGGATTTTTAGGAAATATCACTTGATCTTTTTTTAGATTAAGAGTTTGTATAAATCTCTCTCTTAACTCCGATAGAAAATATAATGGTCCCCCTAAAAATGCAACATTACCTTTAATAGGTTTACCACAAGCTAGTCCACTAATAGTTTGATTTACAACTGCTTGTAATATTGATGCTGCTATATCTTCTGCTTTTGCTCCTTCATTTATTAATGGTTGTACATCAGTTTTTGCAAAAACTCCACATCTTGATGCAATTGGATAAATAACTTTATGTTTCTTAGCTAAATTATTTAATCCTGCAGCATCTGTATTTAATAAAGTAGCCATTTGATCAATAAATGCTCCTGTCCCACCTGCACAAGTACCATTCATTCTTTGCTCGATACCACCTTTAAAGTAAGTAATCTTAGCATCTTCCCCTCCAAGCTCTATAGCTACATCTGTTTCTGGCACAATCTCCTCAACAGTTTTAGTGCATGCAATAACCTCTTGGACAAATTCTATATCAAGCCACTTGGAAACAGAAAGACCACCAGATCCTGTAACAGTTACAGTGACTCTAGCGTCCCCTATACTCTCGTAGCTTTCTTTTATTAACCCTATAATTGTACTTCTTATATCTGAAAAATGTCTTCTATACTCGCTATATACTATATTTTTACTAGAATCAACCATTACAACTTTCACTGTAGTTGATCCAACATCTAGCCCCATACTATATTTTTTCATCTTTCTTACACCTACCTAGCCAAAATTTTCCCCATATATATTATAACCCTTGTTTCCTAATTTTCAAGTTATAGACAATAAACTTAAGAAGGATTTAAAGTTTATTAAATCCTTCTTTTATTAAACTAATTCATAATATGTAAATATTTCTACTCCTATATTATATATTTATACTTATTTACTCATATTATTCTTTAATTGTCAATTATAGTTATTACTGGATAATAACTTGCAACCTCATTTTAAAATTGCCTCCTATATGACTTTTCTTTCATTATGTAATTTTAAGGAATAATTGTAAAATTAAATGTATATATTATAAAAGCCGTGTCAATAATCTTAAAGACCTTATATTATTAATTTAGGGAGGCTATAATGAATTTTTTTAATGAAGGAAATAAACTATATAATTCTCAGGATTATGAAAAAGCAATAGATTGTTATACAAAAGCTGTGGAAAATAGAGAAAATGAAGCTTGCTCATATTACAATTCTGGTGTTTGCTTTATTAAGTTAAAGGATTATAACAAAGCCATTTCTATGTTACACAAAGCTCTTGAATTACAAAAGGATAGTAAATATTATTTTAACCTTGGTTATTGTTACGCTATGAAGGAAGATACTAATAAAGCCCTTATTAATTTTAATATTGCATGGGCTCTTAATAATGATGATAGTGATTGTGAAAAAGCTATTAATCTCATAACATCAAAAATAGTAAAAAAATAAAGACTCCATTATTTGGGAGTCTTTATTTTTTCTGACTAATACTTACTTAAATCTATATATGGTTCTTAAAACTCTCCTGCCACACTTTTTTTCCTATGCTCATCCTCAAAATTGGCATTATCAAAATAGTCTCCAGCAATATAGAAGGTTGGATCTACATTAATCCACCTACCTTCATCTTCTAAATAAACTTCATTCCATGCATGACTTACATACTCATTTCCATTAAATGCATCCCCAACTACTATTCTAGTTTTAATTCCAATTTCCTTAGCCATAGCAGTATATAGACAAGCATAATCGAAACATATCCCTGTTCTCGTTTTAAATGCCGATATAGCTCCACTTTCATATCCAGTTTCACTATTCATTACCTTTTCAGCCTTATCATCATCATACTTTATATTACTTCCTACCCACTTATAAATACTTTCTGCCTTCTCCCTATCACTATTCCCTCTCTTAGTTATTTCAATAGCTTTATTTTTTATCTCTTCGTTGGACTTAACACCTTCATCTAAGGTTACCCCATTATAGTAGACTACTTTACTACTTGATACATTTTCTAGTAGTCCATTTGATATATTCTTAACCTTTTTGCTATCTACAATTTGTTCCATTTTATCATAAGGTTTTATTCCATCAAAAATATTTATTCTATTGTTACTTCCAGCTAAACTATTATAAAGTACTAACGGAATAGATACTAGTATTATAACTACTAATCCTCTAATAACGCCAAAAACAACTGAGAAAATCAGCAAGAAAGGTCTATTTCTATTAAGCTTATTTATAGCATTATTAAAAGAAAAACTATGTAAAAATCTAAATATAATATGGATAATATATTTTACCAATACAAAGATTAATACTAATCCCCCTATGTGTACCAACCCATTATCCTTAATGCTATTTTCAAATACCCTTCTTAGTATATTAGTAATCATTAGATCAATTTCTTCATAGTATCCAAGCATTATAAAGAATGTTATTATTGTTGAACATCCTGAAATAATCGGCTCTATTGCTTCCCCAAGATCCTCTGTGTACATAACCCGTCTAACAGACCCTATTACTGAAATAATTATTATAGCAAGACAAATTATCTGCTGAATATTTAAGTTCATAGGCACTTCTCCTTTAATCTACATCTTCCACATTTACTACTTTTTTAACTACATCCTTTGCTAAGGAATAATCATATCCTTTTCCTATAAGGAATCTACATAGCTTATTCCATAACTTATACTTATCATCTTCCCTTTTTGAAAGTTGAGAATACTTCTTTCTTGCTAATTCCATTGCAACCTGCATTTCATCTTCTTTATCTATATTTTCTAAAGCTGATGCTATTGCCTCTTCTTCTACTCCCTTTCTCATAAGGGCATATTTTATTTTTTGACTACCTTGGCTTCTCATCCTATCCTTAACATACATTTTAGTATAGCTTTCATCATTAATAAAATTATACTCTTTAAGGAATTCTAAGGTAGGCTTTATTGAATCCATATCATATCCCTTTTCTATAAGCTTGTCAGTTATCTCTTTTTCAGTCTTGTAGCTTCTTTCTATTATTCTAAGGGCTGTATTCTTACACTTTGATAGATTTTCTTCTTTAGCTACTTCCTTTAACTTGACTTCATCAATCTCCATGTTTGTTTTTAATCCCTTTTTATATACAAGCTCTGCATTTACTGCAAAGGCATATACTTCATCTATATATACATTAACTCTATCCTTATTCCTCTTTTGTACTTCAATCTTTGTTATTTTTCCCATTACTTTTTACTCCTTTGGAGATGTTAAAATATGAATAGTAGGATTCTTTAAAACTTCTTGTGCTACTTCATAGATTTTATCCTTATTTAGATTATTTAAACCTTCCATATCTTTAACAAATTCAAATATATCCTCACCTTCAAGTTCTTGATGAAGAACATAATTACAAAGTTCTGCCGAATCTTCGAGAGTTGATATCACTGCTGTCTTATGAACCTTCTTCATAATTGTTAAATCCTTATCCCCAAATACTACTTTTCTCTCTATAATATTTTGAAGAGTTTCGTCTATAGCACTAATTGTTTCATCTATATCATCTTCTGAAACTGCTGTGTAAATATATAGTGTCTTTATATTCTTTGTCATATCTAAATGAGTGTATATATCATAAGCTAAGCCCCTATTCTCCCTAACCTCCCTAAATAATAGGGAATTAGAACTTTCACCTAATCTATGATTTAAAATTCTAAGTGGTAATTCATCATCCTTATTTAAATCATAGAAAGTGTACATATATACTATTGTACTTTGCTCCATATCATTTTTATAATTTGTTACCTTTATAGGGCAATTCTTTTCTTGAACTAATACATTTCCTTCTACATCTTCTCCAGTCCAATTAGAAAATTCATTCTCTACAACCTTTAATGCCTTATCATGATCCATAGATGAAACTATTGTAACCAAGCTATTTTTAGGAGTATAGTACTTTCTATAAAAATTTATAATATCTTCTCTACTAAATCCCTTAACTTTATCTTCTAATCCTGTTACATCATATCTCAAAGGGCTACTTTTAAAAGCAACTTCGTTAACCTTTTTAAAGCTCAAATCCTCAACATCATCTTTACTTGTCCTAATTTCAGCTAGTATTACTCCTCTTTCTCGTTCTATTTCCTCTTCTGAGAATACTGAGGATGTAATCATATCTCCAAGTAAAATTGCTGCATTTTCTATTTCTTCACTTAGGCAATTTATTGTATAAACAGTAGCATTATAATCAGTATAAGCATTATACTCTCCACCAAGTGCTTCTAGCTCATCATTAAGTTCCTCATTATTTCTTTTCTTTGTTCCCTTAAAAAGCATATGTTCTATAAAATGGCTTATTCCTTTTTGCTCTAAACTTTCATTTATAGCACCAACCTTAATCCCTACATTTATAGCAGCAATTTGGGTGTCTTTTTTTATTGTTAATACCTCTAATCCATTATCTAAAAAATGTTTTTTTACATCAAAATTAAGCTTTAGCATTTAAATTCTCCTTTTTTATATATAGCAACTTTAAATATAATCTTTTTTATAGTTTATTACAAGCTGTATAGCTTCTAAATAGCTCCTTAAACCTTAATCTCTAATAATTTTAAAGGAAGACAGCTACCTTAATTGGAACTTACTATATAATTCTATTATTCTATTTTATATCCTTCTACTTTTATATATAATAGATATTATAATTATAACAAAAATAGGAGATGAGCATATGAAAAAAAATATTCTTATTGTAGAAGATGAAATTAGAATTAGATTTCTACTAAGAGATTATTTCTTAAAAGAGGATTTTAATATTCTTGAAGCCGAAAATGGCCAAGATGCTTTAGAGCTTTTTAAAAATAATAAAATAGATCTTATCATACTTGATATAATGATGCCTGTTATGGATGGACTTACAATGCTTGAAAAAATCAGGGAGGTTTCTACTGTTCCTGTTATTCTTCTTACTGCAAAGGGTCAAGAAGAAGATAAACTGCAAGGCTATGACTATGGAGCAGATGACTATATGACTAAACCCTTTAGCCCTAAGGTTCTAGTTGCTAAAGTTAAAGCTCTTCTTAAAAGAACTAGAAAAGAAGTTGATTCTAGCTCCCAAGATTACAATGGATTAATAATAAATAAATTATCTCGTGAAGTTAAGCTTAATGATGAAATATTATCTCTATCTCCAAAGGAGTATGAGCTCCTTGTATACTTAACTACTAATGAGGGTATTGCCCTAAGTAGAGATAATATTTTAGACAATGTTTGGGGACTTGATTATTACGGTGATATTAGAACTGTAGATACTAATGTTAAAAGGCTTAGAGAAAAACTAGGTGATAAGTCCAACTATATCGTAACTGTTAGAGGTAGTGGATATAAATTTGAGGTGAAATAATGAAACATAACCTATCAAAAAGATTATTTACAATAACTCTTAGCTTATTATTAGGCCTTATAGCTTCTACATTTATATTTCAGGTTTTTTTCTTTGAATCTTTCTATGAGAAAAAGAAAATGGCTAATCTTATTAAGGAGATTAATCGTTTTAGAAATATGTACTCTTACGAGCTTGAAGATAATATAGGAATTGGTACTGCTCTCCAAAGTTTCGAGACTTCTACCAATTCAAAAATAGGTATCTTTTCACCAGATGGAGTACTAAAAGTACTGCCAGACAAGAATGCTAAAGATTCTTATGATTCTCTTATTCTTCAAGAGTTTTTTAATCAGCTTATAAGCGAGAAAGAATTACTCTATAAGGTTATTACTACAGGTACTACAC
This sequence comes from Clostridium zhoujianii, assembly GCF_051590805.1. Classification (NCBI taxonomy): domain Bacteria; kingdom Bacillati; phylum Bacillota; class Clostridia; order Eubacteriales; family Clostridiaceae; genus Clostridium; species Clostridium zhoujianii. The sequence continues at coordinate 2,025,142 of NZ_JBPUTF010000001.1, forward strand.
AAAGTACAATTTTCTATGATAAAGATAATGGTGATAAAAAAATAGGAGTTATATCTCCTATGTCTTTAAATAGTAAAAATGACTCAATAGTTCTTTCTTTCTCTTCAATACAACCAATTGAAGAGGCTTCTGATGTTATAAGTGAATTTTATGCCTACATCTTTATAGGTTTTATATTTATATCGATATTACTTTCTTCTATATATTCTAACCTTATATCTAAGCCTTTAATAAATATAGATAAGGTTGCAAAGAAAATGTCCAAAATGGACTTTACAGAAAAATGTTTAGTTGATAGAGAAGATGAAATAGGTAGTCTTGCTACTACTCTTAACTTCTTATCTTCCAATCTTGCTAATGCATTAACTGATCTTCAAGAAAAAAATAAAAAACTTGAAGAAGATATTGAAAAAGAAAGAAATCTTGAAGTTATGAGAAAGGACTTTATTGCTTCTGTAAGTCATGAATTAAAAACTCCTATAGGTATAATTGAGGGCTATGCTGAAGGAATAAAAGATGGAATTGTATCTGGTGATGATACCCTAAGATATCTTGAAACTATAATTGATGAATCTCAGAAAATGAGCGTTTTAGTTTCTAATATGCTTGAACTTTCTAAGCTAGAATCTGGTGTACTAAAACCAAAACCAGAAGTATTCAATATTAATAGACTAATAAAAAAAGTTGTTAATAAGCATTCAATAGATGCAAATGAAGAAAATCTAAACTTATATTTTAATGAATGTACTAATTACTCTTATGTAAATGCCGATGTATTCCAAATGGAACAAGTACTGACTAACCTTATTACTAATGCTATAAAATATACACCAGAAGGAAATGATATAATTGTATCCATATCTGAAGATAATAATCGTTATAAAATTTCAATTATTAACTTTGGTGTTCAGTTAGACTTAGGTGAGATAGATAAGCTATTTAATAAATTCTACCGAGTAGACAAGGCTAGAAAAAGAAGTACTAATAGTACTGGTTTAGGATTATCAATTGTTAAAAACATTCTTGACCTACATAATTTTGAATACTCTTTTAATAATATTGAAAATGGTGTTGAGTTTAGTTACTACTTACCTATAGAAATATTAAGTGATGATGAAAACTATATAGATTGATTTTAAGTATCCTATAAAATTAACTAAGACTCCCATATTCCTTTTAATCTCTACTATCTCAATGAATTGTAGAGCTTTAAGAAATATGAGAGTCTTTCTTTTTATATTTCCTTCTTAAGTATTATCTTATCCTTACACTGGATTCCATTTTCAAATATTTCTTCTTCATAATTATCTACAAAGAAATCTTTTATTATAGAGTCCATCCTATACCCTAACAGCTGATATAACTTTAGCTGAGCTATAGATGAATTTCCAGTTCCTATAATAATGCTTTTACCACCTAATTCTAAAATCTTTTTCTCTGCCTCATAAATAAGCTTAGATCCAATACCATTTCTTTGGTACTCCTCAGCTACTGCAACATTCTTTATCTCATAAGCTTTATCTTCAATTTTATTAAGTGCAACTACTCCAATTACACTATTATTATTTTTAGCAACAAATAGGTAAGACTCACTAATATACTTATTTATTGCTGTTTCTTCTGGATCTGCAAGTTTTAATAAATCTATTGGATATTTTTCCTTTATTTCTTCTATCTCAATACTACTTTTTATACTCATCTACTAAATATAGCCTCCATCTACTCGTAACACTTGGCCTGTCATATAACTTGATTCATTACTACATAAGAATACTGCTGTCTTTCCTATTTCTTCTGGTGTCCCAAATCTACCCATAGGTATTTCATCCTCAAGACCATTCCTATCCTCTTCTGTTAGAAATGAATTCATTTGAGTATCTATTACCCCTGGTGCAATAGCATTTACTCTAATACCTGATGGTGCCATTTCTTTTGCAAGAGCCTTTGTAAATAGATTTAATCCTCCCTTTGATGTGGAATATAATACTTCACAGGATGCTCCTACTTCGCCCCACATTGAAGATATATTAACTATTGATCCTCCACTTCCAATCATATGAGGAAGTGCATGTCTTGTTATATACATAGTACCCAAAAGATTAGTATTTAGAAGGTCCTCTATCTCTTCCTTTGTTGCATCTAAAAATAATCCAATTGTGCTTCTAGCTGCATTATTTACTAAAATATCCACCTTTCCAAAATACTCTATAGTTTTTTTAACTATCTCTTCTGCACCTTCAAATGTTGATACATCCATCTTTACTCCATAAGCTACACTTCCAATATCATTAAGTAAATCCAATGTTTCCTTTGCTCCATCATCATCCTTAGAATAATTTATAACTACATTTGCTCCTTCTTTTCCAAGCTCTAAGGCAATTGCCCTTCCAATTCCCCTTGAGCCACCTGTAACTATTGCAACTTTTCCTAATAACTTACTCATTTCATTCATCCTTTATCTCTATTTTAATGTTTCTATAAATAATCTTAATGCATTTTTATAATAAATCTTTTCTATCTCCCTCTCTGTAAATCCTGCTTTTTTTAGTTCTAAAGCTAACTTACCCATTTCTGAAGCATCCTTTATCTCAACCTCATTACCAATACCATCAAAGTCACTTCCTAAAGAAATGACATCAATTCCACCAACATTTTTTATATGTTTAATGTGTTGTACCATATCTTCTATAGCTGTAATAGGCTTATTTCCTATAAAGTCTGAACAGAAATTAATTCCCATTATTCCACCCTTATCTGCTAACTTTTTTATCATATCATCAGTTAGATTTCTTGGATGTTCTTGTATAGTTCTACTATTTGAATGGGTTACTATAAACGGTTTTTCACAATAATCCACTAAATCATAAAAACCCTTATCTGAAAGATGAGAGCCATCTGGTATTATACCAATTCTCTCCATTTCTTTAACCATATCTAATCCTAATTGTGTTAATCCATTTTCCTTATATAAATACTGATAATTTGGATAACCTAGAGTATTTTTATAATTCCACGTTAAAGTTATAAATCTAATCCCCTTATCATATACCTTCTTTATATTTTCAATATTTCCCTCTAACACTTCTCCCTCTTCAATTGAAAGAAATGCTCCTACCTTTCCTGCCTCCTCTACTATTCTTAAATTTTCTACACTTGTAACTAGCTCTATACTATTTTTATTTTTAAGTAATTCATTAATAAAAGTATTATACATAGCTTCAAACTCTAAGAATGGATTTTTAACTGACCCAACATCTATGAAAAAAGCGAAAACCTGTGCTAAGGCTTCCCCCTCTCTCAGTTTTTCTATATCAATCTTAAAATTGTTTTTATTAAGTTCACCTTTCTCATAAAGAATTCTTCCAGCTGTATCACAATGTAAGTCTATATATTTCATATCCTTCACCTCTATTACTATTATAACTAATCCTCAACATATTTTAAATATTCTTCAATTCTCTCTGGACCTCCAATAATATTCCTTTTAATATATAAGCTATTATCATCCCTAACTGCAATACTCCACTTTACCAAGGCTATAAGTCCACTATTTATTTCTATTGAGCTAATAGAATAAGGAAGAACACAACAACCATCATTAAAATAAAGCCCCTCCCCTGAACTTGGAAATCTACTTCTATGAGTATGACCACATATCAAAAGTTTTTTATTCTCCTTTGCCCATTCCTCAAGTTTAATATCTATAATTCCACCTTTTTTATAATTATTAGCTGGGCTTGTTGGTGATTTAAAGCCTGCAATCCCTTCCATAAAACGCCATACGTGTCTTACAAGAAATTTACTAATACTAGCAAATTCATAGTTCATAACATCAAGCTGATGTCCATGGGTTACCATTATCTCCTTTCCCATAGGTAGATACCTTAATACTAGTCCTTCCTTAAACTTAATATTATCAATTAAATAAATAAGGTCCTCCCCAAAGTTAACACCTATTTTTCTTAACTTTTTCTTCTGTTTCTCTAGGAATTCCCTACTACTCTTCTTGCCATCATGATTTCCATATATAAGATAAAGTCTCTTATCCTTATTAAACTTATTTAAACTTTTAAAAATGTCTTTATAACTATAAGCTATATCCCTATAACATTTATTTTTCCAAAGTTCATCTCCATCTCCTGCCTCAATCAAGGTATACTTCTCTTTAAAATAATAATTTAAAGCTGCCACATAGATACTTTTATTCCCAATTAGAGAATCAGCATAACTACCATCACCTCTATGTATATCACTTATAATAACTATTTTTGATCCCCTATCAAAGGGTATTCTATCACTTGTTTCATATAGATTTAATAGCGCCTTTTTCCCCATAAAACCCTCTCATATATTCCTACTTACTATAGCATTATATGAACTACTGTAAAAAGTACGCACTCTATATTAAAGAATAGTTTAATTATCTACAGCCTCAAACTTTCTATGCAGAAAAAGCATAGGTTCCATATATGATCCTATGCTTTCTATTATTTTCTTTTAAAGTAATCTTGATATTTTCACAATATCATATAAATCAATTATTCCATCTTTATTTATATCTATTTTACTATTATAATTTGTATCCTTCTCCACAGAATTATATAAATCAGAAACTGTTGATAAATCCAAAATACTAAATGCACCATCTCCATTAACATCTTCATCTGCAAGAAAAGAATATTTTAATTCTCTCCCCTCTAAACCAGCATAACTTAATTTACTGCTGTAATTATCATATTCTTCCTTTGTTAATGCCCCCTTTATTACTACATTCTCCAACCAAAATGCCATAATAGATGCTCTTTCAACTTTATCTATTGAATTTGGAATTACTATTTTTTTCAGACTATCCGATTCAATTGAATAGGATTTTATCTCTTTTACCCCTTCTGGTATTTCATACTCATCATAAATAATTCTAGTTGGTACATTAATCAGTTTTTTCCCATCCTCACTTAATAATGCTCCATTATTCTCACTAAAATAATTATTGTCTTTATCTACTATTATCTCCTTCATATTTCTACAGTTATAGAAAACTCTTTCACCTATCTCTTTAAGATTTTTAGGAATGTTTATAGAAGCTACTTCGCTATACATAAAGGCCTCATCTTCTATATATTCTATTGAATTTGGTAGTGTTATACCAGATATTTCAGTATCAAGGAAGGTTTTATTCCTAATAACTTTAACTCCCTCTGGTATATTAATATGTGTAATATCTGAAAAACTAAATGCTTCTCTACCTATTTCTGTTATAGTATTAGGTAAAATAATCTCTACACATCTACTGGTTGAAAATGCTTCATCCCCAATAAACTTCACCCCACTTGGTATAGTATACTGAGTATTTTTAGTATTATCTAAATATGAAATTAATTTAGTCTTATCCATATCAAACAGAACTTTATTCTCCAATACAAACTTCTTACTATTATTTATTATATTTACCAAACCATAGGTCCCCAGAAAAGGATTATTTCCTATACTATCAACCGTACTTGGAATATTTATATCCCTTAATGAACCACACCAATTAAATGTACCATTTCCTATAGTTTTTAACCCCTCTGCTAAGGATATATTCGTTATTTTAGTTCCCTTGAAAGCTCTATCTCCAATTTCAACCAAAGTCTTTGGTAACTTTATTTCATTAATTTTAAAGGAATCACTAAATGCTTCATTTCCTATTTTATTAATTCCATCAACCATATTTATCTTTTCAATATAACTTGAATAAAAGGCATTCGGGCCTATTTCTTTTACTTCTGGTGGTACATCATAGGATTTTTCTTTCTTACCCCCTGGATAATATATTAACTTCTCTAAATTATTGTTAAATAAAACCCCATTATAGGCATAAAAATAATTATTAGGGCCTCTTACTGTAAATTTTTCAATTAAGCTACTGTCTTTAAAAGCAGCCTCTCCTATCCTTTCAACATTTGGACTAACTTCAAAGCTTTGTATTTGTGTTTTCGTGAATGCTTCATAGCCTATTTCATTTATTGAATCAGGTAAATTTATCTCCTTAATATATGATCTTTTAAATGCTTTAGGCCCTATTATCAAAGTTCCATCTGGAATACTATATTTATCTCCTTTAGTCATTGGATATCTAATAAGTTCTGTTACTTCCTTATTGAATAATACCCCATCAATACTTGAATATACTGGATTATCCTTATCTACAAATATATCAGTAAAACCTGCTTCTGTTAAAGCTTCACCTTCTATACTTAATATACTCTTAGGTAAAGTTAAATTATCTCCAAAGCCACCCTCCTTAAATGCATCATCCTTAATATTTCTGACCTTTATACCCTCAATTTCTTCTGGAATCTTTATGTTCTCCACCTCAGCAGTTCCTGAATTCTTATAGCTATATTTATAATCAATAATTGAACTTGATAGCTTATCAAACACAAAGCCATCTTTAGTTATAACTATATTATTTTTGCTATTCTCCTCTGCTAAAGCCTTATAACCTGGCATAGATACAATTCCAATTGCTACTAATAATAAACAGCTTGTCCCCTTCATCACCCTTTTTAGATTATTTCTCACACCTCTCACCCCTTTTAATACAAATATACCATATTTTGTATTATTGAGGAATATAAAAGATAGTTCTTGCTATAAGAAACTTCTGACATTCTTTAAATTCATTTGACAAATGTTTAAATTATATTATTCTTTCCCCAATGTTCTAAAACCCCTTGGTACTTGGAACCCTTTTTTAAAACAAATGGCTTTATCCCTACATTAAAAACTATCTTATGAATAAACTTTTGAAAAGCATAGGTATGACCTGATTTTATATCTTGATAAAATTTTTCGGATTTTTCTTGGAAATCTCTTTCTATATTATCCCCAAATTTAATCCTACTTGAAAAAGGTAATTTATGTGTTATACTTCCACTAATATATGCTCCAGAATACAAAAAAATATTTTTGAGTATCTTGGCCGCTGTAGATGCACCATAGTTTTCTCCTGTAATAACACCCATTGCATATTTTCTATATAAGAGTTGTTCTATAATCAAATGTCCTCTATCTACAAAAACTTTTAACTGTCCTGATATATTGCTAGCATATGTTGGTGACCCAACAATTACCCCATCTGCCTCCGAAATAATTCGGGATAAACCTTCTGCATCATCATCAATAAAACATTTTCCATTTTTAAAGCAATTGCAACATCCTTTACAAAAGGATATTTCTAACTCTTGCAAATGAAAGTATTCAATTTCCACATCCTCTTTTTCTTCTAAGTAATTTTTAACAATTTCTAGAATTTCTCCTGTTGAACCATTTTCCCTTGGGCTACCATTAATCATTACAATTCGCATATTTTTATACTCCTCACATAAGTTTGTATTTGCATTATCAACATAATCGAATTATACTTAAAATAACATTTTTTGTATATTACGTACTTTTATGTAAGGTACTATCAAAAAGGAGAGTTACTATGAAAACTGAAGATTGTATATTAAATGAAATGGGTTATGAAAAATTTGAATCTTTTCTAAGAATGATAGATGGCAAGTGGAAGTTGCGAATTGTTTTTCTTTTAGCCTTGCATCAAGTCTTGCGTTATGGTGAATTAAAAAAGTTATTGCATCCCATTACTCATAAAATGTTAGCAGCACAATTAAAAGAGTTAGAACAGGATGCTTTAGTAATTAGAACTGAATATCCACAAATTCCACCTAAAGTAGAATACTCTCTTAGTGAAATGGGGCGTGACTTACGTCCAGTAGTGGAAAAAATCTGTGATTGGATTAATATATATAATATTTAGTCACATAAGTCCATTAATATAATAATGTGGTTTCATCAATCCATTTTAGCTCCTTATTATACTCCCTAATATCACTAACTAATTTAAACAATGATAAATCTTTCTCCTTGCTTTCTAACATAACATCAAAATCAATATTAACTTCTTTTGCTTTTTCTAAAAAATCCATAAATTCATTAACATTAATAAAGTCTGCATGTTTTCTATCCTTTTCACCTTCCCTTGGTGAAGAAAAATGTATCTTTGGTGGTAATTCTTCTTTATTCCATGTATTAAAGACTTCCTCCAAAAAATCCTCAATTTTTTCACTATCATTATTACAATTATGATGATGAACATCTAATACCATTGGAACATCTAATATTTTGCATAAACCTAATGTTTCTTTTGCAGTATAAGTCTTATCATCATTTTCTAATATTAATCTTAATTGAATTTCCTCAGGTAGCTTATGAAAATTATCAATAAACCTCTGTATTCCAGCCTCCTTACCACCAGTTGCTCCACCTATATGAATTACCATTTTTCCTATTTCATATCCTATGTCATGAAATAGCTCTTCTTGATGTTTTAAATTAATTATTGTGTTTTCAAAAACCCTAGGATTTATACTATTTATTACATTAAATTGATCTGGATGAGTATCTACCCTCATATTTGATTCTTTTATCATCTTCCCTATATACTCAAAATCTTTTTTAAATATTTCTCTATGCCCAAAATATTCAACCTCAGGATGGGTTGCTAAAGGAATAAGGGCTGATGTTATCCTATAAAAATGTATATTGTTCTCTATATTATATTTAATCAAGTCTTCCAATGCCTTTATATTAGATGCAGTTACGGTTTTCAACTTCTCTAATTTCTTTGCCTCTGTATTAATTTTACTATAATTTGTGTAGGTTATTGTACTTGAGCTTGTCACTTTTTTACCTAACTTATTAGAAATAGCAACATATCCAAATCTTATTATCATCATTATCTCCAATCTAATACCATTTACTAAATTTTTATAAATATTATAAGCAAATTTATATATATTTATACATCTATAGAAAATAAGAGTTATATCAAAACTACTTTTGATATAACTCTTTTAAAATAGTAGCCTCTATTCTATTCTTATTTGTCCCATCATTCCATCTTCTTCATGCTCTAATATATGACAATGATACATATAATCACCTATACTCTTAAATTTCATTATAAGCTTTACCTCTTCTCCTTTATTAAGAAATATAGTGTCCTTCCAACCCATCTCTCCAGGTAAAGGCTCTCTACCATTTCTTGATAACACTTGGAATTGCGTTCCGTGTATATGGAATGGATGTCCCATGGCATGCATCCTAGATCCTTGATTTACAACTTCCCAAATCTCTGTTTCTCCCTTTTTACCAAATTCATTTATTTTATTCATATCGAACTTTTCACCATTAATTGATACCATACCTCCCATTCCTCTAAGTTCAAATCTTCTTACCTTACTTCCATCTTCTTCAGACATTCTATCGACTGTTGCTAAGTTCATTGGTATTTCTGTTCCACTTTTAATTTTTTCCACAACATCAAAGGTCATTATATCCTTACCATTATTCTTTAATTCTATTTGTGTTCCAACCTCATACTTAGAAAAGTCAACTATTATCTCTGCTCTTTCTCCTGGTGATAAAAATATACTATCATGTTCAACAGGCCTTTCTAAGAAACCTCCATCTGATGCTATTTGGAAAAATTCATCTCCATTACTTAGTTTTAGATCAAAATTGCTCCCATTTGAACCATTAACTATCCTAAGCCTAACTTTCTCTGTTTTAACATCGAAGGCTGGATTTATTGAACCATTAATAATAATTGTATCACCTGCACCCTCATCCATATGACCTTGACTATATACAAAGTCTCCATTATCATCAAAACTTCTATCCTGAATAACTAAGGGTACATCATTGATTCCATAATCTTTTGGTATATTTAAACTTTTTGATACCTCATCCTCAATATAAAATAAACCTGCTAGTCCCTTATAAACTTGTGTAGCTGTACTTCCTTTAAAATGTGGATGATACCATAATGTTGATGCTGGCTGATTTATTGTAAAGCTTGGCTCCCATGTAGTGCCTGGTTGTATTCCTTGATGTGGACCTCCATCAGCCTTACCCTCTACCTCTAATCCATGCCAATGAACTGTAGTTGCTTCTTTTAATTTATTATTGACATGAATATTCACTTTTTCTCCTTTATTTACTCTTATTACAGGCCCAAGAAAACTCCCATTGTAACCCATAGTTCTTGTTTTTTTACTTTCTATAAAGGAGGTTTTTCCTTCTTGTGGCTCTAATGTAAAATCTGCAATATTGGGATCTGGATTTTTATCTTCCAAAAGGGCTGGTATTGGAAGCTTATTTTTTAATTTTTCCACATAATTATTTTTACTATTATTAACCTTGCTCTCTTCTTCTTTATAACTATTTATTGAATTTACCCATAAAAAATATGCTACTATCGTCACTGCTATGGTGGTTAATCCAATGGCACTTCCAAGTATTATCCCTTTATCCTTTGTGTTTTTCATCTTCTTACTCCTTTTAATCTTTATTTAAATACACTACTAATCATTATTACCCAATATATATTTTAAATATATTAGTGTCAATAGATATTAATGAAATCCTTATAAATTCAAACCAATATTACCACTTAATTTATTTAAATAAAAAATGTTGCAAAATGATAAATAATCATCTTACAACATCCTATCCTAAATTTAACTATAACTTTATTTCTTTTCTTCTTTTAATATACCACAAAAAATTTCTACAATATTAGGATCAAATTGAAACCCAGAACATCTTTGTAATTCCTCTATTGCTTCAGATTTTGTTTTAACAATATTGTAAACTCTATTACTTGTCATTGCATCATAAGAGTCTACTACAGATACAATTCGTGCAATTAATGGAATCTCCTCCCCTGATATTCCAAGGGGGTAACCTTTACCATCCCATCTTTCGTGATGTGTTAATATGCCTCTAGCAACATGGCTAATCTCAGGAATAGTCATAGCTAATCTATATCCTTTTTCTGAGTGGGTTTTCATTATTTCATATTCATCATCTGTTAATTTAGATGGTTTTAAAAGTATATTCTCTGGTATTGCAATTTTACCAATATCATGTAGTCTTGCAACTAAAATTAATTCATTAATAGTATCCTGCTTTAGATTTAGACATTCTGCAATTTTTATACAATAATCTAATATACGTTCAGTATGCTCTGCTGTCTCCACGTTTTTACATTGTAAGCTTTCTTGTAAAGTTGATAAAATTGAACTTCTAATGCTTTTGCCAGCCACTATTTTTTTCCTATAAAGTTTATCTTCTGCTTCCCTTAAGGCTATATCAATAGATGACTCATCATTCTTAATAAAAGAGCTTCCCATAGACATACTTAATGGCACTCTTTCATCAATACTATTAGTTAGAGCCAAGTCAATATTATTCATTAATTCTTCACAATTATCATCAGAGCATTTAGGAATTAAAATAATAAACTCATCTCCACCCCATCTAAAAATTAGTTCATTATTTTTACAAGCATTTTTTATTGTATTAGCTGTCCTTTTAATTAAATCGTCACCTGCAATATGTCCAAAAGTGTCATTAACAAGCTTTAATCCATTTATATCCCCCATAATTATTCCAATTGGAAAGTTCTTATTTTTAACTAACTGATCTATTTTTTCATCAAAAGAAGCTCTATTATATAAACCTGTTAAAACATCAGTATAACTTAAATACTTTAGTCTTCTTTCTTTTTCCTTTCTCGTAGTAATATCCCTAGCTACTCCAACTAGTCCCCAAACTTCATTATTCCTATTTAGAATAGGAGTTTTAATGGTTTCAAAAGTCTCAACTATACCTTCACTATTTTTCCACTCTTCCTCAATAAAAAGTGGCTTTTTATTCCTTAATACCATAGAATCATTTTTAATACATGTTTCAATAAAATCTCTATTTAAAGGAAGATCAAGATCACTTTTCCCAATAACTTCAGCTACTCCAAGTGAATTATAAAATTCTAGACATTGCTTATTTGCTCCTCTATATATCCCTGCCTTATCCTTATAAAATATAATTTCAGGCACATTATCAATAACTGTTTGTAATATATTTGTTGGATTTTCTATATCTAGATTATTTAAATAATCTTCATCTAAGAGCAGTCCTATCTCTATCTCTTCATTATTAATGGTTTCTTTAATAATCTTGTGATTATATTTTCTCCCATTATAAATAAATGTACTATTATTTTCTTTAGAAATTAATAGCTCCCTCTCCTTATCAATTACTATGATATTATTAGCTAAAATATTTAAATTTGATACTTCTGCTTTTAATTTAATAGAAAAATAGTCGTTAATATAGATAATTTTATTCCTAGTTCCTATCCATGCAGGAAATGGAACTATATTAATAAACTTACTTATTAAATCAATCATAACTATCACCCTTCTTTTAGCGTATATAATATTATTATACTAAATTTTGTTTCTATTTAAATAAGGGAAATTATTTCCAAAGAAAAGAACATGTAGGCACATACCCCACATGTTCTCACTCCAATTATCTCATTATTCCTTAATCAATATATCTAATGTATGAGCGCTTGCTCCTAACAAATCTGTTCTTTCACAAGTAGAAAAATGATAATCAATAAAAAGTTTAAAGGTTTCTTCATCCATATTATGCAAAATAGGACGCATATAGTTAGCAGGTCCATCTGCTGCTATTAATTTTATCCTTTGTAGCCCTGCTTCCTCATTTAACTTATTAATATCTTCAATTCTTACATAATCGTATAGATCTTCTGGTTCCGATATAACATGAAAATCCTCACTAACTTTACCATTATCAATAGATGCACGAATATTATTTTCCTTAAATCCATATGTTAATATGCTATATTCATTCATACAATATGCGACTAGGATAATCCCTCCAATTTTCGTTACTCTTTTTGCTTCTTTTAGAGCTTTTACTTTATCCTCATTTTTATATAAATGATACATTGGTCCAAATACCAAAGTCATGTCAAAAGTATTTTCTGCAAACCTTGATAAATCTAATGCTGTTCCTTGATATGCTTTTACTGTACTTCCCTTTGATTTCAAAACACCTAGATTATGTTTAACAAGTTCAATAGCAGTAACATCATAGCCTTCATTTGCTAATTCTACTGAGTATCTCCCCGTCCCTGCTCCAACATCTAATATTTTCGCATTCTCATTATTTTTTAGATACTCATGAATATACTTCATGGATGTAATATATTCAACTTGTCCATGCCTTCTCGTTAATCTTTTATCCTCACAAAATTTATTGTAGTATTTCTCTAATTCCATTGTCATCTTTTTATGTCCCTCACCTACTATTATATTTAAAAATATTATACTATATATTACAATTAAAGAAATTAATTTTCTTTCTAAATAACTTCCAAAATTTTTTTAATAATCTCCTCTATAGATCTATTAGTTGTATCTACCTTTATAGTATTCATTTTCTTGTATAACTCAAATCTTTCCAAACTTCTTTTTATATTCTCCTTATCCCTTAATCCTAGCTCCACATCCTTATTTATTCTCCTTATAAGCTCCTCTTCTGAAGAGATTAAAGTTATTTTATATACATCTACATCATTAATATTCAATCTACTTAATATATTCTGCATTATTTCATCTGTATGTATAACCCAATTAAAAATAATATACTTGGAACTAGAATTAGCTATAAAATTATTTAGTATATGCCCTATATTATCTAAAACCATTTCTTTATTTTCATCGTTAACATTAAAGGGATTCATCATCCAACAATTATCACCATCTAACCAAAAAGAATTTTCTAATTCTTTATATAATCTTTTACTTATAGTTGTCTTACCAACACCCATTACCCCATTAATAATTATCAATTTCTTATCCATATAATTCTCCTAAATAAACCCTTTTATTTTGCTACTCAAACAACTTCAATATGTCTTCATCAGTTAATCTCTTAAGTCCATTTCCATCCATGTCTTTCCCGTCCATTAAGCTACTAATAAGCTCTTTTTTCTCCTCTTGAAGTAATACTATCTTCTCTTCAATGGTATCTTTAGCTAGAAGCTTGATTACCTCAACCATATTTTTCTGACCAAATCTATGAGCTCTATCTGTAGCTTGATCTTCAATTGCTGGATTCCACCATGGATCAAAGTGAATTACAATACTTGCTGATGTTAAGTTTAGTCCTACTCCACCAGCCTTTAATGATATTAAAAATACCTTAATATCATCTGAATTATTAAATTTATTAACTAAGTTTATTCTTTCCTTAGCTGAAACACTTCCATCTAAATATAGATAATTTATCTTTTCTTTATCAAAATCCTTCCCTATTTTCTTTAAAACAGAGGTAAATTGTGAAAATAGTAAAATTTTCTTCCCTGATTCAATAGCATCTAAAACTAATTCATTAACAACCTTAAGCTTACCACTTCCCCCTGTATACTCTGGTATCAAAAGTGATGGATCTAGACATAATTCTCTTAACTTTGTTAAGTATGGAAATATTGTTACTCTATCCTTACTATTTTCTATTTTAAATTTAAGTTCCTTAACATAGGATTTATAAATTTGCTTTTGCTTAGCCGGCATTTCTACTAAGTATTTCTTTTCTATCTTACTTGGAAGCTTTTCTAAAACCTCAGTCTTCAATCGTCTTAATATAAATGGAGATACCATAGATTTTAACTCATCCACATTATCTCTTAGAACAAACTTTGCCCTAAACTTTTCCTTTGTAAATAAGAAACCTGGCATAACGAAATCAAATATTGACCATAATTCCATTAAGTTATTTTCCAATGGAGTACCTGTTAATGCAATATTACATCCAGACTTTATCTTCTTTACTGATAAGGTAGATTGTGCTTTAGGATTTTTTATATTTTGTGCCTCATCTATTATGCAATAATCAAAGGTTATATCTTTGTATTTCTCCTCATCATTTTTCAAGGTTCCATAGGTAGTTAGCAGTACATCATAATCCTTGTAACTATTTATTACTTTTTCCCTATCCCTCTTACTTCCATGTATTAATCCTACTTTTAAGCTATCTGAAAATTTGCTAAATTCATCTTTCCAATTGTATATAACAGCTGTTGGCGTAACAATTAAAATTTTACTTTTTCTCTTTGATAATATAAATGATATTATCTGAATAGTCTTACCTAGTCCCATATCATCAGCTAATATTCCACCAAAACCTAATTCTGTTATCTCATTTAACCAATTAAAACCTGTCACTTGATAATTTCTTAAGGTAGCATTTAAAGTTTTAGGAATTCTTCTTTTATTAAATTCCCTATTTAACAACTTTTCTACTATCCCTTGAAGTCCTTCTCCACCTCTTATAAATGATAGATTTCCACCTCTTAACTTAGCCTCTAGATAAAGACTTTTATTTTTATCTATATCTATCTCATAACCTAAGCCCCCCTCTTGACTTAGGTCATCTATAAGACCTAAAAATTGCACCATACCTGGATCCTCTAAATCTAAATAGGTGTTTTTATTTTTATAAAATCTTTCTCCATTTCTCATTGCATTAATAGCACTATTTATTTCTGCTATGCTAAAATCACTAATAGCATATTTAAGTTTATAATAATGCTGTAATTCTTCGACATTTGAAGTTATTGCTGTGGAATTCACTAGCTTAATCCCTTTAAAATCTATAGACAGTTCAACTTCACCCATCTTATTTAATGCTGCTAACCCATAGTTTAGTAGCTTATAAAGCCCTTCATCATCCCCTATAAATATAAACTCATTTTCTTTTTTTATGAACTTAAATCTTTCAAGCTCCATATCTATTAACTCTTCTTTTTTATAATCCCTCAGAAAACTCTTATCCCCTCTATTCTTAATTAAATCTATTATATATCCACAATAGTTTAATCTTACCTTACAACAAATAACTCCATTATCCTTATAAAAATAGAAATTAGGTCTCATAAGCTTTGATGCAAACTTCTTAGTACCCTCATCTAAAGTAATATTGTTTGTAATAGCTTTAAGACTTGTTAATAGGTCATTTAGAGTATCTTCACTCTTTGAATATCTTATTTCATTGTTTTTTAAAAGCTTTTTATATAGTGGTAAATATGAAATTAGCTGTTTTTTTCTTGGAATATATATATTTCTATCATAAAATAGCACGTCCCCCATATTATTTAATAACACAGGAAACTTCTTATGAGATTTTAGTATAAATTCTTCCTTATCAGCTTTAACTGTAAAAGCAACTGGAATATTTGATTTTTTAATATTTAATTGATAATTTATTCCTTCATGATTAAATATAACCTTCTTATTTTCATCTACAACTTTTAGAAATTCTCTTAATTCATTTTGATTTAAGTTTAAATATTTACCGCGGACTTTAGATTTGTTTAAAATTATATAGTCTATTACCTTCTTGTCCCACTCCATAAATTCGTCATTTATAGGATTGTAAGAAAATAATGAATTAAAAACTACTTCCTTATTCTGAGTAATTTTATCTATAAAATCCATAAGATTTATAATTAAATTAGTAACTCCACTACCAATTTTAAATTCACATTGATATGAAAGTATCCCACTATTTTTCCTTGATTTAATAATTAAGTCTAAGGCTAAATATCTTTTGCTTTTTACTTCCGATTTAGGCTTTTCTTCTTTTGGTGTAGCCTTTTTATTTTCAATCTTATTTTTTGCTATATTATAAAAAGCGTATGAAGTTGCAACTATATGCTTACAGACATAATTTCTTATATGCCTCCTATTTTCCTCAAAGGTCGCGCAAGTACATCTAGTATCAACTACATTACTGCTCTTTCTCTCTATCTTTATATGAGTATTATAGGTCTTACTTTTATTATTACTTAACACTCTTCCGTATATATGATGTATATCCTCAATATTTTTACTTTTTAAATCCTTAACTAAGGCTTTTCTAATTAACTCTTTTCCCTGCTCTCTTGTAAAGGAGGAGCTTATTTTTAATATATTTTCTTTTATAACTTTTAAATTCAAAGACTTCACCTCCACTCTCTTTGTATTTTATCATAAACTTAAAACATATAATTTATAAACTTTTATTTCCTTATAATATAGACTATAAAAAATAAATCGGATTATATACCTTATAATATAGTTTTTTATAACTTTTCCATTGACACTTAATACTATATAATGTATAATAATAATAATAATATATTAATGGAGATGATTTTATGGATAAAATACAATATGTCTGTTCAAAATGTAATCATACTGAATTTGAAAGTGATCAATTCCAAGCAACAGGTGGAAACTTTGCAAAAATCTTTGATATTCAAAATAAGAAGTTCATTACTATTAGTTGTAAAAAATGTGGCTATACTGAACTATACAAAGCACAAACTTCAGATGGAATGAACATTTTAGACTTCTTACTTGGCTAATATACATTATCTATTAAACTATAACTATTATTTAAACTAGAAAAGGACTCTCATATATATTTTTACTCTACTTTCTCTTTGAGACGTAGCTTTCTATTAAATATGAGAATCCTTATTCTTATTTTATTCACTCTCCTTACAAATATCTACCCATTTAAGTCCATTAGAATATTCATAAATCACATCTATTGTAAGCTTTATAGCTGAATTACTACTACCACAGGCTGGATAGACTGTATCATAGACCTTTAATGACTCATCTAAATATACTTTTACATTACTGTTAGATATTCCAAAGGGACAAACACCTCCAACTGCATGACCAGTATACTCCAATACTTCATCTGGGGTTAGCATTTTCGCTTTTAAACCAAATTCCTCTTTAAACTTCTTATTATCAATCCTTTTATCTCCTGCTACAACCACAAGGATACAACCTTCTTCTTTAGCCTTAAAAGACAATGTTTTAGCTATACAACCTGGTATAACCCCTAGTGCTTGAGCTGCCAAATCCACTGTAGCACTTGATTCTTCAAGAACAATTATATCTTTATCCTTATTAAACTCTTTAAAATATTCTCTTACTCTTTCAATTGACATATTATCACTCTTTTCTTATATTTCTATTTAATAACTTCCCCATCATATCTCCATGTTAAACCATAGTCATTATTGATGTTATAATATTTAATATTTTTCCCCTTTTCACATACTCTCCCCCTTTAGTATAAATAAAAATGGCAGACTCAAAAACTTGAGTCTGCCATTTTTTAGTCTAGTATAATGGATGCTTCTCACAAAGTGCTTCAACCTTAGCTCTTAATTCTGATAAGTCTCCATCTCTATTCTTTATTGCCTCATCAATGATTTCTGCAATAACCTTCATATCTTCTTCTTCAAATCCTCTTGTTGTAACAGATGGTGTACCAATTCTGATACCTGAAGTTACAAATGGACTTCTTGTTTCGTTAGGAACTGTATTCTTATTTACTGTGATTCCAATAGAATCAAGTAAGTTTTCAGCTTCCTTACCTGTTATATCCTTGTTATTTAGATCTAAAAGGATTAAGTGGTTATCTGTACCATCAGATACTAACTTAAATCCTCTCTTTACAAGTTCTTCTCCAAGAACCTTACAATTATTAACTACTGAAGTCATATATGTTGTAAAGCTTGGGTCTAATGCTTCTTTAAAGCAAACTGCCTTAGCTGCAATTATATGCATTAAAGGACCGCCTTGAATTCCTGGGAATATGTTCTTATCTAATTCCTTAGCATACTTTTCTCTACAAAGTATTAATCCACCTCTTGGACCTCTTAAAGTCTTATGAGTAGTTGATGTAACGAAATCTGCATATGGAACTGGTGATGGATGTACCCCTGCTGCAACAAGACCTGCAATATGAGCCATATCTACCATGAAGTATGCTCCAACTTCATCAGCAATTTCTCTAAACTTTTTAAAATCTATAACTCTAGAATATGCACTAGCACCAGCTACTATTAACTTTGGCTTACATTCCAATGCAATTCTTCTTACTTCATCATAATTAATTCTTTCAGTTTCCTTATCAACTCCATATGATACGAAATTAAATAACTTTCCTGAAAAATTAACTGGTGAACCATGAGTTAAATGACCACCATGGCTTAAATCCATACCTAAAACAGTATCTCCTGGATTTAATATTGTAAAGTAAACAGCCATATTAGCCTGTGAACCTGAGTGAGGTTGAACATTTGCATGTTCTGCACCAAATAACTCTTTTACTCTATCTCTTGCTATATCTTCAATTTCATCTACTACATAGCAGCCACCATAGTATCTTTTATTAGGATAACCTTCAGCATACTTATTTGTTAAGTATGAACCCATAGCTTCCATTACTGCTTGGCTTGCAAAGTTTTCTGATGCAATTAGCTCAATTCCTGTTTGTTGTCTTTTTAATTCTTTTTCCATCAAAGCGTAGACTTGTTCATCTGCCTTTGAAATATTTTCAAAATTCATATTATCACCCCAAATTATCTTTTTTATAAATTATACGGTTAATTCTTACAATTATCAACTGATTTTTGTACATTCTTTATTTTTTCATTGTTTAAATTTAAAATTTAGTTAATTTTATACCTAAAAATATATTAAATTATATTTATATTTATCCCTCCTAATTTATATACTATATTTCAATTCCATATGCTATAATACAATCGTAATTTCATATTTGGGAGTGATTTTTATGGATATGAACAAACTCCTTCATGTAGCTACCTTTGCAGGGAAAATAATGCTTGAAAGTGGCGGTGAAACTTATAGGGTTGAAGAAACAATTTGTAGGATTTGTTCCTCCTTTGGAATAAACCTTGCTGATAGCTTTGTTACTCCAACAGGAATAATGGTTTCAATTTGCCATGATAATCAAACCTTTTCTTTGATTAAAAGAGTTACTTCAAGAAGTGTTGATTTAAATAAAGTAGATAAAATAAATGATTTATCAAGAAAACTACAAACAGAACATATTGATATAGATGAATTTAATGAAATGCTTAATAAAGTTAATGAGGGTGAGCGTTATTCTTTTCCCATTACATTAACCTTTTCAGCTTTAGGAGCTGGAACCTTTTCCATGCTTTTTGGTGGAGACTTTAAAGATTTAATTGCTGCTACTATTATAGGATTAATTATAAAAATAATAGCTATTAAATTTCAAAAGTTATCAATCAATGAATTTTTTATAAATTGTATAGGTGGGGCTGTTGCAGCTGTATTAGCTCTAGTATTGTTTAATCTAGGTATTGCTAGCAACATAGATAAAACTATTATAGGGTCAATAATGCTTCTAGTACCTGGTTTAGCTATTACTAATGCTATTAGAGATACAATAGCTGGTGATTTTCTTGCAGGTCTCACAAAAGCTGCTGAAGCTTTTTTAATAGCTGTCTCTATTGCTGTAGGTACAGGTGCTGTGTTAAGCTTCTGGATTAATACCCTTGGAGGTGCAATGATATGATTCTAGAAACTTTTGTATCAGTTATTGCCTCCTTTGGATTTGGTATTATATTTAATATAAAAGGTAGCAAACTACTATTTGCATCTTTAGGTGGTGGCTTAAGTTGGTTTGTATATGCTTTATTCTTAAACCTTAACTACTCAACTACAGCTTCACTATTTATATCCTCAATTTGTTTTAGTATATACTCTGAAATATTTGCAAGGATATTAAAAACCCCAGTAACAACCTTAGTTATTTGTTGCCTAATCCCCTTAGTACCTGGTGCAGGAATGTACTATACTATGTATGAGGCCATTACAGGTAATGTTTCTGGTTCTTTAGAACTTGGGTTAAATACAATAGCTAGTGCCGGAACATTAGCTCTTGGGATAATTTTTGTATCAACTATAACTCGTCAGCTAAACAATTTAAAAGCTAAAAAAATTAATAAAATACATAATGAAAAGTAGTGCTACATAAAAGCACTACTTTTCAGTTTACCTATTAACTAACTAATTCATTGATATAATTTCCTATACACAAATAAAAGTGTCACCCCAAAAGAGTGACACCCAAAGTTAAATAATAGTGTTTCCAATGCACTATTTCTTAACTATAATTATATCTTTCCACACTTTAAAATTTTTATACCTACTTTTCAAATTTATATTTTAATTAATATATAGCTTCCATTACTAGATTCAGCTTCTAAAAGTATTAATCCTTTATCCTCACTTAATTCTCTTAGTCCTAAGGATATAGCATCCATATCTAAATATTTCATACTTTCAATAAATTTATTTCTATCACCTTTGTTTTTACAAATCATTTTACTTATGTAACTTGTAAATTTACTTCCATTAGCTAGCATAAACATTGGTATAGGTATTGTAAAATTTCTTTCTTTTGATCTTACTACAACCTTCATTTTGCCTCCTACTCTACTAATACTCTAATCATATCTCCCTTATCTGAATCAACATTAAATATTTCTCCTAAATGTTCCTTTTCAAATGCTGTTGTTATTTTCTCTGATAGAGCTTCAATATTAATTCCTTCTAATTCAGAATATTTTATTGGTAATTTTCCATTGGATTTTAGTATTGATCTAATTACCTTAACTGGTAAATTAACCTTAACTTTATATCCCGATACAGACTCTACAAAAGCTTTAACTATTCTCCTATCATAAATTTCCCCTCTTTGAATAACCTTATCCCCTTCATAAATAGCCTCCATCAAACCATTCCCTCCCTTTTCCACTGAGATAGTCCTACCCTATTATAATTATATTAATAACTTTTTTGATTATAATTAGAATTTAATTTCTTATGCTAAATTATTGCAACCTCTTATAGCTTCTAAACATACAATAAAATAAAGTGATTCTAAGGGGTAGCTTAATGAAATTTTTATTTAATATATCTAATAAACTTACTCGGGCAAGTGGTAACTATGCTGATGAGGCCCTTTCCTTTGTTAATTCAAAAAGCTTTTCTAGTAATACTCCCTATTTTATTTGGGTGGACCTTTCGAAATTTAAGGTTAATATTTTTAGTGGAAGTGAAAAAAACTGGTCCCTAATACACAGCTATGTTTGCACTATAGGTAAACCATCTACTCCAACACCTAAAGGCAATTTTACTATTGGTATAAAAGGTCTATATTTTGGAGTTGCTAAGGGATATAAATGTTGGTACTATACACAGTTTAAAGGTAACTACTTATTTCACTCAATTATTTATAATCTAGATGGATCTATTAGAGATGGTAGATTAGGTATGGCTCTCTCTGATGGCTGTGTAAGACTAGCAAAAATTAATGCCAAATGGATATTTGATAATATTCCTGAAGGGACAAAGGTTTTTATTAGTTAAAAAAATCGTCAAGAGGAGCTTGCCTGAGGAAAATCTTGCAGGCGCATATATTTCTTTTTTACTCTCCTTGAATAACCTTGATAACATAATTATTTACAAAAGGTATCCATATTTTAATAAGGATTATAAATTCCTAGAGAGTAAAAAATCCTATTCATATATGCTTAAATACTAGATCTCATTTTTGAGATAAATATTAAAACATATATGAATAGGATTTATCTATATCTTAAATAACATCCACTTATATGTTGATCTTTCATATTTTATTTCAAATATCCTCTCTACCCCTCCTATAATACTACTACAAGTGAATTTCTCCATTATATTTCCTGCAAGCTTCTCTGTATCTCTCTTCATTATCTTATCTATCTTTATAACTTGAAATCTCTCCTCATCATCCTTTATCCTAAATCTAACAGGATTAATTTCCCCTTTCTCACCAAACCAAGCTACCACTTCAATAGTCTTTGCTACAACCCTCACCTAAAAAACCTCCTATAAAATACTTCCCATAAAAGGATAATCAACCTCACCATTCCCCCCAGTTAATGGTTTTACCCCTGAATTTATAAAAGTAGATCTTACAATAGAGTAATCTCCAAATCTTTCTCTTATAGAGTCTATAGCCCTATCAAGACTTCTATTTTTTTCAGTATCATATTTTTCAAAAAGTGATGATTGATAGAAGTCGTTATCACTTAACTCAGATAACCTTATTCCCAACTGTCTTATAGTCTCTCCCTTCCAACAGTCATCAAAGGCCCTCTTTAGCTCATCAAATATTACTTTAGTACAATCTGTTGGTACTATAAGCTTTCTTTGATGAGAGTAACTTATAAACTCCTTATTTTTAATAGAAACTGAAACAACCCCACATAAGTTACCAGTACTTCTAAGTCTAGAACTTGTATTCTCAGCTAAAGACAATAATATTTTCATAGCATCCTCTCTGGTATCTACATCATAAGAGATAGTTGTAGCATTTCCTAACCCCTTAATCTCAAGATAATTTTTATCCCTAACCTCTGACTCATCTATTCCATTTGCATAATTATAAATAACCTTACCAAAACTCTTAAAAACAGTAAGTAGAATTGATAAATCATACTTTGCTAGATCTCCAATAGTATAAATATTTATCTTATGAAGTTTTGGTGCTGTAGCTCTTCCTACCATAAACAAATCTTCTACAGGAAGTGGCCACATCTTCTTTTTTATTTCCCCTGGGAAAAGTGTATGGATATTATCTGGCTTTTTAAAATCCGATGCCATCTTAGCTAAAAGCTTATTATTAGATATTCCTATATTAACTGTGAATCCTAGCTCTTTCTTAATTCTCTCCTTAATCTCTATTGCTTTCTCGTAATACTTATCTTTCATATGACTTACATCTAAAAAGCATTCATCTACTGAATATCTTTGAACCTTTGGAGAATATTCTTTAAGGATATTAACTAAGGCTTCACTACACTCCATAAACAACCTATAGTCTGGTGGGCATATAATTAAATCTGGACATTTCCCTAAGGACTGATATATTGGTTCTCCAGTATTTATTTTGAATTTCTTAGCAGGTATTGATTTTGCAAGAACTATACCATGCCTTTTAGTAATATCTCCTCCAACTATAGAGGGTACTTCTCTTAAATCTAGAGTCTCACCCTTTTGCAATTTCCTTACAGCTATCCAGGATAGATAGGCTGAATTAACATCAACATGAAATATTATCCTATCCATAACCTAGCATTCCTCCCTATAATTATTCTACAACTTATTATACAGAACATACGTTCCCTTGTAAAGCAAAAAAATAAAAGCAGCATAACTACTTTTACTTTTTTAAAATTTCACAATTAACTTCACCATAAAACTTATCAAATTCAATGTCTACATGCAGCTTTTTACTATTTCCTGATCTAAAAGGTAACCCTTCCAAAATAGTATCACTACTACTTCCAATAACATTATTATTCTCATCCTTAAAAGTAACTATAATACTTCCCTTTTCATTATTTATATCTAATTTGATTATGTAATTATTATCTTTCCCAACCTTTAAGCTCCTTATTATTTTTCCATTTAGATTACTAGCTTCTTTTATTTCAATTTTCTCTAATTTATATTTAATACTAGCAACTCCGCTAAAAGGATATTTACCACCTGTAAGTACACCATAATTCCCAATTGAATAAAATGTCTTTGTCATAATCCATAGTATAAATCCTACAGCTACTCCACCCATTGCAAATCCAATAATTGTTCCCATAGTTTCACCTCCACAAATTATATTACTTTCCCTATTTATTTTTTTATAAAAATATTGTATAATGTTTATTAATTAAGATTAGTTATTATTTATATCAGCAAAGGAGAACTTTAAAATGAAAAAATTATTTAATCTATCATTTTTTTATGTGATTTTAGGACTAGCACTTGGAGTATTTCATAGAGAATTCACTAAGCTAAACAACTTTACAGGAGAGACTACTCTTGGAACAGCACATACTCATACCTTAGTTTTAGGATTTATATTTTTATTAGTTGTGTTATTACTTGATAAAAGCTTTAATATTTCAACAAATAAAAGTTTTAATAAATGGTTAATTACTTATAATGTAGGCTTATTAGCATTAATATCTACAATAGTTGCTCGTGGAGTATTACAAGTCCTTTCAACAGATTTTGCTGGTCTAAGCCATATAGCTGGATTAGGACATGCTATTCTTGGAGTATCACTTGTATGGTTTATGATTATCTTGAAAAAAGAAGCATTTAAGTAAAGTTATATTAATCATACTGATATATTAGTAATACTACATCTAATATATCAGTATGATTTTTTATTTTATCTCAAATCCTTCATAAATTACATTATCAAAGTACTCCATACCTTTATCATACTCTTCCTTATTTTTTGCTGCCCATCCTAAAAGAATAATTCCCTTACCTTTTTCATCTGTTACAAATTCCTTTGGCATTCCATTTATTTCATAAGCTATAAATGCTGGCTTACTTTTAAAGTTTAGTAAAAGATTCTTAAGTACAAACTTCTTATACCAGGCAATGTCTTCATCTTTAAAGGTGCCAGAAAGCTGTCCTCTTACTACTTCTGGTGCATTCTCTCTAAACCAAGATAAAACAAAAGGATTAAATGATTGTATTGCATATTCCCCTTTGTAATTCTTAAGCTCCTTATAGAGAACCTCCTCTAATTTACCTACTTCCCCCTGATTTTTAACCTCTATAAGAATAGGAACTTCGCCCTTTACTAGCTCTAATACTTGGCCAAATAGAGGGATATTATCCTCTGAGTTTCCAAGCTTTAGTTCCTTCAGCTCATCATATGTGCAATCCCCTATATTCTTATCTAGTCCTGTAACTCTTTTTAAATTATCATCATGAAATACAACTATCTTTTCATCCTTAGTTAAATGAACGTCTAATTCTATTGCATTCTTTTTATCTACTGCATTCTTAAAGGCACTCATTGAATTCTCCACTTTATTTTCATCATGAAGACCTCTGTGTGCAATTTTATACTTTTTAAGCCAACTTATATCCTCATGAACCTGTTGACCTCTTCTTGCATAATTTACTCCTAAAAATCCCAATATAAAGATAAGTCCTAAAATAATCAAGGTTAGTATCAATTTAAACTTCATCCTCATCCTCCTATGGTATATATTGTAATTTCAGTATAACCTCTTCTTTAATGAGATACAAATAAAAAAGTCCTAGCCATTATAAATTCATACAGATTAAAAAAGCCTAATGGATTTGTTCCCACTAGACTCTTCTTCTAATTTCTCATAATAATATAAGCTACATAAGCAATATAAAGAAGTATAAGTAATATACCTTCCCCTCTTGTTAGCTTCTTTTCTTCCTTCTTATTAAAGAATATCAATAAACCTATAAATAATGTTATTCCTATAAAGAATAGAAAATCTACAGCTAATGGTCTCCCAACTGGAATTGGCATTATAGTAGCTGATGCTCCAAGTATTAATAATATATTGAATATATTTGATCCTAATACATTTCCTAGAGCTATTTCCTTCTCTCCCTTTAAGGCTGCAACAATTGATGTTACAAGTTCAGGTAATGATGTACCTATAGCTACAATTGTTAATCCTACAAGTTTTTCACTCATTCCTAGAGAATAAGCAATACTAGTAGCAGAATCAACTACAAGCTTTCCACCTATAACAATTCCAAGTACACCAACTATAATCAATATAGTTTTCTTTAAAATACTACCTTCCTCTTCTTGATACTCATCTTTAATACTTTCCTTTTTGCTTGCACTAACTAATATCACTACATAAGCAACACATAAAGCTAACAAAATAATTCCATCAACTCTTGATAATCCATTATTATCACTTGTCATAAGACCAAAGGTTAATAGAAATACTAAAACTGCTACGCCCGTATTTATTATAAAATCTCTTTTTATAGTTGATTTTTTAAATATAAGGGGCATTACAACAGTAGTTCCACCAAGTACTACTAGTGAATTGAATATGTTTGATCCAAGGACATTTCCAATAGTAATTCCATTGTTTCCTTCAATTGAAGATATTAAACTTACTGCAAGTTCCGGTGCACTAGTTCCAAGGGATACAATAGTAAGTCCAACTATAACAGCTGGTATTCCAATTTTCCTAGCAATGGCAGCCGCTCCATCTACAAATATATCTGCTCCCTTAATAAGTAGAACAAATCCTACAATTAGTATAATGTATTCCATCTTTAGTTCCTCTTCTTTCTTTTGTAAAAATTACGCAATGAAAATTATAATCTAAAACTTCTTATCCTACAACTAAATCCTTTTTCGCCGCATTAACTAAAGCAATAATAAGGATGTATGCAATAGCTTGTAAAACTACAAGTATTACTAGCATTGCATTAATAACTTCTGAATATACATTATAAATAAAAGGTTGTATACATTGGGCTAAAACAAATGTTCCAAATAAGAAATTCCATCTATATCTACAATTGTCCATTAAGTAGTTAAGGTCTCTACTCTTTGCCATATTATATATTCCTCTACATATATGATAAACAATATACATCCTTCCTATTCCTAAAAACAAGTCTATTCCAATAGCTAAAAAACTATACATAGTTAGTGATTCATTTGTAAATGGATATAAAACTCCTCTAATTCCATTTGCAAAAACAAGAAAAGACCAGAGCCTTGCTAATTTACTTGCTTTTTCAAAAGAAATATCTTCTTTAGCTAAACTACTACATCCTATATATATAAGGAAAAATCCTATAAAGTCTGGAAAAATATTTACCATAGATAAATTGAAATCAAAAACTAGAAAAATAATGCCCCAGAATATCTTTTTAAAGTCACTTCTCATTATTTATCCTCCTTAATTCAAGTAAATCCTCTACCTCTTTATAAGTTACCTTATAGTTTTTATATCCACTAAATCCACCTGGTCCAAACCCCTCTTGACCAAAGACTTCCACCTCTTGCTCACTATCTTCTGGATCTCTTGCAATCACACTTAATTTAGATTCATAACTTTCATAAAAAGGAATTTTCACTTTTGGTTTTATTGATATAGAAAACTTATCTTTTGATTTTAGCTTAACAGGAAAATTAACTTCTTCAATATTCTCTCCATTAATGAATATTTCAAAATATTTAAGTAGTCCTTCTTTATGAATACCATCGAGTCTTACTAACTCAATATCATCCTCAGCAGTATAAAGAGCCTCATAATAATCTTTTTTTGTTGTTACACTTTCAAATTCATATAAATTATATGGTCTTTCAGTATACCCTGGTCTATTCTCACTATATATTAAATTTCCTATTTCACATTCTCCCTCTTTACCATTTTTAGTTCTATACTTAATCTTAGTTATAGATTTACCTGTATTTTCTCTTAATTTATCTGATAAACCTTTTCCTTCTAATAATCCATCTTTATTTCTTAAATTATATAGTCTTATCTTGTAAATATTATATCTTGCAGATCCATCATCAAATCTAGTATCCTTATTTGAATCTTCTGAAGACATAAACATGAAAGGCATGGACATATCTTCTTCAATATATTCTGTATCATCTATATCTGGAAAGATAAAAGTCTCTATTTTATCTTTCTCATCTTGATCCATGAGGTATGTTAACTCAAAATCACTTCCCTCTTTGTATACATATGTAAATACCGGACCCTCTATTTTCTTTGAATAGTAAAAAATAATATTACCTATAAAAACTGAAGTTAGTATAACTACAATTATCCCTATTTTTCTCTTACTCATCTCCATAATACCCCTCCCTACCAACATTTTAACATATTATTCATAATTAATATTACTTAAAAAGAAAGAAACCTGCTACTTACAAGTTTCTCTCCTATCTCAAACTATTTATTTTATAAATGTATTCATAGTTTTTATTAATTCTTTAATAGCTTCTTGCTCATCAGCCTCACTTCCAATATCCAAACAATTGCAAGCATAATTCTCTAACATAAGTGCCCCTACTCTATTAATAGCAGATCTTATTGCTGATATCTGTACCAATATATCCTTACAACATACATCCTTTTCTACCATTCCTTGTATTCCTTTTACTTGACCTTCAATTCTCTTTAATCTATTTAATATATCCTTATTTCTTTTTTCTTTAGATTCATCCATTATTACTCCTCCTTATATACCCATAGGGGTATATATAGTTTACCCTAAAATATGAAAATATAAAAGGGAGTAGCTAATTATTCGCTACTCCCTACTATAATCTTAATGGCTAGGTTAAGTTTTTCTACAACTTTAGCTAGTGTATAGATAATTAGTTTTTTCTTTGGACTAAGCCACTTACCCTCTCTGCTGCTTCTATAATATTCTTTCTTTCACCAAAGCAACTTAATCTAAAATATCCTTCTCCATTATCTCCAAATCCTACTCCTGGTGTTCCAACTATATTTGCATTCTCCAACAAGTAATCAAAAAATTCCCAAGACGACATATTATTAGGACACTTAAGCCATATATATGGTGAGTTTACTCCACCTGTAAATTTAATATCTGATTTCTTTAAGGCATCCCCAACTATCTTAGCATTATCCATATAGTAATCTATTATCTCTTTAGTCTTTATTCTACCTTCCTTTGAAAATACTCCTGCTGCTGCCTTTTGTATAATATATGGTACTCCATTAAACTTAGTGGTTTGTCTCCTAAGCCATAATTTATTAAGTGAGACTCCCTCACATTCTAATTGCATAGGTATTACTGTATAGCCACATCTCATTCCAGTAAATCCAGCTGTTTTAGAAAATGAACAAAATTCTATAGCACATTCCTTTGCTCCATCAATTTCATATATACTATGAGGTATATTATCTTCTGTAATAAATGCCTCATATGCAGCATCAAATAGAATTATTGCCCCTGTTTCTTTAGCAAATTGAACCCACTTTTCAAGTTCTTCTCTATTATAAGCAGCTCCAGTAGGGTTATTAGGTGAGCATAAATATATAATATCCCCCTTAATATTAAAGTCTGGCATTGATAAAAATCCATTTTCATCTGTACAATTAGAATAAATGATTTTTCTACCATCCATAATATTTGTATCTACATATACTGGATACACTGGATCTTGTATAACTACTGTGTTCTCCTTTGAAAATATATCTAGTATATTTCCTAAATCACTTTTAGCTCCATCACTTATAAAGATTTCATGAGTATCTAACTCTACTCCAAACTCCTTATAATAGTTTCCAATTTCATTCTTTAAAAATTGATACCCTTGCTCTGGTCCATAACCTTTAAAGCTTTCTTTACTCCCCATATCAACTACACCTTGCTCTAATGACTCAAGAACAGGATTACTTAATGGAAGTACTACATCACCAATTCCTAGTGATATAACCTTTTTATCAGGATTTTTCTCCTTATATTCCTTCACCTTATGAGCTATAGTTGAAAATAAGTAACTATCCTTAAGTTCTAAATAGTTTGCGTTTATCTTTGCCATCTTAATCCCCCTTTGATGCTTTAATAAGTCCTAGGAAAAGCGGATGTGGTCTATTTGGCCTTGATAAAAACTCTGGGTGATATTGTACCCCAACAAAGAATTTATGTTCATTTATTTCAACAGCCTCCACTAATCTACCATCTGGAGATATTCCACTTAAAACTAACCCCTTATTAATATATTCATCCCTATATTTATTATTAAATTCAAACCTATGCCTATGTCTTTCTTCGATCAAATCCTCTTTATAAAGCTCATACAATATACTATGTTTATCTACCCTACAAGGATATAGTCCTAGGCGCATTGTTCCACCTTTATCTTCTAATCCTATTTGATCCATCATTATATCTATTACTGGATTATCCGAATCTTCATCAAATTCCCTTGAATTTGCATTTTTTAAACCTAATACATTACGTCCATATTCAATAACTGCTACTTGCATACCTAAGCATATTCCTAAGAATGGAAGATTATTTTCTCTTGCATATCTTACTGCTTCAATTTTACCTTCTACTCCTCTATTTCCAAAGCCTCCAGGTACTACAATCCCCTTACATTCTTTTAGTACTTCCTTTACATTTTCCTTTGTTATACCTTCACTATCTATCCATTGAACATCAATATTTACTCCATTTTCATATCCTGCATGCCTTAAACTCTCTGCAACTGATATGTATGCATCATGAAGCTTTACATACTTTCCTATAATACCTATTTTTATTTCTTTATCCACAGTTTTAATTTTTTCTACCATATTAGACCATTCACTAATATTACATTCAGTATTTTTAATTCCAAGTTCTCTACAAACAATCTCTGAGAAATTGCTTTCTTCTAGCATTAATGGTGCTTCATACAACATTGGTACTGTAGTGTTTTCAATAACGCAATCTTCTTTAACATTACAGAAAAGAGCTATTTTATTCTTTATTCCATCATCTAACTTAACATCACATCTACAAATTATTATATTAGGAGCTATTCCTAATCCCTGTAATTCCTTAACGCTATGCTGAGTTGGCTTTGACTTTAATTCCTCTGAACCCTTAATATATGGAACTAAGGTTACGTGAATGAATAAACAATTTTCTCTTCCAACTTCTAAGGATACTTGCCTTATTCCCTCTAAAAAAGGTAAAGACTCAATATCTCCAACAGTACCACCAATTTCTGTGATTATTACATCTGCATCTGTTATCTTAGCTACAGAATAAACCTGATTCTTTATTTCATTTGTTATATGTGGAATAACCTGAATTGTTTGTCCAAGATATTCTCCTCTTCTTTCTTTGTTTAAAACATTCCAATATACTTTTCCTGTTGTTATATTAGAAAACTTATTTAAGCTTTCATCTATAAATCTTTCATAATGACCAAGGTCTAAATCTGTTTCTGCACCATCATCTGTAACAAAAACTTCTCCATGTTGATATGGACTCATTGTTCCTGGGTCTATATTAATATAAGGGTCAAACTTTTGAGCCGCAACCTTTAATCCCCTACTTTTTAATAATCTTCCAAGAGATGCTGCTGTAATTCCCTTTCCTAAACCAGATACTACTCCTCCAGTTACAAATATATATTTTTTATTCACTTTAAAGCCTTCCTTCGTATACAAATTCTGCAGGACCTGTCATATAAACTACTCCACTAGATAAGTATTTTATTTTCAAATCTCCACCAAGTAACTTAACTGTTATTTCTTCATTTTCTTTGCAGAAATTATTTAATACTGAGGCTACAGTTGCAGCACATGCTCCTGTTCCACAAGCAAAGGTTTCTCCACTACCTCTTTCCCACACTCTCATCTTTATTGTTCTTTCATCTATTACTTCTATAAATTCAGTATTTATTCTTTCTGGAAACATACTATGATTTTCAAAGTCTTTTCCAATCTCTTCTATTTTTAAATCATCTATTTCCTTCATAAAAACTATACAATGAGGATTTCCCATAGAAACACAAGTAATATTATATTCTTCTTCTCCAACTTTAACCTTTTCATTCACTAGAATATTTTTATCTGTTAATGCTGGAATGGCCTTAGAATTTATTACTGCCTTCCCCATATTAACAGCTATTTCAGATACTTTATTATCTTCTACTGTTAATTTAAGCTCCTTTATTCCAGCTAAGGTTTCAAGAGTTATTTCCTTTTTATCAGTAATTCCTTTTTCATATACATACTTTCCTATACACCTTGTAGCATTTCCACACATCTTTCCCTCTGACCCATCAGCATTAAACATCCTCATTCTAAAATCAGCTACCTTAGATGGAAGGATTAATACTATTCCATCTCCCCCAACTCCAAAATGCCTATCACTTAATTTTATAGATAACTTTTCTGGATCTTCTATTTCTTTCTCAAGACAATTAAAATATATATAGTCATTACCTAGACCTTCCATCTTCGTAAATTCCATAGCTACACCTCATAATACTTAATTATTTTATCAGCTAACTCTCTTCTACTTACTCTCTCATCCATAGCACTTTTTTCAATATATTTGTGAGCTGTTTCTTCAGTCATATTATTGTGTTGTATAAGAAGACATTTAGCCTTATCTATCTTCTTTATATCTTCAACCTTCTTCAAAAGACTATTTTGTTCTTTCTTTAGTACACTGAATCTTTTTAATGATGTAAAAACAAATTTAACTCCTTGATTAAATATAGATTTTGTAAAAGGCTTAGATATAACAAATATCCCATGTTCCTCTACCTTTTCCCCGATCATATCTGCATTTTCTGCCTTTACAACAAGTATTACTCCACTACTACCACTTTGGGATATTTTAATTCCTAGTTCACTTCCAAATTCATCCTTTAGTGGAGTATCTATTATAATAATATTATATTCATCTAATATTAATCTTCTCCTGGCCGCTGCCCCATTGCCTTCAGTGTCAATATGAACATACCCCATACTTTTTAGATTTTCAGTGTATACCTTATTTCCTTTTTCTGAACTACATACTATAAGTATCTTATCCATATAACACCTCCTAAAATCTAAAATTTTAAAGCCTATTGAAGTAATTATTTATCTCCCACTCTGTTATATCATCCTCTGACTTACATTTATCATCATAGGAATTCCACTCACTTATCTTATCTTTTAGGAATTTATTGTATACAAATTCACCTAAAATATCTTTTACAAAGCTACTATTTCTTAGTACTTCTATTGATTCTAATAAATTCTTAGGTAACTTATCTAATTCTCCTTCTTGTTCTACTTCATAAAGGTTACCATCCACAGCTTTTCTAAGATTTTTACCTTCCTTAATTCCTTCCATTCCAGCATATATTAAAAGTGCAAAGGCTAAATAGGGATTACAGGTACAATCTGCACTTCTTAATTCCATTCTGTTATATTCCCCAGTTGATGCTGGTATTCTTATAAGTTGAGATCTATTTTTATGAGACCAAGTTACATATCTTGGTGCTTCAAAAGATCCAAACCTTTTATAAGAATTTACAGTTGGATTTAAAACTGCTGTAATTTCCTTTACTCTATCTAAAATTCCTGCAATAAAGCTTTCTGCTTCCTGAGAGTGCGTATCCCCTGTACGGAATAAATTCTTATCCTCTTTTGCTAATGATATATTTATATGAAGTCCTGAACCACTCTTATCCTTTAGAGGTTTTGGCATAAAGCTTGCATGTAAGCCATTTAAACTTGCTATAGTCTTAACTACAGTTTTAAAAGTTATAAAATTATCTGCTGAAGCTAATGGATTATCATACATAAAGTCTATTTCATTTTGTCCAGGCCCTGATTCATGATGGGAGCTTTCTGGCGTTAATCCCATCTCTTCTAAGGTCAAACAAATCTCTCTTCTAATATTTTCTCCCTTATCAAAGGGTGCAACATCAAAATATCCTGCTACATCATGTGGTATTAAGGTAGGTTCTGCTTCATCATCAGTCTTAAATAAATAGAATTCACACTCTGGTCCAATTTTAGATGTATACCCCATACTCCATAACTTATCTACTGCTGTTTTTAATATATTTCTTGAATCTCCTTCAAATATATTTCCATCTGGAGTTTTTATATAACAAAAGAATCTTGCAACTCTTCCAGCTTGAGGTCTCCATGGAAGAATAGTTAATGTTGATGGATCTGGAAATAAAAATAAATCTGAGTCTTCTATATTTAAAAATCCTCTAATAGAAGATGCATCAAAACCTATCCCATGAGTAAAGGCTTTTTCTAACTGAGAGGACATAATTGAAATATTTTTTAATTCCCCGAATATATCACAAAACTGTAGTCTAATAAATTTTATATCATTATCTTCTACAAAACTTAAAATTTCCAAAACTGTTTGATCCATTTGAATACCTCCCCGATCTACTTTTTTAATGTTCTTTTTATATCATTATTCACGGTATCTTCTATAATATCCAAGAATTTATATCTAACTTAATTATACCTCCTATTTTTCTTATATACTGATAATTTCATTTTTGAATAATAAAAAAAAGGCATACTAAATTCCTGCACAAATACAAAAATTTAGAACGCCTTTGTTCTTAATATTATTTTATAAGTAGCTTGTACTTTTGTCAATATCCGTCATTAAATTTATTTCTATTTATTTCAAATTCTTCAAAAAAAGTTATTGCATTTTCTTCTTGCTGAGCATATAATAATTTCAAACAGCAAAGGCGCTGTAGGATATTTTTCCTACAGGGCCTTTTTTTATTTTAAGGGGGCACATGTTATGAGTAAATTAGTAATTCCAAAAAACTATAAATCCAAATTAGATCTATTTGATACCCAAATAGCAATACAGCTAATCAAGAAAAGCTTTGAAAAGGGTCTTTCAGAATCAATTAATTTAAAGAGAGTATCTGCTCCACTTTTTGTAGATCCTACTACTGGGCTAAACGACGATTTAAATGGATATGAACGTCCAGTAAGCTTTGATGTATTGGAAACAAAAAAGGAAGCTCAAGTGGTTCATTCTTTAGCCAAATGGAAAAGGATGGCTTTATACAAGTATGGTTTTCCAGAATATACAGGACTTTATACAGATATGAATGCTATTCGTAGAGATGAAGAAATGGATAATTTACATTCAATCTATATAGATCAATGGGACTGGGAAAAGGTTATAAGTAAAAAAAGTCGTAATATTACCTATTTAAAAGAAACTGTAAAATTAATAGTTAGTTCAATATGTGATACTCTTGATGACCTAAAAGAGGAATATCCACAAATAACAACCACATTATCACCTATTGTTACTTTCGTTACAACTACTGAACTTATGAACTACTATCCTAATCTTTCACCAAAAGAAAGAGAAAGGGAATTTGTTAAGAAGCATAAAACTTGTTTCATTATGGAAATAGGTGATCTACTACCATGTGGTGAAAAACATGATGGACGTGCTCCTGACTATGATGATTGGAGTCTAAATGGAGATATAGTATTTTGGAATGATATTCTTAACTGTGCTTTTGAAGTGTCTTCTATGGGAATTAGAGTAGATAAAGATTCATTATCTTCTCAGCTTACTAAAAGTAATTGTGAGGATAGAGCTAAACTTCTATTCCACAAAATGATCTTAGATGAGACTCTTCCTTTAACTATGGGAGGGGGAATAGGACAATCTAGATTATCCATGTTACTTTTAGGTAAGGCCCATATAGGTGAAGTTCAGTCTTCTCTTTGGGATGATGAAACTCTAAAAAAATCTAAAGAAAACAATATAGAATTACTTTAATTTTAAGGGGGCATACAAAATGAATAATAACAACATACCAGAGCTTTTTGGTAGTATGGTATTTAATGATAATACCATGAAGGAAAGATTACCTAAATCAACCTATAAAGAATTAAAAAAAGCAATTGATAATAATACAACTTTAGATATAAATATTGCAAATATTGTAGCTAACTCAATGAAGGATTGGGCATTAGAAAAAGGAGTTACTCACTTCACTCATTGGTTCCAACCTATGACAGGCATAACTGCTGAAAAGCATGATGCTTTCATATCTCCTACTAATGATGGAAATATCATTATGGAGTTTTCAGGCAAGGAATTAATAAAGGGTGAGCCAGATGCATCAAGCTTTCCAAATGGTGGCATAAGAGCTACTTTTGAGGCTAGAGGATATACTGCTTGGGATCCAACTTCATACGCTTTTATAAAGGATAATACTTTATGTATTCCTACAATATTTATTTCATATAGTGGTGAAGTTTTAGATAAAAAAACGCCACTAATTCGTTCAATGGAAGCATTAAATGTACAAGCTATGAGAATTCTTAGATTATTTGGAAACACTGTTGCAAAGAAAGTTGTAACTACAGTTGGTCCAGAACAAGAATATTTCCTAGTTGATAAAGAATTTTATGATAAAAGATTAGATCTTATCCTTACTGGAAGAACTCTTCTTGGAGCAATGCCTCCAAAGGGACAAGAACTTGAAGATCACTACTTTGGGAATATTAAACCAAGAGTAGCTGCTTACATGGCAGAACTAGATGAGGAGCTTTGGAAGCTTGGTATTTTAGCAAAGACAAAGCATAATGAAGTGGCCCCTGGCCAACATGAATTGGCACCAATTTTTGAAACAACAAATATTTCAACTGACCATAACCAACTTACTATGGAACTTATGAAAAATATAGCTACAAAACATGGTTTAGTATGTTTATTACACGAGAAACCATTTGAAGGTATTAATGGTTCTGGAAAACACAATAACTGGTCATTATCTACAGATCTTGGTGAAAACTTATTAGAACCTGGAGATTCTCCTGAAAAAAATGCTCAATTTATAACATTCTTATGTGCAGTAATTAAAGCTGTTGATGACTATCAAGATTTATTGAGAGTATCTGTAGCTAATGCTGGTAATGATCATCGTCTTGGGGGACATGAGGCACCACCTGCAATAGTTTCTATATTCCTTGGTGAATACTTAACTGAAATACTTGAATCTATCGAATATAGTTCTGACTATACTGCTAAGGATACAGTTCAAATGACAGTCGGTATTGATATACTACCTACATTCCCTAAGGATAATACTGATAGAAATAGGACTTCCCCCTTCGCATTCACTGGAAATAAGTTTGAATTTAGAATGCTTGGCTCCACTTTTTCTGTATCTGGACCAAATATAATTTTAAATACAATAGTAGCAGAAACCTTATCTCAATTTGCTGATTACCTTGAAGATAAAGATGATTTCACTAGATCACTAAATGAACTTATAAAGACAACTCTCCATAATCATAAAAGAATTTTATTTAACGGAAATAATTACTCTGAAGAATGGGTAAAGGAAGCTGAAGATAGAGGGTTATTAAATCTTCCTACCACTGTTGATGCCATGCCTTACTTTATAAAAGATAAAAATTTAGAACTTTTCGAGAAGCATAGTATTTTTACTAAAACAGAAATGCTATCAAGATATGAAATACTTTTAGAGAATTATTCTAAAGTTATAAATATAGAAGCCTTAACTATGATGGATATGATAAGAAAGGATGTATTGCCAAGTGCTATATCCTTTATGAAGGATTTAACTGACTCTATTACAGGTAAAAAATCTGTTGGTCTAAGTAATATTTGTGATATGGAAAAGGGGACTTTAACTCAAATTTCTGTATATGCAAATAATTTATATGATCAAACTGAAAAGCTAAATAGTTTACTAAGAAGAGTGGATGAATTTGTTGATCCTTATTCAACTGCTAATTTCTATAAGACTCTTGTACTTCCTGCAATGGAAGAGGCTAGGTTCAATGCTGATTCTATCGAATCATTAGTTGGTAAAACTCATTGGCATCTTCCAACTTATGTAGATTTACTTTATAGAGTTTAATCTATAGAAAAAAAGCTAGAATCTATTTTTATAGTAGAGAGGTAAAATGAGAATCCCTTTTGGGATTCTCATTATAAACTTAACTTGTAATTAGACTCATCAGGTCTTCTGTACTAATTTTCGCAATATATCCACCATCAGTATATTCACCATCAACAACCTTACTTATAAGTTCTTTCTTTTCCTCTTGAAGTTCAACAACCTTCTCTTCAATAGTTCCTTTAGCAATAAGCTTAATTACTTCAACAACCTTTTTTTGACCTATTCTATGGGCTCTATCACTTGCTTGATCTTCTATTGCTGGATTCCACCAAGGATCAAAATGAATTACCACATTTGCACTTGTTAAATTTAAGCCACTTCCACCAGCCTTAAGAGAAATTAAAAATATCTTTTTATCTTCTCCCTCATTAAATTTATTAACTAAATTAATTCTTTCACTTGCCTTAGTTGAACCATCTAAATAATAATATCCTATTCCTGCTTTATCTAAATAATTTGCCATAATCTTTAATAGTGAGGTAAATTGAGAGAATAGTAATACCTTATCCCCTGATTCTATATATCCTTCTAAAATTTCTAGGGCAACATCTACCTTTCCACTACCTCCATTATAGTCTTCAACTACAATTGATGGCTCCAAGCATATTTGTCTTAACTTTGTTAATGCAGCTAATACTGCAATCCTACTATCTCTTGGATCCATATTTGCAAAATCATTCTTTGCCTCATCTGCAATAATCTTATAAACCTTCTTTTGATTTTGAACTAAATCTACATAGAACTTCTTTTCTATTTTATCAGGTAATTCCTTCATAACATCCTTTTTAAGTCTTCGTAATATGAAAGGTCTTATTAAAGATTTTAATAATTCTATATTACTTCCGGATATAAATTTATTTTGAAAGACCTTTCTACTATATAAATATCCTGGCATTACAAAATCAAATATAGACCATAATTCCATTAGTGAATTCTCTATAGGAGTTCCTGAAAGAGCAAACTTTACTCCTGCATTAACCTCTTTTACAGTCTCAGTGTTCTGAGCTAAAGGATTCTTAATATTTTGTCCTTCATCTATTATGCAATAATCAAATTTCATACCTTTGTATAACTCAATATCATTTCTTAATGTTCCATAGGTAGTAAGAATAACATCATAATTCCTGGACTTTTCTATTAGTTCTAGTCTTTCTTTTTTAGCTCCATGAATAATTGCTACCTTTAGTGATGGTGCAAACTTCTTAAACTCATTCTCCCAATTATATATAAGAGAAGTTGGAGTAACTATTAAAGTACTTTTATTTTCCTCTGAAAGTATAAAGGCTATTGTTTGCAAAGTTTTTCCTAGTCCCATTTCATCTGCTAATACTCCCCCAAAGCCTAGATAACTTAAAGTCTTAAGCCACTTAAAGCCAGTTATTTGATATTCCCTAAGGGTTCCCTTAAGTTCTTCTGGCAAGGTATAGTCTTGACTAGCTAGCTCATGCAACTTATTGGTAATATCTTTTAAAACTTCCTCTCCGCTATAAGGTAATAGTCTACTATTATCTAAAGCTTCCTGTAAATAAAAAGCTTTATTCTTAGGTACATTTAAATTTGTACCTAAATCATTATCCTCACCTGATATTCCTTCTATAAGAGTAAATAACTCCTTAAACTCATCTTGCTCTAAATCCAAGAAACTTTCATCTTTAAGCTTAAAGAACCTCTTATTCTCCTTTATTGCTAACAGAAGTTTATTTGTTTCCTCTTCTCCAACACCTTCTACATGGAAATTTACTTCAAGAAATCCTCTATCCTTCTCCTTTATTGCTGCTTTTATTGAAGGAGTCTTTCTTATATTGTAATTTTTAAAACTCTCTGAGTAATATAACTCCCCAAAGGACTGTAATATTTCTGCACCCCTTACTAAAAAGTAATACATATCATCATCATTCCCATTAAATATAAAACATTTACTACTTTTATAAAATTGGAATTTTTCTAATTCATTGATTAGCTCCTCTTCTTTTTCTATATCTCTTATAATATGCTTATGGCTGTTATTATACCTAAATAAATTAATTTCCTCTTGTCCATATATAATTTTTACATCACAAAATATAAGCCCATTCATTTTATCAAAATAAATATTAAAAATAGGCTTCTCTTTAACTATTTTCTTCTGTAGTGATTCTTCAACCTGAAACTTTTTACTAGCAACCTGAAGTTCTGGCATAACATAGTTAAATACTTTTGTGGAATCTTCCTTATTAAAAGATATCCTCTTACTTTCCTCTAAATATGAATAGATAGTATTAAGACTCTTCTGCTGCCTCTTTGAAATTACATATAAATCTCCTTCATATAAATAAACATCACCTACATCAGTAACCCTTACTGGTAACTTCTCAAAGGACTCTAAATAAACTCCATTGTCATCCTCCCCTAGTAAAAGACTAATAGGAACATCCCCCTCTATAACTTCACTTTTAAATTCATCATTATCTATCTTAAAGTTAATAGTTCTTCCAACAAGGCTTTTTAGTAAACTTGCAAAGGATGTATTTACTATTCTAATTACCTTCCCACTAACAAGTGTATTTCTTGCATATGATCCCTCATTAACTCTATATCCTATATTTATGTACTCCTTAATAAACTCCACTAACTTCTCATCTTCCTTAGAAAAATAACTATTTAAAGGAGTGTATACAAATTCTTTACCATATGCAATATCATCACCACTTTCTAAGGCATTTAAAAAGGCTTCTATATTCTTTAACACATACATCTTATGCTGACCTATTTTAAATTCAACATCTATATTATCAAATTTATAGCCTCTAGATCTGGTTATACTAATCTCTAAATTAACCTTTTCCTTAGGAGACTTCTCTTCTTCTAATTCTTGTAATAATAATGATCCTAACTTATCTAATCTAGATTTTTTATTTTCCCTTTCTTCCTTAACTCTCTCCTTAATAACCTGATTATTTCTAACTAAAGTAGCAATTAAATGCTTGCATAAATACTTTCTATTTCCTCGTAAATAGTGCTTTTCATAGTCCATACAACTACAATAGGTAACCCTAATTCCTTCATTACCTAGATCAACCACTACCTTAGTTGTATAAGTGCTATTACCATACTCAGAACTAATTTTCCCATCTATACTATAAGCTCCAAAAGCCTCGCCAGCCTTTACCTCTTCAACTAAACCATTTCTAACCAACCTTTCTCCTTTTTTTAAGGAAAAATCACTTGTACTTTTATTTAATATATTCTCTAATGTTCTAAGCAAACTAGCACCTTCCTATCCCGCTCTCCATTTAACCCTCTAATCTACATATTTAAGAGTCTTGACTAATCCATCATGAGCTATACTTGAATTTTCCATCATATCAATTGCATTGTTTATAAATGCCCCAGGATCTCCTAAGGCTGGACTAAAATGAGTTAATATAAGTTCTTTAGCATTACCTTCTTTAGCTAATTTTCCTGCCTCCCTAAAGGTCATATGCTTGTTTTTAATAGCTTTATCCATATCCTCATCACTTCCATAGGTTCCTTCACATATAAATAAATCACTATTTTTTATAAACTTTGGTATCTCCTCTATAGGCCTTGTATCAGTTATAAAGGAAAGTCTTATTCCTCTTCTTTCTTCACCTAAAACCATACTAGCTGTATATCTAATTCCTTCATAATCAACTTCATTTCCCTTTTGTAACTTATTCCATAATAACTTAGGTACCTTATTTTTCTCTGCACTCTCTACAGAAAACTTAGGACTCCTCCTAAAATAAAAACTATATCCTATACACTCTGCAGAATGATCTAACTCCAAAGTTGATAGTTCTACATTCCCTAAAATATTAATAACTTCTCCACTAGCTTCAATTATTTTTAGTGGATAAGGTAGATATGAATTTATTACATTTAGTCCATCAACTATCTTCTTAATCCCCTTGGGACCTATTATCGTAACCTCTTCCTCCCTACCACTATTACCCATAGTAGCTAATAATCCTGGAAGACCTATTGTATGATCTCCATGGTAGTGACTTATACATATAACATCAATGGATTTAAATCCCCATCCTATTTTTCTCATTGCAACCTGGGTACCTTCTCCACAGTCTATTAGAATCTTTCTTCCATTAAAATTAATTAAAGTAGCTGACATATGTCTATCTACCATAGGCATTCCTCCTAGAGTTCCTAAGAAACATAAATCTACCATAGATATCCTTCCTTTCAAAGAAGACCACTACTATAAAGCAGTGGTCTTTACATTAATTCTACTATTTAGCTATGTTCATGGTTAAGTATGTGTTTTTCACAATATCCCTTCTTACCACTACATTTGCTACAATATCTAAACTCCATATCTGGATCTTCAACATCAGTTATTCCACAAACAGCACATTTATGAGTGTACTCCTTCTTAACTGAATTTATCTTTCTTTTATAATCCTTCATTCTTATTACTGAACCTGTTCTCATTTTAGTTTCCCTATAATTACTCTTAGCAAAGAATAATAAATAGTTTACTATTGGTACTAGGGTTAAAATAACCCCACCTATACTACCATCAATTAAATTTTTAAGCGCAGATAATAATATTATTGCCCAGTTAAGATATCCTAAATATTTTATTTTTATTGGTAATATGAAAAATAGCAATAACTCAACATCTGGATATATCTTTGCATATGCTAAAAATAAGGATAAATTTATAACTGTACCCGTTGCTGGCATTCCTGTAAGGAATGAAACTATTATAGTTGTAATCATTCCAACTAAATAATATACATTAAACTTAAAACCACCCCATACATTTTCTAAGGCACTTCCTGCCATGTAGTAAAAATATAAGGTAAATACAGCAAACATTAATGACATACCTGGCATTGCAAATACGAAGGTGACTAGTCTCCATATCTCCCCTTCCATTACCCTACTTGGAATAAGTGCTAATTTATATATTAAACCTATTCCAAAAACAGTATCAACAAGGAAAACTGCTGCACTACCAGCAATTATTATTCCCATAAGATTATGAATATAATGTTTACCAAACTTTCTATCTAATTTGTTTAACCAATTCAATACTAAAACTCCCCTTCATCCTTTAGTTTGTTTAATAAGAATTTTACCACAAACAACCACACTTATACAAATATGCATGTACTACTTTTTTAGACATAAAAAAGGCTGACGTTTCCCCCGCGCCAACCTTCTTTTTAGTCTCTATTTGCCTCCCTACAGCAAAAATAGCATCCATCACTATTAAAATAGCAATTTCTTATAGATGATTCTACTGCTTCAATTTCATTGCCAAAATCCCCTAGAAATGTTCTATACATTTCATTAGGCATCTTAGAACAACCTTCTTCGTGCACTTCATGTTGGCCTTTTTCATCAACCTTATCGTTTACATAATAAAAACTCATTTCCAATTCTCCCTCTTCCCCAGATTAATTATACTTTTATACTTACCATTATTACATCATTCATTCAATATGTAAATAATTGTCATAAATATTTTTTATTTTTCATAAAGTTTTCATATTATAAGGTGAAATTTTTCTAATAAAAGGAGAATTTATCCTGTTATAATTATTTTTTTAAAACAAAAATAAGGACTCTAATATCTCTTTTCACTTATACTAGCATGGCTAATATATGCTTCATTGAAATATTAAAATCCTTCTTATTTTATGTAATTATTAATTTTATCTAATTACATCCATGCTTTAATTAGTGCACTCTCTATATACCTTGCAAGAACATTATAAACCAAAATAATCCCTCCGCAATAAAGTGTGTTTAATAAAATTGGTTTAAGTTCATCTTTTATCTTAAATCCTTTTATACTTCTATGAATAAAGAATAAGGCAACCACCCAAGGTACAATATCTTCTATTGATATTATTGGCATTATAAACATAATCCCTATTAAAATATTTAATACTACTTTTTTA
Source organism: Clostridium zhoujianii (assembly GCF_051590805.1). NCBI lineage: Bacteria > Bacillati > Bacillota > Clostridia > Eubacteriales > Clostridiaceae > Clostridium > Clostridium zhoujianii. The sequence goes on from NZ_JBPUTF010000001.1 coordinate 2,069,208, forward strand.
TTCATTAATACCAGCCTCATCTCTATAATAATTTCCTCGTATCATCTTGTCACTTATATCTATTAAACTTTCTACTTTCTTTTGTTCTTCTTCATCTAATCCATTATAAAGTAATTTTCTATTTGAAAGAATTACATAATCCTTATTAGTATTTAATAGATTTCTTCCTAATGTTAATGAAGTAGAATACTCCTCCTTTGGTGCTCCAAATAAATAAGCTAGTGTTGGTAAAGTATCAACTTGTCCACCATACATTGAAAAAGTCTTTCCTTCTATACTCTTATTATAAATAATCAATGGAACTTTTCTATTATTCTCTTCCATCCATGGCTCTAATCCCTTCATAGTAGCTACTTCATCATCATAGAATTTATGAACACCCTCATGGTCTCCATAAATTGCAACAACTGTATTATCTAAAGTTCCATTCTTTTCAAGGTCTTTTAAAAGTTCTCCTAAATATTTATCTGTATAGTGAATTGAATGGAAGTAACCACCGAGCTTTGTACCTTCTAGATAAGATGGTAACTTAAGTACCTTCTCTTCTTCTGGCATTTCAAAAGGAGTATGACTTGTTAATGTTATTGTGTATCCTAAGAAAGGTTCCTTAACCTCCTTTAGCTTGTCTCCAAATTGCTTTAGATAACTCTTATCTGATACACCAAGATTTATTCTATCAGTTGTATCATAAGCAGTTGAATCTAAGTTAGTCTTATAGCCTATTGACTTAAGATTAGTTAGCCAATTCCAGTACGAGCCCTTATCTGGATGAGATGCCAAGGTATTATAACCCATCCTCTCAAATATGTTAGGAAGAGAATGATCATAAGTATTATTTGGATACCTAAAGAATGTTGAACCTTCTCTTACTGGAAATACTGATGTATTAGTAATAAGTTCTGCATCAGAACTTGTACCACCATAAGTTTGCTCATAAAAATTATCAAAATACAAAGAGTTATTAAGCAATCTATTTAAATTAGGTGTTATTTCTTGTCCATCTACCTTTTGATTTACTATGAAGGTCTCTAATGATTCCCACTGAATTAACAATAAATTTTTATCCTTCATAGCTCCTGCATATTCATTATCAGGATTATTTTCTTTTAAACTTGATAATGTATCCTTCACATTTGCCAGTTCCTCTTCTTCGAATACATATGGCTTGGACTGTTTATAGAAATCAAATGCGTCAAATAAATGATAACCAATAGGGGTTAAATTTGACATTGTCTGATTAGGTGACCAGCAAATTCTAAAAACATATTGATTTTCAAAGGATATTCCCTTATTATCTATCTTTATTCTGGCGTATCCAAGGTAAGTTAGGCACAGAAGCAATAAAGCTAGTCCACCAACTACATTCCTCTTATAAGTTATATCACTCTTTCTAAACTTTATATTTCTAAAAGCAATTACTATTAAATCTATGATAAATAATATATCTACCATTCTGAACATAGAGATTATAGAACTACCTAAATTATCTAAATTACTAGCCATACCAAACATATGGTAATTTAAGAATACAGCATTACTTCTAAAGTACCACATATCCCCTATAACTATAATTGTAAAAATCAAATTTAGGGCCCAAAAAGCCCACTTCTGTGCCTTTCCATTAAAGAAGAATCCTAAGGATAAAAAAGCGGAGTTTATAGTTACCCAAACTAAAAACGGTGGCATTGAATAGAATATCTGCCTTAAGTTAACTCCATTTGCTTTATCATCTGAAATAAGCACTATAAATACTAAGGTCTTAATTAATAGTGTTATTAAGGTCCTTAAAAAGTCTTTATTCTTGACTCCTTCTATAAATTTCTTCTTTATTCTTAAGGGAAGTTTTTCTTTTATAACTACTTCTTCTCCATAATTCAACATAAATATATCCTCCTAACCTAAATTACTAATTAATAATAACATATCCTTTAATAATATTATATTATCTTTACCTTAAGATTTCTTTCCTTTAACTTTAAGTGCAATATTCCCTTTTTTAATGTAGAATAATATTAAATATTTTACTAAGGAGGTTTATATGAATTTTAATTCTATAAATGAAATAAATAATTTAATAAAAGAAAATCCTATGGTTCTTTTATGTTTCTATGGTGATAGTTGTGGTGTTTGCACAGTTGTAAGCGATGCTTTAGAAAAAGAAATGAAGAATTATCCTAATATTAAGTTCTGTAAAATCTTTGCTGAAGATAATATGGAGGTTTTTGCAAAGTATGATGTCTTTACCCTACCAGTTGTTTTATTCTATATTGATGGTAAAGAATATTTGAGAGAAGCTCGTAATATAAGTATTAGAGATCTACTTTTAGATATAGATAGACTTTATTCCCTTTATTAGTTAATTTTATTCTATATTATATTTAATAATAAGGTCTTTAAAGAAGGTTTACTCCTCCAGACCCAGTATTTACTACTATCAGGTCATTAATACTATCACTTATAGAGTTTGACTTCTAAACTCATATATCATATACTAACTTTAGAGCTCAGAAAGAGCACAAATAATAATATCGCGGGATGGAGCAGTTGGCAGCTCGTTGGGCTCATAACCCAAAGGTCGTAGGTTCAAGTCCTGCTCCCGCAACCATAAAACCCAAACTTAATATCGCGGGGTGGAGCAGTTGGCAGCTCGTTGGGCTCATAACCCAAAGGTCGTAGGTTCAAGTCCTGCCCCCGCAACCATAATTAAAAGTACTTCTAATTCTAGAAGTACTTTTTCTGTTTTTATTTTTACTTTAATGTTAAAATGAAACTATCACTATAAAAGGGGGTACATATATGAATAAAAAATATGTTATTGCGTACATACGTGACGGAGGCTTAGAGAGATTAACTAAGGAGGAGGCTTTAAAGCTAACTCATATAAACATAGCCTTTGGTAAAATTAATGATAAAGGTGAACTTTATACTAAGATTAAAAACTTTCACCTTCTAGATAAAATTAGAGGTTATAATCCAGATATTAAATTCCTAATCTCATTAGGAGGTTGGGGAAATGGTGGATTCTCTGAAGCTGCTTCTACTGAAGAAAATAGAAAGAATTTTGCTAAAGATGCAGTAGCATTTATGAAGGAACATAAACTAGATGGTCTTGATGTAGATTGGGAATACCCATGTTGTTCTATCTCAGGTATTACTTCTAGCCCTAATGATAAGGAAAACTTTACCTTACTTCTTAAAGCAATGAGAGAAGAACTTAATAAAGAAGGTGAAAAAGATAATAGATACTATATGTTAACTATAGCTGCTGGTGCTGACAAGTACTATTTAGAATTTACCAATATGGGAGAAGTTCAAAAATACTTAGATTATGTTATGCTAATGACTTATGATCTAAGGGGTGGATTCCAAGTTGTAACTGGTCATCATACTAATCTTTATTCTCCAGAAGGGGATATATTTACAATAAGCACTGATGAATCAGTTAAGATGTTTGAAGCAGCTGGTGTTCCATCAGAAAAAATACTTATTGGTGCTGCCTTCTATTCAAGACAATGGAATGATGTTCCTAATATAAATAATGGATACCTTCAAATGGCACCTGGTACTGGTGGATTTGGTGCTGATTTCACAGTATTAGATAGAGATTTTATAAACAAAAATGGATATGTTAGATATTGGGATGATGTAGCTAAAGCACCTTACTTATTTAATGGTTCTACTTTTATATCTTATGATGACGAAGAGTCAATAAAATGTAAAGGTGAATATGTGAAAGAAAATAATCTCAATGGAATCATGTTCTGGCTATATGATGCTGATGAAACAAGTAAATTGTTAAATGCAGTTCATGAAAGCTTAAATTAACCTAGCTTTTAAAGAAACATAGATGGATATTTGAAGATATATCCATCTATTTTTCTTTTTTATATAACAAAAAAATACTAGTGTAAATACACTAGTATTATAAAAATTAACTAAACAAACTTAGCCATCTTAATTATTCTCTCTCCAAAAAACTCCATATCAAAAGTCTTCTTATAATTTAACTTTTCATAGAACTTTGTTACCTTTTCATCTTTAGCAAGTAAGGATATACCACTACATTTTCTACGTTTTGCTTCCTTTTCTGCATGAGCCATAAGTAACTTTCCTACCCCAAGGCCCCTAGCCTCTTTAGATGTTGCAATGTTAGCTATATATAAATCTCCTGCCTTACACTCTCTAAAAATCATAAATGCTATTGAATCTCTAATATACCTAAGCTTTTCAGCTATTCCTTCAATATGTCTAATTACTCGTACACTTGTCTTAACACTTAAACTATCTAATCTTCCATAAGGTATAGTAATCATTGCTCCTAAGATGTTTCCATCCTTTTCTGCTACAGTTGCATACCTATAACTATATCTAGACTCTTCCATCTTGACTAATTCAGTAAGGTTATCTAAACATTCCTCTTTAGACTCGCCTCCCCAAACATCCTCTGGAAATACCTCTGTATAATATATTAGATTTGCTATTTTTTCTACATCTTCATATGCTGCATTTCTTATTTTTATCCTGTCCGTGTCCATTTATATTCCTCCTAATACAATAGCTAATATCTACTGTATACACTTATTATATGTCATATATGGATCCTTCACATTCATTCTTATGCTCTATAAAAAGTACTTTTAAGCTTTTTTACGGAAGAAAGTATTTTATAGAAATAAGCTTTTAATCTCATTTTTTTATACATAAGTACTTTTTAATCCTTTTCATAATACACCATTGAAATTTGATTCATTTTTGTTAATATTTTCTCATTTTCCTTGAATTATTACATTAATACTGATATATTTAGTACATAGATATTAATTGATAATATTTATTAATTAATATCCATTTTAATGTATTTAGTATAAAAATTGGATACGGAGGTATGATTTATGTTAAAAGAATGGGATAAATTTAACGCAGGTAAATGGACAAAAAATATTGATGTAAGGGACTTTATTCAAAAGAACTACACTCCTTATGAAGGTGATGATAGCTTCTTAGTAGGTGCTACTGAAGCTACTAATAAGCTTTGGGCTGAGGTTAGTGAATTATTCAAGAAAGAAAGAGATAATGGTGGTGTTCTTGATGTAGACACTAAAACTGTATCAGGAATAAATGAGTACAAGCCTGGATATATAGATGAAGCTCTAGAAAAAATCGTTGGGGTTCAAACAGATGCTCCTTTAAAGAGAGCTGTTATGCCTCAAGGTGGTATTAGAATGGCAGAAAATGCTGCTAAATCTTATGGCTACGAAGTAGATCCTAAAATATCTGAAATTTTTAGCAAGTATAGAAAGACTCATAACCAAGGAGTTTTTGATGCTTACACAACTGATATGAAGTTAGCTAGAAAGTATGGTATTGTTACAGGTCTTCCAGACGCATATGGTAGGGGAAGAATCATAGGTGACTACAGAAGAGTTGCTCTTTATGGTGTTGATAGATTAATAGAAGATAAAAATGAACAAAAGTTAAGTTTAGAAGTTAACTGTATCGATGAAGAAGTAATCAGATTAAGAGAAGAAATCGCAGATCAAATAGTTGCCTTAAAGGAATTAAAAGCCATGGCTGCTGCTTATGGACTTGATATTTCAAGACCTGCTAGTAATGCTAAGGAAGCTGTTCAATGGTTATACTTTGGATACCTTGGTTCAATAAAGCAACAAAACGGTGCTGCAATGTCACTTGGTAGAACCTCTACATTCTTAGATATTTATATAGAAAGAGATTTAAAAGAAGGATTAATTACAGAAGAAGAAGCACAAGAAATCGTAGACCACTTTGTAATGAAGCTAAGATTAGTTAAATTCCTAAGAACTCCAGAATACAACGACTTATTCTCAGGAGATCCTACTTGGGTTACTGAATCAATCGGTGGTATGGGCTTAGATGGTAGAGCTTTAGTTACTAAGAACTCATTCAGAATGCTTAATACTCTTTACACTTTAGGGCCTTCACCAGAACCAAACTTAACTGTATTATGGTCAACATTATTACCTCAAGGATTTAAGGACTTCTGTTCAAAGGTTTCAATTGATACAAGCTCTGTTCAATATGAAAATGATGATTTAATGAAACCTTATTGGGGAGATGACTATGCTATAGCTTGTTGTGTATCTGCAATGAGAGTTGGTAAGCAAATGCAATTCTTCGGAGCTAGAGTTAACTTAGCTAAGACACTTCTTTACACTATAAACGGTGGTAGAGATGAAAAGTCTGGGGTACAAGTTGCACCTAAAATGGAAGGTATAAATAGTGAATACCTAGACTATGATGAAGTAATGGAAAAGTTCGATGTTATGACAGATTGGTTAGCTAACCTTTATGTTAATACATTAAATGTTATCCACTATATGCATGATAAATATTCATACGAATCATTACAAATGGCTCTCCACGATAGAGATGTATTTAGAACAATGGCTTGCGGTATTGCTGGATTATCTGTATGTGCAGATTCACTTTCAGCTATTAAGTATGCTAAGGTTAAGCCAATAAGAAATGAAGAAGGAATAGCTATAGACTTCGAAGTTGAGGGAGATTATCCTAAGTATGGTAATGATGATGATAGAGTTGATGATATTGCTGTATTCCTAGTTGAAAATATGATGAAGAAAATCAGAAAGAACAAGACTTACAGAAATGCATACCACACTCAATCAGTATTAACTATTACATCAAATGTAGTATACGGTAAAAAGACTGGAACTACTCCTGATGGAAGAAAAGCTGGAGAACCATTTGCACCAGGTGCTAATCCAATGCATGGAAGAGACAACTCAGGTTCATTAGCATCACTTAACTCAGTTGCTAAGTTACCATATGAAGATTCTCAAGATGGTATATCAAATACTTTCTCAATCATTCCTGATGCTTTAGGAAAGAGTAAGGAAGAAAGAATATCTAACTTAAGTAACCTAATGGATGGATACTTCGGTAACGATGCTCATCATTTAAATGTTAATGTATTTAATAGAGAAACTTTATTAGATGCAATGGAACGTCCAGAAGAATATCCTCAATTAACTATAAGAGTTTCAGGATATGCTGTTAACTTCATTAAGTTAACTAGAGAACAACAATTAGATGTTATTAATAGAACATTCCACGCTAAAATGTAAGGATTGATTTTAATTTAATTTAAAGCATATACAAAGTTAGTTGTATGGCGTGATTAGGCGACAATTGCGATTTTTAGAATTATAATATTAATATAATTTAACAAAATTATTTTTGACGAATTTTTGACGGCAAAAGAAAAAGACTAGGATAGCATTATCCTAGTCTTTTTTATAAATAGTTACCTTTACCGATTTCCAATTATATTTTTTCATTACTATCTCAGCCAATACTATTTTGATTTGTTCTAAGTTAAAATCGTTCTCTTCTTCTGTGATATTTGGTTCGATTATTGTACAAGTTGCCACTATATGCTTCCATTCATATACCTAACATTAATGCATATTATAGATTTAACAAATTTAAAGTAACCTTACTAATATATTAACCTTAACTAGATAAATTATTATGCTATTCTCTACTAACTTTTTAAATACCATTTATATGTATCTGTTTCATATATTATATCCATATCTTTGCACATGTCTCTAAAAATACATCTACATTTAAATACTGTTTTTATTTTATATAATGCTCCCCTTGGTTTAATCTTAGTAACTCCGAGTAGCTTATCTATTTTAACTACTACAGGCTCATCACACTCATGCACTCTGAATCGAATAGGTCTAATGTTACCTTCTAAATTAAACTCTGCAATCATTTCTATTTCTTTTAATTTACTCATACTCTACGCTCCCTAAAATAAATCCTCTTCCTATTATAAGGGAACATTTGTTTGTATGTAAAGTGTTAATATATATTAACTTTCTGCATATACCTTAATATCTATGGACATTCATTAATTAAAACCTCTTTTGAAACTATAAAAGCTAGTAGTTTATTTTCTACTAGCTTTTACTCTGTATAATTTAAAATGTTTATCTTTATAAATGAAAAAGAAGTAGTAAGCTAGATTTCTCTAACCTACTACCTCTTTTTTAATATTTTTAATTATCTTTCAAGGTCTTTAGTCGCTATTTAAATTAATATCCCAGAACTTATAGATTAGTTTATCAAATATTATTAAACTAGATTCAGTATAAGATTTATGTATATCTTTGATCCCAAACATATACAACTTTAATTAACAAGTATTACTTTTTAATTGTATTTATCCTTATAGTAGTATGCAATAATTTTTATACATTTTTAATATTTAAAATTTCACCATTAATCAGTATATAAATCTGCAAATTCATCTAATGTAGATATACTGTTTTTTATAATCTGAATTTTTTGTTGACACAATGTAAGAAAGTTTGCTCCGTTTTTAATTAATTTAAAATCTTCATTAGAAAAGCTAATTATTATTATATTATCTCTCATAAAATATTCTCTACTTAATATATTCCATGTATTAGCTACTTTCTTTCTACTAAAAAAAATACCAAAACCTCTTTCATCTCTAGCTTTTCCTCTAGAAATGGTGCCGCTTAATTTATAAAAATATCCATTTCCCGGTGTTTTCGCCTCATTTTTACACTCTCCATAGATAAAAGAGCCAAACTCATCGTACACAGTAGATCTAATTCTAAAATCATTTCTTATAGAACAATCTATTTGATTAACATCACTTTTAACTTTAGTGCTACATTTAATACCTTTACAAGAGTTTAGTAATGTTTTTGCCAATACCTCTAAAGCGTTACCTTTTTCTGTTGAATTTATAAACTCATCATCTAACTTATCTATTAAATTAATTATTTCTTCCTTTTTCGCTTTAGAGGGGATGTAAAAAAATCATTAACATCTACCTTATCACTTTTGATTAATTCTTCTAAAGAATCTCTTTCATCTAATAAATCTATCTTTGAATCTTTTATTTGAAAAAGATTCTTTGCATATTCTTTTATCTCATTTTCAGATACAGTTGGGTATTTAATAAGTTTATAGCATCTATATACATCTTCCATAGTTAATTCTATTTCTTCTGAACATTTGATACAATAATTTATTTGTTCTAATTCAGACAATACATTTTCCTTATCTATTAAAAAAATTTCTCTTCCACATTCTGGACAAACTATTAGAAAATTTTCTTGTAATACGTCGTATTCTTCAAGTTTAATCAGTATAATCTCCGCAAGACTATAATCTATACTAAATTTATTAGATAGAGTAGTAGCTGTAATAAACTCTCTTTCTGATTTAGGCATAAATGCTAGCCATTTATCCAATTCATCTATCAACTCATTACAAATATTTAATTTTTTAATCTCTAATAATTCGTGAAAGAACATCTTGAATATCCTCCTCTAATAAATATGTTAAAGATTGTATTATACAATACCCTTTCTTAATTTCTCCAGTCATTAAAAATTCGTCGTTTGACATATACTTTTGTTTATCTCTTTTATACAAAAGAGTAATTCTATCACATTGTTTACGTCTTACTAGTATTTTTTTATTATCATAAAATACCGCTGTAGCTTGCAGCGGCCTTTTATTAAAACTAGATTGCTCTACTGACGTTAGATCTGTATCTGTTGCTGCAATTTTAACTGGATATCCATATCTATCTTCCTTAAAAATATCTTCATTTCCAATATTAGTAGCCAAGTACTTTTCTATAAAAATTTCTAAGTCTTCTTTTGCCTTTTTATAATTATCACCTAAAATTGGATTTATTTCATTTCTATTAAAAAAATTATTTATAAAACTATCAATATATTTATCTTCTCTAACTATTATATCGCTAATTTCTTTTGGCGTCTTCGTACACTCTTCAATAATTTCATAAAATTTTTGTCCCCACCTATCTTTAGCTTTGTCTTTGCTCTCTAATTGTATATCTAGAATACTAGCAATACTCTCAACTGCTCTCCTAATTAATTTAAATGTATTAGCTTTTTCTTCATTATTGTATTTTGTACCATTTTCCCCAATAGTATATTCATAAATATTACTTTTTGATTTAGCTCTTCCAATTATATATCCATTCTTAACATCTATATCTACAAATATCGGATAAATAATATATTGAAAATCTGAATTTTTAAGTTTTTTTTCAGCAAGTAATATTGAGCATGTGAAAGAAATTGTTTCTACAATATTATTATTTTCTTCCATTACACAACTAAGATATTGTAGCTTATTTATATGTTTAGAAGAAATTAAATAGGAATTACTCATTTCTTCAAATTTATCATCTATTAATTTTTCCCATTCTTCAAATGTTGTATTCACATATTCTTTAGGTATATAACATTTTCTAGCAAGTATATGTTTAACACCTTCCTTTAGAACAACTTCTAGCCATTCTAAGACCATTTCTTCATTCTCAGTATTTTTATTAGCAAACTCCTCTATATATTTTATAAGTTCAATCTTATCCTCACTTGTTGGTAGATTGTTTTCATTACAAAATTTTTGCAATACTGGCTTTGTTAAATAATCCTCACTTTTGTCTTTAAAGCAAAATGGAATTTTCATTATACTCCCCCTCTATTTGTCTTTATATTTTATTTAATAAATGCTATAATAGAGGTATATTATTAAATAAAATAGAACTTGTATAGAAAGCACTCGTGATTCGTGGTCATAGTGCTTTCTCTTATTTTATAGCTTGTACATTTATAGCGCAAGTTTTTCGACAAATAATGTCTACCATTATATTTTTATAAAAACATTTTAAATTAAATTATAAAAAAAGGCTAGTAAGTAAGATTTTAATCATACCTACTAGCCTTTTTTTTGTTCTCTTATTTCATGTAGTATAGCACATACTTATTATACTACATATAAATTAATTTATTCCATGTGTTTCTTCCGACTATTCCGTCTGCTCCAAGCCTATTATCTACCTGAAAAGAACACACCGCACTATAAGTTCCACTCCCAAAGATACCATCTATCCCATTAGTATTGTATCCTAAAGAATTTAACTTCTCCTGTAATAGCCTTGTAATATCCCCATTTGCCCCTTGCTTTATAAGAGGACAGCTATTAAGTGTATTTACCCCTGGATAACCATCTACTACTTGACTAGAAAAACCTTGTCTATTGCACTCCGCTTGTAATCTTCTGATCCAATTGTTCCCACTTGCTTTACTAGGTGCTGGTGTGGGTTTATTAATTACTGTATTGCCTGTTATTCCAGTAAATATTGCTTTAGCTATAGCTTCTGCATTATATAAAGCCATATCTCCAGCATTATCTATAAATCCACATTCCACTAGTATTGCTGGTGAATTAGTATTTTTTACTACATATATATTACCTTTCTTAACTCCTCTATCTACATATCCTAACTTACACATTTCCTTTTGTACTTTTAAAGCATAGTCTATACTAACTTGACTACAATTATTATATACGTGTGTCTCAACACCTCTAGCTTCTTTATTAAAAGCATTAAGATGTATAGATACAAATAGATTTACGTTATTGGCATTTGCTTTGTTGACTCTACTAGCTAAACTCTCATTTATACTACTAGCTTTATCAATCGTACAATCTAGAACCTCGTGGCCATCTTGTAACAATAAACCTATTAATAAGTTTCCTATTTCTCTAGTTTTAATTTCTTCTCTAAATCCACATCCTTGTGCTCCTGTATCTGATCCTGCTAATGTATGTCCCATATCTACTGCTATTTTCATTTTACATTCCTCCTTTAATTTAAACATAATAAAAGAGCAGCCATTAAGACTGCTCTTTTAAATATTCCTAATATCAATTTTAAGGCTCTGTTCGTTTTATAACCGGTGGTTCTTCCGGCACATAGTTACTTTCTTCCCTTTGCTTTTGTGCTTTCTCATTCATTGTATTATAGTTTATCTTCTTTTCAACTGCATTATCTCCAGCAGTAATTAACGCCTTAATCTCAGCTTCTTTTGAATCTAACTTCTTGTTTAATTCATCAATTTTCTCTTGCTGTTCTTTCTTTATCTCTTCAAACTTAACTGTATATTCAGCATTAAGCTCTTCTTTTAGTTCCTGCTTTATCTCTTCCTTTATTGTATTAATGTCTTTTTCATCAGCATTAACACTAGGCTTTAATATAAGTACTCCTGAAACTATAATCAATGCTAATGCACCAAGCACTATTGCAAATTTCTTTTTAGTGTTCATATTCCATACCCCCCATTTAATATTAACTATATTTTACAGCATTTGCTATATTATTACAACATAGTTTATTCTCTTAAATCCTTCTTTTCTCCTTCTTCTAATTGTGCTTTATCCTTGGTAAAATAAAATGCTATGACCATAGTTACTAATGGTACGAACTGCTCTCCAGTTATTGTTCCTCTAATAGCCATATAACTTAAAACCGCAGTTAATATAATTGACATTAAGAATCTTGCACTTGTTAATTTTCTTATTAATCTTTCTTTCATTTAAAACACTCCCATTTTTATTTTAATATTCCTTGTTGAACTGCATAAAAAAAGAACCCTAGCAAACTACTTGCCATAAGTCCTATCAACCAATTAATAGATTTTGTTTGTTTTTCTAATTTTTCACATAGATTTATCATTTGTACATCTGTAGCTGCTTTTCCGTTTTCTAATTTCTTAATCCGTTCTGAGTGATCATTTAATCTTTTATCGTGTGTTTCAAGCTTGTCTTTTACTAATTCTTCATTCATATTACACCTCTTTTGTAAAATAAAAAACGAGTACTATTCATTAGCACTCATTTCACTTGCTAGTTTAAAAGTATCTTTTGGCAATTCTTCTTTACCTTTCCTTAACACTCTATCGTCTTCTACCATCCTACTTTTTAAAGTCATTATCTCATCTTTTTTTAATATAACTATTTCTAAAGAAAACTTGATATCATTTTCAGCTTCTACTATAAAATAATTATCAAATACTTCTGATATCCAGATATCACCACGCCCGAATTTGGTTAATCCAACTATCTTATATTTTTCCATTACTTCTATAAATACTGGTGGTACATCAATTCTACAAGATTTGTTTTTGATTTCTGCTTCTATTGGAACTCTTATCTGCTTCCCTAAACCTTCTATGCTAGATGTTTCTTTATAATTAATGCTTCTTGATCTAGAAGTATATGATGAATATGATTGTGCTAAATTAGTATTGTATATAGATTTGTTATGCATATCTAACCAGCCGTACATGTTGAAACCATACGTGCTGTATTCCCCACCAGGATAATTAGGTGTAACAAAAGAGAAATATGGTTTTATTGTTTCTTCTGTATTTACTTCTCCTATAGCAAACCCTTTACCAACCCCTAATGCAGTACTTCCATCTGAAGCATTGTATATTTGGTCATAATTCCTTTGGCTAAAATATAATGAACTGCTTTGCATAATAATGGAACTCATTATTCTAAGTGGTTCATTTTCTATATAAGTGCCTTTGTAGTATGTTTTCCCGTTGATAGTATCACTTGTGAACCGCATGCGTAAATATGGAGTAAATTCAAATGGATCTGTTTCACTCTTAGCATTATAGTCAGTTCCAAAAGACATATACCAGCAAGGGTAGGCTCCAAACATACTTAACCCTCCATGAGATTCATTTCCAACATTTACCGTTGGTACTATAGATCCCAAATACTCACCACCTACATCGTATGCATTAAATCTACCATTTTTTAAACTCAAAGATTTTGTTGCATTAGAATAAGTTGTTATGTTACCTCTTAAGTCTAGATTCCCATCAGTATCTCCCTTTAAAACATCTTCACCTTTTTTATTTTGTATTTTTATAGCACCATTCTTAACAGTTAATCCATCCTTAGCCATGACAAAGCTAGTTGTATCTATCTTATTATTTCCACCACTATTTATTGCTTCTGTTATAGTAGTTGTAATTCCACTAGGGGTCAATTTTTGTTCTGTACTACTAACCCTATTCTCAATTCCACCTGTTAGACTATTCAGTAATGTTTGCTCTGAATTATAAAAGTTTACAAATGCTGTTCTTAGATTAGTTAAGTTTCTCTCTGTCGTTGCTGTCATATCTGTAAATATTCCACTAACCGCAGTAACCAAAGCGTTATATTTTGCTGTATAATCTGTTGTATTTGCTTTTAAAGTAGTTGCCAAACTTAAATTACTAGCATAGTTTTTTACTATGCTATCCCATTCTTTTTTAAGTTCCTTTTTTTCGAGAGGAGTAATTTTACTATCGGAGAACATATTATCTATATTGCTCTTAGAAGTATCAGCTATCTCTCTTACTTCTTCAATACCAGGCATCCAGTCAGTTATTTTATTTCCTTCAACTAGTTGCACATTATCCATAAAATAATAAGCGTCGCTATAAGAGTATTGCAAGACACTCATTATCTTTAACTGTGTACAACTAGATGGTGTAGTAAATTTAAGTACAACTCTCTTGAATATACTTCCATTTATAGGTGTTTCATTTATACTCATATCATCCGTTATGTTATTTTTCGTTATCCTATTAGCTTCATCTGTTACCTCTGTAGCTCCATTAATTATATAGCCCAATTCTTTTCCAGTAGCATCTCTAAAAGAATGTTCCTGTGTTACTTTCCCCCTAAAAACTGCTCTATAAAAGCTTAAAACATACTGTGTATTAGGTTTAACCGGCACTAGTTTTCCATACTCCAACACTCCCCCAACTTCTGTATTTACCACATTAGCTGCATTCAAAAAAGGAGTATGCTTTCCAAGAAGGTAGTACTTAGTAGTACTACTACTTAAATCAAATCCCGAATTAACACTCCCTATATTTCTCCATTCCCTAAAGTTCCACCCTGTTAAGTTTCCTGTTTCAAATCCCGAATTAACAAGAAGATTATTAACACCAATCTTCATTGTTTCCACGCTTTCTACTCTTTGGGTTATGCTCCCTACATTCTGTTCTAAAGAACTATAAGCATCTTTTAGCTTAATATCTTTTCCTTCCTTAGTTATTGTAGTATCTTTAACTAATGTTTTTATTCCTTCTATATTTGTAGTTATACTAGTTTGCAATGTTTGCATAGATCTATCAACATCTTCTGGGGCTTTTGAGTAAACAGGATTAATATTTATTCCTTTTTCTATTTTTATATCATATATGAATAACTCTGTTGGAGTAAATTCTTGGCAATAAATAAAAACTTTTAAAGATTTTATATTATCATTATTAGGTACTTTAAAAGTTTCTATAAGCTTTGAATATTCATTTGTAACACTTATATCCTTATTAGTGCTACTTATCATAGCTCCATTATTATCTAAATACCATATATAATATTTGAATGCTCCAGCTAGCTTACCTTTCTTACACATAAGCGATAATGTATAATTTTCGTTAGTCTTAACATCTCCAGTGGTTATTGTTTGATTTACTCCTCTATTTCCACTAGAATCATTTGCATAAAGTCTTAGTACATTTCTTTCCCCCTCTTTTATAACCTCAGACATTCCTCCATTTTTGTTCCAGCTTGTAAGAGAATTATTGAAATCTCCATTTAAAATTAAATTTCTGCTTTCTTTACTATCTACATTAGATTTAAGCGATTTAAAGGCTACATCTAATCTTTGTCCTTCTAAGTCTATATCAACCTTACTAGCCTTAATTAGCTGTGTATTAGTATCTTTATTAAGTCCAGTAATAAGAGAACTATAATTAATTTGCTTCTCTCCTATAGCATTAGAAGCTATCATTCTTTCCTTAATTAGATCATCTGCTAAAGCTTTTTCCTTTACTCCATAACCATCAATAAGAGTTGTAGTTCCATCTTCTGCTTTAACTATAAAATTAAAATTACCTTGGGTATCTTGACCCATCTGTATTCTAACTTTGTTATTCTTATCCTTAAATTGCTGTGTAGCTCCTACAATTTCTATTCCACCATTATCAGAAATGATTTTAAATTTATTAGTAGAAATATTTCCAGCTAGTAAATCCGCAACACTTATTTTAGATGCAATTAAATCTTTTATCACTGCATCTTCAAATACAACATTTTTTCCTGTAAGGTGTATTGTTTGTACATTGCCAGCACCGATATTTCCAGCAAGAAGATTATTTATATTAGCTGTTTCTACTTCTAAGCTTCCTATCTTTGCAGTCTCAGACTTTAAGTTAGTAATATCAGCATTATTTATATGTGCATAGTCTACAAAAGCTTTATTTACTAACGCTAAGTCTGTAACTACTCTATCTACTTTATTTCCCATACTTCCATTAGAACTAAATGTATTACTATTCTTTGTTTCACCTTTTGCACTTAATTCACTATCTAAACCACCATCATAAGAAAGCTTCCTGCTTAGAATAGGAAACTTTCTTGTAACACCATTTACATCTGTATAGGTAATAATATCTCCTACATCTAACGTTAGGTCCCCTTGCCACTTCATTGTATACCCTAAATAGTTAAATCCACTTAATCTATTATAAATATCTGTAAGGATAGTCTCAGTTACCCAAGGATTTTCAAATAACAATTCCATGCTATCTGTACCTAAAGTACCCTTAGATATAGTTTCTTGATCTTTGATTTGACAAGTTATTTTCCCTACCTTATATTTAACTTCATCCCTTTGCAAATCAAAAACACCTTTTCCTATATCTCTATTAACATCTGTAGGATATATTATAGTAAACTTCCCATCTCTAGTTATGACTGCATTACCACCACATACAGAAGCTACATAACCTAATACTTCTCTACAAGTAAAGCCTTCCAACTTCTTAACTGTGTAAGCTGGAAGACTTCCTGTAAATTGTACTCCTGTTTTAGTGACTAATTCATTAACTACCTGTGTAATTGTTGGTGTATCTCCTAGAGAACTAAAATAAGCAGTTTCAAACTTAGTCATATTATCATAGCAAGTAAACTTAGTTGTATAATCATCCTTTTTTATATCTTCTATATTAAATATACCCATAGGAATATATTCTATTGAATTGCCTATCTTAAGACCAATTTCTACTTTTACTTGGTTAATACTGAATATAGTATCAGCAGTGTTCCTTAATGTTAAATCTAAGCACATAGAAGGAGTGTTTCCTATGCTAAATACATCTTGTATCCCACCATTCAAGTCTATACTCTGTACCTGTTCATTAGTAAATATTCTATCTCCAATAGTAACTTTGCAATCAAATTTTCTAGAAGGTTTCTGTATCTCTGTTTTATAATTATTGCTTACATTATACATATTTACCCTCCTTTCTTATTGTTCTAACACTCGATTAAACTGAATTTAAGTCCTTGCCACAATGTACCAGAACTAGTTTCTATTCTTTTCATGGTTCTATCCCCTGCATACATAGTGCAAGTAATTGTCCCTTTTTGTGGATCTAAAAATTCAACTGTAACTTCTTCTGGTGCAACTGCATTTAATATCTGTGAGCATTCCGATTGTGTTAATATACCCCACTCTAACGGTAATTTTCTTTTAATAGCTATTCTGTCTCTATAAATTCTCCCATTAGCATTTCTGCTAGTCTTATTGCTATCCATGTCACTTATAGTAGGTTCATATGGTAAAGGAGCAGGTATTGCTACTCCATTTATTTTAAGCATTTTCCCAACTCCCTTAAATCTTAATTAAACATTGTCCATTATTCATTTTTGTTAACTTATTTATACTATCTATCAATACTCTAGCAAATTCCAAATCTCCTAACTGTAGTATGATTTCTATTGCCCTATCTTTATTATTATCAGATATACCCCCACCACCTAATCTTTCCATAAGCTTAGATGCAAGTAAATCTAATCCTTGTGTATTGTTCTCTAGTGGAACTACTGCTTCTTTACCAGCTTCACCAACCATGGCTAGCGTAGGATTATCAATGATACCACCTTTAGCTAAGTAAGGTATTTTAGGTATGTTTCCACCAAAGCTTTTTCCACCTATACCTGGTATCCAATCAGGAACATCAATTTTTATTTTATTAATTCCACCTATAGCTGTGTTTATAATTCCTATTACAGCATTCATAGGTACCCTAACTATTTCCGCTATTCCACCAACTATACCTTTTAAGATATTAACTAGTCCATTTATTGCTCTTTCCCAGTCTCCGCTAAAAACACCAGCTATAAAATCAACTATCCCTGTAAATATATTTTTGATATCTGTCCATATATTGTGAACTATAGTACTAAACGCATTTAACATTTCCCCTAATACCCCAAATTGATTAGTCCAATCAGTAACAAATATATTCTCTATAAACTCATCCACACCTTTGAAAACATCACAAATTCCATCCCATACTTCTATTGCCTTAGCCTTAACTACATCCCAATGCTTATATAACAATACCCCTATTGCAATAACAGCTCCTATTGCTGCTACTATTAGTATCAATGGCCAATTCAATGCCGTAAACGCTGCTGCTAGTGTGGTCGTTCCCCCTGCTGCAAAGTAAACAATTGCATTATATGCATTTAGCAAACCAAACCATATTCCAAAAGCAACATTAACAAGTCCCCATGCTAATGCAAAACTTCCTACAACTATAGCAATAACTTCAATAACTCCTTTATTTTCTTTCATCCATTCACTTATTTTCACTAAAGCATCAGCTAAGCTATTTAATATATCAACTATTAAACCACCACTCCAACTTGCTATTGGCTGTAAGAAACTATCCCATAACCACTTTCCTAAGTCTATAAATACCTCTAGCAATGGGTTAAGTACCTTTAGTACTCCCGATAGCACATTTAACCATGCAGGTAAATAATCTTCTATAGTCCATTTAGCTAATGGTTTAAGAATATTATCCATAAACCAACTTAGAGTTTTCCCTATATTCTCTACTATAGGACTTATAGCAGCTTTTAATTGTACAAATGAATTCTTTAAGGGGGTAAAATCTATACTAGCAATGAAACCTTTTACCCTATCCACTATAGCTTTCATGGATTTATCTACAGAACTTGTGTCTACCGGTGGTGCTACTAGTTGAGGTATCTTATCATTAATTACGCCACCAGCTATATTATCATTAGTTGCACCAAGGGTATTAATTTCATCTATTGCAGCCAACCCTTTTACATCTTTAGCAGCCTTCTTCGCACTATCACCATAAGCACCCATAGCTACCTTTGCATCTATAAGTTGTTGTGTTGCCTTATAGCTCTGCTGATACGTTTTTCCAAAAATAGCACTCATAAAGCTAGCTATATAGGTTGTAGCTTTTGCTAATGCAGCCATTAATATATTTAAAGCTGGAAGTACAGCTTGTAAAATAGGAGTAAATGCTACCATCATATTGGTTTTTATTTGATTAAAGCTATTAGCAAACTGTTGGTTAGTCATTAAGCCTTGTCCTATTGTTGTTGCTAATGCTGTTAATCCTTTTAGTACTATAGGAAAAACTATCCCCCATGTAAACATAGATCTAACAATAATCCCTATGTTACTACTATGCTGTCTCATTGAGTTGCTTGCTTTCTTAGTACTATTCCCTAAATTTTTAAGTCCATTACTAGCTTTATTAGATGCATTATTAATTCCATTTAAGGCACTCTTTAATTTATTTGTGCTGGTGCTTGTAGTATTTGCTCCACTGCCAGCTTTTGCAAATTTAGCATCTAATTCATTTAGTTTGAATCCTAACTTATCACTAGTTCCTATTAACTTATTAATGCTTGCTTCTGTTTTTAATATCTGCTCCTCCATCTTATTTTTCCTTGATGGACTTGCTGTAGCATATGCTTCCTTTAGTTCTGCAAGCTTAATCTTTTGCTGCTCTATTCTTGCATTAGTATTGTCTAATGATCTACCTACATTATCTATTTGTGCACTGATGATATCCATGTCAACTGGTGGCCCTCTCCCACTCATAGAAGTAGATACATCTGCTACTTTTGGAGCTGATATATTCGTAGGTTTTTGAAAGCTAAAAGTTGGTAGCTTAAAGTTCTTAAAACTATTAAATGCAGCCTGCATAGTATTTTTAATTTTACCCATGGAGTTCTTTAAACTGCTATTTATAGTATTACTAATATTCCCCACACTTTTTTTAGAAATATTACTTATATTTTTTAAAGCACTCTTCATACCACCATCTAAAGACTTTTTAAGACCATTTCCAATCATACTTGATACATTAGATACCTGTTTACTAATATCACTCTGAATCTCTAAGTCAAGGCTTATTTTACCTACACTATCACTCATATCATCCCTCCTTTTTTGTATAATAAAAACACCTAGTATAAAACTAAGTGCTTAACAATAAATTCTTATTTATTTTTTCCTATTTTAAATTTATACCCACAATTCATACATAACAATTCAACTTTTTTACTTGTTAAACCACCGAGTACTGCTCCAGTACCACCTATAAGCGCTCCACCTACCAATGCTCTTCCGACGCTTAACTTCTTATCTTTAGTTGTTAAACTAGTGCTATGGCATTTAGGGCAATACGGTATTCCTTGTTTTTTTAAATCTTCTAACTTTTCTTTTTCGCTTATAATTGGTTTCTTTTCTGTTCTTGATCCGTCATCATAGAAATATTTAGATTTTCTATTAGATATATTTTTCTCTACTAATAGCCTCCCTTCTTCTTCTGATACATTTGCTTGTCTACAAAAAGCTTGAAAATTAAACTCATCTATATCTTTTTGCCTTTTTTCATATATTTCTTTTTGCTTAATTTTATGTTTTTTAAATATTCCCATGAATATCCCTCCAACCATCTAATTAATTTAAGTATATACTATCCAAAGGCTTTCGCAAATATTTCCTGTACTTTCTTAAGTTCTACTTCCTTTTCTTCTTCTGACATATCTCTTATAGGATTGTTTCTATTTCTCCATTCATTCCTTATATTATGCTGTTCTTTAGTAAAGTTCTTTAGCATATCTTTATCTTCTTCACTTCTGATTCCAACTATCTGTCCTAATGGAGTTTTAGGCATAATTCCTGTAAGAAGTGTTTCAAATTCTCCCCAAGACATCTCTGGCTCATTACGTAATCTAATTCCATATTGCATTGCAAAAGATGCTTCTATTAAGTCCCAATCCTCAAATATGTCATACCATTTATTTTCTGGGCTTCCTAGCCTCTTTCTTAGCAGTTTCTTCTACTTCTTCTAAAGATGTTCCTCCGATAGCAGCCATGATAGCATTAACTACTGTAGCTAATGCTTCTATAGATAAATCTAAACTATCTATATACTCCTTAGCCTCTTTTCCTAATCCTGCTTCTATAGCAAAATCAATTTGCCCAAATTCATCTACTTTCTTATCTTCTCCTTTAGCCTTAATTGCTAAAGCTGTATTTTTAGAAGTATTAACAGTAAAAATGTGATCTTCATCTATCTTTATAGTTGGTCTTTCATTACCATTCTTAATTTTCTCCATTATGTCATATGTTTTTGCCATTTATATCAATCCTTTCATTAATAAAATGGTGCTACCAGATTATTCTGATAGCACTTTTAATTTATATTTTTATGATCCACTTGGTGCACTTGCTCCAGGTGTATAAGTTGGTTTTCCATCCCCTTGCATTTCAAATTCAAGTGGTGCAACATTGGTAGAATCTCCACCACCTACATTCTTAACATTAATTACACAATCAAATGTTAGTTTAGCACCATCTGGGAATTCTATTTCTCCCTTAGTGCTACAATCTAAGCCATCTTTCCAAGCTGTAGCTGCTACATAATCATTCCCTTTATCACCTACGTTTCTTTTTCCATTAAGACCTACACTAAACTTTTTACCAGTCATTAATGCTCTTGTCCAACCTGCTGTATTCATAGGTGTCCATTCTTCTACTGTTCCATCTATAGCTATAGAGAATGTTTCCATGTCAGCTATCTCTGCCATATCAGCTGGTGCTGTGCTAGCTTTTCCTTTAGTTCCAATTTTAAACTTTAAATTATATACTGGAAATACTCCATTAAAAGCCATATTACCTTACCTACCTTTCATAATAAATTATTGTTTCTATTACGTATTCAATAATACCCTCTTTATCAGTACCTACATATATAGGAGAGTCTGTTCTGAAATCAAATTTGATTATTTTCTTATCTCCTATAATTCCATCTTGACCAAAGAAAGCATTATATACTTCTTGTGCTTTTATCTCTGCTTCATCTGAATTCTTTCCCCAGTGGACTAAAATAGAAATAGCCTTAGTGGTGTAGCTTGTATTTACTAAACCTCCTAAAGCTATCCTTGGAGCTGGACCAGTAGTATTATAAATTGTAATACTCATCTCTTTTTCTCCTATCTTATTTAAGTACCATTGAGGGCTCTCTATTTTACTTTTTAAATATTCTCTTATCTCACTTAATACCATTAATGTATCAACCCCTTACTAAGCATTCTAAAGAACTTAGAGTAAGTTTCTTTTATAAACTCTTTCTTATCTCCAATTAAATAATCATCCATCCATTTGCCTTTAGCATTAGGGTTCTTATCTGTACGGAAGTTATATTCAGGGTGCCAATACATTTTACGAGCATATGGAGTATCATAGACTATTCTTGCTATAGCATTCTTAATCTCAGACCTATCTACAAAGCCACTATCTTCTAACATACTTGTATCTTTAGGAACAACTTGACTAGTCCTTATATCACTCAATACAGCATCTGCTGTCATTTCCAAAGCACTTACGTGGGACTTTATAAGCCTATCTATTTTTACATTATCTATTTTTACAGATACCTTAACTCCCATTACTGTAAACTAAGCTCCGTACTAAATATAGATCCATCTGGATTAAGTGGTCTTTCAATAGAATAAATCTTTTTCTCTATTTCATTAACTACTATATAACCCTCAAATGGACCGTTATAAATATACCCTTCTATGACAGCTTTACCACTAAGAGTAATTAATTGTCTCTCAGCATTAAGAACTTGCTTACTTTTATCTGTATAGATACATTTACCTTTAAATATTATTTCTTCTTTATAATCCCCATCTGTATTAGTTCCCTCAAACCATACCTCTATTTCAGTATTGGCTAAGAACTTAGGAAATGGTAATTTAAATCCCATATTACAACCTCCTACAAGTTAATCCAGTTTGCCTAAGATAATTTAATACTTCTTGTGTAGTAGTTATCCCATTAATCTTCTGTCCATTAAAGCTAACAGATGTACTACCAGCACTAAAGCCACTTAAAGGTATATCTATATATGATCCATACTGTTCTATAAATTCTGCATGAATACATACAGCCTTCTTAACTTTATCCTGTTGGAATCTAGTAAGGTTTTCAAAACCCTTTCCATTAATCCTGTTATAAGTGAGGGTATCAATTTGATCACTTGCTCTTTCTAATTTCTCTTTTATGTGCTCCTTTGGTAGGATAGTCCCACAAAAGGATTCATTATAATATGTGCTGTCTACATAAGACATTTAATCACATCCTTAAACTAAAAGAAGGATACTAATTAGCACCCTTCTTTAATTCCTTATTCTCTTTCTTTAAACTTTTATTTTCTTCTTCTAGCTTTTTATTATCTTCTTCTAATTTACTAACCTTTTCTTCTAAAGCCTTGTATTCTTCATATGAAACTGATTTTCCAGCTCCATATGATATTACAGATCCATCATCTTCTGTAATATCATACCCTTGTGCTTTATACATAGCCTTTTGAGTTTCATCTATTGTATATACTTTATTTCCTCTAGTTGCCTTCATATTATCCCCTCCTATACTTCTGCTTCTGCATTAATAGCAATACCACAAGCTTTATTCTTCATTAAGAATGTATCACCATATTCTCTAGCTTGATATACATATTTATCTGCTGTTCTTGAATCAGTACCAGGAGTAAATACTTTCATATATGCATATTTCTTTCTAGTAACTTGGCATGATGGATGAATCAGTATCATATTAATTTGCTTTGCATCACCTGCAGCAACACACCCATTAGTAAAGTCATACTTAGTTTTCATTCTTCCAGATGGAACTTTCTTTATTGTTACATCATCTAATGAATAAACCTTCCTATCTATTTTTCCGTTGTTGTTATTAACATCAACGTTTCTTGTTAATCCTTCTGCATTCTTGAGCATTTTATTTATTGTTGGTGTTACATATAAAATTCTACCTTCACTTGGAACACTATTATCGTCCATCTTTTCCATTTGAGTATCAAACCAATCTAATATATTAGCTGTAGTTAATACTGTATTATCAATAACAGCCCCATTAGATGCATATGTTTTAGCTTCTGCATATAACTTAGAATATCTATAAGAATCTCTTTCTGGAATAGCTTGTTCTGTTTCAAACTCATTTTGAATATTTGCTACCTCTAAAACTAGATTAGTTTCATCTATATCCATTGGATCTAAAGCAAATTCTATATCTCTATCATGTGCTAATTTTTTTGGTTCCCATTCATTTGATATAGTTCCGGTATTAAAGCCCATGCTTCCTCTATTATGGTCTTTGTATCCACTTACTGTAATGCTAGGTAATTTAATAGTTTGTGCATTAATAAACTTAACTTGTGGATTAGATTTCTCTAAATCATAAGATGTTAGCTCCCTTTTGTATTTTTGTTGTAATTCTCTTTCAAATTGTTCAGCATAACTATATACTGCCATTAAAAATCATCTCCATTTCTTATTTTTTATTTGTTTCCGAATGCTCTTGCTAGAGCATCATTTGCATTGCCTTTTGGTGGTTCTCCGCCAGCACCAATCTTAAATCCTTGATTTTGTTGCTGTTGTTCCCCCTTAAAACTTGGGTACTTTTCTAGTACCTTATCAATAGCCTGTTCCATAGTTAATTCCTCTGTAACCATAGCCTTTGCAAGTACTACTACATCATCTACCGAAGTTGAATTAACTCCCTTAGATAAGCAAGTAACCTTTGCTTCAAGTGCTGTAGCTTTTTCCTCTGCTGCTAATCTTGCTTTCTCAGCATTGGTTAAAGCTTCACTCTTCTTTTCTTCCTCTGTCTTTTGACTTTCCTTCCAATCGTTATATGCCTTTAATTCATCTTTAGATAGTTGGTTCTTCTTCTCCCTAGCTATCCTATCTTGAATTAACTTATCAACATCAGTTTGTGTGAAAGTCTTTTCTTCTGTCTGAGCAGTATCTTTGCCATCTGTATCAGTTTCCTTGGTGTCTACATTACTAGTATCTGTTCCACCATTTATCCCTGTATCAGCTTCCATTAATCTACTCATTCCTAATCTTTTTCTAAGATTAAAATTTGTTATCATAAATACCTCCATTTATAGCCTGTCGGCTGTTAATTCCATGCACCTTTTTAAGCCATAAACACGTTTTGGGCATAATAAAAAGCCTTAGTTTCCTAAGGCTTAATTATCAATTTTATATTCCCATTACTCCTTTGTAGCTTATTTATTCTTTCAATAACTTCTTCTGTTAAATGGTCATAATCAAGAGATGTGTTACTTTTCAGTTCTTCAAAGTGTTCTCTTGTCTTTACATATTCTTTATAAACTTTTTCTTCATTAGCTACACTCTCTTTAAGCAATTTATTTCTCTCATCTAGCTTACTACTAAGTTCTTTATTGGATTTAATTTTCTTAATATCCATAATGATATTCGCGATAAGTACCAATATTAAGATTGTATTTATTATTAATTGCATAATTTTATCCCCCTTATATTTTAAGAATATGATCTATAGATTTATCAACTTTATGTAGTATATCTTTAACCTTACTTAGATTTAATCCATCTAATGCATATACTATATTTGTTGCTATTTCTAGTTCTTCGCTATTTTGAAATAAGGGTAAACTTCTTTCATTACATCCAATAGGTGACCACTTCTCTCCTGGTACTATTGATAATTTAGCCTTTAGTACTTCTCTCTTTGATTTATCAGAGCATTTGCACCCATAATCTACGATTCCACCTTCAACCAATATCTTTTCTACATTAATCTTAGCAGTTGGCCATAATGTTTTCTTAATATAATCACTATTTCCTGTACAACAAAATTTAAATACATCTTTATCAATCCTAACTTCCCAATCATCAGCTAACATATCTGTTTGACTCGCTAACCAAGGTACTAAATTACCATCAGCAGTTTTCATATAGATATATGGTAAAGTCATTTTTGATGTACTGCTAGGTTCTTGTAACTTCAAATACATCCCTTTACCATTCCAACCTTTCCTAGATACCTTAGCTCCTTTTTTTAACACCTCTAAAGCAAAGCTAAAATTCTGATTAGTATAAACCATTTCCTCTTTAACATACTTCATCCTAAATTTCTCCTTCTTAATTTTTAGCATAATAAAAGCACCTACTCTTTATCTAAGTAAGTGCTTAAGGCATTATATCTGATATTCCTTTTGCTAAATTAGCTGCTTTTTTCATTATTGAATTTTCATTAAGATACTCTAGTCCTTTTAATGTTATTTCTGGTCTGATAACAGCCACTCTTGGATAAGGACAATCCATTGCATTCCATACATCAATTCCAGTTATATATCCTTCTTTAACTAAAATTGCTATTATCCTACACCAGCGTGCTTCTGAAAGTTCTAGACGTTCTTTTGATATACTTTTATTATCAAATTCTTCTACATCCATAGACTTTTCTAATATTTTTAATATCTTATATATCATTTTAAAATTATCCATATTAAACCTCCTACCATTTACTTAGTAAGTACCCTTATATAACCTCTATTAATTTTATTTCTTCTTCATTAAATCCAATAAGATTATCAGCCTTATCTAGTATAGAAATTTCTTCTAACTCTTCATCACTATCTATTGATGGAGTGTATGTTGCTACATAACCTTTAAATTCTTTATTGTCTATATCTAATATCCTTACTCTTTTATTAAAATACTCTCTTAATGACTTCAATTCTTATCAACTCCTTTTAATGTTGGTACTATATGAACACCATCTTTACTGTAGTGTATATAAAATCTATTAGTTTCTGTTAATTCTCCCGTTTGATTGTTTACATTTACACCAATATTTTTATTGCATTCAATTAGCTCTTTATTCTTGACCTCTCCATTACGCTGCAATTCAAATTTCCCTGTGCCTGCATATTTCTTAACCAATTCTTCAAGTTCTTCTAGTGATACAGTTAAATAGCTTCTACCCTCTATATAATTGTTATGGCCTAATATATGCTTTCCCTGTTTTCCGTTATGAATGTTTTTAGGCTGCTCATTCGATTTAACAAAATCTCTCTTTTCTTCTATCTTATCACTTTCGTATTTACTTCTCAATGCTTCTTCATGATTCTTAAGAGATTTACTGTTAACTCCTTGTACTTCCTCCCTATTATAATTTCTTCTAAGTTGATTATACTTTTCTAAGTGATCCTTTAGACTCTTGCTCCATTCCCTAACTCTTCTATGAGCCATCTGATGACTATCTAAATCAGTTGTACCTGCTTCTATTCTCTTCCACTTTCTTATTTGTCTTTCAATGAATCTCTGCTTTTGTTCAGCTTCATATAATTTTATAGCATCTTCTCCATCTTGCTTTTGTGGAAGGTTAGTTATACCAGGGAAGTATGTTGTTACTGTGTGCCTACAATTGGGGTGTAAGAATCCTTGTGAGATAGCTTCACTTAGTAAGGGATAATCACCATCTAACTTAGTACCATGACTAAATACATCATCTATTAATATCTTCCCTTGCCAAGGCTCACATTTAGGACAAGTATTAGCATGGGCACTTACAACAACTAAGTGTATTCCATATTCATCTCTTTTCTTACCTTCTCCAAGTAATGTTGCTCTATGACTTGCTGTTCTTAAAGCCATCTCTGCATAACTTGCTATATTGACCATTGCTCCATTCTTGTATTGTACTGAATTAATACCTTTATCTAAGAAATCCTTAGTTGCCATATCTATAGCCTGATTAAGTGTCTTAGCTCCATTCTGTAGGTACATATGAGATTTAAATATAGTTTGCCTGTATACATCATCCATCTTTCTAAGAACTGAATGTTGAGCCTTGGTTAAATCTTTATTAACTGTCTCTATTAAGGCTTCTAGCTTCATATCATTAACACCAAAGAAATTATTCTCCGGTGGTATTGCTCCTGGTCTCCCTAATTCTTTATGAATATATTCCCTTACTGTTTGTACCTCTGATATATCTTCAGGTATTTCTATAGATTGATGTTTCTTACTCTTCCATCCAAAGAACTGTTTAACCTTATCTATAAACCTTGTACCTCTTGACTCACCTTTACTATAGTTACCTTTTAACTCTCTATCTATTGCTTCTTGTATAGGCTCAGAATAGCCACTAACTATCTTCTTATTCCTTTTCCTATACTTCTCCATCTCTCTTAGCTTAGTTAATTGCCATTGCTCCCATTCAAAACCCTCTTTCATTTGTTCTGATTGGTGAAAATAAAAAGCCCTATGCATACTAGAAATTAAATCAAGCTCCATTTGCTCGAATATCTTTCTAATGTCATAAGACTTTGCTCTCTCTTTGGCTGCTTCATCCTTTATAGATTTCTTTGTTACCTTCTTAAGTATTTCACCTATCTTACTAGGATTATTCTTCTTCGCCATCTAGATCCGCATCCTCTGGATTATCTAAGTTATTATAATCTTCATCATCTATAGTCTTGGGTTCTTCTGTTTCTATCATTGCATTCTGTTCTTTAATTCTTTGAACTTCTTCTGCTTTCTCTTCTTCTGTCCATGTATCTCCGTACATTTCTTCTATACATTGTTCAACACTCATTACACCATAGCTCTTAGCTTTACCAACCGTTTCAACTACTGCTTCAAAACTTGGACTTGCATATTCACCAAATACTATAGTAACCTCATTATCCTCTATAGCTACTTTATTCCTTGTATTATTGGCCTTAAGTATAACGTCTACTAATAATGGTATTACATCATTCAAAGCTTCTATAATGCTATCTCTTGTGTATAACGTGGTCTTTTCCTTTTCTCTTTGTGCTTCTGCATTATCTAGTTTTTTATTGTCAATTCCTAATGTTGAGGGGGATATAATACCCTGCAAGCATAAATCTAACGCTGTTACATATGTTTGAATATAACTTTCTGTTGGTATTTCTGGCTGCTCAGTATCAATCTTAGGAACTGCTTTTTCACTCATATAAGAATCCGTTTGTATATATCTATTATCATAACAGCTAGGTTTTAATATTTCTCCTGTATCAGGATTACGAGGTATTAAACTTTCCGGTATATAAGTCTTTGCTCTTCCTGCTCTAAGTGCATCTACCCATTGTGACCACGTTTCATCAAAGCTATCTAAATTATCAGTTTTCCCATCAAGTATTGATTGCCCTCTGCCTTCCCATTTATCAGACTCGTATATCATATATGGTACAGCCATACAATAGTCTCCATCAAAAGTTACATCTTTTAATTCTTCTGTTTGAGGGATAGTACTTATGCTTACTTCCTTATCATCTTTAAATAGCTTATACTTCACATAGCCAAAACCATAAAACTCATGTAAAACATAGCTATGCTTATTATGAATGTATTCAGTATAGAATACTACCTCTCTTATTCTACCTCTATCATACACAATATCTATTTTTTCACCAGAATAAAACTCAACTATAGGAAATTTTGTAATAGAATCATCAAATGATATTTTAAATGCTCCATCACCTATAACTAATACATCCTTTGTAGCTTTCTTTAGTAGATTCTTCATCTTATTATCTTTACAGATTTCATCCCATACATTAATCTTTTCCTTATCTTCTCCAATGCTGATATTATTTAGATCATTGTGAACTATATTTACTAATGTATTAATTATTAGTTTAGGTAATCCTGTATGAATCTTTCTTATCTCCATTCCTTTAGTTGGAACACTCCCCCAGAATGAATAATTAGTATTCTGAATCTGTTTGTATAGCTGTTCTAATTCGTAACTATCCCCTCTATACCATATTCTATTTTTTGCTGCATTAACTTCATAGTTTAATCCCTCTTGTATGCTTATACTGCTATTTTGAGATTCTGTTATTTTCAAGAAATTTCTCATTGCACTTCTCACCTTCTCTGTTATCTTCATTTACTAACAACTCCTATTTTAGTTTTGTATGGTAACCACCCATATTGACACGAGTTAATCATATGATCGTTTTTGTCCTCTGGAGTATTATCTTTATCCTCTAACCAACTATAGCACTCCAATTCACCTATATAGTTAGTACAGTGCTTTAACACAAAGAATTGTTCATGTGCAAACCAACCTAATTGAAGGTTTATTCTATCTACTATTTGAGTTTCTTTCCATGCTGGATTAAAGTTATATATACTTCCATGCTCTCTTTTATATTTATTTAATTCAGTTATTGTTGCACTATCTGCACTATCTATAAATGTATTCTTAGCAAATCCCCACTCTTTCCTATTCCTTTCTAAGAAGTCTATGTAATTTTTAACTGTATCACTTGGAGCTATAGGGATATTTAAATTCTTATTGTTATAAGTCTTTTCATCTAGCAAATAACAATTACCCTTATTAGTTATTCCTAAGAATGACATTGCTATTGTATCCTCGCTATTAGTTGAATAAGAGGTATCTAATCCACTAGTGAAAGTTGTAAAATATTCTTCTTGGCTGCTATTTATTTTAATTAGCTTCTTTACTTCTTCTTTATTTTTTGTATGCTTATCTCTCTCAAAGTTAATAAATACTAGTCCGGTAGCTCTTCCTCTTAAGCCTTGTATTTTATTTTTATACATCTTAGTACCTTTTGCTACTGCAGATATTTTCTTTTGTATCAGTTCCTCTGTCATTGATGCATTATCATAAAAAGTAAAATACCAATGCACCCATCCTGTTACTGGCTCTTCATTAAGCTGTTCCAGTAATTCTCTAGGATAGTCATTAGTATATTTCTTTAATGGTCTACTCCTATTTAAAAATTCTTTATATACTAATAGATTAGGATCATCTGGATTTGATGTTGTCATCATATAATCGCATCTATGGGTAATTTCTCTTAAGAACTCCATATCAGCTATATTAACCTCATCTATATAAACACATCCTACTTGAGAACCTAATACCTTAGTCCATCTTTTCTTATTATCATATCCGCATATATAAATAATCTTAGGACCATTCTTTGTCTGTAACTCTATATGAGGTAACTTTATATTCCCTTTACCATTTCCATGATACTCTGCTATACCATCAAACTGTACTAAAAAACCTAACTCGGCATTAATTACATTCTTTTCTACAGTTCCTAAATCTGCTCCAGCTATTACATGAAACTTCTTGTTAGATCTTGATACCATTAAACCAAACTTAAATATTCCTACTGTTGTTTTTCCTGCTGCTGTTGTTCCCTCTAAATATTCTCTTTCTGTTAATGTTGTTAGAAAGTCCTTAAACTTAGGTGACAATTCTAAAGGCATACTATTTACCTTCCTCTGGTGGTTTCATTTGGTTTAATATGCTTTCTATATTATCTAATTTCTTTGTCTTTTCTATCTCTGCTGAATTATCAACTTTCTGTTCTATCTTATCTACAAACAATCTATATCTCTTACCTAATAGCTCTGCTGCTTTTGTTCTATCTTGTAGTGAAGCATCTAAGCCGAATTGGTCCTTCTCTTCTCCTCTCATAACCCTAGTAAGATACTGGAGGACTTCTTCACCTTTTGCTATTCTCTTTTCATCTAAGGCTTTTATCCTATCTTCTATATATGATTTAATACTAAGTTTTTCTAAGTTCTGACTTCCTTGTACATTAGGTTTTTTATATCCTGCTCTCCTTGCTGCTTCTGTTGCATTTCCTAGTTCTATATAATAATCTGCAAATGCTTGTTGCTTAGGTGTAAGTTTCTTATCCATCTGCTCCACCTACTTCTTTATATATATCTACTAATCTTAGTAATATCTCTACTTGATTAAATGTACTTAGTACTTCTACTTTAACATTAGAATACTTATTAGGATTTTTCTTATCCTCTGGATACCTTAAGTTATATTCTTCTATATCCATTAAGTGAAATAACTTATATATAGAGCATACTTTATTTGATTTTTTACTTAAAAATTGTTCTTTGTTTACTAGATATATATATTCATATTTATTTAAAGCTCTTATTAGTTTGTTTATTTTACTTTGTATATTCATTATTTCACCTTCTTTCATAAAATAAAAAGAACCCTATTTAGAGTTCTTCTTTGCTTTTTTATACGCAAAAAACTTTTTATTTCTTTTTGCTGACTTATTTTTTGCTGCTTCTTTTACTCCATTATTATATTTTCCCTTCATATTTGTAATATTGTATGTATCTACTTTTCTTATCTCTTTAATCTCACTCTTCTTTATATAGTTCTCATCTTCATTTTTAAATATTAAGAAATATTCTTCATATTCTAAATAACATTTACATAGTACTTTATGATTATTAACTATTAAAATATATGATTCATCTTGGTTAATAGCAATGTATATCTCTCTTAAACTATTTAATACTATAAAACTTGTTATAGAAATAATTGCTAAGAATCCGAATAAAGATATCATTCGCATATTATCATTCAGAATATTATTCTGGAATATATATATACCTTCTTTATTAACAACATCTATTCCTGTTGTAACTATATATCCTGAAAGTATTATCCACGTTATTGTTACAATAACAGATAGAATTATGCCTATCCAATTCCAAGTAATAGTTTTTTTATCTACTTTAATATAATCTTTATTTTCAAGTTTTTTTCTAAATTGGTCTTTTATTTCTACTAAATTAATTACTGCAATAGCCGCAGCCATAAAAGGTGCTATTATAATAACAGTAGCCACTATTACTCCAAATAAAAACCATCCTTCTCCTAAATCCGGAACTGAAAAGATTGTTCCCCATTTTTTTGCTACGAAAAAATCTATAATTGATATAATAAACAAAGTTAAATATATTCCAATAAAACAATATGAAAAAAGTTTTATTACGGTATTGAATATAAGCTGTTTACCTGGAACATTTTTATACTTATTCCTTATTGTATCAATAGCAAAATTATTCATTGTTTTAAAATGAATACTGAGTAATGCACCTACTCCAGATATAACCAACAATATATTTCTAACTTTTTCTAACATAAATTCACCTCAATATTTACATTTCTATAAATATTGGTAAATTCCTCTTTGTTTTATTTATATATTTAAAGCCAGTAGATACTAATATACTATATATTGTGAGAGGGGGCTCTCACCTTCCTTTTCTTTTATATTTTTATTGTTTCTACTGGCTCCTGCAGGCATTAAAAAAGAACCCTATTTCTAGAGTTCTTAATCTATTTTTACATTTTTATAACAGCTGTTATAAGTCCTAATACTGCTGTCGCTACTGCTACACCTTTTGTTCCTAACCATTCCATTGTAGGCCTTAGTTTAAACCATTTTTTATTTTTATTTTCTTCTAATTTACTTATGTCTTCAATTTCTTTTATTCTTTCTAAAGCTTCCTTTATTTCTTCTTCTGATAAAGAATCGTTTTCCTCAATACTTTTTCTTGCATCTTCAAACAATACTGATATTTCTATATTATTGCTATTATTATTACTATTGTTATTTCTGTTATCGATATTTATTGTATTTGTACTATTACCTATATTTTTAGATTCCCCTATTGAGTAATCTTTGTTATTCGCTTTAAATCCAGATGCCAAATAAGATTCCAATTTACATTTTAACATCCGTATATTTGATAAATATACAACCCTATTAATATACTCACCAGTCATTGGATTTTTCATATTTTTTGTTAATCCGCTTTCTATATTGTCAATATAGTTTCCAAATGCAGCTATAATACTAATCTGTTCCTCTGCTGCTTTATCTTGGTCGTTATTTGCTATTATATCTTCACATTCACTAATATATTTTCTAACTAGCGCTTTCATCTGATCTGCCATTATATCCCCCCTATACCTGTAATTTTAACCTTATATGTAAAATAAGTAAAGCACCTAACATTTCTGCTAGATGCTTTTCTAGTATAAGGGCCTATGAGAATAATTTATTGGAGGTCATTGCCTAATACTATTATATAACCTTTTTAATTGCTTGGTTTCCCAACCTTTTCCCACCTTTTTCCCACAATTTCATATTCTCTTCATACTCTGCTATATTCTCTACTATCTCTTCTCTTTTTCTGTATGCTGTAGTTTTTGACATATTAAGCTTTATAGATATATATAGTAGATTTCTTCTATCTCCATACTTTAATTCTATAAATCTTTTATCTTCCTCGTTAAGTTGTCCTATATTTTCACTTATATGCCTTATAAACTCTTCAAGCTCTCTTATCTTTGCTTTTATTTTTAATATCCTTTTATTAATTCTTAGATGTTCCCTTTCAAGCTTTTCTATCTCTTTACACATTTCTGTCTCTGCATAACTAGATCCACTTGGAGAAGATTGTACTCTCTCTTGTATTCCTATTCCATTTTGGTAATAATCTATTGTTACATTAGCATGCTTGATATCATACTCTATTCTTTCTCTATGATACTCTAAATTTGATATTTCATTATTAAGAGTATGTATCTTCTTTTTACTCTGATAATATCTATATAAAATTCCTTCTGTCTTTCTAAACAATTCTTTATCCATTCTACCCCTCCTTTAAGAGTGAATTACTTATGTAGTCCACCTTATGAATATTAAAATATTAAAATAGCCACATTATACTTGAAAGGTGGTTATTTAAATGAAAAAAAAAATAGCTATATTTTTAATTTCCTTATCACTATCATTTAGTAGTTTTACTCAATTTGCTTATGCTGCTAATACATTTAATGAAGGAGTTTACAAAGCTGCTGATTTCAATTTTTCACCTGAAAATAAATATACTATTCAAAATATCTCTGAAAATAACAGTGCTTACGTTCAAGTTTTTGATCAAAATCAAGTAATAAAACAGGCAATACAGTTATCTCCTAAATCTGAAAAATATAATTTACTTCCCTTATTGCAAGACTATAGAATTGTAATAGTGGGTAACGGTGATATATATTTTTCTTAAATGCTTATTACAAAACTAAGGTTATAGACTTAACTTTATATTAGTTAAGTCATATGCCTTAATATTATTAACCCTTAGTCAATTTATCAGTTATTATCTCTAAATCAAAGTTAATATCATCTGATATATTTTAACCATCCTCTTTATATCTCCCTTCTAATACCTTGTTTATCTCTTCTGCTCCTTCTGTATCATTTGCATATGCAAGGTTACCCGCTATTAACCCTGCATATGCTCTTACTCCTCTTATGTCTCCCTCTATTGCATCCTTAACTAATAACCCTAATAGTTCTGATTCAATTTTACTCATAAGACACTCCTCTAACTTGAAAAATTAACCTTCTTGCAATGCTTCTTATATGCACTATGAAATATATCTCTATGAAGTATTATGTAATACTCTTTCTGCTCCATGTAAATCTCCCATTCAGAACCTTCCACAAAGTCCTCACTTAGTTCTATATCATCTTCAATAAATACTACCCTTGGCTTATCCCAGAAGCTTACTTGCCCTTCCATATTAGAAAGGCATCTCCCCATCATCTACCGGAGTAATTTCACCATATCCACCAAAGGCATCATTATTACTTTGATTACTAGCTTGTCCCTTGTTATCTCCTACAAACTCAAAACTTTCCACATTAACATCTGTTGTATATCTCTTCTCTCCATCTTTATCATAGCTACCTGTTCTTATATTCCCTGTAAGAGCTATCTGTCTACCTTTAGTTAAATACTGTGCTATTGTTTCTGCTGTCTTTCCAAATGCTACACAATTTATAAAGTCTGTTTCATCTTTCTTAAATGGTCTTGTTACTGCTACTGTAAACCTAGTTACTCCTGTTCCTGAACCTGCTGCAAATCTTAGTTCTGGATCCTTTGTAAGTCTGCCGATTAAAATTACCTTATTCACTCTTAATTACCTCCCCTACTTCTCCTAAAGACATGACACAATGACCTTTTGTTAATCCATAACATGGTCCATATACAATGTATTTAATCTGTTTCTTTATCTCATTTCCTGTATACTTCTCATTCTCATACTCTTGAAGTACTACTATGTCTCCTATATGGTAGTCTCTATCATTCTTCCTTATTTCAAAGTTCTTAAGTCCTAACTTTACTGCTAGAAAATATTTAGACAATATCTTTAATTCATGAATTTTCAATCGCTTCATCCCCTTTTATATACAAGTCATGATAAGTAACACCAACTGCATAAGCCTGCCAAATATCTTTCTTAAATCCATAAAACCATCCTGGCTCTTTCTTTGTACCTTTTCCCTTATTAGGTGTATTAGGTGCAAATCTATCTACTAGAGCTTGTACTATATTGCTATCTTTTGCTTTCATACTGTTGCATAGGTTCATCTTTTCATCTTTCCTGTAGATGTATTTAACTGTATCATTATAGTAGTTATAATCTAATGCTTGTATAAACCTCCCTATCCATACACAAGTATCAAACACGCTCTTTCCTACCGCCATTCCATAACTTGCAATCATTTCTATAGCAACATGGTCTATCGACTCTACTTCATCTAATCTTTCATATCTATCCATTAATAAGTTATCCAATAATTCTTCATTAGTTATTTTTTCAGCAACCAAAGGTTTTAAATCTGATTGCCTTATTACAGTTACTCCGCTTTCTTCACTTCCTGGATCTATTGCTATTATCAATTAATCACCTTCTCTCTTTATATTCTCATTGTTCTCCACATAACCAACGCCAGGATTACCGAGAATTTCTCCCAATTCATTGATGAAATATATAAGATGTGTCCATTTAGGATAAAATGCTTTAGTTCTATCTCCTTGTGGTACTATAGGAGGAAATTTATATTTAACAAAAACATTAACTATATTAGCTTTACTTATAGATACCTTGTCAACTTCAAACTCTTTTTTAAACTCTTCTATTCTAGCTAATTGCTCCTTTGTATAACCTTCATTAGTCACCTTACCCTCAACTACTTTATCCATTTCAAATATGTTTATTTGTCCCTTTAAAATATTATCCTCCATCTACAGATACTCCTATCAAATGATTGTCGTTTGAGAATTAGAATTTATAACCATACTCAAACTTGCTCTTATTCCCTATTAAATTCTTAATTTCTTAGTATTATGATCTAATTAACCTCTTTGAAATATTCCTCTAAATGTTCTTTAGTTATTTCAATCCATTCAACATCATTAGATTCAAGCCTTATTTCTCCACCAATAAACCTATAATCCTTATCTTCTGGTGTAAACCATATTGATCCATTCTCTATTTCTATATATTCATCTTCAACTGTAAATCCATCTCCATCACAAACTTCTATTAGAAATCCCTTTATACATTTGTAAACCTTATCATTCTCTTTCAACTCTCTAAATTCATATCTATTTCTTCTTACAACTTCATTGTTATAAGTCAATTCATATTCTTTATCTAATTCTTTTATATTTTTTACCTCTCTAACTTCTTGTTGCATATAATCAAAAACTTTCATTTACATCATCCTCTCTATAAGCCACTATCAATCAATATTGTGATTGATTCACCGCTTTTCTTATATTCATCAAACTCTTTTACAAATTCATCAAAAGTCTTGTCTTCTTCACCTTGCTTTACCATGCATTTACAGAATAGATCTCTTGCATACTCTTCCGTTACAATGGTTGGTTTTAACCCTCCATCTCCGCACCCTATTGATGCAACTGTCCTTTGATACTCTTCTAAAGCTTTTTCTTCTGTGTCAGCCCCTATTAATGCATAATATTCATACTTACTAAAATCCCAATATTTCATTTTTACATCATCCTTTCTACATTATTTATTAGCATTGTGTACTAACAACTATAACTAATCTCCAAGTATTTATTATCTTTTATTGGATAATAGATTACTCCATAATAATCATCATCACAACATCCCGTCCATTGTTTTATATAGAAATTATCTTGTTCTTCATAAATATTCCCTTCTTCTACTTTTAAATAATTAGTGTCATCTTCTACTACTTTTTCACCTTCAACTATCTTAACAATACTCCAACTTATGCCTTTCATATCTTCTATAAGTGTTTCCATAAACTTTAATGTATTTTCCATAACTTAACTCCTTTCATTACCTCGCACTTTCTACATATCACGAATTCCCTAACTCAGTTCTTAACCAAGTTAATTTACTTCTTAAAACATCTATCTCCAGCCTTAAATTATCTATTGCACTTATACAGGTATAATAAGCACTTTCTGCAATATCTCTTTTAAGTCTTAACTCTGCTACTTCTTCATTTCCTTTTGCTAGATCCTGTATGATAGTTACCTTATTTCCTTCTGCCTTAAGTTTAAGTATTTCCTGTGCTTGCCTTACTCTATATTCCTTTTCTGTCTTAGCCTTTTCTAGTCCTAATGTCTTAAGCTGAACATTACCTCTACCAAGTGCCTGGATACATCTATTTAATTGTTCTAATATCTGTTGTGGATTCATACCATCCTACCTACTCTCTATATGTTCTATTATCAACTTACCGCCCATACAGGCTCTTATTACTTCTTCCCTAACATATTTATCCTTCTGTAAAATTAAACTCTTTAAAAGCCTATCTAGTGGTTTATCTGCTACCTTTAAAACTTCTTTTATTTCTTCTCTAGTTAAATACCGCTTGTCCCACAATATTTCTAGGTTGTTTTGGAACTGTAATTTTAATAATCTATCCAGCTTATGACCTTTACTTCCATGAACTCCTTGAGTTCCCCTGTGGTGCTCCTGCATAAGTAAATATGATTTAACTTACAATTCTCCAGAGGTTTAACTTGGCTTCTAAATACTATGTGGTGAAGTTCTGTAGCTCTTTGACCACATACTAAACACCAATGTATATCGCTCAATACTATTCCTCCCATCCTAATAACTTTTTCTCTAAATCTGCCATTTGATTTTCATCTGAATAAATAGATCTTGGTTCAAAATTATTAAATCCATTTGTCTTACTATTATTCTGTCTCTGTGGTTTCTCTAACTTAAACCCTTTAGTCTTCCAGTTCTTAAGAATACCTTTTACGTATTTTATATTCCTAACTCCTGCTGCATTAGCTTCTTTAAGTGCTTCTTGTACCCATACTTCTGTATATTCTTCTTCTAATAACTCTAAATCACTTAAAATCACTGTATTAATAGACCCAAATCCTAATTCTTCATACAACGACAATGACAGTTTTATATTATTATCTTTATCTCTTACTCTATCTCTATCTCTATCTCTATTCTCTGGTGGATGTTTGTCCGAATCTATTGGGACAATGTCGGGACAAATGTCCCCTTCTCCCAATAACCTGTGCCTTTCTTCCTTAATTCTATTTCTATACTCCCTTTTTCTATCAGCTTCTGAGCTACTTTTACCTATTAGGCTTTGGATATCGAGCATATAGATTGCCCCATTATCCAAAACCTCAATTAATCCTAATTCTCTAAATATACATAGAGCCTTATCTACTGTATCTGTATTATGATTTGTTATTGTTGCTATCATCTTAGGGCTATAAGGAATATTTTCTTTAAACATTAGCTTTCCATCAGTTTTTAAAGATTTAAGGTATAATTTCATTAAAATATCTGAATATAGATAACCATTATCCATAGCTTGAAGTATCTTCATATCTTCTGTCTCATAAAAATTTTCTTTTATTTTTAAGTAGTAATACTTCTTGTTATCACTCACTCAGTCACCCCCTAGAATGGTCCACAACTAGTAATAAGTTTTTCTCTATATGCTTCATTATTTTCTTCATATTGCTCTATAATGTTTTTAAGTTCTTCTATCTCTGCATCTTTTCTTAATAATTCATTTTCATAATAAGAACTATCATGTTTATATTTATAATCTAGAATAGTATCTAGTACTTGATCTAGCATTATTGGTTCTAGTAATATATTTGCTCTAGTAACATCATTAACAAACCTTAAGTTTACTTCTGTATCACAATGCTGGCATATGTCTACATCTAATCTTTCCTCA
The DNA here is from genome assembly GCF_051590805.1 of Clostridium zhoujianii. NCBI lineage: Bacteria > Bacillati > Bacillota > Clostridia > Eubacteriales > Clostridiaceae > Clostridium > Clostridium zhoujianii. Next base: position 2,109,278 of record NZ_JBPUTF010000001.1, read on the forward strand.
AATTTATTTGAATTAATGCTTATCATTACTTGCACCTACCTTTTTGTTAAGCCTTTCAGATACCTCATTGTATTGATCCAAAGTAAGTTGCTCTATCATATCAATCCCAAAATCATGTTTTATAACTTTCAATATGCTAGGTAATGAGATATTAGCTTTCTTACCTACCTCAATTAAATTAGAGACTTCTGTCGCTGTAACTTTCTTAGGCAATGCCCATTCTGGTAATGGTGGAGCTTTCCAATATATAGTCTTTCTTACTTCTTTATTTCCTTCCTTAACCTTTGCCTGCGCCTTCTTCCAATCTGTTAAATCTTTAGGCTTTTCATGTGAACATATAGCAAAGTTTTCTGTAAGGTTATATAAATATCTACCTATTCCAAATCCACTTGATGCACATCTCTTAAGAGACCCACTAATCCCACCTTTGAAAGGTTCAACATTACTCTCGCTTGCCCCATCTTCTTTATAAATCCATTCTTTCGTTGTTTCATCATAAACAGATATTCTACAAATAATATTTGTATCTCCATTGCATGTCCTATACTCTACTTTCCATCCATTCCAACCAAATACATGATCTAATCTATTTTGAATTGCCCTAGCTTGTACATAGCATAAAACCATAGCCCAAGGCTTATTATTACTTATGCCACATTGTTGAACCCTCCACTCTATTTCCTTCTCTCCAAAAGGCTTTCTTAATTCTTCTAAGATATCCATAAATCCCTCCTATTCAGCTTTAACTGTTATACTTTCAGTTTCTTCTATAGTTACGAATGGAAGTATTTCTTCTGTTGTCTTATCTATTCCATCCTTAAATACTTTCTTAAGTTCTGTCTTGTTTACTTCCTCCTTAACTCTAACTAGTTCTGGAGCATTGTCTTTAAGATATTTAACAAGTGAATCTTCATCTTCATAGGTCCACTTGCTTGACTTTCTAGCTGTAACTTTTCCATAAGGAGTAGATAATTTAAACTTCTTATCATTAGCCTTTTCATTCTTGTAATACTCTTCTAGTAAAAAACTAAAGTATTGCTTATCTCCTTCATACTGCTTTAACTCTGACTCTCTCCAAACTGTTATCCTTGCTATTTCTTCATCTGCTATAGCTTTTATGTCGGATTCTTTATTTTCTATTGCTCTAAGCTTTCTAAATGCCCAAGTTGCCCCCTCTAGATTTTCAATCTTAAAACCTTCTCTAACTTCTTGTAAGTCAGATATTAATAATGCATTCTCCATTTCTACATCCCCCTTAAATCTCTAATAATTCGTCCACTCTTTATGTCAAAAACTTCTCCATTGTCTATATCCTCTGTTGGTGATATAATATCCTCATACGATTTGCTATGGTTGTTTCCCTTACTTTGGTCGGTAGGGTTACAACCTATTTTTATAAGTTCTTCATCTAAAATTTCCTTAAATGGTCTATGGTCCACTTCTGACCTTTCTAAAATCTTTCTAGTTACATAACTAGCCTTTACTAATTCAATACCCATACATCCCTCCTAAACATTAATCACATATATTAGACTAAGCATACTTGCTATAGTTAATATGCTATTTATTAACTTGCTCTTAAGCTTCTTACTCTCTATAAGATTTATGAAACATATAGAGAAACTAACTAATGTAAATACAACTGCAATAGATCCTAAAATCAATCTCCCTGTTGAAGTCACCATTTCCTCAACTCCTTAAGGCACTTTTTACATATATTCTTCCCTTTGTAATTAACAATTTCTCTAGCTTCTCCACAGAATATACAGCTTGGACTATACTTCTTTAGTATTATATTTTCCCCTTCTGTATAAATTTCTAAAGCATCTTTTTCGCTAATATCTAATGTCCTTCTTAATTCTACTGGTATTACTATTCTCCCTAACTCGTCTACGCTTCTTACAATACCTGTTGCTTTCATTTATATTTCCTCCTTAATTTTTATATTTCCCCTAACATATGGTAAAATTATGTTGAAAGGGGGTGTTTTTTATGGATAGAACCACAGCTTGTCATAATATTGCTATGACATCTGCTAAAATATATATTGATTCAAATTTACAAGAGTATAAGGTATCTGGTTATTCTGCTTTAGTTGAAGATTTAACTTCTAAATATATAGAAGCTTATCAATTGGCAGAAAAACAATTCAAAGATTTACCATCACCTAAAATCAATGTTATTGATAGGTCAAAATTGGGACTTTAAAGTTTTACAATCATAGGTAGAATACTCTGCACATCAGACAAAATAGATTGTGCATGACTTATTGTTAGATATTCTTCTCCGGCAAGAGTTTCGATTATCTTAGCTATAAGTTGTGCATCTTCTTTTTTAGATTTAAAACCTATTAACCTGTTATCACATATATCTCGCACTTTCTCTTCATATTTATGCTTTGTTTTAGTTCTTTTAATGATATATTCAGCAATAACTTTGCCATTTAAAATTAATTTTATTAGTGAATCTTGAACTGGTACTTCTGGAGCAGTTCTTTCTAATAAATTAATTACATATTCAAAAAACTCTGTATCACTATCTTTAACTTCATATTCAAAACAAATTTCTGAACACTCTTTAAAATCTTTAGCTTTATTTAATACTTCTTCCCTGGTGGTCATTTATATCTTCTCCTTTTCATTTAGTAGCTGAAAACATCTATTACCTAGCGTTACTTGTTCCATAAGCATATCTTTTAACTTCTGATTTTCCTCTTTAAGCCTCTTAATTTCTCTTTCCATATTTCTTTTAAGTATAGGAGAAAACTTTTCTAAATCTACTCCATCAAGCTCTAAAATATAATTGGGATTAAATCTATTTTTAATAGGCACACCCTTACAAGGACTTATTACCCCTTGCCTTATATTTTCTCTTATTGTTTCTTCATGACACTTCCAATGTTTTGCTAAATCTTTAATTGTTAATAAATCATCCATTACGCTCCTCCTCAAATATCTCTACATACTTTTATTAAGAATCCGTTCTGTTTAAATTAAAAAAACGATTGTTACTTTCAGATTTTACATACTATCACTTCTATAATTGTTATGCTCTTTTCATTAGATATTCATTCTATCTTTATCGTTGATCTACATTTCACTTGTCCCTTATGCTACCCCATGTTTAATTGCTAATTTTGTAACTATATTTATATATCCATTTATTAATTTCTTATCTTCTGCTATAACATCCAACGGATTAATATTATTAATTTTAGATTTACTAGCCCCTTCCAAAGCCATGTTTTTCTTTTTATTTTGCAATCTTCTATTAACATCTACTGCATATGTTTCATTAAGTATCTTGTACGATTCTTCTCTAACATTTCTTATATACTCAAATCCACCAATCTTGTTTGCTATCTTGTTAATTAAAGTAGCTGTATCTTTTCTCCATTGGTTCGGATTAAGAGTAATTGCATCTCTGATTCCTTGAATCTCTTCTTTTGTTTCTTCTATTGACGCTTTAATTTTCTTTTGCTCTAGCTCATTATTTGCTATGGCCTTAAACATTTGATTGAACATTTGAAGTTCTGGAGATAATTGAGCTGTATTAAAAATATTTTCTTTAGCTACCTTTTCACACTTGATAAAATACCCTCTTGCCTCTTTACCCCTTTCATTGTTTTCTACCATAGAAAGCTCTTTAGCCATTTCAACTGTTATTGCATACTCATTTTTAGGCCTACCACCATTTTCACAAATTTGTGAAATACTAAAATCTTCATTTTCTACAAAACCATACTGCTCTATTCTTTGTTTAATCCAATCTGTGAATTGTCTTCTATTTTCAAGAAAATCATGTAGTTCCCTAGCATTTACTAATTGATGCCCGTTTTCATTTGTAGTAATTTTTATTAATTCCTTCACTTTAAACCCTCCTAGTTTTATATTTTATTAATGCTTGCTCATTAAATTAGTTTGATAATATATTCATACTTTCCATTGCCAATATTGACATCTTTCTTATATGCTCCGCTTGTTTTCTAACTTTCTCCTCCAACTCGTCCACTTTCCCTTCAAGCCTTCTTCTTTCGAGTGGAGATAGTAAATTTGGCTGAATGCCTTCAATTTTTGATATTTCTGAAATACTATATCTTGGAGAAGGTATACTAGGAACTCTTGTAATTATTCCATCAGTTTCATATTTAATTACTGTTTGGACACTTACCTCCCACCTTCTAGCCAATGTTTCTCTACTTATTAATGTTGGACTATCCATACTATTACTTCCTTTTACTATCAATAGTTTTTAATATTTCTATTAAAGTTTTCTTATATTCTTCCAACTCTAGGCCTCCTTTTGTCGCAAATTTGCGACATCACAATTAAAAATTAAAGCCAACTCCTCCATCTGCTCTTCCGTAGGTTCTTTGCCCTCATTTTCGATTCGCTGATAGTTACGCGTTGACATTCCTAGTTTGCTTGCTACCGCATATTGCATTAATCCAACTTCTAATCTTTTCGTTTTAATAAGGCTTTTCAAGTGTATCACCCCCTTGCCTTGATTTTATTATGTCGCATTTTTAAGACGTCGTCAATTCCTAATTTCACCAAATTTCGCCATATACACAATTTAACTTGTATTTACTTCTATTATCTGTTAATGTCTTTATTTTAATACATTTTTCATATTTTATTGAAATTGTTTATTTAAAATGTCTTGTATTCACGACATACAAATGATAGACTATACTTAGGAAGGAGTTTTTAACTATGGAATTTAGATTTAAATTAAAAGAATGTCGTGATAATTTGGGGTTAACACAAGAACAATTTGGTAAAAAAACAGGATTCTCAAGAACTACCATAAGCGAATTAGAAAATGGTACGAGAAAAGGAACTTTAAAAACAATTGAAAAGATTGCTAAGGCTACAAATACTACTGTAAGTGAGTGGTTAGAACCAGGTGATAATATTACTGTCAATCAATTTGAGGGTTTGACAATGGTAATAGATACCTTATTAGAGGTTGGACAAATTAAAGAAAGTGGAGAAATGAGCGAAGAAGCTAAAAACCTATTAATGAAAATGCTTGAAAGTGAAGTTAAATTATATATAAGTAACAAAAAGAACTAGGTCAATCCCCTAGTCTTTTTAATATCTCTTTCAAAGTTTTTATGTACTCACAATATACATCTTCCATCTCAACCCCTCCACCTTTTTTATTATAGCAAGATTTTCTACATAATGCAAACGTACGTTCGTATTATGTATCATAAAAGTAAAGGAGAATTAACGTGGAATATAATATTACCTACAGGCAAAAGGACAAAGGTTGGCAATTTATAATATCTTACAAGGTGAATAGCAAATGGAAACAGAAAGCTAAACAGGGTTTTAAAACTAAAAAGGAAGCAAAACCAATCGCAGAAAAAGAAGTATTAAAACTTAAGGAACTAATTAATAATGAAAGCTTAATAATTAATGATAAATACAATACGATCCTATTTTCGACCTTGTATGAGCTGTTTATAAACCATATGAAATTGTATCGAGAAAATAATACTATTGATAGTTATAAGTTTTCATATGCAAAATTTAAAGAACTTCACAATATGAAAGTTGCTGATATAAAGAAGATACACATTCAAAAATCAGTAGATGCTTTAATAGGAGAAGGGATAAAAGCTTCATCAATAGAAACATACACGAAGAAAATTAAGCAACTATTTGTATATTACAAAGATAATTATGATCCCTCCTACATCATACCCACTAACGAAATGATAATGCCAAGACCTTCAAAGACCACTAAAAATGCACTAACTTTAGAAGAAACTGATAAAATGCTGAAAGAATTGAAGGGCTCTAAGTTTTATATAGTAATTTTACTATGTGTAAAATGTGGTTTAAGAAGGGGCGAAGCATTAGGAGTAACTTGGAGTGATTTAGATGAGGTTAATATGACATTAACTATAAATAAACAATGGAAAAAGATATCAAGTGAGTTATGGGGTTTTGGAAGCACTAAGAATAAAAAGACCAGAATAGTACCAATATCAAGTTCTACATTGAAGGAGTTAAAAGAGTATAAGAGCAAAGCAGTTACCGATATTAATAATAGGATATTTACCCACACTGGATTATACGTATCTCAAGTTGTAAATAAAGAGTTGAAGAAATATGGAGTAACGTTACATGAATTAAGACATACATTTACTACAAACTTAATAGCAAATGGAGTTGACTTTAAAACTGCAGCTGAATTGATAGGAGATACTGTAGAAATGGTTTTAAAAACATATAGCCACGTAAATGATGATATGATGAAGAATGCACAAAGGGTTATATCTTCAATTTTTTAAATATAATTTTTGCCGTTTCTTTTGCCGAATTGTATTAAAGTTAGTAATATAGCCATCCAACACTACATTTCAACATTCCACGCTAAAATGTAGGGATTGATTTTAATTTAAAGCATATACAAAGTTATCTATATGACATGATTAATCGGCAATTACGATTTTTAGAATTATAATATTAATATAATTTAACAAAATTATTTTTGACGGCAAAAGAAAATACTAATGATAAAAAGCTAGTAGATAATTATCTACTAGCTTTTATTCTGTATAAATTTACATCTATTTTCAAATGTTATTTGTGATCCTTAACTTCAACTGTATAATTTTAATTTCATTGTTTCGTTATTAGTATTGTATTTTCAAGTGCTTCTCTTTCAAAATTATAAAAAGAAGCAAGCGAGAAATCTCACTTGCTCCTTTTAAATTACCTTCTTCTTTAAAATTGTCTTTCCTAAACTTAAGCTTTTATATTAATCAAATTTATCAATAGCTATGCCATCTGCATTTAGCGTATAACCATCTACTATTGTATTAATTTCAGCATGACCGTAAATTTTATTAAAATAATACCACTTACCATCTATCTTTTGCCACCCTGTCCACATGTTTCCGTAGGTCGGATCAGTGAAATACTTTTGCCCATTCACATATACCCATCCTAATTCACAATGTCCATAAGTTTCATTTAGATAGTACCACTGGTCATTTACTTTTTGCCATCCTTTAAGCATATAACCATCATTTGAATCAAGTAAATAACTATTATTGTTTACATATATCCATCCTTTTTCCATGTATCCATCATTTTCATTCATATAATACCATTTGTCTCCGAGCTGTAGCCATCCTTTTTCTGCATGTCCATAAGTTGTATTAAAATAATATTTATTCCCACCTACATCATTCCATCCTGTCCTCATATGTCCATATGTAGGATCTAAATAGTATCTATTACCATTGATTTCTATCCAACCTGTTAACATATGTCCATAAGTTTCATTTAAATAGTACCAGTAACCATTTACTTGTTGCCATCCAATTAACATATGTCCATCATTTGAGTCAAGATAGTAACTATGATTATTAACATATATCCACCCTTTTTGTTTTACTCCATTATTGTAATAATATGATTTCCCCTCTTCATATGTCCATCCATTTTTATTAGGATTTTCTATATCCCCTGGCTCTATTCTTCTTGCTTTCCATACATCTCCTAGATTTACAACTCTCACATACTCATGAGATTTAGGCGATTCAATTACCTGTCCATTTCCTATATATATTTGAACATGATCTGCATGTGGAAAAACTAGATCTCCTGGTTGCAGCTCACTTCTAGATATTGCAACCCCTGCATTAACTTGACTATACGTTCCGGCTCCAATGTTAATTCCTAATACCTTACTATAAACGTATGATGTTAATCCAGAACAATCAAATGCCCTATATCCCATATTGACATATTTTTCGGCTGTAGTATATCTTCCCTCTGCAGTTGCTGCTGGATACAACTTCTTAAGTTCATTTAATGAGTTAGTAGTTAAATATTCACCCTTTCCGCCCCAAACATATGGACTTCCAAGATATTTTTTTGCCTCATCCACAATAGCTTGTCCTTGTGTAGTTGTTACACCTTTAGCTTGTACACTTGGAATTAATGCTCCAATCATACAAAACAATAGTGCTGCTGAAAATATTTTTTTAAACTTTTTCATTTTGTCTCCCCCTTTTGTTCCTTCACTGAAAATGTTATCATAAAATTACCATCATTTCCTTTTTAAGTTCAAAAAGACATTTTTTACTCACAACTTGTCAATATATTGTCTTTTGGGTTAATTTTTATACACAAAATGACTTATTAATGTATGAAGTGATAAAAAGGTAGTAAATAGAACTTAATCTACTCACTACCCTTTTTCTACTAGTTAACTCTGTATACATGTGATAATCCATTTCTATTTTTCTTAATTTACTCATACTCTCTTCCCACATACTAAGCACCCATTTATATCATGCCCCCTAAAGTCTCCCTTCTTTTTAATTCTATAAGCAAATCTAATGTGCTAATCTCACCTTCTAATAAAACCAATACTGACACATCCAACATCTCTGCAATCATCTTTAACAATCCAAAAGATGGTACTCTCTTATTCCCCTCATAATACTGTATAGTTCTATCTGATAGTTCAATAAGTTCAGCTAGTTGTTTCTGTGTTAATCCTCTATCCTTCCTTAATTCTTTTATATTCTCTCCAATTGTCATTAATCCTCATCCCATCCTAATAGTTTTTCTAAATCTATAATTTCTTTTTCATCTGAATAAATAGATCTATCTTCAAAGTCACTAAATTCATTAGACTCTATTATACCAAAATTTTCTGAGATATGCAAACATACGTTCTCATTGTGTGATGTAACGAGAATTTGTATAGAATATTAAATTCCTCATTTTCTTCAACTTATATTACTAATTATTATTTTTATTTCATACAATAGTTTATTATTCAATCCTTTCTTAACATTTTGGTACATTATCTCTCTAAGATTAGTTAAGTGGTAATTTACCTGTATCTTTTATACATAAGTGATAAGGTATATCCCCACCTTATTTTGTAATATCTAGCTCAAGATGATATGATAGGGCCTATGGAGTTAAGGAGGATGTATAGATGAATATAGATTTTACAAGGCTTCAAGAAAAAGCATATAACATTACTAAGACTTATATGAATAAAATAAAAATGATTCCTAAAAAAGATTATGATATTTATCATGTAGAATATTGCGAGTTAGATTACAGCAATAGTAATATCGTTATAAAGCTGCAATTTGAAGAAGACCCTAAAATAGTTAAAGCCATGGAGGAAATAGGTTGGACTATCGAAAGAAGATATGTAAATGATAATGGATCACCATCAAAATTCTGTAACGGTGAATTTGATGATTCTTTTGGTGATTATGGGAATTATAAAATGATAAGAATGATTGTTAAATAATACTTAGAGGTACTAGCTAAAATTAAATTCTTAGCTAGTACCTCCTTTAATTTTACTATTAATTATAAAGTAACTATATTATATGGCTACTTCCCTTCTACTTTATCAAGATTCTTATTATAAATAAACATGTAAAGTGAAGCTGCAAATATAACTAAATATCCTATAAAGCTAAGATAATCTGGTAATGCTCCAAATATCACTAAGCTTATTATTGCTGAGAATATTATATTTGAATAGTCAAATATTGAAATCTCCTTTGCCGGTGCATAATTATAAGCTAATGTTATACCAAACTGACCTATACTTGCAAAGACTCCAGCTAATAATAAGTAGATAAGTTGCATAATTGTCATTGGTTTATATACAGCAATCATAAATGGGAATATTACTATAAGAGAGAATAATGAGAAGTAAAATACTATTGTATAATGCTTTTCTTTTCCACCTAACGCTCTAAGACAAGTATAAGCTGCTGCTGCTGTTATTGCACCTCCTACACCTGCTAATGCAGGTATAATCTCTAAATTAAAGGATGGCTTTATAATAAATAATGACCCTGCAAATGCAATTGCTAAGGCTATAGCCTGCTTTGATTTTATCTTTTCACTTAAAAATAAAGCTGAGAAGATAATTACAAAGAATGGACTTAATTTATTTAGCATATTAGCATCAGATAATACTAATCTATCTATAGAATAATAATTTAATACTATTCCTATTGTCCCAAATAATGACCTCATAATAAGGGTCTTTTGATTTTCCTTCTTTCCAAAATAGCTTTCATTATGTTTAACAATTAGTACAAAAGCCACTATTGCTGAAACTAAATTTCTAAAGAAGGTCTTTTGAAATGATGGTAAATCTCCAGATAGCTTAACAAAAGCTGACATCATTGCAAATCCAAAGGCTGATAATATTATAAAAATTATCCCTTTTGTCCTGTTACTTAAATTATTAAAATTCATTTCTTCCTCCTTCTATCTAATACCTTTAATATACCACTACTGATAAGGGTTTTCAACTATAACACCCCTTATATAACAGTATCATTTAACATCTATTTTTCATTCACTTAGTTAGGAAAGGAAATCTCATATAAGCTTCTATACATGAAAAAGCAGTAAGATATACTACTCTTACTGCTTTAAATATATTAATTTATTCCCACCAAAAATACCAAACCTTAGAATTTCCTAAGCTACTTTGAAGATTCTTAACACTTTCTACCCCTTGCCAAACTATATCTCCACAATATAAATACTGCTCCATAGCTATAACTTCCAGTTCCTTCTCATCAACTATAGGATCCTCAAGCTTAAATTGTATAGTATCACTACCAACGCATATTGGATAAGCTCCATATTTTTCAAACCAGTGCTTTGCTATAGCTACATGAACTATGTTATCAGGACAATCATTGTATCCTCCCATAGGTACATAAGCTAAAACTTCATAAGCTTTATCTGTTGGAATCTTCGCTAGGTAAATATTTTCACCTTTTTCTCCTAGATACACTGAGTTAGATTCTTCATAAATAGTATCTCCCTCTTTATCCTCAAGATTACCTTCTTCTTTATAAACCTTCTTTCTGTCTTCAAAAAAACTCTTAACATCAAATTTAGGATACTCATCTAAGCAAGCATTAACAAACCCCTGGAATGAACTATAGTCTTCTTCAGCAAATACTACATTTTCCTCCATTAATCCGTGCTCATCCTCAATAATTATTATAGGAGTATACCCTTTTGCTTTGCCGTCCTCGCGCATTACATTAAATAGTCCCATTACCTTATGCTCATGGTTTTCAACTTTTATGCATTCAAATGGATATAAAGATTCAAGTCCCATAATAATCGCTCCTTCATATTAAATTTTTGACTTTTTGAAGTCCCTTATATTATATCAATAATTTATAGGAAAAAGATTACTTTTTACAAAAATATTTTATTTTTACAATTTGTATTTTATATAACTTCAATTTTTTTCAAACCTCTAATTTACTAAATAGAATATCTTCTGCTTTCCTTTATATATAAGCTTTTTTATAATAATAGGTACTATATCCTCTTAAGTCATATCATCTAAATTAAAGTAAAGTATCTAGTTTATTATAGAGTAAAAAGACTGTGAAAAGTACTCTTCTCACAGTCTCAAAACAGAAAGTTCCCCAATCATTAATTATACAAACTACATATCTATATATTACCTTAAAAATATATTTTTGTAAATATAATCCCATTATAAAACTTTATTTGAAAAATTAACCATTTTATTGTAGAATAGAATTAATTAACATAGGGTAAGAAGGTGTAATATAAATATGAGTAATGAATATTGCGCTCTTATAACAAATTTATTTAAAGAGCCTAAATTTAAAAACCTAGAAAATTTTTTAATAAAAAACTCTACAGTTTCAAATGATAAATTTAATATTGGGTTATCTGATGGATTTGCTGATTATTTTAATAATAATACAATTACTCCAGACAACTGGAAATTGTTGTGTAAATGGAGTGCAATAGATTATGGACAAGCTCCAACAGATTCCAAAGAAGAATTTCTTCCCTTCTGTGCCATAAAAGGATTTGGAGAATTCTATACTTACGGATCTGTAAAAGAGCAACGTTATATATTAAGTGTCTTTCAAAGTGCAATGAATGACCGTCGTTGGAGAATAAGAGAAGCTGTAACTATGGCATTTCAAAGAATTGCTAGAAATAACTTCTTTTCTATAAAAAAAATTATTAACAAATTCTATCCAGACTCTAATCTTTTAGAAAAGCGTGCCTTCATTACATCACTTGCTGACCCAGTAATATTAAAGAAGGAATCAAATGTAATATTTTGTTTAGATCTAAGTGAAAAAATACTAAAAGAAATTATGATTTTAACCCCTAAAGAACTTAATAGTATAGAATTTAAAATTTTGTCAAAGTCATTAGAGTCTATACTTAGTATATTCGTAGCTTACTTACCTAATGAAGGTTTTGAAATGCTCAAAAAGTTTTCAATTGTATCTGGAGATGAAAAGGATATCTCTAGGATTCTTAAATCAAATTTAGGAAAAGTTATACTACACAAAAACTATGGTGATGAGGTAACTGAGGTGTTCCGTTTAATGAATCAATGATCTACTAGAATAAAAATGTAGAGTTAAGTTTAATATAAAACCTAACTCTACATTTTCTATTTTATGATCTTATCAAAGCCTTATCAAGAATAACAGATAATTTAGATACATAATAAACAAACTTATCCTTAAATTCCTCTATTGTAGTATTCTCATCAAAATTAATTTCTACAAATGCTATTCCATTAACACCATCGTATTCCTTTATATGATCATCTTCTAACATTGCGATATTTTTATAAACCTGTTCCTTAACCCTATTTCTCCTATCCTCAAAAGCAGCATAAGCTTCAGGAAGTGACCACTTTTCAAGACTAGTTCTTGATATATAAGGATTCGGCTCATAGTGAATAGTTAGCTTTAATCTCTCTCTTATTATATTAAAGCTACCTTCCATATGGATATCATAAGTATCTTTATTAATTCCATATATATCATTTTCCCATCTTGCCTCTTTACCCATCCATTCACCTTTTGTTATCTTTGTTATAAAACCTAATTCATCACTACCGCCTGTTTTTCCAAAGAACTCAAGTTTTAAATTATTAGGATAATCTATTGAAAGTATTAGTTCTCTAAACTTAATAAATACCTTTTCTTTTTCTTCATGCTTCAATAATACATTAAGAAACTTATCTTTTTCAGATATGTTTCCACTAGAATAATAATTTATCATCTTTGCACAGAAGTCTTTGTATATTTTATTTAATCCAGCATCTTCTACCTCAACCCATACATTTTCTACTAAATCATTATAGGTTTTTATTATGTAGTCTTCGCTTGAATGGCTTCCATCTTCAGTTAAGGATAAATATACAAATTTCCGCTCTAGCCTTCTACCATCTAAGTCTATCTTTTCTTCTGCTAATATTTCATTAATACATGCATCTTCCGAATATACAATAATTTGATTATGTCCAGTACTTGCTTTCAATTTACTTTCAATAACTGTTACTATTACATTCTCTTTACCTTCTGCTATTATAATGATATCTGGTACCCCTCTAGATGTCCCAATTTTTGTTCTAGCTTCAACCCTATATTGACTAGTATCTTTAATCTCTACAATGTGATGTAAAAATGAATTTCTAAAATTCAATGAATTATTTATTAACCTTACTATTAAATTGCTAATAATCTTCTCGTCATACGTTATTCCTAATAAATCCACTGTATTTATTGACATAGTCTCACATCCTCTAATATCTAAAATCAACTTTAATTTCACTAATCAAATATTATAGCCTATATAGTCTGATACTACCATAAAATACTACATTTTTAAACATTATAGTAAATGAAATACCCTATTTCTTGTAAATAGTGACCTTAGTCCTTACTCTTAAATTATTACTTAAACCTAGGATTATAAGTGATGATTTTCAAACAAAATAATTAAGGGTAATATTGCACCATTACCCTTAATTATTTTATCTACATTTAATATTTTTATCCCACTATCTTATATTTTTACTACTTAATATCTAACTTAATTATTTCATCTGTTAAAATAGTGTAGTTATTACTTGCATAATTGCAATCCATGTAATACTTTTTATTCTCATCTAACTTTGGTAATACATAGGTAACCTTCTTATCTAGAATTCCCAATACTTCCTTATCAGCCTCATATGCTGAATATACACCTTCCTTTGATATATCCTCTTCCACTGAAAAATTCCATAAAGAATTATATCCAACTACTCTTGCTGTTACTAATGTTCTATCCTCTTCATACTTAATATCTTCTATTTCTATTGATTCATTATCATTAAAGTTATATTTCTTACCCTTCTCTAATAAATATTGATTACTTTGCTTTACATCTTTTACTGATTGTAAACCCCTATCAACTATTGGAATAATATATGTCTCTCCACCTGTACTAGGTAAACTATGTTGACTAGAGTATATATCTCCCTTCACTCCCCCAAAAACAGCTCCAAGCTTTCCTTGTTTACTATTCCATAAATAGTACTGTAAACTATTATTTTTACCAGTTGTACTTTCCTTTGTATCAATGATTACTCTGGTTGGAAATTTTCTAACCTTTAAAAATTCAATAGAATTTCCATTTGCTATTACTGTCTTATTAATTTCATATTCTTCTATTGGTATTCCCTTATTCTTCAGCTCTAATTTTAGAGGCTCTCCTTTAACTGGAATCTCTTCTGATTCTCCATAACCTATCATTAATTTATTAACATCTAAAGTACCCTTTAATATTTCTGGCAACTTACTTCCATCTGTAGGGCTAATATTATATGTCATCATCCCAGCAAAGGTGTAATCATCTATAAGACTTCCTTCTTCTAGAAACCCCTCATAATTAATATCAAAATCAGGTTTTACTTTTAAATTAAGCCAATACTTTCTTAATAGATCTAGAGGTTTATCACTCTTGACTGTATAGAATATATTCATTTCAATATCATCATAATAAATATCCTCTATATTAATAGTATAATCACCGGCTTCAACTGTGTAACCTATTGCTTGTGCTTGCTCTTTATATCCTTCCTTACCAAATTGCTCATTAAAATACCCTATCACTCTACCTACTACTGGTATTTGATTAGCATAAACTGGGAAGCTAATTCCAAAGGTAAATACAGCTATTGTAGATACTGCCGCTATTGCTCCAATCCTTCTTAATATTCCTTTTCCTCTTTTTATATCTTTACAAGTATTATTAACCTTTTCTCTTAATTCTACTGGTGGTTCAACTTTAGATTCCTTAGACATCCTTCTTAATTGCTCATCAAATTTATCCATAATATAAATCCCCTCCTACTCACTATCATTAAGCATTGTATATAATCTTTCTTTTGCTCTAAATAATCTAGACTTAACAGTACCCTCTGCTATTCCAAGAATCTTAGCAATATCCTTATAACTCATATCATCAAAATAAAATAATATAGTTGTAACCCTAATCTCATTTGGTAACTTACTAATTGCATTAAATAAATCAATATTCTCAGTTTCATCAACTGTGTAAGCTTCCTCTTCTACATTAATATGTTTCTTATTGTTGATTTCATATATTTTATTACATTCATTTATTAGGATTCTAGTAAGCCAAGTTTTAAAATACTTCTCCTCTTTTAATGTACCTAACTTATTAAAGGCTATTAAAATAGTATTTTGAATTCCGTCCTCCACATCCTCCTCTCTTTTTAATATCCCCTTAGCCACTCTATACATAGATTTTAGATTTTCTTGCATTAAACTAGTAAAAGCCTCCTTATCTCCTTCTTTTGCTAATCTAATATTCGACTTTTCTACTATATTACTTTTCCCGAAAAACTTAACTAGCTCCATACTAAGCCTCCTTTTCTGACTATTAGATAGTGAATAGATATAAAAGGTTCCCTTAATTTCTATAAAAAAAGACTATGAAGAATTTCACCCTTCATAGTCTGATACACTAAGTAGAATATACAATCTACAACCTGTCTTTCAATTAGCACCATTTCAAAAGACCTTATTTAATTATTATTCCTAATAAAGCTGCTAGTTCCATAGCTTGACTTGGCGAAACAATGGCTCCCCTTAGTTCATTTCCTGTTAAAACTAATCCATTGATTTCACTGTCAGTAAAATCAATGTCCTTAAGCTTTGTATTCATAAAATCTGCCATTTCTAAAGAACATTCTTTAAATGCTATTTTATTAAATTTACACTCTGAAAAGTTCGAACTATCTAAACTACATTTTTCAAAATTTATTAGTTTTGTCTTTGCAAAGGCAAAGATAGAATATCTAATTAAAGATTCCTTAAAATACACATTCTGAATGTTACATCCTGAAAAATTACTGCCTACTAGTTTACAATTATTAAATTCAACTCTATGTATACTTCCTTCTGAAAAATCTATATTAGATAAATCACAATTTTCAAACTTAGCATCAATTATATCTACATTCCTAAATTTACATTCTGTAAATATTACATTTTTAAAATGACATCCATTTATTTCAACTCTTTCTTCATCAACATAATCAACTATCTCATCAGAAACCCTAGAATCTTTTATTTCTCTTTCAACTTCTAATAGATCTCTTAAATTTATATCTTCCTCTAATAAATTTACAAATCTAGGATTTTGTAATTTATTTAATTTAGCCATAAATCTCCCACCTCTTTCTTTTAATAAAGTATATTATACCAAATTATATATATTAAATATTAGTTATGGGGCAATAAATTATCCATAACATATAATAATATAAGTAGTTACTTAAGATAAAGTTTAATTATTTACAATGTAACTAAAAGGAGTGGTTATTAATGTCAGAATATGATGAACGTTATGCTGGCTATGCATATAGATGGAATAGCCTTTTATCTGAGTACAATGATGGTAATGAAAAACCAATTATAAGTCACAAACAAGAAATTAGAAAAAGTAACTATTATTCTATTGGACCAGATGGCAAAATAATTCTTAATAATCAAAAAAAATAATGTCTTATGTAAAAAATATAGATGTGGTAATTCCACCACATCTATATTTTACAACTCATATCCTCTTTAAATTCTTTTTTTATAGTTAAAAATTCCTCTAAATCATTTAAAAATTGGAATAGTAAGGCTCTATTCTCGAATTCTGCTCTAGTTTTTGGTAGCTCCATATTCTTATAATCCTCTTTTAATAAATCAAGCTGCTTTATTAATTCTACACAGTCATTATCTTCGCGTATATTTACAGCAACATTTTTTGTGAACTCTGACAAAGCTATAGCTTGCTCATATTTCATATAGAACCTTGAAAAATGCTTCTTCATTCTTTTAATAGTGTCTAGTTGAATCATTCTCATACCAATATATTTTATAGAATAGCATTCAATCTTAAATAAGCTATTCTCACTTATTTTATGTGCTATTTCTCTAGTCTCTTTTATTAGTTCTTCTACATTATCCATTATTTCTTTATCATAAATTGATATAGTATGATTCACAAGACTTACAGACATATCTGATAGTATAACTCTAAATTGGTCTTCTATTTTTTCTCTATTTCTTTCGAACTTATCCTCTAAAGAAGGTGCATATAAATTAAATATTAATGAAACACCTATGCCTATTATTGCTATTGCAAATTCATTATACACCCAATATATATCTATATTACTGCTAACAAGTAGGTGCGTTGATAATACTGATCCAACTACCATCCCTTCCTCTACTTTTAATTTAATAGTTATGGATATAAATACTAATAAAAACAAACCAAAAATTAATGGACTATTTCCTAATAGCTTATATAAAAAGAAAGAAAGTAAAATTGCAATTGTTGCTGCTATAAACCTTCTACCTCCAACTCGTAGGGCTTCCTTTTTTGTATTTAATATACTTAGAATTGCAATTATCCCTGCTGTTACGCCAAATTGCAACCCTAACTTATTAGCAATAATCACTGAAATAGTTGCTGACATAGCCATCTTTACGGTCTTAGACTGTAAATAGCTTCTCATTAGTTATCTCCTCCTTTCTTAAAGACTTCTAATATAGAAACCATTATTATATATATCTTTATCATATTTTATTTCTATACCATCAATCATCCTTTTATCATCCTTGTAATAAAGGAAGTTGATTCCATCTATATTAACTTCTTCATCATATTCCCCTTTAAAGCTTGGAAATATTTCATAGCCTGGTTTACCACAGCCTCTAAATACTTTAATTCTTATAGAGTTTTCACTGCTATTATTCACTAATTCTTCTAATGCCTTTTTAGTCTTTTCATCAAATTCTATCTTCATAAAATCACCCTTTTAACATTATTTTATCCTATTGCTACCACTGTTGACACTCCCACCTTCCATAAGTGGGAGCTAAGTACATCTATTGGCCTGGATTGGTTATTCTATTTTATACTGCTCTAACATACTCAAATCTGTATTTAGCTTCAACCTCTGGATATTTTTCTTTATCAACTTCACTAAAGAACATATCCATTGGTCTTACAAATGTTCTAAATTCACCATATAGTGCTCTATATACTACTAATTTTTCCCCTGTTTCTGTATGTTCTGCAATATCAAAAACCTGATATTCATTCCCCTTAAAATGTCTGTATACTCCTGGTTTAAATTCTCTCATCTTACGTTCCTCCATCATCATTCTAAATAAGTACCAATAGATTATACCTTATTTAGGCTCTCACATTCAAATTCCATATATAATAATAAAAATCGGCCCTCTACACCCTTTGTAAGGATATTGAAGACCAATCTTTATATTTAACTCTTAACTATGTTTATCCACTGCTATAACTTCTGACCTTTCCATCTTCTATAAGTTGGCCATAAGCACTGATAGCCCCTTGGATTCCTTCTGATAAGCTTTGCTTTATGCTACAACCCCAGAAATTATAATTCCAATAGCAATCATAAAGCCTGCAATAACTATAGCCATAGCAACATTCTTATTCTTAAGCTCTTCATTGAAATCAATTTTAGTTAATACTGCATCAAATGCCCAGTATCCAAAAATTAAAAGTGCAATCCCTATTAATCCAAAAACAATACTTATTCCAACATTAAATAGAACATCCATAATTCCACCCCCTAAATCTTATATTATTATTTTAATATACATGGATAAATATAACAACCTTACCACTATTTATTTACCCTATTTATAATGCTACCTTATATAAGTAGGCATAAAAATAGCGTTACTATTAGTGATAAAATCACCCATCCTTGTATATAAACCTGATGGTTTCTTATTAGTTATATAAACTCCCATAATAGGGAACTGATATCTGCGACTACAGCCCATTGTAGAATTAATGTTAATGTTTAATGGAGTAATATTTACTCTATCTTGAAAGACAATATCCTCTAACTCCTTACTAACACCTTCGTAGCTCATAATTACCCCTAACCCTTCTCTTGATAAGTAAGGCTTAACTACACAATCTGAAGAAAGTTTATTATCTGGCTCTAAGCAGGTATATGGAATATATTTTAATATAAATCTATCCTCTTCATCAGTAAAAAAACCTTTTCCAACAAGCTCATGAATAACCCCTAGAAATGCCTTTGATTGAGTTATCAATGTATGCCCTGGATTTATTAGGTATGTTCCTGAACTTAGTGGTTTAATTAACTGATTCATTTCTTTTTCATAATCTAACCAATCTAATGGATAGTGCCTATAAATAGCATCTATCTCTTCACCGTAAAGATAAATCTTATCTCCAGCTACCTTTAAGTCATATATATTACCAAAGACAACCTTGTATTCCTCCATACCTTTCAAAATATTAAAGAGAACTTCTGAAGTATAAATATCTTCATAATACCAAGAAGTAACTACTCCTATTACCTTTATCTCTTTCTCCTTTTTTAAGTCCTTCAATACAAATTTAAAAGCCTCTGCTATATCATTTATTAAACTTTCATTTGGATCTTCATAATTTATACCTAGCTCTTTTTTTATAATAGAATTGATTCCAACTGATTCTACTAAACCAGCTGGTGTTTCCGAATTAAATTCAAGTATCTTAAGTTCTCCATTGTTATCTAAAGCAAAATCAATTCTACCTAGAGCACAAAGGGCTGTTGTACAAGATTTTGAAACTAACTCATAAAGACTTTCAGGTATTCCTAATATCGGTCCAAAAAGTTCTATATTCCTTTGGATATATGGATAAGCCTTATCTAAAATATCAATGAATAATGAACTTGCAGTATTCATTTCCTCATATAAGCTTTTTTCTACAATAAATGAATCTAAAGAGATATATTCACTTACATTAGTATAAGTTCCTGTAAAAGAATAGCTAAATGCAGCTTCTTCCATTACTTTCTCCCAAATTTCTTTTCTATCCTCATTTGAATACTCCTCTATAGACACTAAGGAATCCCTCACCCCTAAAGGGCACATCCAAGTATAATTATCATCAGTTAAAAAAGTTTTGCTCCACCTAACTAAAAATCCTTCTACCTTGTCCTTTATAAGATATACTCCAAAATTACCATAAGCTAAATTAGGTATATTCATATTTTCCTTAGCTGGTCTAAAAGTATACTCCTGCCTAATTTCAATTAGATCCTGCAATATATGAAGCTTTTTATTTTCTTCTACAATCTCCAGTTGATTCTTCCAAGCATTTCTGTCGTATAGCTTTCCTATATAAACTTCCTGACTATACCTACCTAAAGAAGATTTTACTACATATTTATCTTTGTTTATTAGTGTTTCTTTATCAATACCCTTATAAATTTTCGTGTATGGAATACATGCCCTTATAACATCCTTATTTTCTTTAGATAAAAGCTTTGACTCCTCTTCTACTAACTTCCACAAATAAGCAAAGAACCCCTTTGCCTGAATGGCTATAATCCTTGGATCATTTATCAGTAATACTTTTCCATTATCAAAAGCATCTAATATTTCTTCAATATTATCAATTTCATAAAAAAATTCTGTAGGAAATAATCTTAATATTATAGGTAACTTAATTTCTGAAAAAGCATATACTTCTCCATCTATAACAGATAAATTATTAGGGCCAACTTGTACTATATTAATCTTAGTATCCTTCAATAAATTTTTAAAGTAATAACTATGATGTAATTCTTCATAGTGACAAGGATCCATTAACATTCCAACATTAATTTTATCCTCTTCCCCACAGAAATCATTAACTATCTTATGTAATTCTTTAATAAACTTATCAATGAAATTAGTATTTAAATTCCCCTGGAAGGGACTCTTTCCTGCTAGTTCCATCTCTTTTTGCCCACAGGGCTTATCATAGTTAAGCTCTGCAAAATAAATGTTATTACTATCATCTATAAAGGTATCATATCTTGTCCAAAACATTGGTGATATTGGAATCTTAAGATTAAATATCTTATCTTTATATGGAAAATCCTCAAAATAATTAAGGACATCCTTATGCCTTCCTTTAATCTCACTTAATATTTCCAAGGAAATTTTATTTATCTCTTCACTATAAAATACCATCCTCTCTTGGATATCTCTATTAAAATAAAAAGGTATCTGACAGTGTACATTCTCTTCACCTACAGAACTTACCATATAGTTGTTAAACAATACCTCTTCTGTATGATCTATCTGATTTTTCATTTTCATATCACACCCTTAAGTAACTTTAACTTGAAGAGCCCCCTCCCTTTGATGATGAATATCCTGATTTGCCACTTGAAGGCTTTGTTACACTACTTTTTTTGCTACTAGATGAAGAATCACTCTTTATAGTACTATCTCCATTTGAAGAATCTGATTTACTTGAAGAATTACCTCCAAAGAACCACCAACCTCCAGATGAATGACTACTTCCACTTGAGTATGATTCATTCTCCTCTTCCTCTTCTTCTGGTTTTGGTTCACCACAGCCTAGTAATCCAAAAGGTCCACTCACTAGAAATGCTGTAGCTACTGCAATTGATAATGCTTTCTTTTTATTTTCCTTTATTATCTTTTTTATATCAGCCATTTTTACCCCACCTTTATTACTTCAACCTTCATATCTTTTTTCATATATTCTATATACTCTAATAAATCTTCCTTAACATTCCCCTCTGTAATAAGTACTAATTTATCATATCCTAACTTTTTCAACATCTCTTGATAAGGAAGCTCCTCTTCTCCTATACCAAATTGATTGTTTAATTTATTTTTCATCCTATCAAGATTAATTCCTTCTTGAAATCTATCATAAGGAATAAGCATAATGTACTTATCACTTTCTATATTTTTAAGTTTTAAAGAGTTTACTATAAGCTTATTAATATTATTCTTTGTACCTACTATTCCATAGGGATGAAATAATAAATTTATATTTAAAATAGGCTTAATACCCTCTTCATTGTTTAATATAAGTGCTAAATCTAATATTTTATTTAATGGCAGGTCAACTATTAAAAAGCTTTTATTATTTTCATGTTCTAATATTATACTAATAATATTAGAACATGATTCTTCCATATCCTCTTCATCTATAATGAAATCATCGTAGGTCTGCAAGGAAACAAATGGTGAGCTTCTAAAAAAGCATTGAAACTCTCCTAATCCTTTATGCCACCTTCTATAAATATTCCTTAAATCAACTTCACTTAAATTCATAACATCCCTACCTTTCATATGTAACAGAATAAATTCCATCTAAAGATATACAATGTTTGAAACCATCTTCATTCATAAAAGTTAAATGGCTATCCCCGCATTCATCCTCGCATATTTCGCCCTTAAATACTATTTCAGGCTTTGACTTTTCCCAAGATTCAAAAGTAGAATAAATATTAATTTCTTTAGCGTAAGGTAAAAATCCATAGGATAACTTATAAATAAAAGCAAAGTTATTTTTCAAAGAAAATATCTGTCTATATTCTTTATCATCTATTACCGTATCAACTGCTAAAACTCCATTATATGAAGAATTAACAGACCCCTGAAGAACCTCTGATGGCTTATCCTTATACCAATCATTAAAAGTTCTATAAATAAAAATCTCCATTACTATCCCCCTGTAAAGTATACATTATTAATAATTATACAACATTTCTATAATTTAACATATTTATTTTTATCTTTTTAGCCTTAATTCATCATTAATCCCTTTAAAGTTTTAATATCTTTCCTGTCAATTTCATTTTTCTGAAATTTAATTATTGTTCCATCCCTAAAAACTGTTTCAATACTAGCACCATTCTCTCTTATATCTATTAATCCTTCTAGATTTACTTTTTTATCCATAAAGAAACCGCCTAAAGTTAAATATTTATTTGTTATTTCAACTTTTAGCAAGTACATATGTAAGTATCTCCAAGCTAAAAATAAATAGATAAATATTTCGATATAATTTAATCTACTATTCCCCCTAGTATAGCTTGATGTAAATAAAATATAGCTCTTTAGTATTCCTAGAATAATAAATATCATTGATAATACTAAGTTTAAAAATGATCCTCTGTACCTTTTCCTCATTACAATCACCCCTAAACTTATAATAAAGTATATTTTACCATTTATCAAGTTATATTTTATTATTTTTTGAGTTTTTTGTTTTTACTTACAACTAATTTTCTTAATCCTATCAATATTTATACTAGTCATAACCCTATTATTTAACCAATGATTATCACAACCACAATAATCTAATACTACGCATTGAGGTTTAAATCCTAACCTTAGAGCCTTCCAACCTCCAGATACAAGATTTAGTACACAAGCTATACCAACTATACCTATTTTGCTATTCTCTTCACTTAAATAGCTGAATAACATAGTTTCATGAGGGATAATATAAACTTGAAAACCTTCTTTCTTCCCCATTTCAGTTAATTTATTAACATTACAATTCTTTGTGCAATTCTTGCATATATAACCAATGGCACTCTTCTCACTTAAACATTCTTTTTCTACTTGCCTCATACAAGAAGGTGTAAATACCTTTTTAATTGTAGTTTCTAAAAATTCTTCCCTATACACCTTATTCATTATCTCCGCTGCAACCATATTAAAAAAGTATTGTATTTCATTCTTTCCACAATAAATTATATCCTCTTTGTTTAGGTGTTTTTCTTTATAACATTCTAAGTACTTTCCAACATTGCTTGTATACTCTCCAAGTATATATTTTCCTTCATTATAAAGATAATCTGCCTCTTCTAATCCATGAGAAAATAGGTCATTTACGTACTCATTATCTCTAGCATCCAGGAAGCTAATCCAATTTCTAATTCTTAAAACCTCTTCTTTGAAATCTCCAGTAGATTCCATCCATATTACTACTAATTTAAAATCATCTAAATCTATATTTTTCTTAATAATCTTCCTTTTCATTAGAATACTCGTAAATAGCCTTCCTCTTATTGAATCAATATTCTTCTTACATCTATCCTTTTCCCTTAAGAAATTTAAAGTTTTAAAAATCTTCTTAGAAATAAGCATAAAGCCTCTACCATAACTTAAATATTCCTTTAGCATTACACCTATTAAAAATATCTCTATTCCATACTCTTCTTCTGATCTTAACTCCTCTACTTTATTTACTTTTATAAATTTCATAAAGTCATCTATATATATTTTCTCTTTAATTAATAGGTTTTCAATAACCTTTCCACTTAGATTTTCTATTTCCTTATAATATCTAGATGAACTCTTCTCTCCATTAGTCAAATCATATGTAATATGATTCATATCCTTTCAATTCCCCCTTGTAATTTATTACCACCTAATTTTACAACATATTTCCATATAATTTAACTTAAATTTTTCCTTTTAAATTTGTACAAGTACTAATGAATAAAGCTTTGAATTTTGTCGCATAACAATATTGTTAAAAAACTGTTACAAAGGAGAAAATGCAATGATTAAGAAATTTGTTAGTCTAGTAGCTTTATCAGTAGTGCTAGTAAGTGAAACTGCAACTATAGCACCTAAAGCTATGGTAAATGTAAATTCTTATTGCCCTAGCTGTATTGCAGAAAATACAGATCCTGAAACTAATGAGGATGCTGAAAGACACAAGGATAAAGATAAGGATAAATGTAAAGAAAAATGCGGTCATCATAAGCATGATATACAAATGTTATCTCAAGAACAGATCTTAAAGCTTCTTTCTGAGTCTGAAAAGAAAGAACTTAAGGAAATTTGCGACTGTGTTAATAGTGGTAAAGAACTATCAAAGTCACAAATGAAAACACTACATTCTTTAAAAGAAAAGGTAGGTAAATGTATACTTGGAGATAAGGACTTTAAAGAATTTAAAAAGCTTATGAAAAAGAGTAAGGATGATTCTTTAAATGAAGATGAAAAATGTAAGCTTCAAGAGTATCTAAAGAAAATTAAAGAATCAAAATAATCAAAAGCGTTAACTACTTATTAGTTAACGCTTTCTTAATTACTATTTATTATAATAATCCTAAATTTCAGTTTATATAACTGATAATATTTATTAATTTATAATTATTATCAATAATTGCTGACATTTCTTAAAATATCCTTTATAATTATATGTATAATAATCAATAACGAAGGAGGATATAAATAATGGGATGTGGATGCTTATCAAAGGCAAATAACGGAGATGATGGAAAAGCTATCGTTGATCTAGTAAGAAGCAAAGGAAAAGAAAAATTCCCTTTGAGATACTTATATAAAATAGATTGTTCTTGTGGTCATACTTTCACAATGAAAACTCTAGTAGATAAATGTTCTAATTGTGGAATGACTTATGGAGTTACTCCATGTGGTGATGAGGATAAAGAAAATGTTACAGCCGCTGGAATAAACTATTAGAATATAGAAAAAAGTGCTAACCTAAAACTGGTTAGCACTTTTTTAATGACAAAGGTTATTCAATTAATCACTATTCTCACTTTCCCTTTACTTAATCACCAACACCAAAATCTGTATTATTATATAAGACTTCGATATGGTCATTCTCACTTAAAAAGCCCTTATACTCTTTAACAAACCATTCAACTAAATCATTATCCCTTTTAATACTTGTACTATTATCTACAAAAACATTAATAGTTCCATGGTTAAAATTCTTTAATAATATATCTATATCCTTAGCTATACTTTCTCTTGTTTGACCCTTAATTCCGACCATTATGCAAGGTGAATCAAAGTATTCCTTTAATTCATCTATAGTTTTAAATTTTGCATTTTTATTTAACAGGTCATTTCTAAAATTATAGTCAAAGGTTTCAACTCCAATTTTAAAAGTAATTGGAATTTCAAAAAAGTCTCTCATCTCTTGAATCCTATTTTTATAACACCAATGACTTTCTAAAAATAGTTCTTCAATTCCCTTTTCATTTATTACTTTTTTTATTTCCTTTAAAGTCTCCTTAGGAATTTCAAAACAACTACCTGAGTTAATAACTTCAAGAACCTTAAATTCTCCAGTTATATTAGTAAGAACTTCCCTATTTACTTTATTTATCTCTTCCTCATTATTAGAATTATCTAATATATAATCGCAAAAAGAACACTTTCCCCATACACATGGAAAAGCCTTTAAAAGTACTATTTCCCTTTTAATTTTATCTGTGATTTTACTGTACCTATTCATACTCTTACCCTCTTAGCCTTTCTATAATAACTTTTGGTAGCTTACCTATAACTGAATTTACAATAGCTACTGAAATAAGTCTGTCTGCATAATCCATAAGAAATTGTATAATGAATATACTAACTACCTTACTTATACCAATAGCTGATAACATTTGTACTATATATGAAGAAGCTGATGAAGTTACACCATCAAATACAAAGGCTGCTATAATAGCTCCTGCTAATGCTGAAAATACTGAAAGTAAGATTACTGAAACAAATATTTTCTTTCCTTTTAGTATGTCCTTTTTATAAAGAATACCTGCAATAGCTCCAACAATAATCTGTACTGGTGCAAAATAAAGTGAGTAAATGTCATAAGTCACGCCACTGATTATACTTGATACTAAGCCTGTAGTAACTGCATATGTAGGTCCTAAAAAAGCAGCTACCATAATAGTACCAATAGAGTCTAAAAGTATGGGAATCCTTAAAATTAGTGCTATAAAGGCACCTAAAATATTTAGTGCAACGCAGATCCCCATTAAGGTTAGTTTTTGTGTTAGATTTTTTTTCATTTTCTCTCCTCCAAATCTATTTGATATGGAGAACTATACAGCTTTTTTGTAAGATAAAAAAAGCTGTATCTAAGGATACAACTTTTATATACTGCCACTATATAAACCCTTAGTTTTTTATACTGGGAGTTCTCGAACCAGTCCTCTATCAATAGAGATTCAGGAATTTATATTTTTATAAAGCTAATTTCATTAGCAATTTTATATTAACTTATGATGGTTAATTTGTAAATATGAAGTTTACTTACCCATATTCATTATTTTATTGCTTGCCCAATTTAATATGATATAATAAGGTCAGATTAATTTAAATTTATACGGAGGATTTATAATGTCAGTTAAAATGTTACACACTTGTATAAGAGTAATGGACTTAGAAAAGTCTTTAGATTTTTATGGAAAAGCATTAGGTCTTGTTGAAACAAGAAGAAAGGACTTTCCAGAGCATAAATTCACATTAGTTTATTTATCAGATAAAGAAGGTGGTTATGAAGTTGAACTTACTTATAACTATAATCCTGAAAAGCCTTATGAATTAGGAAATGGCTTTAGTCATATTGCTATAGGAACTGAAAATCTTGAAGAAATGAGAGATAAGCATATAGCTTTAGGTTATAATGTAACTCCTCTTAAAGGTCTTCCAGGGGAAGCTCCTCATTACTACTTTGTTACTGATCCAGATGGATACCAAGTTGAGGTTATTAGAACTTTAGCTTAATATCTAAAATTAAAAACTTTAAAAAATAAAATCAACTGATTTTTATCAGTTGATTTTACTTTTTATGAGTTTTATATATTTATACAAAAATATTAGGAATAATACCAATGATCCTATTGCCACAGCTACTGATCTAATTATCTCTTTCTTTTCAACTAAAATCTTTAACTTTTTAGATTCTTCCGTATCCCTTTGTACTTCTACCTTATAAAAATTCCCTTCACTATATCTTCCCTCCAATTTTAATAGCTCTTTCTTATAAACCTGGCTATCTACTGTCCATCTTGCTATTACATCACTATACTCCTTATTATTATCTAAATAAATATTCTCTAAATCTAATATTTCTACATTTACATTAATATAATCATCTCTTGTCTGAGTTATATAAATTTTAAATAAATATAAGGAATGCCATGAAAATACTAATGTGAACATTATAGAAGAAAATAAAGAAAATAGAAGAACTCTTTTTGTTTTTCTAAAGTTATTTTCTTTCTTCTCAAAAACATCAATATATAATGCATTTCTAATCTCTTCTCCTCTTTCTCTTAATATGAATCTCTTATAGAGCTTTTTACGAAATATAGTTATAAAAATTATAATTCCTAATACAGTAATAAAACTTAGAGAAAATATCATCTCATTCAATGAGCCTTTACTTACTTTACTCGGATTATCCTTTAGTATATCAATGGCTAACTTATCCCCAATAAGTACTGTTCCGTCTTTTTTAAACTTATCTTCATAAATAACTCCATCAACTTCCCAGCTAAGAATAAAGGTACTATAATACTCCCTGTTATCATCAAATTCATGGATATAATTCAGAGAATCAATCACTGTACCTTCAACACTTATAGTCCTATCTCTATTTGCTAAATAGTTCTTAACTTCCCCAAGGGAAATTGATAATGTAAGAAAAAATAAAATAGTTAATGCAATTATATTTCTCTTTTCATTAATCTTATGAATAATCTCTACCCTTTTTCCATCCACTTTTTTGCCCCCTTATATAAAAAGTAAATATCAAAAAATCTTATCTGACATCCTTGCCCATTTAAATTTTACCATAATTACCCTAATTAAATTCTATTTAAAACAAAAATCTATAATAGTAAAAAGAGCAACTGATTTCTTCTCAGTTGCTCTTCCTAAATATCTACCAAATTAATTTTAATTCTTATTAATTATGCTCACTAATAAAATTAGCTAATGCCCCTATAAGGTTAGCATCTTTCCTGTGGGTACAGGTTCCTAGCTTAGGTTCTATTGTTTCTATATCTATCTTTTCTCTTAACTCTTTAATTTTTTCATCTATATTATGAATAAAATCTTCCCTATTGCTTATTGCTCCACCAAGTAAAATTATTTCAGGATCATAAATATGTTGAAGATTAAATATTCCCTTAGCAAGATTCTTATAGAAAATATCTATTACTTCTTTACAATATTCATCTCCATTTTCAGCAGCCTTAAATACTTTTTCTCCATCCCAAGAGTCATCCTTATAATGTTCTCTTACCTTTCTTACAAAGGACATTGTTGATGATGTTTCACTCCAATTTTTAGGTTCACCATCTATCTCTTCAACTATAATGTAGCCAAACTCTCCACCATATAAATGCTTTCCATGATGAATTTTCCCATCCTTTACTATAGCTCCACCTATACCTGTTCCGCACACTACAAAGAGCATATCCTCTACGTCCTTTGCTGCTCCTGAAAAGACTTCTGCCAAAGCAGCACAATTTGCATCATTTTCAATACTTACAGGTAAGTTAAATCTATTTTTAAATACCTCTTTCCAGTTAGGTCCATGTATACATGGTAATGCACTACCGCCACCTACAATTCCTGTTTTTACATTAACTGCACCAGGTGAACTTATTGCTATTCCTTCAATTACATATTCTTTTTTTACTTCATCAATCCAACAAAAAATATTATTTGAAAGTTCCTCAAAAGTATCTGCTACCTCTACACTTCCCCTTGAAAATAAATTTCCATCCTTATCTGCCACAGCAACCTTTATTGATGTACCACCAATATCTATACATGCATACATATAATAACCTCCCTATTCTTTATTGAATACCTTTTCTGTAGAAACCCATTTTTCTAATACATCTCTGTATTTTCTCACATAATAATAATGTATTAAGTCTATTTGAATTAATATAGGAATCTGAGCCGATATTAACCCTGTTGACTCCTCTCCTGAAAGATTTGCAGTTAATAAAGTAACCTCTGAATTCTCTACAACCTTGGAGTTTGGATTTCCTGTTATTGATATAACTTTAACTTCCTTTTCCTTTAATATCTCAGAATATTTTTCTAATTTCTTGTTCCCTCTTAATGTGAAAATAAATGCTAAATCGCCTTTTTGTAATACTGCACATGCCATCTCTATAGCATCTTTATCATAAATTACCTCTACGATTTTTCCCATTCTTGAAAATCTAAATTTAAAATCCTGGGCTGCTGTAGCACTCAATCCTAATGCAAATATATGCATAAACCTGTTTTCATGAATATATTCACATATCTTTTCAATTTTTTCTATTTCAAAGGAATTATCTATATAGCTAAATATTTTAAAATAATCACTTTGAAGATCAATAGATATATTATTTATATCTACCTTATCATTCTCCTTTAAATGTTCAGCATATATATAAATTAATTCCTTATAATTATTTAAACCTATCTTTTTACAAAACCTTGTTATAGAAGCTGGTGAAACGCATAGTTCCTGTGATAATTCCTTTATTGGTATAGCTGGCTTATTAGATAAGAAGTAATCTGCAATCTGTTCTTCTACATATGTAAAGCTCATTTTCGCATGAGTTATTCTTAATATTATCTCTTTTTTCATAACTACCTCCAGAATTATTCTTTTACTTAAACTTTAATACCTTTCACCACTTCTTCTAATTATATATTTATTTTAATTGTTCTTACTTCACCTTTTTTAAAGGCTTCTAGTTTTATTGGTCCATTAATTATTTTCTCTTCTGAAATAGACTTATTATTCATATTTACCAATTGATAGCTCTTTCCATTATTTATTTCTATATAACCTGGATTACTATTTTCATCATTATAGTTTAATAATCTAATTGAATATGAATTTTTATCAATAGGTATTATTGATGTTGCTACTATCTTGTTTAGTCCATCTAAATTAATAATATTTTTAACTGGATTAACACTATCCCTTAGTGGATGCATTACAAAGTATTTAAGAGTATTTGTAAATCTATTAATCTCTTGAACTTGATAGTTTGGAATACTTATGGCATATTTCTTCCATAGAGCATTAATATAAGATTCTTCTATTTTATCGTCTAATTTAATAGCAAACTTAAACTTTAATTTTCCCTTTAGCTGACTATCTGGAGTTTCCACATACTTAAATTCGTTTCCTGAAGCAATTCCTGGTCTCCTAATTAAATCTGGTTTACCTAAAAATCCAACTGATCTAAATAGGGTAATTGCTATCTTAGAATTATCTAATATCTCATATTCTTTTATACCCTTTGTTAATATTACTGCTGATGAATTTTTATCTTCAATAGCTACAAAATGAAGCATTGGATAAATTGGTGATGGTTCTTCCTTCCATCCAAGTTCTCTCCAATCATCTAAATGCTTAGGAGTATTATCTCTTTTAATTACACCGAAAGCAGTATCAGCTAGACTTTTATGGCTATTAACATCTGTATTTAATATTAGCCTCATTCTATGATCTTCAGCATTATTATCTATTTCTAAGTGGCACTCTATAACTTCTTTATCTGATAATGAAATTTTAAGTTCATATGGTATTACAGTATTCTTATATTCCTTAGCTCTATCTTCTAAGTTACTAGGAATCATAATATTTCCTGTTACCTTTAATTCTTTATAAAGTTCTCCACGAATAGCTTCTACCTTTGCACCTTCAAAAGTAAAGCTATATCTAAAGTCCTCTTCCTTTATAGGTGGCGAATAATCATAAGTATCACCATCATCTCCACTATCTTCTATATGTAAGCAATCCTTTAATTCTTTATTTCTAGTCTTATCAAATATATTTATCTTACCATCTATAAACTTAACTTTATAAAAGTTATCTTCAATTTCACAATTATTACTTTTCTCATATGTTCTTTCTATATTATCAGTTTCAACTACCCTAAATACACTAATACTTAAAGGAGGTAGTTCACATTTAATAATAACCTTTGAAACATAGTAATATAAATCTTCGTTATATTCTTCTTCACTTCTCTTTATACTACCTGCATATTCCCTAGCTACATCCAATACTTGATATTCTACTTTATTTCCTTCAATATCTCTAATTTCAAAATTCTTATTCTTTGTTGTAATAAGAACCTTAGTATTCTCTTTTCTACTTGTACCTAATGTGTTGAATAAAATTAAATCATTTTCCTCTTTATTTTCCAAGGATTCACTAATTTTTCTTATTATATAGTCATGAGCAGAATAAGATAATTGATCTGCCTCAATAAGTCTTGATGTTATGCTTCTATTAGTTTTATCACTATTACAGCCACAAGCACTATCATGGGCATGATTCATAAGAAGCTTCTTCCATATTTCCTCTAACATTTCAACCTTAGGATCTATGCCTAAATTTTGAGCTATTACCATAAGTGGCTCTAATTGATGTATCAATCTTCTTTCAACTTTATCATTTAAGTATTTATGATCATATCTTGAAGAATAAATTGATCTATGTATTTTTGAATTAGAAGGGTTAACGAATTCTCCTTCAACCTCCTGTAAATCTTTCACCTTTTCTAACTGGTCGAAAAATTTGTCACAGCTACTTTCTACATATTCAAAATCCTTTGTTGTTCTATCTTGATAAAACTTAATTCTTTCCTTTAAGTTATAATCAACATATCTTTGGTCTCCACCAACTGGAAGTAAAATATCATCACATACTGATCCATCTAATATTGTATTTTCAACAGTTTCAACATCATCAGTATAAATTAAATTTCCTCCATAGAAATAGCCATTCTTAATATTGTAAACTAAAAGAGAGCTTCCATCCTCACTCTTCCAATTAAATTCTCTATTCGGACAAACATCCTTAGCTACACCTCTCCAGAATATACTTCTTTTTATATCGAAGCCATTCATAATCTTCGGTAAATCCTTTGTCTGTCCAAAGGAATCTGGAAGATATCCTATCTTCATACAATCTCCAAGGTTTGAAGCACTTTTTATTCCATAAAATAAATTTCTTACAATTGATTCACCATCTATGATTAATTCATCAGTTTGAGTGTACCAAGGTCCTATGATTAACTTTCCATCTTCAACTAATTTTTTTACTCTATTGTAGTTACTTGGAACAAATTTAAGATAATCTTCTAATATACTCATTTGCCCATCTAATAAATAATTCTCTAATACTCCATTTTCTAGTGCATCTATTACTTCATCCATATGATATATAAGCTGTATAATGGATTCATTTGAAGTAAAGTACCATTCATAATCCCAATGAGTGTGGGAATACACATGTATCTTCTTCATAAAACTTCTCCTTAATGTCAAAATTGATTAAAACTCCACTGGAGAGTTTACCCCATCCAGTGGACTATATATTAGAAATTTATTTTTGAAACTAAGTCATATAGTTTGTTACTATCTGTTTCTGTAATTACTGTATTTCTAAAATCATCATCTATTAATTTTGTAGCAATTTCACTTAAAATTCTTAAATGGTTGTCTGCTCCATCCTTTGGAATTGTTAAAGCAAAGGCAGTAGTGATTTTTTTACCATCAAGTGATTGCCATTCAATAGGATTCTTAAACTTTATTAGAAATACTCCTGGTCTAATTACTGTATCATTCTTACTATGAGGTATAGCTATACCATCATTAAATCCTGTAGTTACTTCATCTTCTCTTTCATGTAAGCCTTTATAATATTCATTTTCATCTTCTACAAAACCATGTTTTTTAGCTATAGATGCTATAAACTTAAAAGCTTCATCCTTAGTCTTTGAATTTTCATCTATATAGATGTGATCTGCTGCAAAGACAGGAATATCTTCATTTTCACTTTCAGTCTTTAATTCTAAAGAAGGTTCTATCTCTTCTACTTCAATAAATTCTTCTTCCTCTACCACTGGTTTTCTCCAGAATCCAATAATTAAAGCTGTAACTACTATACCTGCTGAAACACATAGTATCCAAGTAATAAATGGTATTGGTTGCTCAATATATCCAATAAATGCTCCAAGTGGTGAACCTATACCACCATAGAACTTACAACCAGTAAGACCAACTAAGCCACCTGCTAGTGCAGAACCTGCAACTGATGCTACTATCATTTGAACTGGATTAGATGCTGCAAATGGAATTGCAC
Organism: Clostridium zhoujianii; assembly: GCF_051590805.1. NCBI lineage: Bacteria > Bacillati > Bacillota > Clostridia > Eubacteriales > Clostridiaceae > Clostridium > Clostridium zhoujianii. Next base: position 2,143,465 of record NZ_JBPUTF010000001.1, read on the forward strand.
CTTCTGTTACACCTACCATACCCATACCAAAAGTAGAACTTGCTGATATTCTTTCATCCTTAGTAAATTTATTTTTAAATAACATAGATGCTAACCAAATACCAAGGGGTGCAACTGAAATAGCTGCTTGTGATGCTGTTTGTGGTACGAAGTTTGCATTTTCTATACCAAACTTAGCAACTGTGTCTGTAAATACTGCTGTACCAAATATAAGTGCTGTTTTATTAACTGGGCCACCAAAATCAAAACCAATCATTCCACCAATAACTGCTCCTATAATAAAAGGTGCTCCAGTGTAAGTATTACTTAAATATGTTAATCCATTATAAAGAGTATCCATTAAACCTGCGATTGGTCCACCAATCATATATGTAACTATTACCATTATTACTAATGTTGCTATTACTGGAATTATCATAATTGCAAGTAATGGCTGTACTATCTTTGGCCATTTTATTTTCTTTAAGCCTTTAACTAAATAACCAACTATAAATGCAACTAGGATTGCTGCTAAGAATCCACCACCAGTTTCTGTTCCTAAGAATTCTGGATCATTTGCCATATATGCACCTATCATAGCTGGTGCTATTGCTGGCTTATCTGCTATTGAATTAGCAACAAAACCTGCAAATAAAGGAATCATTAGCTTAAATCCAATTTGTCCTACTGCAAATAGTTTTGACATAAAGAATCCAATTTGAGTTGTTGTATCAAATCCCCAATTTACTACACGACCTAATTCATCCTTTTGGAATGCAAATATATTAGCAATTGCTAATAGTAAACCTGCTGCAATTACCATAGGTACCATATAAGAAATACCGCTCATAATATGAGTTACAAATTTATTCTCAGTCTTACCTAGGGTAACCTTTCCAACTTTAGTTCCCTTTGCTCCAAAAACTGTTGCTTCTTCATAAGCTCTTTCAATAAGATTTACTGGATCTTTAATTGCATCTATTGATTTTTTAACAAAAACTCTCTTACCTGCAAATCTCATTAAATCTACGTTTATATCTGCTGCTATTATTACTAAGTCAGCTTCTTCGATATCCTTTTCTGTTAATACATTCTCTGCTCCTATTGAGCCTTGAGTTTCAACCTTTACACTATAACCTTTTTTCTTCCCAGCCTTTGCTAAGCTTTCTGCTGCCATATAAGTATGGGCAATTCCTGCCGCGCATGCTGTAACTGCTACAATTTTTTTATTCATAAATTAATTACACCTCCTGAATACATTTACATTATGTCATCAAGAAGTAATATTGTAAACACTTTCACTTATTTTAGTGTTAACTATCAAAAATACAGTTTTCTTTGAAAATACTTTCACTAAAATTAAAAATTTTTGTAAAAAGAAAAGTGCTAACTATTAGGTTAGCACTTTCTTATCTATACTTTTATAGTTGTTTCCATAAAGTAGGAACTGTACCTGGTAACCATCCTTCATGTGAAGTATGCGCAAATGTACACTCATAAGTTTTACCTTCATAAGTTACCTTATCTCCCAACTTATAAGCTACACCTGATTTCCATGCTTGTTCTGATGGTATTGGTGGGGTTGTCCCCTCTTTAACTTCTACTATACAATTTGCAGAAGTTGCAGTTTTACCAGTAGCATCCTTAACTACTACTGAATAAGTGTAAGTTCCATATGTCTTATCAGTAAAATCTTTTTTAATAATTTGAGAATTTGACATTCCTGCTACTAATGAATCTTTAGCTATAGATTTACCATTTTCAAATAACTCATATGATGTTGCAGTATTATAACTTGGAACATCAATATTTAATGAATAATTCTTATCTGAAACTCCTAAAGATCTAACTGATGCTGCTTTTAATGTTAAAGCTTCAGGTTTTATTGCAGGTAATGCATCAAAATATGGTCTGTAAGCTTTAACAAATTCTTTATTATTAACAATATCCCAGTTGATTGACCAAGTCATTATTCCTCTTAAATTTGGATACTTTTCCCCTACCATTTTATACTTTCCGCCATATGACTCACCTTTAATTAAATAATTTAAAGCCTTAGTCATTTCTGCTGGAGCAATATATCCTGAATTAGGAGTTAATGTTCCCTTTTGTGATGCTGGTACTCCAATTACTACTTGCTCTTGCTTTAATGGAGCAAAGAAACTATTTTTTAAAGCTCTTGTATTAAATCCTTGTAATAGCATGTCTACCATAGCTACTTGGAAATCAGCTGTACCTTGATTGTATGTAGCACCATCAAGTGCCATGTTACCACCACAGTTATAATGTTGAACTTGTAAGAAATCTAACTCATCTCTTACAGCATCAATAAGTGGAAGGTAAGCTCCCCAATTTCCTGCATATCCAGTATTTCCCCCTTGAACATATGATAGTTCTGGAGCCATACTCACTATAAACTCTTCACCATATTTTTTATCTAACTCTTTAATAACCTTTATAAAGTTTACAATTTGAGGTGTAGTCGGATTCTTAAGATCTGTATCTCCTGCTGCAAGAATCATTCCACTTCCACCTTCAAGGTCAATATCTATTCCATTAAATCCAAACTTGTCTATTAAGCCTGTAACAGACTTCATAAATTTTTGTCTAGCTTCTTCAGTTGGAATTTGAATAGTTCCCTCTGCTCCACCTAGAGATAATACAACTTTTTTACCCTTACTTTGCAAATAAGCTACATCAGAAATAAATTCTTTTTCATCATATATTGGATGGAACTCAACCACTGCTCTATCTGTATATGATTCTCCAAAGGACACATTAATTACATCCCAAGCTGGATCAACATCTCTTAATTTAACCACAACAGACCCATTATCAAAATTATGCCAATATCCTACAAGTAATCTTCCATTACCTGCTATAGTACTACTTGCATTTACATTCAATGTTGGTATTAATGCCATTACCATAATTGTCGCAATAAAGACTGATAACATTTTCTTAATATTATTCCTCATAGCACTCTCTCCTCTTATTTACCCTAATTGATTTACCCATCCTTTGTTTATCATAATTTTAATAATATTGTATTGAGTAATTTTACGGCCTTTATTGTTAACATTTACACCCCCTCGCAAACTTTCCTCAATTTAAACCATTTCATATATATTTTTACATTATTTTTGTTATTTGTAAATAGATTTTTAAAAAATTCTGAATATTATGTTATTTTATTGTATTATTTAGATTAAATATAATAAAAAAGGTATTATGCAGATGAAAATCCACATAATACCTAATATTCTATATTAATTCATATTAAAATCTTCTTCTCTATACCCTAAACATACTACTAAAAATAAAACCTCTGCAAATTCAAATATCTTTTTCATATGAAATCAACTCCTTTTGTTATCTTATGAGTTAATTATATATTGATATCAATATTGCACATATTTATGTCGATTACTTTTAGCTTTCAATTTTGTAACTTAAATTTTTATCTATAAAATTTAATAATACTATTCTTATTTCCTCAATAGAGACAATAGTCTTAGGATTGGTATAGTTAATTCTATTAATATTAGAATTAATATAATCATTCTCTTTTAGAAATAAATAACTAGCTCTAAAATTTAAATCAAAGATAAATGCTAAATATGAAACCCACATATCCATAAAAGTTTTTCTATTAATATGTAAAATAGGCTCATGTTTTCTCACATTCTCTATTATATTTTCAGAAATCCCCTCTGCGCCAAGAACTTCTTCACTTATATCAAATAGAGTTTCAAATTTTTCAAATTTCTTAACTCTAAAATTATCTAACTTATCTGCATCTCTAATTAGCTTAATATGAAGCTCTTCTTTCTCATTATTTCCTTCAGGTATCTTAAACCTTGAATGATATTCAATAGCTTTTCTTATAATTTCATCATACTTAGAAGTTTCAATAAACTTACCTATTAATCCATCCTCAAAAAGTACCTTTACACCAAAAGAAGCATGGTCAAACTTATTATCATCAAAACTATTAAATTTCTTAAGTTGTTCAAACCTTCCTATATCATGAAGTAAGGCTATTAGCATTGCTAAATCAGTATCTTCCCTGCTTAACCCTTCATTTTTACAGATAAATTCTGCTGCTGCAACAACACCATATGTATGTACTAATTTTAATTTTATTTTATCATCAGAAGTGTCGTACTGAGAAATGTACTCCTTAAATGCAATTTTTCCTTTATTTAAATCAATCATATTTCCTCCAAAGTCTATGCTAATACGTTTATTATAATTTCTCACATAATAAAATGAAAGAGCTTATGTTAATTTTATAAATATAACATATTTATCGAAATATATTATTAAAAACAAGGTCAATTAATGGAAATAAGGCTACAGCAATTGTGTAGCCTTATTTTTATTATATTTCTTTCCACAAAGTAGGAACTGTTCCTGGTAACCATCCTTCATGAGAAGTATGTGCAAATATACACTCATAAGTTTTACCTTTATAAGTTACCTTATCTCCTAGTTTATACGATACACCTGACTTCCATTCATTATCTGATGGTATTGGTGGATCTACATCTCCTGATCCAATCTTTGCAGATACTCTTACTATATCAAATATGTCAATTATGCCATCACTATTAAGGTCATATTTAGCCCCATAACTAGCCTCACTTGAAGTAATATTATATTTTTCTGCTAATAATGCTACATCTAAAGAATCTACTTTCCCATCATTATTTATATCTTCTTTATTTTTATTTCCTGTCTCCTCTATAACTTCTACTACACAATTTGTTGAATTTGCAGTTTGCCCTGTAGCATCCTTAACTACTACTGAGTAAGTATAAGTTCCATATGGCTTATTGGTAAAATCCTTTTTGATAATCTGAGAAGTTGTCATTCCTACTACTAATGAATCTTTAGCTATAGATTTACCATTTTCAAATAGCTCATATGATGTTGCAGTATTATAACTTGGAACATCAATATTTAATGAATAATTCTTATCTGAAACTCCTAAAGATCTAACTGATGCTGCTTTTAATGTTAAAGCTTCAGGTTTTATTGCAGGTAATGCATCAAAATATGGTCTGTAAGCTTTAACAAATTCTTTATTATTAACAATATCCCAGTTTATTGACCAAGTCATTATACCTCTTAAATTAGGGTACTTTGCTCCTATCATTTTATATTGTCCGCCATAGCTTTGACCTTTAATTAAATAATTTAAAGCCTTTGTCATTTCAGCTGGTGGAATATATCCTGAATTAGGATTTAAAGTTCCCTTTTGTGATGCCGGTACCCCAATTACTACTTGCTCTTGCTTTAATGGAGCAAAGAAGCTATTTTTTAAAGCTCTTGTTTGAAATCCTTGTAGTAACATTTCTACCATAGCAACTTGGAAATCAGCTGTTCCTTGATTGTAGGTAAGTCCATCAAGGGCCATATTACCACCACAGTTATAATGTTGAACTTGTAAATAATCTAATTCATCTCTTACTGCATTAATAAGTGGAAGATATGCTCCCCAATTCCCTGCATATCCAGTGTTTCCACCTTGTACATATGATAATTCTGGAGCCATGCTTACTATGAAATCAGAACCATATTTTTTGTCTAACTCTTTAATAACCTTTGTAAAATTCACAATCTGAGGTGTAGTAGGATTATTAAGGTCTGTATCCCCCGCTGCAAGAATCATGCCGCTTCCACCTTCAAGGTCAATATCTATTCCATTGAAGCCAAACTTATCTATTAAACCTGTAACAGACTTCATAAATTTTTGTCTACCTTCTTCTGTTGGAATTTGAATAGTTCCTTCTGCTCCCCCTAAAGATAGTACAACTTTTTTACCTTTACTTTGTAAATATGCTACATCAGCTATGAATTCCTTTTCATCATACATTGGATGAAATTCCACTACTGATCTATCTGAATATGATTCACCAAAAGATACATTAATTACATCCCAAGCCGGATCAACATCTTTTAGTTTAACTACAACAGATCCATTATTAAAATTATGCCAATATCCTACAAGTAATCTTCCATTACCTGCTATAGTATCTGCTGCTTTTGTATTTACAGTTGGAATTACTGATATTACCATCATCCCTAGAATAAACATTGATAAGAATTTTTTAATCTTCTTTCCCATACTAATCCCTTCCTTTACATAATTCTATTAAATTACTTATCTCTTGTTTATCATATTTTTTTATATTTGTTTTCTAATTATATTTAGTATTAGTCAACTAATGTCTTAAGTTAGGTTTACATTCCCCCTTCATAAAATTCTTTATTTTTAATATATCATATATATTTTTACATTTATTATATATTATGTAAATATTTTTCTGATTAATATATAAATATTCTGCTAATATATATCATTTTGCTACTTTTAATTCTATAAATAAGTTTAATAGTTGATTGAATACTAAAAGACACTATGTATACTTCTTTCTACATAGTGCCTCTTGAATATAAACTTAATTTTTCATTGATTTTATTTTTATTCTCTCCAGAAAAAAAGGCATTGTGTAAATGATCTTTTACACAATGCCCTATCTTCTATATTAATTTTCTAAAAAAAACTCTTTAATTTAAGTTCCACAAAATGTTCTATATGGGGTATTTGAAGGCTCTGGTAATTTAGAATAATAATCTTGCCCTCTAGTATAAGAATATGGTTTTGAAAGAGCAGTTAAAAGTCTATCCATAACAGTCAAATCATCATTCTTAACAGCAGCTTCTAATGCTTCTTCTACACGATGATTTCTTGGAATTATTGAAGGATTATTCTTCTTCATAAGTTCCTTTGATTCTTCCTTAGACTCAGGCTGTCTTGATAATCTTTCCTGCCATAAAGTGTGCCACTTAGTAAACTCATCTGTACTAAAAATTTTACTACCTTCTCTAATATCAAGGGTTAATTGAGAAAATGTATTTGTATAGTCTGCCTTATATTCATACATCAAATTTAAAAGTTCTTCAATTAAAGCTTCATCTTCTGCTTCTTCATTAAATAAACCTAGTTTTAATCTCATTCCAGAAAGCCATTTGCTATTGTATAGCTTTATAAAATTAGAAACTTCATTTTGTGCTAGCTCTATAGCTTTATCTTGATCAAAATCTATAAGTGGAATTAATGTTTCTGCAAATCTTGCAATATTCCATGCTGCAAGATTAGGTTGATTTTCATAGGAATATCGTCCTTGTATATCAATAGAGCTAAATACAGTTTTAGGATCATATATATCCATAAATGCACATGGACCATAATCAATAGTTTCTCCACTAATGGTCATATTATCAGTATTCATAACGCCATGAATAAAACCTACTAATTGCCATTTTGCTATAAGTTCTGCTTGCCTTTTTATTACTTCTTGTAATAAAGCCAAATATTTATTTTCTTCCTTTGCTATATAAGGATAATGTCTATTTATAGTATAATCAGCTAATTCTTTAACTTCATGAACATTACCAAACCTTGCTGCAAATTGGAATGTTCCAACACGTATATGACTTGAAGCCACACGAGTTAAAACTGCACCAGGTAAATAGGTTTCACGTGCTATTTCTTCCCCAGTTTCAACTACAGCTAAACTACGAGTTGTAGGGATTCCAAGTCCATTCATTGCCTCACTTATAATGTATTCCCTCAGCATTGGACCTAGTGAAGCTTTACCATCTCCACCTCTTGAATATTTAGTTCTACCTGATCCCTTAAGCTGAATATCAACTCTTTCTCCATCTTTAGTTAAATGTTCTCCTATTAATATAGCTCTTCCATCACCTAACATATTAAAATGCCCAAATTGATGGCCTGCATAGGCTTGAGCAATTGGCATAGAACCTTCCGGAACCTTATTACCAGATAGTATATTTACTCCATCTTCACTTTTAAAAAATTCAGCATTTAATCCTAAATCATTTATTAACGAATAATTTAGTGCTACTAATTTAGGTGCTGGTACTTTACTTGGATTTTGTATACTGAAAAATATATCTGAAAGCTTTGAATAACTATTATCAAAGTTAAATCCTGTTTTTATTCTTTCTTTTTTATCTGTCATTTTATCTCCTCTCCTTATTCAAATTTCTTATATTCATTCTTTAAAAAATCATTTACTTATAACTTTTCAAATAACCTTTTATTTTTATCTTTTACTTTTAAGAACTTATTATACTAATAATATCTATTCTATATACCTATCTGTGATTTTGAAAATCCCTTAGTAAATATTAAATAATAATTATTATCGATATCTAATTATATCATACTTATCGTATTTTTTATCTGAGTTTATATAAAATAAAAACCCTTACTTATATTAAAATACAAGTAAGAGTTTTTATTATTTTAAGTTACTATGCCTCTATTCTACCTTTCATATAGATCAATGGTGCTCCCCATCTTACTAATCCATTATCAATTTTACCTTTTATAAGCTTATTCTCTGTAGGCATTCCATTATGATTTTCATCCATAAGATACATAACTGTATCTAAATTCTTGTTGTCAGCTTCATCTGTTTCTAAAATATATCCTCCTACTTTGTCTATTACTATTTTCCCCTCTACTTAATTATCTTATTGTACTTTAAATGAATAACTCTGCCGTTCATATTAACTATGCTCTATCCGTTCTTTATACCTACCCATGTATACATATATCCTATTTCAACACTTCATATGCAACATCAAAGTTAGCTATATTCTTCCACACATCACAGTTCCCTATAATAACTACTCTATATTTCCCTCTAGTTACTGCCACATTTAAAATATTTGGTTTAGATCCTGCCCAATTTGCCGCTGATACTCCAGTCATATTGTCACAACCTAATATTAAAATAACCTCATTAGCCTCTTTTCCTTGGAATGTATGTACTGTTCCACAAGATTTACTAATCCACCCTCTAATTAAATCTTTATTTAATTCAGGAAATTCTTCTTTAAGTTTTTCTTCCAATAATTCTTTTACACCTGAAATAACAGATGTGAAAGGAGAAATAATATACAAATCCGGAAAACCATTATTATCATTAAAGGCTTTTAATACTAGTTCTACTACTTTATCCCCTTCCTCTTTTATAAAGTGATTTTTATTCCCCACTTCCTTTCCCTTTATATCAATCCAGCTTGTAGTTAATGATAACTTTATTGAATCTAGCTTTTTTTCATTAGTTTGTTTAAACATTCTATTTTCATAAGCAATTCTATTAGAAATAGAGAACATAGGATCAATACACCTACGATGGACGATTAATGGACAACCTACCCATAAGCCATTTCTATATCCTCCATAAGGATTCAATTTATCAGCTAACTCCTGTACTGATAGCTCTTGTCTGAAATAAAAACCATTTATCCCCAGCTTCTTTATGAATTGTTTAGATAGCTCCCTCGAAGCGGTCACTACTGGTTCAACTTGTAATGGATCACCGACAATTATTGCTTTTTTTGTACGCCATAACGCCCCTAATGCTGATTGAGGAGTTGCTTGTCCTGATTCATCTATTATCAATGTTCCTATGGATTCTTTTTTTACATTTTTTAAGAATGATTGTACTGATGCAAAGGTTGTTGATATAACAGGTACTACTAAAAATAGAGTATTAAACACATCACTAAATGCTTCATCCATATCATCCTTTAAAAATTTATTTGACCACATGTTTACTAAACAGTTTAAGTTATTTTTTATAGCCTTAGAATTTAATATAAATGACTTATGTAACATTAATGCACTATAAAAGAGTTCTTCCCTTAATTTATCATATTCCTTATTTGTCCAAGGAGATTGTGTTTGAGATTCTTCATTATTTACTATATCTTTATAAAATTTTGCATCTGCATATGCTTTTCCAAATTGCTCTTCATATTTTTCTAACTTTTCACAACTATCATTATATTTTTCTTGTAAATCTTTACTTGACTCCATACACTTATTATACTCATTATTTATTTCTGCTCTTTCCTTATTTAATTTTTCAAAGTAACAATTCTCATCTACTAACTTTATATTAATGTCAGTATATTCACTTTTAAGCTCGTTTAATCTCAACATGGTTTTATCTTTCGTAAATAAAAACGGTAATATTCTTTTAATAAAGCTAATATTTTCATTCAATATTGCAATGTTCTTTTTAATAGATTCCTTATGTGTTTCAATTCTCATGATAGCTTCCGAAACATTTGCTACTAGAGTATCATGATTAGTTAACTTTAATCTTAACTCATCTATTCTTTCTTTGCTTTCTCCATACTCTTTCTTTATAACATAATTATCCTTAACGTCATTTAGTGCAATTTTTATTTTTTCTCTATACTTAGTAACTTTATTTAGTCTATCTTTAAAATTATCTCTAGCGTCTTCCCAATCAAGTTTTTTACTATTATCTTTATAATAATTCTGGAGATTAGCCTTTTTACCAAACCATAAGTTATTTTTAAACTCATCTATATTGGACTTTTTCCCTAATCGTGCAGAAATAAGTCCCCAACATTCTTCCCCAATAAGTTCAGTTGCTATATCAGAAAAGTATATTTCTTTATTACTTTCTATATTAAACAATCCAGTATTAGTTTCCTTTACATCTTCAGCTTTGGGTAAATCTTTCGAAATATTTTCTACAGCTGCATTATTATTAGATGCCACTAATATACCATAATCACAAAGATTTTCATCAACTTTATAATACTTCTTAAGAAATTCATTAGGAGGAAATTTAAAATTAGCCTCATTAAATGCATCATCTGGATTAGCATAGTTAGATAGTAAATTTGCCCTATCAACAATATACGAAGCTATAACTTCCTTTAATAAAGTTGTCTTTCCAGTACCTGGTGGTCCATTTACCGAAAAAATTTCTTCTCCGCTCTTTTTATTAGCTATCGCCATATTAATAGCAATTTGCTGCATAAGACTTGGACTATAAGGGGATGGCCATTTTCCTAACGGATACTTATCTGGACTTAGCCACTTCTGCATTTCTTCCACATCTGTATCGATTTCTATTCTCTTCGTATTTGTATCATTTAATCCATTAATATATCTTACTAATTTATCATTTGAGCTTATGCTATTTTTTATTAGCCTTATATCCTTTGTAAAGAAGCTGCTCATCATTTCATTAGAAGACTCATCCTCTCCTTCTCTCTTTTTTCCCCTAGGATTAATTATCCCTACATTGAAATTAGGATTTTCCACCTTTAATTCTAATCTTTTGGTAACCTCTGATAGAATGGAGTATAAACTTTCTCTATCTAAAGATTCTTTATTCTCCTTTAATACTTCATTAACTTCCTCATTAAACTTATTAGTCCCTTCTTCTGTAAGATTAACATCTAGAGTTTTTTCTCTTAATATTTTAGCAACTGCCCATACAAAAGTAGCAATAATAAATGTTCCTTCAACATAACTACCTTTTGAATCCACTTTGAATCCGCATATGCAAGATCTAGTATTTTCCCTTTCCATTAAAGTATCATCTAACTTAAGCTTTTCAAACATCTCTTTTAATAGTTTATCCGATTGTAATTCCCCTAAATAAACATCATATGCATCATAGTTTTTCTTTTTATTTTCCCATGGTAACAATGCCTTAGTATCTTTATTAATATTTATTGCATCATTATTTCTCTTTATTTGAGATGGTGCAAAAAATTCTATAGAATACCAATATTCTAATATGTTTTTTATATTTCTCATCAATTAACTCCTAGTAATTTTTATTAGTTTTATCTATATTTGTTTATATACACTTCGTTCCCTATTACCAACCTAGTTTTCTCTTGGTTAAAAGTTCATTTTCCTTGTATAATTATTAGTCTTTTACTTATCCTTTAACTTGTCAAACTCTCCGAAAATTAAACTACCAGCATTATCTCCATTTATTTCAAGTAGGCTTAAAACCCTAAAAATAACTCTCTCTAATCCCCAATAAGTGTCTTTATACCCTTCTTTAGGCGTGGATACAATATAATCATCTTCAATTTTTACAAAACTATGTCTTTCATCCCTCTCATCCGTTGGAAAGTAAAACCCCCAATGTTCTGTTGGAGAGATTCCATTATTCCAACTAGTAATATCTTCATATTCAAATTTAGATAAATAGCAATTTGGTTCTTCCTCAAAATTAAATTCCATAGTATATACAGGTCCATCACACCATCCATCCTCATCTTCTTGAAAATTCTCTTTTGCTTGATAAACCTTTATTAAACTCCTATATAACCATCCTGTAGGATTATTATCACTTCTCCTTCTTAAGAATTTACTACTGATAGGTATATATCCATAGTTATCAGCTACATTATCACAATAATTCATTAATTTTTCTATATTCTCGTAAGTTTTTACTACTACAGTAAATGCATTTTTTATATTCTCACTTGAATTCATAATATTTCCCACCTTCTACTACTAAATTACTATTATCAAAATTCATTATAAGTTCTCTATTTTCAAATTTATAATATACTTTGTCGTCGATTCTTAAGTTATCTACTTTAAAATTGAAATTCCCTATTTTACTATTAAACTTAAAATATAAGTTTTCATCTACCTCTTTATGTATTACGAAATCTTTAAATCTACAAAATCCTTTTCTTTTTAATAAATTTAAGATATCTAAAAGAATTACCTTTTCATATTGAGATAAAGCCTTACTTTCTTTTATATCATTTATCTTATTCATCATAGTTTGCCAACTTAAATAAGATAATTTAACATTCTTATCAATAATATTTCTATTCATAGTATCTATATATATTTGTTTTGCAGCAAGTTCTTGTGCAATAAATATAAGCATCGCCTTTGTTCCATTTCTTCTACTTATTCTCCCAAGTATTCTAGACTCTCTAGCAAGCTGATGATTGCTATCTTGTGTATTACATTTGCCATCATCAGAAGAAATACCGCTTAAATATTTAACCTCTATACCTATCGTAATTTCGGGTAAATATATAATACAGTCCAATTCCCCCTCTTCATCATATGGCCAAAATTCAACACATTCTGCCCAATAATCCATATTAATACTTCTTATATCCTCTGGAACATTACATTCTAGTAATAACTCTTTCATTACCTTATTAAACGAAATATATCGTAACGTTCCAAAAACATCTCCAGTTAGTTTGTCCTCTCGCCTATCATCTAAATTAGAACCAGTTCTACTTATTTTCCCACAAATTTCTGATATCATTATTTACCTACTTTCACCTTATAAATAATTAACCTACATAGTAACAAAATTAATCAACTCTCCTGTAAATAACAGTAAACTATGTGCACTATTTATTCAAGTTTAATAATATGTTTTTAATTAATGTATATAGAAAAACCTCAACTAATTAGATTAGTTGAGGTTTTCTAATGGGTAAAATATTAATATTTTAATTCACCTTTAGATATTTTAATGGCTATTTCCCTAAATCTATCATAAGAATAATCAAAAAAACTATAATTAGCATCACAGAAGAGGTAACCTTTGCCCTTACTACTTTCTCTATATCTCTTACATCCACCTCTACAAAGGGCTCTATACTTACATACTTCACATTTTTTATCCTTATTCGGAGAATTAATTATAAAGTTTTTAGCTAATTCTTTTTCATGGATTTCATCAAAGGATTCATTAATTATATTACCTATACTATATTTTTCATAAGTATAAAAATCACAAGGATAAACCTTCCCATCACTTTCAATTATATGCTGGCAAGAGCATACTCCCCTCATATCACAAGCTTCGTAATCATATCCTAAAAATAATCCAAGTATATTATCAAAATATCTTATGCTAACCATATTTCCTTTTGATATATCGTCATACCACATATCAAATAGTTTCTTTATATAGGCTTCATAATCTTTTGAAGTTAAATGAAAATTTAGGTTGTTATTATTCCAATCATCTAAAGCTTCAATAAATGGTATAAACTGAATATAATTAAAGTTATTCTTCCTTAAAAATTCATAACAGTTTTCTATTTTCTTACTTAGTGCCTGAGTAACTACAACAAGAATATTAAAATCAACCTTGTACTTTTTTAATAGTTCTATTCCCTTCATAACATCTTTAAAACTTCCATTATTAACATGATTTATCCTATTTAAATTATGTAATTCCTCACTTCCATCTAAAGATACACCAAGGAAAAATTTATTATCATAAAATAACTCTGCAAAGTCATGGTTAATCAGTGTTCCATTAGTTTGAAGCATAAAATTAAATTTAGTACTCTTTTCTTTCGTATATTCTATAAGCTTCTTATAAAATTCCAAACCAATGAGCATTGGTTCTCCCCCTTGGAAGCCCATACTACAAACTCCTCCATCACAGTATTCCTCAATTCTGTCTACTATGATTTCTAGACTTTCCTCACTCATAAATCCATAATCCATAACCTCTCTTTCCTCTGCTATTGAATTATAGAAGCAATACTTACATTTAAAATTGCATTTACTAGATGAGGGCTTTATCATAACTGTTAAATTTTTCTTCATTAGTAAACAACCTCTTTTCATACATAAAATAATATTTCTAATATAAATTAAAACTAAATAAACTTTATAATATTAAATATATTTATAAAGGTAAGCATACAAAGTACTAACATAAAGAAGTTCTCTGTTTTGCAATCATCCATTTTCTTCCCAACCTTACTTCCAACTATTCCTCCAAGTACTCCTCCACTACACATCAGCACTAAAAATATTAGATCAAACTCGGGAATATTCCCTGTTAATAATGTAGTTACTAAGCTTGTGACTTGAGAAAAGAAAATTATAAACAATGAATTTATAGTAGACTCCTTTGCACTCATAGATAGAAAATAGTATAGTAATGCAATATTTAATGGTCCTCCACCTATTCCTAAAAAGGAGGATATAACCCCTAAACTAATCCCCATTAAAATACAAATGCTTTTATTATTTATCTTTAAAGTGTTGATGTTACTTTTATTTTTAAAATAAAGGATTATTACAATGTTTATAATTAACAATATTATAGATTGTATCAATCCAACTATGTTCTCACTAGATAAATTATTTCTTATAATATCAAATAATACTTTTCCTATTACTCCACCAAAAGCAGATCCAATAGCCAGATAAAATGTAACACCATAATTAATATTTGTTCCACTTTTATTTTTTTTATTTCTTATCAATGAAGTTATAGTCATGGTTAAAACAGTGCATCCAGATAAAAAGCTTATTGTAGACACATTCATAATCCCAATGGAATCTAAAATGGGTTTTATTATAACCCCTCCACCTATTCCACTAATAGCTCCAACCAAAGATGCTAATAAGCTAATAAGAAATAGTGTTATACTCATTAAAGAATAAACTATCACAACTTATCTCCTCCTTAGTTTTTAAAATAAATAAAGGAGTATAATAAATTCACACTCCCTTAATTAATTTTATTTACCTAAACTTACATAATCATTTTTATCTTTAGAACTTGCTTCCCTGCACTCCTTCTTATTAACTTTCCACTCTTTCTTTATTGGAATTTCTCCTTGTAAAATAATATCTCCAGTATCCTTAAGGTGCTTTTCTAACTTTTCTGCTAGAGTATTCTTAACTTCAGAAAGTTCCTCATTATCAATAAGATTATTTCTTTCACCAATATCATAATACAAGTCAAATAATGCTTCTTTATATTTAACCTGCTTATCTAAATCATTCTTTACTAAATAGTCTTTTGAAAGTGACTCATCTATATTAGATTGATTTATTTTTAAATACTCTTCATCATAGTATCTTATATACTTATATCTCTTTGTCCTTATACAACGAATAGGTTCATAAGAAGTATGGAAGCTTACTTCTGCAAATACTTCATCTCTTGTTGGCGCCATTGGATCTTCAAAGGACTTAACAAATGATTTTCCTTCTAGATATTCTGGTTTATCTAACTTTAATAGATCACATAATGTTGGGAATACATCAATATGTGATACTAAATTATCTACAACCTGTCCTTTAGCTTTAGAATTTGGAACCCTCATTATTAAACTTACAGCTATTCCATTATCAAATAGAGTACATTTACTAAATGGGTTTGCTAATCCATGGTCAGTTGTAAACAAAATTATTGTATCTTCATATAATCCATTATCCTTTAAGCTTTGTATTACTTTTTCAAAGCATATATCAGCACTTTTTGCACTAGTCATATAACGAGCCTGATCTCTTCTAGTTTCAGGATTATTAGGTAAAGGATATGGTGGATTAACCATATTTTCATTAATTTCTTCATCAATAACATCAGGATATCTTCTATGGGTTGCATACATTCCATATGAAAGGAAGAATGGCTCTTTCTTATCATAATTATCTAACCACTTAGTTATCTTATCTGCATTTTCGCCATCCCAAATTGTTAAATCCTCTTGTCTGTAATTACTGTTATCACAAGTTAGATTCTCCTTATATCCAATCATTTCAGCTCCTGCTTCATGATCTAAATACCAACCTGCCTCATGTTGAATTCCAGATAGTACTGTATTATATCCATGATTATTTAAATAGTTAACTAAATGCTTACTATAATCAATAGAGAAACCACGTTGTGCAAGACCTAACATACCACTTTGATGTGGATAGGTGCTTGTAAGCAAGGCTGCTCTTGATGGAGAGCATGTAGGTGATACACAATAACTTTGAGTAAATAAAGTGGCATCCTCTGCAAACTTTTTTATATTTGGTGTAGGCACATCATAACCATAAGGGGATAATATCCTACCTGAATCATGTGTATGTATGTATAAAATGTTCATTTTTTTACTCCTTATATTACTACTTATTTGCTTCTACTTTTAGATTTAAGTATTTATCATATAATGTAGTTCCTCCCTTAGTGAAAAGGAACATAAAGATACAAAAAATACTTAGTCCATTAATTAACATTTGAATACTTCCAAAGAAGTTATTAACACTTAAGTTCAAGAAATCTATTAAGTATAAATGATTGGGATTTAATATTCCTCCTAATAAGAATATTACTAGTCCTTGTCTTATGAATATTTTAAAATGAGAAATGGAATTATTATCTTTGCTTATAAGGTCTAAATGCATAATTCTTTTACCTATAGTTCTTCCTTTATTAAATAGTGGGATAACTATTATTGCTACTATAGATACAGAAATAGCTATAATATCATACATTAATCTAAACTCCTTCGGTAACTCATTTAAAATTATGTAGTTTATACCAAGCTCAGTGTTGATTGCATAAAATGATATTACACTTGTAGATAAAATAATTGTTAAATAATCTATTATATAGGCAATTATTCTTGGAAACTTATTTTTCTTTACATTTAATACCTTACTCATCTTAAAAACTCCTCTACTTTACTTCTACAATTTCTTTTTCACCACATTGAACAATTTGATCTTCTTTTAAAATTTTAAAGCTAGCCTCTTCTTGAGCTAACACAATAACATCACAAGAAAGTACCTTATCCTTTATTCCTTCAAAGTCAACTTCCATTAATAAATCACCTTTTTTAACTTTTTGACCTACTTCACAAAAGGACTTGAATCCTTCTCCATTAAGATTTACTGTATCTAATCCAATGTGAATCAAGATGTCTGGACCATCCTCATTATTAATAAATATTGCATGAAGTGTTTTAAATACTAAGGTTACCTCCCCATCTATTGGAGATACTATCTTAGTATCCATTGGTTCTACAGCAAAGCCATCTCCTAAATCCCTATTTAAGATTGACTCATCTTTTACATTATCTAAATTTTTTAGTTTACCTTTCACAGGTGAAACAAACTTAAGCTTATTCTTTTTTAATATTGAAAACATACTTTTGCCCCTTTTCATATAGCTATAAGGCAAGGAAAAGTTAGCTAAAAATATATTCTCTTACTAGCTATGCTTGTCCATGCCCTTCATTTTTATAAATATACTAATTATTTAATGTTTCAAGATATTCGTCTATTTCTACACGTACTATATTAACTGATGGGCCATAAATAACTTGAAGGTTTTTTCCTCTAACTAAAGTATTATGAGCACCTGTTGCTTTTAATCCATCTAAGTTTACATCAGCAATTTTCTTTATATTAACTCTAAGCCTAGTTGCACAGTTATCTATATCTTCTATATTCTTAACTCCACCTAAAGCTTCAATAATAGCCTTAGCTTGTCCACTAGTATATCCAGATTTTAATGATGTTTCTGATTCCTCATTATCATCTTCACGACCTGGAGTTTTAGCATCTAGTTTGGATATTAAGAATCTATATATGAAGTAAGTAGCTATTGCAAATGGAATTCCTAAAATTATTACCCATATAAATCCTGTCTTTGAATTACCTTGGAATACCCCAAATAATAAGAATTCTATTAATCCTGCTGAGAATGTTGAACCTATTGTTACTCCTGTTACTGCAGTAGCTACAAAAGCTAATCCAAATATTACGGCTTCAGCTATAAATAGTATTGGACTTGCAAATAGTAGTGCAAATGAAATTGGTTCTGTAACACCTGTTATGAAACAAGTTAATGCTAAAGATAATAAGAATCCAAGAGTTTTCTTACGTCTCTTCTTATCTGGAATTTCATGATACATTGCTAAACATATAGCTGGCATTGTAAATAACATATGTATATAACGTCCACTGTTATAAAGGGCAATATTACCAAAGAATTTTGTTGTGTTAGGATCTGCTAATTGAGCTAAGAATATATTTTGCCATCCTTCTATTACTACTCCACCAACTTCTGCAACACCACCTGCTGCTGTAGTCCAGAATGGTAAATAGAATACATGATGTAATCCAAGAACATATAAAGTTCTTAACATTAATCCATAAATAAATGATCCAAATACACCTAATTGGGAAGCTACCTGACCAAATGATGCAATTGCATTACCAATAGCTGGCCATATAAAGAACATGATAACACCAAATACTCCACCAACTACTGTTGTAATTATAGGAACACTTCTAGATCCACCAAAGAATGATAAAACTTCTGGTAATCTTAACTTATAAAATTTATTATGTACCCATGATGTATATAAACCTGCTAATACACCACCAAAAACACCCATTTGTAATGTCATAATACCAAATTGAGCACCCTGTCCAAGAGATTTAGGATCTATCCCTGGTCCAGGTAATTGATTAGTAACCTTCAATAAAGCATTAATCGTAGTAATCAATACAAAGTAACCAACAACAGCTGCTAATCCTGCTGTTCCCTTGTCGGCCTTAGCTAGTCCTACTGCTATACCTACTGCAAATATAAGGGGTAGTGCATCAAATACACTTTTTCCAATAGCATTTAAGATTTGTAAAAATCCTTGTAATGCTGTGTTGGCAAGTATTGGATATGCTTCAAGGACCGAAGGATTAGTTAAGGCAGCAGCTATCCCTAAAAATAACCCTGTAACTGGTAAAATTGCAATGGGTAGTAATATAGCCTTACCTAACTTTTGTACTACCCCAAAGGACTTGTTGGCCAAATTGTTATCTTTTAAACTCATAATGAACCTCCTAAGTTTTTTATAAAAATTAACCCCTTAGTTAATTAATACCTTATCTATTTACCCATATAGGTGATGACCATGCTACTGAGCCATCTGTGCAATAAACCTTTGTCAAGTAATATGAATCATTATCAAAATCTAACGTAACCTCTTTATCAATTTTATAAGCTATTTCAGGCTTAGCCTTCATAAATCTAACTTTATATGCATTATGATAGAATGGATCACTTCTGTAGTACTCATCAAATCCAAATCTTTCTTTTGCTAATGCTATAGCTTCATCTAAGAAGACTATAAGGCTTGTATTATCTAATAATTCTCTTACGCTTTTTGTATACTCTTTTCCATCTACTTCTAAAATAATATTTGAATCAATATCAGCTTCTATTTCGAAAACAAAGCCCTCTGTTGTTACTGGTGCTGGTCCCATCCATTTACCTGATTGAGTAGTTTTTCTTGTTGTAAGTCCAAATTCACATGAATTATCACTTACTTCATTAATCCATTGTCCTCTTGATGCCCAACATTTTTCTATTGAACATATTTTTCCTGTTGTATTTAACTTTCCAGTCCACTCTTTCTTTTGTATATCAGGATAAATCTTTAAATCAGGTCCCCATCCAAATTCAACCTTAAACTTGAATTTCACAACATTCTCTAATTCTTCATTCATCCAATTTTCGCTATGATTATATGTATAATAAGGCTTTCCATTTTTATAAATTACAACTCTATCAATAGCTTCTTGTGTTTCTACTTGTATATGATGCTTTAATTTATCATCATTAGTTTTGAATTCACTTCCCATAACGTTTTCATTAATTTCATAAAGAAAATTAACTCTTCCACTTGTCATTCCATAAACTCTTCTGTTTAATAAGGCATCCCATATACTTTCTGGAGTATTCTCTTCTGCTAAAACTCCAGCAAATCCATGTCCATACTGAGCTGCAACAACATGATTATCTCCCGAAGCAATTATCCCTACCTTTTTTCCTTTTTTTAATCCATCAAATACAGAAGTTCCTCCAGTTCTTGGTCCCATATGTATATGACGACTCATGTGAATATCTGTATCTCCACTTTCTGAGCTTCCATGGGATGAATATATTTCAGCAAATGGTGAAAACTCCTCTATATGTGTATCCCAATTCTTACCTCTGTGGGATAAACTATAAGCTAAATGATGAGGGATTGCAATTGCATCCTTTTCTTTTAATTCCTCATATAAGTCACTATATCTAAGTGGATTAACTAATGGTCCTTCATTCTTAAAGAATACATTGTGATCCCCATCTAATCCCGCACCTTGCCATTCATAACCATTAAATATTGGGAAATCCTTATTTTCTTTATTCTTTGTGTTTACAAATTCATTAATCTTTTCCCAATCCTTTTGTACCTTATCCATAGTATGAATATCTTCTAATAGGACTCCTGTTTCATCTTTTCTTAAATAGTATGGATAATATGCTATAGGCCAAAAATCTAGCATTTCTTTTGCTTGTTCATACCATTCCTCTAATTGATTCATTTGCTCATGGTGAATATTAGTATGTAAATCTGTAATCAAATATTTATATTTCATAAAATCCTCCTTATGTCTTATCTTGTGTTTTTATTGTAAACAATTACTTTTCAAATGTCAATACATTTGAATTAAATATATTTACATTATTTATTTTCCCAATAAAATAAACTTCTTTTTTCTTTATACCCATTTATGGCATCACAGAATTTTTGTGTAGTTATATGAGGCCTAGTTATTGCATTTCCAACCACTACACTATAAGCTCCATGATATAAAGATATTATTGCTTCTTCTGGTGTACTAACCTTACTTTCCATAATAACTTTTCCTATTTTCTTTTCATTACAAAGCTCAACTAATTTACAAAGTAATTCAAAATCCGGTTTTGGGGTACTCTTATAATTCTTATCAAACCTACATAATGTTGGTGCTATCATATCTGCCCCAGCTTCTAAGGCTATATTTGCATCTTCTACATTTCGTATATCTGCTAAAATAGGGACTTCAGGGAATTCTTCTTTTATTTCCTTAATTATTTCATAAGCATATTTCCCTTCACTTACTAACCTATTAGTACCATCTACAGCTATAATATCTGCTCCTGCTTCAATACATTCTCTTACATATTTCATGCCAGGAGTTATAAAGACTTCATAGTTTTCATTAAATACCTTCCATAAACCTATTATGGGAATTGTACTTACTTCTTTTATTTTTTTAATATCCTTTGGAGTATCTAATCTTAGTCCTGCTGCACCTCCCCAAATAGCTGCTTTTGCCATTTGAAGTGCGTAATCCTCCAAATATTGTGGATCTGTTTCTTTTGCCTGACAAGACACAATTAACCCACCTTTTATTTTTTCTATTATCTCTTTTCTACTCTCCATATAAATTCTCCTTTACCTTTTATTTTTAAATGTAAATACATTTGTAATTATATGATAACACATTGAGTTGTTAATTGTATTGAATTATTTTATTTATTAAGGTATACTAATTTATATAAATACTTGTTGAGGTGTTTTAATGAATACTAAAAAAAGAAAAATTGCTCAATATAAACAAATTGAAAAGGATATCTTAGATAAGATTCAAACTGGATACTTTAAACAAAATGATATGATTCCAACAGAACTTGAACTTTCAAATACATATAATGTATCAAGAGTTACTGTTAGAAGGGCTACTGATAACCTAGTTGCTCAAGGATTATTATATAGAACTGCCGGTGTAGGAACCTTTGTTAATCATAATCCAGCTACCCAAAAAATAGCTACCCTAAAAAGCTTTACTGAAGAAATGGAGGCCCTAGGACTTAAAGCTTCTACAAAAGTAACAAGCTTTTCTATAATTGAAGCTGATTCAAAAATTGCCCGTATGATTGGAGTTGAACCAGGGGATATGATTTACTACATTGAAAGAACTAGATATGGTAATGATGATATTTTTGTTTTTGAGAAAACTTTTATGTCAGTTAAGGATAATCCTGATATATCTATTAAGGTACTAGAGGGATCAAAGTATCACTATATTGAACATGTGAGAAATAAAAAAATAAAGTATAGTTATCATCAAACATACCCTGTATTACCACCAAAGAATATTGCAGAGATGTTTGATCTTGATGAGAATACTCCAATAATAAAGATTGGAAATACAACCTATTTAGAAGATGGTAGTATTTTAGATTATACTGAATTATATATGAATTCACCTAAATATCAATTAAATTATATAAGAGCTAGATAAAATATAGCCTATAGAAGATTGTTTATTTCAATCATCTATAGGCTATATTTTTATTATAATATTAAATACAGACTCTTCAGAAATTGACATAGAATATATAATTTCACTCTAAAGCTAATTTCTTTATTAATATCCTCACCAATCTAACTGATTCTTTCAGCTACATAATAAGCTTCCCCATTAACCATACCCATAGTTCCACTCACACCGTACACTCTTTTTATTAAATCTTCATTAACTACTTCATCAGATTTTCCTTCACCAATTATAGCTCCATTTTTCATTACAACTATATTATCACTATATTTAATAGCTTGATTAATATCATGTAAAACCATAATGATTGTAGTTTTATTCTCTCTATTTAACCTTTGAACTAATTCTAATATTTCTATTTGATGATATATATCCAAGTATGTTGTAGGTTCATCAAGAAAAAGTATCTTTGGCTTTTGAACTAATGCCATAGCAATGAAAACTCTCTGCCTTTCACCACCAGACATACTCATAACAAGGTTATCTTTCATTCCCTCAAGTCCTGTTTCTTTTAAAGCCCAGTTAATTATTTCATCATCATCATTATTAATTTGCTCAAATCTTTTTTTGAAGGGTAATCTTCCATAACTAACTAAGTCTCTTACTGTAATATCACTTGGTACAGAATTTTGCTGATGAACTGTTGCCACAATCTTTGCAATATCTTTATACTTAAGCTTTGTTATATCATTTCCTTCAATGAAAATTTTTCCGCCCTTTACTTTGTTTAATCCACAGGCTAATGAAAGCAAAGTTGATTTACCACTTCCATTAGGCCCAAGTATTGTTGTTATTTCTCCCTTTGGAAAATTAACAGATAAATCTTTGATAAATTCTTTATTGGTATATGAAAACTTTATTCCATTAACTTTAAACATTATTTTATATCACTCCTTCTCAGAATATATAGGAAGAAAGGAGCTCCAATTACAGCCATTATAATTCCTACTGGAACTTCATAAGGTTTCATAATAACCCTTCCTAATGTATCTGCTAACAGTAAAAGATTAGCCCCAACAAGAGCACTAAAAGGTATTAGATATTTATGGTCAGAACCTATTATCATTCTACATATATGTGGAACAATAAGCCCAACAAAGGATATTATCCCTCCAACTGATGTTGATATACTTGATAAAAATACAGCTACTCCCGTAATTATTATCATTTGTATATCTCCATTTATCCCTAGGCCCTTGGCATTTTTATTTCCAAGCATAAGAATATTACAGTTTCTACTTAGAAGTAATGCAAGTACTATTCCTATAATTGAATAAATCAAAATTATATTAACATCACTCCACTTAACAGCAGCTAAACTTCCTTGAAGCCATCTCTGTATATTTGATGCACCCATTCCAAGAGTTGTAGTCATCATTGAAATAAATCCTCCAAATAATGCATTAATAGCTGCCCCTACAAGAACTATCCTAATTGGTGATAACTCTTTTTTATATGAAAAAATATATACTATTGCACATGATAATACTCCACCTAAGAATCCAACTATAGGTCTCATAGCACCAATACTCGGCATAAATATCATGACTCCTACTGTCACTAGAGAAGCTCCTGATGAAATACCTGTTACATATGGATCAGCTAATGGATTTCTAATTACAGCCTGTAGAAGTACCCCTGCTATTGAAAGGTTAGCTCCAATAAGTACTGCAATAAATACTCTAGGCATTCTTAAATCTCTAACGATCTCATAATTATTGCTAACATTAGTTCCAGATAGACCTTCAAAAAGCTCCCTTACACTAATATCTATACTCCCCTGTCTAAGGGAAGCATATAAAATTATAGAAAGAGTTATAAATGATAGCATTATAAATATTTTCTTTTTCTTGTTACTTAATCTCTTCATTACATCCTCTGCTTATCCAAATATTATTTTACTAATCTCATCTAATGAATCCATAACCTTTAAATTTGCACTCATACCAAACTTTGAACTATCAAGGTACACTACCTTTCCTTCTTTAACTGCGCCAATACTCTTCCACGCAGCATCTGTCTTAAGAGTTTCGGCAAACTCTTTTTGTGTTTGTTCTGGAAGTGCATGAGTCATAACTAGAATCATATCTGGATTCATTTTAGCTAAAGCTTCATTACTGTATGATACAAAAGGTCCTGTAGTATCTGAAATAATGTTCTTAGCTCCAACTATTTCAACTAAATTACCAACATAGCTTTCACCTGTAGCTAGCATACTTACTCCACCTGGGGCTGCAAAAGCTATCATTACATCCTTTTCGCCTTTTTCACTAGCAACTTCTTTTAAGCTTTTTTCTTTTTCATCTAATTCAGCTAATATTTTTTCACCATTTTCAACCTTATTAAATCTTTCAGCTAAGGTTTTGATTGTTTCCTTAAGCCCATCTACACTATCTAAATTTACAAATATACTTGGAATATTATTAGACTTAAATAAATCTTCATAATCAGCACCTAAGGTATCAGTTGATATCACTACATCTGGATTAAGTGATTTTATTATTTCCATATCCGGACTCATTGGATTACCTACTTTAGTGGCCTCCTTTGTAGCTTCAGGTAATTCATAAGATGATTCAGGCACACCAGAAACCTTCACTCCAAGTTTATCTAATATTTCAACAACTGCTACTGAAGTTCCAATAACTATCTCTTTCTGCTCTTCTACAACTGCTGCTTCATCCTCACTCTTTGATGCCCCTGTATCTCCATCTGTTTTTGATCCACAAGATACTAATGATAAGCCTACTATTCCAACTGCCATTAATAATCCTAACTTCTTTAACTTCATTTCTATTCCTCCACTAAATTACCTTTTACTATTAATCTATCTTTTCCACCACTAGTACAAGTTACTATGGTAACTTCTTTTTTTCCTACAAAACTATTTAAAACTGTTGTATCCTCTGGTTCTACAACAAAACTTTCACTAACCTTATATTTAAACTCACCATTTAAAGCCTTTATTACTATTTCATCTCCAACCTTAATATTATGCATATTGTTAAATACATTGTTATAAATAGTACTACTGTGACCTGCAATAGCGAAGTTCCCTTCATCCCCTGGCATTGAAGTCCCCTGAAAATGACCTATATTATGTTTTATTTCATTATCATCAGTTCCTTCAACTATAATTCCTTCAATATTTAAAGATGGAATAGTGATTTTACCTATCTCATCTCCTACATTTATTTCCTTATAAACATCTTCTTTATTTTCTATTTCACTTAACTTATTTATAAAATTATCTTCTGACTTTTTAACTTCATTTTTATTTATTAACTTGCTTCCTATTGCTACTGAAATAAGAAGAATTCCTACAACTATAAGAATACTAGAAATATATTTTTTCATAATTCTTACTCCTTAATTAAATGGGGAAAAGGGACTTAACGCCCCTTTTATTTATAAATTATTTGTTCTTTCTCTTTAATACTCCTGCTGCCCCTAACATTACTGTACCCATTCCTAAAAGAAGATTACTACCTAAAACTCCACCTGTTTGTGGTAACTTTTCCACTGTAAATTCTTTTACAAATGTCTTAGTATCCTTTAATAAGGTTACATCAAAATCTACATTTCTTCCCATTGGTGCAACATATGTGCTTACACTTATAGTTGCATCTAATGATGGGATTTGGAATCTATACTTTGTAGTCTTATCGTCAACTTTAGTTGCCCTAGCTGAAACTTCTTTACCATCTATAGTAAATTTATGATTACTCATATAATCCATTCCTGTGAAAGTTAAAGTTAAGTAATACTTACCTTCTATTTCTTCTAATGAAGATGACTCATTTAAGTATTGTCTTGCCATAGCTTGTCCAGTTGGATTAGAATGAGTAACTTTATTTTTTATTGTATAAAGCTTTCCTTCAACTACTACAACCTCTGGCTCTGTATTTACCTCAGATATTGTCCCATTAGTAGTTCCACCAGATGTATTTCCTGATCCTCCATTACTTCCATTTGAACCATTACCTGAATCTGATCCACCAGTTGAAGGACCTGTTACTTCATCATCACTTGAATCAACCTTAGTTAAGGTATCTTGTAAAAGTATTGTTTCAAAATTCGTATATCTATTCATCATAGTTACAAATACACCGACTTCTATTTTGCTATCTAATGATGGTATTTCTAAAGAAACCTTAGCTGTTTCTTTAGAAATATTTACAACACCTTCATTTCCATCTACATTTACCTTTACATCACCAATAAACTTAAATTGGTTCTCATCAAAGTTTAAAGTTAAAGTATACTTACCATCTTTAACATTTATATTACTTACATCCTTTAAAGTCTTTCTTGCTGAGGCATTTCCTGTTTCTGCATTTCCACTTCCTATATACTTGACATCATTCTTTATTGTATAATCTCCATTTTGAACTTTTTCTTCAGTTTCATACTCTTTAATAAGAGTTAAAGTCTCCAGGTTATTACTTAGATTAAAACTAACATCCCTTCCCATTACAACTACTTTCATACTCATTAAAACTTTTGCGTCAATTGAAGGTATTGTATAGTTTATTGATTTAGTAGCATTATCAACAGTACCCTTTAACTCAGTTCCATTTAAACTAACATTAAAATTCCCCATCATAGGGAAAAGAGTCTCGTTGAAGTATACTGTCATTGATATAACACCATCTTTTACAATCAGCTTAGATGTTTCTTTAACTGAATTTCTAGCCATTTCTTGTCCAGTAGTATTAGATGGATCTAAATAACTCGTAATATTTTTTACTTCATATTCCCCATCTTTTAAGCTTTGAGCTCTAAACTCTACAGTGCTACCTTCATTTGATAACACAGTAGCATGAACTATGTTCCCCCCTACATTCATGGTTGCTGCAAGTACTAAAGCTACTGCTAAGAACTTTTTAATTTTATTTTTTAACATTACCCCGCCTCCTATATCTATCTATTGACAAAAATTACTTTTCGTTCAATAATTAATGAGAATGAATTTCAACTGCATTAATCTTAACATATATTTTATAACTGATTTTTAATTATATTTTCTGTTTTTTTATGTATATTTTGTTTTGTATAGGAGAAGTAATATGTTTTTATTTGAAGATATAGCTAAGGACTTTTTTAACTGTACTTCTATTCCAATAATAGTCCTTAATAAAAGGTTTGAACTTATATTTAATTACGGTCACATAAAAGAAAGCTTAAGTCTATTTAATAAAGAAAACATTATACAGAAGGTGAAAAATTCAAAAGAAAATGATAAAATTTTTAATATAAAATGTGAGGATAATATAGTTTTTTCTATAGCTACTTTATTCACTCGTTGCCAAATTCCACTTATTTTTATACTTGGTCCTTTAACCCTAGGTATAGATTTAAATAAAAAAGAGATTCCTTATTTAAGAAATGAATGTTGTATAGACTATCTTAGAGATTTTTTAATTTTAATAGCTAAGGATAAATTTATGAGTATTAACTGCGAATACACTTATTCACCTTTTGTTTTAAGTGCTATAAAGCACATTCATACTCACTATGATGAAGAGATTGATATGGATAGCTTATGCTCTAAATTTAATATCAACAAAAGTTATTTTTGTACTATATTCAAAAAAGAAACTGGACTTACTTTTATTAATTTTTTAAATAATTTTAGAGTTGAACAGTCGAAAGAAATGCTAAATAATACAAACTACTCACTTTTAGATATTGCACTAGCTACTGGCTTTAAAAATCAAAGTTACTATAGTACAACCTTCAAAAAGATTACAGGAGAATCTCCCATTGAATATAGAAAAAGAGGGACATAAATGCCCCTCTTTTAGCTTTACTTTATAATTAATACTTCCATCTATAATGAACTAAATCATAATCACTAAACCAGCTTAACTTCCCCTTTTTTATACTTGGCCTAGAATTATGAACTACAAAAGGCACCCCATCACTATCTCTTTCTTCAACAACCATCCCAACATGTTCATAGGGTTTTAAAAATAAAATAATATCACCTGGCTGCCACTGCCTTAAATTTTCTATATTATCTGGTATTATCTCACTAGTTAAGGTTTCACAATATTTATTAAAAAACACCATTTGATTAGGAACCCTTCTAAAGTCAATATGAGGATCTGCCTGTCCATCTATTCTCCAGTAGTCTTTTTTATTATTCCTAATGTCCCTATCCATTAAGTCTTTTAAATTTATATCTACAGAAGAAAATGCCCTCCATATAACATCTGTGCAAACTCCTTCATCTTCTGGTGGATATCCTCCTGTATAATAAGCATCAACATATTTTGTATTTGATTTTAATTGTTCTTCTAGGTTATTAGAAATATCTATTGGATCTGGAATGCCATTATTATTTTTATCAGCTCTAGAATAATCCTCAGGAACCTTTATCTTTTCATCATCTTCATTGTTTACAATTGGTTCAACTTCCTTTATAACCTCTGGCCTGACTTTATTAATAGTTACTAGGATTCCAATAACTATTATTACAAGAATAAATAAAATAGGTATGATTTTTTTCTTCATATTCTTAGTACCCCCTCACCCCTTGCTAATAATAAAAAACTATCTAACTTATCCCTACTACCTTGCTATCTCCATAGTTTTCTATTAAATTAATCTTATCTATGCTTTAGTTGTTTTTTTAAGTTTTCTAACTTCTTTTGGCTCCTTAGATAAAATACTTGTTTCAACAACCTTGTCATTCTCCATCTTATTAATTATATACATAGTTCTTGGCATATATCTAAACTTTTTCTTTTTTACTTTTAATACCTCTATTTCATACCTTATATTAGAATCACTTCTAACATATGATTTTGAACTCTTATAGGAATCATTTATATCCTTGCTTAAGAATGATTCTACTATTAATTTGGCCTCTCCCTCATTTACTCCATTTTCATTCACTGATTTCATATTAAATATAAAATCTAAAACTTTTCTTTTGCTTTTATTTGAAATTGTAATAAAACTATTATCATCCCTATTATCTAATCCAAAGCTCATAGCATCTTTTCCTTCTGAATATTCCGTAAACATATTCAATTTAGAACCTATAACTGGTACATCTATCATATAGTTTTCATATATATTTTTCCCTCTAAAATATCCATTTTCAGCTGCTTCCTTTATAATAGTATTACTATATAAACCTGAATCAAATTCTTCATTTCTTATCCCATTAGCAAATGCCTTTGTACTTTCAGTATTTATTTCATTATTAAGTTTATCATTTCCAACTTTAAAAGCTGTTTTATAGGCCTTATCATATTCACTTTTAAAATTACCACTGTAGTCAAATTCTTCTCTTACAATGTTATTATATCCATCACTATTCCCAAGTGCCTGTCCACTTTTTTCTGCTTCTTTAATTTCTGACTCTCTCTTTGAAACCCCATTTTTATAACCTTCAGCATATCCCTCTTTATAATCAGCTATATAATTGGATTTATATTCTCCTGATTTATTACTTGATCTGAAATATCCATCATTATAACCTGTATCTAATCCACTTGCTCTAACCTTAGCTTTTTTTTCACTTTCACTCTCTACTGGCACCTTTGGAGATGTAGTTGTAGATTTTGTAGATCCCTGACTTGTACTACTATTATTACTACTACTGCTACTACTATTACCATTGTATGGGCATACACCATTAGTATGAAGATGGGCTGGTTGCCCATGATGATAATGGTAACTACCTAAACCTGACGCATTTTTATTATCCTTATGTCCCCCCTGAGTATCTGTTCTTCCACCATGTGCTGCTACTGATAGTGGGTTGGCCAAAATATTAATTAATAATATCGTTGCTATAAATTTCGTTTTTTTCATTCTATTTCTCCCCTTCTTCACGAGTATACAATTTCCCACTATATTTTACACTAAAGGGGTAATATTTCCAATACTTTCTATACTATTTTATATAGTTATGATAAATATCTACATCATACCCAATTATCAGTATTGAATGTTTTATTATTTATTATAAACCTCTAAATAAATTTCCCTGTATTTTTCTCTCAAAACCATTCCCCCTTAGAACAATTTACTACCTCTTTGTAAAATATTTCTATAACAAAAAAGCTAATTTCTAATATTATAGAAACTAACTCTTCTTATATGTCATCTGCCTCACCTATATTAGTATAAATAATATCCGTCCTATTTTCCAAGTATTCATCTTTTACTATATTCTCTTCCATTTTATAATTATTGTTTTTCCTTTTGTTTATAAATCTTATAGCAAAGAATAAACCCATAGCTAGAACTATTACTCCATATATAGTAACCACTATAACTGATTCTGTCATAACATATAGCATCAGACCTATAAATATAAGTATAAATTCTGCAAAGCCACATACAATTGCTATGGCTCCTAATATAACTTGATCTAACCCTATTAATAGAAAACCAGTAAAAATTAAAATAGCCATAGAAGATATTATAATTTCAGATAGAGACGTTCCAGTATTTATTGCTATAGTATATATAAATAAAATTATAACTAAACTAGAAATTAACTTCTTAAATTTTAATATAATCCTACCTATTTTTTCCATAATTCACCTCCTAAATCTAAAAACTTATCATTTCAGATTTATTATTTAAGCTTCAAAATTATTTTTCTTTTTGCATTATTTCTTACTATTTTTGTAATTATATTAAAAATATAACATATTATCTGATATTACTCAATAAATCTGGTTTAGTGTAAAAATGTGTAAGGCCATCAGCAAATAGCTTAGTGCTATCTTAAAGAATCACTTTAAGTAAGAAAAAAGCTAATTCCTAATATTATAGAAACTAGCTTTCCTTATATATTATTTTTATTATAGTTTATTAAGTAATGGTATATCTGCTGGTGCTATCTTATACTTCTTTGCTTCCTCTACAGTCACCCATAAATAACTATCATGATCTGATAATTCTATCTCACCTTCAATAATTTCTGCTAAAAAACCTTTTAACCTAATAACAACATCATTCTCATATTCATATATACTTTCTCCAACATACTCAAGAACTTCTATTTTTATATTCATTTCTTCCATTAACTCACGCCTTAAACTCTCCTCTGGCTTTTCTCCCTTTTCTACTTTTCCACCAGGGAACTCCCAATATCCAGCTAAGGATTTACCTTGTCTTTTTCTTGCTATTAATATTTTATCTTCATTCTTAAGTATTGCAGCTACTACTTCTATCATTTGTCTCTCCTTATCTAGTAAACATGTTAAATCTATAATATTATACTCTTATTTGCTTTACTAATCATCCATGAAGGCATATCTTCCTCTAGCTCTAGTATAAAGCTTATTGGCTTACTACCAGTATGGCTTCTATATTCACATAAGCCTAAATAAGTAAATGGAGTTGTTATACCATTACTTTTTTGATTTTCTCTTACAAATAAGGCTATCTTACTATTATTCTTTTTATGATTTATATACCTTGTACCAGTAGGACTTTCAACTGACGTTGTGCTTTGACTTTGCCAGTGAAATAGCTTTTCATTAATTGCATAATCCTCATATAATGTAGATGGCGAAAAATGTTTTTCACTTTTATTTAAAGTCACAAAGAATACATCTAACTTCTTATCAGGAAAATACTTTGTTCCTTCTCTAAATGCTGGCTTATTTACTTCATTAAAATAATTTAATCCAGCCATTATTTGATCTCTTGAATAGCTACAATGTAAATCTAAAGGACATACAAAATTCAAATCTACATTCTTATCTATAAAGCTTAAATTATTATAATTATATTTTAATATTTCACAGACTTCTTTCATCATTATTTCATTTTGTAGAAGTTTAGTAATACCTACTTCTATAGATTCAAGGCCTTCTTTAACTGGAGTATTATTATAGAAAGTATAATACATCATATTTAACATTAGCTTTTCTTCTTCATTTAAGCTCTTTATATTAATATCCTTATTTATAACCTTAATAATAAATTCAATTAACCTTCTAGAATTAATATTAAATAAGTTTTTAAGCTTTTTAGTAATTTCAACCTCATATTCCTCATTAAAATCATCATTAATTCCAGCTAAAACTAACATTCTTGATAAACTTCTATCTGCTGATTTACCATAGAAATCAATTAAGGTCAAATTATGATAACCTAAAAAGCTTTCTAATGTAAGCTCCATAGAAGTCTCTTCATTAAAGGTTCTAAGCTTATTAAGTAAATTTGCTTTATTATTAACTGCTGATTTAACATTTTTCAAAATATACTCTTTAGCTTGTTTTTCTAATTGAATATAACAGCCTTTAGGTAAGGTTATAAAACCATTTTCAATATATTCCTTTATTGAATGATTACTTCTACCTATAAGAGTTCTAAACTTTTCTTCAAAGTTATAATTTTTATGTGCTTGGCCAACATAATCTAAAACAGTTAGACATTCCTTGCCTTCACTTAGTCTTAAGCCTCTTCCTAGTTGCTGTAAAAATACAGTTAAACTTTCTGTTGGTCTCAAGAATAAAATTGTGTTTATTTCAGGAATATCAACACCTTCATTATACAGATCAACTACAAATATAAACTTAATTTCTCCACTGACTAACTTATCTTTTGCTTTATTTCT
This sequence comes from Clostridium zhoujianii, assembly GCF_051590805.1. Lineage (NCBI taxonomy): Bacteria > Bacillati > Bacillota > Clostridia > Eubacteriales > Clostridiaceae > Clostridium > Clostridium zhoujianii. Next base: position 2,176,881 of record NZ_JBPUTF010000001.1, read on the forward strand.
TTCTTCTTTTTTACTTTCATCTGTTAATGCCATTGAAGGAATACCTATATTATTAAAACTATTTTCCATAAACTTGGCGTGCTCTTTACTCACACAGAAACCTAGTCCAATTACATTATCAATGTCAGTAACGTATTTATTTAAACTAGTTACAATTTGATTTACCCTTAGATCATTTCCTGTATATAAATTGTCTAGTTCTCTTAGATCATAGCCCTTTCTCTTCCACTTAAGCTTAGATAAATCAACATTATCAGTTATTGCAAAATATTGAAATGGAGATAATAACTTTCTATCAATAGCTTCTGGCAACCTAATTTCAGCACTTATTCTATCTTCAAAGTATTTAAATATGTCTCCTCCATCCCCTCTTTCAGGAGTAGCAGTTAACCCTAATAAAACTTTAGGTTTATAATAGCTTAATAGTCTTTGATAAGATGGTGCAGAAGCATGATGAAATTCATCAACTATTATAAAATCATAATAATCTTCAGAAGTTATATCATAAAGGCTTCTACTATTTAAACTTTGAATGGAGACAAATAGATACTCCAAGCTGTCAGGAGTTCTTCCCCCTACCATTAAGTCCCCAAAGTTATTATTTTTAAGTATTGCTCTAAAGGTATCCCTAGCTTGCTTTAATATTTCCTCTCTATGAACTACAAACAATAACCTGTTAGCTTTACCCTTATTCTCATTACAGTAATTTTTATAATCAAAAGCAGATATAACAGTTTTACCAACTCCTGTAGCTGCAATAACTAAATTCCTGTTCTTATTAAATAACTTTCTTTCAACTTGAAGTTTCTCTAGTATTTCCTTTTGATATGAATAAGGTCTTATATCAAAGGTGAAATTAAAGCCTTCCTCTTCTACTTTCCTTTCACTTCTTAAAGATCTATTTAATCTAATCTTATCTTCATCACTACCTGTATAAGAAATAAACTCAGCATCATTCCAATAGCTTTCAAAGGTTGCTTCAAATTTTCTAACTATATCAAAGGAATCTTTCTCTGTAACTTTAATATTCCACTCTAATCCAGAGGTTAAAGCTGCATTTGATAGATTTGATGATCCAATATATGCAGTAGTAAAGCCTGTGTCCCTTTTAAACATATAAGCTTTAGCATGAAGCCTAGTTCTCTCTGTGTCATAGGATATTTTTATTTCTGTATTAGGTAACTTACTTAATTCATTAATTGCTTTAAAATCAGTAGCCCCCATATATGAGGTTGTAATTATCCTAAGTTTTTTACCAGAACTCGTAGCTTCCTCTAGGCTCTCCATAAGACATCTAATACCACTCCATTTAACAAAGGAAACAAGTAAATCAATACTATCACAAGATACTATTTCTTTATTTAGTTCACTTAGCATATTGGGCTCTAAACTAGCTCCTGTAAATAGTGAACTTTGAGAAAGAGGTGTAACTGGTCTTACTGCTTTCTCTTTGCTTAGTGCTCTTTTATTGTTTATTTTGGAGTAGAGAGCTGTTAACATTTCTCCACTTTCATCTATTTTATATTTTTTAATATCTTCTTCATTAGATACTTCACCTAAGATATTGATTATCTTATTACAAGCTTCTATTTGCTTTAGAATCTTTTGGCTGTCTTCTTTCTCTTTTTCTCTTATGTAATTTAGGGAACGTCTTATTACTGATTCTATGTATTGGGATAGGATCACTTTTGCTTCTTCTTTGTCTATGTTTTCTTTATCTATAATGAAATCTTTTTCATTTAAGGTATTTAATTGGTCTAGTATTTCATTGTTTATTACTTGTTCGTATAGCCCTTGTTTCATTATATCTCCTCATTTTTCTATGCCTTATGATTTTTACTTAAATCATAGTTTATAACTATTTATTTTATATTTTCATCATGCATGCTCATATAGCTTATTATTTCTACTTTAAAAATTTACAATTTTATTTAATATGTCTTTGTTAGTATTCTATTCTCTACTATCTATATATTTCCTTTAAATATAAAAATAACTCAAGTAAATTATAAATATAATCACTTGAGTTAATTTTATATTAATTGTGGTTTTAGGAGTAATCTTTATAACACTTAATATTCTTATTTTCTACTATTATCTATATTTAATTATTATCCGATGGTGCATGTATACGTGTTCTTTAAAATCCACAACTTAATATTTTTATTTTCCTAATAAACTCTTAAATAGCATTATTTTTAATAAACTAAAAAGTCCACGACATTTCTGTCGTGGACTTCTTGGTTGAAGAGAATTACTAGCTTCAAAATCAACCATAAATTTTATTAGCTTTATGACTTACATAAGTATAACTCTTTTATTCTTAAAATTTATTTCAAACTTCTCATCAACTCACTAAATTCCGATGACTTATAAATTTTCTTCGGTGAACTACTAAATCTTATCGAATAATCTAATGCTTTCACTAATATAGGATTTTTAGCTTGATTTTTTAATAGTTCACATAACTTAAAGAACCTTTGTTTAGCTTTTGCCTCTATTGTATCGGATAACATTTCTGTATCATCAAATAACTCTACAAATATTCTTATCTCTTTATCCTTAAATTTTGTTATAAAATCTTTATAATACCCTTCTGCTCGTTCATCAACACCATTTCTATATCCAAGACCATTTCCTATATAACATAAAGAAATTATCCTTACCCATTCACTTATAACACTACTAGGTATATTTCCATCTTGAGGGATTAAGTTCTCTAACATTTTAGCCCATGGATATTCATTATAAAAATTATTAGTGCCAAAATGAGCACTCTTTAAACTATTTAAAGTTTCTCTTATTTCATATGCAATACTATCTTCATCTTTGTAGTTAACCCCATTTACCAAATTTAAAAATTCATCTGCCCTTTCTTTTCTTGAGACAATTGCATTTTTTCTAAAGTAACCATATTTCTCACCTATTTCATATTTTTTTTCCTCACTACTAGCATTCCATACATAATCTACTACTTTTTCAATATTATCATTAACTATATTTATTACCTTTTCATCTGTATACATTCCAAACAAAGACCATAACAAATCATCTATCATTTGTTGTGGCAATTCCATTAATGCTTGTCCTATAATTTCTACATCATCCGTCGGAATATCATTAGTTCTTAAATTATATAAAAACTGCTTTACTTTTATTGAATGTTGATTAGGCTCTGCTTTTATTGCATATTTAATACAATTATCTAGCCAACTTAATAAATCATATGCTCCTAAATTATTTTCATTGGGGTGTGCAGAACTAGAATGATTTCTCATGTAATTTATAAACTTAAACACTTCAAATACATGCTCTGTTATTAGCTCCATTCTATTACATATAGTTATTAAATCGTATTCATTTATACAACTTAAATCATCAGCGCTTTTTAACCCTTTATATCTATTATTTATATTTTCTGCTATTTTAAAGGCATACTCTACATCAAATTCAATAACCATTCTTCTCAAAGATTTTACAGTTTCATTCCATAAGTAAGTAACCGCACCATCGAATAATCCCGCCATTATAGATGCTGTAAATCTTGTTAAGTACATTGACTTTTTTCTATCGTCCACAGATAATATCTCTAATGCTTCTTGTAAAGAATTAATTATTTTTCTTCTTTCCGATATAGGATATAATACACCTTCAACAGGTAAATCTAGCTGTTCCAAGTAATTAGTAAATGGTTCATTAAAATCGCTTAACGAAAGTAATACAGTTTTTTCATCAACTTGTATTATAGATTTTTCTTTAACCACTGTTGATCTCTTCTCATTATCTCTTAATTTGTTACCCATATATTTTCCTCCTCATAAACCCACTATTTTATAACTCTTTCCTTCACTCTTTTTAAGTTTATTTTTTTATCATCATCAAAGCATTCCTCTAGATACTCAATTAACCCTTTAAAATCTTGGAAAGTAATAATCTTTCCTCCTGTAGTTAATACACTCTTTAATTCTTTGTAGAAATCATTCCTTTTCTTTTGTATAGATTCATAATTAGTTCTATACCAGTTATGAAACTCTAATATTCCTCTAAAGTCAATAAATACAGGCTTAGTAGTATTTCCTGAATCAACATTCTCTTCAAAATATTTACTTACATTCTCAATCTGGTTCTCCTTAAACTTATTTGAAATGAATAGGTGTGAACTTAACTCTTTATTATTATTACAATATCTCTGTATTTCATTAGTTCTATTAAATTTATTAACATATTCTATAGCTTTTCTTTGTTCACTTCTACCTAAATCATATCCCTCATCCTTACTGGTTAATTTACAGTCAAATGTAAATGCTACCCTATTTTCATCCTCCTTAGCCCCTCTATTCTCAATGTATTGAAACGTTAAAACTCCTTCTGGTAGTGGTTTTCCAATATCACTTGCACCCCATTTTTCCGAATTAAAAATTATATCTTTAAGTAATGCATAAATATCATCCTCAAAATCAGTTGCAGAGTACCCCTTACCTATTTGGCTAGGGATATTACTAATATTATCCAAATCCTCATTCGCAAGCATTGCTGCATTAACAATTTGGTAGTGTAACATTTTTTCCAACCTCCTAAAAGTATCCTTTAATATATCACTTTGTATATCTACATCATCTTTATTTGCATATAGCTTTGCAAATTGTATCATTTCTATTGAGTTTGGAGTCATTAGCTTTGCTTGTTCATTATCAATTCCGTAATATATTATTATAGTTGGTATTAATTTCTTTTCTATAGATTTAATAAACTTCTTACTTAGAATCTTACTTGTTATAATAACATTATATTCTTTTTCACTATATAAAAATCTAAAACAAGCATACTCTTTGAACTTATCTGACTTCTCTATGTTATTATTTTCAGAATTTAATGCTCTCCCTAAATACTCTTTAATATATTTATCAACAACCTTATTGTCAACTTCTAATTTATTGTATTCTTGAATAATAATTTCATCTGCAAGGCATTCACTACACTTTTCAACAATACCACTAATATACTCTTCAACATGACCACAAGACTCATTCTGACATACTATATTCTTAATATTTTTAGTCTTAATTATTTTATCTGTCACTAGCTTATCTAATATTTTACTTTCATCGCCTTTAACTTCATCAATGCTTGTACATCTCAATATTGAATCAAGTTGTTCTACAATACCCTTTTCTAGCTTATTTTTTACTCTTGCATTTAAAGGTACATGAAATTTCTCCTTAAACTTCTTCTCTATATTTACTTTCTCATAATCCTTTAATCCTTTATCATCAAGCTTAAAGATAGTATTTCCATCTTTTAAAGTAATAGTTCTTATGGTCCTAAATCTTGAATTAACATTTACAGTCATACTTTTTACTGAATCCATACTATCAATATCAACTATTTTCATATTGAAAGCATGAACTATGGATGGCCAAACATCCCTTTTATGACCATCAAAAGTTAATTCTGGTGACTTATCAAGTAAACTATTACTAAAAGCCATTCTAGTTACATAAAAGTTTGTAGTGACATCCTTACTATTACTCTCTAGCCTTGTAAAGGTGCTTTTAAAATTATCTACATCATAATTTTCAAAAATATCTGTTTCTGTCTCATTAAATGTGCTTTTAAAATACTGTTCAAAATATTTTTTTATTTGAATTCTTTCACTATAGTTTCTAAATTTAATGTGTAAGTATCCATTTTTTACATCTATTTCAAATAGTATCTTATCGATATTTTTTACTCTTTTAGCTTCATCAAAGTCTGTCATTTGTGTATCATTTTTCAATTTATATACTAAAAATATTTGCTTCTCTCTATATTTACAAACCATTCTCAGCTTATAGTTCGTTCCTATTTGAGGTGTTTCCTCCATAAACTCACAAAACTTTTCTAATTCATCCTTTTTCAAAAATTCATCTATTCGTTTTTTGTTTAATTTTGAGTTAGCAATGTACTCTATACCAGTTCCTTTACTTATCCACTCATTCAATGCATAAATCTCAAATAATCGTACCTTCTTATCCATGAATAATTGTAATAGCTTAACTATTGTACTTGCTTCTTGTTTATATTCATCATTTTTTATAAAAATTGAATCATATAATTCATCAATAGCTTTTTTCTTTCTCTTTAAGAAATTATCAAGATATAGTATATTTTTCAGCTCATCATTTTTAGATATCTTTTCTATAAAATTATCATCATAATCTATATCTAAAATATCTGATAAAATCTCATAATCGGTTTCACATAATGACTCTATTTTCTTTCTAATATTTTCATTAAATTCTATACTCTCATTAATTTTAGAAAAATTAACCCCTAACTCTTCCCAATATTTTTTCCATTCTTCGTCTTGTAAATCTTTATCAAATATATTATTAAAAATCATTATGAACCCCCTCCATTTTTATCTAATTATACACTATTTAGGAAATCATTTCATTATTAATCCAACTTTTACATAAAACCATTACCGTATATTTAATATAACTCATATCTCCTAATTTTACGTAAGTGTCAAAATTTTAGTATCTTTAATTTTCATATTTTCAGGTATCTTATTCAATCAAGGCATAAGATTATCTAAGCTTTCGCTATCGGCTACATCTATCTTTGATACATTATCAAACAAATAAACCAAATATCTTTCTATAACTAACTTATTAGCCTTGGCAGTTTCAACAACACTATAAATATTAGCACTATAAGTTGCACCTTTAGCCGTATTAGCAAAAAGGAAGTTCTTTCTACCTATCACAAATAGCTTGATTACTAGTTCTGCACTTTGTAGTGGACGGAGAGGTTGGCTATTGCAGATACTCCTAAAGGAGCAGAATCTAGTGTCATGCCTATAGCATAGTTGAAAATCAAAAGCTAATAATCTAAATGTATTCCAATATATAAATCATTTGTTTAAATCACTACCAAATATAAACTTTACTGAACACCCACAACTGCTGGAGCAGCATCTTCCTAAGTCAGAAAGTTTACCAGATTGTTGCTATGACAAGAATAATAAACAAAAAAATTAGGAGCCCACTTAATATATAGTGAACTCCTTTAACTATGTAGTAGTTTATTCATTTTTAAATACACTATTTTCTTAAGTGATTACTATAAACAAAGTTATAAGTGCATATTACTTCCATTAGTATAAACTCTATTTTTCATTTTCTTCTTTTAATCTTTTAACAAATTCAACATCAAGTCCTATTTTCTTGCTATAGTTTCTTCATCAGCTATATCCAGAAAGGTTATTGTTTCTTCAATTATAACTTCAAGTTTTTCACTCTTAGTTGTTAAATTTATTAGTCTATATCCATATCTATTTGTTTACTGTCCATTTTTCTTCCATATAACTCTTCATAACCTAATGACCTTAGATTGTAATCTGAATGGAATCTATTTATTATTATCTTCTCATAATGCCTAGATGCTTTCTTACCCATATAATATCTTGTAGGAAATATATTAGCGAGCTGTGTCTTTATTTCAAATCCTGCAGCCCATAGCTGTACATTGTTTTCTTTTAGTAAATTTAATATAGGCAACCATATAATTTCCGATGTAGTACCAGAAAATGGATTGTCTAATATAACTACTTTCTTACTTTCATCTGTAGAATTTGTATAAAGCTTTCTTAAGTAAGTTATTATGCATATAAGCATAGTTATATACATACCATTTGTTTCACCTTTAGAACCATATGCCCTATCTAGGCTTAACCAATCGTTAACTTCCATATTATCTGCATCTTCAAGTTTATATAGCTCCACTGATTTGTTTTTTATTCTATCTATAATTTGCTTAAACAAATTATCAGTAGTTAATCCTTTAGATATTTTGATTTTTCTTACTGCATCATCAGTTTCTTCCGAACAAGAGCCTATAATTCCCTCAATGTAGTTTTTCATTTTTTCTCTCGCTAACTCATCTGGAAGCTTATTTAGATTAATTCTAAGCATTTCTTGCCTTCTACCATTAAGTTCTATAACAGAAAGTTCTGTAAGCTTTTTAATATCTCTAAGAACATTTTCACTCTTTTGAATACATAAAGTTATGAATTTTTCTTCCTGTAATTCTAAAGATTTTATATTTTCAACTATCTTTTCTTGTTCAAATTTCAACATAGAAATCCAACTATTATCGTCTTCTCCTGCTAATTTACTTACCATGTCTTTTAAAGACGATGATATAGTCGGAAGTTCTTCAAGTTCTGATAAAATTTCTGAGTACCCCTGAATGCTAGTGGTCATATTTTTACCAAGAGCTACCTCCCTCTTGAATTCACTAACTTTATACTTCACACTATTTTCAACAATCTTAAGTTCTGTAGATACATCTTGATAATTTCTTATAGATGTAAGCTTTTCTCCATTTAATTCTATGTCAATATCCTTATCTAGCAATATAAACTTGTTTTTAGTATCATTACTATACCTTATTTTATCATCAAGTAGCTTCAATTCTTTCTCAAGTTTAGCCTTGATACTTATAGCCTCCTTTCTTATATTTTTCATATCCTTAAGCTTATTTACATAAGAAAGACCTTGTAGCATTTCATCCATATTCTCTCTTATATCACTATAATTAACAGAGTTTCTCTCTAGTAAAAATTCTATTTTAGAAGTTAATCTACCTTCAAGTCTATCTTTACTTGATTTTATGTTCATAAGTTCTGAATTTAGATCACTTAACTGCTTATCTAATGATTTCACGTAATCACTTAGCTTTTCAAGAAGCTCCTCAGAATTCTTTACGAAATCAATGGTTATATGAGCGAATTCCTCAATAGTGAAGTTTTCACGTAATATTATAGATTTATATCTCCCTATTCTTTCTTCACATCTTAGTATTTCCTCATTTAAATTCTTTAAATCACTGCTTGAACCTTGAAGCTTATCTAACACAGCTGTAAGTCTACTCTTTTTATCTAAAAACTCATCTTCAGTTATCCTGGTACTAGAAGTTATTTCCCCAACAAAAGCTATATCATCTATATACCTCTGTAAGTCATGTACTTGTATCGTAAAGGATTCTTTCAAATCTTCGAATTCGGATTTTCTTGCCTTAAGTTCTTTTATATAATTCAGCTCAGCTTTTAAGGATTTATCTATCTTGGAACATACCTTATTATTTTCGGTAAGCTCCAATTCTAGCTTATCGATTCTACCTTTACAATCTAAATACAATTCTAAGGATCTAAGTTCTTTTTCCTTTTCAGATATATTATCATTTGCAGATTTAATTCTTTCATTTATAGATATTAAATCTGACTTAAGAGATATTTGAAGCTTATTAAACACTTCTATATTATCTTCATTTTCATCTAAAAGTTCTTCTATCTTTCTTACTGTAAGAGCTAAATTTTCAAGAGTAGATTTATTAATATATCTATCGATAAATTCTCTTACAGGCTTTATATCATTATTTAGAGATAATATAATATTTTCAACCTCTTTTACTTTAACTTCCAAGCTTTTTAACTCTTCTTCTTTTTCTAACTTTAATCTAGCTATTTTTACCTCATTTGTATAGAAGTCTATATCCTTTGATGTAAATGTAACTCCTTTTGGATATATAATAACTTCTTGTAAGGTCTTTTTACTTATAACAGGAACTGCACTTCCGTAATAGTTATCTAATAAGTCTTTATCTTCAATAAACTTCTTATAATCATTATCCTCCAATAGAACTGCATAAGGAATCAAGCTATTCATTTTTATAAAATATTCTTTTTCTTTTATATCTAATGATGATATAAAATCTAATCCTAATAATACATTTGAGAATCTCCCCTTTAAAATGCTATATATATTCATTGTATCTTTGCTTAAGGTTATCTTATGATTTTTCAAAGTACTAATAATACTTTTACATTTTGATATATCATCAGTTAAGGTAATTCTACTTTCCTCACTCTTTGCAAGCTTATCAGATAAATTAGAATTAAGGTCTTCTACAGAACTACAATCATATATTTCAAATAGAAATTCACATTTTCCATATAAATTTGCTGCCGCCTCTAGCTTTTCGCTCTCTATACTGCACTCCATATCAAGCTTAACTTTTTCTAAATTTAATGAATTTATATTTGTTTCAGTTTCTTTTATCTGCTTCTCTAGTGATAACAGATCTTTTCTAAATTCATCAACTATAACTATATTCTCCTCTATTTCATCCTCTAATCTTCTCTTAGTAAAAATATCTTTATCTAGATTTTGGATTATCTTAAACTCTTTTGAAGTGATTTTATCAGCAAGTTTATCTTTCTCCTTGGATATTCTTTCGTTATCGCTAATTAAACTAATCATTTTACTTTTCTTATCTATTGCCGAATCAGAATACTTATCTATTTCATTATTGCAATCAACTATATTAGCTAAATTTTCATTCATTTCAACTTCAACTAACTCTTTCTTAGCTAATAAATAAGACTTAACTTCAACACCTAAAGAATTTCTTTCTGAAACAAGTTCATTATTATTAAGTTCTAAAATTTCAATACTAGATTTACATCTACTAATATTAGATTCTTCCTGCAATATAGAGTGATATGTATTTTCATGGGATTTAAAAACATAGTTATGCTCTTCCTTCCCTAAGGTATTCTCAAGAGAGGCCATTCCTTCTTTTTTTTCATCTTCTTCTATTAACTTTTCTTCATAATCCTTTTCTATTTTTCTAATTTCTAAGGCTTGAATATTTATATCTAAAGTTTCTATATCTTTATTAACATTATTAAAATCCATTTCAGCAGTACTCTTTTTATCTGTAATATTTATCATCTCTTCTTCTAAATAGATTATACTCTTCTTAATCTCTGTATATATTTTTTCTCTTTCAGTATATTTATTTGATAAATCCTGCAACTTAATAGCTAACTTTTGTATTAACTCTATAATCTTTTCATATTCTTGTGACTTTGACTTACTTTTCATAAGTTCATCCATCTTCTCTCTTATATTTAAAAGGGAAGATGCTAGTTTTTCACTATCTTGATATTCGTATCCTAGCCTTGTAGAGTAGCATTCTTCAATTTTAGGAATAAGAAAATCCAATATGAATTTTTCAGCATTAGGATATTGTCTTAAATAAGTTGCAACATATTTTTCATCAGCATTCACACCTTTTATAAGCTCCCATTCAGCTTCAGTAATATTGTATTGAGATAATCTTTTTCTATAAGATTTAGATACTGTAAATACCTCTGTATAATAGTCTGCGGACTTAATGATATTAAGATATTTTTTTAATTCAGACAATGACATAAATTTACTACTTCCATCGTCATTAACCTCTTTCAAAGGCAAATTAAAGATATCATTTTCATTACGATTATTATATAAGCATATATACGAAAATCTTTCAAAGTCAGCATAAGTCTTCTCATCATCATCATTATTGTTTTTTGTAGGTTTTGATGCACAGAATCCTGCTAGTAAATATTTGTATTCCATACCATCGTCTAATTCCCATTCAGTAACACAGTGAATTACTGTATTCTTATTTTTAGGCTCAAAAACGGCTTTAAAATCCCAGTCATTTTGCCATCTGCTGTTTGGTATTATGGTCTGCCCTATACATTGAATTAAAAAAGACTTACCGCCTCCATTAACCATATCTATAACCAAAGCATCTCCATGAGAGTTTAATTGTAAATCTTCATAATACTTCTTTCCACTACTAAATCTTGCATTACAAACCCTTGTACTTAATAAACCTGGCATTAGCGTAACCCCTCCCTCTCAATTTCTTTATCCAATAAGTCCATAAGAACTGTATTAGTATTTGAATCATCAAAAAATCTCTCTATCATATATTCAAATCTTCCAGTTATATAATATCTTCCTGTTGGAGAATCTCTTAATACTAAATCCTGTTTTATTAGAAAGCTCATAGTTCTATTAATAAGACCTATTTGTGTTCTTCCTCTATTATCATCATAATTAACATTTTCATTGTCTTTTCTTAAAGATTCTGGTAGACTCTCCCATGTAGCATATAATTTCTTAAATGAAGACTCATACTCTCCACTTCCAATACAACTATCCGATAATGGTTTAAGTTTCTCGTTAACTTTATCCAACAAGCTTTTAGTGGTTACGTATTCAACTTGTGTTTTGTAATTACTTTGAATGTAGAAAGTAGATATTAGAGTGAAAATTATAAAATAAGTTAAATATAGCTCACTATTGTTTTTAAGAAGCAGCTCACCTCTTAGTTCTTCATTCTTATATCCAAATATATCATTATTCGGCTTTGGTGCAATAAACACTCCATTCTTTTCATTTACATATAGGTCTAATCCCATTTCCTCTAACATTTCCTCTAGATATACTCTTACAAAAGAATTCGTTACTACAGCTCTATATAATTCATGATTTGTATTATCGTCTATCTTAATCTTTCTTATAACTTTTGAAAAAATCTCAAGTGCAGTTTTGTTATTTGAATCCATATACATCCCCCCTAATCATATTTTCTCTTTACCGTAACGTTTGTCATATTGAATCCGGGCGCTATTTCTATATAAGAGTTTTCTATATCCGTAATTTCTATGCCATAATCTTTGTGATATCTTTTCTTTGACTCTAGTATGACTCTTTTTAATAAATTTGCATTACTTTCCTCATCATCTTCGTTCTTAATTTTTGATTTAGCTTTATCATTTTTTATATAGCTTGTTTCGTTAGCTCGTATCATATCAATAATAAAGCCGATAAAATCGGGATTCTTAAAGATATCTTCTATATCCTTGTCAGATGCATTCTCTATAATTTCCTTCATATCAGCTTCTTCATTTTTTTCAAGTATCATGTATAGATATTCTATTACATACTTATAATTAAAAGAAACTCTTTCTCTAATTTCTCTATTAAATCTGTCAGTATCAATATTAATAGTATCATCTTCTTCCCTATCCACAGTGTCTTCTCTTTCACCCTTGTTTATGTCACACAATAACATGTCATTTATTTTTCCAAGAGAAAATATCTTATCTATATTTAAAGGCATAAATGGTGCTACGAAGTGACCTAGATTTTCAGCACTTCCAACTTTATTTAATTTATCAATATAAGTAGAAAAATCGAAAGATGGTCTAAATAGTTTTATTCGTTTCTGTTTTAATATTTCGTCTGCTTTTCTAGTTAAGATTACAACTTTACCTAAAAGCTGCTGATGAAGTTCAACCGTCTTATTAAGTTCTTTATCCATTTCATCTAAGCACTTAAAAGCATTTTTCTCTTTATCACCTATCTCAGATTTCTTTACCTTAGTAGCAAATTCTTCCCTAAGAAGTCTTACTTGCTCCATTGTTTCAGAAAATAATTCTTCTTCTTCCTTCTGTCTTTTATCAGCTAGATTTCTATATGCTAGAAAACCATCATAACCCCTATTTCCACCATATATAAGATTCATTTCGATTTCATATACTTTAGATATCTGTTTTATAACTTCTGCATTTACTTGAGTTAAAGATAAAAGAGCACTATCATATTCACTATCAGTTATAAGCTTCTTTAATAAAAGTAAACTGATAGTTATCTTACTTTCTTCTGTAAACTCTTTAGTTGCAAGTATTAAGTCTATTGCTAGTGGCGTTATTTCATAATTCTGCTTTCCACTTTCCTCTTCTCCACTTCTAGTTATATACTTTACATTTTTAATTCCAGTCTTATCTTTGTTTTTATCATACATTGGGAAAGATAACTCATATCCTGCTCCATTCTCCCCTTGTATCTTATCTAGTACATTGTTTGTGAATGTATTTAACTCTTCCGCTGTAGGAGTAATTTCATAAAGGTTTACTAAGAGCATTTCTAAAAAATCTTTAATGTTCACGAATTGAATTTTCTGGTTTTTCAATTTATTTTCATAGAACATAAAAGATAAAAGACTTAAGCAAACTTCACCCATATTAATATCTTCATACCCTTTTAACATGGTATATCTATAACTAAATAGATGAAAAAATGGATAGTACTTACGTAATGATTCTACTCTATCTGGACACTCTGCTAGTGTATTATTAAGCGTCTTTAAATAATTATTATTCAACCTTGTCCCCCCTTAATCTTTTGTAATTCAAACTTTCCTGTGGAATATATAGTCTGTTCTTTAATATATCTTCAAGTTCTATTTTTTCTTCTTTACCAAAATAGCTTAAGAAGTCTGCCATATCATCTTTAGCTGGAATAGTCTGATTAGGCGAAATAGATTCTTTAACCCCTTTATCCTTACCAGATTTCAAAAGACCTCTATATAATTTTACATTAGGCTTTATTGTAAATTTATCAAATTTATTTTTTAAAAGTGAGTATATACATATACCTTCTAAATCTATATCTCCATAATAAAGAATATTATCTTTTGTAGTTACACCGTATTGAATAATACCAGCAAAGTTCTTAACTATGCTATAACCTTCTCCAAAAACTAGCATATCAATAGATGTATCATTCTCTCTCAAAAATCTATTTAAAGTCCAGTACGTTTCCAAATTTTCTATAACAATAATATTTCTTATTTCCTTTTGATAAAACCCCTTAAAGATAGTATTTAAAAGAGGATTGTACTTTGTTCTGCATCCAAGACTTTCTTCATTTAAGCCTATCTTACCCATTACTTCTGAAGCTCTTCCCTGTTCCCCAGTAGTCATAGCCTTTTCATAACCAAATAGCTCATAACTTATTTCATTCATACTTAAATCTTTATATTCAGTCTTATTTCTCATATAGTTATTAAGGACAACCAGAATACCATAGTCTTCCCTAAACTCCGATGCTCTTTTTTTATAGTATGTAATATTCAGTTTATTAAGAGCTATTAATTTTATTTTTTCCTCATCAGTTAAATTATCAGTTTCTTTTACTAGCCTATACTTCTTATAAAGACGTGGCTGCATAGAATTTTGTTCATTACCAACCTTTTTTAAAACATTGGTTCGTTCCATATCGGTTATAAGCATATAAAATTCTTCATAATATTTGTTTTTAATATCGTTTATTTCTATATCTAAAATTTCAGATGATAAACTAAATAATTCATCTAATTTCCATATAGACTTTCTTTTAAAACTCATCATTTTAGACCGAATTTCACCATTTTCTATTTTCATCACAATTCTCTCACTCCTCTGTGCTCACTATATCACAAGCTCTACATAAAATCACAAACAATAATTGCTTTAAAATATAACGATAATTAATTCAGATATATTCCTTGGAATACCAGTAAGATATCCTCTATTAATCACTCTCTTTGTTAATAATTGCAAACATCTTTTATATTCATCTAGTTTCTTATCATGCTCTTGTTCAAGAATAGCCCTTGATACTGAATATGTTAATACTAAATTCTCAGTCTCATCTCATAATCTTCATTAATATTGTATATAAATTACCCTATAATCCAAAATAAGTCTGGTAGTTTTTTTCACCAGACTTTTTTACTTCCATATAGATTCATCAATATTCAAATCTACTTCTTTGTATCTTTTACTAATATCATCTAATTCTGTTATAACTTTTTCTCTTAATAATTTAGGCCCAATAACCTTTGCACTATTTCCAAGACCAAGTATCCATCTTACTAAACCTTTACTGTAAAAAACATTAAACTCTGCAATGTGCTTGCCTAATTCTAACTTTAAAATCTTAACTCTATCACCAAGCTCATCAATCAAAAAGTTAATCATCCACTTTTCAATCAATAAACGCACCTTAATTTCTTTATCTCCTGTATACATTTTAAAACACTTAGAACAATACTCTATAGGATTAAAATTATCATACTCTTCAATGTAGTCTTTATAATTAATTTCCTCTTCTAAGACCTCAATACTAACCATTCTATCAACTCTATAATAAGCAATTGTATTCTTGCCTTCTATAATAAGCATCAAATAGTAATTCTCATTTTTAATATGTAGATGTAGCGGTATTGCCTTATATAATCTTTTGTATCCATCTTTCATCTTAGCTATTAATTCTCTCTTCTCATTTAACTCTACATAGTTAAACTGAATCTTACTGTTCGTATTAATAGCTTTCGTAATCTTATCTATATTATAAAAAATCTCTTCATTTCTTGTTTTACTTCTATTCTCCACCAAGGCAGATTTATAAATATTCTCCCTAGTTTTCCTATCTATAAAATTACAAAGTTTTTTTTCTAATTCCATAGTTTTTTTATGAGTAATGCACTTATTTGCAGATAAACAATCAACTATAAACTTAAGTTCATACTCCTCAAGAATAGGTGTATTTATATAGTATTTATTCTTATGACCTGGAATTTTTATAATATCGTGATCTGCCTCCATAGCTTTATTAATATAAGATGTAATTGTGTGTCTATCTTTTGTTACTCCTAGCCTTTCTTTTAAAAAAATATTAATTTCTGCTATAGTTAATACATTATCTTCATTTGTATGCTCTCTTAATATATCAATCACAGCATTGCAAACTGCATTATTTGAAACATTATTCTTCATAACTTCCTCTCACATACTCCTCATTTTCCTAAGATATTCTTTCACTATATTAGTAATTTTGTAACAATAATTCTATGAGCAACTTTATTCACTAACAAACCCTTATCAATAATATAGTAACTTAATTATCTTGCTAACTCTTTTATTACTCCCTTCCATTGATAAATATATGAATTAAATGATACCATCCTATAAAATTATTGATAACCACCTAATTTCATATCCAGTATGTCTATATCACTTTCTTTCCTATATTTATATTGATTATAGACATATGAGACATAATCCCTCTAAACCATTGGTTTTAGGCATCTACACTGATGTCTATATGATGTCCATACACTTTATTGAGACATACTAGATATAATTTAAAAATATTATTGAAATTATTTATATTCTATAGAGACATACTTTTTATCTGTCAAGACATCACTTCAGCATAGTCCGGACATACAAATTGTTCTACTAAAATCATCTACCATCCATAATATTTTAAAGGCCCTTACTTTACCCCTTTTAAAACAATCCCTTCCTTAAATCCCCCACGTTCCTCCATCTTCTCATGCCTCTTCCTAAGAAGCTCCTCCTCACTAAACCCAAGCTCAGCAGCCAATCCAAACAATACCTCCATAACATCAGCCAGCTCCTCCAGATTCTTATCTTCTAAAAACTCATCCACTTCTTCCATAAGCTTCTTCTCCAAAAGCTCATACTTACCCTTTCCATTAACTACTTCAATCTCACATTCCTTACCATCAGCCATAATGATTTCAGGTATTCTATCTCTAACTAATTTACTATATAACTTCAAAATAATTAATCTCCCTTTTAATTCCTATAAGATTACCGCACTTGATATTTTTGATTTCATCAAAATATCATTAATTCTTGTAATGATTCTAATTAATTCAAACCCATTTTCTATTCTTTCTTTAGGATAGCTTAATATTGTTTTCTCTAAATATAACTCAAGGTCTCCAAGATCAATATCTTCGCTATTTCTTATACAATATTTATATATAAATATTATGTCTCTACTTATAAATCCTATATCTACCTTACTTAAATTATTTTCATAAATATCTTGTTTAAGCTTATTTATTGAATTATAAGATGATTTTAATTTCTTTTTTAGTTTTCTATTCTTATTTTGAACAAAATACTCATTAATAGTGTCAATAATAATTAATGTTAAACATGCTTCTTTTATTGCTGGTATAATTAAATTTATTAATGTATTATATTCTTCAAAACTTAAGCTAGTATTAAGGTTAAATATTATTTCCCTCACTATTCCCCCTGAAAATAAATCTATATTAGTAAAAAAGTATACAATAAACGCTATCGAATATATTAATTTCCTATAACCGAATATGCATAAATATATTCCTAAAACTAATGTTATCGTTAAATAGAACGAAGCTGTAGATATATCATCATCAATCTTAGCCATTTTACTACAATATTTAATCAAATCTTCAACTGTTAAATTATAATCATTCAAATAATCTATATACTCACTATTATCATTAATTAATTTAATACTTACATTCCCATTTTCAGCAACTGCTTTATAAATATCTTGCTTCCTAGATATCTCCGAATTAGTTATATCTATTATTTGATTTAGTGTATCAGTAACAATGCCACTTCTATCATCAGCCTCCTTCGAAAAATAGACTTCCCTATCATATTGACGTTCTGATGCAACCTTATAGTAAATAGTATCATCTATCTTATTTATTAATTTATAACTATACATATATAGTATAAATGATAATATAAACGCTAATATCATTAATAAAAATGCACAAGCAACTTTACTTTCTTTTACTATATTTTTTCTCTTCCACTTAAGATACTTTATTTCAATCTTATCACGACCATAATCTCTCTCATCGAAAATATTGACCTTCTCTTTTTTTCTATACATTTTTTCTAAACCTATCCTTATAATACTTCTCTGTCCTATACTCAACAGCATCCCTCATATGCTCCACAAAACTCTCATCCCTAATAACATCCTTCATATCCTCATAAATCCCAATCAAATACCCATCACCACTCCTAAAGAAATCCCCATGAGTCTTAATCAAAAACTTAATAGGATTATCCTTAGCAAGCTTCACATACTTACTCTTACCCCAACTCTCAAAATCACTAGTTCCCTTATGCCTCAACATATCCACCTTATTAGACCCCTTATGATAAAACTTATAAAAACTTTGATAAACATCCTCTTCATCAATCTTCATCTTTACATTTCCATCATTATAGAAAGCTAATAAAATAGGCATCTTATAAGTCTTACTCATACTAGTTGTCTCAATCATATTAATAAATTCCCTGCCCCTAGAGTTATAAACCTTCTCTTCATTATCAAATAACTCTCCATTCTCATAAAGAAACTCCAAGTAATTATTAAGTGGATTAAACTTAGCATTCTTCCTAAGCTCTATATAAATCTCATCATCCATATAAGTAAAGAACTCCACCCTACTAGGTCTATGTCCCAACCTATCCTTAACATCAAAATACTCAGCCTTAACCCTATCCTTAATCTTCATCTCAGCCTGAGCTAACTTCTTAAATATATCAACAATTCTAAAGTCAAAGTCCACTATACAATCATCAGGATACTCATAATCCCCAGGCTTTTTCCTCTTTGAATCTACTGTAGAATAATTCCTTCCACTAAGTAAAAATGGTAAAAGATCAGCCTTCTTATAATTACCTATAAAGTCTAATACATTCAAGTAACTCTTACCCACATGCTTTCTAAGTCCTCTACCTAACTGTTGTAAAAAAACTGTAGGGGATTGGGTCGGTCTTAAGAACATTACCATATCAATAGCAGGTACATCTAAACCTTCATTAAACATATCCACTGAGAATATTACCCTTATGTCACCCTTAGTTAATTTCTTTAAAGCTTCATTTCTCTCCTCAGAGTACTCACCCATTTCTCCACTATAAACAGCTACAGCCTCCACACCATTCTCTGTGAAATACTTAGCCATATATTCAGCATGTCCCCTTGAAGAACAGAAGCCCATTGCTCTCTTAGAATTATACTTTTCATAATGTCTTAAGATTAATTCCCCTCTTCTATTAAGCTTTAAAGCTTCCTCAAGCTTCTTATCATCATACTTACCATTCTTAATATCAATATTAGAATAATCCACCGTATCATCATAAATACCATAATATCTAAATGGTACTAACCAACCCTTATTAATAGCATCCTTTAGCCTTACTTCATAAACCATATTGTAATCACAAATAGCAAATACATCCTTAGAATCTAATCTCTCTGGTGTTGCTGTAAGTCCTAGTAAAAACTTAGGCTCAAAGTAATCTATAATCTTCCTATAATTATTAGAAACTGCATGATGGAATTCATCCACAACTATATAATCAAAATAATCCTTTGGAAAATACTCATCCTTCAAGTAATCAGACTTTCCTAAAGTTTGTACCAATGCAAAGATTAAATCCTTATCTGTATCCTTAGTGTTGCCATAAAAGAATCCTACTTCTTCATTCTTTCTAACATTCTTAAAGCTCTGTGCAGCCTGTTTAATTATCTCTTCCCTATGAGCCACAAATAAAACTCTCTTATACTTTAAAGAATCAAAAGCTGCTAAATAAGTTTTACCTATACCAGTTGCAGCTACCACAAGTGCTTTATCTAACCCTTCTTCTCTAGCTTGTTCTAAGTTATAAAGAGCTTCAATCTGTGCTCCTCTTGGTTCAAATATATCCTTAAACTTATTCTCTTCCTCTTTTTCTTCTATATCCTTATAAGCATTAGGTCTAGTCCAATTCCTAGAATAATCTTTTAAAACTTCATCAGTAATCTCGAGAGAATGATTATAAAATAAATCTTCAAAGGTATTATAAAAAGTATGATAGTCCTCTTTGTTTTGAGATTCTAAAAACCTATAATTCCATTCAATTGAATTGGTTAATGCTCCATAGGAAATATTAGATGATCCAATATATATCTCACTATCAACTAATCCATGAAAAATATAAGCCTTTGGATGAAAGGATTTCTTAGGCACATTATAAAATCTCAAATCAATCTTATTTTTAAGCTCCCTCTTTAATAAATAAAGAGCCTGTGGTTGAGTGATCTTTAAATAGTTCCCTGTAAGAATTCTAATTTCTACACCTCTATCAAGAGCTGCCTTTAAATCTTTTAAGATAAGCTTTACACCTGACTCCATTAAAAATGAAACTATTATGTCAATCTTCTGAGCATTTTTAAAGCTTTCTTTTAATCTATAATATAAATAATTTTTATCTCCACCAGTAATCGCATTTGATAAACTATTTCCTTCAAGCGCAATTTCTTTCTCAACAATATTATTTTTCATTTCAATTTCCTTAACTACTTCATCCAACCCTATTCCCCCTTAAAACTTCTACTAACTTATAATAAAAGTTCTCTAACCCGCATTATTCAAGGATATTCTTATATTCTTAAGAATATATATTAAAAAATTATAAGACTCTAATAAACCTTAGAATTTTAAAGACATTCTCTCTTATATTTTACCACAATTATCTAAAATTCTTTTTTATCATTCCCTCTATTTTCTAAATCTCTCCCTACTTCATTCCCCTAACATACCTTATATGTTCCTTACGTCTATCTTTATCCACAATATTTTCTCTATTTAATATACTAATTACCTGTGATATCTCACTTTCACTTAGTATCCTATCCCCCTGAAAATCTCTAATATACTTCTTAAGACTATTCATATAAATTACAGGACTATCACAATTAATCTTCTTTAAAGTACATCCCCCACCAAATGCAACTATTGAATATATAGGTAAGTTTCCTATTCCTATAATCTTTTGTCTTATTGCACTTATATGCCCCTTATTTTGCCAAACAGGATTATAAAACTTATTTTTATTCTTATAAATTACTTGTGTCCAATACTTCTGATTATCACTTCCATATATCCACCCATCATAATTCTTAGTTTCTATAACAAAAATCCCCTTTGGACATACCACTACATGATCTACTTGAGTGGTTCCTTTCTCTGTTTCTAAAAGTAAATCTTTAAGTGTTATGTACTCATTAGATAACTTATCTAATGTACTGTTCACTCTACTTTCACCAATATATCCTTTAATTTTAGGCTCATATATTCTGATAATAATAACAAATGCCAACAATACTCCCATCCAGAAATAGTATTTATCCATTTTTCTCCGCCTCTCCCTTAATATATAAAGCTCTTAAATCTCCTATAAATGCCCCCATTGCAGGTGTAACCCATTTGTTTTTATGATATAAAATTTGTGTCATCATATTAATTTCTAAATCAACTAAATCCAATTCAACTAAGTTACCTTTAGATAATTCCTCTTCTGCAGTCATAACAGGTAATAAAGTAATACCCAAATTATTCATAACAAAACTCTTAATAGTTTCTATACTTCCTATCTCTAAAGCTAAATGTGGCTTCAAACCTTCTTTATGAAAGATTGATTCAAGAACTCCTCTATAGCTACAGCCTTTTTCAGTAAGAATAAATGATTCACCTGAAAGATCTCTCAGTTTAATTTTAGATTTATTTCTTAGTTTATTTAATGGAGATGCTAAAATCCCCATACTTTCTTTAGTGCACATAGATGAAATTAAGTCTGAATCCTCTATCAATTCCCCTAAGGTAAAAATCAAATCAACTTCATTACTCTTTAACATATTATGTAGATCCCTACAAGTTCCTATTTTTATTATTACTTCTACCTCCGGATACTTAATATGAAAATTTTTAAGTAGTTCTGGAAGCTTAATAGTACAAAGGGATTCAACAACACCAATTTTCAATATTCCCTTTGGAGTATCATTATCTGCTACTGCTTCCTTTCCTTCATTTGCAAGGCTTATTATCTTTTCCGCATATTCAAGAAAAATCCTGCCTTTTGAAGTTAACTCCATCTTACGTCCAATCTTTTCAAATAACTTTATTCCAAGTTCTTTTTCTAAAAGTTGAATTTGTGTTGTAATTGTTGATTGAGCATATCCTAGTTCCTCTGCTGCCCTTATGAAACTTTTCATTTGTGTGATTTTAGAGAATGTTATTAGCTGTCTTAGCTCCATTTTATTACTCCTTATCTTCACTTCAATATTATTGAATTAATAGTACAAATAATTCAATTTCACTAATGTATAATGTTATGCTATTATAAAACCATCAAAATTTCAAGTTATTACCAACAGATTAACTAATATTAAGGTAGGGGGAATGAAAATGTCTTATGATGCAACTTGGGCTAAGGATCAAAAACTAAATGAAGTAGAAATCATAAAGCTTGAAAAAGATGGCTTAGATGTGATTAAAACTATAATTGAAAAATACTCAAAGGAAGGTTATGCTTCTATAACTCCTGAGGATATGAATAGATTTAAATGGGCTGGAGTTTATGAACAAAGGCCAAGAAATGGGTACTTTATGATGAGGGTACGTATAAACTCTGGAATAATGACTTTAGAGCAAGGAAAGGTTTTAGCAGGTATTGCTAAGGATTATGGTCATGGAATTGCAAATGTTTCTACAAGGGGAGCTATACAATTCCATTGGATTCAAATAGAAGACTTAGCAAATATTTTTGAAAGACTAGAATCCTGTGGCTTAAGTTCCTTTGAAGCTTGTGGAGACTGTCCTAGAACAATAGTTGGAAATCCACTTGCTGGTATTGATAGAGATGAGCTTATGGATACAACTGAACTTGTAGAGCAGGTTAACAATTTCTTTTTATTGAACAAAGATTTTTCTAATTTGCCAAGGAAGTTTAAAATATCAATATCCTCTAGCATAAATAATGTAGCTCATGCCCAGATTAATGACCTTGCCTTCACTCCAGCTATAAAAGAAATTGATGGAAAAGAGGTCATTGGCTTTCATGTGTGGGTTGGCGGTGGTCTTTCAGCTATTCCTTATTTAGCACAAAAACTTGATATCTTTGTAAAACCAGAAGATGTCCTTAAAGTTGCTAAAGGCGTATGTACTATATTTAGAGATTATGGTTATAGGGAAAAGCGCTCTCATGCCCGTTTAAAATTCTTAGTAGCAGATTGGGGTGTAGACAAATTTAAATCTAAATTATTAGAATTCACTGGAGATATACCAAGTTCTGGTGAAGATAAATTGTCTACCTGGAATCCTTCTTACTACTTTGGAGTACATTCTCAAAAGGAAGATGATAAAAGTTATATTGGAATTAGTCTCCCTCTAGGGGAAATCACTTGGGAGCAGCTACAAGAACTTGCATATATTTCAGAAAAACATGGAGATAGTAAAATTAGAACTACCTTATCACAAAATCTAATTATCACAGGTATAAGTAATGGAGATCTTCCCTCTTTATTGAAAAAAGAGATCTTTAAAGAACTATCTCCAAATCCAAAAAACTTTGCTGGATATACTGTTTCTTGTACTGGTAAAGAATTTTGCAATTTAGCTATTGTTGAAACAAAAGAAACTGCTAGGAAGATTATTGAATATCTTGATTCCAAAATCAATTTAGATAATCCTGTTCGTATCCACTTTACAGGTTGTCCTAACTCTTGTGGACAAAAGCATATAGCTGATATTAGTCTTCAAGGAGCATTAATAAAGACTGATAATGGCTCTGTTGAAGCCTTTACTCTATGGCTTGGAGGTACATTAAATAATAATGGGCATTTTGCTGAGAATTTAAACTTGCGTATAAAATCTACAGAGGCTCACATAGTACTTGAAAATATAATAAATTTCTTTAAAGATAATAAGATAGAAAATGAAACTTTCAATGAATTTAATCGTAGAGTTGGAATTGATAAAATTAAGGAGCATATTATATAATTACTTATTATTAAGTAAAATAACCCACGAAAATACAATTAGATTTTCGTGGGTTTCATTATGTAGTGTTATATATTAACTAAATAATATGCTATCCATACTTGTTTTCCCCTTTATAACCTCAGTGAAAGTTTCTCCTACAAGTTTTGCATCCTCAAATTCTAGCCATCCTGATGAGCTAGTTAATATAGGATATTCACCATCTATTGGTTCTTGCCTCATATCAAAAATATAATGGTTTCCGCAACCATCCATGGCAAATGAAACTCCTCCTGGCATATATTCTGGAAACTCATAACTTATATTCATTTCTCTTAATCCAAACTTCCCATCATCTTGACAAGTAAAAAATTGAAAGTCTCTATCCTCATTACCAAATATAACTCCATTATTATTTTTTAAAAATTCTAAATATGATTTTGGAAATTCTCTTTGTGGAAAGCTCCAAGTTTCTGGATTTATCCACTCATTTAACCCTTCTTTTTCTTCTTGGCTAATATCTCTATTCCAAGTCTTTATAAATATTTCTATCATTTCAGTAGTTGCTACCTCACCCCTATATGAGTAGTCAAAACTTTCATAACTCATTTTATTACATCTCCTTTTAAAACTCCCTCAAGTATTTTGGCTTAAGAAAAATGAAATAATCATTCCCATTTCAGTTTTTATAAGAATCATCTATGCTTAATCTCTCTAACCATATTTTAACATAAAAGAACTCTAAGTAATATTAATTGAAATACCACTTAGAGTTAATTATCTATAACACTTACCAAAGCAAAATATTAACATGCTTAATCTAACTTATTAGAAACCCTTGCTATATCGTAAATATCCACAATTCCGTCACTATTAATATCATAGACTTCATCCCATTCCTTAGAAGCCTTAACTGTATTATATTTTTCTGCTATTAATGACATATCCTTTATTGTTATCCTTCCATCATGATCTACATCTTCTCTTTCATAAATCACATCAATACTAGCACCTTCAACTTCATACTCTTTATACTTTTCATGTATTACAAACTTAAATTCATATTCCCCCTCTTCAGTTGGCACAAAATTCACCACAGAGCTTGTACTCTTCTCTACTATTGGTTTGTATTCTGTTTCTCCGACTTTCCTTACATAAAATGAAAATAATGAATCTTTTTCATTTATTCTATCAAATAAACCTAAAATACCGATTTCTTCATTTACATTACCTACTTTTTTATCAAAGTCTAAATTCATATTCTCCATAGGTCTACACTCTACTTTTATAGGATAACTTTCCTTAAACATATCTGCATTTTCTATTTCCTTGTTCTTTATTTCCACATCAAGTCTATACTCACCAGGTTCTGTTACCCTTAATAAACCTAAATGGAAATTAGAATACTCACTAATAAAGTTCTCTGTACGAATAACTTCACCTTTACTGTTATACAAAATCATTGTACATTCTTTATCGGTTCCTTTACTGTAATCACTTTCTTCAATTACAAAGTCTCCATTAAAAACTTCATTAATAAATATTTTATCACCGCTAAAGTAACTATTAATCTTTCCTGAATACATCTTCATATGATTAGTATAGCTTGGGATATCCTTTGCATAAAAACTATCCTCAATTGTATATATCTTTTCCTTATATACAAACTCAGCTCTTACCTTGTATTCTCCACTATCTTTAGGAATATATTTATCCTTTACTAACCCATAATCCTCCGAATTAGGTCCTTTAATATAAATGTATTGGCTATACTCTTCATTTCCACCTACTAATGTTGCATTTATCTCAAGCTCCTTACCCTTATAAATATAATTCTTACCATTCTTATAACTTACCTCTAAGTCATTGAAGTCAGAATCCTTGTTAACATCAGAAGGATCTTCTTCTTTTTCTTTAACATTAATAGTTCTATATACTGTTCTACTTTGAATATCTTTATTAATCTTTCCACTTACTACATATTTACCAGCCTTATTAGGTATAAAATCAACTGTATTACTATCAATATTTTCTACTATAGGATACTTTACTCCTGTTTCTGCTTCCATATAGTAAAAGGAATATTTAGCATCTTTTATTCCTGAAACTTGAGGAATAAAATTTATATTAATAGCCTTCCCTACAACTCCTTCTTCATTTGCTATAAGCTGATGTCTTACTCCTATATTATCAATTCCAATGTTAACTTCCTTAAGGTCTTCAACTTTATTTTCAGCTTTATTTATAAGTTCAACCTTAAAAGCTCCATAAGAATCTTCAATTTCAAGTATGCCAAGTCCCAGATCAACTAAAAAACTTACTTCACTTCTACTAGTACTCACAGCCTCATATAAAATGGGGATTTCTGTATTATTAAAATAACACTTTATATTATAATTGCTATTATACGTATTTTCATATGTTGTATCACATTCACTTGGAAAATTTAAAGTTATAGGAAACTTATCATTTAGTTTTATCACATCTCCATCCTTAACTCCTATGGACTTAATTTCACCTTTCTTCTCCTCTGTTATTTCAAAGGCTTTTTCTGTTACAAAAGATTCATCACCATATTTTAATACAACCCTTATAACATATTTCCCTTTATCCTTAGGTGACCATACTATTTCATGTTTTCCTGAGTCTTCTAGTAGTGCCTTATAATCTCCCCCTAATTCTTTGACATAATAAGAGTAATAGCCTTCTAAGTATTCTCCATCCTTGCCACAGGTTATTGTGATATTCTCCCCTGGTTCTTGAGGGCTTCTTAGTGAGAAATTTATATATAGCTTATTTTCTTTTACTTCCCTAGCCTCTACCTCACTGGAAATTGAAAATATATTTAATATCATAGCAATTATCATTAGCCAAGAAACTCTAACCACTTTATTATTTCTTATTTTCATTTTTCTTCCACCTCCATAAAAGCCTATGTACTATTTCAGCATTCCACCAAATTCCAATATCTGTATAACCCACTATATCCTCTAATTTTCATTTTGTCAAATAATTCCATAAATATTTTTTTAATTTATTTTTTAAATCGAATAAAACCATGTAGCTATATTTATATATAACTTCATAGTTTTTATTTATCATATTAGTCTCTCTCTCTTTCTATATCTTCTTCTTCTTCTATATCTTCTTCTGTACCATTACATCCCCATTACACGTCCATTACATATGATTACAACAATAATTACACTCTATTACATGCCATTAAATAAAGAATATAGCAGCATTAGATGTTGTTTATAGGAGTATTATTAATATCGCCGTAAGCCTTGTAATTACTACCTTTCTCAACTACATTACATATGCATTACACAATCATTACATGCATTACAACAAAAGTTTTGTAACAAAATTTAAGGAGTGCTTTAAAACAATTGGAAGAACTCCTTATCTATTCTGTAATCCATAATTTCCTACAATAAACTTACAACTATTTTCCCTATAGACAGGCTTAAAACAATACCAACCAACATTAATACTATTCCTATCACTCCAATGAAAATCATCTTTCTCCCATCTATTTTTATTTGTTTTTTTAAATTCATACCCCCTAAAATATATAATATTAATAATACTATCCCTGTGATGGTTCCAGGAGTAATCTCTTTCATTACAATAGAAGATAGGATATGAAAAATACCATTTATACCTATTGCTGTACTAATTAAAATAACTAAATAATTCAGCACTATATTATTTTTTCTGTAATTTAATAAAAATACTACTAATACAATAATGCTTAAAATTATAATAGCTACTAAAAACTGTCTAGGTTCATGAGAAAATTTGTCTGATAGCTCATTATCTACTTTACCTATTCCAATAAACTCTTCTATATTGTGAATAATAAATATTATTGGAATTAACAATAAAAACCTCTTATACCTCTTAGTCATCCCTTCCATAAACTGACCTCCTTATTTTGTTGCCATATATTGTATATTATACTATAAATATATAATATTTACTTCCTTAATTCACTATACTGTATATTTATCCCATTCTCTAGCTTCCTATCCACAGTATATAGACCTAATTTAAAAATCCATTCTAAAGGCTTCATCAGTATATAAACCAAATCTGCTGACCAACTACTAAGTATTAAAAAAAGTTGTATAACTAATCTAACTATAGAGATAATAATTATAAGGATCTCATGTAAGAAATCTATTCCACTAAAACCTTTACTAAATATATCCTTATCATCTATCTTGCTTTTATTTTCTTTAGTAACATTTTTGAAATAAACTATATTATTCATCCTTCCCTCTTTTCTATAGCTTAATCTAAGCTCCATTCCTTACTAATTCTTATACTATTTCTTACTTTTTTTTAAGTTAGTAGATTAATTTATTAAGTAATACTATATATGTAAATTAAAATAATATTAATAAAGATATTTGTAACATATAAAAGACTCTAAGTACTATATTAAAAATCCTACTTAGAGCCCTAAACACAACTTCTTTATCTTCAATTTTGACTATTTCCCCAAAAATTTACATGTAATCTTTTCTCTTTTTCTTTCCAACCACAATTCCACCACCTAATAAACTAATACCCATTAAAGCAACTGGAACTGCACTATTCTTAGTATCTCCTGTTTTCACTTTATTTTTACTGCTAGTAACTTTCACTGAATTATTTTTAGTTCCAGCAGTGTTTAAGCTATTTCCCTTATTCACTAAAGTATTTACTGTATTTGTAGTTCCACCATCAACTATTTTATCAGCTGGTGAAATAGTAAATTCATAACTTAATGCGGTTTCATTCCCTCCCTTATCTATAGCTACATATACTAATTTATAATTTCCTGATGTCATAGGAGTAAATATTGTTTTTTCTACATCTGCTAAATTTCCTTCTGTTTCAAGTACTACTTCATTATTGGAATCTAAAACTGTTGCCTTCATTTTTACTACTGTACTATTATCAGCTGATTGTGCTGATGGTATCTCATATCCTTCCCCAATATTACCTTTCAAACTTGGAGCAGCACTTACTTTAATTTCAGGCTTAGTCTTATCTAAAGATGTTAACTCTCTATTTGCAAGTAATTTAATCTTCTTTGCACTTAGTGGCTCACTATAGATACGTGCTGTAGCCATTGCCCCTACAAAAGGACTTTGAACACTATCATTTGCCCCTGTATCTGCACCAATTACATAATATCTTGATGCTGGATTTGGAGTGGTTATTAAACCTGATCCTGGGATGCTAGCAATCTTTTCTCCATTTAAATATAAGTTTAGCTTTGACCCATCATAGGTAATTGCTGTATGATTCCATTCCCCATATTTTAATACACCATTTGCTCTTGCAATCTTATAGCTTCCAAGATGCGCCCATATTGATAAATCTGCCTTATTGCTATCCTCACTATTTGGATATATCTCAAAGGATATTCCTGCTGATTCAGTATTTCCTAGGAAATTAATTGAGGATGTATTGAATTTATCTACTTTAAAAACTGTCTCCATAGTTAAACCATCATTTGTCTTTGCATATTGCTCAGTTGTCCAATCTGTAAGAAAGGCTTCACTATTTTTTCCTGTGAAGGTAGCTACATTCTTATTAAGGATGTTATCTTCAGTTATATTACTACCATTACTTCCTCTAAAGGTATGCTTTTGAATTGAATTATCTTTAATTTTTCCTCCTTCAAAATCTACATCAAGTAAATCTGCTTTTGGAAGTTCTTCTCTCATATCATCAAAGGTCACTTCACTATCTTCTTTACCTATAGTTTTGAAGGTATTAGAAATATACTTACTACTTACTTTGTTGTAAGCATTAATAGGGTAAAGTCTTACTTCATATTCTGTTCCTGGATTTAAATTATCTGCAACTTGGCTAATAGTTGATGGCATAGGTTGTAAATAATATTCTGACCAAGTCTTAAAGGATCTATCAACCTTACCTGTTTTTTTATTAATAAAATCATAACGATAAGAATGGACAATATCACCAACTGTATTTTCTACTACCTTTGCTTGATCAAAGGTGATTTTAGCTGAATCTTCAGTGATATTACTTACTGATACCTTAGCACTAGCATCAAATACTGGAGGTTCTGTCTTTGCTGCACGCTCATTAGTATATGGTAGCTTTTTAGTTATATCAAAGGTCCAAGTTTGAGGTATCCAGCTTCCTGATAGGAAATCATAATTTTTAATTGTTACCTCACTTCCCTTTGCTTCTATAAGCATACCTTGGGCTATTTGATTTCCATCAGGAGGTATTGAACCGTAAATCATTCCTGTTTCCATTTCCATATAAGATAAGGTTGCAGTATTTACTGCAGTATATCCACCATCTTGCCAAATACTAGTTGGCATATTGTTAGGAGTATGAATATGACCTGAGAACGTTACAGCTTGTGGGTATTTCTTAAATACTTCCTCTAAGCCAGATCCATACCATTCATTAGACACGTAAAAGGTATTTTTAATTGGATGATGAAAAAATATAAATATTGGTTTTGTTGGATCTTCTGCCACTGCAGCATCTAATTGTTTTTTTAACCATGGAACAGCATAAGTATAATTACCTCCACCTTGTGTAAAGCCTTTTCCTGTTGATTCATTTAAAATTCCACTCCCAGGACTTAAGGTAATAAAATGATATCCATTTATAACTTTATTATCATTAGGTTTATTTCCTGTTGCTCCTAAAAATCCTGTTGCTGTGTTTCCTTCATGATTTCCCATTGATGCAACTAATGGAACTCTAAGATTCCAATCTTTAATCTTTTTCCATTCATCATATTCCTTTTGACTTCCTCCGTCAGTTAGATCACCTACCACTGCTACTGTATTAACATTTTTATTGCTATAAAATTGAAATGCATTCTTTAATCTTTCATTTTCTGTTGTTTTTGAAGGGCCTACATGGGTATCTGAAACAACACCAAAGCTTACAGCTTCTTGTTTTGTTTCTCCTACCTCTGCAGTACTTTTTATAGTGTCTGCCTTTACTATCATAGTGCTTGATGTTGTTATGATGCTTGTAGCTGTCAGAAGAAGTGCCATTACCTTTTTCATTGATTTCATTTTTACTCTCATACTTAATTCTCCTTTTATTCAAATTTTATACAAGTAGTCTACCTAGATTATTGTAATTTATCTTTGTAAAGTTTATATTCCTCTTGTGTAAAATGAAAATTAAATATTATTAACATCAAAAAAAGGAGGGTTAGTTATAGTTTTTAAGTTACTATAACTAACTCTCCTTTATAAAGTTCCCATTAATTAGCCATCATAATCTACTAATGCCTTTTTCAGCTTTCTAATTCCTCCTCGTGGATTCTCCACATCACCTTTATATCTAGGAATTAAGTGAACATGAAGATGCATTACCGTTTGCCCACCATCATAACCTACATTTATTCCAACATTATATCCTGTTGGTTTGTATTTCTCATCTACTATTTTTTTAACTTCATGAATTAAGGAATATATCTTTCCCACTTCTTCCTCAGTAGCATCAAAGAAACTTTGAAAATGTCTTTTTGGTATTATGAGAGCATGACCTTCATTTACAGGAAAATGATCAAATATTGCAAAGGCTAAATCATTTTCTGCTATATATTCTTCCTTATCGTAAGTACAAAATAAACAATCTTTCATTTACACTCCTCCATATACAACTATACTTATATGTTATCATATGAAGTTCCTTATTAGTATATCAAATTATTCTTTTCTTAATGTATAGCTGTTTCCCTCACCCTCTGGTGCCTCATTAAAGGCTGTAGATTGACCTGACTTTAATGTATTTACAGCTGTTTCACTTGTATCACCATTATATTTAGATATTAAAAAGAATGATGAAATACCTATAACTAGATATATTAATCCAACTATTACAAATATCTTTCAATCCTTGCTTTTAAATGAAAATTTATTTTAAATATTCGCTAAATATAGCTTTTATTCGGTATTTAAGGAATATCAAAACTTAAATTATTATATTTCTAGACTAAATTGTTAAAATTAAAATAGTCTTACTAATTATCTATAGAGATCAATAAGATATATATAGAATAAGATAGCATTTAAAACCTTTAATTGTTTACACTTCTGAATTATTGTAATTTTTTGGAAGTTGTTCTTTTGTAAAATTTAACCAGCTATGATATTGTATTAATATAGTCAAAGAAGGAGATGTAGAAATGAACAAAACAATATTCACACTTTTATTAACAGCAACAATCTTAGCACCATCTACAGCAATAGTCGCATCACCTGCAACCCTAGAGGATAATTCAAAAGTTTCAACTATTGATAACTCTGTTAAAATTGAAGAAACTATTAAGATATCCTCTACTTGGGTTGATTCTACAACAGGTAAAACTAACATTAAGGTTAATTTTGCCACTGAGGAATATAACTCTGTATTAGTTATCTACGATAACGGTAAAGAGCTTTACAAATCAACAATAATGCAACCTACAAAAGAATTGGATGTTCCTGTTACTCTACCTAGTTATGACAGTCACCAAATAACTGCATACTTAGAAATTGCATCACCTACCTCCACTCCTTATGGAAAAAGTAACACTATAACTTTAGGTTACTTTAATCCTAATACAGATGAAAAAATTGCTTTAAGTTATGTTGAGTTAAATGCAATTGATACAAGTTTTAATGTTATTCTACCAAATGTTAATCAAAATGTTTTTGTTAATGTTTATGATAATGGTCTTTTAATTTATAAAACTAAATTGATTAGATTAACTGATAAAATTCAATTTACAGTACCAATTGAAGGTTCAGGAAGACATGATATTAAGGCTTATGTTGGACTTTACTCTTTTGGAACATATGGTTACACACCATATTTAACTAGCAATGCTGTAACAATATTTAAATAAGTTATTGTATACAATAACTTTAATATATATTTTACCTTTAAACCCTCTTATAAATATAAATAGAGCAGGCACCACTTATATAGTGGTGCCTGCTCTATATTCTTAACTTAATTGAAAACAATTTTTTCAGTATACTTGTCAATCTAATAAGCCTTAACAATTATTTAAATACATTTTTATAGTCACTAATAAACTTCTCAATTCCACTATCTGTTAATGGATGTTTGATCATTTGTAAAATAACCGAATAGGGTACAGTTGCAATATGTGATCCAACTAATGATACCTCCAAAACATGCATTGGATTTCTAATGCTTGCAGAAATAACTTCAGTATCTATTCCATGAATTCCAAATATCTCAACTATCCTTTCTACAAGATCTATTCCTGGAGTTCCAATGTCATCAAGTCTTCCAATGAATGGACTAACATAGTTTGCTCCAGCTCTTGCTGCTAATAAAGCTTGTAGTGGTGAAAATATTAAAGTAACATTTGTCTTAATCCCATCTTCCGCTAGAAGCTTAGTTGCCTTTAATCCCTCTTCACAGATTGGTATCTTTATAACTATATTACTATTTATCTTTGCTAATTCCTTACCCTCTTTATACATCTCCTCACCCTTTAAGCTCATTACTTCAGCGCTTATAGGACCATCTACTATTGAGGAAATTTCATTTATTACCTCTTTAAGATCTCTTCCTTCCTTTGCAATTAAAGATGGATTAGTTGTTACACCACAGATTACCCCTAAGTCATTTGCTTTTCTTATCTCATCTATGTTTGCTGTATCTATAAATAATTTCATTCTTCCTTCTCAACTCCTTACATTTATGGAATATTTACCTACACTATAGTATAGCCTCCTCCTAGATGTCAACCTTTTTTTTTCCATTTTTATTGCAATATAAAAGATAAGACTAGCACCTCTAGTACCAGTCTTATCTCCTACTCATAATATTATTTTATTTTAAAATTATCTAATTCTTCTCTCATTTTATCTGTTAATCCTACTAAAGAAACTGAAGCCTCAGTAACCTCTGTACTTAAGATAGTAACTTCCCCTGTAGCAGATGAAATTTCTTCTGATGATGCCGTTACTTCTTCTGATATAGCTAGTAATTCATCTACTCCTTGTAAAATTTCCCTCTTCTCATCATTAACTACATTAGCCTTTTCTGTAACCTCAGTTATCATAGGCTGAATTTCGTATATTGATTTAGATATATTATCAAAGGATGAAATTGTTTTACTAATTGCTAAGCTTTGACCATTAATATATTCATTCATTATTTTAGACTCTGAAATTAATATATTCACTTCCTCTAAAATAACTGAAATAGCATCATTAATTTCCTTAGTGGAATTGCTACTTTCAGATGCTAACTTTCTTATTTCCTCAGCAACAACACTAAATCCTTTTCCAGCTTCACCTGCTCTTGCAGATTCAATTGCAGCATTTAATGATAGTAAATTTGTCTTTTCCGAAATCTCTTGAATTAGTGCTGTTATATTTGTTATTCCTTCGAATTTCTCACCCATTTTATATATCATATCAATAAACATATCAAACTTTGACATAAGTTCTTCTATTGAATCAGTTACTTTTACCATATCATCATTACTTTCTTTGGCACTTTCATCAATTTTATTAGCCACTTTAGTAATTGAATTTATACAGTTGTACATATTATCTAATAGAGTATTAAATGAATCTAACCTAATAGTTATATTTGATAGATTCTGAGTTTGAGAGGAATTCCCCTCTGCCACATCTTTAATTGAATTTGCTATGTTCTCATTATTAGTATTTAAGGTATCAGAAATAGCATTTAATCCCTTAGAAGATAAATCCACATTATTTGCTATGTCTTTAAGATTTCTAACCATATTGGAAATGCCTATATTAACTTCCTCTATATCTTCTGCTATTTCACCAAACTCATCATTTCTTTTCTTTAAATCTTCATCAACTTCATTACTAAAATTACCTGATGCAATCTCCTTTATAGAATTTTTCACTCTATCAGCTGTTTTTGCAATTTTCTTTAAAAAAATAGATACCAATATAACTGCTACTATTGCCACTATTATTCCCATTATAATTAATAATGTACTAGCTAACTTTATCCCTTCTAAAATTGTACCTTCTTCTACTACTATTCCAATAACCCAGTAGTCCGAAAGTATCCCAGTATGTACGATTAGATTCTCTTTACCATCAAGTTTATATCTTGTAACACCTTGAATATTGTTTATCATATCTTCAGTTGCTTTGCCTAGAGATTCATACTTTTTATCCTCTTTTACAAAATCCGATATTAAAGTTAAGTTTTTAACCATTTCATTATCTGGTGATGCTAGAACCTGGCCTGTTGCTCTATCTAATATAAGAGCGAATCCATTATTACCTATCTCTAGTGAATTAGCTATGTTACTATACTCTAATCCATCTTTTGTACCTATTATTACTCCAATAATCTCTCCATCTATTGTTAAAGGTGCACAATAAGCAACCTCTAATAAACCATCAATAGAAGATATGTATAATTCTGAAGCTGCACGAGTCCCACTTATTGCCATTTCAAAATGTGAAGTTTCTTTTATATTGGTAGTTTTACCATTTGTATCTGTATAATTCCCCTCTTTATCTGCAAATGCTAGTGTCTTAAATGAAGTTCCCTGTAATTTCTCTTTTAATAGCTCAATTATTTCATTAACATCATTACTACCTATAAGTTCTATATATTTTGCTACATCCTCAGAAAATCTTGCATTTTCCCTAATTTCTTTTTCTACTAATAATGCTGTATCCTTTGACACCTGCATTAATAAATTCTCTGATAAATCAATTATCTCCTTTTTCGCCATAAAATAAGAAAAAGTAGTTAATAATATCCCCATCACTATAAT
Organism: Clostridium zhoujianii; assembly: GCF_051590805.1. Taxonomy (NCBI): domain Bacteria; kingdom Bacillati; phylum Bacillota; class Clostridia; order Eubacteriales; family Clostridiaceae; genus Clostridium; species Clostridium zhoujianii. Next base: position 2,213,032 of record NZ_JBPUTF010000001.1, read on the forward strand.
TACAGGTATCACCAACGAAAAAATTTTAAATCCTATACTTCTCCTATTCATAATCTTTTTCACTATTTTCCCCACCTTCCTCTTGCTGTGTTTTTTAATTAAATATAATTATATTTAATTATCTATAATATAATATCGTTCATTATATGTAAAACATTACATACATTTTTTAAATTTTCTTAAAAATAATTAAATTAGAATTAATTATTTAAACTTTTATTTAATAAAAAAAGCTAGCATTCACCACTAGCTTTTTTACTTATTTAAAATCTATTAATATTTTTTATAACTGTAATAAATATTTATTTTTCTATCCTAAAACTTATATATATTAACTTCTATCAGAACCTTAAAGTATTAAATAAATTAAAAAAAGAAATGAAATTATATATATAGGAAATGATAGTTCTTCATATTTCCCAGAGAATATCTTACAAATTGGATAAGCTATAAACCCTATGGCAATTCCATTTACTATACTAAATGTAAGTGGTATTAGTATTATTACTAAAAATGATGGGAACAACTCTGAAAAGTCATCAAAATTAAGATCCTTTAAATTTTGTATCATTAAGCACCCAATAATGATTAAAACTGGAGCAATTGCTTCATTAGGTATTAACTTTATAAAAGGAATCATAAATAATGATAGTAAGAACATTATTCCTGTAAATAATGCAGTAAGTCCTGTTCTACCTCCTTGTGTAATTCCTGATGAACCTTCTATAGTTGATACTGATGGACTAGTCCCTAAAAATCCACATGCTATTGCTGACAATGCCACTGAAATTAAGGATTTTTTATTTTTTTCTGGACTTTTAAGCATACTATCTACCTGTCCATGTAATATTCCTATATTCTCAAATAGTAATATCAATGTTAGTGAAAAGGTAGCAATCCAAAAATTCATGTATCTTATTCCACTGAAATCAGCCTTAAAGAATATATTCCTGTAACTTTCAAAGTCGGGAATACTAAAATAGCTATAAGGAAGATCTATAATATTAAATACTACACAAATTATGGTTCCTAGCACTATGCCTAATAAAAATCCTCCAGGTATATTCTTTAGAAACATAAAAAGAGTTATTATTAGTATTAGTAAAAAAGCTAATATTCCTAAATCTGATAAATCTCCAATCCCTACAAAAGTGCTTGGATCTTGAATAACCAATCCACTTTTTTGTAGTCCTAAAAATGCTATAAATAATCCAAGACCAACTGTTATAGAATGTTTTAGGCTTACTGGTATGGCTTTATTTATTATTTCTGCCATAGGTGTTACTGCTATTACAGTAAATAACACCCCCGCAACAACTACAGCCCCTAAAGCCTCATAAAATGATAGTCCTAATGAATTGACCAAAGTGTAAGTAAATAGTGCATTTATCCCCATGCCTGGCATTATAATTAATGGTGTATTACTCAAAAAAGCTGCAAGTAAACATCCTACAAAGGATGCTAAAACAGTAGCTATTATAAGCGGCTCTACTGCAATTCCGCTATCTCCAAGAATACTGGCATTAACTATGATTATATAAACAGCTGCAAAAAATGATGTTAAAGCTGCTATAAATTCTGTCTTTACCGATACTCCATGCTCTTTTAACTTAAATATTTTCTCCATTTATCATCCCTCTTCTATTCCTCCCTATAGTTTACTTCTTGAAGCTTAAAATGTACTCACTTTCATTCTATAATCTATAAGGATTTATCTTTAGTTAATAATATCCTCTGGCACTTTTTATTTCTTACTTTTAACTATCTATTACATATTGTCCCTACACCATAAAGATTTATTCAATATTATATGGTACTTGCCTTTTTTTTAATTGTCCATACCTATTTTATGGTATTTGCATCATATAATATGTATTTTTATCCCTAGATGATTGTTTGCACTAAATGTTGGTAAAAGTAACTCTATATTGTGATAAATTATAAGTTTGAGTCTTTCTCCTCACTATCTATATTGCCTTAATATTACTCAAATCTCTTCCACATATGTATGAATTTTTCCTTGCTAGCTTATATAGTAATGAAAATAAATCATGCTTCTTTTCAACACAAAAAATAGTTATCCAATACATGTAATGTTGCAGATATTTTGTTGCAACTCCATGAAAACTTAGCATAGCTGAATATAGTTCACCAACATATTCCTTTAAAAACTTATCCATAGTATAATCCTCTTTAGTTTTTTCTTTATTATGTTTAATTTCTATAGCCTTTAAGAACCTATCTCCATATGTTCTTAAATATGAGTTTTCATCTATCCTTGAATAAATATTCTCTTCGAAACTTCTTTTATTCCATACATCCTTACTAATTGCTTTAGCCAATACTTGTTCTTTATTGTCCGATGCTACTATAACCCATATAAACTTTTTCTCTTTAAATTGAGCTCCTTTGTCCCCTTTAAAATTTTCTTTTACTAGTAATTTCCCCATTTCTACTGACTCAGCTAATTTAATTGGATCTAACAATGAAGCCAAGGCATATAAAACTTTATGTCTCCAATAAAAAGCAGTAGTTAGATCTATTTTTAACTTTGCTGCTGAATTTCTCAAAGTATCTATTTTTAACATATTTTCAATGAACTTAGCCCACATATAAGGACTTTTCTTTGAATAATACCATGGAGTATTCGTCCTTTTAGAAAATGTTTTATAGCAATCTTTGCACTTATATCTTTGCCCATTCTTGTAATTCCCATATTTAATAATTGATTTACTCTTGCAATGTGGGCAAGTATTAATCTTCTTGCTAATATATAATTCCTTTCCAAGTAAATTCCCTAAAAATTTATTTAAATTATCATAATTTGTATCATTAATTACCATTTTTATCACCTCAGCATAATTCTTGACACATTTCATGACTTATATAACCTTACCAACATTTAGTGCAAACATTCACTCATAATATAATCTCACATTAACCCTCATATAATTTCCAATATCCCACCTATCTCCAACCTTTAAGTCATAAAAATAAGAACCCACCACAAATATGGCAAGTCCTCACACCTATTAGTTTTTATAGCTTTTCATTATTATAGATTTTAATAATTTTACTATTTTAGCCTTCTGCACTATTAGGTGCCCAAAGAAATTTATTTATCATTTCTGCACTTGGAATCTCAAACTCATTTCCTATAGTAATATAGTTAATACATACCCCTTGAATAAAACCCCAAAAAACCTTAGATAAATATAAAGGATCTCCTTGAATTATATCGCCGCACTCCTGTCCCTCTTCAATGATTTTAGATACGCAAAAAACTGGCATATTATTATACTTCTCAACCCTTTTAGAAAAAGTACTACTGATTTGTAACTGTCCCATAAATACAAATTCTTCTGCCAATCCATGATTCCTACTAATTCCACTCATAATTACGCTAGTTAAAATCTCCATTTTCCTCCTAGGTGACAATGGTGTATTGATAACACTTATAAGTGCTTCATTACTAAGATTTGAGGCCCTTTTTACCGCATCATCAATAATCTCTTCTTCACAAGAGTAATACTTTTTTATAGTCCCTACACTAACTCCTATTTCATCTGCTAATTCATCTATTCCTATATGTCTTGCTCCACTTCGTATAATCCAAAGCAAATATTTATCTAATATATGCATTTTAATATTATCTCCCAAAATTCTCATCTCATCCAACAGTAGTTTCACATTCCCACACCCCTATTTTTTACTCTTATCTACTATTTTACCATATAATTCATAAATTTAAATAAATATACATAATTTTATTTATTTTTTAAGCCTTTTAGCATAATAGGTAAAAAAAGAGCTAAAGTTATACTACTTTAGCTCTTCATATTCTATTCTCTATACTCTTTAAGGACTTCTTGAAGGGATATACTATCAATTTTTCTTTTAGCACTTATACTTCCTATATAAAATATTATAAGAATTACAATAAGTCCTACCCCTCCTTGCCATAATGCAAACTCTAAAGGTAATACCATATTAAAACTTTTACTTAAATATCCTACAAACCAATCAATAGTCCATACTGTTAATGGAATACTAATTATATATGAAACTATTGAATACCCTAAATAGCTATTTAAAATCATAGAATTGACTTCCTTTTTACTATATCCCATTACTTTCAAGAGAGAGATATTATAATAATTATCTTCAACTGTAAGTGAAGTTAGTACATATAATATTAAAGCTGATATAAATATAGCTGATCCTAAGATACCTCCAATAGATATATATATGAACCTCTGCATTGATTTTGTTTGATCTAATATATCAGATTTATTAATTACTACAGCATAGTCATCCTTATTAATCTCATTTCCAGAGTATATTCCTGTAAATAAATCTTTGCTCATATTATCAGTTACTATTTCACTTAATTCTTCCCTATTCATATAAATAGTAGCTTCTCCATATTCATCTGACATTCCCTTTACTTCTAAATCATAATCCTTATTATTTATATTTACTGTTATACTGTCTCCAACTTTTGTATCATAAAACATATTAAAGGATTTTGTAATAATAACACCATCTTCAAGTTCTTTTGTAATGTCTTTCTCTTTCTTGTTGTATAGCTTATATAGCTTATTATTTATCTCTAATCCTTGAATAGTAATATTATTATCCTCATATTTACCATTTGGTACAGTAAGAATCTTTTCTTCCCCATCCTTTAGCTGGCTACTTGCCTTGGTTACATCTACTACTGCCTCATACTTATAATCTACCTTATTATATTTATCAGTAGACATCTTACTAAAGAAACCTGGCATCATAAGTCCCATTATTATAAGCATTGACGCAGATACTATTCCTAATAAAAATACAAAAAACTTTCCAGAATTTCTTAATAAAAATGAATACTTAAACTTTGTTGTAGTCTTTGCTTTGCTAAGAATTTTATCTGCCCATTTAGTTAATCTATTTACCTTACCTTCATCCCCTACTTTTAGTAAATCTAACGGTTTCTTCTTTAGCATCTTACTTATTATAAAGTAAGAGCAGCCTATAAAGAATGTTAATGGTAACAATACAGCAACCAATATTATTGAATATGATATGCTCATTGGTTCCTTAGGCAATAAATAGAATACTAAATATAACTCTTTTAATGGTTCTCCTGCAAATAGTCCTGATATACAACCTATAACAAGCATTGGTAAGGCTATTAATGTAATTAATATTATATATGGCCTTCCTATTTCTTTACTTGAATATCCTATTGCTTTTAATACTCCAATCTGAGCCTTTTCCCCTTGAAGTATTTTATATACTATTAAAACTACCATTAATAATGCTATTCCAGCTATCATTAAACTCATTCCTGCTGTCATAGCCTTACCTGATCTAACATCTTCAAGGATAGCACCACTTCTCATATTTCCTGTAGTTGGTGATACAGAAGTTATAAAATTAAGTTCTTCTTTATCTACCAAAGTTTTTGATATATTTTCAGTAAAGGCTTTTTTATCAAATGAACCTTCATAAATGCCACCAAATCTAAATTCTTCTTTTCCTTTTAAGCTGTCAAATTCCTCATCTGAAAGTAAAGCAACATTTAATGAAGAACTATCAAGGATAAAATCAGTTCCAAACATAGGTAATGTATAATCAGGAAATAATACTAAACCAACTATCCTATACTCAATATTATTTATTGGAATATTATCTCCTAATTCTAAATTACGTCCTTCTGCAAAGGCTCTAGGTACTGCAATCTCCCTATTATTACTTGGTTTTCTTCCCTCTTCAATCTTAGATAGATTAATCTTCTCATTATCCTTTAAAACTCGTAGCTTACAGGAATCTCCCTTATAATTGAAGCTTATATCCTTACTTTCTCTAAGTTCTAATGAATATGATGAATACTCCTTCTCAAAGGCTTCTTTTCTATTTTCTACTATCTTATTATAGATTGTAGTATCTATAGCTTTAATATCTCCTAAAGTTAGCATAGGATTAATGCTTGGATTATCCTTTGCTAGAGTCATATACTCTTCCTTAGTTAAACTATTCAGCATATCTACAGAAAAATCTTCTTGAACATATTCACTAAAATAACTTTCGATGGTTTTTTCTAGTGAATTAGTTGCATTAAACATTGCTGCATATATAAAGGAACTTAAAAATATAATTATCCCTACTGCTGAAAGCTGAAACTTTTTCTTCTTAAATAGCTTACAGGCATTTTTAAATAACATCCTTCTACCCCCAAATTATATCTGATGCTTTTTGCTTTTCTTTATTTTCAACTATGTCCTTAATTTTTCCTGAATTCATTTTAACAACTCTATCTGCCATTAATCCTATTCCTTGATTATGAGTAATAACTACTATAGTTGTCGTAAACTCCTCATTCATTTTTTGAAGTAAATTTAGTACATCCCTTGCTGTATCTTCATCTAAGGCACCTGTTGGTTCGTCACAAAATAAAATCTCTGGATTCTTTACTATACTTCTTGCTATGGATACTCTTTGTTGCTGACCACCAGATAATTGAGATGGATACTTGTCCTTATGCTCAGTTAATCCAACCTTCTCTATTATTTCATCTATATTAATTGGATTGCTACTTATATTAGCCCCCATATCTATATTTTCTCTAACTGTTAGATTTTGAAGTAAATTATATTGTTGAAATATAAATCCTAAATATTTTCTTCTAAATAAAGTTAATTCTTCACTTTTATAATTACTAATTAATTCATCATTAAAATATATTTCTCCACTGGTAGGGGTATCAAGACCACTTATAACATTTAACATGGTACTTTTACCACTTCCACTTGGCCCTAATATAACCATAAACTCTCCCTTTTTAATTTCTAAGGAAACATTTTTTAATGCATAAGTTTCTACATCCCCACTTTTATATATTTTACTAACACTATTCAATCTAATTGACATTAATAATTCCCTCCTTACTTATATACGCTATCTTTTATTATTGACATGTAGCTATTTAGCTCATCAGCTATCTTATCATAATTCTTTAATATAAGATTTACATCCCCACCATACTGCCTTTCAAGAACTTCTGTATAACCATAGCTTATCAATGTTAATGTAGTAAAAATCTTCTTTATATCTACACCTTCTTTAAATTTACTATAATCAATCCCCTTTGTAGTAAGCTCTAATCCTAATTGTTCATAATAACTATATCTCTCCTTAAGTTCCTCCTCGAACTCATCAGCATGGGTAGTGCAACATTGTATAATTACAGCAGTCTCCATCGGATACTTATTAGCTATATCCAATTTTATTTTTTGTCCCTCTAAAATTCTTTCAAACAAGTCACTAGATAAATTATCCATAGCTCCCACCATGGCTACCTCTACAACATCTAATGATCTTTTAACTATATAAATGTATAAGTTTCTTTTATTCCCAAAATACTTAAATAAAGCCCCTTTTGATATACCACTTTCTTTTACTATATTATTTGTAGATGCATTCTTATATCCTTCTTTTGTAAACTCGTCTATAGCAGCCTTAAATATTCGCTCTTCTTTATCCTTTGGTATATTTATATTCAAAACATATCACCCTCCCCTTATGACCACTTGGTCATACATAGTATATCAACTCGTGACCATCTAGTCAACCATTTATTTCTAAATATGTTCTTAAATCGGAAATAGTTATAATATTAAATCTTTTTATAAAATGTCGACTTAATATTATAACTATGTTACAATAATAAGTGAAATATACAATTTAAGACACAAGAACTAAATTATTTATATTTTTACATAGAAAAAAGCTACTAGTTGTTATAACTTGTAGCTCTTTTTCTTATAAAAATTAATATTCTTTTATTCTATAAACTTTTTTATGCTTTCTTTCATGATTTCTTTTAAAGCATCTAATTCATATCCCGCTAAAACTCTTTTCTTATCTTTTCTGTAAGCCCCAACACTAATTGTTACCTTCTCATCTTTACATTTCATTAAAAATCCTACTTCATTTTCAATAATAAAATTATTATCCCTTACTTCTATAGGAGTTGGGTCAAAAATGTATGTACCTTCTTTACTTAAAATTCTAAAGAATTTATTTTTCTCTCTTAAATATCTTTCAAAATCCATAGTTACTAATATATTTTCCTCATTAACTCTTGCAAATGGAATATATAAATAATTTTTCCCTTTAATAAACCTTACAATATGATCTTTTAGCTTGTACCCTTTTTCTGCTGAATCTACAACATTTCCCTGCTCATCTACAAGTATTAATATATCTTCTATATCACCTTGCCAGCTAAAATAACTATTCTCCCAGTTTAGTATCTGTAGTAGTAAATTGCTAAAATCTATTTGTCTATACTCTATTTGAAATATACTATTCTTACCCATAGAGGTTTCAAACTCTATCCTTCTATACTTTTCTCCATCTGATATATTACTTGTTTTACCTAGACTATTAATAAAATCTAGTAGCTTGTCTCCAAAACTCGTAGTAAGTATTAATTTAAATGTTACCTTATCATAACTAATTACCTTTCCACCCAATTCCTCTACCTTATCAAAATATTCTTTTGCACAACTTAAATCCTTAATAAAATACTTGTTTTCTTTATATCGCTTTCTAATAAAATGCTTATTTGTATACTCTTCCATCTTTTCTTCATTAATTCTCATAGTATCTAAATATTTTATAGAAACTATTAAAGGAATAGCTACAGAATATTTTTCTTCTAAAACCTCTTCTACTTTTTTAATATATCTATTTTCTTCTTTAATTACTTCAGCAAATCTCCCATTTAGTTGATTTATCTCTTCTTCAATACTTAGTTCTTCTTCAGAAATTGTTTTTTCTCCGCACTTCCATATTCCAAGAAGTTTATTATTATTAAAAACATAACCTATACCATATGTTATTAACATGTCATCCCTTATTCCCATAAGTTCCTCCTTAGATAAAACCTATATGCCTTCTCTTGAATCTTTTAATGAAATTATAATTCTTTTTAGCCTATACTTATACAGGTAATTTATTGAATTATTCCAAATATTCTTTACTTTTCTAATAACTTACTGTAAACTTGTTTAAGAGTCTTTTAAAAGGGGGATGGCCAATGGATTGGTCTAGCATTTCTATAGGGATAATATTACTTATATTAACTTTTATGTTATCAATCATATCAATCTTTTACTTTAATAAACGAAGCACTAATTCCTTTACTAAAAAAGCAGATTTAAGAGCAACTATATATTGTCAGCAATACTTTATCTCAAGAATATCGCTTTTGCTTATTATCTCTTTATTTATTCTAGATTTAATTATTGCAAGAAGTAGTCTCTTATTTATCTATCCTTTAGTATTTGTATGTTTTATTATTTTTTCACGTATATATTCTAATATATTCTTCTATAGTGATTTTATTTTGATCCAGAATAGAAGGACTTACTATGATGATATAAATTTAATTGAATTCAAGTTACACGAAAAAGAAGAGATATTTATTCTTAATATACATCTTGATAAGGAAGACTGTATTTATAAAATCAATGCTTCTCAAAAAGATAATATAATAGATTATCTTTCTATAAAAATTCCAAATAGAATATTACTTAGATTAACTAATTAAAAATAAGGGCTCTATACTTCTTAATAGATAACCCTTATTTTTATTCTTTACTATTGAATCTCACCATATCTACAACAATAAGTAATCCAGATAATAAAAATCTATAATTTTCATGGTAAATATTTAAATAGTACTTATCCTTCCTATTATAATATCCTTAGTTTTAATGGTATAGTTCTTAATTCTCCTCTACTTTCATCATAAATAATATACTTATGACTCTAGTTTCTAAATTTTCCTTTTATCTTTTGCTATATATTACCATTTCGTGATATTATATATTATATTGCCTAATTTAAATATAAGGAGATTTTAAGAATGAATTCAATGTTAATTAAAATATTACTCTACTTATTGTTTATAATATCTGCTCTTGCATTTATTATTTTTCCATACAAAAGACATATTTTTAATAATAAAAAGAATTTACTTTATAAGGGCTTTTCTTATAATTTATCAATATATTTTTTTGCTATAATAACTATTCTTTATCCTATAATAAGCATATTTGAATATATAAATACTAATGACTTTTTAAGTATAGTCCCAAATTTTATGTCAGCATATATAGTACTATCCTTAGGTATGCTTCAAGTTAATATTTATTACTTTAATGACCATATCTATATTAGTAATGAGGTTATAAAATACAAAGATATCTATTCTATAGATTTTAAAGAAGATAAAAATAAGAAAAAATACTCTATGAGTATTAAAGTTAAAGCTGGAACCTTTACTCATAAAATTAAAGCATCAGATAAAGATGCTATTACTAATATATTATGTTCCATTCTTCCAGATAAAGTATCTTTTTCTAAATAAATAATAGAGATTTCTAATAACAACATACTATATAAATTTACTTATCTTTTTGCTAAAGATTATATAAATATGATGATATAATATAAAAACCATCTAGGATTAATTGAATGGAGCTTGGCATTTTGATGAAATACTGCCTGAAATCAAACTAGTCCAAGCGGAATCAATTCGTCCTAGATGGTTTTAGTTTACATCACATTTATATTTATTCTGTTACTTTCTTTTTTAATATTGCAAGTAATATCATTCCAACTAATGATCCAACTAATAATGATATAAAGTATCCACCTGGATTGCTTATAACAGGTAATACGAATATACCACCATGTGGGGCACGTAATTGACAACCAAAGAACATTGATAATCCACCAGCTATAGCTGAACCTACAACACAGGAAGGTAATACTCTCAATGGATCTGCTGCCGCAAATGGAATTGCTCCTTCTGTTATAAAGGATAATCCCATTATGTAGTTAGTTAATCCTGATTGTCTTTCTCTAGCCGTAAATCTATTCTTAAAGAATGTTGAGCATAATGCTATTGAAAGTGGTGGAACCATGCCACCTATCATAACAGCTGCCATAATATCAAAGTTTCCACTAGCTAATGATGCAGTACCAAATACATAAGCTGCCTTATTAACTGGACCACCCATATCTACTGCCATCATTCCACCTAAAACTATACCTAAAATAACTTTACTACTTGCTCCCATGCTATTTAATAAGTTAGTTAAACCATTATTTGCTGCTGAAACTGGAGGGTTAACTACAAATACTATTATTGCACCAATTAGTAATATACCAAAGAAGGGATAAAGTAATACTGGCTTTAAGCCTTCTAAGCTTTGTGGTAATTTATCAAATACTTTCTTTAATCCTAATACTAAGTAACCTGCTATAAAACCAGCAAGTAAGGCACCTAAAAATCCTGAACCACCTTCATTTGCAAGCATACCACCTACAAATCCTACTGCAAGTGCTGGTCTATCACCTATTGACATTGCAATGTATCCAGCAAGGATAGGTAACATAAATCCAAAGGCAGTACCACCAACAGTCTTTAAGAAGGCTGCAAATGGTGTATTCATACCAAAGTTTGAAGGATCTATACTATAGTCATCAAATAAAAATGCTAAAGCTATTAAAATCCCTCCACCTATTACGAAAGGTAACATATGGGATACACCATTCATAAGATGTTTATATATTTGACGTCCTAATCCCTCTTGCTCTACCTCTTCATTTGATGAAGAATCTGAAGAACTAGCATGATATATTGGAGCATTTCCACTAACTGCTTCATTTATTAACTCTTCAGCCTTATGTATTCCATTAGCAACCTTTGTTTGAATAACTCTCTTTCCATCAAATCTATCCATTTGAACTTTTTTATCTGCTGCTACTATTATACAATCTGCATTTTCTATTTCTTCTTTAGTTAAAACATTCTTAGCTCCTGCTGAACCATTTGTCTCAACTTTTATTGTAATTCCCATATCTTTCGCCTTATTTTCTAAGCTTTCAGCTGCCATAAAAGTATGAGCAATTCCTGTTGGGCAAGCTGTTACAGCTAAAACTCTATATCCTTTATTATCTTCAACCTTTTCTTCTACTCTTTCAAATTTTTCTCTTTCCTTATCATCTATAAGCTTTAAGTATTCTTCCTTACTTGTAGCATTTATAAGCTCTTCTCTAAAGCTTTCATCCATTAATATAGTTGATAATCTAGCTAAAACTTCAAGATGAAGATTACTTGCCTCCTCTGGAGCTGCTATCATAAAGAATAGCTTTGCTGGTGCTCCATCTAAGGAGTCATAATCTACTCCATCTTTGACTACCATTGAGCTTAATCCAGCTTTCTTAACTCCGCTAGACTTTGCATGAGGAATAGCAATACCCTCACCTATACCTGTTGTACTTAGCTCTTCTCTAGCTAAAACACCTTTCTTATACTCTTCCTTATTTTCTAAATTTCCTGTGTTACTCATTAAATCCACAAGTTTATCTATAGCTTCAGTTTTTGATGCTATTTTTACATCTAACTCTATTCCCTCTTTTTTTAGTAAATCGGTAATTCGCATATTAAACCCTCCTTTATAATTACAATTCTTTTAGTAATTTAAAAACTTCATCTTTTGTTGCTAAGCCTTCAGAAAATGCACTAGCACTACCAGTTGCTACTCCCATTTTAAAGGCTTCCTTTAAATCCTTATTATTTAAATATCCTGCTATAAAACCAGCTACCATTGAGTCTCCAGCTCCTACAGAGTTTTTAACCTTTCCCTTTGGCACTCCACTTTTAACTGCTTCTCCAGATTCAGTTATAAGAATTGCTCCATCTCCAGCCATTGAAATCAATACATTTCTTGCTCCTTGCTCCTGTAGCTTTCTAGCATAATATATTATTTCTTCATCACTCTTAAGGTCTACATTAAAGATTTCTCCTAGCTCATGATTATTAGGTTTTATTAAAAATGGCTTATACTTTAATACATTTACTAATAAATCCTTTGTCGCATCTACCACTATTTTTATATCTTTATCTTCTAATCTAGCCATAATTTTTTCATAAATATCCTCTGGTAAAGAACTTGGAATACTACCTGCTAAAACTAATATATCTCCTGTAGATAAGGCATCAAGCTTTGAATATAGAGCATTTAAAGATTCCTTATCTATACTTGGGCCTCCACCATTTATTTCGCTTTCCTCATCAGATTTTAGCTTTACATTTATTCTTGATAATCCATCTTGTAGTTTTATAAAGTCAGTATTACATCCAAATTCTTTTGATCTTCTTTCTATTTCTTCTCCAGTAAAGCCTGCAATAAAGCCTAATGCATTACTATCTAGTCCAAGATTCTTAAGGACTATTGAAACATTTATCCCTTTCCCTCCTGGATACATATCTTCCTGATTAGTTCTATTAACTCTACCTAATGTGAATGAATCAACCTTTATTACATAATCCAAAGAAGGATTAAAAGTTACTGTATATATCACCTTGCATCGACCTCCCTTATCTCTGTATAAGTACTATATTTATCTTCATCTAATAATGTAGTAATTATCACTGCCTTATTAATATCTCCAAAAGTTACTGAAGATATCTTATTAAATTTAGAAGAATCAGCTAAAACATATCCAATTTTACTTCTATTTAATGCTTCTTCTTTAACTAAAGCTTCTTTTACATCTGGTGTACTATATCCTGATTTAAGACTTACTCCATTTGTTCCAAAGAAACCTTTTGTAAAGTTATATTTTCTAAGACTATTTATTGCCTCTACTCCAATAATTGCCTCAGTTGATAACTTAAGCTCTCCTCCCAGAATATAAGCTTTACATTCCTTTTGAATAAGCTTCTTCCCATGGGCTATTCCATTAGTTACAAAAGTAGCTTTTTTTTCGGTAATATAATCAATCATTAATTCAGTTGTTGTTCCTGCATCAATATAAACAAAGTCATTTTCTTCAATTAAACTAGCTGCATATCTTGCAATTCTTTCTTTATCCTCTACATTAAGATCATGTTTTACAGCTACATTCTCTTCTTCTGTAGTATAGTTATTATCAATAGCTGTAGCTCCACCATGTACCTTGTTAATTTTCCCCATATTGCTTAAGGCATTTAAATCTCTTCTTATAGTAGATTCTGAAGTATTTAATAGCTGTACTAATTCTCCAACAGTAACAGCTTGCTTTTCTTTAATTTCATCTAAAATAATCTTAAATCTTTCTTCCGTTAACATTTACATCACTTCCTTGCTTTTATTCTACTATCAATTTCAATCAAAATCAATCATTTTCAATCAAAATATTTCACTTTCCTTCACACACTTCAATTTCAAAATAATCATTGTAACTACTTCTATTTTTTCTATAAACCTTAGTAGATTTCACCTGTAAATCATGAAATTTACTTAATCCATTCCTTATTGTTACCCATATTTCCTCTTTCTATATATTACATGATTTCATCTCCAACTCTTGACTTTTACATCAAAAAATTAGATACTAGAAAGGTGATTATTTAAAAGAATTTTTAGGGTGCTACATATATAGCACCTTTCTATATGCAAAAATTTCACTAATATTTATTTAAATACCGCAAAGGAGATTTTTAATGCAAGATAATAAATACTATTATGACGAACAAATAAAGAACTACTTTTATGAAAAACATATACAAAGCTTTAATAAATCAAAGGAAGACCTAAAAGATACTAGCCTTAGCACGCTTTTAGCTTTACTAACTAAACAAGGCTTAACTGATATTGCTAAAAGATTAGATATAAAGGGTTATTCAAAACTTGGAAAAGATCCTCTTATAGCTTTAGTTGCAGAAAATATTAATAATGACCTTACTTCTCTCCTTGAGGATTTATCATATAAAGAATTGGTTTTATTAAAAGATCTTTCAAAAGAAGAATATAATAAATATACATTTAATATTGAAGAATTAACTGCAATTGGTGGTCTTTCTTCCCTTGGACTATTATATAAAATATCTATTAAAGATAGATTATATTTAGTTGTTCCTGAAAATATAAAGGAAGCTGTTCTTAAACTATCTAAAGGAAGAAAATATATATCTGACCTTAAGGAACGTTCAAAGGGACTTAATTATATAGATGGATTAATGACTCACTACGGAATGCTTCTAGGTGGAGATTTATATCAACTAATTATATCTCCTGATAAAAAGGAGTTTAAGAAGGAAGATTTAGATTTTTATATAAACTATATTTTTAGAAGCTATGAAGCTTTTACTGAAGTTAACTCACTTGTTCATCCTTATCTATTCTCACCAGAGGATATATTTGAGGAATTAAGAGTACGTCAAACAATTCCTTATGATTATGATAATAGTGAATATTACATTGCTTTAGGTGAAGACTTCAAATCCTCTTGGGGTAAAGAAGTTGCTGAGTTAAAAAAGGTTCTTTTAAGAAATAAATTAAAAAAAGATAATGCTGATTTACTAATTACTGAGCTTATCTTCTATATCAAAAATGATTTAGGTACTCAATCAATAATAGATTTATTAAATGAAAGAGGCTTAAACTTCGAAGATGAAAAAGAGGCTAAGGAATTAATCGATGCTCTTGCTAATGTCTATAATAATACAGCCATGTGGACTTTAAAAGGATTAACTCCTAAGGAATTATCTGAAAGAAGAACAACTGTTGTAAAGAAAGACAAGGAACCAGGCAGAAATGATCAATGCCCATGTGGTAGCGGTAAAAAGTATAAAAAGTGCTGTGGTAAGTAATAGCTTTAAATAGTAAAATTAAAGCCATAGAATAATTGGAGTCTATACTTCAATTATTCTATGGCTTTTTTTCTTTAATCATTCTTTTTCTCTCTTAAATAACTCAATTTATTTATATTACTTACCTTTATAGATAAAAATAATGACCCTCATAATTTTATTAACCTACATCAAAGTAGTTCTTAAAACTATGAAAGTCATTATTTTATTAACTTCTATCTAATTCTTTTAATTATACTCCTAATGGAATACCAAAGGTAAAGAATCCGATTAGTAATATTGTCCATGTTATTAAGAATGCAATTGAGTATGGGAACATTAACTTAATCATATCTCCTAATGTATATTCAGGCTTGTACTTCTTCATGAATACAAGAATTATACCTGCATATGACATTAATGGTGATATTGTATTAGTTGATGAATCTGCAATTCTATATGCTGCAGAAACCATATCAGGTGTTAAAGTATTATTTACTTGATATAACATTGAGATAAATATTGGTCCAAGTAACATCCACTTTGAAGTTAATCCACCAACAAATAAGTTAATTATTGCTGTTACTATTATAAATCCTATTAATAATAGTATTGGATAATCTGAAATTCCCATAGCTTGTAACCCTGAGGCACCTAAATAAGTTATATAAGTACCTATATTTGAGTAACTTAATAATGCTAAGAAGTTGTATGAGAAGAACGTTAATACTAAAATATAACCCATTCCACTCATTTGCTTTGACATAGCATTAACTACGTCCATAGCACAATTGAATTTTTTTGTCTTCATACCATAGAATAATCCTGGTACAAAGAATGCAAATGTTATAATAAGTATTATGTTATCCATTAATGGATTAACACTTGCACCCTTATCATTTACATAAGGTGCTAATGGTCCAAATCCTAATATAGCTATTATTGCTAAAGCAATAACTAATCCTAGTCCTGACCATTTTAATGCTTTGTTCTCATCTTCTTTAACTGTAAAGTCCCCTAAGTCCATACCTTCTGGTACAACATAGCTTTCTTTTTCTAACTTTGGTTTTACAAACTTAGCTGTTACAAGGTAACCTACAATTGCAAGTAAAAACGTTGATGCAACAATAAATATATAATGCATTGTTGCAGGATTTATTGCTTTTCCTGCTGCTGTTACAAATGGAACACCTTGTCCCTCTGCAAATATCTTTGCATTGTTACCAACAATAACATCAATTGGCGTACCTGGTATTAAGTTAGCACTGAATCCAGCTGATACTCCAGCAAAAGCTGCTGCCATACCTATTAATGGATTCTTTTTTAATCCTAAATATAATAAACCTGCTAATGGTACAAGTATTATATATCCTGCATCAGTAGCAATACTACTCATAATACCTAAAAATACTAAAACTACCGGTAAAAACTTATCTGAAACCTTTAATCCTATTTTCTTAATTAAAGTTGTTAATAGTCCTGATTCTTCTGCAAGGCCTACACCCAGCATTACTATTAATATTGTTCCTAAAACTCCACCGCCATATGCTAACCAGTTATTTAATAATGCATTGTTAAATATCCATCTGAAGTTTTCCGCTGCAAACATATTCTTTATTTCATATGAAATAGTTCCCCCATCTGCTCCTAATGTTTCAAACTTCATTCCACCCATAAATATAGTTGCAATCATTGTAATTGCAAATAAAAATATAAATATGATTACTGGATCTGGTATTTTCTTTCCTACTCTTTCGATGAAGGACATTTTCTTTTCGTCCTTTTTACCCATCAAAAATCCCCCTTTTCATTTGTTTTATAGCTATACTATTTTTTTGTTTAATCAATTATAACATTTTTAAAGAAATATTCAACTTATTAACACTTTTTTTACTTTTGATTAAAAAATATAATGAAATTGAGATGATTTTGTAAATTTTTTATCTCTTCTTTGGTACTTTCTTTGAAATTTAATAAAGGAAGATGAATATCTCTCTTATTCATCTTCCTTTATTTAACTCAATTCTATTGTTTTCTCATGATTTTATTGAATTCTTCTTTTGGTACTGGTTTACTTATTAGGTACCCTTGAATCTTATCGCAATTCAATCCCTTTAATAAATTAAGCTGTTCTTCAATCTCTACTCCTTCTGCTACAACATCTAAGTCCAAAGTATGTGCTAACTGTATTAAGGTTGTTATTATCGCTAATGTTTTTGGATCATACTCAATTTTTAGAAGTAAACTTCTATCTATTTTTATAGTATCAATAGGTAGAATTTTAATATAACTAAAGGAGGAATATCCTACTCCAAAGTCATCTAAAGCTACTTTTATCCCTAACTTCTTAATCTCTTCAAGGAGTTTTACTACTCCCGCTTCATCATCTATAATTTCATCCTCTGTAATTTCTAACTTTAATCCAGATGGATCTAAATCATTAATACTAAGTATTCCCTTTAATATATCTATAAAATTAGGTTGCCTTAAAAATCTATATGATGCATTAACTGATACCTGGAAGTCTTTATGTCCCATCTCCCTTTTTTTCTTACAAAAAGCACAAGCTTCTTCTAAAACAAAATTGTCAATATCTGTTATATCACCTGTCTTTTTTGCAATAGCTATAAATTTATATGGTGGTATTATCTCTCCCTTTTTCATCCATCTAATTAAAGCTTCTGCACCAACTATCTCATTTGTAAATAGATTGTAGATCGGTTGATAGTAAACATTAAATTCCCCATTCTCTATAGCCTCTTTAAGCTCTGTTTCTATTATTATATCCTCTAGCATAGTTGTTGAGAATATTTCAAGTTTATTCCCACCCATAACCTTACTCTTATACATAGCTATATCTGCATATTTTAATAATGTTTCTATATCATCTGTATGATTTGGGAATGTGCTAACTCCTATACTTGCTTTCAATTCATAACTGTAATTCTTAAATCTGAATGTAGTATTTAAAGAATTTAAGATTGTTTTTCCAATTTCATTTACTTCTTTCACATTATAAGTACCTCTTATAACTACTAGGAATTCATCTCCTCCAAGTCTACCTACTGTAATATTTTTATTATCAATAGAAATTAGTACTTGAGCTGCTGTACATAATACTTCATCTCCAGTATTATGTCCCAATGTATCATTTAATGTTTTAAAGTTATCTAAATCAATAAAGTATATAGTAAACTCTTCTCCATCTTCTTTTAGTTGAGCCATGTAATTATAAAGACTATATCTATTTTGAAGATTTGTTAGAACATCATAATTTGCAAGATATCTCATTTCTTCAGCAAATTTCTTATTTTCGCTTATATCAGTTAATACCATTGCAAAATATCCTTCTTCTATTGTATAAAGGGATAAATAAGCCCATATATTATCTCCAACTTTTACTGAATTCCTAACTAGGGTCTGACCTTCATCACCTATTTTTTCCAGCATGCTCTTTATATCTTTTTCTTTTATAAAATCATTAATGAAGACTTCGCTCATAGTTTTTGAAATAATATCTTCTTTCTTCCTACCTATCATCTTTGCTAATGAGGCATTTACTTCTATTATAGTAGCATTTACAGACCTACCTTCCTCATCATTAATAACCTTGAAATAGGCATAACCATTTTCTAAGCAATCAATTAATTTACTGTATTTTTTCTCTTTTGATAATACAAGAGTATTTGATTCCTCTAATGATTTAAACATATTATTTATATCTTTCGACAATACAGTTATTTCATCATTACCAGACTCTTCTTCTATTCTGTCTCTTAGATTCTTGCTATCATTTATTTTATTTATTCCTATATTTATTCTATTTAATCTCTTTACCACAAGCTTTTCAATCAAAATTAACAATATAATATTTAATAGAATATTTATACATATTAATATAATAGAGAATACTAGTGTATTTCTATCTGTACTACTTTTAACAACCATAGGTTCAGTAGTCTTAATAAAGAAATCTTTTTCCCCTAACAATTTAGGAATTTTATAATAACTTGAAATAACTTTCCCTTGTTTTACTAAGGTAAATGAAACCTTATCATTAAACCTTTCTTCCCTTACTTCTCCACTCTTATCTACTTCCTCTTCTATTGCCAAATCCTTATTTACATTTTTACCAATCTCTTTTATTTTGTTATTGTCTAGTTTATTTATTAAAATAAAATATCCTAAGGTATTGTTACCTTCTATATTTCCAATAGGATTTACAGCTACTATATAGGGTGATACTTCTCCAGTAATGAAGCCATTAAAGCTTTCTTTACCTTTCTTAATCTCTTCTTTTATCTCATATAAAAGTTTATCATAATCCTGGTTATTCTCTTCATCTATATTAGATGCTTTATACACTTTTACTTCCTTTAAATCCTTATTAAGTATTGTTTTGAAACTTATACCATCCCGTTGAAATTTCTCTTCAATTCCTAATTTTTTTAATCCACTATCTACATTTAACTCTTCATTATATTTATTTGCTATTTGAATTAAATTACTATATTCAGTTCCCTTACCTCTTACTTTAGCTATTTCTCCATTAACACTACTTACTCCACTGTAAGAAATGTTGGTTATTCTTTTTATTTCTCCATCATAAAGGTATTTTGTCATAAATTGTGCCGCAGAAATATATAATACTACTGTTACAATGGAAGTAATTGTAAACATAATAGCTATCTTTTTAGATAGTTTCACTAATATCACCCTTTACATCTATTATTTCGTCGTTTTTCCCCATATGTATATTATCATGGTTTTATTATACAATACTGACAAATAAATAGGAATAAAAAAAATCCTAGGCATATCACTACCTAGGATTTCTTCATCTACTCTTCTGAATTTAAATTTACAAATTTATTTACTATTATATATTTACTATCTCCAACATTAATATATTTAATTTCAACCATATCCCCCACAGTACTTAAAGCAACATCTCTAGAAGTTTCAGTAGACACTGAGAATATTTTTTCTTGACCCTTTAACTTAATATCATAGATACTTGTTCCATCCTTTACTACTAATCCTATTCTTTCAATTTCCCCTTGTATCATTTCTTCTTTATTTGATCCCTCAAGAGATATATTTGTGTTAGTTAATCCCTCTAAGTAATTGTTAAGGGTTCCTTGAAGAGTATCACCTACCCCTACAGTATTATAATTCTTAACATTAACCATAGCATATTGCTTAACTAAACCATTTGAATCCTTTAATGTTGTAAAATAAGTTGGTTCTCCTTGAATATTAATCAAGTAAGGAAATGTTCCCTTATATCCAAATTGCTGAACCTTACCTTCTGCAGACCTTACACTTGCCTCTTCTGTAGCTCCTGCAGTTTTATACATTGTGGTTTCACCAGTTCTTGTATTGGTTAATGTAAACCCAACTAAGCCCTCATCATTACCAACTGAAGTTATTCCAGTATAGTAATAACATTCATCCTTATTAAATATTAGATTCATACCATCAGTTGCTTTTAATTTATCCTTATCATTAAAGTTAAATACTCCATGAACTAATTCTCCCCACTTATTAATGTAATTATTAATAAATGATTTTGGTTGAATCCTATCTATCCATTTAGGTAGGTTATTAATATCGTAAGTCTCTGATTCACCAGTTTGTGCATCTATAACTAATGCACCGATTGCTTTAGATTCTGTAATACCTATAGCATTATCATATCTTGTAACTACCCAATAAGGTCTTCCTTCATCATCTAACTCAAAGGTGAAATCAGTATGTCCAGCTTTCATATCTCTTAAATATGCTGCTCTGTATAAATCACTTAATAGGTATGATGACTCTAAATATTTAATTTTTAAAGGAGAGCCATTAAGTTCTGTTACAAGTTGTACATCATTTTGATTTGTGGCACTTACTTTAATATATCCACTAGTTCCCTTTCTATTAGTCAACCATTTAATTACTGATGAATGCTCTAAAGGTGCTACATAGTAAAGTTCACCATTAATACTTTGTAAATGTAATTTACCTATAGTTACTTGGCTACCTAATGAAGGTATCTCTCCAAGCTTCTTATCTGCAAGCTTATCTGCTAATTCATAATCAATAGTTGGTAATTGATTTAGATCTATATGCTCTATCTCATCTGAAAACTCTATTCCACCAACATTTCCAATCAAAGCCCTATGGCTTTTATAGCTAATTATTGGACTACATAAAAATAGTACTACTGCATATAATATTCCTACTACTATACCTATAGCCGCTATATTTTTCTTTAGATGTGTTAAGCCATATAAAAGAGAAACAACTACGAATGGTCCAACTATATAAAACGCACTTAATGTAGCATCAAATATAAGCTTAGCACCAAAAAATAATACTACTCCCAATACTAAGTAAGTCAATAGTAGCCATTTTAAGAATCCTGAAAAAGATCCCCCACTACTCCTTTGACCATTTCTGAATTTACCTTTAAATCCTGAAAATATATCCCTAATCTTATCCTCATCAAAGTTTCCAAAATTACCGTGATTCATATTTTCCTCCACCACTTTATTTTTTACTATTTAAAATTGTTTTTATTATAACATAAAATGATTATAAATACTATATATTTTATAATTTTTCTGCTTTTTCATATATAATGTCTTTTTCCTTCCTTGAAATTACTCTATCTATTATATAAGCAATTAATATTATCCCAATAATCTCTACAACCATTCTTGTTATAGCAAACTTAAGACCTAATGAAGATACTTCTATAAGAATCATAGGTACCTTCGTGCAAGCCCAAGCCCCTATAAAAATCATTACATTTCTTATTGATGAACCTTTTCTAAGTAACATAGCTCCTATTGGAAAGGCTGCATATAATGGACCTGCTGCAAAGGATCCTAGTAAAAAAGCTAAAAATATCCCCTTAATTCCTGAGTCTTCACCCATCAATTTAATAAGTCTATCTTTTGGAACCCATACATCCATAAGTCCAAGTAAAATAAATACTAGTGGAACTAACTTTATAAACTCCCATAGATTTTCTATAGTACCTGTTATAGCAACCTTACCTATTTCTTTATTTATTAAAAATAGTATTATAAGAACAGATAAACATGCAATAGAATTTTTATATCTTTTTAATAAATCTTTTATAATCATATAAACACCCACCCCATTACTATTCCTACAATAAATGAAATAACTAATCCAAAAACATTTCTAAGTATAGCTGTCTTTCTTCCCCAGTACTTCTCTTCTAAGGGAATTGTCAAAAATCCAACCATCATTAATGATGATATAAATGCTGCTACTTGAGATACTCCAGCCCCTCGTAATAGTAATGTTGCTCCTAATGGAAAGGCTATGAATCCTCCCATCATTGTAATTGATCCTATTCCTATAGAAAGTAGAACACCTACCATCCCTGACCCTGGGCCTATTAAGCTCGCTATTAACTTTTCATCAACAATGCTTAATGTTATACCAATTACAGCCATTACAGCTAGTATGGTTGGAAGTATATTTTCAAAGGATGTCCATCCTTTTTTTAAAGCTCTAATAGTTTTCTCCTTATCTTTCAAAAAAGAAATAATGGTAAAAACTATTGCTGCAAAATATAAGATTATTTGTACCATAATTTCACTCCTAATAATTCTATAAGATTATCTTATGCTAAATCTTCTTAATTCTATAGAATATTTTAACTTATATTACTGTAAAATCTTTATATGTTATAATATTCTTTATATGTTCGACATAAGGGGGTTATCACATGCTAGAAAGAATTAAAAATGAAAAATCACAAAAAAACTTTAGTGGAGAAGATATAGCAATTGGGGCAAAAATGGCTATACCTATTTGTATTGGTTACATACCTCTTGGGATAGCTTGTGGAATATTATCTCAAAAAGCTGGTCTTTCTCCTTTGGAAATAGGGGCACTTTCCTTATTTGTCTTTGCAGGAAGTGGACAATTTATTACAGCATCAATGCTAATTGCACATGCTTCTATGTTCTCAATAATATTTACAACATTTATTATTAATTTAAGACATATGTTAATGAGTTCAGCTCTATCACCCTTCTTTAGCAATTCAAGTAAAAGATTTCTGATGTTTTTTTCTCATGAAATTACAGATGAAACCTTTGCTATTAATTTAGTTAAATTTAAGGAAGATTCATGGAATCCAAATAAAGCACTTATTCTGAATGTAGTTTCTCATTTAACTTGGATAATAAGTAATATTGTTGGTGGAGTAACAGGCTCCTTATTTAATTTTAATGATATGATAATAAACTTTATACTAACCTCAATGTTTATTGCTCTACTATGCCTTCAAATCAAAGGCTTTATCTACATTTTATCTGCAGTAATATCTGCAATAATTGCTGTTAGTCTATCTTTAGTTATGGATAGTACTTTTTATATCATTATCGCAACTCTTTTAGCTGCAACTATTTGTTATTTTCTAGAAAAATTCTTAAAGGAAAGGACGGAAGATAAGGATGGAGATTAATGAACTTAATGTATATTTATTAATATTAGGAATTGCAATTTTTACATATATTCCAAGAAGCTTTCCTATAATATATCTTTCAAAAAAAGAGCTTCCAACTTGGCTTAAAGAATGGATGAAGTTTATACCAGCTGCTATTTTTGCTGCTCTAATCTGCCCTGATATCTTTACCAATGCTGGAAAGCTAGATATTAGTTTTACTAATATTAAACTAATATCATCTATTGTAGTTCTTATTGTTGCCTTTAAAAAGAAATCTCTTGGGCTTTCTATTGCAGTTGGTGCTTCTACAATTTTCCTTCTCAATATATTAATAGGATAATTTTAACTACTTCTATTTTTTATTAATATTTCTAATTAACAAAAAACTAGTGTTGCTTATATGCTCCCTCTAAACTTTACAGGGAAGCTCATAGCCCACTAGTTTTTATATTTATTTAAACTCTTATTTTTATTAAATATTACTCTACTTTAGTTTTCAAAATCTTCAATTCTAATTATATTATCTACACTCTTAACAGCAGTTAATTTTCTTATTTCATCTAAAGCATTTTGAACTTTTGATTCTTTTGTATAGTGAGTTACTAATACTAAAGCAACCTTTTCTTCATTTTTAACTCCGCCCTTTTGGATAACTGAACGTAAGCTTACTTGATGTTTACCTAGTATAGCTGTTATATCACCAAGTACTCCTGGTTGATCAATTACAGTTGTTCTAACATAGTACTTACTATGAACCTCATCAATAGTCTTTATGTCTTTATTCCATAAGTTATTCTTAACTACAGGAACTGTATTTTCTAAATCTATGTTACTTCTTAATATAGTTACAATATCACCTACTACAGCACTTCCTGTAGGTAATTCCCCTGCTCCTCTTCCATAAAACATTAAGTCCCCTACAGCATTACCTGTTACAAATACTGCATTAAAGGAATCATAAACATTAGCTAATGGATGAGTTTCTGGAATCATTGTTGGATGAACTCTTAGTTCTAGACTACCATTTGTGTCTTTAACAATTGCAAGTAACTTTATAACCATTCCAAAAGTTTTTGCATATTCCATATCCACAGCTGTTACCTTAGTGATACCTTCTCTATAAACCTTATCCACATCAATCTTAGTTCCAAAGGCTAAAGATGATAGAATTGCTAATTTATATTGAGCATCAAATCCTTCAATATCTGAAGTTGGATCTGCTTCTGCATATCCTTTTTCTTGGGCTTCTTTCAACACATCATCAAAGTTACTACCTTCAAGCTCCATCTTGCTTAAGATAAAGTTTGTTGTTCCATTTACTATTCCATATAATTGTTCAATTTTATTAGCTGTTAAACTTTCGTTTATTCCTTGAATTATTGGAATACCCCCAGCAACACTAGCTTCATAATTAAACATTACACCTTCGGCATCAGCTTTTTCAAAGATTTCATCTCCGCCTGTTGCTAGAAGCATCTTATTAGCTGTAACTATATGTTTCTTCTTGCTCATACTTTCAAGCATATACTCTCTGGCAGGTTCTATTCCTCCCATTACCTCTACAACTATCTTTATAGAATCATCATTTAGAATTTCATTAAAGTCAGTAGTAATTAGTTCATCTGGGACGTCTATTCCCCTTGGCTTTTTAGGATCTCTTACAAGGATTTTAGCTACTTCAACTTTGTAACCTGAACGCTTCATGATCTCTTCTTGATTGGCATTTAGTATTCTCCAAACACCACGTCCAACATTACCTAGTCCTAATAAAGCTATCTTTACTTTCTTCATCTACACTTCCCCCTTTTCATTTTACGTTTTGTTCCCCAACAAAATATATACATTACTATTATATTACTAAATTTGTTAAAATTCTATACTTTACGTATTATTTGGAGGAAAGATAACCCCATATAGTAAAAATGCACCTAGGAAATAAAACATCCCTATAAAGCCTGCAGGTGTCAAAACTAAAAATAAAGCTATTATAATTACTAGTGGATGTACTCCTAAAAAACTTGATACTAAAATTTGCTCTAGATATTGTCTTATAACAACAGCTCCTATATAACCTACAATCAATATCACTCCTGATTTAATATCCCCCGTAACAAAACTTGATATAGCCATAATTCCATATACTAGCCCTGCCCCAAATAAAGGTAATGCATCTAATACTGCGGTAATTATCGCAATAACCATTGCATACTTTAATCCAGCAATCTTAAATATTACAGCACTATAAATAAATATAGCTATCATTATTAAGGAATATGCTTTTATGTATCCACCAAAAATCTCATTTTTCTTTTTTCTAATTCGTCTAATTACTTCTAATCCTTTTTCGGAAAAACAATGCTTTATCTTAACTTCTATCTTATCTATATCTTTAGTAAAGAAGAAGGTTGCTATAATAGTTATAAGGACCATTATAAAAGCGGTAGGTATTGATACTAGTATATTTAATAAATTTTGAACAAAGGTAGCTGTTAGAGAAGTAACAACTGAAACTACTTTAGTAGCCACTTCATTTACTTTAACCATAACATCTGGATTCATATTTTCCATGCTTTCCAGGAAGTTATTAACCCTTATACTTGTGTCGTTTATAATGATATTTAAAGTATCCTGATTAGTAATATAATCGTAGAAATTCTTTAATTGTTCTACTATTTTATATCCTGCTGCAAATAATATAAGTGAGGTAATTGCTACAATAGATACCGTTAATAACATAGATACTAGGCCCTCAGATATTTTAAACTTTTTAAACCTCTTGTTAATTGCTAATATTCTATTTTTAAGGGGCCTAAGACTCATAGCTATAGCTAATGCAATAACAAATGGAATTGCATATTTAAGACCAACAACTAAAAGCATAAAACCTATAGTGTAAATAAGTAAAAACTTAATTATTCTTTTAGTATTCTCTATTAACGTGGGTGATAGATACTGCGTAATACTATTCATAAATCTCCCCATACCCTTTCACTCTCCTTACCTATCTATTTAGTTATTAAGCATTATAAATCAGATTGGATATTTTTTCAATATTCCTACTTGTCATCGGTATTTCGATTTTTTTCCCCTGATTCTGATTCACTTTTCATCTAAAGATTCCCCTTTTATCCTGTTCTAGATAAATGTTGTTATTATAATTACCTAACTAATTAGTGGAGAATGTGGACTTGCCTTAATATCAATAGCTCTTTTAAATATTGATAAAATCATGATAGTCTTGATTGAATTTAAGATCTCCATATATTCATCATTGAAAAATCTTATAAACCAACATAGATAGTACTTTAAATACTTTGTAGCCACTCCATAAAATTTCTTAAACCATAGAAATATTTCTAAATTCACACCACTAAATAACCCCTTTTCTTCTAATATAATGTCACTTTTTATATTATGTTTTCTTGCAATCTTATCTAAATACCTATCCCCATAGGCATATATGTAGGATTTTTCATCAATCTTATTGTATATATGTCCTTTAAAGCTTCTTTCATCCCAAATTCCTATTGAAACAGGTTTAGATAGCATATTCCTATTTTCATCTATTGCATTAATAACCCAAACCTTATCTCTAGTTGTTTTTTCAATCTTTCTACATCCTTTAAAATTCTCCTTAAAGAACACCTTCCCCATTTCTATGTACATCTTTAATTCCTTTGGATCCTTTAGCTTCATTGTCGCAACAAGTATTTTATGCCTCCAATTAAATGATGTATTCATATGTATATTTAACATTTTTGCACAAGCTCGAATGCTTAAACCGCTTAACATTAACCCCAAATACTTATTCCATAATCTCATACTTTTTTTACTATAGTAGAAGGGTGTTTCACTACTAAGAGAAAAAGTTCTAGTACATAGTTCATTTCTACATTTAAATCTTTGTACTCCATTATAAAATCCATATTTAATAAATTTTACACTTTTACAATGTGGACACTTATCAATATTTCTTTTCTGTAAAACAACTAAATCAAGCATAAGATTCACCTCATCTTAATACTTGACAACAAACATATGTTTTAAACCTTATACTTTACCAACATTTATCTAGAACAGCATAAAAGTACAATTTAAAGATATAAATTCCCCCTATAATTACCTAATAGTAAAAACTTAGGACAAGTACTTTAAAATAGTCATTTTTAAAATTATGAAAAATACAATTAATAAAGTAAATAAGTAATTTTTAGGAGTTTTATATGTTTGATAGTCAATCTTTAATCCCATTAGTTCTTTCACTTTTAGCCGGTTTATCCACTGTAATAGGAGCTTTTATTGTATTCTTTTCTAAGTCAAGTAATAAACGTCTTATTACTTTCGCCCTGGCTTTTTCTGCTGGAGTAATGATAACTATATCCTTTACTGATCTTTATCCATCTGCTCAGGAGACATTAATAAAATATGAGGGCAAGCTTAATGGCGTATTACTTGCATTATTATTTATGATTGTTGGAGTATTTATAGCCTTCTTAATCGATCACTTCATTCCTGAGGGAAATAAAAATAATACTTCAAAAGGTAAAGGAAATGGAAACCTTTATAGAGTAGGTTTTGTTTCTATGATTGCGATGATGCTACATAACTTCCCAGAAGGTGTGGCTACCTTTGTTTCAGGTTATCAAAGTACAAGCCTTGGAATTTACATTGCTATGGCAATTGCTCTTCATAATATACCTGAAGGAATCTCAATTGCTATGCCAATATACTACTCTACAGGTAGTAAAGGAAAAGCTTTTAAATACACATTTATATCAGGTATGGCTGAACCAATAGGTGCATTACTTGCATTATTATTTTTAAAACCATTTATTAATGAAATAATTCTAAGTGTAATCTTTGCATTAGTTGCTGGTATTATGCTCTATATTGCCTTCCAAGAACTTATACCTGAATCAAGAATCTATGGTTATAATAGACTTTACATTTTTTCTGTTATATTAGGTATTTGCATAATACCTATAAGCCATATTTTTATTGGTTGAGAATAATTAAAATCATCAAGGGGAAACTAATCTGGTATCAAAGATAAAGGAGGTTCTATAAATGACACAAAAAGAATTATTATATTTAGAAGACCTTTTAGGTGCTGAGGAACAAGCTAATAAGGTTTGTACTTCTTTTGCTCAAAAAGCTCAAGATCAACAATTTAAAGACCACTTTAATGCCTTAGCAGCTTATCACAAACAGAATATTACTAAACTATATGGATTATTAAAGTAGGAGGTAAATATTAATGAATGAATTAACAGATAAGGAACTAATAACAGAAGTACTGACAGCTGAAAAATCATTAGCTACCCTTTACCATTCTGCTACACAGGAATCATCAACAGAACCACTTCATTGTGATTTAAAGAACTTAATGAATGATACTTTATGTAAGCAAAATGAAACATTTAAATTAATGGAGCAAAAAGGACTTTATCAATTAGAGCAAGTTCAACAACCTGCTATTGACAAGGTAAAAAATAAATTTGCGCAAGCAGCAGGTCAATAGATTTTTAATCTTTTATAGTATTGAATGATTCTAGTCGAATTTTTTATCCTTTTAACTGTCAAAACCATTAAAGGCTAAGGAGTTCTCTTGCTCCTTAGCCCCTCCTTTATATTCTTATAAGAATTTCATTTATCTCTTCACTTACTTTTATCCTCTCATCATAAATCCACTGAACATCAAATTCTAAATTAAATCCCTTACAGAAAGAATAATACATATTTATCTTTTGGTAATAAATCTCTAACTCATCTAATGTTCCACCAATAATTGTTGGTCTTGTTATAGTCTTTGATTTTGTTATAAATAATTCATCTACATAAAATAAGAACTGTTCCATTAGCTCATCAGAAGAAACATCAAATGGTACCTTAAGCAAATTCCATTGTACCTCTTCCTTTAATTTATATTGCTTAATTCTATCAAGAACAATAATATAATCCCCTATATCCATCTTCCTATAGTAATCTAGCTTTTCTTTTCTAGTGCTCCATAAAGCTAGCTTTTCTATTAATGGTAAGGTCTTAATTTTTAATATAGCCTCTGATGGACCTATTACAGCTTGATTAATTACCCTATCATCTTCATTAAGCTTCTCTTTTATAAATTCGCTATTTCCTCCTATTGAGGCAATATACCCTGTTTCATAAATGCCTTTTCTACCAGCTCTTCCACCAATCTGTTTAACTTCCTGAGATGTTAAAAATCTTATCTCCTCGCCATCAAACTTCTTAATTGATAAGAAAATAATTCTTCTAATTGGTAGATTTACACCCATTCCTATTGCATCTGTAGTAATTAAAATCTTATTTTCTTTATTTATAAACTGTTCATACTGCTTTCTTCTAACCTCTGGCGGTAAATCTCCATAAATTATACTTGCCTTAATTCCTTGGCTAGAATACTCTTGTGCTAACTCTAGAACTCTCTTTTTAGAAAATAATACTATAGCATCTCCCTCTTCAATTTCATTATGAGAAAATGCCTTATCTTGAACTACTAAAGGTATTCTTCTCTTATACTCAATAATTTCATATGGGTCACCACAATCATCTAAAATCTTTTCAATTATTTTCTTAGCATTTAAAGCTCCACAAACATGTACTTCCCTAGCCCTTACACCAAGTACTGCTCTACTCCAAGCAGCTCCTCTTTGTGAATCATCTATCATTTGGATCTCATCTATTACTGCTACATCATATTGATTACTTAAATTTAGCTTTTCTATAGTACATGAGGTATGAGTTGCATCTGGACTTGTTATTTCTTCTTCTCCAGTTCTAAGGTCGCATATTATCCCCTCATTATTAAGTCTTTCATAATTTTCAAGAGCCAATATTCTTAAAGGAGAAAGGTACACCCCTTTATCACATTCCTTAAGTCTTTGAATTGCATTGTATGTCTTTCCTGTGTTCGTATCTCCTAAATGAATTACAAACTTTCTCTTATATGCCCTAGCTTCTCTATATTCATTTTTAGGATTGTCAGGGAAATTCTTTTCAAATTCCTGAGATATAAATTGTGGTATATGCTGTTTAGTAAGAACTGTCATTATTCCTGAGTTAAGAAGACTCTTATAGTTCCCTCTAACAACTTGATAATAGTCAAAATCACTATTATTTTTCTTATTATAATTATCAAGTATTCCCTTAGCTATGTATTCTAAAAGCTCTTCATACCTATCCATTAAATCTTGGTACTCCTTAAAGCCTTCCTTTTCCATCTCAAGAAGAAGTAGAATTTTCTTTCTTACAGTAGATTCATGCTCTATTAAAGCACCACCTTTAGAATTATGAGCTATCTCTTCTATTTGATTTATTTGACTCTTCAACTTCTTAAATTCTCTTTGAGCTGCATTTTTCTTCATACTGTCCCTCCTAAACTCTCTTCATTATTAGTATAATCCTAATATTTCCTTATATTCATTATACAATATTCTTATTTTTCAGTATACAAATGAACTAGTTACCTTCCTCTAATTCTAATACCTCATTTCACCAACATTTATCTAGAACAGCCCCAAAGCTTAATTTATCTCAAAGAAAAATTTAATATAAATTAATAACCATATCCAACACCCTATCATAGATTAATCTTAGAAAACTTTTATGCCAGGAGGTGACTCTTTGTCTACCTTTAGAATTATATCCTTTGACGGTGGTGGAGTTAGAGGTGCTTTATCCACTAGAATTTTAAAAAGACTTTGTGATAAAAACCCCAGCTTATTAAAAGAGACAAACCTCTTTGCTGGTACCTCAACTGGCGGATTAATTTCTTTAACCTTAGCCTATGGACTTAATGGAAAGGATGTAGATAATTTTTATTCCTATGGTAATATAAAAAAAGTTTTTACCCCTAAAAGATTTAATCTGATCCACCCAAGGTTTAAAAACAAAGAATTAAAGGACTTTATTACCTCTATAATTCCAATTGAAACTAGAGTTAGTGATTTGAAAAAGTTTATATTCATTCCTGCTTTTAATCTTCAAGGTGTTACTAAAGATCACTGGCAAGGTGTATTTTTTAATAATATAAAGGATAATCCAACTTACACTGAGAAAATTGTTGATGTTGCAATAGCAAGTTCTGCTGCACCTACATACTTTCCTTCTCATAATAATTATATTGATGGAGGTGTTATTACAAATTCACCTGCCATAGCTTCTGTAATTACTACAATGCATAATTTACCTGGTAAATACAAGCTAGATGACTTTAGGGTTATCTCAATAGGCACAGGTATTACCCCTAAAAGAATAAAATCTAGAACTAATAACTGGGGTATACTTCAATGGGCTTTAAGACCATTTTCCTCTGTAAAACTACCTCTAATATCTGTTTTGTTGAATGATACTGTTCCATTAGAAGATCTCTATTGTAGAGAGTTACTTGGAGATAACTATTTTAGAATTAATCCAATTCTTCTTGAAGATATAGATATTGATAATTATAAGAAAGTTCCATTATTAAAAGAAACTGCTGATAAATATAGTTTAGAAAAGGCTAATTCATTTATAAGAGAGCGATTTCTTAGATAGGGGGATTTCCGATGTTTGGTTATATTACACCAATGCTTAGTGAACTTAAAATGAAAGATTACGAAAGATTTAGAAGCTACTATTGCGGCTTATGTTTCTCAATTAAAAATAAATTTGGCAACATACCAAGGGTTGGATTAAACTATGACACCACCTTTTTTGCTGTTTTAATGGATGGCTTAAGTCGTGAAAGTTCCGAAATAACTTTTAAACCTTGTATTAAACATCCATTTGAAAAAAGAGAATATATAAATGGAAATAAGGCTATGGAATATGCAACAGATTTAAATTTATCCCTAGTTTACTATAAGCTTCTTGATGATAAGCGTGACGATAAAAACATAAAGAGTATAGCTCTAACTAAGGTAATTCAACCATACCATAAAAAAATAACCTTTAAAAATCTAGATAATATAATTAAAGATAATCTAGATAAACTACACTCACTAGAATCAAGTTGTAACTTTTCCTCTTTAGATGAGGTAGCTCATCCTTTTAGCTATATAATTGGTAAAGTTCTAGAAGAATGTCCCTTTGAACTAAATGAAGATACCAAAGAAATCAGGCATAAGTTATATGACTTTGGATATTTCTTTGGTAAATGGATATATATTCTGGATGCCCTGGATGATTTAAAGGATGATATGAAAAATGGCAAGTTTAATCCTATTGCGAAAGTATACAATAATAAGACACTGTCCTACGATAATTTAATAACTAAAGTTAAAGCTAATATTGATTTTACTTTAATGACATTAGCTTCTAACTGTAGTGAACTTCTAAAAGAACTACCAATCAAAAAGAATAATGAAATAATCGATAACGTTATTAATTTAGGTTTAATAGAAAAATATATGAATATTTCTTCAAAACTCTAATATATTTATAATAGAGCAATATAAATGCGAGGAGTATATAATTTATGGATCCTTATAAGGTTTTAGGTGTATTTCCCCATTCATCTCCAAATGATATTAAATCAGCTTACACCCATGTTGTAGAAACCTATAGCTCAGATGACCTTCAAGACGATTCCACTAAGACATTTTATAATGAAAAGCTTAATGAGGCTAATGAAGCTTATAGAATCATCACACATAACATGACATGTGAAGAGGTACGAGATCTTATTGAATGTGATGACTTTATAGCTGCTGAGGCTAAACTTAATCTTGTATCAGATTTGTCATCTGCAGAATGGAATTACTTGAA
Organism: Clostridium zhoujianii; assembly: GCF_051590805.1. Classification (NCBI taxonomy): domain Bacteria; kingdom Bacillati; phylum Bacillota; class Clostridia; order Eubacteriales; family Clostridiaceae; genus Clostridium; species Clostridium zhoujianii. The sequence continues at coordinate 2,246,964 of NZ_JBPUTF010000001.1, forward strand.
AGGAGTACTATTACTTAAGAAAGGTTGGATTGATTCTGGTGTTACCCACATAAAACAAGCTGCAACTTTAAATCCTTACAATAATGAGTATGTTGCTACTATGAATCAACTTAGCCAAAAGGTTAGCGCCTATAAAACAAATTATAATAATACCACTCCTAAGCAAGGTGGAGGTCTACTTGGCGGGCTTTGCAATAACAATAATAGTGGTGGCGGAAATGGTGGAGGTGGTAAAGGCGGCCTTTGCTAATATCAAAAGGAAGCTAGTATATATGCTAGCTTCCTTTTATTTATTATATATCTTACTAATCCTCTTATGCTGTTCTAGATAAATGTTGGTAAAATAAATAGACAATATTCCTAATCCTCTATGCTGTTTTCCTTCTCTTCCCTTTGTTCTTCATTCTCTTCGTATTCTCTAATTTCATCTACTTTAGAACCAACTTTTTCCTGAATTTTGCTAGCACCTTTATTTATATTTTTAATTTCCTTTGAAATACTAGCCTCTATATTAATCTCACTCTTTTTTATCTGTGCCATTCTTTTGCTATTAAATGTATTAGGATTATCAGTAGGACCAATATACATTGATTCTATCTTCTCTCTATTTTTAATGTCCTTTAGATTATGTATATTTTTCATAGAGTGACTTGCTTCAATTAGTTCATTTAAACTAGCTGAGATAATAACTCCATCTCTTACTTCATCACCATTTTGCTTATATTTATCTTCTTCAGACTTTTTCTTTTCAATTTCTTCTTTAACCTTCTCAGCCTCTTCTTCCTTTTGCTGAATACGAAGTTGTTGCATCTGAGCTTCAACTTGTTGAATATTTTCATTAATTTCTTTCATCTTATATTTCTTTTCTTCCGGATCCATTTCCCTATCTTTTAAAGCTTGTTTTTGCTCTAAAAAATTTTCTTTAAGCTTTTCTAAGCTCTCCATTGCTTTATTCTGAACTTTATTAGAAAGTTTCAGACTTGTCCCCTCTTTTCCATCTTTCTCTCTATTAATACTATAGATACTACTAGCTTTATTAATATTCTGAGAAAAATTAATACCCATTGCATTTATTCTCATAGCTATCCCCCTACTTTTCTAAAATTGATTCTATTATTTTATCCTCATCAAAATTGATATTCTTCTTTATCTTTGGGTTGTTTACAAACTTATCAGTAACAAGTTTACTTATAATTTTGTTTTCATCTATTAAATTACTTAGACTTGGGGAAACAATTACTCCACCATCTACTTCTGATTCTAATTTTTCTTCCTCTTGTTCTTTCTTTTTATGCTTCTTTTTACTTTCATCCCTAAGCCTATATTTAAAAGTGTCTTCTCTCTTTCTATCTCTACCTTCTTTTCTAATTTGAGATATAGAATTAGGCCTTTTTATACTTTTATTCTCAAGATCCATTAATCTTTCACTTTCAAGATATATTCTATCTAGCATAATAGTTGCCTCCTCCCATTTATATACTTTATTATCGTCTATTTAATAAATAACTTCATATCTATTGAGTATTCTCCTGAAATATATATTTTTCTACTATATTATATTCTCTATTTCTTATAATCTAATTCTGTTCTAGATAAATGTTGGTGACTATATTATCAACTTTACCAACATTTATCTAGAACAGCATTAAATAGTATATAAATATAAAAGGCAAGAGTCTAATTAACTCTCGCCTTTAAAACTATACCTCGTCATCTGTAACCCTACCATCCATAGACCCAACAGGAATCTCTTCTCCTAAAAACTCTGGATCTGGCTTTAGTACATTAGCATAAATAAAATCCTTTAATTGAGCTACTTTCTCTCTATTTCTATAACTATCTATATACAAGTAATTTCTTATATCTGATGGTAGTCCATAGGCCTCAATTCCCATCTTTTCTGCTAAATACAAAGCTCTTGGTAGATGATATTCATTGGTAACGATTATCGCCTTCTCTACCTTAAATATTTCCTTGGCTCTATATATACTGTCATAAGTAGAAAAACCTGCGTGATCTAAAAAAATATCCTTATTATCTATTTCCATGTTATCTTTCATAAATTTTTTCATAGCCTTTACTTCATTGTACCCATCTCTGCCATGATCTCCTGATAATAAAAGCTTCCCACTTACCCCTGAGTTATATACTTCTATTGATGTTTTCAATCTATCTACTAAAATATCTGAGGGAGAACCATCCTCTTTAACTCCTGCTCCTAAAACAATAATGGCATCTACATCCTTAGGTAATTTATCTACTGAAACTATATTCTTTTCACCCTTTTTCTGCACAGATCTCATCATACCTAAGGCTCCAACTAAGGATACAACAATAATTAAAAAAAGTATCATAATCATTTTTGTCAGAACCCTTATAAATTTTTTACCTACCATATATTTTACCCCCATGATATCCCTTTTGTTAACATTATACCCCGAAATTTTTTGTTAATAATTACATTCTCATTAAGAATACTAGTAATAAGCTTAAGATAATGTAATTCCCCCTAAAGGTAGCTATTCCTTTAAGGGGATTTTCTCAAATCTACATACTAATTATTTTAACAACATTTATCTAGAACAGCCATTTAGTAAAATATATTCTCCTACAGCCCTTAGTAGTCTCTCAATATCACCTATCCCTATATCCCCAATATTCCCAATTCTAAAAGTATCCTCATCAGATAGTTTTCCAGGATATATTACAAACCCTTTGATCTTTAAAAATTTATAGAAATCACCGAATTCAAAATCCCTATTTTCAGGATAACAAAATGTAGTTATTATTGGTGAATGATACTCTTCATTAAGGTATGTTCTAAAGCCCAATTCCTTCATTCCAGCAACTAATGTCTTTTGCATTGTATTATATCTTTCATATCTCTTTCCTACTCCGCCTTCCTCTTCTAACTCCTTCAGAGCCTCATAAAATCCATGAGTTACATGAGTTGGTGATGTAAACCTCCACTTACCATTACCTTTTTCCATGGCATCCCACTGCTCAAACAAATCAAGAGATAATGATCTTGCCTGTCCTTTTACTTTCTCTAAAACTTCCTTCTTAGCTATTACAAATCCAAACCCCGGTACCCCTTGTATACATTTATTAGCAGATGATATTAAGTAGTCTATTCCAATACCTTCAACATCAATTTCAATACCTCCAAAGGAGCTCATAGCATCAACGATTAAAGTCTTTCCATACTTCTTGGATACCTTAGCCAATTCTTCAAGTGGATTTAATATTCCTGTAGTTGTTTCACAATGAACAAGGGCAATATGAGTTATTTCCGCATCCCCCTTAAGAATTTCTTCTAAATTATCTACACTATATCTTTCTTTTTCAGGAGTTATAACAATTTTATGATTTATCTTTAATACATTGGCAATATCCTTCATTCTCTTACCATAAGCACCATTCGCCAATATTAATAGCTTATCCTTATCCCCAATAGTTGTTCCTATAACAGATTCAACTGAAAAACTTCCGCTACCCTGCATTAATACTGCTGTATAATTATCTGAACATCCAGCCACCTCTAACAATCGCCTTCTTATATCTTGAACCATTGTGTTATATTCAGTATCCCAAGTGCACCAGTCTTTAAGTAATGCAGCCCTCACCCTTTTACTAGTTGATAGTGGCCCCGGTGTAAGTAGTATATAATCATTATTTGGTATTAACTCTATCATAATAAACCTTCTCCTTTAAATTAAGCTAGTTTCTCATTTATCTCTTCAATAACAGGTATTAATCCACTCATATCATCAATTACATAGTCAGCCCCTGCTGCATAAAGTTTTTTTCTAACCAACTCCATTCTTGTATATAATTCATCCATATCTATTTCTTCTACTTCTTCATAAGTCAATCCAAGCTCTGAACTTCCAAGTACAATCCCAACAGTCCAAGTACCTGCATTTACTCCTTCCTTCATATCTACAACTGTATCTCCAACCTTTACTATAGTCTTTTGGGGATAAATATTTAACTTCCTTGCATTTTCATAGATCATATATGGATAAGGTCTACCATAACCTAATTCATCAGAAGCTATACAAACTTCTGGAAAATACCCCTTATTTTTAGCTATAGGAATAATAACACTCATCATTTTTTTAGTATATCCAGTGGTACTACCTATCTTTATACCCATTCTTTTAAGCTCATCAACAGTTTCTTTAACATAAGGATTTAACTTAACATAGTCCTTTAGAGTTTCAAATAAAATTGGCTCAAACTTACTATATAGTTCCTTTACATCCCCTTCATTTGGATATCTTTTAAATATTTCATTAAATCTCTCTTTTACTGAATCCATAGTTAATAAAGCTCTTGTATGATCAATCTTTAACATACCCATTGGTTCCCTAGCCTCTTCAAAGGTTAAGTCTATTCCTATGGTTTTAAAAGTACTCATAAATGCTTCCACTGGCGAAAAACACCCATAGTCTATAGTTGTTCCTGCCCAATCAAAAATTACCCCTTGTATTTTCATTACATCTTCCTCCTAAAATTTATTACTTAAAAACCTGTACCTTTTATCTATTAATTAGCTTCTTGCCATTCAATTTTCCATGATTTTAATTTTTCTTTCCATTCTAGGGGCATGCTTTTATTTGAGATAATCCTATCTATTTTTATTAATTCTTCTATCTTATAAAAATTTCTAATACCTACTTTACTATAATCAGTCAATAATATTATTTCTGTAGCTTGCTTAATATACTTTCTTGAAACCTCTGATTTAAGAGAATCATATGCTGTAATACCATGTTCTAAGGATACCCCTTCACAGGATATAAATGCTTTGTCTACTAAATACTTATCAACCATATCAATACATTCAGAACCTACAGTTCTTTTATTATCACACTGAACTTCTCCTCCTAGAAAAACTAACTTAGCTTCTATTTTCTTATTGTTAATTAAACTCATAATCCCAATAGCTACTGGAAATGATGAAGTTATAATTACTAAATCTTTTTTACCCTCTAAATAATTAACAAGTTGTAGTGTTGTAGTACCTTCATCAATTATTATTTTCTCTCCATCAGATATTAGCTCTGAAGCTGCTTTAGCTATTTTTCTTTTTTCTCTTTCCATCTTTGATATTCTAGTGCCTATTGGTTCTTCACTTGTATAAGAATTTAACTTTACTGCCCCACCATGAATCCTTCTAATTTTTGATTCATTCTCCAAGTTTTCTAGATATCTTCTTATTGTTTCAGTTGATAGCTTAAGTTTTATACTTAGCTCCCTTGTACTTACTTTTCCTTCTGAATATATAATTTCTAAAATTTTATTTTTCTTCTGATCAACATATAATCCCATAACTCACCTCCAGCTTATATTTAAATTCTAAGATTTATTTGTTAAAGTAGGATTAAGCTAGGGTTAAGTAGATGTTTAACTTTGTGTGTTTTTTATGGACTTTTTGTCTATCTACACAAAAACTTTTAGAATAATTAATTTTCTATATATCTATTCAAATATAATTTATTGTTAAAACTTCTTTTATAAAGTCTCTTTAGATTACAATTTAGATAAGTTCCACTGATTTTTTACATAAGAAAAGAGATAAAGCATCTTTTGAAGCTTTATCTCTTAGCATTATTATAATAAACACTATGGTATTCCTTAATCTAATAAACTTATTCTACTGTAGTTGATGATTTTATTATTTATTATCTTTCTTCATTACTTAATACTTTACCAATTACTTAATTATCTATTCTTTGATACTCAATTATTATTTCTTATTAATCAATTCTTTATTCTTATTAGTCATTACTTATCTCTTCTTCAATTCTTAGCTTTCAGCTTATGGCGTTAGTGTAATTCTTGTTATCTTAACTATTGAAAATATTGGTAGTATTATCTACACTACTATTACCAAGGTAATTGAATGTAAAAAAATATCGACACTATTGTAGTATCGACATTTCAGTTGCAACGATATTTTCTTTTTATTTTAGGTTGAAAAGGGGGCATAGGTGGTAAAGATTTTAGAAGGTATTTTTATCTTCCACTCTGCCCCCTTTACCCCCTATTCACTGCATTATTAATATTATGAATCTAAATTAATAGTTGCCCTTAATTGCTTTAATATGATTTTTAAAGTTAACTATTTTTGCATTTAATCTAATCATAATTTTGAATTGAGGTTATTTAAATTCATTTCTAATTATGCTTAGCTTCCCATTTTTTATTCTCCATTCTTCATCATTAGCATCTTCTTCATCACTACATATAAAAAAGCCTTCACAATCATCATCTATACTAGAAATCAATTCTATTTGTTCTCTTATATATTTCTCGAATCCATATTTCACATCTGCACCGTAAAATACATAAGCTGTCCAACTAATTTTCTCTTTTGGAAATTGCCATGCTGTTTGATATCTTTTCAACCTATCAATATCATTCTTATCCATTATTAGTTCATTTTTAACTTCGTACTCTTTTATCATACTCCTTATTTTTTCTATATTTTCAAAATCACATTCTAACCAACCTCGTATAGATATATATCTACTCACTTTAATATCCCAACCCTTCTATTACTTTAATACCCTTAGATTCAATATATTTTCTAACTTCAGGATGTACACCATACTTAAACCAATATTCAGCTTCCATTCCCATCTCATTAGCTATTCTAGCAGTTTCTTTTATCTGTTTTTTAGTTTTACCCTTTAAAAAAGTATTAGGATTATCTACTGCAGAATACGATCTCTTAGCTTGTATAATTTTATTATCAGTAACAACATCAAACTCTCTTCCTTGTATAACTTTACTCTCTCCTCCAACTTTATTTCTTATTAAATCTTCATAATGTTCACCTAATGCTTGTGTTGTATTTCCAGAATTCTTATATGACCTAGCCTTATCTGATAGCTTTAAACCACTAGGGTCAGCCACCCCCTTAGTTGGCTTAGCACACATATTGTGTACTAGTATTTCCCCATCTCCAACATAATAAGTCTACCTCTAAGTTATATACCTTTATTGGTGACTCTAAAGTTTCTATCTCTTTTGATAATACTTCCTTTATTTCACCTTCAGCAGTTCTTACTCTATCTCCTGCTACAATATATTCTGCATCGATAAAGCCTTTTCCTTTTACATAGATTGGATGTGTTTTTGTTGTTTTTATTTCTTCTCCATCTATTGTTAACTTAACTAATGTATCTGTTTCACTTACAATTACTTGTTTTATCTCTTTTATATTCGATTCTTCATCTACATTATCTTCATCTACTGAATATACCTTGTCTCCTACTTTAAGTTCACCTATTGGCTTTTGTCCTTCTTCTGTCTTTACTAAAGTATCTGGGGTAAAGCAACTTGGATTATTACTTACAAAAGCTTTGGTCTTACATACTATCCCTTCACTTTGCTTGCTTTTTGCTATTCTCTCAGTCAAGCCACTCTTAATGTTATCTACTTTACTTCCACCAACAGCCTTTATCCGATGGCTACCATTGCTAACGCTCCCACTATAGTGTGAGCTAAGCACTGCTACTTCCTTGGACGGTTCCCCATTGAGTTTTTTTCTTCTAATATCTACCTTATCTTTTCAAACTTAAGAAAGTTCTCCACAGATTTAACTTTATTATAATTTCCTATAAAGTAAAAGAGGCTATCGCTAACTGATTTTAATCCGTTAATGCGACAGCCCTTAACTACTTATTTAACTCTATGATACATCTTTACTTTTATCTAAAAATCTATTACGCCACTGTACCCATTCATCATCATCCCAATACATTATTGGTTTATCTATTTCCCCAATAATTGGTGAAATTAATTCATTTAACATTACATATTTCTCAAACAATTCATTCTCTGATTTAATTAGCTTATCTTTTGATAAAGAAAATATTACATAGTCTTCTCCGAATTCATAATATATATCTGCCTCTTCGCATTTGTTAAATATATTTTCAAATCCAATTTTTTCGTATAGTTCCTTAGACAATACCTGTATATAGTTAGGTCCATCTATTTTATCCTTTAAACTCTTTAATAAAGAAGGATTAAATAATATAGAATATTGATCATTAAAAATGCTAGTTTCTTTTAGCGCTTTGATTGCATATGATGAACTTCTTTTCAAATAATTATCATTTTGACCAATTACAAAGTTACAACATGAATAATGATAAGTCATATCATAAAATGCATTCTTAACAAATGATAATACCTCTGAATAACTTATATAGGGACTTAATTCGAAGTATATCCAATTAGGAGTCTTAGATTTAAAATCCTCTTTAATTGTTCTAAGCATCATCTCAACCCTGATAGTATGCATTCTTTCTTTTGTTGAATCTACTGCTATTAGATGTTGTGATTCATTAAAGTCCATATTACCTATTTCTTTTTCTAAAAATTCCACTCCATTTTCAGGTATATTTTTAAATTCATCCAAAGAATTATGACTATAGTATATATAATCTTTATTTGATAAATTTTTAAAATCTTTTAATAATCTTTTAATTTTCACTTTTATCTTCTCAGGATCCTGATAAAAGTAAAATATAATTCCTAATCTCGTCTCATATAATGGATTGCTAGATATACTACTTAACTCCATCTTTTTATCCTCCTATTTATTGTATTTAAATGCTTTTGGGCTGATCCCTGTCCAATCTGTAATATCTTGGAACTGGTTCGACCATCTAAATCCATTAGGCTTCAAGTCCCATAACTCGTAATCTTTACTTCCAGATTTCCATTGAAAATCTGGTCTACGAATATTTCCTTTGCCACCGTTTGTACCCGGCTTTAATATATTCTTATCAATATCTAGTCCGTCTATATTTGCACTTTTAATTCTTTTAAAAACTCTATTATGGAAATATGTTCCATATAATTCTTCTTTTCCTGATTGTAACATAGCTTGTCCTATTTGATCATTTTTCATTAATTTCTCTACCTGTCTTCTTGTTGACTTTATTGTAGCAATAGTATCCTCTTTTGACAATACTCTCTTCTCTACTATCCCTACTTCTTTAAACCTTGATGCCTCTCTTGCTTTCTTACTTTCTTGAATATTATTTAATATTCTTCTAGCATCATCACAATCATTATGCACTAGAACTTCATTACTACCTACATAATAAGTTCTATTATCCTCTACTTCTAAATTATAAACCTTTATTGGTGACTCTAGAGTTTCTATTTCTTTTGATGTTACTTCTTCTATTTCACCTTCAGCTGTTCTTACTCTATCTCCTGCTACAATATATTCTGCATCGATAAAGCCTTTTCCTTCTACATAGATTGGATGTGTCTTGGTTGTCTTTATCTCTTCTCCATTGATTTGTAATTTTACTAGTGTATCTGTTTCGCTTATCTTTACTTCTTTTATATCTTTAAGACTTGAATCTTCATCAACACTATCTTCATCAACAGAGTATACTTTATCTCCTTCTTTAAGCTCTCCTATAGGTTTTAATCCTTCATCTGTCTTAACTAAGGTATCTGGCGTAAAGCAGCTAGATTTTATTCCTACCATCTTTTTGGTATTACACCAGCCAATCTCTGTCTTAGCTTTTCCAACCTGAACCTTATTACCTATATTGGTCTTAATATTATCTACTTTACTTCCACCAACAGCCTTTATCTTATCCATCTTGCTCTTAATGGTACTTGATATCTTACTCTTTATCGAAGATACCTTAGTCTTAACTTGTGACATTATTGCTCTTGATTTTTCTGCTGCTTTTCTAGCTGATGATGCTATTACTCTTCCATCTTTTATCAGATCATCACCATGTTTCATAGTTTGCTTTGCAGTTTCTTGGAGTAATTCCTTTCCTCCCTTTGCTGCCACTGATAAATCTCTAATATTTTCTGCTTGTTTTGCTACACTAGTAACTCCATCAGCTGCTTTCAATCCATCATGAATGTTATCTATTGCGTTTACTCCATCATGAATATTGTCTATTGCATTTACCCCATCGTGTATCCTATCTGCAGCCTTTACTCCATCATGAATATCATCTGCATACTTAAAGCCCTTTGCAACATAACTTCCTGGAACCCCTGGCACTAAAGATACTACATCCCACGCTAGCATTCCAAAATTCAATAAAGATGGCTCTTTAACAAAGTCACGTATACTCATTCCTAAACTAACTACATCTAAAAATGTTTCAAACCAATGTCCAGTTGGATCATAATTTATTATAGGATTGTTTCCTGAATATGCATAAAGATTTAATGTATTTGGATCTTGGATATCCCCAATTACTGTATCTTGTTGCATAAATCTCTTTGTATCAGGATTATACATTCTTGCATTTAGGTAGTATAAATTACTATCCTCTTCGTAATAATATCCTGCATATCTTATAGGATTATTTACCTTTACTGTACCCTGGCCATTTATGCCTACCTCTTTACCAAAGGCATCATACTTATAGCTTGTCTTAGTTTGTCCATTTAATCTTAAGTCTGTTACATCATTATGGGTATTATAGAAGTAGTAATATTTTTGCTCATTTTGAAGGTCATTTCTATATAGTGCCTTATCCCCATAATAAGTTGTTCCATTTAACTTATCATTCAATACTTCTTCAACTGCATTATCTCCATCATATATTAATGAAGTAATATCATTGCCTAAAGTCTTTGATACCTTTTTGTCTAAGCCGTTATATCCATACTTAACTAAGTTACCATCTACATTAGCTGAAATTAATCTATTTATGTAGATTTCTATTTATCTATTTCAATTATTATTTTTATTTAAGTTCTTGTTCCCCATCTATCTCCCGTTGCTCTTTCCAAGTTCCATTATTTATTTGTTTTATCTTTTCAATTCTTTTTATTTTTGAGTGGAATTGATTTTTCCCTTACATATTTATTGTTATTAATTCCCCCTCTATTTTAAGTGGAATTATTGACTCTAGGATTTCCTTGCCTTTCAGCTTACGATCATTTTTAACACTAGTTATCCTAGCTCTTAAATTATGTCAATACATAAAAAAAGATTAATGCTCCAATTATTGAAACATTAACCTTTTTAACCTCTTTTACTGCATTATTAAAATTATGCAGTATATATAAACATTATTTTTATTGATTTAACTATATTTACTCTAATTCTATTTTTATGCAGTCTATTCAGTCATTGTTCTCTATTAAGTTCTATTAACTGTTAATTTGATTGACTCCACTTCCATGCTATTTTTGCATATTCTACTTATTTAAAGACTATTACACTTTTCAAGAAAAAACACTTCCGAATTAAATCAGAAGTGCTTAATATTTTTAATTTTCAATTTTAGTATATAACCTTTATATTTATATGCCTTGTAAATATGTCCTTATATCTATTATATTGCCTTTATCATCATCAACTAACAAGTTTGTACAGTTTAACAACGCTTCTAGAAGTATCTTTAATGCATCTATTGTTGAATATTCTATAGATATAAATTTAGGTTTTTCTATCTTAATAGTATTTAATTCTTCTTCTTCATAATCTAATCCTATATCATTACTATAGTCTAAATATAGTCTACCACTCTTTAACTCAATTCCTAAGGAGTTTTCAAATATCTCACTACAATTTATACAACCATCAAGTTCTAACTTTTGAATTTTAGACAATTCTAAAGAATCATCACCTATAAGAATTATTGATTTCATTGTTAACACCTCTATTTTAAATTCTTTAAATACTCTATTAATTCTAATTCAGATCTAAACACCTCAAAACCTTTTGCATTTGCCCCTTTTACAATACTTCCTTTGAGGTCTGGTCCATATCCTATTACAGTTTTATTTGTAGTCTTAGCAGTACGTTCTAATTGAGAAACCATACCCTTTCCACCACCTTCTTTAACTTGTAATATTGCATTATCTAATTCTATATCAAAGTCAGTTTTAATCTTTCCATCAGCACCTTTAATAACTTTATTTACATCTACTACTCTTCCTGGTAAATTAGCCTCAATATTAGTTGCTAACTCTCCTACTAATGGATCATCTGATGTAAATACTTTACGATTACCTACCCCCTTAGTTGGCTTAGCACACATATTGTGTACTAGTATTTCCCCATCTCCAACATAATAGGTTCTATTATCCTCTACCTCTAAGTTATATACCTTTATTGGTGACTCTAAAGTTTCTATCTCTTTTGATAATACTTCCTTTATTTCACCTTCAGCAGTTCTTACTCTATCTCCTACTACAATATATTCTGCATCGATAAAGCCTTTTCCTTCTACATAGATTGGATGTGTCTTGCTTGTCTTTATCTCTTCTCCATTGATTTGTAATTTTACTAGTGTATCTGTTTCACTTATCTTTACTTCTTTTATATCTTTAATATTTGCATCTTCATCAATACTATCTTCGTCAACAGACTACTTTATCTCCTTCTTTAATCTCTACTATAGGTTTTAATCCTTCATCTGTCTTAACTAAGGTATCTGGCGTAAAGCAGCTAGATTTTGTTCCTACCATCTTTTTAGTATTACACCATCCAATCTCTGCCTTAGCTTTTCCAAGTTGCTATATATTGAATTATACAGCCTATTACTTCCTCTGCTTTCAGATAAAAAAGAAGATTAATGTTCCAATTACTGAAACATTAATCTTCTTGACTTCTTACACTACATTATTAATATTAATCTATTTATTTTTGATTAAAATTTATTAAAATTATTCTATTATTTAAGAAATTAAATTTTATTCAGTTAAAAATATAACTATTTTGTAACAAATCATACTCTTAAGTAACTATTGCGAGATTATATTTCTTACTGGTAATTTATCTAGCTTTAATTCAATGATTTGTTGATTAACTATTTCTCTTAACTTCTTTGTATCTTGTGTAGATTCCTTAAGACTTTTAAACCAAACATCTACTCCCCCACTTCGTTCTAATATATCTACCTTAAAAAGAGAAATTTCTCTTTCAACATATTTTTCTACTTTACTTATTATTGATTCTTCTCCATTCCATCCAGCTATATATAACATATACTTAAATACCTCTAATTTAGGGCCATCAGGTAACCTATCACAATATTTTGTTAAGTTATCTATTATTAATTTTATGTCAATATCTCCCTCTAACGGAATTAGTGCCTTTTTATTCAATGACATTGCAATATCTTTATATTTACCTTCTGGACTTATTGTAGATATATATTTATTATTATCTGTTATTTCTATTCCTAATGAAACAATTGGAAACCTTTCAGCTAAATTATGCACATGCAAAGTTGGAATATACCTATCTTTATCTGATTTAATATGCAATAATACACCTACTGCTAAAGGTCCTAAAATATTCATTAACCACATTGGTTTATAAATCTCCATAGATGGATATAATTCTTTCCAATCTGTTGTAATCTTCTTCCTCATTGTTGTTGTAATCTTCATTCCCATTATGGGTTTACCTCCTTAACATATTGTAAATAACTAGGCCCATTATTAAATATTTTATTTGTTTGTCTTTTTGATAATCCCTTTCCTGGCCTTATGGTAAATTTGTAATCATACGCTGTGTTATTAATTGTATCTAGAACATCTATTCTTGCACTCCCTTTAGTTCCATACGTTGCTGCATTCCCTCCTAGCCATGTTGTTTCTGTTCTTAAGCCTCTATCTCCGAACATACTTTGATATCTATCTATTAATTTTTGTGAATATGCATGTTTTTTAGTTCCTGCAACTCTACCCGTTCCTCCTATTTTATTCTCGGCTCTCCTTGCTACCTCTTGAATAAGTTCCTCATTTGTCATCTGAGATATAGGAGCTTTAGTAGATCCCTTTAAAGCCTTCCTTTCATCAATACTCTTTAATAATTTAGTAGCATCGTCACAATCATTATGCACTAGAACTTCATTACTACCTACATAATAAGTTCTATTATCCTCTACTTCTAAATTATAAACCTTTATTGGTGACTCTAGAGTTTCTATTTCTTTTGATGTTACTTCTTCTATTTCACCTTCAGCTGTTCTTACTCTATCTCCTGCTACAATATATTCTGCATCGATAAAGCCTTTTCCTTCTACATAGATTGGATGTGTCTTGGTTGTCTTTATCTCTTCTCCATTGATTTGTAATTTTACTAGTGTATCTGTTTCGCTTATCTTTACTTCTTTTATATCTTTAAGACTTGAATCTTCATCAACACTATCTTCATCAACAGAGTATACTTTATCTCCTTCTTTAAGCTCTCCTATAGGTTTTAATCCTTCATCTGTCTTAACTAAGGTATCTGGCGTAAAGCAGCTAGATTTTATTCCTACCATCTTTTTGGTATTACACCAGCCAATCTCTGTCTTAGCTTTTCCAACCTGAACCTTATTACCTATATTGGTCTTAATATTATCTACTTTACTTCCACCAACAGCCTTTATCTTATCCATCTTGCTCTTAATGGTACTTGATATCTTACTCTTTATCGAAGATACCTTAGTCTTAACTTGTGACATTATTGCTCTTGATTTTTCTGCTGCTTTTCTAGCTGATGATGCTATTACTCTTCCATCTTTTATCAGATCATCACCATGTTTCATAGTTTGCTTTGCAGTTTCTTGGAGTAATTCCTTTCCTCCCTTTGCTGCCACTGATAAATCTCTAATATTTTCTGCTTGTTTTGCTACACTAGTAACTCCATCAGCTGCTTTCAATCCATCATGAATGTTATCTATTGCGTTTACTCCATCATGAATATTGTCTATTGCATTTACCCCATCGTGTATCCTATCTGCAGCCTTTACTCCATCATGAATATCATCTGCATACTTAAAGCCCTTTGCAACATAACTTCCTGGAACCCCTGGCACTAAAGATACTACATCCCACGCTAGCATTCCAAAATTCAATAAAGATGGCTCTTTAACAAAGTCACGTATACTCATTCCTAAACTAACTACATCTAAAAATGTTTCAAACCAATGTCCAGTTGGATCATAATTTATTATAGGATTGTTTCCTGAATATGCATAAAGATTTAATGTATTTGGATCTTGGATATCCCCAATTACTGTATCTTGTTGCATAAATCTCTTTGTATCAGGATTATACATTCTTGCATTTAGGTAGTATAAATTACTATCCTCTTCGTAATAATATCCTGCATATCTTATAGGATTATTTACCTTTACTG
Organism: Clostridium zhoujianii; assembly: GCF_051590805.1. NCBI lineage: Bacteria > Bacillati > Bacillota > Clostridia > Eubacteriales > Clostridiaceae > Clostridium > Clostridium zhoujianii. The sequence goes on from NZ_JBPUTF010000001.1 coordinate 2,262,121, forward strand.
TACCCTGGCCATTTATGCCTACCTCTTTACCAAAGGCATCATACTTATAGCTTGTCTTAGTTTGTCCATTTAATCTTAAGTCTGTTACATCATTATGGGTATTATAGAAGTAGTAATATTTTTGCTCATTTTGAAGGTCATTTCTATATAGTGCCTTATCCCCATAATAAGTTGTTCCATTTAACTTATCATTCAATACTTCTTCAACTGCATTATCTCCATCATATATTAATGAAGTAATATCATTGCCTAAAGTCTTTGATACTTTTTTGTCTAAACCGTTATATCCATACTTAACTAAATTACCATCTACATTAGCTGAAATTAATCTATTTAATCTGTCATATCCATAAGTTTTAGTCTCATTACCATTGGTAGAAGTGCATAAGTTACCATTTGCATCATAAATAAACTTAGTTTCTAAGCCTGTATTATCTGCAAGATTACTATTTTTTTGCTTTGTTAACCTATGATTAGTATATTCGTAATCTGTTTGATATACTGGGGTATACCCTGTATTTTCTAATCTGCTTTCTACAGACTTCACCATATCGTTTATAATATTATATTCAAAAGTAGTTTTCTTTCTTTTAACCTCATTATCCTTATGGGTTTCTTCTACTAAAGAATAAAGTCTATTTAATCCATCATATCCATATCTCTCAACTTCCTTAACATCCTCCTTAGTCTTTGTTAAAGTCGTTGGTCTATCCGTATCATCATAAGTATATTGGTAAGTTTCTAAAATATTTTTTGAACCATCTTTATTTGTTATTGTATTAATATTAAAATCATTGTAATAAGAATATTCTATTGTACTCTTATCACCATATTCTAGTGTTGATATTCTATTATTATCACTATAACTGTAATTTCCAATAATCTTAGCTTTTGAATCATTAATATCTCCATCAATAACATATTTTAATCTGCCATTCTTATCATATGCCTTTGATATTATTGTATTATTTGATGTTACTGTTTTCTCTGCAACAACTGCGTCTTTATAAATATCTTTATGATCCACTAAAATATCATATTCTTTAGATATAGAATTATTATCTTTACTATCTTTATCTGTTGTTTTTTCTGATGTTATTCTTCCAATACCATCATACTCCCTAACTACTTCTTTTACACCATTATTTAAAGTATTAGTAACTTCCTCTACATTTCCTAAATTATCGTTAGTATAACTTATCTCATCAACTAACTTTTTATCTCTATCTTTTACTGTTCTTTTTCTTAAGCTACCAGTCTTATCATATTCATAAGATGTAATACTTCCCATTTTATCTATAGACTCTTTCAATGTTCCATTACTAAAATAAGAGTAAATTTCCTTTGATTCATCATCATAAATCTTTGTAGTTACTTTATTTAATCCATTATAATCATATTTTGTAATCTTCTCAGCTGTATATTCTTCATAGTTGCTATTAGCTCCCTCAGCTTGCTTAATTAAATTTCCTCTATTATCATATTCGTATCTAGTTCTTCTAAGCAATCCAAGACTTCCAAGCCCATTACCACGGCCACCGTGCTCTGCAACACTTGTTAAATTTCCACGTTCATCATAATCATATACTGAATTTCTTCTTTCACCTAATGATATCTGTCTAATTTTAGAATCTCCCAATGTATATGAATATGTCTTTCTATCCCCCACTCCATCTGTTTCTGATATAATCCTATTATTTTTATCATACTCAAAAATAGTAGTGTTGCTTTTTCCTTCTTTAACAATTACAGGTTCTGTACCAGTTTGGTATCCATATTCTTTTAACAATTCTCCTGAAGCATTCTTTTCTTTTATTAATTTGCCGAAATTATCATATTCATTAACTTTCTTACTTACACTTTCATTTTGATTTTGATTTACTATTAATTGTTCCTCACTTAAAACATTTCCGTAAGGATCATAATTATACTTCTTTACATGCTTTATCCCTTCTTTTGAGGATGTGCTTACATCAGTAGGTCTATTCTTCTCATCATAATTAGCTTCTGTTATATTATTTTCTCCATCAATCATGACTTTTATATTTCCGTTACTATCCATATCCTTAACTTTATTTACAGTAACAGAGCCATCTTCATTACCTACTCTTTTTTCTGTATTTCTACCATACGCATCATATACATATTCTTCAAACTTTCCTTCAGTATTCTTCCATTTTGTAAGATTAGCCATAGGATCATAAATATTTGTCTTAGTCTCAGTTTTTCCCTTTTCCACTTCATAAGTTTCATTTTTTACCTTATCAAAGTTATTATAAGTTAATTTCGTCTTATAACCATCACCATCTTCTGTTTCAATAAGTCTAGATAATCCATCATACTTATTTATTTGCATTGTTGTCCTTTTTCCAGACTTTGATATAATAACCGTTGTTACATTTCCAAATAAATCATAGTTATATGACATACTAGATTTATCACCTTTATATAAACTCCTCAAGTTTCCTAATCCATCATATACATACTTTTCATCACACTTAATTCCATTAAAAGTTTCTATAGATGAACTTTTTTGATTTTCCGGCGATATAAAGCTTTCTACTTGATTATCTCCATAATATCTTATTTCCTTACCTGGTACAGATTTTATCTTGGCTTTTAAATCATCTATACTTGATAAGTAATTATCTGCTGTAGTAACCTCTGGTAAATTATTTCCCTCAACTTCTTTAATAACATTACCATTACCATCATACTCATATGCTTTTGTTACTACCGTTTTATTTTTGTATTCGGTAGTCTTAGCATTAACATCTGCGCTATTAGTTTCACCAATTTGAACTTCTACTAGTATTCTACCTACATTATCTCTTTTGTATTCTGTTCTTGGTAAAGTATTTAAGGCCTTCCCTGAAATATAGTTTCCAGCTGCTACCTCTCTAATCAATCTATCAGCATTATCATATTCATATGCTGTTACATCCTCTTGATTATTAGCTTTTACATACCTTACTTTAGAAAGTCTTCCCCTCATATCATATTCATTTATAATCTTATTTTTATTACCATCAGTTGAAGTGACAACATCATTGTACATATTATAAGTCTTTGATGATGATATTGATTCACTAGGCTTTGAGTTATCTATAGTAGTTGTTTCTGTTTGCCTACCTTGATAATCATAGCCATATTTCACTGACATTCCTTTATATGAGTCATCTGAATGGGAGATTACATCGGTAACTTGTCCTCTTTTATCAAATAAATAAGAAGTTGTGAGCTTTATTTCTTTACTATTAGAACCATCCTCTAATATGTCTGATTCTAATACCCTTTCAGTTTTCTCTCTAACTTTTCCATTTAACGTATTAACATACTCTATTGTTTTAACTTTTCCTGCTTCATAAGTTAATTCTTCTTTTACTTTATTTCCGTTATAATTAAATATTTCTTTCTTCCCACTATTTTTATCCTGTGTAAAGACTCCCTTCTCCTCAGATCCATACTGAGTAGTTACTTCTTCTTCCTTAGTACTAGTGTTATACTTTCTTATATACTTCTCTACATATAGTGAGGAAGATATATCATCTGCTCCAATTGAATCATATTTGCCTTTCTTTTTCTCAACTACATTATCCAAATCATCATAGCTATAATAGGTTGTTTGATAATTCTTCTTTTCTGCGCCATTACTGTCTTTATAATTTGATACATTCTTATAAATAGATTGAACTTTATTTTGTCCATTATATTTATACAATGTTTCATAATTTCTTGAATCTACTTCTCTAGTAATATTTCCTTGTAAGTCATATTCCTTTTTATTAACTGCTCCCTCTGGATTTACTACCTCAATTTCTTTATCCATATAATTATAGGTAGTCTTTGTTACTAAACTCTTACTGCCATCTATATACTTATTATTTGTCTTAGTATATCCACCATCACCTGTATATTGATAACTTATCTTTTCAAGTAGTACATTCTTTCCATTCTCTTCTATATATGATTCTAATATTCTACCTTGGTCGTCTCCTATATAAGTGTACTTAGCACCATTTGCTTTTATTTCTTCACCTATATTTCCATATACATCATACTTAAATTCACTTTTGTAGTTTTCTTTATCACTTACTTTTCTTACTTCAGATTTAACCTTGTTATTCTTATAATAAGTGTTTGCTACATTAGAATCTCCAGTGTAACTATCATCACTATAAATCTTATTTGTATCATCAATTGCTACCTTATCCTTTGATGAATCATAAAGATCTCCATATACTTCTTTAACTTTGTTACCTTCATTATCGAATTCAGATCTTTCAACTACATCTGGAATTGCTCTTTTCTCTTCTACTGATTTAAATGGATCTATTTCTACTACTTTCTTTATTAAATTGCTATTTATATCGTAATATGATTTAATCTTATTTCCATTCTGCTGAGTTTCTTCAGCTATTAGGTCTAAATCATTATACTTATAAGATGTCTTTGCTCCATATTGATCAATTTCTGTTGCCAAATTTCCTCTATCATCATAAGTGTATTCAATTGTTCCCTTTGCATCTGTTTCCGCCTTTAATACACCTTTTGCTTTTACTTTATCTTCATAGGTATAATTCTTTAATATATAATTAGCTAAATTTTGTCCATTAGTATAATCAGCTGTATCAAAGGTTTTTGGTGTTATTTCTCTTATAACATTCCCCTTTGAATCATAGTCATAGAATGTCCTTAAAGCATTAGTATTATCTAAATAATCTTTTTCAACAATCTTATTATCTTTCTCATCATATCCATATGCCTTAATCACCTTTGAATTAACTAATTCCTTTACTACATTTCCTCTATCATCTCTTTCAAAACTTCTGCTTATACCACTTCTATCTTTTTGCGTTCTAACTTCTCCATACTTATTCTTACCTTCATCTAATTGATAAGTAGTTATAACAGTAGTTCCATCTGAGTAACTAGTAAATGTTTCTTGATTATTTATGTCATAACGTTCTATAATTTTAAAACCTTTTGAATCAGTTATAACAGTTTGTCTATTTCCTGTATCATATTCATAGGATAATTTATTGTCATTAATATCTATATGATAGTTAACCTTCTTATCCTTATTGTAATTAATCTGTTCTAAGGTTTCGCTATCTGTTCTTATTGCTGTAAGTTGATTATTACTATCATAGTCATAATAAAAATTCTTTCCATATGAATTAGTGAATTTCTTTAGCAAAGAACTTCCATTCTCACTTACAACTTGATAATTTGTTCTTTTTATTTCTTTTCCATTAATTTTTTCTACTACTGACTCTATCCCCTTCGGTCCTTCTTTAGAATAATTAAATTCAAGTTCTGAACCACGCATATCAATAATCTTCTTTATAGTTTTATCATCATTAAATTCTGTATTTAATGTATTACCATTCCTATCTACTATTTGGTTTAATAAGCCCTTATCATTAAAATAGTATTTAAGCTTTTCCTTAGTTATTAATACATATCCATCTCCATTTTTAGATAATTTATTTCTACTATCTAAAGCTTCAAATGTTACATTCTTATCCTTATCTTCTTTAACCTTGAATGTTACTATAGAACCATTAGGTAAAGTTACTTGCTTTATCTTTGTCTTACCTTCTTCTACAGTTAATTCTTCTACAGATCCTTGAAATGAGAATCTCCATCCTCTACCTAGTACCCCTGGTTCTCTATCATCTAAGGAGTTGTATGATCTACTTAAGTTATAATCAAAATATTTAAATACACTATTAAAATCTTCAACCTTTTTACCAAAGCTTCCTGTTGCCGGATCATTTCCTTCATTACCAAAACTTCTATATAATCCATAATTAGGTATCTGATCTGTTAAATCAATTAATTCATCTGCTGTTTCTATATCTATTGGTTCATCATAGATAAGATTATCTATAGTTACAATTCCATCTTGGTAACTATCCTTATCCTTACCAACATAGCAGGATCTTACTATAGCATCACTAACATTATCTAATCTCTTTGGATAGATGAAGTTACCACTAGAATCAAGTTCATCTGGATTCATTTTTTCAAAGTAAATACTATATCCATCAACTAATTTAAATCCTTCATTTATTATATTTACACCAAAGCCGCCATTATTTTTCTTAATAAGGTTTGATTGCACTATTGTTAAAGCAGAATCACCTCTAAATCCTTCTTTTGCTGCTATTGCAACTATAGGATAGTATGTCTCCCTACTATCAAGTCCTGATGTAATTATGTCACCATTTGTATTTTTCACTGCTACATTAAAATTACTAACATAAGTTCTTGATATTAATGTATAGGCAGATGATGAACAATTTAGTATACCAACTGAATTATTAGAATTATAGGCTCCCCTAGAGTCACCGTTAGAACCAGTAATTTTAGCTAGTCCAGATAATTGTAGTACACCTTCGTTATTAACTGCTATACCATTACTATTCATTTTTATAGTAGAATTATCTATTTTTAATAACCCTTCACCGTAATTACCTACACCTATTGGAGTTAATTTATTGCCATCATCATCTGGTGAAAAATCAGCATTTAAATTAAATGTATTCGTTCCGAAGAAATTACTTACTGTTCCTATATAAAATTCATCTATTGTTGTTCTTATACCCTCTACAGCATTAAATACTGTATTATCTGTATAACTCAACTTACCATTTGTATTAACAATAGCTGTTTTGTAATTTCTTACTGTATTACTAGTAATGCTACAAATAGCATATGAATAATTTTTAATATCTATTTTAATACCTTCACTAGTTTTATAGGCCTCTTGATTATTAATTCCACTTTCTGATGAAATCTTTATAGCTCCATTCACTTTTTCATCTAAATTAGATAATTTGCTTAAATCTAGCCCCTCTAGTGCTTTATTCGTATAGTTTCCTGAGTACAACTTATTGTTTTGAACCTTATATTCTGTAATTAATGGATTATTATACACCTCTGCAAAGGTAATTCCTTTATAATCTGAAGTTATTATATTTCCATCAATTAATACTGAGACTTCTGGTTTATTATCTTCCTTTGGATTTACATATGCTCCCTTTATAACTAGCCCTTCTAAGGATGTAATAATTTTATTATTCTTAGCTATAACCCTTTGAAGACTTTTTTCAGAGTCTTGTACATTATTACTTACACCTATAGCCTGAGCTGCTTGAGATACTATAGTATTATTCTCAAGGCTTACTGCAACATCCTTTACTACTATTGTTTGTTCAGACATTGCGCCAGTTAGCTTATCTACAATATTACAGTTCTCAATTGATCTATTAACTTTTCTTGAATCATTGTAATCAATCTTCCAAATACTTATCATTGGACCGTACCAAGAAGGCTTATTTGGATCCTCTGGTTTTTCATTAATATTTCTTATTAGATTAACTTTCTCTTCTGATCCCTTATCCCCAATCTTTAAGTTACCTGTAACTGCTAATGGCTCTTTACTTTCAAAATAAACAGTCACACCTGGATCAATTGTTAAGTTATATAATCTAAAAGAACCAATAATTTTATATCCCTTATTATTTTTTTTAAGAGTAACTGTTTTATTCTCTAAATCAGTTGTATAGCTATCTGGTTCTCTGAATCTTTCAACCATTTCTCCAGTATCTAAGTCAACTATTCCATTTTGTGTATCAACCCAAGCTGCTCTTGCTACTAAATTGGATGTTATTATATTATAATATCCACCATAATTGCTGGACCAATTAGATTTTTCTCCATTAACTTCTGATCTTACTCTAAAATTAATATACTTATTTAACTTGTTTTCATCCTTTAGGGTAAACTCTGTCTTATCTTTATTTATAGACTTTATATCTTTACCATCTACTTCAATTTCGTAATTTGCCCCTTCTACCTTATCCCATGTTATTTTTAATCCTTCATTTGTATTTTCTACCCCATTTATATACGGTACCCTTACTTTTTTATACTTTGGATTATCTCGTACAGTTTCTTCTAGTATTTTTTCCTCTTTCGTAAGACTTTCCTTTTCTTCTTGCTTTACTTCACTTGTAACACTATTTTCAATTGCTAATGCTGGAAATGCACTTTGAAATGTAGTGACTATAAATGACATTAATAGAATTATTGCAAAGCTTTTTATTTTTTTCACATTATCTCCTCCTTCTTTTTGCTCTTCAATTTTATATTTTAACATAATTTTGTAATAATATGTTAAATTTGTATCAAATAGTAAATTAACTCCACAAAATTTCCAAACCTATAATCTCATTTAATATTTTAGTTATTTAATCCATTTTGTTATGATATTTATTGGTTATTTTATTTCTTATCTTTATTTATAAATAATTTATTGATCCTATTTTTACGCAAAAAAAAAGAAGCCTTTCGGCTTCTCTCTAAAAATCCATTGATTTAGTTTTCCTTTTCTTCTTCCTTCTTAGGTAAGATTCCAATTCCTAGTTCCTCTAATTGCTTAGCATCAGCTATGTTTGGTGCCTCACTTAAGTAGCAGTAAGCATTTTGATTCTTAGGGAATGCAATAACATCCTTAATATTATCAGTTCCAGATAAGAACATTACTAATCTATCTAATCCAAAGGCTAATCCGCCATGTGGTGGTGGTCCAAACTTAAAGGCTTCAAGTAAGAATCCAAATCTTTCCCAAGCAGCTTCTTGAGTGAATCCTAAGGCTTTGAACATTCTTTCTTGTAAATCCATGTTATGAATTCTGATTGAACCTCCACCTAGTTCTTCCCCATTTAATACTAGGTCATATGCCTTAGATCTTACAGCTCCTGGATTACTTTCTATCATATCTAAATCTTCATCCATTGGTGCTGTGAATGGGTGGTGGCAAGCTGTGTATCTATCTTCTTCTTCATTGTACTCAAATAATGGGAATTCTGTAATCCAGCAGAAGTTAAATTCATTCTTATCCTTAATTAAATCATACTTCTTAGCAAGCTCTAATCTTAAAGCTCCAAGACTTTGGAATACTACTGAGTTCTTATCAGCAACTATTAAGATTATATCTCCTTGTTCTGCTCCCATCTTCTTTATGATAGCATCCATTTCTTCTTCATTAACAAACTTAGAAATTGGTGATTTAATTCCATCTTCTTTAAGCTGGATATATGCTAATCCCTTAGCTTTGTAAGTCTTAACGAACTCACCTAATCTATCAACATCTTTTCTTCCCATAGCTGCTCCACCCTTTAGGCAAAGTGCTCTAACTGAACCACCTATTTCGATAGCTCCTTGGAATACCTTAAAGTCTATATCTTTAACAACTTCAGTTAAATCAGTTATTTCCATACCAAATCTTAAGTCAGGTTTATCTGAACCGTACTTTTCCATAGCATCTTTGAAAGTCATTCTTGCTATTGGAAGCTTTATTTCATGTCCTAGTACTTCCTTAAATACATGAGCTACTAATCTTTCATTTAATTCCATGATTTCTTCTTGCTCAACAAAACTCATTTCTAAATCGATTTGAGTGAATTCAGGTTGTCTATTAGCTCTTAAATCTTCATCTCTGAAACATTTAACTATTTGATAGTATCTATCAAAACCTGACACCATTAATAATTGCTTAAATATTTGTGGTGATTGAGGTAATGCATAGAACATACCTGGATAATTTCTTGATGGAACTAAGTAGTCTCTAGCACCTTCTGGAGTAGACTTAGTTAACATTGGTGTTTCAATATCTAAGAAATTATTGTTATCTAAGAAATCTCTAACTGCCTTGGTAGCTCTATTTCTTATGAAGAATATATTTTGCATATCTGGTCTTCTTAAATCAAGGTATCTGTGCTTTAATCTTATTTGTTCACCAGCATCTAATCCTTCTTTAATATATATTGGTGGAGTTTCTGATTCTGAAAGAATCTTTATGCTTTCACATGTTAACTCAACCATACCTGTTGGCATATCAGTATTTGGAGATTCCCTTCTTACTACTTCACCAGTTACTGCTATACAATATTCAGGCTTAACAGATTTTGCTTTTTCAAATACCTCAGTATTTGTATCTTCATTCACCATTATTTGCATGAATCCAGTTCTATCTCTTAAAACGATAAATCCTAATCCACCCTTTTGTCTATTTGTTTGAACCCATCCCATAAGGGTAACTATCTTACCTATATGTTCTTCTCTAGGTTCGCCACAATACATAGTTCTCTTTAATCCATTTAAAGCTTCACCCATTCTAAAGTCATTCCTTTCTTATTTAACCGCTTTCGCAATTTCTTCTATATTATCAAGTGATACCTCAAAGATCTCACCATCATTCATTCTCTTAAGTCTCACACTCTTATTAGCTAATTCATCATCACCTAATATAGTAGTAAACTTGGCACCTAGCTTATTAGCATACTTCATTTCTGCCTTTACGCTTCTTCCCATATGATTTATTTCAACCTTAACACCTTGTTGTCTTAAATCATTTGCAAGTTTGAAGCTAGCCATGTACGCCTCTTCTCCTCTTGCTCCTATATAAATATCACAAGTATCATCATTAGGTATTTCTACCCCTTCTTTATCAAGGGTCATTATCATTCTTTCAATACCCATACCAAAACCTACAGCTGGCATTTCTGGCCCACCAAGTTCTGAAATCATATTGTCATATCTTCCTCCACCAATTGCTGTGAAGTCATCATTTAAGATTTCAAATATTGTTTTAGTATAATAGTCTAATCCTCTAACTATACTAGGGTCAACTGCAAATGGAATTCCTAATAATTTTAAGTATTCCTTAACTTTATCAAAGTGAGTATCACACTCTTCACACATATAATCTAATATTATAGGTGCACTCTTAGTTATTTCTTTACACTTTCTTTCTTTACAATCAAGAATTCTCATTGGATTCTTTTCAAATCTGTCCTTACATGTAGGACATAAATTATCATAGTTTTCCTTTAAGAAAGCCTTTAAAGCATCATTATAATTAGGTCTACAAATTGGGCAACCTAGGTTGTTAATATTTAGTCTTAATCCCTTTAATCCAAGGTTCTTTAAAACTTCCATAGCAAAGGCAATAACCTCTGCATCCATTGAAGGTTCCTTTGATCCAAATACCTCTACCCCACATTGATGGAATTGTCTAAGTCTTCCCTTTTGAACATTTTCATATCTGAAACATGGAATTACATAAAAAAGCTTAGTTGGTTGTGCTTCATTAAATAATCTATTTTCGATAAATGCTCTAACTACTGGAGCTGTTCCTTCTGGCTTAAGTGTAATACTTCTATCACCTTTATCCTTAAAAGTGTACATTTCCTTTTGAACTATATCAGTTGTATCCCCTACTCCTCTTAAGAAAAGATCTGTATGTTCAAAAATAGGAGTTCTTATCTCTCTCATTCCAAAATTCTTTGCTGTATTTTTAAATGTATTCTCAACGTAGTGCCATTTATATGCGTCTTGAGGTAGCATATCCTTGGTACCCTTAGGTGCCTGCATTTCCATTGTAACCCTCCTTATTTATATAGGGTGTCCAGTAACTTCTTTTTACCTTCTACCATTTCTTCAATTCTATTTGTATATTCTTTAACATCTTTAACATTACCAAAACGCTCTATTCTATTTTCATCTAAGAATACAACCTTAGTAACTGCATCTGCTCCTAGAGCAATTATAGTCTGCTTATCCTCTATCATTTGGATGTTGTAGATGCATTCTTTTCCCTTTTTAGCATAACCCAAATTCTCCATATTTCCAACCATATTTTTTTGTCTATACATATAATATGGTGTTAAATTTAAGGTTTTTGCTAACTTTTTACTCTCTTCATACATTTTCATAACTTCATCCTGACTTTTAAGACCTAAGCCTTTCTTTAAAATGAAGTTTTCATACATAATTGATCCTCTTTTTAAGGATAATCCATGAACTGTTAAACTATCAGGTGAAAGTTTCATAAGTTCTTTAGCTGTATGCTGAGCTTCTTTTAACCCTTCTCCTGGAAGTCCAATTATCATATCCATATTAATATCTTCAAAGCCCAATTCCTTAGCCATATTGAATTTATCAATTACATCTTGGGATGTATGCCCTCTACCTATTAACTTTAAGGTATCATCATTCATAGTCTGAGGATTTATACTAATTCTTGTAACATCATAATTCTTCATAGTTTGAAGTTTCTTTAATGTTATAGAATCTGGTCTACCACACTCTACGGTAAACTCCTTTAAACCTCTTTTATTTACAAAGGAATTATATATCGTATTCATTAGATTTTCAAATTCCTCATCATTTACTGCAGTAGGTGTACCACCACCAAAGTATACCGTTTCTATAGTAAGTCCCTTTTCATCTACATACTTTCTTATTTCTTCTATTTCATAAATTAATGCATCTAAATAAGGATTAACTAGTTTTTTATTACCTCCTATAGGGTTAGCGGCAAAGGAACAATATAAACATCTCGTAGGACAAAATGCCATTCCTACGTATATTGCAATATTCTTAGAATCTTTATTTACAAATCTATCTTCAAATTTTGCAACATCTATACAAAGCTCTGATTTCTCAGCAGAAGTTAAATGCTTTTCTTTAAATATCTCTTTGATTTCATCTTCTGTCTTACCTTCCCTTAGATGTTTTAATGCTATTTTAGATGGTCTTATTCCTACTAAAGTCCCCCAGGGATAATAATCTCCAGTAAGTTCTTCTAAAGCTTTGAATATTACCTTTTTAATAGTTTCCTTAAAGTATTCTTCTTCTTTATAGAAACCTTCACTTTTGTAATCTTTATAAGAAAAACTTATTTTTTCATCATTAATTTGAACATGATAATCTCCCTCTAGCTCTGAAAAGTTAATTTGCTCTAGAGGGAAATATATATTAAACATCTGATACACATCATATCGATATTTAAAGTCATTTAATTTAATGTTTATATCCATTTTTTCTCCTAAATTAAGCTATTATAATCATTTAAGTACATATTATTTCTCTTCTCATATCCAATAGTTGACATTGGCCCATGACCTGGATAAACTTCTATGTTATCTCCTAAAGGTAATAGCTTTGTTTTTATACTATTAATGATTTCACCGAAGTCTCCTCCAATAAAATCAGTTCTTCCAATAGATCCTTGGAATAAAGTATCTCCTGAAAATAACTTATCATCTATTAATAAACAAACTCCACCCTTAGTATGTCCTGGTGTGTGAATAACTTTAATTTCATGGTTACCTAAAGTTAATCTGTCACCATCATTTAAGTATCCATCTGCCTTTCTAATAGAGCCATATACGGAACTATCCTTTTCCATATATTCTTCATCAATCTTATTAATATAAAAAGGTACATTAAGCTTATCAGCTAAATATTCAACTCCCCCTACATGATCAAAGTGACCATGAGTAAGTAATATATACTTAACCTTAGCTCCAAGCTCCTCAATTGTTCTTTCTATCTCCGGATTAACTCCGCCTGGATCTACAACTATAGCCTCTTTTGTCTTTTCATCCATAGCAATGTAGCACTGCTCTTCGTATAATCCTGCAATTATTGTTTTAACTAACATAAAAACCTCCCAATTAAGAATTAAAATTCTTTTTTACTATCTAACAATATAGTAACTGGCCCATCATTTTGTATATCAACATGCATATGGGCTCCAAACTCTCCTACTTCCACTTTTAGACCAGACTCTTTAAGTATTTCAACAAACTCTTCGTATAGCTCTTTTGCTTTATCTCCACCCATTGCATTCATAAAGTTAGGTCTTCTACCTTTTCTACAATCACCATATAAGGTAAATTGTGAAATTGCTAAAATCTCTCCCTTTACATCAAGAAGTGAGAGATTCATCTTATCATTTTCATCTTCAAAAACTCTTAAATTTAGTACTTTATCTTTTATATATTTCAAATCCTCAACAGTATCTTCCTTTGAAATGCCAAGAAGAAGGTTAAACCCTCTTCCTATACTTCCAATAACCTTATTATCTACTGTCACACTAGATGAGCTTACTCTTTGAACTACTGCTCTCATCTTTTCACACCCTTTAGTTATTCATTCTATATACGTCCATAACACCTTTAAGTCTTCTTATTTTTCTCATAAGTTCCTTAAGTTGTTCAACTGAATCTATCTTGACTTTTATTGTCATCATGGCTTCTGATCCCTTTGGAGAGGTTGCATTTAATGCACTTAGATGTAATCCTGAATCAGTTATTACCATCATAATATCTGCTAGTATTCCCATCCTATCCTCAGTTTTCACTCTAATTTCAGCCACATATGAAGCACCCTTTGCCATACCCCAGCTAACTTCTACAACTTTATTAGCATCATATGCAATTAAGGATTTTAAATTGCTACAGTCTGTTCTATGAACTGATACTCCTCTTCCTTTTGTAATATATCCTTGAATATCATCACCAGGTACTGGATTGCAACATCTTGCAAATCTAACCATTAGGTTGCTTTCACCTTTTACTGTAATACCATAACTATTTTCTTTTTTAGAATTTCTTTCAGTTTTAGCAATTTGCTCTTCTATGCTTTTATTTATAGCCTCTGCTGAATTTTTATCTTTATCTGCTATATTCTCATCTTTTAATCTTGAAACAAGGCTTGAAGCTATTATTGATCCAACACCTATATTAGCATAAAGATCCTCCATGCTATGAATATTATATCTTTTTTGCATTTTTTCATAACTATCACCCTTGGCTATATCAGCGAAAACTACAGCTTGTTTTTTTAGCTCTTTATCTAATAGTTCTTTACCCTTACTTATATTTTCCTCTTTTTTAGTTTTCTTAAACCATGCTCTAATCTTACTTTTTGCTTGATTACTCTTTGCAATATTAAGCCAATCCATATTAGGACCCTTAGCTGATTGTGAAGTTATAATCTCAATAATTTCACCAGTTTTAAGTTTGTGATCTAGAGGAACTATTTTACCGTTAATCTTAGCACCTATACACTTATTTCCTACATCAGTATGTATTCTATAGGCAAAATCAATAGGTGTACAGCCACTAGCTAGGTTAATAACTACACCCTTTGGTGTAAATACAAATATTTCATCTGAAAAAAGGTCAATTTTAAAACCTTCCATAAATTCTTCTGCATCTGAAGTTTCCTTTTGCCATTCAAGCATATCTCTAAGCCAAACTAACTTCTTATCAAATTCATGTTCCTTATCCTCTGCTGAATCTCCCTCTTTATACTTCCAATGGGCAGCTATACCATATTCAGCTGTCTTATGCATATCAAAGGTTCTTATTTGAATTTCAAAGGTTTTTCCCTGTGGCCCTATAACAGTTGTATGTAAAGATTGATACATATTAGGCTTAGGCATAGCAATATAATCCTTGAATCTTCCTGGTATAGGTTTATAAATAGTATGGACAATACCTAATACTCCATAACAGTCCTTAACAGAGTTAACAAGAATTCTAATAGCAGTTAAATCAAATATTTGTTCAATACTCTTATTCTTATTAACCATCTTTCTATAAATACTATAAAAATGCTTAGGTCTTCCTTCTATATCTGAATCTATCCCCGATTCCTCAAGATTTTCTAGTAATTCATGAATAACCTTTGCAATATAACTTTCTCTTTCAACTCTTTTTTCTGCTATTTGATGAACAAGATCATAATATTCTTCTTCATGTAAATATCTAAAAGAAAGGTCCTCAAGTTCCCACTTTATTTTTGACATACCTAGTCTATGAGCAAGTGGCGCATAAATATCTAAAGTTTCCTTTGCCTTAAGCTTTTGCTTTTCTTTTGTCATAAACTTTAGTGTTCTCATGTTATGTAATCTATCTGCTAATTTAATTATGATAACCCTTATGTCCTTTGCCATAGCAAGAAGCATTTTTCTAACATTATCAGCTTGTTGCTCTTCTTTTGTTTTATATTCAATCTTTCCAAGTTTAGTTACTCCATTAACTAGATTTGCAACTTCTTCATTAAATTCTGTTGCCATCTCCTGGAAAGTACAATCAGTATCTTCTAAAACATCATGAAGTAACCCTGCTGCGATAGTATTAGTATCCATTCCAAGTTCTGAAAGTATTTCAGCTACTTCAATTGGATGTGTTATGTATGGCTCACCAGATTCTCTCCTCTGTGCATTATGAGCATCATCTGCAAAATGATATGCTTTTCTAATCATCTCTATATCAACATTTATACAATTGTCATTTATCTTTTTTAGCAAGGTTTCAATCATAAGGATTACTCTCCCTCAAATACATATTTTATAAGGCATACCAAATAAAATAATGGCATAAATATGCCAGTACACCTAAAGTCAAAGGCTGGTCAATAACCAGCCATTATTTATAGAATATTATATATTATTATCATACCTTTTTCAACAATAAAACCAAAGAGAGGCTTGGTTAAATGGGATATTCGTGGGATTACCATTGAAATTTAATTAATAACTAAAAAGAGCATGCATAGAAACAGATTACTCTCTTTAGTACATACTCTTTAAAATCATAATTCAATTAATTAAAATTCATAATCAACAAGAGATAATACTTCATATCCCTTTAACTTATCTCTTCCATTAAGTCCTGTTAATTCAATAGCGAAGTCTAAAGCAACAACTTCTCCTCCTGCCATTTCTACAAGCTTAGCTACAGCTTCTATTGTTCCACCAGTTGCTAATAAATCATCAACAATTGCAACTCTTTGGCCCTTCTTTATAGCATCTTTGTGTATTTCTAAAGTATCTGTACCATACTCTAATCCATAGTTTACTGCAACAGTTTCACATGGAAGTTTTCCTTTTTTTCTTACTGGTACAAAACCCACTCCTAGTGCATAAGCCACTGGAACTCCAAATATAAATCCTCTTGCTTCTGGTCCTAATATTACATCTACATTTTTATCTCTAAGATGTTCTGCCATTCTATCAATTGAGCATTTTAAAGCTTCTCCATCACCTATTAATGTTGTGATATCCTTAAAACTTATACCTTCCTTTGGAAAATCCTCTACCACTCTGATTTTATCTTTTAAATCCATACTGATTCCTCCAAAATAAATATTTATATAATACAATGATTAAGCCTACTCTATTGGCTTATTCAAGTTATGTAAGTATTTAGCTATTTGCTCTGCTCTATCCTTATCATTAGTTGTTAATAACTCAAGTACTATACGTGCATTATTCACCACACCTACTGTACTTACTGTTGGAGTAATAAGTTCTACAATATTGGCTATACTATCATCATCCAACTCTATTACATTATTAAAATTCATTATTGCCCTTAAACCATTATTATTAGTATTAACTAAAAACTTTCTACCTTCTTTAAGAATAACTCCATTTTCACCTTTCAATGAAATTTTTGCCTGTTGTCCACCTATTAATATAAGATCAAGATATTTATTTATACTCTTCATATTATAATAAATTGCAATAGCTTGCATCAATTTAAAGGTCAACGCACTTAAAGACAGATTTTTATACCTGTACTGGCACCCCTTTTGA
The DNA here is from genome assembly GCF_051590805.1 of Clostridium zhoujianii. Taxonomy (NCBI): domain Bacteria; kingdom Bacillati; phylum Bacillota; class Clostridia; order Eubacteriales; family Clostridiaceae; genus Clostridium; species Clostridium zhoujianii. Next base: position 2,279,591 of record NZ_JBPUTF010000001.1, read on the forward strand.
TTTGGATTTATATAGACATAATCTCTTTCTCTAACGGTCTTTTTATTCTCAAGTACAATTAGATCTATTTCCAAATTATTGCAAAGCTTTACTTCTTCATCTGATTTCAAATCCACCCCTAAAGTTATAAGTAGATCAGCACCAAGGAAGTCTATATCTTCCTTTATATCATCACAATCAACCGATTTATTATTTTCTCCCCCATCATGTATAAGATACTCAACATCTGCATTCAAATACCTTAATATTAGACTCAATGATGCAATAGCACATATTCCATCCACTGAGGAGGTTCCATAAACAACGATTTTTTTACGATTGTTTACTGCGTATACTAGCTTTTCAATAGCTTTATTCATATGTCTAAGTAAAAAGGGATTATATCCAGTTATATAATTTGGACAATATATACTCTCCCAAAATTTACGCATGACTTCTCCTCCATAAAATAAGAAAACAACTATATTATAGATGATATTTACTATAATAGCAAACAGTTTTTGAAAGTATTTAAATGGGCACTACTTCTTGTGTTTCCCTTAAGAAAATGTCCATATATAGTAGTATAGTTATTTTTAAAATTTATTATTACAACTACTCATTAATATCATTTAGTTTAAGGAAGGAAATTTTACATCTTTTCCTAGAGATAAAATAAAAAGAGCAGGTATCTCGACCTGCCCATATAAAACACTATCTACTTTAGTTTTCTTTTTTCCCTTTTCTTAAGAATAATCCAAACTGGTGATGCTATAAATATAGACGAATACGCACCACATGCTATACCTATTATTAATGGGAATGCAAATTCCCTTACTGCAGGTACAAATATATTAACTGCAATAATAGTACTTAAAGTAGTTATTGTAGTTATTATAGACCTTGACATAGTTTGAGTTATACTTGCGTTAGCAACTTCAACTAAATCAGCTCTTCTTGATTTCTTATAGTTCTCTCTAATTCTATCAAATATAACTATAGTATCATTCATAGAATAACCAATTATAGTTAGAATCGCTGCAATAAATGGAGTATTAATTTGAATTCCAAATATAGCATAAACACATAATGTAATTACTATATCATGTACCAATGCAATAAGTGCTGCAATACCAAAGTTAATTTCAAATCTTATAGCAATGTATATTAACATAGCAAAGAATGATATTACTAATGCGATTATTGAATTCCTTTTAAGTTCATCTCCAACAGATGCACCTATTTCATTTTGATCTACTAAAATTTCTCCATCTAAACTAAACTCAGTTTTTAATTCTTCAATAATTTCCTTAACTTTAAGACTATCAAGGTCTCCTGATTTAATCTCAAATTGATTAGCATCATCACCAATAGTATTAGTCACGAAATTATTCGTATACTTACTTACTATTTCATCAGCTTTTGATTTATCGTAGTCATTTCCTAGTTCAAGGGTAACCTGAGTTCCCCCTTTAAAATCTATACCTAAGTTAAATCCTTTAGTAACTGCAAAGCCTAGGCCTATTAGAATTACAACAAGAGATAATGCAAACCAAACCTTTGTTTTCTCTATAATCTTTAGCATTGCTATACCTCCTTCTTCTTAACTCTAAAATGAGATAGTTTACTTAGTATTCCCATTTTTACAGCATGTCTCATAAAGAATTTTGTAACTGTTAATGCTGTAAATAAGCTAACTATAATTCCTATCAACAATGTTACGGCAAAACCTTTTACCGCACCTGATCCAAAGAAGTAAAGTACCAATGCTGCAATAATAGTAGTAACGTTTGAGTCAACTATTGATGACATTGCATTTTCAAAACCTTTATCAACAGCACTTTTTATAGAAATTCCTTTAGATAATTCCTCTCTTGTTCTTTCAAAAATAAGAACATTAGCATCTACGGCCATACCTATAGTCAGAAGTAAACCTGCTATACCTGGTAGTGTCATTGTTGCTCCTACTTCTCCAAATATAAATAGAACTAGACAAATATACAGACTTAATACCAAACTAGAAATTATTCCTGGAATTCTGAAGTAAGCAATCATTAATACAAATATTAATCCAATTCCTAAAATTCCTGCCTTTATAGCATTTGGAAGCGCTTCTGCTCCAAGTTGTGCACCTACAGTTTGCACAGATACTGCTTTAACTGTAACAGGTAATGCACCTGCATTTATTAATCCTGAAAGCTTCTTAGCTTCTTCAAGTGATCCACTTCCACTTATAACAGCTTTTCCATCTGTTATAACACTTTGGACATTTGGATTTGATAATTGTTCATCATCCATGTTAATTGATATTGCTTGACCTACGTACTTCTGAGTAGCATCTGCAAACTTTTGTTTTCCTTCATCAGTCATTTCTAATGAAACTTCTGGTTTTCCTGTCTCTGCATTAGAAACTACTGCTGACTTTTGGATATCTTTCCCTGTTAATAAGACCTCACCCTCTGGAGATTTAAATGTTAACTCACCAGTTTTCCCTAAGTTTTCAACAATTTCTCCTGAGTTATATTGACCTGGGATATCGATTCTTATCTTTCTATCCCCTTCTGTAGTTACAACGGTTTCTGCAACTCCAATCTTATTAACTCTTAGAGATAAAGATTCCTTTGTTTTTTCTAAATCTTCCTTTGTAACCTCTTCATCTTGGATTTCCATAACTACAGAAACTCCACCTTGTAGGTCTAATCCCTTTGTTATCGTATCCTCAAAAGGCTTAAATTGCCAACCAGCAACCTCTAATCCATTAATTCCAATGTATGCAAATACAATAATGGCTAAGGTGCTAAGTATAAATAATACTGAACTCTTTCCTTTTGTCTTCATTTTTATCCTCCTCAGTACTAGGTTCAAATTTCACAATGCAGATTTATTATAGCACACAGACTTTGCAGAATAAAGATGTTTTAGAGATTAACACCTAATATTCCAGCTATTGTTCCTATAGTTATAGATGCTCCTAACTTGTACATTTCAGCCATATCAAAGCTAATGTTGCCGGTAGCTATCGCTCCTAAAATATGGATACATACAAAAAACATTAATCCCACTAAAAATCCAGTTAACCATCCTTTTCTTCCGTTGCATTTTGCGGCAAAAACTGACCCAATTACCAAAGATAATGCAGTTATTACCACATAAACTATACTGTATACTTTTTCAGTTAAATCAAATTTCGTCATTATTAATGATAAGATTAATAGCAGAATAAGAGCTAATAACACTGCACCCATCAAGCCTTTAAAAACTGATTTTAAAATTTTTCCTTCCTCCATATAAAACACCCCCTAATACTTCATCATATGAGGTATTAAGGGGTACTATTCTAATCTTCTTTATAAACTTTACTTGCTATAGCATTTTTTGAGAATCTTATTCTAGTTCTATCTGGACCTGATTCTAAAACCATATAATCTCCATCAAGAGACACTATCTTTCCAACTACTCCGCCTCTTGTCATAACTTCATCATTTAATTGAAGGGTATCTAACATTTCTCCATATTGCTTCTTTCTCTTCTTTTCAGGTAATATTAGTATAAAGTAGAATACTACAAATACTAATAACATAGGCGCTAATTGTAAAAATATATTCATTCTAATTGTCCTTCCTTCCATTTATAAAGTATATATGAATTCAAATTCACATATCCATGTAAAGTAGTTTACAATTCTTTAAACCACTTGTCAATACTAAGCTTTACTATTCCATTCCCTTAACTTTTGTTCTTTAAACTCCTTATAATATCCACCATCTATAGCAGCTCTTATATCTTCCATAAGCTTATTATAGAAGTATAGATTATGAAGAACACATAACCTCATTGCTAACATTTCCTTAGCTTTAAATAAATGTCTTATGTAAGCTCTAGTATAGCTCTTACATGCTGGGCATTCGCAGCCCTCATCTATAGGCTTTGCATCTAACTCAAATTTAGCATTTAATAAATTAATCTTTCCATCCTTTGTAAATACATGACCATGTCTACCATTTCTAGCAGGAAGTACACAGTCAAAGAAATCTACTCCCCTATCAACTGCTTCTAATATATTACTTGGAGTACCAACACCCATTAAGTATATTGGCTTATCTTGTGGAAGATGTGGCACAACAGCATCAATAATTCTATACATTTCTTCATGAGTTTCTCCAACTGCTAATCCACCAATTGCATATCCGTCTAAATCCATTTTAGTAATTGTCTTAGCGTGCTCTATTCTTATATCTTCATAGCATCCACCTTGGTTAATACCAAAAAGCATTTGCTCCTTATTTATAGTTTGAGGTAAAGCATTTAGCCTATCCATTTCAACCTTACATCTTTCAAGCCATCTTGTAGTTCTTGCTACTGACTTTTCAACATACTCTCTAGTTGATGGATTTGGAATACACTCATCAAAGGCCATAGCTATAGTTGAAGCTAGATTACTTTGAATTTGCATTGATTCTTCAGGTCCCATAAATATCTTCTTTCCATCTATATGTGAGCTAAAGTAAACTCCCTCTTCCTTTATTTTTCTCATTCCCGATAAAGAGAATACTTGGAATCCGCCTGAATCAGTTAGTATTGGTCTATCCCAATTCATAAACTCATGTAATCCACCCATTTTATATACAACTTCATCAGAAGGCCTTAAATGTAAGTGATATGTATTTGATAATTCAACTTGGCAACCAATTTCCTTTAAATCCATTGATGAAACAGCACCTTTAATAACTGCAAGGGTCCCAACATTCATAAATACTGGTGTTTCAATAGTTCCATGAGGAGTTTCAAATCTTCCTCTTCTAGCATTTCCATCTTTCTTTAATAAAGTATATCTTTTAGTCAATGATTTCACTCCTTAATTACTTAATAAACATTGCATCTCCAAAGGAGAAGAATCTATATTTTTCTTTTACAGCCTCTTCATAAGCATGAAGGACATGATCTCTTCCTGCTAATGTAGATACTAACATTATTAGTGTTGATTCAGGTAAGTGGAAATTCGTTATTAAGTTATCTACAATTTTAAACTTGTATCCTGGATATATGAATATATTTGTCCACCCACTTTGAGCTTTGACCATCCCACTATCATCACCGATAGTTTCAAGAGTTCTTGTAGATGTGGTACCTACTGATATAATTTTATTTCCCCTTTTCTTTGTTTCATTAATAATATTAGCATTTTCTTCATCTAATACATAAAATTCAGAATGCATGTCGTGGCTTTCTATATCTTCAACCTTAACAGGTCTAAATGTTCCAAGACCTACGTGAAGAGTTACATATGCAATATTAATACCTTTATCTTTTATCTTTTGTAATAATTCTTCTGTAAAGTGTAATCCAGCTGTAGGTGCAGCAGCTGACCCCTCTTCTTTAGAATAAACTGTTTGATATCTTTCCTTATCTTCAAGCCTCTCATGGATATAAGGTGGAAGTGGCATTTCTCCCAATGAATCTAATACCTCTTCAAATATCCCCTCATAATGGAATTCAACAATTCTATTACCATTTTCAAGAACCTGAACTACTTCTGCAATTAACTTTCCTTCTCCAAAAGTAAACCTTCTGCCTTCTCTCGCACTCTTACCAGGTTTAGCTAAACACTCCCATTTATCTCCCTCTATTCTTTTTAATAAAAGGAATTCTATTTTTCCACCTGTATGTTCCTTTTCACCTATTAATCTAGCTGGTAAAACTCTAGTATTGTTCAATACTAAAGTATCCCCTTTTTCTAGGTAATTTATAATATCATAGAATCTTTTATGATCTATTTCACCTGTCTTCTTATCTAAAACCATTAATCTTGATGAATCTCTTTTTTCTAAAGGATGTTGTGCTATTAACTCCTCTGGAAGATGAAAATCAAAATCTGTTACCTTCATACTATTTCACTTCTCCTAACTTTTGTCATATTCAAGTAACTAATTAACTATTATTTACTTTCATATATCTAAAAAAAACTTCTCTGCCCATCTTTATCAGATTTTTTGCCCATTGGCTTTCCTAAATGATTATATGCCTTTTCTGTAGCTACTCTACCTCTAGGTGTTCTAACTATAAATCCTCTTTGAAGTAGATATGGCTCGTAAACATCCTCAAGAGTTCCAAGCTCCTCTCCTATAAAATAGGATAAAGTCTCAATCCCTACAGGGCCTCCACCAAAGTTATCTATAATAGCTTCTAAAATTTTATTATCAACTCTATCAAAGCCTTCATTATCAACCTCTAATAATCCTAAAGCAGCTCTTGCTTCCTTTAAACTAATTAGATTATCAGAATAAACTTCAGCATAATCTCTAACTCTTTTCAAAAGTCTATTTGCTATTCTAGGTGTTCCTCTTGATCTTCTAGCTATTTCTATTGCACCTTCTTCTGTTATATTACAACCAAGAACTAATGCACTTCTTATTACTATTTCAGTAAGTTGTTCTACAGTATAAAACTCCATAGCACATAGTACACCAAATCTATCTCTTAATGGTGATGTTAACATTCCTATTCTAGTAGTTGCCCCTATTAATGTAAAGGCCGGAAGGTCTAATCTTATAGATTTCGCTGCTGCTCCCTTACCAATTACTATATCTAAGGCGTAATCTTCCATAGCTGGATATAATATTTCCTCTACACTTCTGTTCAGTCTATGAATTTCATCTATAAACAAAACATCATTGTCTTTTAAAGCTGTTAATATTGCTGCTAAATCTCCTGCTCTCTCAATTGCTGGCCCTGATGTTATCTTTAAATCTCCGCCCATTTCCTGGGCAATAATATTAGCTAGTGTAGTTTTTCCCAAACCAGGTGGCCCATATAAAAGAACATGATCTAAAGCTTCTCCTCTTTTTTGAGCTGCTTTAATAAAGACATCCATTCTCTCTTTTACTTTATCTTGCCCTATATATTCATTAATTTTTTGAGGTCTTAAACTTAATTCTCCACCTGAATCCTCATTTAATTCCTGTGGAGTAATAATTCTTTCCATAAATTATCCCCCTAACCCATTAGGACCTTTAAACAACTCTTAATAATATTCTCAACTGTTTCTTCTTTATCAACTTTCTTTAATGCGAGCTCTGCTTCTTTCTCACTATATCCTAAGGCTAATAAAGCTCCTAATGCTTCACTTAAAGTAGCTGCATAATTTGCTTCATTATCATCACCTATAAATATTCCATCTTCATTCTTATCAATAGTCATATCTTCTTTCTTAAGTTTATCCTTAAGTTCTAATATAATTCTACCTGCTGTTTTCTTACCTATACCAGGTGCTCTGCAAATATGTTTTTCATCACCCATTATAATTGCATACTTAAGGTTGTTTACCCTACTTATTGATAATAATGAAAGGGCTGCTTTTGCACCAACACCGTTTATCCCAAGTAATAGCTTAAACATATCTAATTCTTCCTTTGAACCAAATCCATAAAGACCTATGAAATCTTGTCTTACTATTTGCTCCAAATAAAGCATTACCTCTTCACCTGATTTTGGCATTATAGACATTGTTGCCCCAGAAGTAAATATTTTATATCCCAGACCATTATTCTCTACTATTATATAGTCCTTATTTATCCCTATATATTTTCCTCTTATATACTCGTACATTTTATTATCCTCCAGCATCAAAAGTGAAAGTATGTTCTCATTAATTCTTATTATACTTTATCATTTAAGCTTAAATCTTTCAAGGGAAATGCTTACTAATAACCACTCTTTTGATTTTGCAAAATAAAAAGGAGAGCTTTCGCTCCCCCATGAGGTATATAATTGGTTTCTTATATCTATATAAAATTTTAGGATATTAACTCATATATTCCATCTTCTGCATCTTCTTTATTGTCAAACTTTCTCTCTAAGTTATTAATAAGCTCTCTATCTGTAGATGGTAAATCTTCGAATTTCTTGCTTTCTTTAAATACATCAGTTATAGGATTCTCTATTGTTAAATTTCCATTAGTGTCACTCTTATATATAGCTAAATACCCATCATAATCTTTAATATAGTATTTATCTGGCTCAACACTACTTTCTACTTCTCTTGTGTATGATAATTCCTTATCTCCCTTTCCATCAAGTTCATATCCTTTTTTTTGCAAAGCTGTACTTAAAACTTCTTCTGTAACTTCTCCATCTAATCCCAACTCTTTTTTTAGCTCACCTAAAGTTGTTTCTTTTTCCTTTGAATTCTTTTTAAATAATGAAATCTTTGTTTTATCCTCAAGGCTCAATTTCTTATTATCATTTCCAGCGGATAAGCTTTGACTAGTTTCATCACTTTCTTTTGATTTCTTATCTAAATATATATCCGTTGCTAGGAAACTTACTACAAATATACCTAATAATACAATACAACTTATAATAATTAATTTGCTAACTTTTCTCATCTTCATCACTCCCTAATAGCCATTATTTCCATTTATTCCATAAAGTATACACAAAACTGTTAATTTAAAATTGACAAAGACTTACTCCTGCCTTAAACTTTATACATGGTGTATATACACATGTAAACTTTATAAGGAGTTGTTTTGTTTTGGATATAGTTAAGGAAATAAAAAGATTAAAAAGAGAAAAAAATGCATTAATATTAGCTCATCTTTACCAAAGCCCTGAAATACAAGAAATCGCCGATATTGTTGGAGATTCCTATTTTCTTAGTAAAAAGGCCATGGAGTCTCCTTCAAATCTTATAATATTTTGTGGTGTAAGATTCATGGCTGAAAGTGCTAAGATCTTATCCCCTAATAAAAAAGTTCTTTTGCCTGCAATTGAATCAAGATGCCCTATGGCTGATATGGCATTAGTAGACAGGCTCCAAGATTTAATTAAAAAACACCCCAATGCTAAGGTTATAAGCTATATAAACACAAATTTAGATATAAAAGCTATGTCTGATGTTTGTGTTACATCATCCTCTGCATTAAAAATAATGAATAATATAAAAGAAGAAGAAATATTATTCTTGCCTGATAGAAATTTAGGAGAATATATTAGCGAACACTTCCCTAATAAAAACTTTATATTATATCAAGGCTTTTGTCCTGTTCATGAACGAGTTGAACAAGAGGATATTACAACTCTAATGTCAGAATATCCTGGATATGAAGTACTAGTTCATCCTGAATGTAATAAAGGAGTTCGTTCTATTGCTGATTTTATTGGTAGTACATCTGAAATTATTACCTACTCTGCAACTTCTAATTCAGATGGATTTATTGTAGTAACAGAAGAAGGTGTAATCCATCAAATGAAAAAGAAAAGTCCAAATAAGAAATTTATCCCTCTTAAAGATTCAATGATCTGTCCAAATATGAAGATGACACACTTGGAGGATCTTTATAACTGCCTATTAAATGAATCAAATGAAATTAAAATTGAAGAAGAACAAAGACTAAAAGCATTGACAGCTTTGGAAAATATGCATTTGTTAGGAGATTGATAATATGATTAGAACCTGTGACGTATTAATAGCTGGTACTGGTGTCTCAGGGGTTTATTCTGCTTTAAACCTAAATAAAAATTTAAAGGTTATATTAATTTGTAAAGAAGGCTTGAAGGACTGTAATTCCTACCTGGCCCAAGGGGGTATCTCTACTGCTTTGAATAAAGAAGATTATACTTCTTATATAGAAGATACTCTTATTGCTGGCAACTATAAAAATAACGTAGATGCTGTTGAAACTTTGGTTAAAGAATCAAGACCAAATATTCAACGACTAATAAAATATAAAGTTCCATTTGATAGAAATAATGATGGATCTATGTCCTACACTAGAGAAGGTGGACATAGTACCTTTAGAATAGCCCATATTAAAGATGAAACAGGAAAATATATAATGGATTCCCTTTACAAAGAGCTTCATAGAAGAAAGAATATAGAAGTTTTTGAAGGATGTAAAATTATAGATATAATTCAGAAGGATAATAGATGCCTTGGTGGTATATGCGATTATAATAATTCAGAACTACAAATACATGCAAAGTGTACTATTCTTGCAACTGGTGGTCTTGGTGGGTTATTTACTTCAACCACTAACTTCCCATCATTAACTGGAGATGGAATATCAATTGCCCTAAAAAACAATGTAGAAATCAAAGATATAAACTACCTACAACTACATCCTACTGTTCTTTTTGAAAAGGACTCAACAGGAAAAAGATTATTGCTATCAGAATCATTGAGAGGTGAAGGCGGAAAAATCCGAAATTTAAAAGGAGAAGAATTCATTGATCCTTTAAAGCCTAGAGATATAGTATCTAAAGCTATTTTAAAGGAAATAGAAGGCACCCCTACTACCCCTTATGTTTATCTTGATCTTACTCACTTAGATAAGAACTTCTTACAAGGTAGATTTCCATTCCTTTACAGTGAATGTTTAAAAAGAGGATATTCTATGGAAAAGGATTTGCTTCCTATCTCCCCTGCTCATCACTATGCTATGGGGGGAATTAAGGTTGATTTATTTGGTCAAACAAGCCTTAATCAACTTTATGCCTTGGGAGAAACAGCTTGTACTGGGGTCCATGGAAATAATAGATTAGCTAGTAATTCCTTACTTGAAGCCGTGGTATTTTCCTATAGATGTGCTCAAAAAATAAATAGCGAATTATACTGTTCCAATAACTCTAACTACCCTACTAGGGAAGAGTTGATTAATTTTTTAAAAGAAAGGGTTGATGAAAATTATGTTAAATTATTTAATTGTTGATAAACTTATTAATAATGCTTTACAAGAGGATATGCCTTTTGGAGATATTACAACAATAAGCACAGTATCTGAGGATAGTAGATGTACTGCCTCCCTTTATGCTAAGGAAGATGGTATTATTTGTGGACTACCTGTATTTGAAGAAGTATTTAAAATATTAGGTGATGTTTCCTTTGAATCTACAGTTAAAGACGGTGATAGAGTTTCTAAAGGTGAAAAAATAGGTGAGCTTTTGGGCAATTCTAGAAATATATTAATGGGTGAAAGAATAGGGTTAAATCTACTACAAAGAATGAGTGGTATAGCAACTTCTACAAATATTTATGCTAAAGCTATTGAAGGTACAAACTGCAAGGTAGTAGATACAAGAAAGACTACTCCTCTTTACAGGCATTTAGATAAATATTCAGTACTTTGTGGTGGAGGTTCAAATCACAGGTTTTCCCTTTCAGATTCTATTTTAATTAAAGACAATCACATAGATGCTGCTGGTGGAATTAAAAAAGCTGTATTACTTGCAAAGAAAAGCTCATCCTTCACTACTAAAATTGAAGTTGAAGCAGAAAGTAAAGAAGATGTACTAGAGGCTTTAGAAGCAAAAGTTGATATTATTATGTTAGATAATATGAGTCCTGCTATGACTAAAGAAATGGTTGCTCTTATAGATGGTAAAGCAATTACTGAGTCTTCTGGAAACATAAACTTGGAAAGTATAAGATCCTATGCTGAAACTGGCGTAAATTACATTTCTGTTGGAGCCCTTACACATTCCTTTAAGGTTCTTGATATATCTTTAAAAAATCTAGTTATGATTTAAATACTATAAATGTACATTAAGGCATATTCTTATATTCTTATATTCTTAAGAATACTAGAATATAAGAATATGCTTATAACATGTTGGTTACATGGCACTTACTTAAAATCAAAATAATTTTACTGCTTTTATTAAAATTCATAAGTTTACTCCAAGATTTATTTCTTAAACATCTCGCTATAACCACATCTCTTACAAAGTTCCTCCACTCTCTTCCTACCAGAGAAACCATCATAAATTCTTTTTGCTCTTTCCCCATTAATAATTTCATCTAGGGATTTCTCATAAAGATTCCCTAATGGTATTTGACCTTCTCCATCTAAACAACAAGGAACAACTGTACCATCTACTAAAATCCCGAAATGATCCCTTAAACCATGGCAAAAACCTTCTTCCCCAAGGGATTCTATCTCCATAGTTGGCCATTGGAATTTCTCGGCTCCATTTAGATATAGTTTAGTTTTAAGCTTTATCTTTTTTTCCATATCTAAGGTTTCTTTTAAATCACCTTCAAAATGAAACTTATCTTTAATCAAAGCTACAATCTTCTTATTTAATTCATTTTCTCCCTTTAATGAATAGCTATCTAGATTCCACAATCTCATAGAACAAATTATCTCCGTATTTTTATTAGTATCGTCTATAAATGATAATACATTACTAAAATACTCATCAAAAGTTATACCATTATCATTTGCTTCAAAGCTATGTAAGGAGATATTAATCTGCCTTAATGCCTTTGCCTTAATCAAAATCTCTTTATTTTTCATAATTAGAGTTCCGTTTGTAGTTAGATTAACTTTAAAACCATATTCATAAGCTAAGTCTAGGAACTTTTCTAAATTAGGATTAAGTAAAGGCTCCCCCATTAAATGAAGATATATGTATTCTGTATAGGGTTTAATTTCCTTTAATACATGTTCAAACTTATCTGGTGTTAGGAACATTTTTTCTCTCTTTGTTAATGGACAAAAACTACAACTAAGGTTACAAACATTTGTCACTTCTATATATACTTTTTTAAACTTCTTCATAAATATTACCTACTTCTTTTTTTATATGTCCTATTATATATATGTTCCAATTAAATTTCTACAATATTTTCGACATTTATTAATATTTTACTTGAATCTCCTTTGGATTTGTGTTATTCTAATTGAGCAGTTGGTACATATAGTGCTAATTACTGGGAGCTTGGGTTGTCTTTCGCCGGATACCAAGCTCCCTACTATTTTATCTAAAAATATCTAAATAACATTTCTATAAGCATATCAATAATGTATTATTCCAAAGGCTTTTTGAGAAACTATATTCTATAGTCTATCAAGGAGGTTTTTTTATGTTGGAGGAACTACTAAATAAATACTTACCAATACTAATAAATATTCTAGAATTAATGGGCGTAATTATAGTAATTATAGGCGCTCTAAAAGCTTTCTATAGCTATATAAAAAGTGTAATTACTAATACTAAGGTCCCTATCAAATATACCTTTGCCAATAACCTAGCTATGGGCTTAGAATTTAAACTTGCAGGAGAAATTTTAAAAACTGTACTAATAAAGAGTATAGATGAGCTTTGGGTTATTGCAGCTGTTAGCCTTCTTAGAGGATTTTTAGCTGTGTTAATTTATTGGGAAATGAAAAACGAGAAAAAAGAATAATACTAAGATAAAAGGACATCCTCTTTTTAATAATTTAGAGGTTGTCCTTTATTATTTCTAATTATCTTTACACATGGATATGTACTTACTCATACTTTCTGTTATTTTTCTATCATGGATTCTGTTTACAACATCCATATTCATAGTTTCAGATGCATTCTTAAAGCATGGTATATGCTCTATATCAGATTGGAATATAAGCTTAAATATAAACATATGCATATCTTTTATTTCATCATTATTAAGATCCCTACATTCTTGAATAATTGATGTTACTACTTCACGGATATACTTTGATATTTTCTCATCATTTTCTAAAATCTCTTCCTCTGTATATTGTGTTTTTCTATCTTCCCTAAATTCCTCACATTTTACCATCTTCTCATGAAAATGAAAGGTTCCCATAAACTTAGCTTTAATAGCATCTAATGCTTTTTCCTCTCCCATTGCCACTATCATATTTTGTAGAGAAGGAATATTCTCTATGTAGGGATAGAATACATCTTTAACATGATTTTCATGTAATCTAACTATATCCTCATGACTTAAGTTTTCTGTATATTTATGAGCTTCTTCAAAAAGCTTTTTCATTTTCTTTTCTATACTTTTCTTTAACTCCCCAATATATTCTTCTCTTTTGATATCACACATATAAAAATCCCCGCCTTTTACGATTATATTTACAATAATATACCATCAATGAAATTTCTTCAAACTTTCTTTATTGTCTCATCAATATTTACCCTTTATAAGAAAGTATTTTCTAAAAAAATACTTCCTTACCAATATTAAAATTAGTAAGGAAGTTGTAAACTTTATAAAAACTTCTATTCATCCCATCCTTCAGGGAATTCTGCATTATGATAAACTTCTTGAACATCATCGTCATCTTCAAGTAAATCTAACATCTTTTGGAACTTCTTAGCATCATCTTCATTAATTGCAGTATATGTATCTGGTATCATCTTAACAGCTGCTTCTAAGAATTCAATTCCATTAGCTTCTAAAGCCTCTCTAACTGTTCCAAAGTCCTCTGGTGTAGTCGTAACTACAAATACTTCTTCTTCCTCTGCTGAGAAATCTTCTGCACCAGCATCAAGAGCCATCATCATCATTTCATCTTCATCTTTATCTTCTTTTTCTATAACGATTTCTCCCTTTTCTTGGAACATAAATCCTACACAACCTGAAGCTCCCATGTTTCCGCCACCCTTTGTGAATGCGCTTCTAACATTTCCTGCTGATCTATTTTTATTATCAGTAAGAGTTTCAACAATTACAGCTACTCCACTAGGTCCATAACCTTCATATACTATTGTTTCATAGTTAACTGAATTTAAATCTCCTTCTGCCTTCTTAATTGCTCTTGCTATGTTGTCATTTGGCATATTGGCAGCCTTCGCTTTTGCAATAACATCTCTTAACTTAGAGTTAATATCTGGATTAGCTCCACCATTCTTTATAGCTATTGCTAGCTCTTTACCGATTTTAGTGAATATTTTTCCTCTTCTAGCATCTGCTTTACCTTTTTTAGCTTGAATGTTATGCCATTTTGAGTGTCCTGACATGCTTATTCCTCCTATCTTACTTACCTTAAATCTATAAAATTATATCATATTAATTAATGAAATAAAAGACGCCATTACTTGCTAGATATCTGTATACTTTTAAAGTATTATATGACTAAATAATCTATTTTCTTCTTTAAAGTAAATTCCTTCCTCACTCTTCTTTATATCAGCTTTTCCATTAGTGGAATTAACTATTTCATTTTCTATCTGCTCTACATTAGCTACCTCTGATAAGATATGAATAATTACTTTATCACTATACTCAGTATCTTCAATATGCCACTGATTTTGAGAGCATATATATTGTATCTTTCCTAACAAGTCATAATCTATATTAATAGATATCTTAACTCCATCAACCTTCTCTACTACACCTGCAGCTTTTATAGCTATAGATGCTCCCTTTGTATAGGCTCTTGTTAGTCCACCAGCTCCAAGTAGAATGCCTCCAAAGTATCTTGTAACTACAACTGCACAATCTGTTATTCCAGATTTCTTCATAACTTCTAATATTGGAATTCCTGCTGTACCTTGTGGCTCTCCATCATCAGAATACCTTTGAATACCCATATTCTGACCAATTACATAAGCCCAACAATTATGTCTTGCTTGTTTATGCTTGCTCTTTATCTCATTTACAAATTCTTTAGCTTCCTCTTCTGTTTCTACTCTTTTTGCATACCCAATAAATTCAGACTTCTTCTCCTCGAATGAATCTTCACCAAAATTTCTAATAGTTATATAAGACATTACTCTAATTCCCCCCTAATAATTTTTAGGCCTTTTGCAATTTTTTCTTCATTTGTTTGAGAAAAACCTATTCTAAAGGTTTTGTCTCCTTCCCTCATATCTCTAAAGAATAGAACACCAGGAGTTATGTATACACCTTTTTTTCTAAGCCTTAAAAATAAATGTCTTGATGTTATCAAATTATCTTTTAAAGTTAAGTAAAATGTTAATCCTCCACCTGGTTTATGATAGGATATCTTATCCCCTAATTCTTCATCTATTAAATCTGACATTAACTTATATCTTTTCTTATACTCTTTATTTAAAAACAAAATATTTTCTTTCCATTGGCCCTCTGAAATGTACATTTCCAGTGCCCTTTGCATAAGGCTTGATGTTGCTATATCTGTATTAAACTTAGAATTTCTCATGTTTTCTTTAAAAATTTCTGGTGCAACAATATAGCCAATTCTTATTCCTGGTAAAAATATTTTTGAAAAACTCTTAATATAAACTACTCTATCATGCTTATCTAACCACTTAAAAGGAATATAATCCACATTTTCATCATAAATAAGCTCTGAAAGGTAGTCATCCTCTATAATATAAAAATCATATTTTTCAGCAAGTTGTACTAGCTTTTTTTTCTTTTCTAAACTATAACTAATACCTGTTGGATTCTGAAAATAACTCATGGTATAAAAACAGCTTATCTTATTTTTCTTTAATATTTCTTCAAAGCGCTCTAAGTCAACTCCATCTTCTTCCATATCCACTTCAAATATATTAGCACGTCTCCATTTAAATACTGATAATGCTCCGCCATAAGTTGGCTTTTCAACTATTACATTATCATTTATATTTAAGATAGCTTTAGAAGCAATATCTATGCCCTGTTGAGCTCCTGATACAATTAATATGTCTTCACTTTCTAGTAAATCTTCCCAAAAAACTCTATTTATTGTCTTTCTTAATCTATCATACCCTAAAGCATTTTGGGATATTAACGCTTCCGCTCCATCCCTATCTAGTACTTTATTTATAATTCCTTTAAATTCATCAATAGGAAATATAACTTCTCCAGTAGTTTCTCCAGTAAAATCTATAGCATCCTTTACACTCTCTGTTGTTAATTTTTTAAATGTATTAGAATATTCCTTCTTAAAGGTTGAAACCATCTCTCGTCTCTTTGCATATGTACCACTTCCAACCTTTTGAAATGCAAAGCCATCACTCTTAAGCTTCTTATAAGTACTAACTATAGTAACTTTATTAACCCCTAAGAAATCAGAATACTCTCTTATAGTAGGTAGTTTTTCACCGTCTTCTACCTGTCTACTATCTATTAACTTTTTAATATGATTTGCTATTTGAATGTATTTCGGTACTTCCTCTATAAATTTTATCCTGTAAAACTCTTTCATCAGTATAATACCTACCTTTAATTATTCATAATCTTTGCTGAATAAACATTTTCATCAAGAATCTTACTCCCTGTTGAATCTTTAAATACTCTTTTATCCTTTAGAATTATATCTCTCTTTGTAAGTTCCTTTAAAATATATTCTATTCTTATATTAAACTCTTTAAATCTACTATTATTCATTACTTCATAAGAACTAACAAAACCTCCCTGTTCATAAAGACAATCCAAAACCAACTTTGATGCTCTAGTCAAATTTAACTCTAGAAAATTATCTATATAATCTATTGCTGCTTTAATTTCCTCTTTATTGACTTTCTCTGAAAATAACTTCTCTACCACCTTGTTAAAGTCATTATTCAAATTAGTTGCCATTGCTAATGAATCTTTAGTCACTGCATATCCATTTAAATTTATGTATAACTTAGAAAAACTGTCTAAAGTTCTTATTAATACCTCATATGATGTATTTACTCCACCAGTTTGTAAGTATTTCTTACATATTCCAAGATCTTTTAACAATTTTCCTAAATAAACAAGATTCCATCTCTCAACATGAATATCCATACTATACCTTGACTTATTATAGGCTTCAATTATATCTTCATCTAATGAATATACTAGTTTTGAAGTGCTAAGTAAATTCCTTACAAAACCTCTCTTACCTTCATTTTCGTATAGCTCTAAGAATGTTTTCTTATTTAATATCTTTGTATGTACCGGTACTCCTAAGACCTCAGAGTATACATCCCTGATTTCTTCAAATTCATTATCATATACTACGAATAAATCTATATCAGACTCATCCCACACATCCCCGGATATAATACTACCAAAAGTAAATATAGCTACAACCTTTTTATTTTTCCTCAATGTATTAACTATTGATTTAAATGCATTTTGTAACTCTATAACTCTATTTGCCATAGATTCACTCCTTCCACCTATCTTTTATTACCTTTTATTATAGCTTAAAATCATTTTATTACAAAGTAATGATAGTACTAGCTTTGTAAAATTCCCAAAAATAAGTATATATCAATAAAAAAGGACCTTCACTCTTATTAGATTACTGCATTTACTAATGCAAATATCTCTAAAAAGACATATGAAAGTCCTTAATATAATTTCCTATACTCTTAGTAAATATGGGTAGTTTATGTTAAAAGATTTACAACATATTCCTTACTTTTATTATATACTTCTTCATCTACTTCTACCATCATATAGGTTCCTTCATCTTTATACTCTTCTTCAAACACTCTTCCATTTCTATGTAAGAATGATACTATATCCCCCTTGTGGTAAGGTATTATGAACTCAGCTTTTATAAGGTTGTATGGTAGTTTTTCTTCTATTAAATATAGTAGTTCATCTAAGTTTGTTCCTTCCTTAGCTGATACTTCTATTATTTCTTTATAATCAACCTGTTCTCTTAATTCCTCTAGTTGTTCCTCTGTTGCCATATCTACTTTATTAAGTACTAAAATTGTTTCCTTGCCAATAGCTCCAAGTTCTGATAGTACTTCTTCAACTGCCCTTACCTGTTCTAATGCATAAGGTGATGCAGCATCTACTACATGACAAAGTAAATCTGCAAAAATAACTTCTTCCAATGTAGATTTAAAAGCTTCAACTAAATCATGAGGTAGCTTTCTTACAAATCCTACTGTATCAGTTAGTGTAATAAGCCCTTTATTTCTAAGGGTTATAGCTCGAGTTGTTATGTCTAAAGTTGCAAATAACATATCAGCTTCGAATACTTTTTCCTTCCCCTTATTTTCTTGGACTGCAGCCATATCACAAAGGGTATTCCTTAAAGTAGATTTTCCTGCATTTGTATATCCTACTAAAGACACCTTAGGTATACTTTCCTTATTTCTTTTTTCTCTTTGTGTTTCTCTAGTTTTCTTAATTTTCTTTAGTTGATCATTTAAATCATAAATTGTTTCATCTATATGTCTTCTATCTGTTTCAAGTTTCTTTTCCCCAGGACCCTTAGTACCTATTCCACCACCTGTTCTTGATAGTACTGTACCTAATCCTTGAAGTCTACTCTTCCTATATTTAAGTTGAGCTAGTTCTACTTGAATTTTAGCTTCTTTACTCTTAGCTCTTCTTGCAAATATCTCTAATATAAGTGTTGTTCTATCAATTACCTTGGCACCTAAAGCATTTTCTAAATTTCTTACCTGTGACCCTGATAGTTCATCATCAAATATTATTACATTTGCTCTTTCAGTTTGTCTAAGTGATGCAATTTCTAATACCTTTCCTCTTCCTATAAAGAATGCTGGATCAATTTTTCCTCTGCTTTGGTATACTAAATCCAAAACTGGGATATTACAAGCTTCTGCAAGTTCTCTTAATTCATCTAAACTTTCTCTTGTATCAGATCCTACTAATATTGCCTTTTCCTCATCATCTTCAATAACTTCATTTTCTCTAATTAAACTTTCAATATATCTTACCTTACTTATAATATTAGTTGAAAGTAATTCTTCTACTGAAAGATTTGTCTTTTCTTCATACATTAAAGTTTCATTAAATACTGTTAATGTACCAATAGAACAGTCAATGATTTTCCCCTCAAGTATACCTACTGCAACTATTGCATCTAGCTTTAATTTTAATAAAGCTGATAAATCCATAGCTGATAGATTACAATAACCATTTGGATGAGTATGTATTACTCTAACTCCTGATAGTCTTTGTTCTCTAATATCTAATAAAGGTAACTCTACAGAAGTTGAATCTCCCACAGCAACAGATGTAACATTTCCTTTTCTATCTATAGCAACACTTATTTCTCTTTCAGCTGCTGTAGATACCTTAACAATTATATCTAATATTTCTCTACTACAAACTTCATCCTTTACTGTCTTTATTTTATATATCCCTTCTAGTTCCTCTACAAGAGACTTTTTTATACCGCTTACATTTCCATTTATCATAATATCACCTCTCGTTATACCTATCTTGACAACTTTCATATAATTTTATACTATTAGTCTAGCATTGTAAATATATGAAGAGCGGAGGACAACCATGGAGGATAAGAAACGTAATATTCTTTTATCAAAAGAAACAATCGATGAAAGAATTCAAGAACTTGGTAAAGAAATAACAAAAGACTACGAAGGAAAGAATTTATACGTACTTTCATTATTAAGAGGTAGCTTTATTTTTACTGCTGATTTAGTAAGAGCACTTGATACAAAAGTAAAAGTAGGCTTTATGACTACTTCCAGCTATGGTCATAGTGAAACAAGTTCAGGTGAGGTTAGAATAGTTAACGATATTCCTGATAACATAGAAGGTTATGATGTTTTAATCGTAGATGACATCGTTGATACTGGATATACAATGGAATTCATCATAGAACATGTTAAAAAATTAGGCGCTGCATCAGTAAAGAATTGTGTTCTTTTGGATAAACCTTCAAGAAGAAAGGTTAATGTCACTCCTGATTATAAGTGCTTCGAAATAGACGACGTATTCGTTGTAGGTTTCGGTTTAGACTATGGTAACTACTATAGAAACGTACCATACGTATTTAACTGGGAAGAAAATTAATTAGATAAATAATATATATTAAATAAAATCTACGGTTTCAATAGTAACCGTAGATTTTATTTTACTTATTATTTTGACCAAAATCTATTGCCGTACTTGGTGTCTGTCCAACAATGATGTTTTCAGCTATAGGAATTTGGCATGTTACATCAAGCTCCTGACTATGAAAAGGAACCATCGTCCTTACCTTTGTTTCAACGTTAAGATATATTTTATGCCTTGTCTGATTAATTCCTGCACTTTCAAATTTTGATTCGTAACTTACATTCATATTTCCAATTGGTTCAATTTTAACAGTGATACTTGGTCCTAGATTATATAATATACTATTTTCAGTAATCCAACCTAAAGGTACCTTTACACCAATCTGCCCCATTTCTTGAAGTTTTTCATTACATTGTACTGATAGTTGAGAAGTTAAATAATTAAGCTTAACTGTATTAACCTGCATAAGGTTGATATTATTATTACTATCCTTATCTATGGTTACCATCTCATCATAACTAAACTCTTCATTAAAAAGTGCGATACTTGTTTCGCTAATTATCTCTACTGTTTTTGCCTTAACCATAGTTTCTGATATCTGTAATGCTGTGGGGAAAACCCTCTTTTCAAAAAAGTATATAAATAGATTAAAAACTATAATTATGGAAATAATAACCAGTATGTAAGGTCTTATCCGGATTTTTCGACGTTTAGTATAATACTTCATATATCACCTTTGTATTGAGTTATTGATTTACTCATATTATAATTATGCTATAATGTTTTATAATATTATTTATTTTATATTTATTCAGGAGGAACAAATGGCAACAAATAAAAATTCAAATACAAATAAAAAGACAGCCAAATCTCCATCCAAGAAAAGCAGCCCTTCTAAGGCTCCAAAAAAGAGTTCAAAGAAAGGAAGCAGCAAGGGAAAAAAGATTTTTAAAAGAGTAATATTTTCTATGCTTTTTTTATTCTTAGCGGTATTCGTAGTTGGACTAGGATATGTCTTTGCAGTAATAAAAAGTGCTCCACCTTTGGATATTGATGCAATTATGAATTTAAGCCAACCTACATCCCTTTATGATGATAGTGGTGTGTTTATGGACAACTTGCATTCTGAAGTGGATAGAAATGTAATAGAGTTTAATGAAATGCCACAAACTTTAAAAGATGCTTATGTGGCAATTGAAGACCAAAGATTCTATTCTCATAAAGGAATTGATATACGAAGAATAGCTGGCTCAATTGTTACAGACGTAGTTAAAATTTTAAATGGTAAAAGTGGAATGCATGGTGGTTCTACTTTAACTCAACAATTACTTAAAAACACTATTCTATCCAATGAAGATTTTATTATTGAAAGAAAAATCAAAGAAATTTGGCTTGCATTAAACCTTGAAAAGGAACTATCAAAGGATCAAATTCTTCACCAATATTTAAATACTATTCCTCTTGGGGGAACAGCCTATGGTGTTGATGCAGCATCTAACCTTTACTTTGGTAAGTCTGCCTCTGAGCTTAACTTAATAGAATCTGCCTATATTGCTGGTATGACTCAAGCACCAACTTATTATAGCGGCTACAATGAGGCTAGTAAAAATGACCCAAGCCGTTATATTAATAGAACAAAAACTGTTTTAAGTAAAATGAAAGAACTTAACTATATTAATGATGATGAGTATACACAAGCAATAGCCGATTTAGATGCTGGTAAGCTTGTATTTAATGCGAGGAAAATGTCCTATACTTTGGACTATGAATGGTATATAAATCCTACAGTATCACAAGTTAAGAAGGATTTAAAAGAGAAATATAAATATACTGATGAAGAAGTTTCTAAACTTTTAGCTAATGGTGGTCTTAAAATTTATACTAACATGAATAAAGAACTTCAGGACTTTACTCAAGAAACCTTAGATAACTTTAGTTCTACAAATGTTGGTTACCAGGAAACTTATATAGATGGAAGTAAAACCCCTGCTTTCCAAGCATCTGCTACAGTAGTTGACTATAAAACTGGAAAAGTCCTTGCTATGGTAGGTGGTAGAGGTGAACATGGGGGGCAGGCACTTAATAGAGCTTATACTGACCTTAGGTCTATTGGTTCCACTACTAAGCCACTAACAGCTTATGGTCCAGCTATTAACGAAAAAATCATGACTGCTGGCTCAACAATTGATGATAGTTTTAGATCTTTTGATGGTTATGAACCTAATAATGTTGATTTTCGTCAGGATGGTAATATTCCCCTTAGAGAATCCTTAAGACAATCTAAAAATATTGGTACAACATCAGTTGTTCATACCATAGGTGCTAAAACAGCCCTATCTTATGGTGAAAAGTTTGGACTTAAATATGGTGCAGAGTCTAAGACTCTTCCCACTTTAGCTTTAGGACAATTCCAAAATGCTACTACAGATAGAGATGGTGGTAATACATTTATTGTTTCATCTGCCTTTGGAGTTTTTGGTAATAACGGTATCTATACTGAACCTAAACTATACTCTACTGTGAAGGATTCTAGTGGAAAAGTAATACTAGATGCAGAAGTTAAACAGAAAGAAATATTCTCACCACAAGCTGCATATATAATGTATGACATGCTAAAAGGATCAAGAGGATATACTGGTCCTGCTGCACAATGGGGCTCAATACCAGTAGCTGGTAAAACAGGTACTACAAGTGAAAATAAAGATTATTGGTTTGCTGGACTAACCCCTTACCTTTCAGGTTCAGTATGGTTAGGTTATGATAAACCTAAAACCATGGATGGAGGTTCAAGCCTGGCTGCTAGTGTATGGGGTAAAATAATGCAAAAAGCCCATGAAGGTAAAGAAGTAACTGATATCCAAATGCCAAGTGGCATAGTAAAGGCTCCTGTATGTATAGACTCTGGAAAGACTCCTACTGATCTTTGTAACGCTGATCCTAGAGGAAATAGAGTTTATGAGGAAATGTTTATTGAAGGTACTCAGCCAACAGGACTTTGTGAAGCTCATGTATTAGCTAAGGTTAATTCATCAAACAATAAATTAGCTACCGCAAATACCCCTTCTAATTTAATTACAGAAAAAGTATTTGTTAAAAAGGATAATCCAAATCCAAGTACTGATGACTATCAATATATTCTTCCAACTGAAGTTGATGATACAGTAGCTGTACCAACTAACCCTTCTGATAAAGAAGATAAGGATAAGGATAAAGATAATAATGAGAAAGATGAAGATGATGATAAAAAACCTGATAATGGAGATAATAATTCAGGAAATGAAAACAACGGCGGAAGTAATAATGGAGAAAAACCAATTAAGCCAAATAGGTCTGTATTTTCATTAACTGCTCCTAATGGCTACATTATCAATCCTATGATTCGTATAACTAGGCTTATAAATATATAATTTCTCAAATAAGGTGGCATATGCCACCTTATTTTTATAAAATGATATTTTCCAAATACCACTCTTGCATTTTAAGAATCAAATAATATTTTTTCTTGCATAAATACACTTTAACAGCTTATTTTTTTAATATTTTTAGCTATTAATTAAATATATCTCCCCCATTTTGAATCAAGCTTATTAATTTCTTGCATTTTTTAAAAAAATATTGTAAAATTAAAAAAGTAAATTGTCGAAACAATCAATAACAATACTAGAATGGGGGACTTAATATGGATTTATTCAACAATATTATTTTATCTTTTAATGATTTTTTATGGACTTATATCTTAATAGCCATGCTGTTAACTTTAGCTGTATACTTCACCTGGAAAACAAAATTTGTACAATTTAGATATTTAAAAGAAATGTTTAGATTACTTGGGGATGGAGCATCATCAAAGAAAGTTAAAGGATCTGTTTCTTCATTCCAAGCTTTCTGCATTAGTACCGCTTCAAGGGTCGGTACTGGTAACCTTGCTGGTGTAGCAATTGCTATTAGCGTAGGTGGCCCTGGTGCAGTATTTTGGATGTGGCTAATAGCTCTTATAGGTTCTGCATCAAGCTTCATTGAATCTACACTTGCTCAAATATATAAGACTAAAGATAAAAGCGGCTCCTTTAGAGGTGGTCCAGCCTACTATATGGAAAAAGCTTTAAATAAAAGATGGTTAGGCGTTATATTCTCAATATTAATTACAATTACCTTCGGTTTAATATTCAACTCAGTTCAATCTAACACGATTGCATTAGCGTTTAATGAATCCTTTGGATTTGACAAGATGACTGTAGGAATAGTTCTAACAATCGTAACTGTATTTATTATTTTTGGTGGTGTTCAAAGAGTAGCAAAAGTTTCAGAAATTCTTGTACCAATAATGGCAACTGCCTATATATGTGTTGCACTTTTCGTTATCATAATTAATATTGATAAAATTCCTGAATTAATTAGTTTAATATTTAAAAATGCCTTTGGTATTGAGCAAGCTTTTGGTGGTGGTATTGGTGCCGCTCTTATGAACGGTATTAAGAGAGGTCTATTCTCTAATGAGGCTGGTATGGGTAGTGCTCCTAATGCTGCTGCTACAGCCACAGTATCTCACCCAGTAAAGCAAGGCCTTATACAAACTTTAGGGGTATTTACTGATACAATAATTATTTGTAGCTGTACTGCTTTTATAATACTTCTTTCAGGAGTTAACCTTGATAGTGGACTAGAAGGAATTCAACTTACTCAACTTGCCTTAAGCTCACAAGTTGGTTCTTGGGGAAGTCACTTTATTGCAATATGCATACTATTATTTGCATTCAGCTCAGTAGTTGGTAACTACTACTATGGTGAATCTAATATAGAATTCTTAACAACAAAAAAATCCTATTTAAATATATATAGAATATTAGTTGCTTTAATGGTGTTCTTTGGATCAATTGCTAACCTACAGGTAGTTTGGAACCTTGCAGATGTTTTTATGGGATTAATGGCAGTAATTAATCTAATAGCTATTGCTCTTCTTGGTAAAATAGCTTTCAAAGCTCTAGAGGATTACAGATTACAAAAGAAAGCCGGAATCAAAGACCCTGTATTCAAAGCTAGTTCTATACCTGAGTTAAAGAATGTAGAAGAATGGCAATAATGATATATTTTAATCAAAACAGAAGCTAGAGATGTAATTTCATCCCTAGCTTTTATTTTATCTTCAATAAACTTTATTATAGATATCCTCAAAAATCTTACTATGATCCAATAGCACTACTAATTTTATCTTTTACTGTATTTACTACATTTCCATTCTCTGTGGATATAAAGTATTTAACCTTAGTCTCCTTATTATCTGCATCTATTCCCTTCAAAGTAACGATATAACATAATTCTGTTCTCACCTTATCTCTATCCCCGGCAAATGCTTTATAGGTATTCTCTACTATTTCCGCATCCTTGTTCAATTTTGAAAAAGCTTTTATTGCTATATCTTCTGCTTCATCTTGACTTTTATTAATTTTAACCCTTTCCGGTTCACCTTGTGATGTAGAGTTGGAATATCCATCCATTTTACCACTATTCTTATTAATGCTTACCATAATCTGATCAGTATAATATGGATATCCATCTGCATATTTTGTAAATACTAAGGAGTAATATGGTGACTTTTCAGTAGATTCATCTTTAATAATCTCCTTGAATCCGTACTTACCTTTATATATATGTGATAAATATTCTTCTGCCAGATCTCGCGCTTTATTTTCACTAATATTTACTGATCCTACTTTAGATACATTATTACTAAATCCAATAACATTAAATTCACTATCTATGTCTATACCGAAATCACGAGTAGTTACACTATAAGTTTCCTTCAAACTAGAAGAGTCACTCTTACTAAGACTCTTGTATGATATTTGGTCCTTATTCTCACTTTTATCCACTATATCATAAGAATAAACTATCCCAATAAATCTTTTAGCTGCCTTCACCTCTTTAGTTCCGCCACCTACATAAAGATATATAGAGAAGAAAATCCCCATTGCTAGTACAACTATAATAGCAAAAAATATAATGCTCTTTTTCTTGTAATTCATAAACTACCTCCATGAACATATATTGTGTTTATATACTTCTTTAGATTTATATATATATTGTACAATACTCTTTAAGTTTAATAAAGTTTTATAAAATCTTCCATTATAATCTATTTGTTTAATCCAATCTTCTTAGATACCTTCTCAGCAAGCGTTCTTCCACCAACCTTATCTATAAGGGATAAAAGCATCTCTAATTCTCCCATTGTATTAGCATTTAACATTATCTTTCCATTATCCATAAAATTCTTAAGTATAAGCCTATTTTCCTTTACATATTGCATATCTTCCTCATCCACTTGCCTTTTAGGGATAAATATACCTTCCAAAGCCCTACATCTTATTAAGAATTTTATAGCTTTCCCACCTGCACATATATAATCACAGTTATTAAAGTGTGTCATAATATACTTAATTTTCTCTTTATCTCTTACCTGTTCTTCAACCATAACTCCACTTGGCATAATGATAATATCTGGCTTATCTTCATTTAAATTTATATTATTTGTAGATATAGTTAAGCCATTACTAGCAACTATACTCTCCTCAAAGGCCACTCCATAAATATCAAATACCTTGTCATCTGCAATTTCATTAGCTATATTTAATATATCATGAGCCATTGCATAATCAGCCATATTCATCTGATTATAAATTAATATAGCAACCTTTTTACTTACACCCTTGTTATTATTCAAAAAATCCTTCTTGGTAATCTTAATAGTAATTTCATCCTTATGTTGTCTAATTTCTTCAAAGCCTAACTTCCTAGCTACTCTTTTTCCAGAATCAGTAGATATATTGTCCATTATCACTTCTCCACCAAATTCAAGAAAATAGTATTCTAGAAGTAATCTTATGGCTTCTTCCGCATATCCTTTATTTCTATATCTATGATGTATTTTTATATTAAATCTAGCAATTCTAGTTGCAGAATCATACCCATGAAAACTAACTTCTCCTACTGCTTTGTCCCTTGTATTATAAACTAAGCAATAAAAATTCTTTCCATCTGTAGGATAAACCATTTTTTTATAAAACATATCCCACTTACTTTCTGGAAAATTAAATACACCCCCAATTTCTTTCATGGTCTCTTCATCTGCCCATAATTTAGACACGAAATCCAATTCCTTTAATTCAGGCTGTTTTATATAAACATTTTTACCATTCCTTCTATACGTTCCTTTTGAATCTTTCATAATCCATCACCCATTTTTATATCTTTATTTCTTTAAATATCTCACATTTACAAGGTATTATCAATAGCTTAGGGTTTACCCTAAATATTTTATACCATTTCTACATATTTAAACTTTCTTTATTTTTTCTTAGTATTACTAAACTTTCAATCGTTTTTTACTAAACCCTCTATTTTCCCAACCCCACTGTATCTCTTGTCCACACTATCTTTGTACTAGAAAACTTTTTTATTTATTTTTCAAATAAATATTGATTTTTTCTTATAAAATTTATATAATAATTTTGTTTGTTTAGTAATTTTAAACTATAGGTTTAGTAAAAGTTATTTTTAAATAATATAGATGGTAGGTGTAAATTGTGCAAATAGGTGATAAAATTCGTAGATTACGAGTAGAAAAACAACTAACTCAAGAAGAACTTGCTAATAGATGTGAGCTATCAAAGGGATTTATATCCCAAGTTGAAAATGATTTAACTTCTCCATCCATAGCAACTTTAATGGATATGCTAGAGATTTTAGGTACAAACCTCACAGAATTTTTTAGTGAAAACACTGAAGAAAGGGTAACCTTTACTTATGAGGATATGTTTGAAACAGAAAATGAGGATTTAAAATATAAGCTTATGTGGCTAATACCTAATGCACAAAAGAATGAAATGGAACCAATTATGATTACTTTAGAACCAGACGGAAGATATATTGAAGAGGAACCTCATGAAGGTGAAGAATTTGGATTTGTACTTTCCGGCACTATATTTCTGCATTTAGGAGATAGAAAATATAAAGTAAAGAAAGGTGAAAGTTTCTATTATCAACCAAGAGAAAATCATTATATTTCAAATGCAGGAAAGAACCCTGCAAAAGTTATTTGGATAAGTACTCCACCATCATTTTAGGATAATGTAAGAAAGAGGTGTTTATATTGGATGAAAATATAATTGAATTAAAAGGAATAAGTAAACAATATGGAGACAATGCAGTATTAGATAATTTATCTTTAAACATTAAAAAGAATGAGTTTGTAACCTTACTTGGACCATCAGGTTGTGGTAAGACTACTACTCTTAAAATAATCGCTGGCTTTGAAACAGCTGACTCAGGGATGGTAATGTTTAAAAATAAAGATATCTCTTCTATACCTCCATATAAGAGGCAATTAAACACCGTATTTCAAAAATACGCTTTATTCCCTCATATGAATGTATATGATAATATCGCTTTTGGTTTAAAAATCAAAAAACTTTCTAAAAGTGAAATTGATAAAAATGTAAAAGAAATGCTTAGAATGGTTTCTTTATCTGGTTATGAAAAAAGAAATATAGATTCTCTAAGTGGTGGTCAACAACAAAGAGTTGCTATTGCAAGAGCTCTTGTAAATAAACCTGAAGTATTACTTCTTGATGAACCACTAGGAGCATTAGACCTTAAGCTTAGAAAGGAAATGCAACTTGAGCTTAAAAAAATCCAACAAGATTTAGGTATTACCTTTATTTTTGTAACTCATGATCAAGAAGAAGCCTTAACAATGTCAGATACTATTGTAGTTATGAATAAAGGTTTAATACAACAAAAAGGTACTCCAGAGGACATTTATAACGAACCAGCTAATGCCTTTGTTGCTGATTTTATTGGTGAAAGTAATATCCTTGAAGGTATTATGGTTGAAGACTTTAAGGTTATTTTCTGCGATACTGAATTTGAATGTGTTGATAAGGGATTTAGCCCTAATGAACCAATTGATATTGTTATACGACCAGAGGATATAAAAATAGTAAAAGCTGAAGAAGGAATGCTTAAGGGGACAGTAACTTCTGTTATCTTCAAGGGTGTTCATTATGAAATGGTTGTTGAAGGTAATAACAGAGAGTGGATTATACATAATACAAAATTTGCTGATATAGATTCCGAAATAGGATTAAATATATATCCTGAGGATATTCATATTATGAAAAAGGTGAAGGATTATGAATAAAAAAAGCAGATCTTATGCTGCTTATCCATATATACTTTGGAGCTCATTATTTATTATAGTTCCTCTATTAATTGTGTTATTTTTTAGCTTTACAATAAAAACTGGTGATGGATATAGCTTTTCGCTTGAAAACTATACAAGATTATTAAATCCACAGTATGGTAAGATATTCTACAGATCTATTAAACTTGCTTTACTATCAACTTTAGCTTGTTTAATCCTGGGTTACCCTGTGGCTTATATAATATCAAAGATATCTCCATCAAGGAGAAATCTTTTAATAATGTTATTTATAGTACCAATGTGGATGAATTTCTTACTTAGAACTTATGCATGGTTACCTATCTTAGGAAAGAACGGTTTAATTAATAACTTACTAGGTAACTTCGGCATAGGACCAATAGGATTTCTATATAATGACGGTGCAGTACTATTAGGTATGATTTATAACTTCTTACCTTTCATGGTACTCCCAATATACACTATATTAACTAAAATGGATCAAAACTTAATTGATGCCGCTAGTGATCTTGGTGCAGATAGAAAACAGATATTTACTAGAGTAGTATTTCCACTTAGTATTCCAGGAGTAATATCTGGTATAACTATGGTGTTTATGCCCGCAGTATCTACTTTTGTTATCTCAAGTTTACTTGGTGGTGGTCAATATATGCTTTTAGGTAACTTAATAGAACAACAATTTACTACTATGGGTAATTGGAACTTTGGTTCCGCTATATCCATACTAATGATGGTTGTAATATTAATATCTATGGCTTGTATGAATAAATTCGATGGTGATGATAAAGAAGGGAGTGCAGGACTTTGGTAAGTAAATTTGAAAAGTTTATTAAAAAATTCTATTTATTTTTAATTTTTGCCTTCCTATATACTCCAATATTAACTTTAATCATCTTCTCATTTAATGATTCAAAGTCAATGGCAAAATGGAATGGATTCACTTTTAAATGGTATGGTGAATTGTTTAATAATGATAGAATAATGAATGCTCTATATTACACAATACTAATAGCCGTTCTTGCTTCAGTTATTGCTACTATTATAGGTACAATTACTGCTATTGGAATTCATAATATGAAAAAAGGTCCAGGTAAAGGTCTTTTACTTAATGTAAACTACTTACCTGTGTTGAACCCTGATATAGTTACTGGTATAGCCTTAATGTCTTTGTTTATATTCTTTAATCTTGACTTTGGTTTTACCACAATGCTCTTAGCTCATATTACCTTTAATATACCTTATGTAATTCTTTCAGTATTACCTAAACTAAAACAGCTACCAGCAAATACTACAGAAGCTGCTCTAGACCTTGGGGCAACACCTTTGTATGCTATGAGAAAAATAATAATCCCTCAAATAAAGCCAGGGATTGTAGCTGGATTCTTAATGGCTTTTACAATGTCAATAGATGACTTTGTTATCTCCTTCTTCACTACAGGTCCTGGAGTTACAAATTTATCTATAGAAATATATTCAATGGCTAGAAGAGGTATTAAACCTGAAATTAATGCTTTATCTACCCTAATGTTTATTACTGTATTAACCTTACTATTTATAGTAAACAGAAAAGAATCAACTAGAGGTGATGATATTGAAAAAGCTTAAGAGAATTGTTGCTTTAATATCAGCTGCTCTACTATCAACAACTGTATTAACAGGTTGTGTAGGAAAGCAAAGGGATGATAGCAAGGTAATTAACGTATTTAATAACGGTGACTACATAGATGAAGATTTGATTAAAAAATTTGAAGATGAAACTGGATATAAAGTTGAATACTCTACCTACGATACTAATGAAATTATGTATTCTAAGTTAAAATCAGGTAGTAATAAATATGACTTGGTATTCCCTTCTGATTATATGATAGAGAAAATGATTAAAGAGGATATGGCTGAGAAGATTAACTTTGATAATATTCCAAACTATAAGTATATTGATGATGAATTTAAGAGCTTGGCTTACGACCCTAACAATGAATACTCTGTTCCTTATATGTGGGGAACAATAGGTATAATATATAATCCTGAAGTAGTTACTGAGGCTGTGGATAGTTGGGATATTCTTTGGAATCCTAAGTATGATGATGAAATAATAATGTTTAATTCTGTAAGAGACACCATGTCTATAGCTCTAAAGAAACTTGGTTATTCAATGAACTCTACTAATGCTAAGGAAATTGAAGAGGCCGCTGATATATTAATTCAACAAAAGCCTATAGTTAAGGCCTGGTTTGTAGATCAAGTGAAAGATGCTATGATAAACGATGAAGCTGCTCTTGCAACTGTTTGGTCAGGAGATGCTAATTATATAATAAGTGAAAATCCTAAGCTTAAATATGTGGTTCCTGAAGAGGGCTCAAATAAATGGTTTGATGCAATGGTAATACCTAAAGGATCTAAGAATAAAGAAGGTGCCGAAGCCTTTATTAACTTCTTAACGGACCCTGAAAATTCATTACAAAATGTTGATTATATTCAATACTATACACCTAACTTAAAAACCTTTGAGATGTTAGATGAAGAAGTACAAGAATCCTATCCATCAGATGATATATTAGATAAGTGCGAAGTATTTACTGACTTAGATAGAGATACTTTAAGAATTTATGATGACCAGTGGATAAAAGTTGGAAGTTCATAAAAAATTAAATCCTACTGATATTTGAAGACCATATTTCAAATATCAGTAGGATTTTTTTAACTTTAGCTCACTAAACATTCAGAAGCACTTTCTAACTCCGGAAACCATATTGATATTTCTCTTTCAGCGCTTTCTTGTGAATCAGATGCATGCACACAATTTTCAGATTTATCCTTTGCAAATTCTCTTCTTATTGTTCCTTCTGCAGCCTCTGCTGGATTAGTAGACCCATTTATCTTTCTTACTACTTCTACAGCATTATTTCCTTCAAGAATAAGAGCACATAATGGGCTACGAGTTATAAAACTTATTAAATCATTATAAAAAACTTTACCCTGATGTTCCTCATAATGTTTATCAGCTATTTCATTGCTAACCCTCTCCATCTTTAGTGCTACTACTTTAAGTCCCACTCTTTCATAGTGACTTATTATCTTTCCTATTAGATTTTTTTCTACTGCATCTGGCTTAATTAAAACCAAACTTTTTTCCATGACCATCATCTCCTTCCTTTTTTTTCAATACCCAATATGAATTATATCATTATTATCAGAATATTTGAAATCTTTTTTGAATTTAGTTAATTTATTTTTTATGTTATACTTTATATATATATTTGTTAATCATTGGAGGGCATATAATGATAAGATATTTCGTAATTGTAGATGGACAGGTTCAAGGAGTGGGCTTTAGATTTTTTGCTCAAAGCTGCGCTATTAAGCATTCTTTAACTGGCTTTGTTAGAAATATGGATAATGGTATGGTGGAATTAGAAATTCAAGGTGCTGAAGAAAATGTAAATAAATTTTTATCAACTATTAGAAGGGGTAATACCTTTATAAAAGTCGATGATTTCTCTATAAAAAAAATAGATATTATATTAGGTGAAAAGAAATTTAAAGTTACTTATTAATGCAAGTAATAATTTGGGATTTTTATTCATTTCCTCCATTATAAGTGTTATACTATAATTAAACAATGCATTGAAAGGAGCAAGATTAATGAAAGAAGTAATAATTTTAACAAAATTTGCTGAAAGCATGATTAAAGAAGGCCAATATAAAAAAGCTAAATCAGCTCTTGTTAAAGCTGTTAAGTTAGATTCTCTTTCAGTGCCTACTTTTGCTTTATTAGGAGATGCTTACTATCTTCTAGAATCTCATAGTAAAGCTATACAATGCTATCTTGCTGCTATTCACCTTCAAATAAATAAGTTTACTCAAATGCAATCGGCAACCTTATCAACTATTTTAGATTGCAAATATAAAAAATTAGATCCAGAAATACAAGGGATTCTACCTTGTAAAGAAGGTATGCTTATATATGAGGATTCGATTATTCCAAGTCATATAGCTCACGCTTATATTGACTTAAAAAAAGATGAACCTTTAGATCCTATAGTTAAAGAGTGCTCAAAAATATATAAAAAACATTTAATTACTGGTAAACCAATAAAGGATTTAATGAATACAAGCAATATATGCTATGAAGACTACCTTTCTTTCGATAATAGTCATTATGTCTTCCTTGGTCGAGAACTTATTTTAGACAATATAGATTGGAAGAATATACACTCTAACACAGTTCTTAAATTGTATTTCAATAATAAATGATAATTAATTCATAAAAATAAGACGCTAACCTTTTTTATAAGGATTAGCGTCTCTTCATTTAATTTCTATTTTTCTAATTCACAATCTATAAGCATTAAATTGTTTTCTTTTATGACATCAATAAGTAAGTCTGCATAGATCTTGTCCCCACCTTCATTCTTCGCCGTACTATACCCTGCATCTTCAAGTGCCTGTGCCTGTTCTATATAATTCTTTCCTTGGAATAATCCATTATTTCTATACCTACTATTTTCATTAAGAAACTTCCCCAAATCCTCTACAGATTCCTCTACACTATTATAAACTCGAAAATTGTCCTTTATCACATCACTATGATTTTCTTTTGTTGTTAAATTAGCTACTTTCCCCTTCCAACTCTTGTCCGCTTTTATCCCATAATAATTATTATATTCAGATGCAAGGGATGACCTCCCCCAATCAGATTCCAGTATTGCTTGGCTTATAGTAACTGATGGTAGCACACCATACTTTTTATATACAGCAAGACTCCCTTTCCTTAATGACTCTATAAAACTCTCCTTTAGCTCATTAACTCCCTCTACTTTTCTTCTAATACTTACTTCTTTTAATTTCTCTAGATTTTTATATGCCAACTTCTCTTCCTTACTTGTTAGGTTTATTTCTTTTATAACAGTATCAAAGTCCTTAACTACATACTTATTAGATATGTTTACTTTCATATAAAAACTCTCTGCAATATTCCTTAGAGATTTTTCATTCCTATTTTCAAAGTTATTTCCCTTCTTTGCTCCATCAATTGCAGCAACCTCTTGCCAATTCAACTGTTGCTTTGGTTTACTTATTGAATCTACAGTATCTATATAATATCTAATGCTAGATGTAGATATAAACTCTTTATTTATATTTGAAAAGTATTCAAATCCAATAAATAAAAATGAACATATTGTTATTACAAATATAATCCTCATTATAACCATAATTCTAGAAGGTTTTCTTATCTTTTTCTTTCTATATGGTTTTCTATTTCTCTTCTTCATACTTCACCTACTATTTAATATTAATCCTTGTCTATAATATATTAACATATAGATCTTATATTTATCTTATACATTTATTAATATTAAATGAAAAAAAGATACAAGTCTCCTTGTATCTTTTTCCTGTTTATGATGAAAGTAGAGCTTTTTCCTCTTTAAGCTTTCCAAAAAACTCTTCTGTTTCACTAATTATTACCTTTCTTAAACCTATAAGACCTATTAAGTTAGGTAAAGCCATTAATCCATTAACTATATCTGCTATTATGAATATTAAATCAAGTGGTAAGAATGGTCCTACAGCTACTAGCCCAATAAATATCAACCTATATGGTATTATCGCTTTTATCCCCAATAAATACTCCATACATCTTTCTCCATAATAGTTCCATCCTAATATTGTAGTAAAGGCAAAGAATATTAGACCTATATTTACTATATATTTACCTACAACTGCAAAAGGTAGTCCAGTCTCAAAGGCTGCTGTAGTTAATGCTGCTCCTTCAAGTCCACTATTAAATGTCCCTGTAATTACAATAGCTATACCTGTCATAGTACAAATTATTATAGTATCAAAGAATGTACCAGTCATTGAAATTAGCCCCTGTCTTACAGGAGATTTTGTCTTAGCTGCTGCAGCCGCTATTGGTGCACTTCCAAGACCTGCTTCATTAGAAAATACTCCCCTACCAATCCCTCTTTGCATAGCTATTTGCACTGTAATACCTAAAGCACCCCCTAAAGCTGCTTGTGGATTAAATGCACTTCTAATAATTAATGATACAGCTGCTGGTATTGCTTCATAATTACATATTAGAAGAACTACAGCTCCTAAGATATATAATGCTGCCATTATTGGTACTACCTTTTCTGATACCTTAGAAATTCTTTGTATACCACCTAATGTTACTAGTGCAACTAGAGCAGTAACAACAACTGCTGTTACTACTAGTGGTACATTAAATGATATTTCTGCTGCATCTGCAATAGATTTAACCTGTCCAAATGTACCTATCCCAAAGAAGGCAACTCCAACACCTAGTACAGCAAAAATTTTTGCTAACCACTTTAACCCAAGACCATTTTGTATGTAATACATTGGTCCTCCAGCCATTTGCCCATTTTCATCTACTTCTCTATATTTTATAGCAAGTACCCCTTCAGCATATTTTGTTGCCATCCCAAAGAAAGCTGCTATCCACATCCAAAATAAAGCACCAGGTCCCCCTGTTTTTACTGCTGTTGCAACACCTACTATGTTACCTGTCCCAATTGTTGCTGATAAGGCTGTACATAATGCACCAAAACTTGATACATCACCCTCTGCACTATCATCATTTTCTTCTTCATCTTTACCAAAAACATATTTTAGTGCTAATGGTAGTTTTAATATTTGTAGTAATTTTAATCTTATTGTTAAGTATACACCAGTACCAACTAATAAAATCAGTAGTGGCGGTCCCCAAATAAAATCACTAATCCTTTGTAAAATTTCTTGTAAGTCCATAAAAAAAGTCCCCCTTAAAATGTTAATTTTCCGGAGGAGATTACGAATTGCATCTAAATTTTATAATTTTTTATATAGTAAAAAAAGATACAATCATATCCCCTGTCCTTTTACCTGAGAGTTTCAATCTAAGTAATAATACTTAAACCTTGCTCCTTCGGTGCTCTTCTAGAGTCTCTCCAGAGGCTCGTCCAGTAGCGGTCCTAATACCTGAAAGATTTCCCTCTTCGGTGGATATATTAAATATCTCTCTCCCACTACCTTCATCCGAACGTTATTAATTTATGTTATTATTATATACGTACTTCTTTAATAATGCAACATTTTCGTGAAATTTGTTTACAATATATGAACTAATGACCTCCAGTAGTAAACATCACCATTCAAATTTAATAGAATTATCATAGTTTTCCACTTATATTTATGATTTTATTTACAGTGTAAAACTATAAATAAATGCCTATAACAATTGAAAATGAAAAAATGATTGATGAAACTCCTAAGTACTTTCATCAATCATCTTTTTCTGGTAATTCTTTTAGAATTCCACTCTTAATTTTAAATTACAAATTAAAAACTACCTATATAATCTATTAATAGCACTAAATACAGCTTTTATAGATGCTAATGTTATATTACTATCTACTCCCACTCCAAAGGTTTCTTCTCCATTATCTGTTCTCTTCATATTTACATAGGCTGCTGCTTTAGCTTCCGATCCCTTACCTAATGAATGTTCGGCATAATCTAAGATCGTTGTTTCAACTAATGCAGATTTTATAAGAGCATTCTTCAAAGAGTTAATTGGTCCATTACCTACTGCAACAATATTCTTTTCTTCACCCTTATATAAGAACTTAACAGAAATTTTGGTGTTATTATGAGGATGATTGTCTTCTGGTGCTTCAGTAACAATACATTTTATAAGTTCAAATGGATATTTCCTATCAAGGTATTCCTCAGTAAATTTATCCATAATAAGCTGTGGTGCAACCTCTCCTGTCTTTTCAGATATCTTTTGGATAACATCTGCAAATTCTTTATGCATAGCCTTAGGCATCTTATACCCATAATATTTATCCATTACAAAGGCTATTCCACCCTTTCCTGATTGGCTATTAATTCTAACTAAAGCTTCATACTCTTTACCTAAGTCACTTGGATCAATTGGTAAATATGGAACTTCCCAATATTGTCCTTCTCTTTCTCTGTACTTAGCCATTCCCTTGTTAATTGCATCTTGATGTGATCCGGAGAATGCTGTAAATACTAATTCACCTGCATATGGATGTCTTACATGAACTGGAATCTTACAGCATCTTTCATATACATCTGTTATCTTTTGTATATCTTCAAGATCTAATTCTGGATTAACCCCTTGAGAAAACATATTATAAGCTATATTTAATATATCTACATTTCCTGTTCTTTCACCATTACCAAATAAAGTTCCCTCTACTCTATCAGCCCCTGCAAGTAAAGCTAGCTCTGCAGTAGCCACTCCTGTTCCCCTATCATTGTGAGGATGTATACTTAATATAATACTTTCTCTATTCTTAAAATTCTTACTCAACCACTCAATTTGATCCGCAAATACATTAGGTGTATCTACTTCAACTGTAGTTGGTATATTTATAATAACCTTTTTCTCCTTAGAAGCTCCCCAAGTTTCACATACTGCCTCACATATTTCAAGAGCATAGTCTAATTCAGTTCCTGTAAAGCTTTCTGGAGAATATTCAAGTATAATATCTCCTGAAAAATCTTTAACATATTCCTTTACTAGCTTTGTACCTTCTATAGCAATGTTTTTTATTTCATCCTTACTCATATTAAATACAACATCTCTTTGAAGAATCGAAGTTGAGTTATAAATATGAACAACTGCTTTCTTTACTCCCTGTAATGCTTCAAAGGATCTCTTAATAAGATGTGGTCTAGCTTGAGTAAGTACTTGTACCACTACATCCTCAGGTATTAAATCTTTTTCAACTAAAATTCTTAAGAAATCATACTCAATTTGTGATGCTGATGGAAAACCTACCTCTATTTCTTTAAAACCAAGCTCAACTAATAGATTAAACATCTCAATTTTTTCTTCCACAGTCATTGGATTGACCAATGCTTGATTTCCATCTCTTAAATCAACTGAACACCACATTGGTGCCTTTGTGATTGAATTATTTGGCCAAGTTCTTTCCTTTAAATTTATTGTTTCAAATCTTTTATACTTTTTATAATTTAACATTTAATAGCCCCCTTAGATAATTAATTTTATAGTTTTAATGCTCTTTTTAATGAATTCACAGCCATTCTATAACCCCGTAGAGCTTAACTATAAATAATATCTTATTTTCTACTGACTTAACCCCATTTTCCTTCACCTCTTCATATTTACTGATTATAATAAAAAACCGCGTAAATCACTCACATTTTGGAGCGATTTACGCGGTACCATCCAATAAAAATTGTACTTAATTAAAATAACGGCTATTTACCGATAAGACCTTTTAAGTCCTATTGCTCATGAGCAAGTTCAAAAGCGATTATTTGCGGGCTTTCACCATTCCCCTACTCTCTAATAAACCTCATACTTCTTACTACTCTCAATCTCAGCTTTTCCTTATATTAACTTATAAATAATATTACTATATTAGGAACTTACTGTCAACATTCTTTGTTATATTATGATAAATTAATAATATTTATCAGCTTTCTTTATAAAACTACCCAATTATTCTTTTCTTTATTTTTTCAAACTCTTCTTCTGTTACTATCCCTGAATCAAGTAAAGACTTAAGTTTTAATAATTCATCAACTATTGATGTACTTGCAACTGGAATATCAACAATAGGGTTTTTATTATAACTTACTTTATCTTCAGAAATCTTCCATGTAGCTTTATTTTTCTTTAAGAATTCTTCCTTAGCTATTATTACATCTCTTTCATTGATAATATTAATCTCCTCTTGTAATAGTTTATCACCACAAATTCTTATACTATGAACTCTTACTAAATTATCTAAATATTGTTTTATCATTAATCCATTCTTAAGAGTAAGATCCTTTTCTCTATGCATTTCTCCTATAGAATTGATTAACTCCTCTTTTCCATCTGGCGTTAATGAATATCCCTTTGATTTTAATATATTTAATGCAATATTCACCTTTTCTGCTTCATTATAATTCTCAAAATCTACCCATGTAGGGAATCTATAATTTAACCCTTGATTAGATAATACTAGCTTTTTCATACCTTCCTTTTCACCAGATAAAACAATTATAGTTTTATTTCTATTATTATCTATAAACTTTATTAACTCTGTAATAATCTCATTACAATTTTCTTCCTCTAAGAATAAATCACTCTTATCTATCAATAAAACCTTGCCTAAGAACTTATTAAATATATCCTCCAGCTTTAACCCCTTATTCATCATAGACATTATTTCAAGCTTATCTAGTTCTAAAATATTCTTAGCCTTTACTATTCCCATACTATAAAGCATCTCTGAATATATATTTAAGACTGTCTTTTTACCAGTTCCAATTTCCCCAGTAAAAACAATATTCATATATCTATTTAAATCTCCAAAGGAACCTAGCCTCTTTCTCTTTTCCTTAACTTTCATTAGCTTATATTGATTTCTTAAAAATTCCTTTGATTTCTCATTTCCCACTACTGCTTTTAATTTACTTTCTAAATCAAATTCATTATCATATTCAGCTACATTTATCTTTTCAATATCTTTTGCAGTTATTAGATTCATTTCATATACACTAATATCTTCTTCGGATATTCTTATACTTTGGTTTCTAATTAGATTCTCAACATAGTTTCTAACCATTCTACCATTACCAGACTGTGCATCTGAATTTTCATAGATATCTACAAAACTCTTCTTTAATGCAACATATGCATTTTTAGATAATTTGAATCCCTTTTGCTCAACTAATCTTATTGACATTTCTAATAGTTCATTAGGATTATAATCTTCAAAATTAGTCCATAATGGGAATCTTGATCTTAAACCTATATTAACATCAAAGAAATCCTCCATTTCTTTCTCATAACCAGCTAATATTACTATTACATCACTTGAATAATCTTCAATTAGTTTAAGTAAAGTTTCTATTGCTTCCCTACCTAAAGAGTCATTTGCAAGGGTATAAGCCTCATCTATAAATAATATTCCTCCAATAGCTTCCTTAAACTTCTCTTCCGTTTTCTTTGAAGTTTCACCAGGTACTTCAGATACAAAGCTAGATCTATCAGTTTCAACTAATTGCCCAATTTTAAGTAAGCCCATACTATTTAACATTTCTGCTACTAATCTAGCAATACTTGTTTTACCTGTGCCTGGATTACCTGCAAATACCATATTCAGATTTTGCTCTATCTTAGTAGTTAC
The DNA here is from genome assembly GCF_051590805.1 of Clostridium zhoujianii. Classification (NCBI taxonomy): domain Bacteria; kingdom Bacillati; phylum Bacillota; class Clostridia; order Eubacteriales; family Clostridiaceae; genus Clostridium; species Clostridium zhoujianii. The sequence continues at coordinate 2,320,452 of NZ_JBPUTF010000001.1, forward strand.
CCCTACTGATTTCCTCTTTTCTTGAGCTACTATTAATTTATATTGGCTTCTAATAAGCTTCTTTACATCCTCAAGTCCTATAATTTCACTTAACTTTTCCTCTAAATCAAATTTAGCATTAACCTTAAAGTTAAAGTTATCCCTCTGTAATAAATCTATTTCCCTCTTGCTATTTGTTAAATACTTTTTAGATGCATCCATAATAGCATTCTCTACTATATTCCTTACAAATCTAGCATTACCTAAATCATTTTTACCTGTAAGCTGGTTTCTTGTGAACAGATCTATAAGTCCTGATTTAACATTACTATCTATTCTATAACCCTTTGATTTTGCTATATTTACAGCAATTTCATACATTTCTATAGGATTATAATCTAAGAAGTGAATTGTATTAGGAAATCTTGACTTAAGACCTTGGTTAAAGCTTAAGAATTTTTCCATATCCTTTTCATATCCAGCTAATATTACTATTAAATCATCTCTATTATCTTCTATCCCTTTAAGGAGTGCATCAACTATTTCCTTACCTATCTTATCATCTTCACTTTCACATAAGGAATAAGCTTCATCTATAAATAAAACACCACCAATAGCTGAGTTTATTATATCTATAGTTCTTTTTGCTGTATCGCTACTATTCTCTGTAACGAAGTCTGCCTTACTAACCTCTACAAATACCCCCCTTGATAATATTCCTAAGGCATTTAAATACTCAAAAGTAACTCTTGCTGCATTTGTTTTTCCTGTACCTGCATTACCTGCAAAAATCATATTCATAGATATTTGTGATGTTTTAAGACCTAGTCTTTCTCTTATTTTTTGAACCTTATAGTTATTTTGAACATTTACTATAAAGTCCTTTAAATCCTTCATACCTATAATTGAATCTAATTTATACCTTGCTTCTTCAAGAGTTGGTACAGAGTAATCATTAAGTTTAAAAATCTCATTATTTGCCTTACAATATATTTCATTATCATTTATATATAACTGAATATGGCTTCCTTCTCCTATAGCTTCCGTCCTAATTAGGTTCACCATTGGTTTATATAGCTTATAAGATACATACTCAGAAACACCAAATCCCTTTTCTTCCTTAAAATTATCTTGTAAATATGTACTTAACCCAATTTCATTATTTGATTCATTCTCATCATCTTCTTCAACTAATACATTTACCTTTAAGGATTCTTCCACTCTATTTATATCTTTTAATACCTCTGTCTTAAATACTACTCTTCTTTCTTCCTTTGTAAGACTTTTTGTATATATTGTTTTATCCTTATTAGGGAATAAATCCTCAATATTTTCTCTGCTTTCACTGTTATATACGAAGATAAAGAACTTATTGTGACATATTAATTTATTAATCTTATCTTGATCCGTATCATCAGCCTCAATTAAGAACTTATTTTTCACAACATAATCATTATTTAAAAGCACACAGGTATTGGGATGTATACTTGATAGTAGATTTAAAATTTCCTCACTTGCTTTTTCTGTATTTTTGAATATAACTACCTCTGAACTACTATTTAATTTTTCATATAAATCAGTTAAAAAAGAATTATATCCTAAATTAAAGTTGTATGTAGATAAATCAATTTCATCCACTTCTCCTCTTTCTACCAACTTCTCTTCATTAAGCTTAGAAAAAAGAGATCTAATACTTGCTTTTTTAAAGGTATCCCTACTACCAGCCAGTAGCAATATTCCTTTCTCCCCCTTAGATAATTTCCCCTCAAAATAATCACATAACTTATGTGCAAACTCTTCTTGACCTATTAACTCCATCTTTAATTTCTTTTCAATGCTAGTAAAGATTTCTTTATTTCTTTCAGTATTCATAGTACTTTATCCTCTCCTTGGCTTTGCATCATTTCTTATTAATTCACTCTAATTAATAATTATTATTCTTTCTATTATAATTTAGAATATCCTCCATATCAATATTTTAATTTTATCCTTCCCTATTTTTATAGTATAATAATCTCAAACAAATGATATCTAATTAAGAAGGTGTATGAAATGATTAAGTTAATTGCAACTGATATGGATGGAACTTTACTAGACGAAAAGGGTAAACTACCTAAAAACTTTTTTAACACTTTAGAAAAGCTTAATGAAAAGGGAGTTAAATTTGTAGTAGCTAGTGGCAGACCATATCCTACCCTTTTCGAGAACTTCAAACCTATTTCTGAAGATCTTTATTATATCTGTGATAATGGAGCATTCATTGTAGAAAATGGCACTGTATCAGATATAAGCATTATAAATAAAGATACTGTACATTCTATTATTAAATATTGCGCTGATATCCCTAATATCCAAATAATATTATGTGGTATGGAAGGTGCATACCATCTTCCTTGTTCTTCAGATTTTACTGATGAAATTGATAAATATTACATAAAGAAGCATATTGTAAATAACTTACTATATGTCTCAGATGATATTTTCAAAATAACTATATGTGATTTATCTAACCCTTCAACTAATTCATATAAGCACTTAGAACCTATATATGGGGATGACCTTATGGTTGTAGTTTCAGGTGAAGTCTGGGTAGACATAATGAATAAAGATGTAAATAAGGGTGCTGCCCTTGAGAAAATACAAAAGGACCAAAATATTTCTAAGGAAGAAACAATGGTATTCGGTGATTTTTATAATGATGTCGAAATGTTAAAAAAAGCTCATTATAGTTTTGTTATGGAGAATGCTAATGAAGATATGAAGCAATATGGTAACTTTATTGCTAAGAGCAATAAAGAATACGGTGTTATTAAAGCTATTGAAGAATATGTTTTAAATGACTAGTTCCAAGGATATAATTAGGGCTATCCATCCTATGCTAACCCATAGATTTTATATAGCCTAAAGCAAAGACTCTCATATGCCTTTTCAGGTCTACTAGCTCTGCTAGAAGTAGCCTTTCAAGAAATATGAGAGTCTTTGTTCTTATATTATATTATTTTTAAGTATATAGTATTTAATTTAGCATACATCAGGTATCCCCATATTTCATACTTGGATCTTACAGTAACTTAGCATCTAGGACTTTTATCATCTTATCACTACTATTTTTCTCAAGATTATATCCTAAACTTTCATAATACTTAACTAACTTTGGATTATTAGCTCTTAAAGATATCTTTGTAAATCCTCTTAGCTTTGCTTCTTTGTATATTCCATCCAAAAAGATTTTAGCTAGTCCTTTTCCTCTAAACTCATTTTTTATTGCTATATTTGAAATATAAAATTCATTCTTCTTACATTCACTATCTAAAACATACCTAATTGTTAAAAACAGGAATTTAACCTTGTTCCTTAATCCATTTTGCATAGTTATTAAAACTTTATCTGCTTTAAATGTAGATTTTTTAAGTTTATCTCCTTCTAATGCAAGAGTAATTCCTGCAAAAATCTTATCTACATCCATCACCCATATATTTTGATAGCTAAATCTATTATTTTCCCGCTCTATCATTGAAACAAGACGAGTCATTAGTTCTTCTTTACTTCCCGCTCCCCATTCCAACTCAGGATTATTTTCCGTAGAATAAATTAGTTTTCCTATTTCAAAAGCATCTTTTACTGTTGCTCTTCTTATATTCAGGTCACACAAACTTCCAACCCTTTCTTTATTTGAATTAAATTTTACTTATCCAATCTATTTCTTTCCTCTCCTCTATAAAATGCATGGATATTCTCTATTAAATCTGCAAATAGTCTATCTCTTGCTTCTATACTTGCCCAAGCAATATGTGGTGTAAGAACTAACCTATCCTTGTTCTTAACTGTTAATAATGGGTTATCTACTTTCATTGGCTCTACAGTAAATACATCAAGAGCAGCTCCACCTATTAACTCTTCATCTATGGCTCTAGCTAGGTCTTCATCAATAACTATAGGACCTCTTCCCATATTTACTAGAACAGCATTTTTCTTCATCTTAGTAAAGTTTTCATAATTAAATAAGCCTTGAGTTTTTTCATTTAATGGAGCATGAACAGATATAATGTCACATTCTCTAAGTAATTCTTCAAGCTCTACTCTTTTATAATCAGAATTATTATTCTTACCTGAAGTTGAATAATAAACTACTTCTGCTCCAAAGGCATCAGCTATTTTAGCAACCTTTCTACCTATGGCACCAAGGCCTACTATTCCCCACTTTTTCCCCTCAATATCATTATAAGGCTTATCAAGATTAGTAAATAATCCTGATGCTGCATAGGCTCCAGTTTTAACAAAGTTATCATAATAAGAAATCTTATCATATAAATGTAAAAGGGTTGCAAATGTATGTTGAGCTACAGTTGGCGTTGAATATCCAGCTACATTAGTTACAGCAATTCCTCTCTCTTTAGCATACTCTATATCTATATTATTAAATCCTGTTGCCATTTCACATATTAGTTCAATTTTATCAGCATTCTTTAAATTATCTTTATTTAAAACCACTTTATTAGTTAAAACTATAGTAGCTTCCTTTATTCTCTCCTCTACATCCTTTGTTTCTGTCTTGTCATAATAAGTTACCTCTCCAAATTCTTTTAACTTATCATAATCAACATTTCCTAATGTTATTCCATCTAAAATTACTATCTTCTTCAATTTTTAACACCCTTTCATTATGAACTTTCTACCTCAATATTATCATAGAATCTTCCATAAAACAAAAACTGTCCTCCTTATATAACTTTACATAAATTTAAGTATATAATAATATATTATTAGTTTCAGTTTGAAAGGAGTACTATAATGTTTATTATTTGTTTTAATATGCCCTTAAACCAAGTTGATGAAAAAATTGAAATACTTCAAGTTAATGATATCTTTAATGCCTTCTATGAAAGTCCATTAGAAATAACAACAGATGAAAATGGATATGGATTTATTGAAAAAGAGGATGAAATTATAACTTTAAAGGTTGCTTTCGATGGTGAAAAAGAAGAGCTTGAATCTTTTAAAGAAAAAGTCTCCTCTTTAATTAATGAGGAACCTTGTGATGTCTATGAAGAGAATTATGACTATAATGATTTCTCTATCCCTGCTATACATATTGATGAAAACTGGGTTCTTGCATCACCTGATGAAGAAGTTGAGGATAAAAATAAAATTAACTTTATCTCCCAAGGTGCCTTTGGAACAGGTCTACACGAAACAACCCAAGATTTATTAAAAATAATTTTAGAAAAGGATTATTCAGGATTAAGAGTTTTAGATATAGGAACTGGTTCAGGAATCCTTTCTCTAGCTACAGCTATAAAAGGTGCTTCAGAAGTTGTTGCTTTAGATATAAGAGATGTTAAAGAAGAAGTAGAACTTAATGCCTCTTTAAATAATATTAATACAATAACTGCAGTTGTTGGTGATGCTTTATCTGGTGAAGTAGAGATTGAGGGAAGCTTTGATTGGATATACATAAATATTGGTGGTGAGGAAACTCATATGTTTATGAACTTTATAAAAAAACACTTAAGAAAAAATGGTAAATTATTAGTTTCTGGTTTAGTTGAATGGAGTTTTGATAAAATACAAGAAATGATTCAAAATCATGGCTATAAAATGATTGAAAAGTACCAAACTAATGAATGGGTAACTGCAATATTTATTTAAAATTAAAAGGCTATCAATAATTTTTAAAATTATCAATAGCCTTTTTTAATTTATACAACTTTTCTTATCTTTATTTTCCTACCCTATTCTTCTTCTTTTTCTTATTATTTACTCTCTTACCTGATGCTAATCTTTCTCTTCTCTCTTCTATTTCCTTCTTCTTTGCTTGGGATACCTTTTCTGCAGCCCTATCCTCTTTTTTTACTAAACTAATTGAAAATACATACCATATAACAAAGAATATAACCGCTATCATTCCTGCAATAATAATGCTATCATTAGTTGCTTGTCCTCCTATTTTGTTATAAATAAAGAAGGTCATAAACATCATAGCTGCAACTATCAAGCTAAATTTTACAGCATTGGCCTTACTTGCTCTTACATCATTAATATATTTTTCTAACCACTTCATCCTTTTCTCCACCTTTTCTTTCTGTAAACATATACAAAATTATATTTAATTATATCATATTATATCACAGATAATCTAACACTTTATATAGAAAATGACCATGACTAATCATGGCCATTTAAAGTTATACACTAAATCCTTCTACTAAATTATTTAAATCAATAGCTTGCTCAGCTAACTTCTCAGCACTTTCTGCTACTTCTTCTGAGGATTTGTGTAGTTCATCCGATGAAGCAGAAATTTCTTGAACAGCTGCTGTAACTTCCTGGGATATAAAGGAAACTGTTTCTATTTCATCAACTATAATTTCCTTGTTATTGGAAATCATCTCGAAACTTTGAACTATTTCCCCAATTTTAACTGGTATTTTTTTTACCTCAGCTGATATTTCAGCAAAGGACTTAATTGTATTATTTATAGTTCCTCTTTGCTCATCCAATTCATCTTTCATGCTATCAGACTCAGTTATTACCTCATTTAAACTAGATAATAATAGCTGTATTATATTATATATATTTTGTGAAGAATCCTTACTTCTTTCAGCTAACCCTCTAATTTCTTCTGCTACTACAGCAAAGCCTCTTCCTGATTCACCTGCCCTAGCTGCTTCAATTGCTGCATTTAAGGCTAGTAAATTAGTTTGCTCTGATATATTATTTATTAAATCAGTTATCTCATTTACCTCTTTAATATGAACTGAGATATCTGATATTTTTCCATAAAATCCTTTGAAATTATAATTAAATTGAGATACAGATGATATTAACTCTTCCATATCATTATTACTATTTTCTGAATTTCTCTCTATTTCAGTAGTCATTCCATGAATACTATTAATATTCTTCTTTACAGCATTTATAGAATTACTAAGCTCATTTAATTTATTTAATACTTCTTCTATACTACCTGACTGCTTAACGGCTCCATCTGCAACTTCACTAATAGCTTCAGATATATTAGCTGTTAATGCTGCTAATTCCTCTGATATTGTTACTAAAGTTCCTGAACTACTTTCAACTATCCCAGCAGAGTTCTTTGTTTTTCCAATAACAAGGCCTATCTCCTTTTGTGTTTCCTTTAATGACCTACACATATCCCCTACTTCATCAGAAAGGGACTCATATTTTTCATCAATAGGAATAGAGAAATCTCCCTCTCCAACCTTAGCCATATGATCTGCTATATATGTTAGCCCCCCTGAAACTTTTTTACTAAAAACTATAACTACTGCTATAACTGCTACTGCTATAACTAAACTTATAATAACCATTATCCATCTTAATCTATATATGCCCACTAACATTTCACTATTCTCTACAACTATCCCTATATATAGACTTCCTATTTCAACAGGTGCATATGCTAAGAAATAATTCTTATCATCTAGTTTATATTTCCCCTGTCCCGGAACTCTTTGTTTCATCTCTTGAATCATACTAGCTATCTCATTATACCTACTATCACTCTTTGCCATTTCAATATAGTTAGTTCTATTAATCGCTATTTCTTTTTCTTTATGTGATACGATATCTCCATTACCATTGATTAAAAATCCATATCCAGTTCTTAAGAAGTTTAATCTACTAGTTATATTATCTAGTACCCCTGAATTCTTTATCCCTAATAATACTGCATAAACTTTTCCTTCGTCATTTTTTAAAGGAACTGAAAAAACCATTACAGAGTCTCCATATTTTGAACTATTGAAAGGAGTAGATACATATTCATATCCCCCTACTGCTGATGCAAAATAATCTTCATTACCAACATTTCCAGTTTCTCCGTAAATATATCTTGCTTCTCCTTTCATATCTGCAATCCCTAATGAAATAAATTCATTAGATCCTGCAAAGCTACTTAAAAACTCTAATTTTTCATCTACAGTAATATCTTCATCTTTCATTAATTCTGTATCACCAAATGCCTTAAGAACTTTTGTTTCCCCTTTTAAAGCCTGGGATATTTCTCCTGCTGTAGCTATAGAAAGCTTGGACATCATATCTTCATCACTCTTATTAATTATTTTTGATGCTCCTAAATAAGCTGCTCCCCCTAATGCAATACATCCTATAATGTAAACTGGTACAAATGTAAGCAATAATTTTTCCTTTAGTTTTCTTTTTTTCATCTTTAATCCCTTCATCTTAATTTAATATTTCCCTAGTGTGCTATTGCACCACATGACATTTTACCATAATATTCTTGTATTAGGAATCTTTATTTTATAATAGACATTATCATACTTAATATGAAAATATTAACTTACATGTATTTTTACACCCTCATTAAATCCTTAATAATAAGACTTGCTAGGCTTGATTATCCCTCATTTCTTTAAAATATTGTTCTTTTAATAAGATTTACTCAGGGTTTAACTAATTGATATCACCTTTTTCTTAGGTTACCATAGCTATATAGGTAATTTTTAGAAGGAAGTGAGCATATGGAAGATAAATATAGAATTACTCCAGAGGAGGCTTTAAAAACTTGTAAAAAAGAATCCAAAGGTATTCTAAAAGTTTTCCTGGGCTATGCCCCAGGTGTTGGCAAAACTTATACTATGCTAAATGAAGCTAACAGAAGATTTAATCGTGGTGAGGATGTAGTTATTGGCTATCTTGAAAGCCATGATAGAAAGGATACAATTTCTCAAGTGAAAAGTTTACCTTCTATACCCTTAAAAAAAATCCATTATAATTCTATGAATTTAAGTGAAATGGATGTAGATGCTATTATTGCAAAACATCCAAAATTAGTTCTTGTGGATGAGCTTGCCCATAATAATGCACCTGGATCTAGAAATAAAAAAAGATATGAAGACGTCTTGGAAATTTTAGATGCTGGAATTAATGTTTACTCAACTGTTAACCTTCAACATATAGAAAGTCTTAATGATATGGTTAGACAAATCACCGGTATAGTAGTTAATGAGACTATTCCAGATAAAATAATATCAGATGCTGAAGTAGTTGTAGTGGATATCACTCCAGATGCCTTAAGAAATAGACTTCAAAGAGGTAATATCTATAAAAATCACTTAATAGAAAGAGCTCTTAAAAACTTTTTTAGAAAAGGTAACCTAGCAGCTTTAAGAGAACTTACATTAAGACAGATAGCTGATGAAGTGGATGAAGATCTTGAAGAATATATGCATAATCACAAAATTCAAGATAATTGGCATACATCTGAAAGAATTATGGTGTCTATATCTTCAAATCCAAAATCTAAAAGATTAATACGGGTGGGAGCCCGACTTGCAAAGAAAATGAAGTGTCCCTTTTATGTTGTTTATGTAGATTGTACCCATAATTTATCTCCAAAAGAAACTCCTACCCTAGTTAAAGGTCTTGAAGATAGCTTAACTTTGGCAGAAAAATTAGATGCAACAATAGTTAACTTAAAGGGTAGGTCCGTTTCTAATGAGTTAATAAAATTTGCACATGAAAAACATATTACTAAACTTATAATAGGACACTCAAAACGAACAACTATTCAAAGACTTTTTAGAGGTTCAACCATAAATAAATTACTGGAACATGCTAAAAACATTCAGGTTATTGTAGTTCCCTATGACCCGAGCTAATTAGATTTCTTTATAATAAAAATGTGTATAAAAATAAGTACTAGCTTATTTTTATACACATTTCTCTTCAATATCATAAGTTATTATTTACTTGATTGCTTCTTCGATTGCTATATTTAGCTCTAAAACATTAACACGTTCTTCCCCATATAATCCTAACCATCTTCCATCTGTCTTCTTTTCTACAAGTTCCTTTAAATCCTCCTCAGCTAATCCAGTTTCCTTTGCTATTCTTGGTATTTGTATTTCTGCTCCTCTTGGTGTTATATGAGGGTCAAGACCTGAGCCTGATTGTGATATAAGTTCATTTGAAACATCTTCTTTAGATAAAGTAGGATTCCTCTCTAAGAATTCCTTAACATCTGCTTCAACCCTCTCCTTCAAATCAGGACTAGATGGAGAAGTATTTGCAGATCCTGAAGTAGCATCCATCTCCTTACCATCTTCTGAAATGTTGTATCCAACATTTGATAACCTACCAACAAAATGTTTATCATCATTGAATGTCTGTCCTATTAACTTAGAACCAACAACCTCTCCATTATACTCTACCAAGCTTCCATTTGCTTGTTTAGTAAATAAAACTTGTCCAATCCCTGTTACTACTAATGGATATGCTAATCCGCATATTATTGTTAATACTATAGTTAATCTTATTGCTTTTTTTAAATCACTCATTTATATCCCCCCTACATTCCTATCATTGATAGTAATGGAGTAATAATAATATCAATTATCTTAATTCCAAGGAAAGGTACTATTACGCCACCAACACCATAAATGCTTAAATTCCTCTTTAATATTTTTTCTGGATTCATAGGTGTATATTTTACACCCTTTAAAGCTATTGGAATTAATAATGGGATTATTAATGCATTAAATATTAATGCTGATATTATAGCTGATTTAGGGCTACTTAGTCCCATTACATTCAATACATGCATTTGTGGTATTGCTAACATGAACATAGCAGGTATTATTGCAAAATATTTAGCTACATCATTAGCAATTGAAAAAGTTGTTAGTGCTCCCCTTGTAATAAGAAGCTGTTTCCCAATTCCAACCACATCTAATATTTTAGTTGGATCTGAATCTAGGTCTACCATATTAGCTGCTTCCTTAGCTGATGTAGTACCTGAGTTCATTGCAAGTCCAACATTTGCTTGAGCAAGGGCTGGAGCATCATTCGTACCATCACCAGTCATAGCCACTATCTTACCATCTGCTTGTTCTTTTTTAATTTCTTCAATTTTATCCTCTGGTTTACATTCAGCTATATAGCTATCTACCCCTGCTTCTTTAGCTATTGTTGCGGCTGTTAATGGATTATCTCCAGTGCACATCACAGTTTTAATTCCCATTTCCCTAAGTTGTGCAAACCTCTCTACTAAACCTGGCTTTACAGTATCTTTTAAATAAATTACTCCATAAATCTTACTTTCTTTGGCTACTACTAGAGGTGTCCCACCAAGTTTAGATATTTTATCAACCTTATCCTTTAAATCTAAGGGAATAACACCACCATTTTCTTTTACAAACTCTACAATTGATGAATAGGCTCCTTTTCTAACTCTTGTTCCATCTACTAAATCCATTCCACTACTCTTTGTCTGAGCTGTAAATTCTATAAATTTAGCGCCAATATATTCTGATTCACTAACTGTAAAACCAAGCTTTTCTCCAAGCTCTATTGTTGATTTCCCTTCTGGAGTTGTATCCTTAATTGAAGTAATAAGTGAATATTTAATTATGTCCTCTTTTAGAACTCCATCTACAGGAATAAAATCAGATGCAAGCCTATTACCAAAGGTAATTGTACCTGTCTTATCTAAGATCATTACATCTACATCTCCACAAGCTTCTACTGCCTTGCCACTCATTGCTATAACATTAAATCTAGTTACTCTATCCATCCCAGCTATACCTATTGATGATAGTAATCCTCCAATAGTTGTTGGTATCAGGCATACTAGTAATGCTACTAAAGTTGATACCTCTAATTTAACACCAACAAAATTAGCTATTGGATATAAAGAAACTATTACTACTAAAAATATTACTGTAAGGGCAACTAAAAGAGTTGTAAGTGCAATTTCATTTGGTGTTTTTTTTCTTGAAGCTCCCTCAACAAGAGCTATCATTCTATCTAAGAATGATTCACCTGGGTCAGATGTAATTTGAACTTTAATCCAATCTGATATAACAGTTGTCCCTCCTGTTACTGATGCAAAATCTCCGCCTGCTTCTTTTATAACTGCTGCTGATTCACCAGTAATTGCACTTTCGTCTACAGATGCTAATCCTTCAATAATCTCACCATCATTTGGAATAATATCACCAGCTTCAACTAAAACAACATCCCCTTTCTTAAGTTCTGCTGCACTAACTAAGATATACTTTCCACCCTCTTTTAAAAGCTTAGCTTTAGTATCTTTCTTAGTTGACTTTAAAGTATCTGCTTGTGCTTTACCTCGCCCTTCTGCTATTGCTTCAGCAAAATTTGCAAATAATATAGTAAGGAATATTATAACTGTTACTATTCCATTATATAATCTTCCCTCTTCCCCTACTATTTGAGGGAATACTGTTAATACTGCCGTTACTATCATTCCTAAATATGCCACAAACATAACATAGTTCCTAATCATCTCTCTAGGATCTAGCTTTTTAAATGAATCTTTAATTGCGGACCTAATCATGGCTTTTGTAATAAAGCTTTTCTTTTTATTTTCCATTTCTCTTCCCTCCAATTAACCTATAGTCAAGAACTCAGCACCTGGCCCTAATACTAAGGCTGGCAAAAATGTTAATGCCCCAATTACTAATATAATAGCTATTAAAACTCCTACAAATAAAGGCTTATCGGTTCTAAAGGATACTGCTGATTCTGGAACTGGAGTTTTATCCTTTAAAGATCCTGCTAAACATAATAATAAAAACATAGATACATATCTACCCAAGAACATTACTATACCTGCTGCCACATTCCACCATGTTGTTGTATCTGCTAGCCCTTCAAATCCTGACCCATTATTTGCCGCTGATGTGCAAAACTGATAAAGGATTTGTGATAGTCCATGATACCCATCAAGGGATGCCTGTCCTGTAGCTGCGGCTAATCCTGTTGGTAGCAGTATTAATATTGGATGGATTAAAATTATAGCTGCAATTATCTTCATTTCTTTTCCTTCTATTTTTCTTCTTAAGAACTCTGGCGTTCTACCAACCATAAGCCCACATATAAATACTGCTAGCATTGCATAAACAACTAAGTTCATGAATCCTACACCCTTACCACCAAAAACTAAGTTAAGCATCATATTCCACATAGGAACAGCTCCTCCTATTGGAGTTAATGAATCATGCATGTTATTTACTGAGCCTGTAGTAAAGGCAGTTGTTACAACTGAAAATAGAATTGAATCGAATACTCCATTTCGCACTTCCTTACCTTCCATATTACCTAGGGTATTAGTTATACCTACTTCATTCATCACTGTGCTTCCACCCATTTCTGCATTGAATATAACTGGTATTACCATTAAGAATAGTACTAATGCCGCAGAGAATAATGCAACTCCATTTTTCTTATTCTTAGCTGCTTTTCCAAAGACATAAAAATATGCACCTGGGGTAAACATCATTAATAAAATTTCTAACATATTTGTAATTGGTGTTGGATTTTCAAATGGATGTGCTGAGTTAGCTCCAAAAAATCCTCCACCATTAGTTCCTAAATGCTTTATACTCTCTAAAGATGCAACTGGTCCATAAGCCAAGGTTTGTGTTTCTCCCTCAAGAGTCTGTACCACTTTATGCGCTTCAAAAGCTTGAGGTACCCCTTGCCAAATCATAATTAATGCAGCAATTATTGAAACTGGTATCAATAATCTTGTTATAATTCTTACTAAGTCTCTATAAAAATTTCCTAATGGATTACCTGTTATTCCTTTTATAAATGCCCCACAAGCAGCGAACCCTGTTGCTGCTGAAGTAAACATCATAAATGTTATCATAATCATTTGTGTTAGATTAGTTAAATTTAATTCCCCTGTATAGTCTTGTAAATTTGTATTAGTCATAAAACTAATTGTTGTATTTAAAGCTGTGTGCCAGTTCATATCTAACAATGGATTAGATGATCCAATAACATATTGTTGAGTCATCAAAATTATAAATCCTACAACTAACATAATAATATTTGTAACTAATAATGCTTTAAAATACTCCTTCCAGTTCATGTCCTTTACTTTTATACCAGATAACTTGTATATAATATTATCTACTTTATCCATTACAGGATCAACAAATGACCTTGTCCCAAATAATACATTATACATATATTTCCCCATATAAATTGATACCAGAATGAATACTCCAATTAAAACAGCTAGAGCTATCCACTTCATAATACATCACCCCTTAAATTTGAATCCTGTACTGAATTATACTCTGAATCCATACTTAAACAATGTGATTTTAACTCAAAATTCAGCATTTTCCATAGCATTAGTTAATTTCGACAATACTTATATAGGGTTTTCATTTGTTTTCATTTAATATCTTTATTTTCCTATACTAATTGTTTTTTAAATGTTTACATCCTATCAATTAATATCATATCTATATTATCTTTAGTTAATAACTCGTAAAAATTATCATTTATCTGATTTAAATCTAAAATTCTCTTATTTTCTCAAAGATACTCCTATCTCCAATAATGTCTTTTTAAATATTTTTATCTAAAAGATAATTTAGCTTATTTAAGTATCACATTTTATTTGCATGTACATAAGATATATTAAGCGGCTCCAATGATAAAAAAATTGAGAAACAAAATTCATAAAAAAGAGGGGTAATAAAAATGAGTAATAATAATTACTATTCAGAAGTAGCAGAGGCTTATCGCAACAGCAGAAATAATAACTTTAACTCTTGTCCAGATAGCGAAAGTTATTCTAATAATTGTAGCTGTAATAATAACAATAATAATAATAATAATAATAATAATAATAATAATAATGACAGATGTTGTGGAAGAAGATTTAATAATCGTACAAGTGATGAAAAAGTTCAAAGAGCTATGGGTGCTTTTTCACGACAATTAACTAATACTGCAGAAGCAATTAACTGTTTAAATAGTTTATTTAATAATTTAGAAGACGATATATATGAAGATCGTTGTTGCTTAAGTAATAGAATAAAAAATATTTTAAGATCTATTCAAAGTGATATATGTGATCTAGATGACGATGTTAGATCTATTAGAGATGATCTTGAGTGTTTAAACCAAGCTTTATAAAGGGTATTTTAAAATAATAATTTTATTAATACCTTTCCTTCCACTAATTCTTATTTAAGAATTAGTGGAACTTCTAGGGATTTACCAAAATTATCATTTAAAATTCAAACAAAAAGACTCCTCTATAGAGATTCTTAATTTTCTACTTTTAAAATAAAATATACATAATAAGAACATTTAATTTTTATCAATATTTAAAATTACAATTATTAAATATCATCTTTTATAACTTAACATAAATTATAAAGACTCTGCCTTAATCTTTTATAAAATAAAAAATAACAAGGTTTAGATATAAGGGATTTTTATATCCTCTTATATCTAAACCTTGTTATATTATGGATCGAGACAAGCCATAAGCGGGGTTCTGTTCTAAGCAATCATCTATCTAGACCTATTGTTACCAATAGGTTCAAGCGACGCACCCAGAGGCGGAACGGGCAATTCCTATTGTGCCTCTCTATTCGGTCTTGCTCCAAGTGGGGTTTACATAGCCGTGAAGTCGCCATCACGCTGGTGAGCTCTTACCTCGCCTTTCCACCCTTACCTACAAATGCAGGCGGTATATCTCTGTTGCACTATCCTTCAAGTCACCTTGACTGGACGTTATCCAGCACCCTGCCCTGTGGAGCCCCGACTTTCCTCTCCTAGCTCAAAGGCTAGCAGCGATTGCATGTCTTACTCGCAAGGATTATGATAACACATCCATCATTTTATTACAAGGGCTACTTTTATAACTTAAGGTACAAATATAAACAACAATACTAATAATATTATTACAACTAAACCGTATAAGCCCACTCCACAAAGTAATAATGTTGCTAGTAGACCACCTAAAATGCATAGTTTCCCTGGACTAATAAAGCAAAATACAGGCCACTTTTTCCATTTTCCAAAACCTCTGCCATAACCTCTTTCAAAATTATCCTTTATATCCTCAAATGATTTTTTAAAATCCTTACTAATAGCTACTCCTCCTTATAAATTACTAAATATTATATTGACTATATGGAAAAAAGTATTACTATTTAGAATTATTATTAAAACTCTCTAATATTACTATATATAATTGTCTTAATAAAAATACTAGATTAATCATAAATATATTAAAATAATTAAAAGATAGATAGTAAAACTATCTACCTTTTAATATATCAATTCTCTATAAAAACTCGTAAGGATCTACACTGACTTTTGAATGTATAAACTCAATGTCTGGAAACTTATCTTCTATTCTCTTCATAACCTCTAAGAAAACAATCCACTCCGTAGGGAAATGTCCTGGATCTAATATTGTAATCCCCATTTCTTTATAATCTGATGCAAAGTGATAAGAAGTGTCTCCTGTAATTATACAATCAGCCCCCATTCTTACAGCTTTGCTAAAGAAATCTTGACCACTACCATTTATGATAGCTATTTTACTCACTTTTTCAGCAGCAATTACAGCCCTAAGATTATTTATTCCTAGCTTTTCTTTAATCAAATTAATAATACTCTCTACAGATACATATTCATCAAGTTTTACAATTCTCCCAAGGCCAGCCTTCTCATAACCTATCACCTTTGATGGTTCAATAATTCTACTATTGCTAAATCCAAGAAGTTTTACTATTTCCTGGTTAATTCCATCTTTAGCAGAATCTAAATTTGTATGACTAGAATAAAGAGATATATCATTCTTTATAAGCTCTATTATTTTCCACCCTTGCAGGTCTTCTCTTACAATCTTACTAGGTTTTCTAAAAATCAATGGATGATGAGTTATAATCATATCAACTCCATTATTTTTTCCTTCTTCAATTACATCTTTAGTACAATCTAAGGCTAATAAAACTTTCTTTACATCTTTACCTCTTTCTCCTACCATAAGACCTACATTATCGAAATCTTCTTTCAAAAATGGTGGTGCTAGTACTTCCATTTCTTTAATTATATCTTTTACTTTAATAGACACCTATTTCACCTCTTCCTTAAATCCCTCTATTTCCTTAATCTTCATCTCTAATTCTTCTTTTCTCTTCTTTGCAGATTCTGTATCATCCTTTATAAATCCTAATATCTTATTATATTTTTCCTCTTTAATACTTAAATAATCAAACATAAGTGGATGCTTTTCTTTCAATAACACTGGTGATATTTCATAAAAAATAGGTTCCATTATATTAGGTTTATCAATTCCCTTTTTAACCTTAAATAATTCATAGTATATGCCTTCATCATAGCATAAATCCTCAGCTATAATCTCATATCCACTTGTATATAAATACTCTCTAAGAACTTCTGGATTCTGAGCTGGTTGAAGTATTAAAAACTTATAAAATGGTACCTTGCTCTTATCTGACTCTAATATATCCCTTATAAGATTGCCGCCCATACCAGCTATTACTACAGATTCAACCTCACCTTTATTTACAGTTTCTAGGCCTCCACCTAATCTTACCTCAACTTCATCTGATACACCTTCTAAAGATACATTTAATTTTGCTTTCTTTACAGGTTCCCTATTGATATCAGATGCTATAGCCCTTGAACATAGTCCATTTTTTACAGCGTATATTGGAATATATCCATGATCTGTTCCAACATCAATTATACTTTCACATTTATCTATGTGTTTTGCTATAAAGCCTAATCTTTTACTTAACTCCATAACTATCCTCTTTTCCTTAATTAGTAAAAAACATCTGTCCTAAAACAGATGTTTTTTCTAAGTATATTATTAATCTAAATAATCTTTAAGCTTTTTACTTCTTGATGGATGTCTTAGTTTTCTTAAAGCTTTAGCTTCAATCTGTCTAATTCTTTCTCTTGTAACATTAAACTCTTTACCAACTTCTTCAAGAGTTCTAGCCCTACCATCATCAAGACCAAATCTAAGTCTTAGTACCTTTTCCTCTCTTGGAGTTAATGTATCTAAGACATTAATTAATTGTTCTTTAAGCATAGTAAATGCTGCTGCTTCAGCTGGTGCTGGTGCCTCATCATCTGGAATGAAATCTCCTAAGTGGCTATCTTCCTCTTCACCTATTGGGGTTTCAAGTGATACTGGTTCTTGAGCTATCTTTTGAATTTCTCTAACCTTCTCAACTGGTAAATCCATAACCTTAGATATTTCTTCTGGGAATGGATCCCTTCCTAACTCTTGAAGTAGTTGTCTTTGTACTCTTATAAGCTTATTTATTGTTTCAACCATATGAACTGGTATTCTTATAGTTCTAGCTTGGTCTGCAATAGCTCTTGTTATCGCCTGTCTTATCCACCAAGTAGCATAAGTTGAGAACTTAAATCCTTTTCTATAATCAAACTTTTCAACTGCCTTTATAAGACCTAAATTACCTTCTTGTATTAAATCTAAGAAGAGCATACCCCTACCTACATATCTCTTTGCAATACTTACAACAAGTCTAAGGTTAGCCTCAGCTAATTTCTTCTTAGCATATTGATCCCCTTCCTCTATTCTAAGAGCAAGATTTATTTCTTCTTCTGAAGAAAGTAGTGGAACTTTACCTATTTCCTTTAAGTACATTCTAACTGGATCATCAATAGCTATACCTTCTGGTACTGAAAGATCAACTTCTTCCTCTAACTCTTCAGCTACGCCATTTACCTCACCTGATACCTCAATTCCCATTGATTCAAGAACCTCATAAATCTTTTCAATTTGGTCTGGTCCTAAATCTATATTTTCTATTTCATCCATTATTTCTTTATATGTTAAAGAACCGTTTTTCTTACCCTTCTCTATTAAATTTTTAACAACGGTCATCTTACTATTCTTGTCTTTTTTATCCTTATTAGTTTTTGTTGCCTTAGCCTTAGTTTCTTCTGCCATATTTTTATTACCTCCTTGCGCCATGACCATTAACCCCTCTCCCTCTTAAGCTCTGCTCTTACCTTATTGAGCTCTATAGCAAGTTTTATGGATTCCTCAATCATACCCTTCTGTTCCAATTCCCTTTGCTCCTTTTTTAAGCTCTCTAGCTTTTCATTAAGCTTAAATGATTTTATCTTTTTTATGTAATCTCCTATAAGCCTTTGACCATCACTTGCTTCCAATACATTAATCTCTTTAATCTTCACCCATTCCTTAGAAGATTCAACATCATCACAACCACTTTCTACATAAGAAGAAAGATTTGTCGATTCTTCCTCTTTACCCTTACATAATAAAGAAAATATCTTTTTGTGCGCTTCTAAATTAAAATCTTCTTGTGAAATAGATTTGATTATTTCTTCATAATACTCATCCTTAAGCATTAATTTAATTAAGGATTTTTCTGCTTTTAAATAAGCTGGCTCTACATATAATTTTGTTCCAATTTCTTCCTTTTTATTCATAAAAGGCTCTTCTTTTATATTTTTAGCCATAGAAAGCAAATCATAAAGTGACTGTTCCCTTAATCCTGTATCTTCAGATATCTTCTTTATATAGACATCCTTCTCTACTGGATTTAGATCAGCTAGAATATCAGTTACTCTCTCTCCATACTTAATTAATGATTGTTCATTCTTAAAATCAATTCCTTCTTCTGCTCTCTTTAATCTATAACTAATTAAAGGTGCAGCTGATTTAATTAACTTTAGGAAGGCTTCTTTACCATTTGATCTGACAAATTCATCTGGATCCTTACCTTGTGGTATAGATAATACCCTAACATCAAATCCTGCATCTCTTAGGATCTCAAGACCTCTAAGAGTAGCTGTTTGACCAGCTACATCGGCGTCATATGATATAATAACCTTATCGGCATATCTCTTTAGTAGCCTTGCCTGATTTACTGTTAATGCTGTTCCAAGGGACGCAACAACATTTGTTATTCCATATTGATGAAGTGAAATGCAATCCATATACCCTTCAACAATTATAAAATACCTATCCTCCATTTTGTTTTTAATAGCAAAATTTAATCCATAAAGATTTGTTCCTTTTTGGAATACCAAGGTCTCTGGTGAATTCAAATACTTAGGTTTAGAGTCATCTAATACTCTACCTCCAAAGCCTATAACTCTCCCCTTGATATCAAAAACAGGAAACATCACCCTATTTCTAAATCTATCATATATAGTACCTTTTTTTTCATTCTTTGACACCAATCCTGCTTCAAGGATTATTTCGTCATTAAAGCCTCTTTTTTTTAAATGATAGATTATATTGCTCCAACCATCCTTAGCATACCCTAAGCCAAATTTTCTTATGGTTGTTTCTTTTATTCCTCTATTCTCGAAGTATTCTCTAGCCTGCTTATTTCCCATCAAATTACCAAAGAAGAATCTTCCTGCTTCAACATTTGCCTTATACAGTAATTCCTTCTTTTTTGTTGTTTGGCTAGGTTCTTCATAGCCTAGATTAAGAGGAATATTAGCCTTTTCAGCTAAAGTTTTTACAGCTTCTATGAAGTTCATATTTTTTTGCTTCATAACGAAGGTAATAACATTCCCAGCTTCTCCACAAGAAAAACATTTATAAATCTGCTTATCTTGAGAAATTGAAAATGATGGTGATTTGTCATTATGAAATGGACAAAGCCCCATATAATTCCTACCAGACCTTTTTAGTCTTACTGTTTCTGATATTACATCTACGATGTCATTCTCTTGTTTTACTCTTTCTATGATTTCTTCTGAAATACGCAAGGAGTTACTCTCCCTCCTTACAAAAAAATTTTTTTCAACAATTTATATATTATTCGACATCTTGTTATCTTTTCCTTCTATTTTTAGAAAATATTTATCAAAACTTCTTTTAACTCACTTATCTTGCCTTAAACTCTGGTAATTTATTCTTTTATTTAATATATTACCAATTTAGGCACAAAAATTTGATTAAATTGATTTAGACAATAATCATCACTCATACCAGCTATATAATCAGCTACTCCTCTTTCCTTACCTTCTTTTTCAGCAATATCTTTATATAATTCTGGCATGCATTCTATATGTTCCATATAGTAATCTATAAGTTGCCTCAAAATGAACTTTGCCTTTTTTCTTTCTTCTTTAAGCTCATCACAAAGATAAACATTCTTAAACATGAATGATCTAAGTTCTCTCATTGCATCTTCAATTTCATTACTTAATCCAATTTGATTTATTCCATTCTCTAAATTCATTCTAGAAGTATTTATTAAGTCTACAACCAAAGTTTCTATCCTTTGTGAATGTGTTTTCCCTAAAACTTTCAATATCTCTTTTGGTAAGAGTTCCTCTGATAATAAACCTGCCCTAACTGAGTCATCTATATCATGATTAATATATGCAATTTTATCGCTATATTGAACTACTCTACCTTCTAATGTTCTAGCTCCTTTATCCACTTTTCTATTTCTAAGCCCACTGTGATGAAGAATTCCATCAAGAACTTCTTCTGTGAGATTTAATCCTTGGCCATTCTTTTCAAGTTTAGTAACTACTCTAACACTTTGTTCATTATGCCTAAATCCATCTACCAGAAATTCATTTAATACCTCTTCACCATTATGTGCAAAAGCTACATGACCAAGATCATGCCCTAATGATATTGCTTCAATAAGAGTTTCATTTAGCCCAATTCCAATCCCTATAGTTCTGGCTATTTGTGACACTTCCAGTGTATGTGTTAATCTTGTTCTATAGTGATCTCCGAAGGTCTTTATATAAACTTGAGTCTTATGTTTTAAACGTCTAAAGGATTTTGAGTGAATTATTCTATCCCTATCTACCATAAAGCAAGTTCTAACTTTATCTTTTTCTTCCTCTACTCTTCGTCCTAAGGATTTCTCAGACATAGTTGCTCCTCTATCTAATGTCAATCTTTCAAAACTCTCAATTCTTTCCCTTACGTTCATATAATATCACCTCCTATCTATATTTCTATACATATCTCTTAAATCCTTTATTTATAACCTGTAAATATTATTTGCATATTACCAAATAATATATTCCTTATTTTTTGATATTCAATAAAATTATCTTATTATATTTATAGAATAGTAATAATATCATAGTAGTGAGTAATTTTATAAGGAGATTTTTATGAGTAATATGATACCTAATTTAAAAGAAACAATTTTTTCTATTGATAATATAAAACAAAAGGTTTTGCCGTCCTACAACTTAAAATTAGCTGAAGTGGCAATGGTTAAATTTAAAGATACAGAAAAGCAAAGAGCTGTTTATAAAGTTGATTTTAACAATCAAAGTTACTGTTTGAAAAAAGTTTACTTTTCTAAATCTGATTTACTATATGTTTATTCTGCATTAGAATGGCTTCATAGGCATGATTTAAATGTCCCAAAGCTACTTCCATCTATAAATAAGGGCAGATTTGTTACCTATAATAATATGTTATTCATACTTACCCCTTGGATTGAAGGCATAAAATGCGATTTCGATGATATTAATCATGTAATCTCTTCCTCTTTAGAATTAGCAAAAATGCATAAATGTTCAGATTCCTTTGTCCCAATACCAATGAGTTCAATAAGAGAAGGTTACGATGACTTA
The DNA here is from genome assembly GCF_051590805.1 of Clostridium zhoujianii. Classification (NCBI taxonomy): domain Bacteria; kingdom Bacillati; phylum Bacillota; class Clostridia; order Eubacteriales; family Clostridiaceae; genus Clostridium; species Clostridium zhoujianii. The sequence continues at coordinate 2,342,862 of NZ_JBPUTF010000001.1, forward strand.
TACATATCTACACTAAACCATTTTGAACAACTATTAACCACTTCAAATTTAGCCTTTCAGCATAAGGATAAGTTCTCTAAGGAATTCCTCTCAAATTTCGATAAAAATCTGGAGCTAGCGAAAATCTCCCTTCAAATCTCTTCAGAAATTGATAGGTATGAACTTTCTACTTCCTTATGCCATGGTGATTATGTAAATAAGAATATTATTTTCTCTCCTGATAATAAAGTTTGGTTAATCGATTTTGATAAATGTAAAAATGATTACTGTTCCCATGATATTTCCTATTTTCTAAGAAGATTATTAAAAAGGGATAATACTGCATGGAATATAGAGATTGCTACTTCAGTTATCAAGGCTTATAACTCAATTAAGCCTTTAACAACTTCAGATTTGAAATATATTATTTCCTATATCTGCTTCCCACAAAAATTTTGGAAAATATCAAGGGATTATTATAAGAATATAAAGAAATGTAATAAAAATTCATTTTTAACCTTATTAACAAAGTCAAATATAAGAGTGGATTACCAACTTGAATTTGCGAATAATATTGTTTATAACATGAATTCTATCAATTGGAACCCCAACTTAATTAAATAATAAAAATGGACCTGCATAAAGCAGGTCCGTTTATTTTTTACTATCTCTTATTATTAACTTGTGCTTGAGCTGCAGCTAACCTTGCTAGTGGAACTCTAAATGGTGAACATGAAACATAATCAAGTCCAACATTGTGACAGAATTCAACTGATGATGGATCTCCACCATGTTCTCCACAGATTCCAAGCTTAATATTTGGTCTTGTAGCTTTACCTTTTTCCGCAGCTAACTTAACCAAAGCTCCTACTCCTGTTTGATCCAATTTAGCAAATGGATCTTGTTCATATATCTTACTATCATAATATGCACCTAAGAAGTTTGCTGCATCATCCCTTGAGAAACCGAAAGTCATTTGAGTTAAATCATTTGTACCAAATGAGAAGAACTCAGCTTCCTTTGCAATTTCATCTGCAGTAAGTGCTGCTCTTGGAATTTCAATCATTGTTCCAACATGATATTCAATGTTAATTCCCTTTTCTTCCATTACTGTTTCTGCAGTCTTAACCACTATATCCTTAACATATTTTAACTCTTTGATTTCGCCAACTAATGGAATCATTATTTCTGGAACCACATCATAACCATTATTATTCTTAACAGTTATAGCAGCCTCAATAACAGCTCTTGTTTGCATTTCAGCAATTTCAGGATATGAAACAGCTAATCTACATCCTCTATGTCCCATCATTGGATTAACTTCATGTAAGCCATCAACTGTTGCCTTTAACTCTTCGAAGCTTAATCCCATTTGTGAAGCTAATTCTTTAATTTCCTCATCACTATGTGGTAAGAATTCATGTAGTGGTGGATCTAAGAATCTTATAGTTGCTGGCATTCCTTCAAGAGCTTCATATATTTCAATAAAGTCTTGTCTTTGCATTGGAAGAATCTTATCTAACGCTCTTCTTCTTTCCTCTTCATTTTTAGCAACTATCATTTCTCTAACAGCCATTATTCTATCTTCTGCAAAGAACATATGCTCAGTTCTACATAAACCAATACCCTCTGCACCAAATTCAATTGCTTGCTTAGTATCTCTTGGTGTGTCTGAATTAGCTCTAACCTTTAATTTTCTTATCTCATCAGCCCATGCCATGAATGTTGCAAAATGTCCTGTTATTTCTGGTGCTACTGTTTTAACAGCTTGTGCATATATATTTCCTGTTGAACCATCTATTGAAATATAATCATCTTGTCCGTAAGTCTTTCCAGCTATAGTTACTGTTTTATTTGCTTCATTAACTTTTAACTCACCACAACCTGCAACACAGCAAGTTCCCATTCCTCTTGCAACAACTGCAGCATGGGAAGTCATTCCCCCTCTTACTGTCAATATACCTGTTGCAGCAATCATACCTTCAATATCTTCTGGTGATGTTTCAAGTCTTACTAGAACAACATTTTCACCCTTCTCTGCTCTTTCTTTTGCTTCATTAGCTGTAAATGCTATTTTACCACATGCAGCTCCTGGAGATGCTGGAAGCCCTTTTGCAACGATTGTTGCTTCTTTTAATTCATCAGTATGGAATGCTGGATGAAGTAAAGAATCTAACTGTTTAGGATCAACCTTCAATATTGCTTCTTCCTTAGATAAAGTACCATCTTCAACTAAATCTACAGCTATCTTTAACGCTGCTTGAGCAGTTCTCTTACCATTTCTTGTTTGTAAGAAATATAAGGTTCCTTCTTCAATAGTTATTTCCATATCTTGCATATCTCTATAGTGAGTTTCTAGTTTATTAATTATATCAGTTAGTTCTTTGTATATCACTGGATTTTGATCTTCAAGTTCTGAGATTGGCTTTGGAGTTCTTATTCCTGCAACAACATCTTCACCTTGTGCATTCATTAAATACTCTCCATATATTTTGTTTTCACCTGTAGCAGGATTTCTTGAGAATATAACTCCTGTTCCTGATGTATCACCTTTATTACCAAATACCATTTGTTGTACGTTAACTGCAGTTCCCCACTCCCCTGGAATATCATTTAACCTTCTGTAAACAATAGCTCTTGGGTTATGCCATGATCTAAATACAGCAGTTATTGACTCAATTAATTGGAACTTTGGATCTTGTGGGAAATCTTCACCTTTTTCTTTCTTGTATAATTCTTTGAACTGTACTACTAATTCTTTTAAATCATCAGCAGTAAGGTCTGTATCAAATTCTATTCCCTTTTTTTCTTTCATTTCATCAATTTTATTTTCAAAGTTTCTCTTTTCTATATCCATTACAACATCTGAGAACATTTGAATAAATCTTCTGTATGAATCATAAGCAAATCTTGGATTATTAGTCTTCTTTGCTACAACTTCTACAGCCTTATCATTTAAACCTAAATTTAAAATTGTATCCATCATACCTGGCATTGATGCCCTAGCACCTGATCTAACTGATACTAGTAGTGGATCCTCTTCGCTACCAAATTCCTTACCACTTGATTTCTCTAGTTCTTTGATACTTGCTTCGATTTGTTCCAATATTTCAGGAGATATAACTTTTCCATCCTCATAATACTTGTTACAAGCTTCTGTTGTAACTGTAAATCCATTTGGAACTGGAATTCCTAGTGTAGTCATTTCTGCTAAATTTGCTCCCTTACCCCCTAGTAAGTTCTTCATTGATGCATTCCCTTCACTAAAAAGGTAAACGTACTTTTTCTCCATCTCAATACTCCTCCGTTCAATACAATTTAGATATATATACTAACAGAACTTTCTATCGCTCCGATAGTTGCATAATTAATATTATTCGCTCTTACCCATTTTCACGAATAACCTGGTAATATTGGTCTTGGACACCTTACCTATTATCTTGTATTGCTCTCTATCCCCTTCTGATTCAATCTTCTCTACTATTGGTATGCTATCAATCTCATGTTCTATGATTTTTTTTGCCATATCATACGCACTGTCTGCAGGACTTCCGCAAATTATATTAGGCATTCTTGTCATAATTACACCTACAGGCACCTTATGTATATCTGTGCCTCCAATTGCTATTTTTAAAAAGTCTTTTCTTGAAACTGCGCCAACTAAACATCCATTATTTTCAACAAATACTGTGCCAACATCATTTAGAAATAGGTATACGATTGCATCATATACCATAGTACTTTCGTTGATAATAGATGGTTTCGACATTATATCCGATACTTTGATGTTACTTATGTAATCTAGTAGAAGATTACTCTTAGGCTTGTCAGAATATACATACCCTACCTTTGGCCTTGCATCTAATACTCCTATCATAGTAAGTATTGCAAGATCCGCTCTAAGTGCTGCTCTTGTAACACCAAGTTTTTCAGCTAATGCCTCACTTGTAACAGGCTGTCCTTGTTTAACTAGCTTTATTATTTCCTCTTGCCTATCTGACAACTTCATTACAATCCCTCTTTCTCAAGATATAAGGAATATTCAGACTATTCAGATTGTAGAGACTTTTCCAACTACAGTATAATTATACCACGTAATTGTAGTTTGACTATACTTAATTTTCAGAAAAATCACTCAAATTAGTCTAATATTCCTTATTTATCTTTAATATTTATCATTTTTAACGCTTTTACTTCCTTTTTCTACCTATTACTTTTGTCTTCATCCTCAAAATTAACAGTATAGCTGTATACAGTTTCATCCCCTGTATATACCTTTTGTTTATCTTCACTTCCCTTTTTCACTTCTTCTTTTACTTCTTTAAATTTATTTTTTATTTGCCCTGCAAATATTGATGCTTTTCCTTTAACATCCTCAGCTGCTTCTGATACATATTTATTTACAACTTGAACTGTTCCATCAACCATAGTAATTTCTATAGTTAATTTTGTAGCCACTGCTGCTATAACACCAAAGGCTAATATTGGTGGAATAATAATAGCTATTACAGTTGCTGCTATCCCTGCATTAACCGGTACATCTACTAATTCTGTATCATCTTTTCTGACCTTAATTCTAGATACATTTCCTTTTTTAATAATTTCCTTTAGCCAATTCTTAAATTCTTCTACAGTTTCACTCATATTTTCTGAAGTTTCTTCTTCAACATTATTATTAATAGTTGAATTCTTTTCTAAATAGATTATTGCTTCTAAAACATCTCCATTAGTAATTTCTAGTGCAGCTTTTGCTTCCCCATAAGTAACCCCTGTTCTTTCTTTTACTTGATCAACCTTCTCTAATGAAATTTCTTGCATCCTTAATCACTCCTTTAAATAATTTAGCATTTCTAAACTTTTAGGTTTCTTTGAATAGTTAGAGGAAATTATAAAAGTCGTTACCTTTTCTATTTCCTTCTTTATATCTTCAGAAAGATTCAATCTATAAATTTTATCTGAAGAAGTATTAGACAGGTACTTTAATGCATTATAGGCTCCTTTTGATAGATATAATCCATGTTCCTTACTACACTCATCACAAACACCACCATAATAAGATAAGCTAATATAATTAGATAGTGATATTTTTTTCTTGCATAAAGTGCAACTATCTAAAACTAAACCATATCCGGTAGCTTTTAATAACTTTAACTCGAAGGAACGTATAAGTAGTCCATAATCTATTGCATCAGTACTTAATAAATATAAAGTTGTAATAAATTCTTTAAATAACCACCTATTAGTTTCGCCTTCTAATACAGCTATATCTATAAGTTCACAAATATACGAAGAATATGTAAGTTTATCTAAGTTATCCAATAATCCTTGAAAAGAGTTTATTATCTTTCCTTCTTGTAAATTAAACATATTCTTCCCTTTAAAGACCATATACTCGCCGTAGCATAGTGGAAGAGTTATTGATAAGAATTTGCTCTTACTCTTCTTTGCCCCCTTTGCTATTGTAGTTATTTTTCCTAAGTTTTCTGTATATAGCCATACTAATTTATCATTTTCTTTAAAATCTAGGGTCTTGATTACTACCCCATTACACTTAAATAGTGACAGAAATACCATCCCCCATAATTATTTTTTTCTCTTATACCCTAATTCTTTTAATAAATTTTGGTTATCTCTCCATTCTTTTCTTACCTTAACCCAAATCTTGATATTAACCTTAGTACGTAAGAATCTTTCAAGTTCATATCTAGCAGTCTCACCAATCTTCTTTAGACTCTGACCATTTTTTCCTATGATAATCCCTTTGTGAGAATCCTTTTCACATATTAAGTCAACTTCAATATGATATGTTCCATTTTCACTTTGCTTCATTTGGATAACATCTACAGCTATCCCATGGGGTACTTCATCTCTTAGAGTTCTTAATGCTTTCTCTCTAACAATTTCTGATACCACAAACTTCTCTTGAACATCTGTTATCATATCTTCTGGATAATACTGTGGCCCCTCTGGTAAGTTTTCTACCATTAGTTTAAGTAATGTATCAACGTTCTTACCTTTAAGGGCTGAAATAGGTATTATCTCCTTAAAGCTAAATTCTTGTGAAAATAAAGCTAATGATCCTGCTACCCTGTCTTGAGTATTTTCATCAACCTTATTTAATACTAAGAATACTGGTGCTTTAGAATTTTTTAATGATTCAAGTATGAATTTATCCCCTCTCCCAATCTCATCATCTGGATTAGTAAGGAATAATACTAAATCTACTTCCTTCATTGACTCTTTAGCTGAATTAACCATATACTCACCTAACTTATGCTTTGGTTTATGTATACCCGGTGTATCTACAAATACTATCTGATAATTATCTGTAGTTAAAATTGTCTGTATATTATTTCTTGTTGTTTGTGGTTTATTAGATACAATAGATAACTTTTCCCCCATTATATAGTTCATTAATGTTGATTTCCCTACATTAGGTCTTCCTACTATTGTTACAAATCCTGATTTAAACATTCTGCCTCCTTAATTGCCCAAGTCCTTTTTCGTAAAAGTTCCCGGCATTATCTCATCTAGAGTTTTTTCTAATACTTCTTTTTCATTTTTTACAATATATATCTTTATATCCCCATTTGCAGCAAATTCAGAGATAACCTGTCTGCATATTCCACATGGGTAAGTAAAGTTATTTATATCACCAATTAAAGCTACTGCTTTAAGGCTCTTATTCCCTTGTGATACCCCGTTAAATATTGCTGTTCTTTCGGCACAATTTGTAGCTCCATAAGATGCATTTTCAATATTACATCCTGTATATATTTTCCCATCTTCAAAAAGAGCTGCTGCTCCAACCTTAAAGTTGGAATAGGGACAGTACGCCTTTTCTCTAGCTTCTATTGCCTTTAGTATTAATTCTCTATTATCCATTATTCATCCTCCAGCATAATTGAAATAATAATTATCCCATGAATTAGTTCTTCTAAGCTTTAGATGGAGTAGTATATTCCTATTAAGGAAACTCCAGCAGAAGCTAATAATTACTTTATATAGTATACTCTACTTCTATTATGTGTATTTTATATTATAACATTATAAAAGAAAATTACAAAGTGAGTTAACTCTCTTTATTCATATCTTAAATATAGTAAATATAAGCAAGGTCAAAAGAAGTCCAAATAACGCTCCAACCACCACTTCTGATAGTGAATGAACTTCTGAATCAACTCTACTCTGTGCTGTAATAAAAGCCATCAAATAGCTCAACATTATGCAGGTTGGCTCCTCTGTAATTAAAGCAATAGCTGTAGCAATTGAAAAAGCTAGTGCACTATGACCACTTGGCATTCCACCCTTTAGAGGGGTTCCCTCACCAAATATTGCCTTAGCTATAATTGTAGCTATACAAACAATAACTAAAACTATAAAAATAGTATATGGTTCCGAATTTTTTACTTTATGAACAACTACATATGATATATTTGATAACTTATCCCAAAATATTACGTAGCCTACAACTATGGCATTAATCGCAGTTATAAGAACCGCTCCAGCTGCAGCATTTTTTGCCACTTTAGCTAAAGGATGATAGTAATTTGTTGTCATGTCTATAGCTGCTTCAATTGCTGTATTTATAATTTCAGCTGCCACCACCATAGTTATAGTTATGGCTAAGATTAGAAATTCCACCTTTGAAACATCAAAAGAAAAACATGCTATTAGTACCACAAGGGATGCTAATAAATGTATTTTCATATTCCTCTGAGTTCTTACCGTATCTATGACACCATTTATAGCATGATTAAAACTATCTACTAGTTTCTTTAACCTCATACATAATCACCCTCTTAATCAATAATATTACCTTGTTATATTTAATTTATTTAAAATTTCTTCTTCCCTAGATCTCATAATTTTCTTTTCTTCATCTTCTATATGGTCATAACCTAATAGATGTAAAACTGAATGAACTACCAAATATGATGACTCTCTTTCAAAGGAATGGTTGAATTCTTTGCTTTGTTCTAAAGATTTCTCTAAAGATAATACAATATCACCTAAAACTAACTCATCTCCATCCATATAAGTTTCGTCAAACTTATAATCTTTATATACCTCTTTAAAAACTTTTCCTTCTGGAAATTCTAACATTGGAAAGGATAATACATCCGTTTCCTTATCTATTCCTCTATTTTCATTATTTATCTCCTTTATTTCTTCGTTATCTACAAATAATAATGAAATCTCACAAGGAACCTCTACCTCTTCTTCTTTCAATGCAAATAGTATAGTATTTTTTAGTTCTTCAACTAATTTATCATTAACTTCTATTTTTCCCTGTCTATTATCTACGTAAATCATTTTAATCTCCTATCTAAAATAAGGGACGAGTTTAAAATACTCATCCCCCTTTATTATTTTAAACTTCTTGTTTTTTCTGTTGGATATTCAATCCTTTGATGATATATTCCATTTAATGCTTTTAAGAAACACTTTCTTATCTTACCTAAATCTTTTAAAGTCAAGTCACAATTATCTAACTGACCACTATTAAGCTTATCCTTAATTATATTATTAACCATTTCTTCAATTTTACCCTTTGTTGGTTCGTTAATAGATCTAACAGCAGCTTCTGTAGAGTCAGCAAGCATTAAAATTGCAGATTCTTTACTACTTGGAATTGGGCCTGGATATCTAAAATCTTCTTCCTTGACCTCATCAGGATTCTCAGCATTATTTTTTACAGTATAATAAAAATATTTAACCAATGTTGTTCCATGATGTTCTGCTATAATGTCTTGAATTACTCTTGGTAACTTATATTCTCGTGCTAACTCCAAACCATCCTTAACATGAGAAATAATGATTAATGTGCTTAAGTTTGCTGTTATCTTATCATGAGGATTCTCCTTACTTAGCTGGTTTTCCTTAAAGAAATATGGCCTAGTAGTTTTACCTATATCATGATAATAAGCACCAACTCTTGTTACTACTGGATTAGCTCCAACCTCTTCTGCAGCCATCTCCGCAAGATTAGCTACAAGCATACTATGGTGATAAGTCCCTGGTGCTTCCATTAATAGCTTCTTTAATAATGGACTATTAGGATTACTTAGTTCTAATAAACTTAGGGTTGTTACCACATCAAAAGTTGCTTCCAAGAATGGTAATATTCCTATTGCTAGTATACCTGCAAGTACAACACCCACTACAGTAAATGTACTATTTATCAATATCTCCTTTAAATTACTGGATAAAATTATACCAGTTGAAAAACTTAATACTGCAGTTAATACAGAAATATATATTGTTGCATATAGAATATCATTTCTTTGTTGCATTTTTCTAAGAACAGTAGCCCCTAACAAATTACTTAAAATCGCTAATAAAATAATCTGAGGATCAAATCCTACCATGGCCCCAATTAAAATTACATTTACAGAACTCACAAATAATGAAATCTTATAGTTAATCAATAATGTTATTAATAAAGGAGCACAAGTCATTGGTATTAAAAATGGCGATGCTAAACTAACAGTTCTTGCTAATACTAATGACATAACATTAAGTAAATTTATTAGAACAAGCTTTTTAAAATCAGAATATATATTTTTATAATTTTTATAAACATACATATTTTGTATTACTAATATTAACCCTAGAAAGACAGCCAATATCAAATATAACAATAAAAATCCTTTTCCTGAATTTTCATTTAATAGACCTAAGTCTTTTAATATCTGAATTTGCCTCTCAGTTACAGGTTCACCCTCCTTAACAATAGTTTGATTCTTTTTTATAACTACCTTAGGAGTGTTTTTTTGAACTTCTTTAATCTTTTCCTCAGTTTTTTCTTTATCTTTAAAGAAGTTTGGTTTTATTTGATTACTCACCAAAGCTTTTAGCATACTTGAGGTTGAAGAATCTAAATTTAATTCATCAATTTTATCAGATGCAATCTTTTTAGCTTCTAATAATTGCTCTTGATTTCCATCCTCTATATTCTTTTCATAAGCAGCCTGAATACCTTCAGTAACACCTAACTCAATTTCTGAAATCTTCTCTTTTGGTATTTGTATTAAAATCTTACTTTCTGCTTCTCCAACCTTGATTCCTTCAAGCTTCTTTATTGAGTCAATCTTTTCAGCCTCTTCCATAGTTGTTATATTTAAAGATTTTAATTTATCAAATAAATTTTTAATATTCGCTTCTGCCTGATTTTTAACATCTACCCTTAAGGTATATTGCTCATCCACCTTAGCCAAGGCTTCATTAAGTTTCTCCTCAGATGCTTTCTCATCAACAGTTTCCCTAGAAGCCTTAATATCTACCCTAGCAATATCTCCTTCTTTTAAATCATATTTTTTAGGAGCTACTGCTGTAATAAGCAGAAAATACGTAACTACAAATGTAATAGTAAATAAAAGTATCCTTTTAGATTTATCTTTGAAAATATTTATATCATTACTTCTTAAATTCATGTCTCTCACCTTCTCATCTACACCCATACTATTGGGATACTGTACTCGCAATATCTTGTTCTACAACAAAATTTACTTTTACTCTTATCTTCCCTTCTTCAACTTCCTCTATACTAACTTTCTTATCAGTTATTTTTGCTTCATTGCTCAGAGTTTTAGATAAAGATGCCTCCAGTTGCTCTTTAGCTTTATTGATGGCTTCATCTTTATCAACACTAACCTCCTTCTCTGACCTCTCAAAGTAAGTCACTGTATTGATAAAACTTTTATTATCTTCTATTTTATCATAATAATCAAAATTATTTATAGCTTTTTTCAAGTAAATTTTCTTCCCAAAGAAGCTTAGATAAATATCATTGTCTCTCTCCCCTGTCTTTTCCAATCTTTTTCCACTAACCTGCACTTCCATTTCTTTTTCATAAAATACATTTGCTATTACTGTTCCTTTAGCTTGAACTTCATATTCTAGCCCCTCTTTCCCCTGGATACCTGCTATTAACAGATCCCCAGCCTTCACCATGTCCCCAACAGAAACCTTTGCCGTTCCTGATGTAATATATATCCGCTTAATTTCCCCACTATCTTTCGCTACACATTCTCCTGAAGTTTCTTTATCAGCTGTAACAGGTGGATTAACCTTCTCCTCTATAATAACCTTTAAAGTAGACCCTTCTACCCTTGCTCTTAACCAAAGTATATCACTATTTATATCCTCCAACTTTTTCTCTAAAGTATATACATCTAAATCTGATTTCTTTATCCCAGGCTTTACCCCCAGGGAAGTTAACTGTTTTCTGATCTGGTATGGAGCCACATTAGCTCCAGTTTTTATATCTATAGACCATACATAAGTTGATAATAAATAGATTCCAAATAAAAACACTAAAATACCTAAGGCTAAGGTAAATTGCTTCTTTATTCTCATCAAGATAAAAACTAACCCCTGCCTTCCTATAACCTTTATCTTCCCTTTACATCTTTTGGCTGCTTCTTCTACTTCTTTATACTCATCATAATTTATATCCAACCTAATAGTTGTTATATCAACTCTTGTTACTTTTGTTATCTTCACACCTTTATTCCATAGAAGGTTTAAAAATTTTTCTGGTACTGGAGCACTTACTTCTATAGTAACTGTCCCTACTCTTAATTTATTCAATATCATAATAAATTCCCCTCATATATTATCCTTTTAAAAACTCCACTTATAGTTATTGTGGAACCTCCTATGTATAATATTTCGAAACCAGCACCTTCTATTTTTATTGCTCCTACTCTTGAATTTACCTTTATCTCATCTTTATCAAAGGCTATTATACCCTTATGATTTTCTATAGTAATTTCTCTATCACCAGTTACTATAATCCTAGGTATATCTAATACTACATCTACCGGAAGATTCAATTTATCCGCAATAACTTCTCTTCCTTTATTTAACTTTTCTTCCACTTCTAATCTCCCCATTTTATTTCTATCATTGTACTTTATGATTAAAAGTAAAAAAAAATAACAAAAAGAACTCAAATGAGTCCTTTTCGTTATTTATTAGTTAAATACTCTTTTACAATTTGACTTACAAGTTTGCCATCTGCTTTACCCAATGTCTTAGGTCTAACTAATGCCATAACTTTTCCCATCTCTTTAATGCTACTTGCGCCCGCTTCAATAGCTGATTGCTTTACTATTTCTTTTATTTCCTCTGTATTTAACTGTTGAGGAAGGTAACTTAGCAAGATTTCTATCTCAGCTTTATTCTGATCAACTAAATCCTGTCTATTTCCCTTTTCAAATTCAAGCATTGCTTCTCTTCTTTGCTTGACTTCCTTTGCTAATATTTCTATAGCTTGAGTATCTTCAATCTTAATATTATCAGTTTTTTCAACTAATAATATAGAAGCTTTAGCTGTACTAAGAACATTAGCCCTAAATTTATCTTTAGCTTTTAATGCAGCTTTCCAATCTTCTTGAAGTCTTTCTTTTATTGTTGGCATAATCTAATACCTTCTTTCGAAAAGAAATTATTCTACTTAAACTTTCTCTTTCTTGCAGCTTCTGATTTCTTCTTTTTCTTTACGCTTGGCTTTTCATAATGTTCTCTTTTTCTAACTTCTGAAATAACCCCTGATACAGCACATTTCTTCTTAAATCTTCTTAATGCACTTTCAAGTGTTTCGTTTTCTCCAACTTTGATTTCTGACATTTAATTATCCCTCCCTCCGCTAGCTAAAATTATAATTCAACTCAGCTACGGGCTTAATAACACACCGTATATTATACAATATTAGTAATACCGCTGTCAATGAATCTTATTATTTTGTATTTTTATCCTGGTGGCCATTGAAGATTCCTACCACCTAACACATGAAAATGTATATGCTCTACTGTTTGACCTCCGTCTTTTCCTGTGTTATTCACAATCCTATATCCATCTTCTGATATTCCTAATTCCTTAACTAACTTGTTAATAACTAAGAAAATATGTCCAATAATGCTCTCATTATCCTCATTTAATCCATTTACGCTCTCAATATGTTCTTTAGGTATTACTAAAAAATGTACTGGTGCTTCTGGACTTATATCATAAAATCCTAAAACTTTATCATCTTCATATATCTTTTTACTAGGAATATCTCCATTAATTATTTTACAAAAAATACAATCATTCATAAATTCACCCCCTTTAAAAGTTATACCATATTAATTAGTTAACGTATGTGCCTACAGCATAATCACCACAAGCTTTTTCAATCTTGCATTTAATGATTTGTCCCTTCATATCAATTGTAGCCTTATTAACTTCAACTTTTACATAGTTTCTAGTATATCCTTCGAATACACCTTCTTTGCCTTTTACTTCTTGTTCTATTAGAACATCCATTACTCTACCTACAAGCCCTTCAGTGAATACTGCTTCATTTTTATCATTTAGATCAATAAGTGCCTTACTTCTCTCATCTTTAACTTTTCCATCTATTTGATTAGGCATTGTTGCTGCTTTAGTACCTTCTCTTGGACTATATTTAAATACGTGTGTCTTAGTTAATTTATTCCTCTTTAAGAATTCATATGACTCCTTAAACTCTTCCTCTGTCTCTCCAGGGAATCCTACAATAACATCTGTAGTTAAAGATACATCCTCAATATTCTCTCTTAAAATATTAACTATATTTTCATACTCTTCAGCAGTATATCTTCTATTCATCCTCTTTAATGTGGCATTGCATCCACTTTGCAATGATAAATGGAATTGTGGGCAAAGTTTTTTCATACCTTTAATCTTCTCAATAACCTCTGGAGTAAAAAACGCTGGCTCAATAGAACCAATTCTAACCCTTTCAATTCCATCTAATTCTTCTATTTTTTCTAATAAATCTACCAAAGTAATACTACCTTCTAAGTCTAAACCATATGATGCAGTATGAATTCCTGATAATATTATTTCCTTAAAACCATGTTCTGATAGATTATTAATCTCATCAATTACTTGCTTAGGATCCTTTGAGCAAACTGACCCTCTAGAATATGGTATTATGCAGTATGTACAAAATCTATTACAACCATCTTGTATTTTTAAGAAAGCTCTAGTTTTATCTTGATATTCCTCTATATTAAGTGCTTCAAACTTCTTATTCTTTAGTACACTCTCCACATATATTTGAGCTGCTTTTTCATCTCTTGCTTTATTTACGTAGTAAACAACATCACCCTTATTTCTTGTTCCAAGTACAACATCAACACCTTCAATAGCTGATACTTCCTTTGGAGCAATTTGTGAATAGCATCCTACTACAGCTATTATAGCATCTGGATTTAATCTTCTTGCTCTTCCAATTATTTGTCTAGATTTCTTATCTCCCATATTAGTGACTGTACATGTATTGATAACATAAACATCTGCAACTTCTGAAAACTCTGTAACTTCATATCCTTCTCTTATGAACTTTTCAGCCATAGCCTCTGATTCATAATGATTTACTCTACATCCTAATGTTGAAAATGCAACCTTCATTAAATATTTCCTCCCAAATCTCCTAACTCATATTGAACTAGGGTTGTAGCTGTAAATCCTGCTGTTTCAGTTCTTAATATTCTACTTCCCAAAGTTATTATATAAGCTTTCTCCTTCTTTAACTTTTCAATTTCCTTCTCTTCGAATCCACCTTCTGGCCCTACCATAATTCCTATTCTCTTAATATCTTTTAAGATTCCTTTTTCCATTATCTCACTAATTACTCTCTTAACACCAAAATTTTCGGCATTTTCATAAGGAACTAGAAATAAATCCATACTGTTTATTTCCAATAAAGCTTCATTAAAAGTTATAGGTTCTGTTACCTCTGGTACTATGCTTCTTTTACTTTGTTTGGCGGCCTCAAGTGCTATTCTATTTAGTCTATCTAACTTCTTAAAGTCACCTTTTAACTTTACATCAACCCTATCAGTTATAATAGGTATAAATTTAGTTATACCTAATTCTGTACCTTTTTGAACTATTAAGTCCATTTTTTGTGCCTTAGGTAGGCCTTGATATAAATAAATTTCAACTTTACTCTCATTATTTATATCTAACTTCTTCAATATTCTAACTATAACTTCAGTCTTAGATATACTTGAAAGCTCTCCAAGGTACTCATCACCTTTACAGTTATTTAGAATAACCTCTTCCCCTTCAGATAATCTTAAAACCTTATAGATATGCTTAACATCCTCACCTAGGATTTTTCCCTCTACCTCATTTATATTTTCTGGTGGGGTGAAAAATTTATGCATGCTCCTCTCTCCTTAACTACTTAAGTTTTGCAATAATGCAGTTCCATTCCCCGTCTTTATTAATAGATTCAATTTTGAATCCACACTCTTCTAATTTACTAGTTACCATATCCACTCTTTCATGAATTATTCCCGATGTTATAAAGTATCCACCTGGATTAATAGCTTTGCTAACATCTTCTGTTAAAATACAAATTATTTCAGCTATAATATTAGCTACTACGATATCTGCCTTACCATCTACTACATCTAATAAGTTTCCATGTAGTATTTCAATATTATCAACATTGTTGAATGTAAGATTTTCCTTTGCAGATTCAACTGCAACTGGATCTAAGTCAACCCCTACCGCAAGTTTTGATCCTAGCTTAGCTGCAACGATAGCAAGAATACCTGATCCACATCCAACATCAAATACTGTACTATCTTTCTTAACATACTTTTCTAAAGCTTGAACGCACATTCTTGTAGTTTCATGCTCCCCTGTTCCAAAGGCCATTCCTGGGTCTAATTCAACTACTAGCTCATCATCCTTAGCTACATAGTCTTCCCATATTGGTTTTACAACTATTCTTTTACCAATCTTTGAAGGCTTATAATATTGCTTCCAATTATTAGCCCAATCTTCCTCATACATTTTCTCTGCCTCTACTCTTCCTTCTCCCACATCTATTCCTAATTCTTTTATCTCATCTACCTTTTCTTTTACATAGGCCAATATTTCTTCGATATTATCATCTTCAGCAAAATATCCTTTAACGACAGCAAATTTTCCTTTGTGTTCTAAAACGTTTATATCTGCAAAATCCCAAGTTAACGGACCTTGTTCTCTCCCTAATATATCTTCTGGGTCTTCTATCGCTACACCCTTACAATCTAGTCCATAGAATATACCTGAGATTGGTTCTAATGCCTCACTCTTAGTAATAACTCTAACTTCAATCCATGTTCCGTCCAAAAAAATCAATCCTTTCATATCTACTTTGACTAATATAATATTCTACACTTTCAAGTTGAACAGTGTCAAGTTTATGAGATATGTAATAAAATTCATTGCCTATCTTCTTTTAAATTTAAATTCTTTTGAAAATAAAATAAGGATTATTATATTCTTCCTATACTCCACTATTAGAGGTGGTAAATAATTAGAAGATATATAATAATCCTTGTTTAATATTTAAATCTTATTCATAATACATCTATACAATATACTTATCTATTAATTTATCTAAGTCATTTATATTATTTTTCATATATTCCTCAAAAGTAACCCCTGACTTATCAACTTCTTCAGAAAGCTTATATAAAAATTCTGGGATAGTTTCTGTTAGCATCTCACCTTTAGCTATTCCTAAGGATGTTGAACCTACAGAACATGCACCTCCTAATTGAAGTTGAAATACTTCTTGTACAGCATCATTAACTCTCTTTTTCTTACCTGTAAATCCTATGGAAGCAATCTCATGAACTCCACAAGAATTAGCACAACCTGATATAAATACTTTTGGTAACACATCAGATTTATAACCTTTTTCTTTAAAGTACTTAATTATACTAGATAGTAATCCTTGACTATTAGCTATACCCACTTGACAAGTTGGTACTCCTATACATGATACACTATGCTCTATCTCAGTTCTACCACCCATCTTATCTGTTAAATCTAAAATTATTTTAGCTTCTTCACCATTTAAATTTCTAAAGTATACACCTTCAGTCATAGCTAATCTTATATCTACATCAGCAAATCTTTCTAATGTATCTAATATTTCTTTTAGATTACTTAACTTTAATTGTCCACCTACTGGATGTAAGTATACTGAGTATAGTCCTTCTTGTTTTTGTTCATATAAACGCTTATGTTTTATATCTAATTTTATACCTTTCTTATTTATCTCATTTGAATGAAGATGTAATTCTAACTCACCCTTTTCTTTTTCTATAGCAACATACTTCTTAAATTCCTTTATAAACTCTTCATCGCCCATCCTATCAGCTATATATCTTATTCTAGCCTTATTTCTATTTTCATAATCTCCTTCATTTATAAATAAATTAGTCATACCTTCAACATAATATAACACATCCTTTGGCTCAGCTAATTCATCTAACTCGATAGCCTTCTTAGGATTATTACCAAGTCCACCACCTATGTAGACCTTAAACATATCTTTGTCACCATCTTTGCAAGCTATAAAACCTAAGTCTTGTACAGTGCAATGAGCTGTATCTTCTTTCGTGTTGGAGAAGGATACCTTAAACTTTCTTGGTAATTTATAGGTATATATCTTTTTTAAGAAATGATTTCCTACTGCTAATGCATAAGGTGTTACATCAAAAGGCTCATCTTTATCAACACCAGCTAATGGTGATAATGCAACATTCCTTGGAAAATTCCCACCAGAACCTCTAGTAAATAAATTTAAATCTAACCCTTCTTTCATAAGATCACATATAGAATCAATATCCATGCCATGTAATTGAATTGCTTGACGAGTAGTTAAATGTATTCCCTCTAAATTGTTTTTCTTAGCAAAATCATATACAAGTCTTAACTCATCCACATGAGTTACTCCTGAAGGAATTCTAATTCTTACCATAAACTCCTTCCCGCCACGATGAGCATACACTCCCATTCCACCAGAAGCATGCTTAAATTGAGGAACTGTCAATTCTCCATTTAAAAACTTATGTCCTATTTGCCTAAACTCTTCAATCTCATCTAATAATATTTTTTTAAAGTTATCCACTATATCACCTCTACTAATATTCACACTAAAACTCTCTAAATTTACTATTTATATAATTTAATTTTATAGTTATAGCCTTTCCAAGTCCAATATAAAATATTTATGCTATATATAGGTAAAATATTATATATGATTTTATACTAATTAAAATAAAGGGTGTTTAAAATAAACCTCTGTTTACTTTAAACACCCTATTTTTTTACTTATCTTTATTAAAGAATCCAAATCCTTTTTTATGCTTTTCTTCTCCAACAGTAGTCTCACCACAGGCTTCCATAAATGCTTCTAAAGCTTCCTTCTGCTTATCGTTAAGATTCTTAGGAATATCAACTATAACCTTAACGTATTGATCTCCTCTACCACTAGAATTTACTCTTGGTACACCCTTACCTTTTAATCTAAATAATGTACCTGATTGTGTACCTGCTGGGACTGTGTATTTAACATCTCCATCTACAGTAGCCACTTTAATTTCCGTTCCTAATGCAGCTTTACCCATTGATATATGAGCATCTACATAGATATCATTACCCTTTCTAGTAAACTTACTAGATGGTGCAACTCTAATTTTAATGTATAAATCACCTGGTGTACCACCATTCTCACCATGGCCACCTTGCCCTCTTAGAGGCATTACATTTCCAGTATCAACACCAGCTGGCACATTAACTGTAATCTTTCTACTCTTTCTTACATTACCTTTACCATGACATGTATGACAAGGTTTCTCTATAACCTTACCTTTACCGCCACATTTATCACAAGTTGTAGTGCTTACAAAACTTCCAAGAGGAGTTTGTCTTTGAACCCTAACCTGGCCTGATCCACCACAAGTAGTACAAGTATTAGCACTTGTTCCTGCTTCTGCTCCAGATCCATGACACTCTTCACAATTTTCACTTCTACTAATTGATATTTCTTTTTCAACACCAAATACAGCTTCTTCAAAATTTAAATTAAGACTATATTCTATGTCAGCTCCTCTTTTAGGACCATTTCTTCGTCCACCGCCACCGCCGCCAAAGAATGTATCAAATATGTCTCCAAAACCGCCCATATCTGAGAAATCAAAGCCACCAAATCCACCTGCACCAAATCCACCAGCTCCAGGTTCAGCTGTTCCAAACTGATCATACTGAGCTTTTTTAGTAGGATCTGAAAGCACTTGATAAGCTTCATTTAATTCTTTAAACTTGTTTTCAGCTTCCTTATCCCCTTGATTTTTGTCAGGATGGTATTTTATAGCTAGCTTTCTAAAGGCTCTCTTTATTTCATCATCACTTGCACCTTTTTCAAGTCCCAAGATCTCGTAATAGTCTCTACTTGCCATCTATTATTTCCACCACCTAATATTATTAACTTTAGAAAAGGGAAGACGACTTTTGCCTTCCCTCTCCTATTATATAAGACTTCTTCTATTTATGACAACTATTTATCTTCATCAACCTTAAAATCTGCATCTACAACATTGTCATCTTGTGGAGCTTCTCCTGCACCTGGGTTTGCTCCCATGTTACTTGGATCAAATCCTTCTGCTCCACCATTAGCGTTAGCATCAGCATAAATCTTTGATGAAATTGCATAGAATTCTTGTGTTAATTCATCTATAGCCTTCTTAATAGCTTCTATATCTTCACCATCTTTAATCTTCTTAACCTCTTCTAATTTAGCTTCTACTTTAGCCTTGTCTTCTGCTGAAACCTTATCTCCTAGTTCATTTAATGTCTTTTCAGTTTGATATACTACTTGATCAGCATTATTATGAACTTCTATGCTTTCTTTTCTCTTCTTATCTTCTTCAGCAAACTTTTCTGCTTCCTTAACAGCTTTTTCTACTTCTTCATCACTTAAGTTTGTTGATGCAGTGATTGTAACATTTGCTTCCTTTCCTGTTCCCTTATCTACTGCTGATACCTTAACAATACCATTAGCATCTATATCGAAAGTAACTTCGATTTGAGGAATTCCTCTTGGAGCTGGAGCAATACCTGATAGAGTAAATCTACCTAAAGTCTTATTGTCAGCAGCCATTTGTCTTTCACCTTGAACTATATTAATTTCAACTGAAGTTTGACCATCTGCAGCTGTTGAGAATACTTGACTCTTCTTAGCTGGGATAGTTGTATTTCTTTCTATTAAAGGAGTAGCAACCCCACCTAAAGTTTCAATTCCTAAAGTTAATGGAGTAACATCTAATAATAATACATCCTTAACTTCTCCTGTTAATACACCTGCTTGAACAGCTGCTCCAATAGCAACACATTCATCTGGATTAACACCCTTTGAAGGCTCTTTACCTGTGAAGTTCTTAACAGCATCTACAACTGCTGGTATTCTTGTTGAACCTCCAACTAAGATTACCTTATCTATTTGATTTAATGAAAGTCCTGCATCAGCTAATGCTTTCTTCATTGGCTCTACTGATCTTTCAACTAAATCATGAGTTAATTCATTAAACTTAGCTCTAGTTAAATTTAAATCGATGTGCTTTGGACCTGTTGCATCAGCAGTTATGAATGGTAAGTTTATATTTGTTTGAGTTGATGATGATAACTCTATTTTAGCTTTTTCAGCAGCTTCCTTTAATCTTTGAAGAGCCATCTTATCATTTCTTAAATCTATACCATTTTCAGCCTTAAATGTATCTGCAATGTAATCCATAACCTTTTCGTCAAAGTCGTCTCCACCAAGTTTAGTATCACCATTAGTTGCTAATACTTCAAATACTCCATCTCCAAGTTCAAGAATAGATACATCGAAAGTACCACCACCTAGATCGTAAACTAAAATCTTTTCACTATGATCAGTCTTATCTAAACCATAAGCTAATGATGCAGCTGTTGGTTCGTTTATAATTCTTAATACTTCTAACCCTGCTATCTTACCAGCATCCTTAGTTGCTTGTCTTTCAGCATCATTAAAGTATGCAGGAACTGTTATAACTGCTTGTGTTACAGGTTCTCCTAAGTATGCTTCTGCATCTGCCTTAATCTTTTGAAGAACCATTGCTGATATTTCTTGTGGTGAGTATTCCTTACCATCTATATTAGTCTTATGGTTAGTTCCCATATGTCTCTTTATTGATATTATTGTTTTATCTGGATTTGTTATTGATTGTCTTTTTGCTACTTGCCCTACTAATCTTTCACCATTAGCTTGGAAAGATACTACTGATGGAGTAGTTCTAGCGCCTTCTGAGTTTGCTATAACAACTGGTTCTCCACCTTCCATAACAGCTACGCATGAGTTTGTTGTACCTAAGTCAATTCCTATAATTTTTCCCATAATTTATTCCTCCTCAAACATATATAAATCTTGTATTTTTTCATATATTTATATTAATTTTAAAATTAGTTAGCTACTTTCACTACAGAATATCTGATGACTTTATCGCCTCTCTTATATCCCTTCATAAATACTTCTACAACACTATTCTTTTCAAAACTTTCATCTTCTATATGCATTACTGCTTGATGTAAGTTTGGATCAAATTCTGCTGAAGCATCAATTTCTTCAACACCTAACTTATCAAATGATCCTTGTAACCCCTTGATAGTCATTTCTATACCCTTTTTTAAGTCTTCTACATTACCATCTGCTGCAATTGCTCTTTCTAAATTATCAACAACAGGTAGAATTTCTTTAATTACATCTGTGCATGCATCAGTATAAATACCTTCTTTTTCTTTAGTTGTTCTTTTTCTATAGTTTTCATATTCAGCAGTGATTCTAAGAAGTCGATCCTTCAATGCTTCAATTTCATTATTTAGCTTCTTTACTTCATCTTTACTTTTTCTAAGCATATTTATTTCATCCTCTACTTCTTCTTCATCTGCAACTTCATTGCCCTCTTCTTGAGTCACATCTCCATCAATGACATCTTCGATGATTACCTCATCATTATTTACATCATTAACCTCTTCAATAGGAGTTTCTACTTCTTCTAAAATGTCCTTCTTCCCTTCTTCCATTTGCAAAACTACACCTCATCTCTTTATTTTTTGTTATTCTAAACCTTGACCTTTCAAGGTGTCATTTAGCTCTTTCATAACCTGAGCCATAATAGCTATAACCCTGGAATAATTAATTCTTCTAGGTCCTATTAGTCCAATAGTTCCAATAGATCTATTGCCTAATGAGTATTCTGCAGATATTACACTACAGTTTTTGGCTTCAGGTATATAATTTTCATCACCAATTTTTATAGTTAAATCTCCATGGGGTTCTATTAATTCAACTACACAATCCTTATTATAGAGAAGATTTAATATTTCCTTAGCATTTTCAATATCATTATACTCAGGATAATTAAATATATTTGTAGTACCCTCCATAAATATTTCAGACGTATCCTCATCCTTTAGAGTTTCGTAGAGCACAGGCACTATGGCTGTAAATAAATCATCATACCCCTTAAGATCACTTTTAAGATTATTGATAACCTCTAAATTAATCTCTTCTATTGTAAGATTTCTAAGTCTTTTATTAATAACCTTATTAATCTTTTGAATTTCGTCATTAGATGGCATTTTATCTAATTTAATTCGATGATTTTTTATCAGTCCATTATCAGTAATTACTATAGATATAAGATTATGTTCATCTACACTAACTAGCTGTACTGATTTTATAAAACTCTTCTTAACAGAAGGTGTTTGAACTATACATGTTAAGTTAGTTAGTTCTGAAAGCAATGCACTAGCTTGCTTTACAATTTTATCAACCTCCAACATAGCACAGTCTATAATATATTTCTTTATTTGTAGCTCTTCCTCTATTGATACTTTAGACTTTTCCATTAAATTATCTACATATAGTCTATAGCCCTTGCTAGAAGGTACTCTTCCTGCTGAAGTATGAGGTTGCTCTAAATATCCCATGTCTTCTAAATCAGACATTTCATTTCTTATAGTTGCAGAACCTACACCTAAATCATATTTTTTTGCTATTGTTCTTGAGCCTACTGGTTCCCCAGTGTTTATATAATCATTTATAATAGCTTCAAGTATTTTTATCTTTCTATCATCAATAGCCATAACCTCACCTCATTCTTGTTAGCACTCACTAACATCGAGTGCTAATGACTATATTCTAATAGTAGTATTTCTTCTTTTCTTTGTCAATTCTTATTAAATTTATTTTTCCTCTATTTACAGCAACTTAGTGAGATTAAATAATATTATCTCTAGTTTTCTTCACTTTCCTATGGCTTATATTATCATATCACTCATCACAACATTTGATAGTTCTATTCCTTCAGCAGACAAATATATTCTTCCACTCTTTCTTATTAATAATCCCTTCTTAATATTTCCTTCAATGACATTCTCATATACTGAATCAATATTTATTCCAAATCGCCTTTTAAATTCAGCTTCACTTATTCCCTCTGTCATTCTTAAACCCATAAACATAAATTCTTCCATATTATCTTTCTCTGAATTATCCACTTCTTCTTCTATTACACTTTCATTTCTATTACTTCTTTCAATGTATTCCCTTAAATCATCTATATTTTTTATTCTCTTATTATTTACATATGAACTAGATGATGCACCTACTCCAATATACTCCTCACACTTCCAATAAACTTCATTATGTACACACTCTCGATTATTCTTTGCATAATTAGAAATTTCGTATTGATGATAGCCATTTGCTAATAGTAACTCCCTTCCTTTATGATACATTTCTCTCTCTTCCTCTTCTGAAGGTAAAGATAGTAAATTTTTATTATACATGCTGTAAAATGGCGTTCCTTCTTCAATAATTAGACTATATGCTGAAATATGTTCTGGCTCTAACTCAATAACTTCTTGTAAGCTACTCACCCAATCTTCAACAGATTGATTAGGAAGTCCAAACATCATATCAACATTTATATTATTGAAGCCTACCTCTCTCGCTAGTTCATAGTTTCTTTTAAACTCTTCATATGAATGTATTCTACCAATTGACTTTAATAAACTTGGTTTTGTAGTCTGCAAACCAAAACTTAGTCTATTAATCCCGCCAATTTTCATAATCTCAAACTTTTCTTTACTTACTGTTCCTGGATTACATTCAATTGACTTTTCTGCTCCTTCTTTAAAATCAATCTTTTGAATAGTATCCATTAATTTTTTCAAAGTATTCTCTGTTAAATATGATGGTGTTCCTCCACCTATAAACATACTCTTTATCTTATAATCTCTACACTTATCTATTATTTCTTTATTTAATGCATCTACATATTCTTCCATAAGATCATCTTTTCGTGCATATGATGGAAAATCGCAATAAAAACACTTTTGCTTACAAAATGGAATATGTATATATAATGATATTTCTTTCATTTTTTTCTCCTTAAATTAAAAATAGGAAGCATTAATTGCCCCCTATTTCTTTATTATAATAAAGCCTCTGCTTCATCCTTTAATAATTGTATTTTATTATCTGCCTCTACTACTGAGAAGTCATATATTTCTTTGAAATTAAAGAAATAGTTTGCAAATGCAATCTTTTTATCTCTTCTAATATCAAGATTAACAGCAATCTTATCTAAAAAATCTATTTCTTTCTCTCCATATTCCCCATCAACTAAAGCTAGACCAACTAATTCGAAATAAATTATTGACTTTTTTCTATTTGTTAAAGACTTTAATTCATTAATTATCTCATCATACTTTAATGAACCAACATTTTCTTCCCCTATATTCAGCTCTTCTAAGTATTCTTTGATTAATTCTTTTTCTTCTTTAGCGAAAACCTCATCAATATTTGCAAATTGATTTACTAAGTTTATAAATGCAACTGCTTCCTTCTCATTTAATTCATTTAAAAACATCTTGTCTCCTCCTTTTATAACATAGTTATATTATTCAGATATAACACATTAATTATAACCTATTCCCTTAATATTTTATAGGATAAATTTCCTCTATAATAAAAGAACCACTGCTTTTATACAGTGGTTCTTTTATTAATCTACCTTAAGAACTGCCATGAATGCTTCTTGTGGTACCTCTACTGATCCTACTTGTCTCATTCTCTTCTTACCTTCTTTTTGTTTTTCAAGAAGTTTCTTCTTTCTTGAAATATCTCCACCATAACACTTAGCAAGTACGTCTTTTCTCATAGCTTTAACTGTTTCTCTAGCTATTACCTTTGATCCTACTGCTGCTTGTATTGGTACTTCGAACATTTGTCTCGGAATTATTTCTTTAAGCTTTTCTGCTATTCCTCTTCCCTTATGATAAGCCCTTTCACTTGGAACTATCATTGATAAAGCATCAACAACATCTCCATTTAGTAATATATCAAGCTTAACAAGTTCAGTTCTAGTATATCCTTTATATTCATAGTCTAATGATGCATAGCCTCTTGTTCTTGATTTTAATGTATCAAAGAAATCATAAACTATTTCATTCAATGGCATATCATAATTAATAACTGCTCTAGTTTCCTCCATATATTGCATATCAATATATGTTCCTCTTCTTTCTTGGCAAAGCTCCATTACCGCTCCCACATATTCTGTTGGAGTTATAATTGATGCCTTAACTACAGGTTCTTCCATATAGGCTATTTCTGTAGGTTCTGGAAGATTAGTTGGATTAGTAATATCTATGACCTCTCCATCTGTTTTCGCAACCTTGTATATAACTGAAGGTGCTGTAGTTATAATGTCTAAATTAAATTCTCTTTCGATTCTTTCTTGGATAATTTCCATATGTAGTAATCCAAGGAATCCACATCTAAATCCGAAGCCTAATGCTATAGATGTTTCAGGCTCAAAGTTTAATGCTGCATCATTTATTTGTAGCTTTTCTAAAGCTTCTTTAAGTTCATCATACTTTGCTCCATCAACCGGATAAATACCTGAGTATACCATTGGTATAGCTGGTTTGTATCCTGGGAAGGCCTCTTTAGTTGGTCTCGCTGCTTCTGTTATAGTATCACCAACTCTAGCATCTCTAACGTTCTTTATTGAACCAGTTATATATCCAACATCTCCGGCACTTAATTGGTCTATAGGTAATAATTTCGGAGTAAATACCCCTACCTCAACTACTTCATATACTTTATTTGTTGCCATTAACTTTATCTTTGTTCCTGGCTTAACAACCCCATCTTTAATTCTTACATAGGATACTACTCCCTTATAGCTATCGTAATAAGAATCGAATATTAGAGCTTTTAATGGTGCTTCTTCATCTCCATCTGGCGATGGTAATCTTTCTATTATCTCTTCAAGTACTTGATCTATATTTAATCCAGTTTTTGCAGATATCATTGGTGCGCTTTCCGCTTCTATTCCTATAACATCTTCGATTTCTCTTTTTACCTCTTCTGCTCTAGCAGATGGTAAATCCACTTTATTTATGACAGGTGCAATCTCTAAGTCATTGTCTAATGCTAAGTAACAGTTAGCTAATGTTTGTGCTTGAATACCTTGAGTAGCATCTACTACTAGTAATGCACCCTCACAAGCTGCTAAGCTTCTTGAAACTTCATAAGTGAAATCTACGTGTCCTGGAGTATCTATTAGATTTAGGATATACTCTTCCCCATTAGCTCTCTTGTATACAAGTCTAGCTGCCTGAGATTTGATTGTTATCCCTCTTTCTTTTTCAAGCTCCATATTATCAAGAACTTGTGAGTCCATCTCTCTTTGCGTTAAAGTCCCAGTTGCTTCTAATAATCTATCTGCTAATGTTGACTTACCATGGTCTATATGTGCTACGATTGAAAAATTTCTTATATGCTCTCTTCTATTACTATTCATATATTAAAACTGTCTTTATAATGACAGTCATTTCACCCCCATTTTAAGAAATCAGCTAAATTATATCACAAAGTACTCACCTACTGTCAACAAAAAAGTAACTGAGCCATTTCTCGGCAATTCTTTTCATATATAAATAACCTTTATAAAGTCTTTTTCTACCTATTATTGATTTCCGTAGTAATGTCATCAATACCTTCTTTTATACCCACAAAAAAATTACCCACCTTGGAAAATACAAATTTTACCCCACTTACTAATTCAGATTCATCTTTAATTCTAAAATCTTTATCTCCAACTCTAACAAGAGTTTCTGTTGATTTATCAACATATATTTTTACTGGAGAATTATCTCTTATAAACCTTGAGAAATCCTCTCCAAATTCTTCATTAACCATTTCATAATTGTCCTTTGTATTACCTAAAGGGGATAATGCCCTTGTATTTATTATGTTTATTTTAATCATTCCTATACCTACAGTAAAAAAAATGATCATCACAGATATTATTTTTAATACTTTCATTTTCTTCAAAAAAACACCCCCAAGAATTTGACTATCTTAAAGGATGCTCATTTTTTTATAATTTATACATAGTCCTAGATATTTTCACTTCTACTATAAACACTATGGATCTACTATCCCATTTCAATCCCTATTACAAATCCTAATTTAAGAACTTATTTATATCTTCCATTGTCATATTAGGTTGTATTGCTATATTTATACCATTTGCGATTATTTTAGCTAGTGAATCAATCATTAAATCAATCTCCTTTGGAGTTACAACTAAGTCACCTACATATGGATTAAGAACTTCTTTTATTAATGCACTTTTTTCTGCCTTATCAACCTTCTTTAGCATATTATAAAATTCTTTTCCCTCTTCTGATTGTCTTATTAAATCATCTAATACTAAATCAATAGTATCATTTGCAATGGTTGCAGCATCAACAACAGTTGGAACTCCTATTGCCACAACTTTAACTCCAAGGCTCTCTTCATTAATTTTCATTCTATTATTTCCAACACCAGCACCTGGTGATATTCCTGTATCACTTATTTGAATAGTCCTATTAACTCTCTCTATTTTTCTTGATGCTAATGCATCAATACAAATTACTAAATCTGGTTTTATTTTATCAACTAATGATTTTATTATCTCCCCAGTTTCAATCCCAGTAATCCCTAAGACTCCAGGTGCAATTGCTGCTACCGGTGCAACACTATCATCAATAGCATCAGGCATTACAGCTTTTAAATGTCTTGTTACCATTATTTTTTCTGCAACCTTTGGGCCTAATGCATCAGGCGTTACTTTTCTATTACCTAACCCAACAACTAGCGCTGTCATATCTTCTGTCATTCCTACAAGGTTCTTCAAGGTCTTTCCTAAAGTTTTAGAAACATCATCCATCAAACCACCATCATAGGCTGTAAACTCTGGAATTTCTAAAGTTATATAGTTTCCAACAGGTTTCCCTACTTTATTTGCCCCCTCCTCATTTGTTATTCTAACTGTTGTGACTAATGTCCCTTCATCCTCAAATTCTTCAACTACTACCCCTTGTGCTTCCTCCTTATTCTCCTCCTTATACATATCTCTAGCTTCAATTGCTAAGTCTGTTCTAACGTTAATCATATTTCCACCTCACATCAATAATACTCTCATTTTTATTTTTCCGTTTTACATAAATTTAATACTTGAATCTCTTAACTTTCAATGCTATAATATGGTGTGTTGAATACGACTCGTACGCAGATTTCCCCAAAAACTGCAGAGACCCTATAAAATTTAGAGGGGGTGAATTAGGAATGGCAAACATTAAATCAGCAAAGAAGAGAATCAAAGTTACTGAAACTAAAACTGCTCAAAACAGAATGGTTAAGTCAGCTTTAAAGACTGCTATAAAGAAGTTTGAAACTGCTGTAACAGCAAACAGCGCTGAAGAAGCTAACACTTTATTCGTTAAGGCTGCTAGAGCTTTAGACATGGCTGCTCAAAAAGGAGTAGTTCACAAGAATATGGCTGCTAGAAAGAAGTCAAGATTAGCTGCAAAGTTAAAAGCTATGGCTTAGTTGTATAAACCGACCTCTGTAGGTCGGTTATTTACTTTTCAGGGCATATTTTATATTTTAGTAAATATAAAAATAAGATGTAGCTATAGCTACATCTTTTATTGTTTTTTAATCATCAATGTATTTAATAATAATAATTCAAGTTCCATAGTCTTATCTATCCCTGTAGATTTAAGCCTACCTTCTGTTTCAATACATAGCTTCATTAACCCTTCAAGTTGTCTTAATGAAAATTTTGAACTTAGATTCATAAGTTTTTCACAAACAAAGGCTGGAACTCTCAATTCTGACACAAAATCATCTACCTTTTTTCCTTGTTGCATCCCAACTTTTATTCCATATAATTTCTTAAATTGATTTTCTATAGATGTGATTATAAGCATATGTTGATCTGCTCTAAATAATAATTCATTCATTATATCTATAGCTTTCTCTATTTTTCTTTGAGATATTAAATCTATTAAATCAAATATATCCTCCTCACTTTTAGCAGGAATAAGTTTATCTATATCTTCTCTTTTTATTTCTCTACCATTTGTATACGATATAAGCTTTTCTATTTCTCTTTTTATAATATCAAAATTATTTTGTACTCTCTCACAGAAATATCTTAGTTCAACCTTACCTATATTCTGTCCCTTTTCCTTAAATATATCTTCTACCTTTTTAATAAATCTATCTCTCTTTAATTTATCGAAATGAACAATAGTAGTTATTTTATCTAATGACATAAGTTTTTTATTTTTCTTTGGAGTTTCTCTCTTATCTCCAAACAAGTAATACATTATTAAAAGTGTATATGGTGGAACATCTTTTAAATATTCCTTCACTTCATTAAAAAGCTTTACTCCAGAACTATCAGCCTTGTCTTTTAAAAAGTTAGCTCTATATACTAGAACCACCTTTTTTTCTCCCATAAAAGGCATAGTCTCACAAGCATTCATAATATCATCCATAGTTGTATTCAACCCATCTAACTTTATATAATTTAAATCCCCAAGGCCATCATCTATATATGGCTTGGATAACAACTTTATCCCATCCTTTATAAGCTCTTCATCTGATCCACAAAGGATATATGAATTTTTTATAGACTTATTCTTTACATCCTTCTCAAATATATCATAAGTAATCAAGTTAATCCGCCTTTCATCCCTAAAAGTATTCAATATAAAAGAACTCTATTATTTCTAATAAAAAAGCCTTTTTTCTTTCCTTCAACAAAATTAATTATATCATATTTATCCTCTATCTTACCCTTCTTATTAAGCCTTAATAAATATTCTTTATCATTTAAACGAAGGATAAAATCCTTATCCAATGCCTCTATTTTTATCTCATCTTTTATAGATATATTTTTTCCTTCCCTATATCCTTCACTTGCTAATGTTGTCTTCTTAAGTCGCTCCATATCAATATTTCTTTTATTACTTACAATCTTTCTATCTCCTTTATAAGATATTAAGATTCCGCCTTCCCGTAAATAATCAACTCTAACTATAGGGCTATAAATATATATACTAACAATTATTATCGATATAATGGGCAATATAATAAATTTCTTATGTCCTTTCATAATAAAATAAATACTAATGATAGCACTTACATAAATTATCACCATATTCTCATTTACTATAAAGGAACTAGATGATATTTTATACATATAATCCATAACTCTATCCAAAAAATATATTATTTTTATCATTATATAACTAATAAAATCAAATAAGTTAGGTATTAAGAAAGCTATTAACAATAAATTTCCTAATAACACTAAAATATTCAGTATAGGAATTAACAATACATTCCCTATAATAAACGTAAGGGAAAATTCGCCAAATGCCACCATCATAACAGGTAAGGTTAACACCTGTGCACCTAGAGATATTCCTATAGTCTCTCTAATATATTTAGGTAACTTGTAAAGCTTATAATTTATTGAATTTGATAATAGAATAATTCCTAATGTGGCTAAAAAAGAGAGTATACACCCAATTTGAAACATAGCATAAGGTTTAATTAATATTATTATTGCTCCACTTAAAGCTAACCCCCCCAAAGGATTATACTTTTTCCGTGCCCCAAAAGCTAAGGTTATACAATATATCATTATTAAGGCTCTTATTGATGAAAATGGCGCACCGGTAAGTAACACATATAGGGTGGTTACTCCCAATGATAAACCTTTATTAAATAATTTATTTAATATTGAAAATATAAGAGCTACATGTAATCCTGATACACTTATAGCATGGATTATACCAAAACTCTGCATATCCTCTTTATCTTCAGTATCTAAGTAATCTGAATATCCAAAGGATAATGAGGTCACAAGCCCAGCCTTCCTCATCCCAATATTTTCTTTTAGCTTTATGAAAATTTTTTTTCTTATATCATATAATATACTAATAATATCAGAACTTAACTTTTTTCCATTTATTATGTTTATAGTTCCTAGTATTCCCTTCTCTTTATCAACTTTTGCTATAAGCTCTCCATATATAAATGCCCTTTCTCCTAAACCTATATTTAAGCTATCTCCTTCAATATAAAATCTCTTACCATTGAATTCTCCTATTCTATAGTAACCTTTATCCTCTGTAACCCTTAACTTACCACTAAAATTCTCTGTAGATTCCACTTTATAATAACTATGATTTATAAATATACCTAAAATAAAAAACATAGATATTAAGAAAGTAAAAGAACTATTAGTATAAATTAATATACCTATAAAAAAGAGGCTAGCAGAGGATACTGCTAACCACCAATAATCATTGTATAGCCCATAACATATTGAGCTAAGTATCAAGGATAAGGATATATAAATAATTGGCATTTTAACCTGTTCTATATCTTTAATACTCATGGATGATTCACCTCACCCCTTTATCCTTGCCACCTTTTCATTATTAATTCAATAATTATATAACTTACTAATATTCCAATTAATTTTACCACCTGGAATGTACTAAATAGTAGTGAATTTATTGACACCAAGATTCCAGCAGAAATAATCCAAATGAATATTGTTGTTAAAAATAATAGTGCTTCTATTGAAAGACCTTTAAATTTTATCTTAGAAGATAGTAATGTATATTCAATAAAAATCCCACCTAAAGTTAATAATATAACTTCAGCATATCTGCCATCAACACCATATATAGCTCCTAAAGTTAAAAGTGACCATAAAATTGTTCTAACTATATATTTTTTTCTTTTAAACTCTTCTCCATCAACTCTAAGAAGGACTAAAGAAATAGGAGGTGCTAATAGAATATTTATTATTGCTAAGGGAATCATTTCAATTTCACCTGAACTATTTATTAGTGGAAATATATTTATTATGACTATTTCAGATATAGCTAATGCTATTAAGGTAGATATAGATTTGGTAGCTCTTTCTTGAAATTTTTTAGATATATCAAATATACTTATGAATCCTCTTAAATAATTCTCCTTTATAAAAATATCAGATACCTTCTTAACTATTTCAGGGGCTTTTCCCTTACCAATTCCTACTTTAGATAGGCTTAATGAGGCTAAGTCACCTAAGGTTTCTCCCGAAGCTGCAACTGAGTAATTATCTTTAGTGAATAGCCCAACTATTCTTCCCTTAATCTCAGGGTTTACTCTTGAGAATACTCTTACTTTAGATAGTGTGTCTATTAATTCCTCTCTATTCATTGAATCTAATTCCACCCCAGATATAACACCTGCACTGTTTGAGATTAATCCAGCTTTTTTTCCTATAGTTGTAGCTGTAATCTTATTATCCTCAGTGAATAAAATCGGTAATATTCCTCTACTCTTTATATCAGTGATTTGCTCTTTAATATTCTCATTAAGTGGATTTTCTAATCCAACTATTCCTACAAACACTAGATTACTCTCTATATTCTCAGATACAGATGGATTGTAACTAAAACTTCTATATGCCGCAGCTTGAGTAGCTAACCCCTCTAGTGAAAAATTAAAATCTATGTCCTTTATCCTCTGAATATCTTCCTCGCTAATTTCCTTTTCTAATCCATCTATCATAATGTGAGTACATCGTTCCAATATAGTATCAACATTTCCTTTTACATTTGCCCTACATCCTTTTTTTGATTTATTTAATGTAGTCAAAATTCTCTTATCCGAATCCATTGGAATTTCAAATACCCTCTTAAACTTAGAATCTAGAACGGATTTATAGGCTAACTTTTTAGCTGCAAAACTTAGATAAGCAATCTCTGATAAATCTCCGCTACCACTATCATCTTTAACATTATAAACAGCATTATTAGATAGTAATAATATATCTATTAACCTTTTAATATTTATGTCCTTATTATAGTTAACATTCTTATCTTCATATAGAACATTATTTGAGTATATCTTTCTTACTACCATCTTCTCTTTAGTAATTGATCCTATCTTATCTAAAAACAAAATTTCAATGTCATTAATTAAATCAACTGTAGAAATATTTATTAATTCTATTCCTTCTTTCAATAGATCCTTCTTCATGAATTTAACATATAACAGTACTACAGCCCCAATAGGAAAAACTTGAATAGAAAATAAGGATAATTCTAGATTTTCTAACCCTTGGCTATAGTTATTAAATATAAAGAAAAATCCTATTGCTACAATAGATAGTGTTATCATAATTCTTCCTAGTGGCTTTTCTAACTTTGAATCTAGTGTATGCTTACTATTGTTCGCATAAACTAACATTGCCAATAGTCTTCCTAACTGAGTTGAATTACCTGTTTCTATTACAATGCCTGCCCCTGCACCTTCCTTAATAACTGAACCCTTAAATAATATATTTTTCATCTCAGTAATTGCTGATATATTTCCATCAATCTTACTTTCAAACTTATCCTTTAAGAAACTCTCTCCAGTAATATTTTTTTCATCAACTTTTATATCCTTGGCCTCTATTATTCTTATATCTGCTGCAATAAGTGATCCTTTACTAAATAGAACTATATCTCCCTTTACTAACTCTTCTGCCTTTATTATTTTTTCTTTTCCATCCCTAATAACTGTTATAGTTGCATAATTTATATTCTGTAAAAAGCCTACTTCTTTTTGTCTTTTATAAACATGTACTAATTTAATAGAAGCATTTACTAATATCATTGCTAGAGTTATAATTCCCATAATATATTCTTGTCTATAAAATAAAAATGATATTACAGCAATGCTTACAAATAAATATAAGCTTAAAAATAACTTTATATATGTACTAACTTTACTATTTCCTTTTGGTAAGTAAATTTTATTATCTCCATAGGCTTTCCTTCTTTGATCGCACTCGGATTCACTTAGTCCTTTATATATGTCGCTTGCAAGAATCTCTACTATAGTCTTCCAAGAATTATTGCAGTACTTCTCCAAAGATCCTTCCTCCATTCCTATTATTATATGAAAATTCTCTATCTTACTTATTTTATCTACCTATTATTATAATCTATTTTTTGATTACCTCAACATTATTTTCCTTAAAAGTGACTATAACAGACAATTTCAGGACTATAAAAAAGAAAAAAAACAACAAGTATTAGCTTTACTTGTTGTTTTTTGTTTTATTTTTATTAATTTTTTGTTTTAGGATTAAATATAATTGCCATTATATATCCAAAAAATATTGATGCTGTTATACCTGCTGCTGTTCCCTTTATTCCCCCTGTAAAAGCGCCCAACAGTCCTACCTCCTCCACTTCTTTTATAGCTGCCTTGGCTAAACTATTACCAAATCCCGGAAGAGGTATTGTTGCTCCTGCTCCCCCAAACTCAACTAACTTATCATATATTCCAAAAGCTCCAAGTATTACTCCAGATGTAAGAAATATAACCAATATTCTTCCAGGAGTAAGCTTTGTAGTATCCATTAAAATTTGTCCTACTACACAAATTAATCCACCTACTATAAACGCTTTAACAAATTCCAAAATATCATCTCCTACTACTTCATTTCTATAGAAACTGCATGGGCAATTCCAGGAATACTTTCCCCTTGCAAAGAAGATGTTGTACTCATTAAAGCCCCTGTAGAAATTAAGAGTACACTCTTAATTTCTTTTCTCATTAACTTTTTATATAAGTATCCTGATGCAACAACTGCTGAACATCCACAACCGCTTCCTCCAGAATCAGTCCCTTGAGATTCATTATTAAATATTATATCTCCACAATCAATATGATTATCTCTCATATCATATCCATATTCTAACAAAAGCTTATCTGTAATTTTCTTCCCCACCTTGCCTAAATCTCCAGTGGCAATAATATCATAATCTTTTGGTGTTCTACCAGTATCTTTGAAATGTTTATATATAGTATCTACGGCTGCTGGAGCCATTGCTGCTCCCATATTATTTGGATCCATAACACCATAATCCTTTACTAATCCAGTAGTAACATATGTAATCTCCGGAAAATCTCCTTCCTTTCCTAACACCATTGCTCCTGACCCAGTTACTGTCCATTGGGCTGTTTGACTTCTTTGAGATCCGTACTCTAGTGGAAATCTAAACTGTCTTTCTGCTGCACTAAAGTGTGATGAAGTTGCTGCTACAACATAATCTGCAAATCCCCCATCCATTATTAAGGATGCTAGACTTAAAGATTCGGACATTGTTGAACAAGCTCCATATAATCCAAAGAAGGGAATTTCGAATTGCCTCGCTGCAAAACTTGATGATATTATTTGATTTAATAAATCTCCTGCAAAAAGATAGTTTATATCACTTTGCTGAATGCCAGCTCTATTTATGGCTTCTTTAATAGCATTGAACATCATATCACTTTCAGCTTTTTCATAGCTTCCCTTTCCACAGGTATCATCATCTAAAATTTCATCAAAATATTGCTTTAATGGTCCCTCCCCTTCCTTTGGTCCTACTACGGAGAAGGTTGATATTATTTTAGGAGGATTTAATAATTGTATAGTTTGACTACCTCTTCTTTTCGAACAACTACTAGCCATATCATTCACCTCCACTATAATGAATTAATTATAAAATATATTACTCCAACAATAACTGATGAGCCTATTCCATATACAAGCACTGGACCAGCGATGGTAAACATCTTTGCTGCAACTCCAAAAACAAAGCCCTCTTTTTTAAATTCAATTGCTGGTGCTACAACTGCATTTGCAAATCCTGTAATTGGAACAACAGTACCTGCACCTGCATAACTTGCAATTCTGTCATATATACCAACTCCAGTTAATAATGCACCTAGAAATACCATTATTATTGAAGTTATTGCAGCTACATCATCCTTTGGAAAATCAAAACTTTTTAGTATATTCATTATAACTTGACCTAAATCGCAAATAATCCCACCTACTAAAAAAGCCCTAATACAATTTCTGACTATCTTTGGCTTAGGTTCTGCTTCTTTTGTTAAGACCTGAAATCTTTGCATTATGGTTTTTTCTTTTACCATAGATACTCACTCTCCTTCAAGAATTGCTACACTTAGTATTTGTAAAAAAATTATTATAAGTCAGAGATTTTTTGGTAATATATCTAATCTAATTCTATTTCTATGAATTTTTAACAAAAAAGAAGATCGAATGTATAAACATTCGATCTTAAGACCCCATCTTATATCCACAGCTAAAGGCCTTTTATTAATCCTGTAATTTCTCTCTCATAATTAAGAGTACTTTCTTCTCAATTCTAGAAACTTGTACTTGGCTAATTCCAAGCAACTTTGCAACTTGAACCTGAGTTTTATCCTTAAAATATCTGAGCATTATTATTTGTCTTCCCTTGTCATCTAAAGTCTTTAAAGCTTCCTTTAGCGCAATCTTATCTACCATCTCAGTGTCTTCTACGCCTTTTTCACTTAATTTATCAATAAGTAAAACTGGTGCTCCGTCATCTTGATGAATAGTATCATGTAAATATTGCAAGCTTGAAGATGACTCTATTGCAAAAACTATATCTTCTTTTTCTATACCCGAATATTCGGATAACTCTTCAATTGTTGGATCACGGTCTAACTGCTTTGTTAGTTCCTCTTTGTCGAAATGAATCTTTCTCGCTAGAGTTTTAACATTTCTACTTACCTTAATCATCCCATCATCTCTAAGAAATCTTTTAACCTCTCCAACTATCATCGGAACAGCATACGTAGAAAACTTAACATTATAGGATGCATCAAAATTCTTAATAGCCTTAACTAATCCTATACATCCTATCTGGAATATATCCTCATAATCATATCCTCTATTTAAAAACTTTTTGCTTAAGGAAGATACAAGAGGAAGGTTCATTTCAATTAATCGGTTCATGGCAACTTCATTGCCACTTTTTGCTAAAGGAAGTAATTGTGAGTTATCATCATAATTATATTCCTCTCTTTTAAAATTCCCTTTCTCCATACACTTTCACCTAACTTATTGAATCAAATTTCTTCTTTAATACCACCCTTGTACCACTTCCATCTCCACTTTCAACCTGAAGACTATCCATAAATGTCTCCATTACTGTAAATCCCATGCCAGATCTCTCCAAATCTGGTCTTGATGTATATAAAGGCTCCCTAGCCTGCTCAACATCATTAATTCCCTTTCCATGATCCACTATTGTAATAGTTATCTCATTACCTAATAAAACTGCTTCTATCTCAACTATTCCATCCTTTTTATTCTCATAACCATGAATAATAGAATTTGTTACAGCTTCTGAAACAGCAGTCTTTACATCAGTTATCTCTTCTATCGTTGGATCTAATTGAGACACGAATGCTGCTATTGCAACTCTTGCAAAGCCCTCATTTTGGGACTTACTTTCAAATTCAATCTTAATCTTGTTATCATACATGAAAAACCCCTCCATCAAATGCACTTTAATGCGTCTGCCACATCCTTATAGCTATCTATAATCTTAAATAAACCTGATAACTCAAACACTCTATTTACGCCTCTATTCACATCAGCTACACAAAGTGCACCACCCTTTGATGATATTTTTTTATATCTACCAACTACAACCCCTATTCCAGAGCTATCCATAAAGGTTACCCCACCAAAGTTTAAAATAAGTTTCTTAATATTATCTCTATCTATTCTATCATCAATCTTAACTCTAACTTCTTCAGCGCTATGATGATCCAGTTCACCTATAAGATTTGCCACGAGCTTATCTTCATTTTTTTCAAACTTTAGATACATACTTATGTTACTCTAAAGATGCCCTTTAGAGTAATTCACCTCCCTTTAAGCCCTTTTTCCATATTTTATCATATATCATTATGTTACGTCAATGAGTAAATGTAAAAAATTACCTTTTATTTTAAAATACTCTTATCCCTTATCAGATGTCCTTAAATAATATCAAAATTTCATATATTATTACTAATATGAAAGAGATACACATAAAATAGTAAAATCCGCTACCCCAAGGCAACGGATTTCATCATCTTTATATTAATTACTTTTAACTTTATATTTTTCTAATTCTTCATTTATAGTCTTAAATAACCCTTCTATACTTGTACTATCATCTAACATCATAGTTTCTATAGCATCATCTAGGCTATCCATAGTATAAATATGGAATTCCCCTTTAACAATTGCTTCCTCAACTTCTGGCTTTAATACTAAGTCATTTTTATTTAATGAGGGTATTAAAACTCCTTTGTTTAAACTTTTATCCATAAGCTTACAAACCTTGTAAAACCCTTCTATTTTTTCATTTACCCCACCTATTGGTTGTACTTCACCAAATTGATTTATAGATCCTGTAATTGCAATATTCTGCCTTATTGGAATTTTACTTAAGGATGACAATATACATAATAACTCTGCAACAGATGCGCTATCTCCATCTATAGCTCCATACGTCTGTTCAAAGCTTAAGTGAAAGTCCACAGGTAACTTTTCATATGGTGTTATTAAACTGCTTAATAATCCACTAAGGATATTAATAGATTTTTCATGTATACTTCCAGATAAATTACTTTCCTTCTGTATATCAACTATTCTACCTTCTCCTCTGCAGGCTACACATGTTACTCTCATAGGTTTACCAAAACTATAGTACCCTGAGCTTAGAACAGCTAATCCATTAATAGAACCAACCTTCTTCCCCTCTAATGTTAATAAAATCATTTTTTCCTTATACATTTCTAGTATCTCATCTTCAACTAATTCTTCCTCATAAGCAACTTTTACTATGTCTTCAGGACCAATTTCTCCCCTATTTTGCAATCCTATTTCCTTGTCAGATAATATTAACAATCTATCTATACTGCTATCTTCAATACAGATTTTATTCCTACTACTAGCTACTCTCGATAGATATTTAATTATTTCCTTTATTGCATCATCATTAATATCTTTTAAATGACTTTTTTTTGCTCGTTCTTTTATATGCTCTTTTAATGACTTTCCATCAATTGGTGCTCTTTTAACAAAGCTCGACATTTCAGCCCTTAGAGGAAATAATTTTCTAAAATCCTCATCCCCTTCATAAAGAATGTCATAGCTCTCATAATCCCCCAATAATATTACCTTAAGCTTTATTGGAATAGCCTTTGGCTTTAAACCATTAATAGAAAGTATATCTAAATAATTTCTAGATGTGTCTATATTAATATTTCCAGCCATTAAGCTCTTCTTTAAATAGTAGTAGCTTGCATTATTTACTATTAGTTGGCTCAGCCTTATAATAAGACACCCTTCATTAGCTAATAATAATGATCCTGGCGTTATAAATGATAATTCAGTTGAATATGATCCATTATGATTTTCATATTCAATATTTCCTATTAAGTTTGTTACACTTGGATCTTCTTCAAATATAACTCTAGGCTTATCATACTTAGTATTATCAACTAAGACTGTAATATCGTATTTATCAAAAATTTCATTAATTTCAGATTCATCATCCTCTATATTCATGCTGTAACAATTAACTAATTCTTTCTCAATCAATGTGAATAGTTTTTCCAAATATTCATATGCATCGTCTTCTGCTATGAAATCTAATAAGCAATCCTCCTTCTCCTCTTCCATCTCATTCTCTAAGAATTCTGAGTAAATGTTTTTTAATCTTTTAATCGAAGTAAGTTCTATATCTTTAAGTTTCTCCAAAACTACTTCTGCTTTCTTTTTTAAACTAGAGGCCTTAACCACAATAGAATCTTTATTATCCTCTGAAAGATCATCATATTCCTTTTCAGTCATTGCTTCTCCTTCTTTTAAAGGAATAAAAGCAAATCCACCAGTTGTTGCTTTAACATCAAATCCTTCAACTTTTGCCATATCCATCAGTTCACCTATATAGCTGGTTCTCTTGCTATGAATTTCATCTATGATGCTATCCTTTTCAGAATCTGATGAACTGTTATAAAACTCCATTGCTACATCATAATAAGAGGTTTTAATATTATTTACTGCATCCTTTAGTTCCTTTCCCTTTCCATTAGTTAAAAAAATAGCCTCTGGTCTTCTTGATTCACTCATAGTAACATAACATATATCACTAGGTGCTTCGGCATCCTTATATAAATCTTCAATAAAATTAGAAATGTCTTTTAGCTTATCTTTTGAAAAAGTATCTATTAAATATAAGTTATAACCTTCTTTTTCTATACTAATGGCTCTTCTTATCTTTTTATAAGCATAAGAAATTTCGGGAATATCCTTGAGTTTTATCTTTCCATCGCCCTCGTTTAAATCAACATTAAATAATATTTCACTTGGAGTTAACTCTCTCTTCATTATTCTCGCCCACTTTAGAAACTGTATCTTCTACAGTCTTGCTCAAGTAGTTCCCTCCTTTTTATTTAGTAATCTACTATATTAATATTCTACAGGGCATGATTTAGGTATCAATTTTATAAAATAATTTATAAATAAACAACTGATCAAAAGATAGCTCCCATCTAACATGATAATATACTTAAATGATGTACTAAACTATAGATGTAATGCAATCCAGAACAAGGACTCTCATATCAACTAAGAAAATGAACTATGGTCATGTAACATAAAAAAATATCTTGGATTAATTGAATACTACTTTATTTTATCCATTAGTTCTTCTACATCCTTGTCCCCTCTTCCTGAAAGGTTAACAACAACATAATCTTCTTTATCTAAAGACTTAGCATATTCTAGTACATATGCTATTGCGTGAGAGCTTTCTATTGCAGGAATTATTCCCTCAAGTCTTGATAGGACTTTAAAAGCATTTAATGCCTCATCATCAGTACATGGTACATATTTAGCCCTACCAGCTTTACATAGATAAGCATGTTCTGGTCCTATACCTGGATAATCAAGACCTGCTGATATTGAATAAACTTCCTTTGCATCTCCATTTTCATCAATAATACATCTTGTCTTCATTCCATGAACTATTGCTACATCCCCTTTAGTCATTGTAGCTGCATGCATGTCTGTATCTAATCCTTTACCTGCTGCTTCAACTCCTATTAGCTCAACTTCCTTTTCATTTATAAATTCAGAGAAGGCTCCTATTGCATTACTTCCACCGCCAACACAAGCTATTACTGCCTTTGGTAATTTTCCTTCAGCTTCTAACCCTTGTCTTTTAGCTTCTATGCTTATTATTTTCTGAAATTCCTTAACTATAGCTGGATACGGATGTGGTCCTACTGCTGATCCTAAAACATAAAATGTATTTTCTACATCCTTAACCCATTCTTCTAATGCAAGATCTACTGCCTCCTTCAAAGTTCTTGTTCCCCTTGTTGCTGCTACTACTTTAGCCCCTAAAAGCTCCATTCTAAATACATTTAGTGACTGCCTTCTCATATCTTCTTCGCCCATATATACTATGCATTCCATTCCCATTAAAGCCGCTACTGTTGCTGTTGCAACTCCATGTTGTCCTGCTCCTGTTTCTGCTATAACCTTTTTCTTTCCCATTCTCTTTGCAAGAAGCATCTGACCTAAAACATTATTGATTTTATGAGCTCCAGTATGATTTAAGTCCTCTCTCTTTAAATAAATTTTACAACCTCCAACATAATCAGTTAATCTTTCTGCAAAATATAATGGATTTTCTCTTCCAACATACTGCTTTAGGTAATAATCATATTCTTTTTTAAAATCTTCATCATCCTTATATTTTAAGAATGCTTCCTCTAGTTCATTTAAAGCAAGTAATACTCCTTCTGGTACATATTGTCCACCATATTCTCCATAAAACTTTTCCATAACAAATTCCTCCCCAATTTAAGTATAAAAAAAGAGCCTATCGTCTTGGGACGATAAGCTCGTGGTGCCACCCATATTTAGAAATAGTTTATATTATAATCTATTTCCCTATTTCAAATACAGAAGATAAATTCTTCGATATTCTACCAAATTAACGCTTGGAAACGGCTAAACTACTCTCAAAGATTTCATGTCGCATCTACTAGAGCCCATTCCTTAAACTTTCTGCTCCGTACCTTTCACCAAACGACGGCTCGCTTTGCCAGTAAATAATTAAGTACTATCTCTAGTCACAGATTTTACTATATTTTCTATTATTATATTTATATTTTAGTTATTTTGTCAATACTTTTCCTAAAAAAGTGTCAATTGTTCAACTTTACTCTCTTTAAATGAAGAAACACTTACTCCAATTAACCTTATTTCATCATACAATTCTTCTGCTTCCAATAACTCTTTACAGACATTATAAATATCTTCTGAATCACATATATAATTATTTAAGGTTTTACTTCTAGTATGGCTCTCAAATTCCTTAGTCTTATATTTTAAAGTTATTGTCTTTCCTAACATCTTTTTATTTACTAATATAGCACTAATCTGCTTTGAAAAAACACTTATATGTTCAAGTAACTCTTCCTTATCCATAGTATTAGTCTTAAGTGTGGTTTCTTTCCCTACAGATTTACGCTCTCTAAATACCTTTACTTCCCTATTATCTATACCTCGAATTCTATCATATATTTCAATTCCCAGTTTCCCCATATACTCTAAGAAAAATGACTTAGGTAGCTGATAAAGATCTTCAACTGTAAAAATACCCATATTATTAAGTCTCTGAACAGATTTCTTACCTAATCCAAAAATTTTAGATATAGATAATGGTAATAGTATATCTGGAACCATATCTTTATTAATTACCATAATACCATTTGGCTTATTCCACTCCGATGCAAGTTTTGCTAAAAATTTATTATAGGATATACCAATAGAAAGGGTAAGTCCAAGTTCCTTCTTTACCCTTTCCTTAATGTATAAAGCAGCTTTATATCCATCATCAAATTTACTTTCTGATAAATCTAGAAAGGCCTCATCAATTGAAAGT
This sequence comes from Clostridium zhoujianii, assembly GCF_051590805.1. Lineage (NCBI taxonomy): Bacteria > Bacillati > Bacillota > Clostridia > Eubacteriales > Clostridiaceae > Clostridium > Clostridium zhoujianii. The sequence goes on from NZ_JBPUTF010000001.1 coordinate 2,385,948, forward strand.
GGTTCAATAAGTGGAGTTACCTCCTTAAATACTTCAAATATTTCATCAGATACCTCTTTGTATCTCCAGTACCTACCTGGAATAAAAATCCCCATAGGACACTTATTTCTTGCTATAAATCCTGGCATCGCTGAATGAACACCATATTTTCTTGCTTCATAAGAGCAAGTAGATACTACTCCTCTTTCACCAACTCCACCTACAATTACCGGCTTTCCTTTAAGAGTTGGATTATCTCTCTGCTCAACTGATGCAAAAAAGGCATCCATATCTACATGTAATATAATTCTATCCATAACACCTTCAGTATCTAAGCTAATATTTCTGAGAATACTCCTTGATTTTTACTAACTAAAAATGAATATACTCCTATAGCTAACAGCTCATTAAGATACCTTTCCTCTTTAATATTTTTTGAAAATTCAACAAGAGCTATTGCAATAAATGTTCTAAAGCTTTTATCCATATAGAATTCATATAAAGCTTCCTCTTCACAAAGATAATCTATTACAGCTTTAACCTCATCAACATAATTACTTGGAGTATCATATCCTGCTATAGCTCCTAATAAAGGTAAAAATTGATGACTTATTTTCATATCTCTTTCTTCAAATTCTATCAGTAATTCATGTATTGTATACAATGCTGAAGGATTTTTATTTAATAGCAATGCCATTGTTAGTCCCTGTACACTATTCCTTGAAAACATATCAAGCTCTGCAACAGACTCAAAGATCACGTCCATCCAATCAGTAATATCACAGTCATCTACATTATTTAGTGCTAATAATGTACATTCAAGGTAATCCTCATCATTGGTAACGTTGTCATATCTATCCTTCATAATATCATAGATTTCTTTCATCCTATATATATGAGAAAACCTATTTTTTTCATCTCCATATTTAACTAAGGAATAGGCGCTTAAAACTAAATATTGACTTTCCCTAAAGCCTGCCTCTATTAGCTGATCGTAGGTGTCTATAATTTCTTCTATAAATCTATTTATATTTTTTTCTTTACCTAATAAAAAAGATAAAATATATAGTATGTCTCCTCTAAAATATGACATTCGTGAAGTCTTATCTTTTATTAGTGTTCTAATTTCTTTGACTTTTTTAGTTGGTATTTCTTTACCTATATTTGAATATACAAGTGATGAAAAATGATTAATATATTCCCCATCATATCTAAGATTTTCTTTTACTTGTCTATAATTATCAATTGTTAAATCACACATATCTGTAATTATACTATCCATTTCAATTCCTCTTTTCAAATAAGTGATTTTCTTTTCCACTCTTATTATACTATATAACTCTTAAGAAATTCTGAAAAAAAATTAATTTCCTCTTACAATATTATTCTATGTCTCAATTATGTCATTGATATGTCAAGACTCATTAGCTTTAATTTATATTTATAGTACAAGTGTATTATTTTTGAGCTTTGTCACATACTATTACTGAATCTTTAGTATAGGAGTGATTATTATGGATAGCAAAAATAGAAAAGAATACTCAAAAGAAAATTACTTAAGAAATGGAAATAAATCTCATGGTCAATATGCTAAAAATAGCTTTAATACAACTATTCAAGAGCCAGCATTAAATGAAAGTGGAATTGAAGCAAAAAAAAGAGGCTTCTAAAAAATTATGAGCAGGAAAGAACTTTCTTACCTGCTCTCTCTATGTAATTTAGCCTCTGTATTGATTCATATAATTATTAAAAGTTAAAGAATACTGTGTTTCTCTTTTCAGTTCCTTCTCCTCAGTAAATCCTGCTTTTTTGAAAACCCTCTCTGATCTATGATTTTCTTTATTAATTTTTGCAATTACTTCTTCTACCCTGTAATTTAAAAAAGCTTCATTAAGACCTCTTTTAATTGCTAAAGTACCTATACCTCTTCCCCATTTCTCTTTATCTCCAATTGCAATAACCATCTCTGCATTTTTTCCTTTTGGAATAATTTTTAAATATCCAATTGATTTTTTCTTATGTTCAATCATATAAAAATAACCATTACTATTAAAGTAATGAGTCATTACTGGTGCATTAGTTGTTTGTGCTAGTGAACTTAAACTACTAGCTATAGAATCCTTCTCATTTAAATATTTTAAGACCTCTTCGTCACTAAGCCATCTAGCCATTTCTAGTACATCTTCTCTATAAACCTCTTGTTCGAGATTTATATCATTATATAACATTACTATCCCTCCAAATTAATTCATAAGTATCCTTATCGATTCTACAATTAAAAAAGATAATAGTAAAATGTTGTAATTTGTGTAAATATCTATTACGAGGATTTACTTTCTTTTTACTCATTTTACATAAGTTTTCTTCCATTTTACTGGTAGCTGTTATTTAATTGAATTAATTTGAAGTTAAAGTAATTTAATTGAATTTAAAGCAAATTAATTACATTTTATGGTTTAATGTTTTTCATATAAATTCTTCCATTAATCATTAATTTTTGAGATAATCCACTGCCTAAACTCTTTTAAACTTCCATTCACTCTTGAATTAACTTTAAACAATTCAAGCTCATCATTTCTTAGTAATGCATTATTCTCTACCCTTCTATCATCAAAATCAAAGTAATCAATTAAATCATACTTTGTTAGCACCAATGCATCAGCTCTCGTAAATAATAATGGATACTTTTCCACTTTATCATCCCCCTCTGGGATACTTAATAATGCTACTTTTAAATTTTCTCCAATATCAAAATCCGCTGGACATACAAGGTTTCCTATATTTTCTATTATTATTAAATCTAAATCCTCTAATTTAAACTTCGGTAATATTTTTTTAATTGACATAGCTTCTATATGACATGCACCATCTGTATTCAACTGGACTACTGGTACTCCTCTTTTAGCTATCTTTTCTGCATCTATTTTCCCTGCTATATCTCCCTCAATTACTCCAACCCTTACGCCATTCTCCTTTAATTCATTTATAAGGTTTAGTATAAATGTGGTCTTTCCTGCTCCAGGGGATCCCATTATATTTATCATAAATACCTTTTTATTATTTAAATAATCTTGTAACTCACTATGACAATTCTCATTCCCTTCCATTATTTGCTTTACTACTTTTATGTCCATTTTTACTCTACCTCCAAACTATCTATATAGAAATCCTTGCCATTGATAGCACTTATCCTATAAGAATTACATTTAGGACAATTATATTGTCCTCTTTATACATTACCTTTGTCTTCGCATTCTTTACATTCTGCTTTTATATATACCACTATATTTTTCTTCTCTTCATTTATATACCCATTTATCATTAGAATCCTTATCTTTTCATCCATCATGATTTTTACAACATCTAGGAGCTCTTCTTTATTTATTTCTACTCCATATTACTTTTCCTAATACGCTCTTTTACTCAAGATAAATTATCCTCTCTTATACCTATTCCTGATATGTCAATAAATATTCCATCTTCATAACCAGCTTCTACAACTTTTGTATCTCTTGTTACTACTTCAACCCCTGTACTCTTAGCTCTTATGCCTATAAAGAAAATGAAAACTCTCCATTAATTTTTTCATTACAGTCTCTACTTTTTTGTACGGATAATCTATGTAAATCCTCAATATCTTCTTTAATACTCTCTTTAATGAGAATACAAGTCGAAGACATAGTTTTTTTAAATCCAATTACCATAAATCTAAGAGGCGCTTATTAATTTTTTAATCTATTACTTAATTCACTGTTTAAAATAATTGTTATATACTTCTAGGATAGTAAAATTCACTAGAAATACCCTCCTTAAAGCTATTTCTAATCTATATAAATGGTATTTTACAAAAGATGAATGTATGTTATAATATATTCTGATAATGGTTTCATTATTTTCGGAATTATATAATATTTTTTACATAAAAAGGAGAATGACTATGGGTTTCAAAGATAAATTCGATCAATATTTTAGAGATTCTTATTTTCAAAAATATGGAGATAGAATAACAAGTGCATCAGGTACAGTAGTTTCAGTAAAGTTCCAAGAAAAGAATTTTATTTTATTCCATAAGTTAGTTGTAGATCTTGTTGTTAAACCTGAAGTAGGTAAAACAATAATCAAAGCTAGATATAATAAGTTAAAGTGGTTTAAAAAGCCTGATTTTATCGGAGTAAGTATGGGCCATAAAGTTATGATCATGGGATTAAAGGGTATTAAAGGTAAGAAGGATTCTGATGTTATTACGATCCAAAACATCCTTAACTTAACTACTAAAAAAGATCTTGTTCCTATAGATCATTCACAAATTAAGAAATCTAGACAACAAGTTGGAAGAATGAGATACTAAAAAAGCGAACCATTTGGTTCGCTTTTCTTTTATTTAGTCTTAATAAATAAGTATATACTATTAATCAATGCAATTATTCCTGAAAAGAATAAAACTATAAACCATTGATTCAACATAAGTGGTACCGTATGGAATACTCCTTGGAAGAATGGTATATATAATATAGATAAAAGCATTAATATTGAAACTGATACCGCTCCAACCAAATAGATATTTGTAAATAACTTTATTTCAAATATAGAATGCCTCTCTGATCTACACTCAAATACATGAAATAATTGAGATAATACTAATGTTGCTAAAGACATTGTTCTGCATTCAGTAAGATCCATACCATAATATCTTCCTACCATGAAGGAAAGTAAGGTGCATACTCCTATTAAGCATCCACGAACTACAATCTTTTCTACTAATCCTCTAGCAAATATTCCTTCTTTCTTTTCCCTAGGCTGTTGTCTCATTATATCTCTGTCTGCAGGATCTACTCCTAAAGCAATTGCTGGTAACCCATCAGTTGCTAAATTAACAAATAATATTTGTATAGGTGTTAACGGATTTGGTAAAGTAAATAGAGATGCTAAAAACATAGTTAAAACCTCTCCTAAATTGCAGGATAATAAATACCTTATAAATTTTCTAATATTATCATAAATTACTCTACCTTCCTCTACTGCTGCTACAATAGTTGCAAAGTTATCATCCATCAATATCATGGAAGATGCCTCTTTAGTTACATCTGTTCCTGATATCCCCATAGATATCCCAATATCTGCTTCTTTAATTGCTGGGGCATCATTTACACCATCTCCAGTCATAGCAACAATATTATCTCTTCTCTTAAAAGCCTTAACAATTCTTAATTTATGGTCAGGTGATACTCTTGCAAATACTCTAACCTTTTCAACTTTTTTATTAAGTTCATCATCACTTATATTCTCAATCTCTTCACCTGTTAACACTTGCTCATCACTATTACATATGTTTAAAGATTTTGCTATTGCAAGGGCTGTATTTTTATGGTCTCCAGTTATCATTACAGGTCTTATCCCTGCAAGCTTACATTTCAACACTGCATCTCTAGCTTCTAGTCTTGGAGGATCTATACTACCTGCAACCCCTATAAATATTAATCCATTCTCAAGTTTTTCGTTATTAACTAATCCCTCTTCTTTATATGCCGCAGCAATACACCTCAATGCTCTTGATGACATTGCTTCTATAAATGCTGCTACTTGCTTTTTCTTTTGAAATGTAAGAGGTTTTACTTTATTATTTTCTAATATATATGAACATTTTTCTATAACTCTTTCAGGTGCTCCTTTAACATAGCAGCTTTCCCTTCCATTCTCTCTAACTATTACAGACATCATCTTTCTTGTTGAATCAAAAGGAATATCAAATACTCTATTTGTTTTTTCTACAAAAGCCTTTAGTACTGGTATATCATTAAAAAACATTTTTATAAGTGCTGTTTCTGTGGGATCTCCATGGAGAGCTTTGTCTATATCTTTAACATTAAAATCATAATTACAATCATTACAATATACAAGGGATTTCATTAACATAGAATAGTCAGTTAACTTTTCCTTATCTAACTCATATACTCTACCATTTAGATATACTTCCTTTACAGTCATCTTATTCTGCGTTAATGTTCCTGTCTTATCTGAACAAATTACTGAAGTACAACCTAAGGTTTCAACTGCTGGTAACTTCCTTACTAAAGCATTTCTCTTAAGCATTCTAGAAACACCTAGTGCTAATGAAACAGTTACTATCGCTGCTAACCCTTCTGGTATTGCGGCAACTGCAAGGCTTACTCCAAGTAAAAACATTTCAGTTATATCATTTCCCCTTATAATGCCAAGTACAGTAACAGCTGCACATATTATCAAACATAATACAACTAGTATTTTACCTAATGACTCCAACTTCTCTTTTAATGGAGACTTTTCTTCTTTAATGTTATCTAGTAAATTAGCTATTTTACCCATTTCTGTATTCATTCCAATACCAGAAATTTTGAATAGGCCTCTTCCCTTTAACATTGTAGTTCCCATAAATCCACTTGACCTATCTTTATCTGCATCCTTGCTTACACCAACTGATTCCCCAGTAAGTAATGATTCATCTATCATTATTCCTGATGCCTCGATAAATGAACCATCTGCTGGTATCCTATCCCCAGCTTCTAGAACTACAACATCCCCTATAGTTAAATAAAGAGAGTTTATAACCTTTAAACTTCCATCTCTAAATACCTTACAAGTTGGAGCTGCTAAGTTCTTTAATGCTTCTAAAGATTTTTCTGTTTTAAATTCTTGTATGAATCCTAAAATAGCATTTACTATAACAATTATGACAATAGTTATTGCATCTGCAGTATCTCCCATGACTCCTGAAATTACAGTAGCACCCATCAAAACCCAAACCATAAAATCATTAAATTGTGCTAAAAAAATCATAATTGGTGAAGCCTTCTTTTTATGTTGTAGTTCATTCAATCCAAAGTTGTTCATTCTTTTTTCTGCTTCTCTAGTTGTTAACCCTGGAATTAATGTTTTTTCCTGTATCACCTTTTTTCCTCCTTATACAGAACTCTATAATATATATATTTTCCTATACGAAAGTTAGAACATAATAAAAACTTTGACTTCATTTCTTTTATACATAATATTAAAAATTCTCCTTATTCAAATATATTCAAACTTACCTAAAAATTTATTTATATCACTTCATATTTTCTTATTTTCCTACTTTTCTTTACATTTTTCTCTTTTAGTCTTAAAATGTAAAGTGTAAAGATATATTTTAAAGGAGGAACTGTTTTGAGAAACGTAATATACGTAACTGGACATAAAAACCCAGATTCTGATTCAATATGTGCTGCTTATGCATATGCTGAACTTAAGAATAAAATCGGAGAAATCCCAGCAATTCCAGTAAGACTTGGTAATGTGAGTAGAGAAACTCAATTCATCCTAGATTATTTTGGTGCTGAAGCTCCTGAATTCCTAGAAACTGTAAAGTTAAAGGTTGAGGATTTAGAAATAGATGATATTAAACCTGTTACACCTGAGATTTCATTAAAGAGAGCTTGGAATGTAATGAGAGATAAAAACATAAAATCTCTTCCAGTAGCTGATGCTAATGGACATTTAATTGGAGTACTATCTATTGCAAACTTAACTTCATCTTATATGGATATTGATGCTAATGCAATTTTAGATAAGAGTAATACAACTATTAATAATATTATAGATACCCTATCTGCAGATGAACTGTACATTAATAAGGAAAATCAAAGATTCCCTGGAAAGATTGCTGTTTCAGCAATGCAACCTGAGAGTATGAAGGGCTTAATTAATGAGGGTGATGTTGCCATAGTTGGTGATAGACCTGAAATTCAAGATGAGTTAATTAATATTAAAGTTTCATTAATCATAGTAACTGGTTCACATAAGTTATCAGATGAACTTTTAGAAAAAGCTAAGAAAGCTGGGGTTAATGTAATTAGTACCCCTCATGATTCTTTCACAGCTTCAAGACTATTACTTCAAAGTATCCCTGTTGGTTATGTAATGGCTAAAGATAATCTTGTGTCATTTTCAACAGATGATTTAGTTGAAGATATTAAGGATATTATGGTTCAAACTAGATTTAGAAGCTATCCTGTTACTGATTCAGATGGAAAGGTAGTTGGAACTATTTCTAGATACCATTTAATTTCAAATCATAAAAAGAAAGTAATTCAAGTTGACCATAATGAAAGAGGTCAATCAGTAGATGGCTTAGATGAAGCTGAAATATTAGAAATTATAGATCACCACAGAGTGGCTGATATACAAACAAATAATCCTATATACTTTAGAAATGAGCCTCTTGGAAGTACTTCTACTATAGTTGCAAAATGCTTCTTTGAAAATGATGTTACTCCATCTAAGAAGGCTGCTGGTTTACTAATGGGTGCTTTAATTTCTGATACTTTATTATTCAGAAGCCCAACTTGTACAGAACAAGATAAGATGATAGGTAAAAAGCTAGCAAAAATAGCTGGAATTGAAGATATGGCGGCTTTTGCTAAGGAGATGTTTAAAGCAGGTACTTCATTACAAGGTAAGACTGTTGAACAAATATTCAACCAAGACTTCAAACCATTTACTATTGGTGACACTAAAATAGGTGTTGCTCAAGTTAATACAATGGATATTGAAGGATTCATGCCATTAAAAGAAGAGATGCTTTCATACATGAATAACAAGGCAGATAACGGCGGATTTAATATGGTAATGCTTCTTCTTACTGATATACTAAATGAAGGTTCTCAAATTTTAGTTGCTGGTAAAGCTTCTGAAATAGTTGAAAAGACTTTCTCAGTTACTCTTGAAAATGATACTGCATTTTTACCAGGAGTATTATCAAGAAAGAAGCAAGTTATCCCACCACTTACAGCTACAATTACATCAATGTAAATATTAAGAGAGTGATCCTTCACTCTCTTTTATTTTGCCCTTTATACCAAGGAAAAACTAACTATAGATGTTATGTAAACTAGAACAAAGACTCTCATATTTATTTTCAGGTCTACTAGACTTCGATAGGTAGTCTTCCAAGATATTTTTAGTTGCATTACATCTATCGTTTATAGTACATGCTTTAAAGATATAGCGAAAAGAAGATAGAAACTTAAAGTTTCTATCTTCTCATATTATTAATCATTCCCCACATTTCATCTGCAGTTTTTACCCCTCTAGAGCTTAATTCAAAGGCTCTTTGAGTTACTATCATATCCGTAAACTCAGTTGCTATATCCACATTTGAGCCTTCTAAAAAGCCTTGATATATATCTGCGTTTGTAGTTCTCATCACATCGGCACCTTCAGTTGGCAGAAATAAATTATCTCCTGCTGAGATAAATGCATTATCTCCTATTGCGCTATACAGAGGAATCTCTGCAACCTTAAGGAAGGTTCCATTTTCTTTTAAATATACACTACCTGAAGTATCAACAAGTAAATTATCCTTTCTAAATTGACAATCTGCCTCTGATCTACCATTAACGTACTCTAAACTTAATTTATTTCCTCTACCATCAACAATTCTTCCCATTCTATCTATTTGGAAGCCACCATCTCTTGTATAAACATAAGATCCATCAGGTTGTGTTAATCTAAAGTAGCCACTACCATCTATAGAAAAATCAGTTGGAAGACCTGTATCAGTTAAAAAGCCTTGAGTATTATCTCTAAACCATGCACTTGTTTTAACTCCAGTTCCCATTACTGCATTTCTATCATTAACAGGATAACCTTGTCTATCAAGGGATTCTGTTAATAAATCCTTAAAGCCTACCTCTACCTTCTTATATCCCATAGTATTGGAATTTGCTATGTTATTACCTATTGTATCTAATTTCTCTTGATTTGCATTCATTCCTGCCTTACTTGTCCATAAAGTTCTTAACATCCTGCATACCTCCTAATACTATTTAACTGCTCCAACTTCATTAGCAGCCTTACTTAAACTCTCATCTATCATACTTACAAACTTTTGATTTGTTTCAAAACTTCTCATTACTGATAACATATCAACCATTGAGTTAACTATATTTACATTAGAGCTTTCTAAGAATCCTTGATTAACAGTAACTCTTGCATTATATATTGGGTTCTCTCCTGCATAATAATTATCACCTAGCTTTTTTAGACTTGAATAATCCTCAAAGTCTGCTAGTGCTAATTTATGTGTTGGATTTCCACCTACCACAAGGTTATTCGAAGCATCTAAAATAAAATCTTCTCCACCAACAAATATTGGCTCCATTGCTCCAGTTCTATTATTAACTCCTAAAACTAAATCACCTGAAGTATTTATAAGATTTCCATCATTATTTACCTTAAAGCTACCATCTCTTGTATAGTATCTCTCATTTCCTCTTTGAACCACAAAGAATCCTCTTCCATTTACAGCAAAGTCACCCATTTTACCTGTCTCTTTTAACCCACCTTGAGTAAACATAGTATCTACAGAATCTATTGCCGCTCCTAAACTAAGACTTCCTAATTCCTGCTTCATGCTTTGGCCACCAGATAATCTATCTTTGTTTTGTATAAGAACTTCTTTAAAGCTCCTTATAGATAAATTTTCTGACTTATACCCAGTTGTATTGGCATTAGACATATTGTTTGTAATAGTATTCTGCTTATTCTCTAAAGTTATCATTCCAGAAACTGCTGTATATAAGCTTCTAATCATTACTTCTCATCCCTTTCGAAAAAAACTTTGCACTCATCTTTAGTATGCATTCCTAAGCCTCTTGCTTTTTCCTCAATTTTATCATCTGACATAGTTCCTCTATATTCATAACCAAACATAAAAACAACACCTAAAATCAGACCTATACCTATTCCTAAAAGTATTCTCTTATCGCTTAAAAAATCTACTATATCTTTTATTATTTGAACAAACCTTTTACTAATAGTACTTCCCCCTTACCTAAGGATAACTTTTCACAAATCTCATCCTCACTAAGTCCAAGCTCTAAAAGCTCTCTAATTCTTTCAGTCTTTCCCTTTTTACTTATATTATCAATAATTCCTTCCTCAGAACCTAAAAGAAATTCTCTTTCATCATCTTTATCTTCTTCTAAAGAATTAACCACTAATTTTTCTTCTTTAGAATGGGACATGGTATTTCTTATATCTAATATTTCAGTCTGAAGTTCAGTTAAACTCTCTGCAATATCTTTTCTAATCTGACCAATTTGAATTTCGACATCAGATATGTCTTCTTCTTTATATTTTAACACATTACCAAAGGAACTTTCATCCTTTTTTATAGCTTTAATGTTTAAAAATATCAAAATTACTCCTAATATGACTAATAATATCGGCATAATTATCCCTCTTCTATAAATATTTCATATGTTTCATTTTTTCTCTTAAATTTCTTATAGCTCTACTATGTAATTGACATACCCTTGATTCTGATACTGATAATACAGCACCTATTTCTTTAAGGGTTAATCCTTCGTAATAATATAAGTTAAGTACAGTTCTATCCTTTTCATTTAAAGATTCAATAGCTTGACCTAATATGTTAATTTGTTCTTTTTCCTCATAGCTCTCCTCTGGGCTTGGACTATTTTTGTCTTCTATCAATCCCATAACTGTCATATCTTCATCATCTGAAAATATAATGTCTTCCAAAGAAACTACGGAAATATAATTTATATAATTTTCTATTTCGCCAACCTCATTAATTGACATATTCATATAATTAGCTATTTCAAACTTTTCTGGTTCCCTTAGTAGTTCTTTCTGTAGTGATTCAACAGCTTCATTATATCTATTTAACTTATCCATAGCTCCTTTTGATATTGGTCTACATCTTCTGATTTCATCTATAATAGATCCTTTTATTCTTATAGATGCATAAGAAGAAAATTTCATTCCTTTACTGCTATCATACTTTGAAATAGCATCCATTAATCCGATCATTCCATAACTTACAAGATCTTCATATTCCATGTACTTATTTTTTCCTAAGCTTACACGTGATGCAATATACTTTACAAGTGGTATAAATTTTTCTACTATTTGTTCCTTTCCTTCCAAAACATCTAAGGTGGTCATCAACTCTCCTCCTCTATAAACGTTCCCTTTGCTTTCTCATTTGAATAAATACCTTTTCAATAATCTTATCTCTTTTTCTTTCGTCCATCTCAATAAATCTTAATCCACAAATAATTTCTCTTTCAGTATTAATCTCAACTCTTACTACCTTCCCTGTTACATGAACTTTTTCTTCATTTATAAATAAATTAACTACTATCTTATCCCCCATCTGTACCTTATCTCTTACTTTGATCCTAAGACCACCACCACTTAAATCTAGTAGCATCCCCTTTTCCCAAGTTCCTTCTCCATCTTCTTCACCTTTTTTATAAAAGACATATTCAAACAGATTAACTCTTACAAAGTCTCTTCTTTGCACCTTACTTACGTTATATGGTAGAGATAATTTGTAAAATGGTATTTTATTATCTACTACCCTTTTAATCACTTTTGAATTAAAGGTAAAATAATTTCCACCCTCAACATAATAATCAATACTTAATTCTTCACCTTCGTTTAAAGTTAGATATACTCCGTTAATTACAGGAATACTCATTAAAAAATAATCTTCTCCCAGATCTTGTATAATACTTTTATACGATTTTTTATCTTGATTAACACTAATATTACCGTTAATCACCAAATTAAATTTTGACATTTATTGTGTTCCCCCTAAGAAAATAAACTGAAAAGTTTTCTAAATAATCCTTGGGCACCTAAATTATTTGTAGATTGCTCTCCAATTAATAATTTTGTTATATCTTGTATTGACTTTGCAGCGTCTGAATGTGGGTAAGATAGTACAAATGGTACTTGTTCCCTAACCCCTTGTACTAATTTTCTATCATCTAATATACACCCTAGATAACTTACTTTCACTGAAAGGAATCTATCTATAGCTCTTTTAAACTTATTAAAAGTTTCTTGCCCTTCATCTTTAGTAAATGCCCTGTTTACAACAACCCTAGCTTTATCCTTTATTTTAAAATGATTTACTGCTTTGATTAAACTGTAAGCATCTGTTAATGAAGTTGGCTCAGGAGTTGTAATCACAATTACCTCTTCTGAACAAGAAATAAAAGCTAAAACACTTCTATTTATTCCTGCTCCAGTATCCATTAAAATATAATCAAACCCATCTAAACTTTGTAGTTTTTCTAAAAATATTCTTCTTTCTTCATCTTGTAAGTCTTCTACTTGATTTAAGCCTGAACCACCTGGCAAGAGCTTAATTCCACATGGTCCTTCTACTAATATTTCATTGATATTTTTGCCTTTTATTAAATCAAAAATATTGTACCTTGGATATACTCCCATAAGTACATCATCATTTCCCATTCCTATATCTGCATCAAATATTAGAACCTTTTTCCCCTGCTTTTGGAGTGCTATTCCTACATTTACAACAAAATTACTTTTACCTACACCACCCTTACCTGAGGTAACTGTAATTATTTTTGCTTTTCTAGCCTCTCCAACCTTATCTTCATTATTAACCAATCTTCGTAAACTTTCAGCTTGGTCTAACATAATGTTTCCTCCCCGAATATGAATCTAAGAACCTCTTCTTTTGTTGGAACTTTAATATCATCTGGAACATTTTGTCCTGTTGTTATATACTTCAAAGGTTTATCAGCTCTTCTTTGAATATTATATAAAGCTCCATAAGTTGTTGTCTCATCAAGCTTTGTAATAATTACTTGATTATAATCTAGTTCCTTATATCCCTCTAAAATAGTCTTAATATCCTTATTTTTAGTTGTAGCACTAATTACTACATTCACACAATCTGGCTTTGCTTTTTCAACAAATGCTCTTAATTCAGATATTTGCATGGTATTTTTACTACTTCTCCCTGTAGTATCAATAAGAACAATATCACAATCTTTCATGGCATTTACTGCCTCTTCCATTTCCTTTATTGTAATTACAACCTTAAATGGTATATTCATAATTTCAGCATAGGTTTTTAACTGTTCTACTGCACCTATTCTATATGTATCTACTGTTATTAATCCAACTTTCTTCTTTTCGATTAATGAAAGTCTTCCTGCTAACTTTGCTATAGTTGTTGTCTTTCCTACACCTGTTGGGCCTACCAATACTACGTTACCACTTAACTCATCTAAAGAAATTTGTATTTCTTCACCTATAATTCTCTTAAGATTTTCCTCTATATTTTCTTCTCCAACCTTCACCTTAAGATCTTCATAGAATTCCATATCTATATCTATATCTTTAATCATTTCTAATAATTCATCTACTTCATCTACTTCTTCTTTAGTAGTATTCTTTATAACCTTATTAAGTAATTCTTTCATTTCTTTAACTTCTTCTTCTAGAGGATTAACTTCTGCCGCAATATGTACTTTCTCTTCTGATACTTCTACCTTTTGCTTTGATTTAATTTCATTTTCCATAATCCTCTTTAAGTCCTTTAGGGAATCGTTAAAGTCTTCATCACTTTTCTTATTGTTAACTTCTTTAGAAGAATTCTCTGCTGCTGCTGTAACTTCTATTTGCTTATCAGAAAAAAATCCTTTTATTCCAGGTTTCCTTATTTTTCTTTGACTAATAATTACTGCATCCTTACCAAGCTCATGTCTTATTCTAGTAAGAGCTTCGTTCATGTTACTTACTATGTATTTCTTAATAACCATTTACAGTGTTACAACTCCTTCGGTTCTAATTTCCACATCATTAGGTATCTCATTTAATGATATTATCATAACATGTGGGAATGCCATTTCTACCAACTTCCTAAATACTGGTCTTATATTTGGAGAAACTAATATAATTGGCTGATTGTTATAGAAGTAAACTGATTCAATAATTTCTCTTATATTATTAAATATCCTAGTTGTTGTATCTGGGTCAATTGCAGGGAAGGAACCTTGCATTGATTTTTGAATATTATTAGCTACAATTTCCTCTAGTTGAGGACTTAAAGTAACTACAGATATTGCCCTCTCCTCATTAACAACTTGATTGCATATTGTTCTAGCTAATGCAAACCTTACATACTCTGTTAATATTTCCAAATCTTTAGTATTCCTTGAATTATCGGCTAAGGATTCCATAATAGTTACCATGTCTTTTATAGGAACCTTTTCCTTTAAAAGATTTTGTAATACCTTTTGTAATTCTCCTATAGTTAATAAGTCAGGTATTAGTTCTTCTACCACTGCACTATATTTTTCTCTTGCATTATCAACTATTAACTTAACTTCTTGTCTTCCTAACAATTCATAAGAATGAGCTTTAATAGTTTCTGTTAAGTGAGTTACCATAACAGTTGTTGGGTCAACTACTGTTAGCCCTTTTATTTCTGCCTCTTCTCTCTGATCCTTATTAATCCATACTGCTGGCAAGTTAAATGTTGGCTCTATAGTCCTTATTCCTGGAATTTCAGAGTTTTCTCCAGTTGGATCCATACATAAAAGCATGCTAGCCATTAATTCAGAAGATGCTATTACTGTACCCCTTATTTTAATAACATACTCATTTGTTTTTAACTGCAGATTATCTCTT
Organism: Clostridium zhoujianii; assembly: GCF_051590805.1. Lineage (NCBI taxonomy): Bacteria > Bacillati > Bacillota > Clostridia > Eubacteriales > Clostridiaceae > Clostridium > Clostridium zhoujianii. The sequence continues at coordinate 2,401,422 of NZ_JBPUTF010000001.1, forward strand.
ATCCTAATAGGTTGTACTACTATCCCCATTTCAATAGCACATTGCCTCCTTACAGAAGCTATTCTTTGAAGTAAATCTCCTCCTGTAGCTTCATCAGCCAATGGTATTAACCCATATCCTATTTCAACTTCCATAGGTTCAACGGAAATAAGATTCATAACATTTTCCGGCTCTTTTCTCTCCATCTCCATAATCTCATCATCTTCTATTGCCATTTCAAGCTCTTGCTTCTTATCTTCTTCTTTATATAAAAGATATGCCAGTGCTCCTGTAGCAGCTGAAGCTGATAAAAATGCAAACTTAGGCATATTAGGTACCAATCCTAAGAATAACATTACTGCACTTGCAATTGCTGCTGCCACTGGGAAAGCAGTTAACTGCTTAGCAAAGGTATTACCAAAATTATCTCTACTTCCTGAACGTGTTACAAGAATACCTGATGCAGTAGAAATTAGAAGCGCTGGAATTTGTCCAACAAGCCCATCTCCTACAGTTAGCATTGTATACTTTGCAGCGGCATCGCTAGCAGTCATATCCTTCATCATAACTCCAATTATAATACCACCAACGATATTAATTATTGTTATAATAATACCAGCTACAGCATCTCCCTTGACGAACTTAGATGCACCATCCATTGCCCCGTAGAAATCTGCCTCTGATTGAAGATCCATTCTTCTTTGCTTTGCTATTGCTTCATCTATTAATCCTGAATTTAAATCAGCATCAATACTCATTTGTTTACCTGGCATAGCATCAAGTGTAAATCTTGCTGATACTTCTGATACTCTACCAGCACCCGCAGTAATTACCATAAATTGTATTATAACTATAATTAAGAATATAATAATACCAACTGCATAATTTCCTCTTACAACGAACTCACCAAAAGCTTCTATAATCTTACCTGCATCAGCTTCCGTAAGTATAAGTCTTGTAGATGATATATTTAGACCTAACCTAAATAATGTTGTTACAAGTAGCAATGTAGGAAACACTGATAATTGCAATACATTTGTAGTAAACATAGTAATCATGATAATTACTATAGATAATGTTATATTTAATGCTAATAAAACATCAAGTACACCTTTAGGTAAAGGAATTATAATCATTAATACAATTCCAATTACACCAAAGGCTACAAGAACATCGAGATTATTTTTAAAATCCAGCTTTTTATTATTTATTGGTGACAAATTAACCCCATCCTTTATTTCAACTACATATTATTGCTTCTTCTTAAGCTTATATACCATGGCTAGAATTTCAGCCACAGCCTGGTACATGTCCTGTGGCACTTCTTGATCTATTTCTACCTGTTCAAAAAGCATCCTTGCTAAAGGTTTATTTTCCATTATTGGAACCTCATTTTCTTTTGCTATTTCTTTAATCTTAAGAGCTACTAAATCTGCACCTTTAGCCACTACTTTAGGTGCATCCATCTTTCCATCTTCATATTTTATAGCTATTGATAAGTGCGTAGGGTTCGTAATAACTACTGTTGCATCAGCCACAGACTGCATCATTCTCCTTGTTGCCATTTCTCTTTGCCTTTGCTTTATTTTCCCCTTAATTTGAGGGTCCCCTTCCATTTGTTTATATTCTTCTTTTATTTCTTGCTTTGTCATTCTAAGATCTTTTTGATGGAATCTAAATTGAATAAAATAATCTATTGCTGCAAGTATAATAAGAACTATAGATATCTGAGTAAATATTCCAACCACCAAATCTTGTACATCGCCTCCTAATGAGGGTAGGTATGAATTTGTCATTTGCATTATTAAATCATAATTATCAGATACATATTGATATCCTATAAAGCCAACAATAGACACAACTATTAAATTCTTAACCAGATCAACTAAACTTTTCTTAGAAAACATATTTTTAAATCCTGATATAGGATTTAACTTACCAAATGAAGGTTTTAAAGGTTCTCCTGTTAGCATAAAACCGGTTTGCATTATACTACCAATTATTCCAGCTATCATAATTGGTATTACTATTGGTAATATAGCTATTGCAGTTTTTCCCATTACCATTAATGTAATTCCCTTTAAACTCATTTCATTAACCTCTTGTAGTATTCCTGAATTCATAAAATAAATCATTACATCTTTAAATGTAGATACTACAATTGTACTAAGAAGCATAATAACTAATGTACAAGCTACCATTGTAATTGCTAGTCCAACATCCTTACTACGTGCAACTTGCCCTTTCTTTTTTGCTTCACTCTTTTTCTTCGGTGTTGCTTCCTCAGTCTTTTCATCCTTTGCGAAAATCAACACCAGAGGCATTGCCGGCATAGATTTGAATATTTCCTGGAAAATATTCGGTATTAAATCAAATCCATAAACTATAGTTTTTATTAATATAGGTAGTAAAGCTACAAAAGTCATTAGACCTACTATCATCTTTACTGGCATACCTAAAATCATTACATTAAGTGCTGGAACTGTTCTAGATACAAGCCCCATACATAAATCTGTTATTATTATTATCAATACCAAAGGTATTGCAATTTTCACACCTATTATAAAATATGTAACAAAAGCATCTAATATAGTTGGAAAGGTTTGTTCAAATACTACTGTATGACCTAAAGGAACTATATTAAAACTTTGAATCAATAATTTTATTAACACATGATGACCATCGATAACAAAAAATATTACCATGGAAATAAAATATGTTATATTCGCTAATATAGTAACATTGGTTTTACTTGTAGGATCCATCATATTCATCATGGAAAGACCTATTTGCATGTCCATAAAACCACCAGCCATCTTAGCTACTTCAAAAACCAAGTCTGTTATGTATCCAAGTATTAATCCACTTAATACTTCATTAACTAAATAAATTGCTAACATATAATTGTTAGATATATCTAAAATGGAGTTATAATCAATTCCTGATATTATAGCAAAGGATAATATTAATCCTAGAACTCCCTTTAATATTGGTGGGGTTCCTGATGGAAAAAAGACCTTTGCCACTAAAAAGAATGCTGTTAATCTTATAAATATAAATGTTAAGGCTAGGAAGTAGGCTGTATCAATCACTACTCTACCTCCTAAGTCGAAACTTTAATAATTAATTCAAATATTCTACTTGTAAAACCCATTATAGTATGAAGCATCCAACTTCCAAGCAATATTCCTATTAATGCAACCCCTATAAGCTTCGGTACAAAGGTTAAGGTTTGCTCTTGGATTTGTGTTGTTGCTTGCAAAATACTTATAATAAGCCCAATTATTATTGCGGCTGCTAATATAGGTGCTGCCACTTTTAATGCTGTTACTATTCCATCCTTTACTACTCCAACTACTAAACTTTCACTCATACCATCTCACCTCACGAGAAACTCATAATTAATGACTGAACTAACAAGTACCAACCATCAACCATTACAAATAGTAGTAACTTAAATGGTAGTGATACCATTACCGGTGGCAACATAAACATCCCCATGGACATAAGTACACTACCTACTACCATATCTATTAACAAGAATGGTAAGTATAATAAGAATCCTATTTGAAAAGCTGTTTTAAGTTCACTAATAGCAAAAGCTGGTACAACAACTGAGAAAGGAATATTTTCTTCTGATAATTCCTCATCTTGTAAATCTGAAGCTTCAACAAAAAGTTCTAAATCCTTTTGTCTTGTTTGCTTTAGCATAAACTGTTTAAGTGGTTTCCCACCCTCTTGAATAGCTTGTTCTTGAGTTATTTGATTTTCTAAATATGGTTTAATTCCATTCTCATTCATTTCATTATAAACTGGGGTCATAATGAAGAATGTTAAGAATATAGCTAGTCCAACTAAAATTTGATTTGGAATAGACTGCTGTACTCCCATAGCACTTTTTAAAAATGAGAATACTATTATAATCCTAGTAAATGATGTTACCATTATCATTATAGATGGTAATAATGTTAATACAGTAAAGAACAACATCAGCTTTATATTCGATACATAATCCTGTGGTGTTCCTTCCCCTTCACCGCCTATTGATATATTAACATTAGGTAAATCAACATTATTTGGTGCTGCATTTGCAACTATACCTGATAAGCCTACAAAAGCTATGGCAAATAAAATTATAAATAACATCTTCTTCTTTTTATTCATGCTTCTCTTCCTTTAACTTTATTTTTTCTATAAACTTATCAAATATTCGAGTCATATTTTCTACTGACTCTCTCTTATCTTTTTCTATCTTTTCAACTTCTTCTTCAGATAGTTCCTCCAGTTTTTCTGTATGCCCAGCTGCAGTTGATAAGACCATGCCCTTCTTTCCAACTCTAACAACAACAATATAATTATCCTTAGCTATCTGAACCCTATCTATTACCCTAATATACTTTTTATCAATATTATTGTTAATACCTTTATTTGTGTATTTTAATGTAATTATCATAGCTCCTAGTACTATAGCTAATGCTGCAATTAATTTTAGAAACATAAATGTAAATTCCATATTCATCTTCCTTATTGAGTTAATAATTCATCAAAATAAACATCTACTATTTTTCCTTGATCTAAGATCTTATTTATCTCTAATACTAATTCTTTCTTTAGCTTCTCTTCATTTCCTGCTTCAAAATCTTTTGCTACTTTTGACTTTAAGTAAAATATAGTTTTATCCTTTATTTCAACGGCTTTTTCTTCTATTTCTTTAGCAGCCTTTTTATCTTTTTTATCATAAGAAACATTTACTTTTGCTTTTAGATATCTCTTTGCATCACTGTCACTTAAGTTAATCATTATTTCTTCCCCTACTGGAACCTTAATTTCACTAATAACCTTTTGACTGTTATCTCGACTTTGCATAAAGAAATATACTCCACCAAAGGTTCCTGCTCCTAGTACTATAAAAGCAATTAAAATTAGAAATATGGTTTTAAATTTCCCTGAAGATTTTTCAACATCTTTATTTTCTTTCTTATCTTTCTTAGCCATTATGATCACTCCTTATTATTTGCAACAATTAATATGTTAACTCTTCTATTTTGCGCCCTGTTCTCTGCTGATGTATTATGGACCAATGGCCTAGTTTCTCCATATCCAGTAGCACTAAATCTATTAGCATTTTGTCCTTTTCCTTCTGTAAAGTATCTCAGAACCTTTGTAGCTCTAGTTGCTGATAACTCCCAGTTAGAATCAAATTTACTTGTTTTTATTGGAACATTGTCTGTATGCCCCTCAATTATTATAGAGTTTGGTAATGTTGAAATCAATACGTTAATCTTATCCAGTATAGCCATAGATTCGGCTTTCAAATCAGCCTGTCCAGTTTCAAATAATATATTATCCCTTAATTGTAGTATTATTCCTCTTTCATCTTCCGTAATAGATACAGTTGATGATAAATCATTTCTATTTACAAAGTCTTTTACCTCTTCATAGGTTTGAGTCTGACCACCAGTTGCTTCAATTAAGTCCTCATAAGATGACTCTCCACCTACTAATGGAACCTTCCCATTATATAAGTCATATTGTAATATTGAGTCAGCGCTACTTCCAGACATAATTTCATTAAAAGCATTAGATACCTGCTTTACCTTTTGAGCATCTACACTAGACAATGAATATAAAAGAACAAAGAAGGTCATAAGCAAAGTAATTGTATCAGCATAGGTATCTAACCAACTGGTAGTAAATTCATCACTATCCTTTTTCTTTCTCCTAGCCATTGCTATGCAACCCCTTCACTATTCTCTTGATTATTCTTTAAATAATCTAATCTATCATTTGGATCTAAATATGTAATAAGTTTTTCTTCTACAATTCTTGGATTAACACCTGATTGAATAGCTAATATTCCTTCTAACATCATTTCTCTAACTCCAACTTCCTTTGCACTCTTCTTACTTAAGTTTGCTGCAATTGGATTACAGAAAATATTTGCTAAGAATGATCCGTATAATGTTGTTATAAGTGCCTTACCCATACCTGATGCTATTGTAGTTGCATCAGTTAAATTAGCTAGCATCTGAATTAATCCAATAAGAGTTCCAAGCATACCAAAACCTGGTGCATATGCTCCCCATGTTCTAAATATCCCTGCTCCTGAAGCATGTCTTTCTTCCATAGCACTTATTTCAAGTTCAAGTATCTCTTTAATTGTTTCTGGCTCAATTCCATCTACAACCATTTGTAATCCCTTTTTTAAGAATTCATCCTCAAGTCGTGATATCTCATCCTCTAATGATAGTAATCCTTCTCTTCTAGCCTTCTTTGAAAGTTCTGAAAATTGTGATATAACTTCTCTCCCTGACGACTTCTCCTCTTTAAAAGCTTGTATGAAAACTATTCCAATCTTTTTCATCTCATCAGCAGAAACTGTTATTAGAACTGCTGCTAATGATCCGCCTATTGTAATTAATACTGAAGCAAAGTCCCAGAATAGCATAATGCTACTTCCCATTGTCATAGCCCAAAACATTAGGGCTATACCTCCTACTAAGCCTATCCCAGTTAAAGCATCTGATTTTTTCATGTTATTGCCTCCTACAACTTATAAGTAAAAATTCTATTTTTATACCTTATAACTGCCTCTTTTATCTCATCTATACTCTCTAATACTATATATTTTTTACCATTAGTTAGAGTTATAAGTGTTTCAGGTACTTCCTCTACCTTCTCTATGTGCTCTGCATTCAAAATAAATTCTTTATTATTCATGCCTGTAACATCTATCATAAATACCCTCCTTATTAATTAAGGTACCTCGGTGCTTAGATAAGTTTATACAAGTATTATGCACTACTTGTAATACCTTACTTAAGCACCTTCGTACCTAAACTAAATTTTATCTCTTAAGATTAATTATATCTTGTAATATTTCATCACCAGTTGTAATCATCTTACCACTTGCTTGGAATGCTCTACTTGATACAATCATATCTGTGAATTGTTCAGCTAGGTCAACATTTGACATTTCAAGCATCCCTTGAAGATTATCTCCGTATCCCTTACTATTATCTTCACCTAGTGTTCCAACACCACTCTTTATTATTGGATCCCCTGAGTTAACTGATCCACTATATAAGTTACCACCCATTTTAGTTAATCCTTCTGGATTCTTAAAACTTGCCATTGCAATTTGACCTAATGCTGCAACTCTTCCATCTTCTAGAACTCCATTAATAACACCTGTACTATCGATTGTATATGTCTTAACTCTTAGTTCTGTATCTGTTCCTGGTATTCTAACCTTATCTGGAATTTTTAATGTTTTAAGTGTTCCATCATATGATTTAAGATCCTTAGTACCATCAACAAAGTTTATAGTACCATCACCGTCAATACTTTGAACTGGTGTACCACCTAGTATTTCATCTGAATCAAAGTTGTCTAAAACCATTGAGTTTCCACTAACCCTAATTCCTTGTTTTATACCTTTAGCATCTAGTGCTTTACTTAAAGCATTCGATATTGCAGTTGAACTTGTTGCTCCTGGTGTTGTGAAATCTCCATCAATTGTAATTACCTTATTCTTCTCATCAACCGTAGCTTCAGTTCTCGTACCTGCTGTTACCTTACCTATTTGAATTTTATATCCATTTAATGCTCCACCTGAAAGAGGCTCAAAGACCATTCCGCCTACTCCTATTACTTCTGGTGCTTTATCATCATCTCCACCCTCAACTGTGCTTGATGTTAAACCTGTATAAACTTTATTTTGCCCTGAAACCTTTATCTGTTTATCACCAGTTAAATTAAGTGCAGCATTAATTTTTTCTTGTAACTCTGATTTTGTAACACCACCTGGTGTTACAAAATCACCTGATATGTTAATTCTTTTTGGATTAGTCGGATCAACTTCAACCTTTAAATCCTTTGAACCATCCGTTCCAGTTACATCAATAATTGCAAATTCATAATCATCAAAAGGTGAATCAGCCTGTGGAACTGGGAATGATATTGTAAATCCACCTAAGTCTACATTTTTAGGTGCCTTAGCATCCTTACCTTCTTTAAATTGGACAGCATTAGTTCTTTTAGCATCATCATAAGTACCACTTACTTCAAGTTTAGCATCCTTAATACCAGCATTAGTTAAAGCATTTTTTATTTTAGTATTTATTTCTGTCTCAGTTAAGTTAGCTGTTGCACCGTGTATTTTTATCTTTTTATCTGTACTATCAACAGTTACCTTTAAATCTCCAGTATCATCACCAAATTCAATCTTATACCCATTAAGTGCAGCAGTATTACCAACAGTTATATTAAATCCACCAAAATCACCATTCATATTAGTTATTTCATTATTATCCTTATCAAACATCTTTGGTGCTGTAGCTATGACACCTTGATCTGTTTGACCATAAATTTGAGATAAATTCATTGGTGACCCAGTTACGTTTGTTACTGTTTGTTCTATTTTAGCATCTCCAAGTGCTGCATTTATAGCCTCTTTTAAACCTGCTCCTGTAATTGCTCCTTTTGTAATAAAGTCTCCATCAATTATAATTTTCTTAGCATCTGTATTAACTGTTGCTTCAAGTACTTCTGATGATACCTTTCTTATTTCAAAAGTATATCCATTTAATTCACTACCCTCGCTTAACTTAAGATTAAATCCTGCAAAGGTTACTGCTCCTGGCGCTGTAGCACTAGATCCCCCCTTAATACCTTCTGATCCAAGATTAGCTATATTTATTGGATTACCTGATACAAATACAGATTGAGATATTCCATTTGCAGATAATCCCTTATTAACTGCTGATTCAACTTGAGAAGCAGTTAATCCACCTGGTGTCGAAAAATCACCATTTAATATTATTAGTTTTGAAGCCTTATCTACATCAGCCGATGTCGGTGTTTGAGGTCCTATTGCCCCTAAAACAACCTTATATCCATTTAATTGTGACCCTGGTCCAAATCTAAAATCAAAACCTGCTGATGTAACAGTTGATGGATTTTGAGCTGATGGTCCCATTGAGCTATCATCATTAGTTAATGAATACCCCATTACTCTATAACCATCTCCAGTTAGTAAGTTACCTTCATTATCTAAAATAAATGATCCATCTCTTGAATACATTAATTCTGATCCTGAATTTGCTAATGATTGATCTGTAATGGTATGAGTACCTGGTCTATGATTAACTTCTAGTTGTCCATCTCCATATACAGCAGGTCCTTTACTTACCATGAAGAATCCTTCACCATCAATTGCCACATCAAGTGATCTTCCAGTTGGTTGCATCATCCCCTGTGTCATAACTGAGTCAATACTTGCAAGTTGAACACCTAGTCCAACTTGGCTAGCATTTACACCACCTTGGTTTTGTGATGGTGCCATAGCACTTGAAACATTTTGACTTAACATATCTGAAAATCTTGCTCTTGACGATTTGAATCCTGTTGTTCCTACATTTGAAATATTATTACCTATAACATCTAATTTTGTTTGATTTACTTTCATTCCGCTTATACCGGAGTACATTGATCTTAACATATAATTTGACCTCCAACCTCATAATAAATTTAACTTACTTCTGTCATTCTGTAAGTTTAGGCTTCCTAAAATCGGTCCAGCCTATAAAAGTACAACGCTATCTACGTTAGTAAATACATTATCTGTTGATCTATTTTTATCAACAGCTGTAATTACTGTTTTATTTTCAATACTTGCAATTATTGCTACATCTTTATATAGCATAACTGAATTTTTTGACCCCTTATCTTCAGCCAGCTTAAATCCCTTCTCTATATTTTTCATATCACTTTCAGAAAAATTTACTTCTTTTAATCTTTCAGCAGCATGTTTCGATAGAGTAAAACCTTTCTTTTCTTCAATAGTTTTATTCAGGATATCTTTAAAGTTACTTTCCTTACTGGCTTTATCTTTAGGTGTATTTACATTTTGAAAGGCTCCTATGTCCCCTACAGGAAAAGCTCTTCCATTGACTATTCTATAGCCCATTTATATCACCTTATTTCTAGCATTATTTCCCTTCTGTTGAATCCTCATCCTCTGGTTTATCTTCAGGCTTATCTGGTGTTAATTCACCTGCGAAGTCTCCAACTTTTACGATTTTGTCGTAAGTATATTCTTTTATTTCTCCTGATTCTAATTCAACTCTAACTTTAATATCACCCTTATCTTTATAAACACCTTTTACAATCCCCTTAAGTGCATTACCTTCTTCATCTTTTTCACTTAACTCAACGTTTTTATTTATAAATGAAGATGCTACTAAGAATGACATATTACCATTCATATTATTTAAAGGTGGTATTGAATAATCTGGTACTTGAATTACTGTTAATATGTCACTTATATCAAAATCCATATACACATTCTTACCATCTTTATTTACTTCAACTGATATAGTACCTCCATTACTTGTTGTTGTTACACCTTGTACAACTCCTGTGTATGGCTTTCCTTGTTCATCAGTAACCTTCACTGTTACACCCTTACCAATAAGATTTTGATTCGTATACTTAGTCATAGTATCATTTAAATTTGTCATTTGCTCCATTGACGCAAATTGTGCCATTTGTGATACATATTGAGTAGAATCTACATCCCCAGATGGATCTTGGTTAGCTAATTCTGCAGCAAGTATTGTAAGAAATGCATTTTTATCTAATTCACTACCTGCCTTAACTATTTTGGTTCCTCTATCAGTTTTAGTAACTCCTGAATAACCAATATTATTTAATTCATTAGGCATAATTTACCTCCTATGCTAACATGTTAATATTACTTAAATCCTCTACTTCTGCATCTTCGGATAATTCCTCAGAAGTTCCAACTCTACTGTTGTTGTTGTTGTTATTATTTTTATTTGAATCATCCCTACCTTCATTAAAGAAGTTATTTGCAAATTCTTCGTCCTTAAAGAAAGTAGTGTCTTCATTATAAAGACCTATATTAACTTCTTGTATTTTTATATTTTGTTCCCCTAGATATTTTTTAATATCATTTAGGTTTTGAGACAAAATACTATATGTATCCTTTGAAGAAGCCTTAATACTTGCTTTCATAATACCATCTTCTTGAACAATCTTAATTGCTATTTCTCCTAAGTCTTTAGGATTCATCCTTACAGTTAATTCTTTAACACTATTGTTAACCATATACTTAACACTTTTAACAACATCTTGTACCATAGTTGCCTTATTTACTACTTGCGGTTCAACTGGTGCATCAACCCTTGATGTAGTCATTCTATCAGCAAATAGTGAAAACTTACTAACCTTAGTATCGCTTTCCTCTCCTAATATAGAATTTAAGACTTTCTCTTCCTTTGCAACAGTTTTATCTAATTCCTCATTAGGCTTATAGCTACTTTGATCTTGATTTTTCTCTGAAGTATTTCCCTTTGAATTACTTTCAACCTTAGTTGCATTTTTATCAACTTTTGCACTCTCATTTAATAAGACATCATTCTTAGTGTTATCATCTAGATTTCCTTCTTTAGATTTATGCCCAATTAAAGTTTTTACTTCTCCTTCAATGTCCTTAACTAATTGTTGAACAAAGTCACTTTCTCCACTTTTGACTATTGATGGATTTTCCTCTATTCTTACTCCTAGTTCTTTAAGTAGACTATTTACTGTGCTTAGGCTATCAGAATCAAGTGCATCTATTGTATTTTCATCTTTTAATGCAGTTAGAAGATTGTTTAAAATACTACTAATATCATCACCGGAAGCATTAACTAAATTAGAAATACTATTTTCACTATTTAAGTTTCCAATACCTATTTCTTCTTTACTAGCTGACATTAATGCATTTGCTATACTATTCTTCAAGTCAATACTTACCACCAAATCATTTTTATCACCAGGATTATTTAATAAATTTGCTATTGTAGATAGATAACTTAATATATCATCTGTTGACATATTTTCAATTATTTTTTCTAGTTCTACATTTAAATCCTTTACCTCTAATTCATTTGAAGAGTTATCCTTTATGGCACCACTATTCTTCTCATCCTTAGCTGTAATTTTATTATCATTACAAGATGAAGGACTGTTTTCCTCTAATTTTGAGACATTACTTTTTTCTGACTTTAAAATTTCTTCAAAGTTTTTACTTTCCTTTTTAATCTTGTTAGAAGTGTCAGGTGTTAAAGCTACTGTTTGATTTACTAATAAGTTATTTGTATTAAAATCTGTATTCATATTCATATTCATTTACTCACCCCCTTTCACTCCCCTTATGTATCCATATAGGGCAAACTCATCATTATTTATTTGTTCTATTCTATCCTGCTCTTTTATGTAACTGTTATATTGATTTTCTTTTAATTTTGCTACTGTTTTCCTATCTATCTGCTTTTGCTTTAAGTCTCTTCTCTTAAATTCCAAATCTCGTTCTCTAAGTACTAATTCTTTTTCCTTAGTACTAATCCCATTTTCTAATGCAAATAAATAGTTTCTCTTAACCTTTTGATATATAATATCTTCACCAGGCTTAATACCTTTATACTTATTGTAATTATCCTTAAGGTTATTAAGTTCATTTTCCGTTCTTTGCTTCTGTCTTTGGCTTTCCGTAAAATTTCTCTTACTTTCTTCTTCCTTATCCTCTCTTATCTCTAAGAGCTTTTGTAACCCAAACTTATATCCCTTCGGCATTTATGTCACCTCACTAATAATTAAAACATGGAGGTTAGAGTATTAATACTATCATTAAAGCTAGCTTTCTCTGATATTCCCTGCTTTAAGAATCTATCAATAGGTTCATGATAATCTATGGCTAAATCTATCTTCTTATTACTTCCTCTAACATAAGCCCCTATATTTATTAAATCTTCCGAATCCTTATATGTTGCTAATAAGTCTCTTGCATTAGAAGCAGCGCTCTTATGTTCTGTCCCAGCAATAGAAGACATAAGTCTACTTACACTATTTAAAACATCAATTGCTGGATAATGATTCTTATGTGCTAAATGTCTCGATAAAACTATATGTCCATCTAGTATACCTCTTACTGCATCTGCTATGGGTTCATTAAAATCATCTCCATCAACAAGTACTGTATAAAATGCAGTAATTGATCCTTTATCTGATGTACCTGATCTTTCCATAAGTTGAGGTAATTTAGCATAAACTGAAGGGGTATAGCCTTTAGTTGCTGGTGGCTCTCCTATTGCTAGTCCAATTTCTCTTTGAGCCATTGCAAATCTAGTTACAGAGTCCATCATTAATATTACCTTTTTACCTTTATCTCTAAAATATTCAGCAATTGCAGTTCCAGTTAATGCTCCTTTAAGCCTTATAAGAGCTGGTTGATCTGAGGTAGCACATACTACTACAGACTTCTTCATTCCTTCTGGTCCCAAATCCTTCTCTATAAATTCAAGAACCTCTCTTCCTCTTTCCCCTATAAGTGCAATAACATTAACATCAGCCTCTGCCTCTCTTGCAATCATACCCAAAGTAGTACTTTTACCAACACCACTTCCTGCAAATATACCAATTCTTTGCCCTTCTCCAACTGTTATAAAACCATCGATAGCCCTAACTCCTGTTGGCATTACATCTTTAATCCTCTTACGAGATAATGGATCAGGTGGTTGATTTTCTAAGGGATAATTTTCACCATTTAGTAATTCCTTATCATTAAATGGATTTCCTAAACCATCTAAAATTTTTCCTAATAACTCATCAGAGCACTTAACTCCTAATGGAATATTCTGTGGGACAACCCTACAACCTGATGCTATACCAGACAATTCACCTAGTGGCATAAGGATTACTACTTTATCTTTAAAACCAACCACTTCGCATTTTACTGCTTTTCCTTGTTGATTATATATGATACAAAGTTCTCCAACAAAAGCTGTTATCCCCTCTACCTCTATAGTTAATCCTATAACCTTTTTTACTACTCCTTCTGAGTAGATTGTTTGTGTTTCTCTTACCTTATCAATTAATTTATCAAAATCTATATTCAAGATTATCACTCACATTCTTATCCTAAGATTGCTTCTTTTACTTTTTCAAGACCTACATCTATTCCAACTTTGATCATTCCACTACTTTTTTCAATAATTGCATTTCCAGCAGCTATATTTTCACTTGATAGTATGAAAATTTCTCCACTTATGTTGTAACTAGTTTTCCACATATTAATTTGTTTCTTTAGTTCATTCTCATGGATAGGATTGCATTTTATAATTACATTTTCTTCACCTTTAGATAATTTTAATGCCTCATCTACTAATTCATTTATCCCTGATTCTTTATTTATTTCCCTAGCCAATATTTTTTCTGCAATTGATATTGATAGCTTTATAATCTCTTGCTTCTTACTCTCTAGGTACTCTTCATAATTCTTCTCTGCACCTTTTAGTATTTTTTCTGCCTTCATCAGAATATTATTATACTGATTTTCTGCTTGAGGAATATATTTATCTAGAGCTTCCTTCTTACCATCAGAATATCCATTCTCTACACCTTGCTCATAACCTTTTTCATAAGCTTCCTTCTCCATTGCTTCAGCTTTTGTAATAGCCTCAACCATGAAGCTATCTCTTTTAGCCTGGGCTTCTGCTAATATATTTCTACCTATATTCTCATAGTTTTTTATATAATTTTGAGCTTCTTCAAGAGTTATTCCAGACTCCTCAACAACTTCATCAATACTTTCATAGCTTTCCACTTTGTTATACTCAGTAGAGATTTTTTTCAAATCTCCACTAAGTGCTCTATCCTTCTTTATAAGGTTATATGATGATTGCATCTTCTCCACCTCTTGAAATGATTATTTCTCCAGCATCATCTAATCTTCTAATTATAGAAACAATTTTTTGTTGTGCCTTTTCTACATCCATTAATCTTACTGGTCCTAAGAATTCCATATCTTCCTTTAATGAAGCAGCAGCTCTCTTTGATTGATTTCTATAAATTGCCTCTGCAACTTCTTCGGAACATCCCTTAAGAGCAAGAGCAAGTTCTTTAACTTCAACTTCTCTAAGAATTCTTTGTATAGATACATCATCAAGAGTAAGAATATCCTCAAATACAAACATAGAACTCTTAACTTTATCAGCAAGCTCAGCATCTTCTCTTTCCAAGCTTTCAGTAATATTCTTTTCAGTTGTTCTATCAACCTGATTCAGAATATCAACTAATGTTTCTACGCCACCTAATGTAGTCATTTCTGTTCTTACTACTGAAGATAATTTACTTTCAAGTACCTTTTCTATCTCTTTTATAACCATAGGAGATGTATTATTCATTGTTGCTATTCTAAATGCAACTTCACTTTGAGTCTCTTCTGGCAATTCTGCCATTACTTGAGCAGCTTTATCTGGCTGCAAGTAGCAAAGTATTAATGCTATTGTTTGCGGATGCTCATAAGTAATTACATTTAGTAATTGATGTGCATCAGCTTTTCTAGCAATAGAAAACGGCCTATATTGTTGAGTTGCTTCAGAAACCTTTTCTAATATTTCAGATGCCCTTTGATTACCTAGCGCTTTAGCTAAAAGTTGTCTAGCGTAGTCCATTCCACCTTCAATAATATAATCTCTTGCCTGATTTATTGTTAAAAATTCCTCTAATATGCTCTCTCTTTGTTCTGAGTTAACTGATGTAATATTTGCTATTTCATAAGTTATCTTTTGTATTTCAGCTTCCGGTAATTTCTTTAATATTCCTGATGAAGCTTCTGGTCCAAGAGTTATGAATAGTATTGCTGCTTTTTGTACTCCAGTTAATTTGCTATTATCTCTCGCCAAAATTATCACCTCTCATTTTCACTTAGCCATGATTTTATAATATCCACTACCTGGTCTGGTTTTTCTTTAGCATACTTCTTAATCTCATTTTCCATATGAGCCTTTTCATTCTTAACTTCGAAATCTATTGGATTAAAGTTTATAGGTTCTTTATTAACTATTGGGTCATCTATCACAACATCTAATAATCTTTCCTCTTTATCAGCTTTTTTCCTTCTGATAAACACAATTAGAACTATTATTCCTGCTAATACTCCCAATGCTAATGCTCCCCAAATTATAAGTTTATTTCTTTTTTCAGCTGCTAATTGCTTATTAAACTCATCAATTTGTGCTTGTGTCTCTTCTTTAACAGCAGGATCAAAGTCCATACCTACTAGTGAAACTTCATCTCCTCTTTCACTATTAAGACCTATCGCTGCTCCTATTGCCTTTTCAAACTCCGCTTGAGTTGCTCCATCTAACCTTCCATCTATAAAGACTGAAGCAGTCATTCTTTTAACTTCCCCTGGAGCACTTATTGTAATAGTCTCAGTCTTACCACTTTCATAGTTTGTAGTCTGCTGATCCTTACCTGAGTTAACACCTTCTGTATTTTCTTCAATGGTGTTACTCATATTATTATCAATTGGGCTTTGACTTGTGGTGCCCCCATTACTATTGTTATACTCTTTAATTGTCTCTTGACTCACTATAACCTTATTAGGATCTATAACTGTTTGAGTCTGCTTTTTAGAATCAAAATCTAAATCAACATTAACAGTTGCATTAACCTTATTCTTACCTATAACTGGCTCTAATAGGTCTACTATTTGTTTTTGCAACTTAGATTCATAGCTTGTTTCCATATCGTGATGGTTCTGTATTGATTCTGAGCTTACCCCCGTCTCATCATCTTTATTATTTAAGTTTTTAGTTAATAAGTTCATTTTGTCATCAATTACTTCTATATTCTCTTTAGGTAAGTTCTCTGTACTACCTGCAATTAATGCGACAATTGACTCAACTTGTTTCTCTTCAACTTTACTACCAGCTTTAATTTTAAGAATTACAGCTGCCTTTCCCGGTTCTTTATCTTTAACGAATACTGAATCCTTTGCTGGTGTTATATGTACTCTTGCACTCTCAACTGGCCCAAGACTTTTTATAGATTTTTCAAGTTCACCTTGAAGCATCCTAAGTTTTTTTATCTTAAATTCCTCATCTGTCATACCAAATGAGCTTCCATTATCCATTAATTCATAACCTTTACTACCGTTAGAAAGTTCAGGTGCCAATTCCATTCTAAGCTTATCTACCTCATTTTTATTTACTAAAATAGAATCACCACTAATTTTCATATCAACTTTACTTTCTTCTAATTTGCTAGTAACTATTTGAGCATCACTTGGATCTAGGTTTGAAAATAGTATTTCATATTTACTTGATGATGAATAAAATATCAAACTTATAATTGCAACCAAAATAGTAACTAATGCTACTATTATTGCTATCCGTATACCTTTACCAAAAGATTTAAATTTTGCCCAAAGCTTCTTAAACATCTCTGAAAGCTTCTTCATCTATAGCACTCCTTACTATTATAACTGCATTCTGCTTATTTCTTGATATGCTTCAACTAACTTATTTCTAACTTGCACCGCATATTGTAATGATATCTTTGCCTCTTCTCCTGCAAGCATTACTTCACTTATATCAACATCCTCGCCTCTTACAAACGCTTGTCCTTTTTCTTCTGCCACTAATTGTTGCTCATTTATCTTATCTAAAGAGTTTTTAAGAGTTTCAGCAAAAAGCCCTTTACTTTCCGATGAACTCTCTACCTTTTCTGTGTTTAACCCTATTTTAAATATCTCTTCATTTGGAACAAAACTTGTTACTCTCATAATCTCAACTCCTATCTACCAATTTCTAATGCTTTCATAAACATACTTTTATTTGCATTTAATGTATCTACATTTGCTTCATAAGCTCTTGTGGAAGCAATCATATCTGCCATTTCATTTAGTACATTAACATTAGGATAAGTTACATAACCTTCTTCATCTGCATCTGGATGTGAAGGCTCATATGCTTTCCTTAATGGAGATTTATCATCTTCTAAAGCTACTGCTTTTACTCCATTTGGATTCATCTTTGCATCTAGTGCTTCTTTAAATACTGCAACTTTTCTTACATAAGGCTTTCCATCTTCCCCTCTTGTAGTCGTAGAATTTACCATATTGGATGTTATTGTATCCATTCTTAATCTTTCTGCTGCTAAACCACTTGCACTTATTCTCATTGAAGAAAAAGTATTCATTTAGTTTCTACCTCCCACCACTTATGACATATTTTATGTTGCTAAGCTTTCCATTAGCTTGTTGTATTAGAGCATTGTATTTTAATGTATTGGCTGCTTGATTAACCTTTTCCACATCTAAATCGACATTATTCCCGTCTGCTCTCATACTAGTACTTTCATCTCTTTCCACACTAATATTTCCATTTTTTTCATTATTGATAAGATGATTATTATTTGTTTTCTTCATAGATAAACCTGATCCATTAGTACCATTTAGGTTTTCTTCAAAAACAACATTAAATCTCTTATATCCCTTTGTATTTATGTTTGCTATGTTATTTGATATAGCCTTCCCTCTAATTGTAGATGCTTTAATACCTTCTTTAATTAAATTGTATGCACCCGATTCTTGACCTATTGCTCCTATAGTCATATCGCACCTCCAAAACTATTTTCTTCTTCCGTAAAAAACCACAAAACCTAAATATTTGACATTTTTGTATTATTTTTACTTCAAAACCCCAGTGTTCTATTAATTTATACATCTATTTAATTATATTATAGTTTATGATTCCCTATTTTTCTAGGTTATTTTTAGTTTTTTTACACTTCTCATTAAAGTAGGGCCAAAGGTCCTGTATTTATTTCTTCTATTGTAAAAAAATAGTACATATATAGTTGATTTTTCATACAAACTATATATGTACTATTTTTATTTTTAAGCTTTAAAAGTTCTAATTATTTAACTCTCTCTAATACTCTCAATGCCTCTTGTGGAATTTGATTACTTTGTGCAATTAAAGCTAAAGAAGTGTCATTAAGTATTTGAGTTCTTGCAAGCTCTGCCATTTCAATAGCTATATCTGTATCTCTTAAACTACTCTCAGCTTTTTCTACCACCATAGTGTTTTGCTCCAAATTATTAGAGGACGTTTCAAACCTGCTTTGTATAGCACCATACCTACCTCTTATGTTTGATACTTCTGTTATTGATTTATCTATAGTATAGATAGCATCGGCAGCTTTATTCACAACATCTACATCAGTTAATCTATTTCCTTTGTCATCCTTTAATACCTGAGATGAAATATTATAAGTTGGGATTCTCATTTGCTCTCCAACCATTGCACCTATAACAGTCTCTTTATATGATGGATAGTCATTGTTAAATACCTTTTCATCACCAATAAGTTTTACTCCATTAAACTCAGTATTATTCGCTAAATCATCTATGCCTCTTTTCATTTGATCTATCTCATTTTGAATTGTAAGTTTATCAGCATCAGATTTTGTTCCATCTGCCGCGCTTACAGCAAGTTCTTTCATTCTAGCTAGAATATTATTAGCTTCTTGTAAAGCACTATCAGTTGCTTGTACCATTGATGCTCCATCTTGAAGGTTTCTTTGAGCTGCCTGTAAACTCTTAAGTTGAATCCTCATATTTTCACTTTGACCAATTTTACTTGGATTATCTTTCGCTGAGTTAATTTTTGTTCCTGAGCTTATTCTATCTATAGATGTACTATTTTGTATTAGATTCTTTTTATATGTGTTATATATCCCTAAAGAATTCATATTGTGGTTTAGTCTCATTTTTTATCACTCCAGAATATGTTATTTACTTAATTATCGAATTATTTTTTATAATCTTTACCCACTACTTTATAAATATTCTTATAAAAAATATGCTAAATGATACAAGCTTTAAGCAGCTATATCTAAATTACCTTTATCATGTAAAACAAGAAAGGAGTGAATACTCACCCCCTTATACTCTTAAATCAATAGTTCTCCCCAAATTAGGATCAATGGCCACCTCTCCAATCATCTTTGTCATTTGATTCATCATATCTTGATTTGAATTCATTCCAATCTTCATTACCGAAAGACTTACTGCTTGTTTAAGTACTTGTTGATTCATATTAATTGATAATTCACCTATATTCATATACTAATCCCCCTTAATCTTTCTAGTAATATAATTTACTTGTATTTCAATTATAATAAACTTATATTTGTTATATTTATCTTTTAACACTTACTACTATTAATACATTTTAAAATTTCCTGATAAAATAGTCACACATACCTCCTACGCACATTCAAATTCACTAATGTAGAGCATCTATTAAATTGTGAAATATTCTTTAAACTTCTCAACTATATATTCTATACATTCATCTGTTATACCAGGCCATACTCCAATCCAAAAAGTATTGTTCATAACAATATCTGTGTTCACTAGGTCTCCCACAACCCTATATCTATAATTATTCTCAGTAAATACAGGTTGTTTTATTATGTTTCCTGCAAATAGTAACCTTGTCCCAATTTTATTACTTTCCAAAAATTTAACTAAATCGCTTCTATTAAATTTCTCACTTTCTTTTACTGTAATTGTAAATCCAAACCAACTTGGTTGGCTATTTTTTGTGGCTTTAGGTAAAATTATATACTCTTCTAATAGCTTTAATCCATTATATAACTTTTTGAAATTTTCTTGTCTTTTTTCTATAAACATGGGTAATTTCTTTAATTGAGATACCCCAATTGCAGCTTGCATATCTGAAACTTTAAGATTATATCCTAAATGTGAATATACATATTTATGATCATAACCTATTGGTAAATCTCCATGTTTTTGAGTGAATCTATTATTACATAAGTTATCCTTCCCGGGAGGACATACACAATCTCTTCCCCAATCTCTTATTGATTTTATTATCTTAAATAATCTAGCATCATTCGTTACTACAGCTCCCCCCTCACCCATAGTTATATGATGAGCTGGATAGAAGCTATATGTTGAAATATGTCCAAAATTTCCAGTATACTCTCCATTATATCTAGCACCTAAAGCATCACAGTTATCTTCTATTACCCATAAATCATATTTCTTTGCTATCTTCATAATAACATCCAAATTAAAAGGATTTCCCAATGTATGAGCCATAAATATTGCTTTTGTCTTATCAGATATAGCTTTTTCAATCATATCTTCATCAAAATCGTATGTTGCTAAATCTATATCAATAAATACTGGTACTAAGCCATTTTGAATTATTGGTGATATGGTTGTTGGGAAACCTGCTGCAACTGTTATCACTTCATCTCCTGGTCTTAATCTCTTATCTCCTAATTTATGCGAAGTTAATGCTGTCATAGCAACTAAATTTGCTGATGAACCAGAATTAACTAGTGCACAATATTTTGAACCTAAAAACTTAGGAAATTCTTTTTCAAATTCTTCCCCATATCTACCTGATGTAAGCCACATATCTAATGATGCATCAATAATGTTAGATAGATCATCTGCATCTACTATTTTACCTGAGGGCGGTATATAATTAACCCCAGGAACAAGAACTTTTTTATTATTTATTTCATTAAAGTATACTTTAGATAATTCTAGTATTTGATTTCTTTTGTTATCCACTATTCCACGCTCCATAATATTTTCTTCTTATTAGCTTCTTGAACGTATTCTCTTATTTGATTTATAGTAAATTGTTTCATATCCGCAAATTTGTTATCATAATATTTTTTATACCAATCTATTGTATTTTTCACTGCTGCTTCTACATTGTAAACTGGTTGCCACTTTAGTTCTGCCATTGCTTTACTTATATCAAGCTTAAGTAAATTAGCTTCATGTGGCTGTAGAGATTTATCAAAATCATATCTACCTTTACCCCAACTACTTATAGCTAAATTTAGTATTGCTTCAACGCTTAATATATCATTATAATTAGGTCCAAAGTTCCATCCAGAACTAAATTTTTCTTTATCATGGAGTAGTGATGCTCCAAGCCATAAATACCCTGAGAGTGGCTCAAGTACATGCTGCCATGGCCTTGTTGCCATTGGATTTCTGATAAATAAAGTCTCATCCTTAGAAACAGCTCGTACAAAATCCGGAATCAGTCTATCTTCAGCCCAATCTCCTCCTCCAATAACATTACCAGCTCTAGTTGATGCTATTCCTACTCCCAGTTCATTAAAGAAGCTGTTTCTATATGACGAAGTTAAAATCTCTGCACACCCTTTACTTGAGCTATAGGGATCGTATCCCCCCATTGGATCTATCTCTCTGTATCCATATGACCACTCTTTATTTTCATAACATTTATCTGTTGTTATAGATACTATCGCTTTTACTGAACTACATTTTCTAGCGGCTTCATAAACATTTAAAGTACCTATAACATTTGTTTCATATGTGTTCTTTGGATCCCTATATGATAATCTAACTAAAGGTTGTGCTGCTAAATGAAAAATTATATCTGGTTTAAATTCTACAATTGTTTTTTCTAGTTTTTCGCTATCTCTAATATCTCCTATAACACTGGTAATATTATTTTCCATATTACATAACTTGAACATACTTGGCTCCGTATTAGGTTCTAAAGAATACCCTAACAATTCCGCTCCTAACTCTTTTAGCCATAAACTTAACCAAGTACCTTTGAATCCTGTGTGTCCTGTTATAAATACTTTCTTATTTCTATATATACTCTCAAATACTTTTTCCATTCAACTTCCTCCATCTACTATCAATAAAAATACTTAGATGTTTTTTTCACAATACTTGATAGTATTTTTTATTCCTTCTTCAAATGATATTTTCGGTATAAATCCTGTATCCTTTGTTAACTCACTTATATCAGCACATAGATACATAACTTGATTTTCAGAATATGGTATTTCTCCAAACCCAACTTGGCAATCACTACCTATACATACTCTAAGAACATCTATATACTCTTTAATAGTCCTATGAGTACCACTGCCTAATGAGTAAGTTTTTTGATTTTTCCCTTTAATAGCCATTAAATATAACGCTCTTGCAGCATCGTCACAGTATAAATAATCCCACTGTTGCTCACCTTTTGTAAAAATAGGTTTTTCTCCAATAAGTAACTTATTTATCGCTGTCATAATCATAGTATAATTATTATCATTAGGTCCATATACACTTAATATTCTAGCCCATATATGTTTTATATTAAGTTGCTTAGCATAAATAGCGCTAAGTTTTCCTGCTGAATACTTAGCAATCCCATATCCATTCTCAGGATTAGTAGGTGTGTCACTAGATAAATCTCCATTTACTATTCCATACTCTGCCTGTGAGCCTGCACCTATGAAAACATTACATCCTAAATAACTAGCTAACTGAACAGCATCTAATGTATAAGTAATATTTAAATTTTGTAAATATGTATCATTTCTTTCCTCACCAAATGTACCTGCCCAAGCAAAATGAAAAAAAGCATCATATTTTCCATTAATATTTTGTTTTAATTCTTTTAAATTGTTAATATCACATTCTAAAATATTAACTAACTTATTCTGCGGAATATTTTTTATTTTAGTTGAATTTGGCCTACAAATAGCTAGTACTTCAATATCTTTTTTTATAAGATAATTTATTAATGCTACTGCAATCATACCAGTTGCACCAGTTATCACAACTTTTTTCATAGTAGCTCCCTTACTCTTCTATAATTTTTTGTACATATTTAAAGCTTATTCTTAATTCTTCATCTGAAATATTATTAAACAAACCAATTTCAAAGTTATTATATAAAAGAACAGCTGTTAAAGACTCATTTGTTTGTTTTTTATCTTTTCTAATAGCATCAACAATTAAGTTTACATCAAACCATTCACTTTCGATTTTTACAACTAAAATTTCTTTACATATTTTCTCTATTCTAGCTACTATATTCTCATCAAGAATTCCTCTTTGAGCTGATATTCTATTAGCTATAAGCATTCCTAATACTACCGCAAGTCCATGTGGAATCTTATATTGACTCACAGTCTCAAATGCATGACCAAATGTATGTGCAAAATTTAGATATATTCTATTTCCTTTATCAAACTCATCATCTTCAATAAATGGTTTTTTAAACTCTAGTGATTTCTTCACAAATTTATTTAATGTTTTTGAATCTCTCAAAATAAGTTTTTCGATATTACTTTCAATATCTACTATACTATCTTCTCCTCCCATAACATTGAATTTAACAACTTCACCTAGACCACTATTAAAATCAATATTTGTTAATGTATCAAAAAACTTTGTACAGATATATAGCTCATCTGGAGGATAAAATGTTCCTAGAAGATTTTTATAGTTTTTATAATTTAAAGATGTTTTAGATCCAATACAACTATCGCAAGCAGATAAAAGGGTAGTTGGCACAAATATCCACCCTATTCCTCTATATAGTATACTAGAAACAAACCCTGTCACATCTTGTACTATTCCACCACCTATAGCAATTAATAAAGCATTTCTTTTTGCGCTCATTTGTGTGAACTTTTCACAAATTTTTAGTACAGTTTCTATATTCTTCTTTTCTTCTACTGCATCCAGTAGGTAGACATTCTCTTTATCTATATCACTAAATAAATCTTCTTTATATAAATTATATACATTCTTATCAATAACAAATAATTTATTCTGCTTTTCCTTTAATTGATCAATAAAATTAAAATCTTCTTCAATGTTTACTTTATAATTCTTAAGATACGATTCTATATTCATCTTACTGTGAACCCTCCATCAATCGCAATTTTCTGACCTGTAATATATGTATTTTCATCAGATCCTAGATAATATATAAAACTTGCAATTTCTTCTGGCTTAGCCATCCTTTTTAATGGTACCTGCTCTGAGATGTATTCAATCTCCTCTTTTGTATTGTTTTGCATTGTTAACTCTGTAATTGTAAATCCAGGACATACAGTATTAATCAATACGTTATATTTTCCACCTTCAAGTGCTACCGTATTAGTAATTCCATGAATACCATTCTTAGTTGCTGAATATATACCCCGTCCTTCTTTTGATACAATTGCCCATATAGATCCAACATTCACTATTCTTCCATAATTATTTGCCTTCATTTTCGGTATAAAAGCTTTAATAAGTTTTATAGGTGATATTAGATTAACCATCATTGTCTCATCAAGTGTATCAACCTCAGTATCTTCTATCTTATTTACAATATTTATTCCCGCATTATTTATTATTATAGAAAAATATACATCCTTATTTTTTTCTATATACTCATCTACTGATTTACTATTAGCTAAATCCAATTCCATTCTTGTTGGTGTATATACTTCATATCCTGCTGCTTTAAACTTATCAGCTATAGCCTTTCCTATACCTCTAGCCCCTCCAGTTATTAAGGCTTTTTTTATCATACTTCCACTCCAATCATCATAATATAATAGAATAATATCATTATAGTACTCTTTTAACTAATTTCTATAGCTCCGTAAATCTTTTTTCAAGCATCTCTAATCTACTAATATCCTCATTAGCCATTACACTATAATAATCACGTTTATTATTTAAGTATAATATTTCAAATTCCATTGAAAGTCTTATTGCTTCATTGTATCTATCCCCCACCGCCCTTTTAGGAAAAATTATTTTTCTAGTTTCGAACCTATCAATATCATTATCTATTTTTTTAAGAAAAGGAATTGCTTCAGGAGATATGCCTCCTCCAATTGCCATTATCATCTTCCTCTTCTTAGTAGCTTCAGCTACTGTCTTCACATATTCATAAATAACATCACTATTAATATCAGCCCTAGTTAACCCTAACGATGCTGACAGATCAACTCTTCCAACACATACAACATCCAAGAATCCCTCACCTACATCTAGAATGTCATTTAAGTTTTCAAGAGCTGTCTTTGTTTCTATATTAATAATTACTACTTTATTATTTTTTTCTCCATAAACTTTTTTAAATGATTGTACAAATTTTTTCATTGCAAAAGGTGTCTCTATCATCGGCGCCATTATACCTTTTGCTCCAATAACTCTTGTATAGTCAATATCTCTTACAGCCTCGCATCCACCTATTTTAATATATGAATCTAGATCTGCCCTGTATATTATTTCATTTAATCTTACTATTTCATCAGTTCTAGTACCTTCTGCTTCAAATTCTGATTTAACCCCTAATATGTTAAACTTCTCTTTTAACTCTCTTAAAATTTCTAACATTCTTAATTCATTATTATTCATGACTTACTCCTTTGTTATCTTAGAATATTCTTCTCATATTCTTCTCTTTCTAAAAATGGATACATGTCATCAATTGATGGTGATACTATATCTCCATTTGGTAATACTTTTGATGATAATTTTGGCTCAAAGTTTTGGCCACTATCTAAAACCACTTCACAAATAACTGGACCATCTGACATTATAACTTTATCAACTATATCCTTCAATTCTTCATGTTTATGTATTTTGAAATACTTAATACCATAAGCGAGGGCTATTCTCTCAGCTTCTGGTATACTAAGTCCTGTTTCTCCATTTATACCAACTAAATTACCTTTAAATAAATTTGTCTGTGTTTGCCTAATTGAATGATACCCATCATTATTTAACCAAAATATTTTCATATTACTCTTATGATGTACTATCGTTTGTAACTCCTGAATGTTCATTTGAATACTACCATCTCCATCAAGACATATAACTCTTTTCCCATTCAAAGCAACACTTGCACCAAATGCCGCTGGCAATCCATATCCCATACTTGCACATCCCGAATTAGTAAATAACCTTTGCCCTTTTTGCAAATAAGCTGCTTGAAAAGAACAAACACAAGCACTTCCATTTCCAGTAACAATAACCTCATTCTCCTCTAAACACTCAAATAATTCTCTCATAAATACATAAGGATTTACCGGAACTGATGTTTTATAGAAGTCTTTCAGAACTACTGGATACTCTATATTTATATTTTTACTCCATCTTAGCCACTCTTTATGTTTATCAATATCTAAATTTATTTTTTTATGTAATAATCCATTAATTATATCTTTAACATTTGCATGAATAGGCATATCTATTTTTAAAGTTGGTTTCATCAACTCCGCTTCATCAATATCAACTACTATCTTGTATGCTTTCTTCGCAAACTCCTCCCAATTATAACTAATCTGCCTTATATTTAATCTGCATCCTAATGATATTAATAAATCACTATTCTGCACTACAAAATTTCCGCCCCTAGTGCCAATAGTGCCAGGTCTACCACAATATAATCTATGGTCATCCCACAAATTATCGTGAGCATTCCATGCCGTTACTACTGGGATATTTAATTTTTCTACTAACTCTATAAACTCTTTATGACACCCTGATAATCTTATTCCAGACCCAGCTAATATTACTGGCCTCTTTGAATTCTTTATTTTTTCTAAAATATCATCAAATATTTTATCATCTTTAATTATTGAATTTTCAACAATATCCTCTTTCCAATCATATCCCTTCAAATTCTCAGTATCAATAATAGCTGCTTGAATGTCTAAAGGAATATCTAGCCACACAGGTCCTGGCCTCCCATTAAGAGCTAGGTATAATGCCTTTTCAAGATGATATCTTATTTCCTCTGCACTAGTAATCATCTTTGCATATTTAGTCATTGTTTTTACACAACTTACTATATCAAATTCTTGATCTCCTAATTGTCGTAATGGTAGCTCTGTTGAACTAACAGTAGTCGCCATCTTTACTTGCCCTGAAACTACAAACATTGGAATAGAATCAAGCCACCCGCCTAAAACCCCAGTAATAGCATTTGTACCACCCGGACCAGACGTTACACAGACTCCTGCTAATTTATTTGTAAGCCTTGTATAAGCTTCTGCAGCTATAGCAGAAGCTTGTTCATGATGATTATATATACATTTTATTTTATCGTGGTGTCCAAATGCATCGTTTAAATGCATCGCTCCACCACCAGTTATAGTAAATATATGTTCTATACCATTTTCACTAAAAAACTTTGCTATATATTCCGCAACCTTGATTTTCATACTCTCACCTGCTCAATCATAATATTTCATCACATTTTATAAACCTTATTTGTATTTATAAAAAATGTATATTCTAAGGCCATATATACTATATATTAATATAATGTTATTACATTGCACTTTATATTAAAGTTATCAATATATTCTTTTATTTCCTCTTGAAACACATATGTACTAATTAAGATTGTATCAATTTCTCCTTTTGTAATATCTTCTGGATTAAATTTTTCTATATTTCTATCCATCATTCTATATACTTGTTTTTTTGTATCTGAATCATAAAACTTCACTATATTTTTTTCACTTAAACTTGTTTCTCCTAATAATTTAGATGTGTGGTTACCAGTGCCCCATACCGCTAATTTAGCATTATCATCAATCTTATCAATAAGAGCTTTAATTTGCTTAAATTCATTTTCACTAGTTTTTATATATTCTACTAATATATTAAAGCTATTCTTAACTAGCTTTAATTTGGGTTCATAGACTTCACTTTTAATCCATAAAGATGAAATAGCTGGCCATCCAGCAGGAAGTCTAAAATTATTTCCAAATACTAAATTCATATCGATCAACCTATATCCATTTTTTTGCATTAAATTAACTAGACTCTCCATTGTGAAATAATTTACATGCTCTTCACAAAATGTTCCAAAAGGCTCATCTAAAGTTTTACAATCTAAACTTGGAACCTCAATAAATATAAACTTATTATTTATTTTTCTAATTTCCCTTATAAAATCTGATGGATTAACAATATGTTCTAATACATGAGATAAAAAAATTAAATCATACTTTTTTTGTATATTCATTTCCAGATACTCTTCAAACATTCCACAAAACATTTCAACATCATAATTATCTTTAGCCAACTTCACATTTATTTTTGATGGTTCTATACCGAATACATCTTTATTATAATCCCTATATAGGCTTAAATTATATCCAGAGGCTGCTCCGATTTCTAAAACTGAATTGAAATCACTAATATTATTCTTAATAAATTTATACTGCCTTTCACATCTTCCTGTATATGTTTTATCTTCATCTAAGCAATAGTCAGAAGAATCATACTCATACTTTGATATTTCTTTATACCTTCTTTCAAATTGCTCATTAGAAAACGGATTGGCAGTAAATATAAAACCACATTTTTCACATATATCTATATTTTGAAGATATTCTTTTGACATTCCTATAACTTCTTTAAACTGTATATTGTATACATTTTTTGTTCTTTGATTGCATATACAACATCTTTCTATTCTACTCATTCACTTTAACCTCTATTTTAATATTTATAAATTATTTGAGTCTTAAACTCCATTAATAATTTACCACTTTTTCCATGAAGTTTTGCCACTCTTCCAAATTTTTTCCAATACCTCTTTATCTCTTTGAGTATCCATACACTGCCAGAAACCATTGTGTTTAAATGCACTAAGCATATTTTCTCTTGCTAAATTCTCTAATGGTTCTTTTTCTAGAAATGTTTCATCACCTTCAATATAATCAAATATTCTTGGTTCTAAAACCATATAACCTCCATTAATCCATCCACCATCTTCTTTAGATTTTTCCGCAAAAGAGGTGATTGTTGAATTATCTTCACCTATATTCAAGACTCCAAACCGACCTCCTGGCTGTATAGCTGTTATTGTCGCTACCTTGTTCTTTTTTTTATGGAATTCTAATAAATCATTTATATTAACATCGCACAATCCATCTCCATATGTAAGCATAAATGTTTCATTACCTATATAATTTTGAACTCTTTTTAATCGTCCACCAGTCATTGTATCTAATCCTGTATCAACTAACGTTACCTTCCAAGGTTCCGCTATATTAGAATGGATAGTCATCTTATTATTTTCCGTAAAATCAAAAGTAATATCTGACCTATGTAAGTAATAGTTTGCAAAATATTCCTTTATCATATACCCTTTATATCCACAACAAATTATAAATTCATTGAATCCATAGTGTGAATAATATTTCATTATATGCCATAATATAGGGTTACCCCCAATTTCAATCATAGGCTTAGGTCTTAAATGAGATTCCTCTGATATTCTTGTACCATATCCACCCGCAAGTATTACAACCTTCATCTTTTACACATCTCTCTCTATCTAAAATTAAAATAGCTTTTTCTATAACGATCTATTTTCAATCTACTGTATTTTGCACCTAAATTGTCCTCTACAATTCTGATCAATTTGAATATACTGGTATTATTCATACTTATTTTGAATCTTTACCCTTACTTTTAGTTATTTCATTTTTACCTTTATCTAATAGCCCACACCCTCTCTAATAATTAATATACATTCATTATTAAAAGATAAGATCTCTATGAACTCTCGCCTGATTTTCTTATTTCCTGTATTACCTCACATAATTCTTTAAAATATATTTCATCCTTATAATACTCAGTAAAATATTCATCAAATCCACTAATATCAATATCTAATTTATTTTCAACTATATATTTGTACCATGGTAATATAGTACTTTGTAATATTTTCTGTTTATCTTCTCGTATATTTTCTTCATCCAATCCGTATTCTTTAATATAGTTTATAATATCTAGATAGCTCTTTATGAAGACTCTTCCAAAATTATACCCATATGGATTATTACCTTCGTACGTAAAAATCGGACTATTTATTATAATAAATTCAGGATTCTGCAATAATATCATATATTGTAAGTATATTTGATTGAATCCACTATCCATAAATTTAAATGGCTCTTGAACTTTTTTATATTCTTCCCTTTTCATTATTATTGATGAAATAAACCCAGCATTAATTGAAGTATTCTTTAAAAATTCATTTATTCCACTAAAAGCCTCGGCCTTATTATCATTACTAAGTACATTTAAAAAGAATATAGATTGTTTTAAATTTGTATTTATAATATTCATTATCTGATATATAGTATTATCTTTAAAATAATCGTCATCTCCATGCACCATAATATACTTACCTTTTGATTTTTCTATGACTAAAGCAATATTTTTATCTCCACCAATATTTTCTTCATTTTTATGATATGTTAAATTATTATATAACTTTTCATATCTTTTAATTATCTTTTCAGTACCATCCTGAGAATTATTGTTTGAAATAAACACTTCAAACAAGCTATCATTTCCTATTTGTGTATATATCGATTCTAAGCACTTCTCTAACTCTTTCTCCCTGTTAAAGGTAGGTATACATATAGATATTAAAGGTTGTTCTTTTCTGTTTTGTATTATTTTTTTTATTTCATTTTCATTTTTAACAGGAATCCAACCTTGTGTAACAGTATCATACATTTTTAATATTCTTGCTGGATTTCCTCCAACTACGGAGTAATCTGGAACATCTTTTGTCACATAGCTATTAGCTCCTACTACACATCCCTTACCTATATGCACATTTCCAACTATAGCTGAATTTACTCCTATCCACGAATTTTCCCCTATAATAACTTCATTTGTCGTAGATGTTATTCCTTGATTCATAATTGGTATTCCTATATTTTCATAAATATGATCGCAATCTGATATATAAACATTAGGTCCAATTAGTACATTTCGTTCAATAATACATTTTTTCGAAACAGAAATTGAAAATCTACTTCCAATAGTACACCCATCATTTATTATTATTCTTTTTTCTTTATTGGGATTTGGAACACAAACATTAAACCAAGATCCATCTTTTATAGTTACATTACTTCCTATAGATACCGCCTCAACATCAGTTATATTATATCTTTCCCCTAAATATGATCCTTGTTTCAAGCTATAGAACTTTACACTTCCATCATCATTAATTACTGTTTCCTCACCAGTAGATTCTGTATTTTCTTGATTGTAAATATAATCTTTTCTTATAATTTGAGAATTACTACAAATATTACTTTTTAAACTATTAATACATGCCTCCATATCATCTTTCGAACTAATAATCACATCAAATATTACATCCTTGAAATTAGCATTTCCTAAGGATTTAACCTCTACTAATGTTTCTATATCTTTTATAATATTTAAAATTTCTTCACTATTTTCAATACCATAAATATTTGCATTAGGAATTACATTTTTTATCTTCATTAACGTTGCACCTAATCCGCAGCCTATCTCTAAAATATTAATATTTTCTTTAGTTCTTAATCTATCCGTATCTATCTTATTTAAAAGGTCATATATTAAATTAGTTGCATATTCATTTTTAAATCCCCACTTCTCCTCAAACTTTTTGGAATTTTCTAATATTAATTTTCTATATTTGTTCATATCTTTACCGAAGCTAACACTACCGAAATGATGAATATAACTATCCTTGCAAAGTAATAATTTATATCCTTCCCTTAAAATTCTCAAACTTAAATCATCATCTTCAAAATTACCCGGTGTGAACCTTTCATCTAGCAGTCCAACTTTATCTAAAGCATTTCTTTTTATCAACATTGCAAATCCTACTAGCTTAATTCTTTCTTCATAAAAGTCTTCATTAACTATATTATTAATCAGTGAAAAATTCATATATCCATCAAAATCATCATATATTTCTTCTATTTCTTGATAATATGATACTTTATTGCTTACTGATCCTGTAGCCCCCACACTCTCCTCTGAATATAATCCCATCCTTAAATTAAAGATAGAATTAGGCATTATTACAGTATCATTATTTAAAAGGAATATATCATTCCCCTTTTCCGCAAATTCTATTCCTTGATTACAGCCTGTTGGAAATCCTTTATTTTCATTATTCAATATGTACTTGATCCCACTTTGATCTCTTAGCCACTCAACAGTTCCATCAGTTGAATTATTATCTACAACAATAATTTCATAATCCTCATTACAACTATAACGTTTAATACTATCTATACATATTTTTGTATAATCCAAATTGTTATATGTTAATATAACAATAGAGTAATTATTTACATCTATATTGTATTGAAGCTTAAGATTACTTATTGCACTAAAAATAACTTTTTTATTTTCATCGCTTGATGAATATCTTAATGCCTGTTCATAACATAAATATGCTCTATTGTATTCATTTTTTAATTCATAAATATTACCCATAGTGTAATATAAATCACTATTGAAAATATTTAATCTAAGTCCTTCTTTAACACATACCATTGCTTTATCATAGTTTTGATCATAAATATTTACGATTGCCTCCATACTTGCTATTTCGTCTTCATACCCAAATGTTTTTTTATATTGCAAAATAAGATCATAAGCGTCCTTTATTAGTCCCGTATTTATACTCTCCTTTATATATTCCTTTATTTTCTCTTTATTCATATAAATATCTCCCTTACTATTAGTTCAAAATATTATAATATAATCTCTACTTATTCTTTATATATTAAAGGTTATTGAGTTTTTCTATAAAAACAATCCCTCTAATTTCATGTTATTATTAAATAGCTAATTAAAAATATATACTGCATTCATCATTATTATATATTCAATTTCAACTTATTTTCTTATAATTAAATGTTTTTTCAACAACTTATACTTAAATAATTTACCCCTTAATTATCGGATACTTTCCGCTCCTCTTAACTATTAAGTGTAATTATTCATCCTCCTATTCTTTCATGGTTTACATGATATTGTAACAAAAAAAAAATGCTAGACTTAATCTAGCATTTATAAATACATATTTAAATTTAATACTTCTCTCTTTATATTCTCATGAATCTTTCTACCACAGGTTCCATCAATATTAGTTACGCTGCTTTTCAATCTCTTAATTCTTTCTTCTTTTTTAGGATCTTGACCATTTAATACCATATCTTTAAAATCACATATGCTTATTCCATCATTCAGAAAATAATTTCCTAAATAATCCATACAATATAACCTTTCTTTATCAGTTAATTCATTCCTCATCAATGCTAAAATTGGCTTTCCAGTGATTGCATACTCAAACATAACTGAACTATTCCCGCTTATCAAGGCATCTGATATCATTATAGAATTATACACTTGATTATTTGTATCCAGGATAATATTATCATACTTTGATATCTTATCTTTAAGTTCATTATATCCTTTTACAAAATCTGTTCTCATAGTCTTCAATGTAATGTCTGTAAGAGGATGTGGTCTCCAAATAACACAAGAAGAGCTATCATCTATAAAATTACTTAATATTTCATCTAAATCTTTTACCCAATTTTCCTCTGATAATATATCATCTATAGTTGTTATTAAAAGAAAAACTTTTTTGTCTTTTATTATATTCTTTAAATCTTCAGGAATTTCGCATTTTTTTTCACAAGTTTGAAGTATAGAATCAAATTTTGGCGATCCTAAATTTAATATTTTTTCAGGATCATGTCCATTATTAATAAAAGCTTGCGCATCTACACTTGATTGAGCAATAATTTTTGTTGCATTTATTGTTCCAGGAAGTACACTGAAAATTCTATGTTCCTTCTCATCCTTATAGCTTCCCGATATGTAATAGGGTGCATATACCAGCATATCAGTATACTTCGAAAGATTAGATGAGAAAAATCTATAATCTACCATTGTTAAAATATTATATTGATCATATGGGTTATGTATATATATAATATCTGGTTCTATCCTTTCAAAATCATAATCCTTATAGGATGTAATATTTATATCTTTTGAAAATTCATCACCTTCATAGTATAATTCAGAAATATTACCTTTAGCATCTTTCTCATAATAGGGTATTGGGACCACACGACATGAACACTCTGGATCATCTTTCGCTTCTCTCCATATGCTCTCTAAGGAATCCCACATTGATACTTTATATGGCATAAATACAACTTCTATTTGTGTATCAACTTCATTTATAATACTATTTTTCAACTTATTTATACTAATCTTTACCGAATCAACTGCATCTCTTAACAAATTATTATCCTTGGCCATATTAATAGCAGCATAACTTTTCTTAATTATTTCTTCTATTATTATCGATAATTTACTTTCCCCTTCAATAATATTGGATAAATACATTAGTGCCTCAATGCACTCCTTAAACATTGCCTTTGCTTTTTCTCCACCATTACTCTCAGCATAATTAATACCTTCTTCAATAGTAGTTATTAGTTCTAAAATTTTACGCTTTATATTTAATCTCATAGTTTTTTAATCCCTCTTTATTAATATTTCACAATTACTTTATCTAATTATGTATATAGATCCCTATATACGTTTCAATCTTTCTCTTCTTTCAATAGCATTTTCATAATCTCCGCACAAATCATAATATAATAATGCCTCTTTAAAATTTCCTAAACATTCATTTATTACAGCTATATTATAATTTGCCAGATAACTATTTACTCCATCCATTTTATTTCTTTTCAATAACTTTGCATTTTCAAATTCTCTTATTGCCTCAAAAAAATAACCATTATTCATATAAATTAGTCCAATCAAGAAAATAAAATCTGCTGATTCCTTAAAGTATTCATATACTTTTAGTATTTCACTACTTTCCCTATATTTTGCCTGATTTATCAATGTATATCCATAACTTTCAATTAAGTCTTCTACATATTCAAGATTATTATTCAAATCGAATTTTAATGCTTCTTTAAAGTTAATTTCTGCTTCCATATAATTACCTTCTGTATAGAAACTTTTCCCTAATTGATATAGTAAATATGGATCATATCTCTTCTCTAATTCCCCTCTAAGCATTTCTATATTTCTTTTAGTTTTATTTTTCCTATCAATTTCCTTATCGGAATATCCATAATGATTTATTTTTATAGGCAATTCAAAGGTTTTATAAGGTTTTTTATTTCTACTTACAACTTGCTCATGAATATTTCCTTCATATTCAAATAACTCTTTATTAAAAAGTCTATTTATATATCCAGTATAAGCCTGTTTTTTACCATTTCTAACATATTCATTTCTTATTAATATCCGTCCGACTTTGTCTGCATTTTCTAATATTGTTTTCTCTAAAACCTTCTTATCTAAATCTATAACAACCTCATCTGCATCTATTATCAAAACTATACTATTAGTTGCTTTACTAATAGAAAAATTCCTTGCATTACTAAAATTATTATCCCAACTATAGTCAAAAATATTTTTTGTATATTCTAATGCAACTTTCTTTGTATCATCTGTTGAACCAGTATCTACTATAATTATTTCATAATTATGTTTAGATAATTCATCAAGACTTCTCCTTAAAATTTCTCCTTCATTTTTAACAATCATACATATTGATATCATATCGTACCTCAAATTACTTTACTTGTTAATTATACTGTAAATATTATCCCTTAACTCATCATCTTCGCACAGATTATAGGCTTCTTTGAAATATTTATTTGCTAACTCTTTTTTATTTACTTCATTTAATAAAGATGCTAAATTGTATTTAACATTAAAGTTATCCTCTAAAGTATCTGCAAGTGCAACTAACTTTATAGCATCATAGTAATCTCCATTAATATATTTAACTACACCTAAGGAATTTAATATAGTAACATCAAATTTAAATATATCTTTTAATTGTAATAAGATTTCTTCCGCTTCACCTACTCTATTTTCTGATACCAACCCTTCTACTACCACAAGTAAATTTTCTTTTTCCCTAATCATTTCTTCGCTTATTGGATTTTTACTTATTTCATTTAAATAGTACTCTACTACCCTTTTATACTCTGGAACTTCTTTCAATAGTTTTTTCAAATTGTTTATATACCCTATTTTATCCTCATTATAAATATCTAAACTTTTATTTATTATAAACCAAAAGTATTCATATTTAGATAAAATCCTACCTACATACTCACTTTGTAATATTTCACTGTTATATGTTCTATTAATGTAATAGTTTTTATTTATATAAATTCTATTTACTAAATCTTCATACTTTTCATTATTTATAGAATTATTAACTACTAAAACTTCTTCAATACAATTAACTAAGGTTAAAACTTCTAAATCATCACATAATATATTATTTTTACTATAATCATATAACTTCTTCAAACAATTATAATCACCAACAATATGATTAATATATAATCTTATATCTTGCTCTCTTAATGAAAGTATATTCTTTTCTAAGTTATCATCTGTAATTATTGACGTCTTCAGCAAATCAACTTTCCATAAATAAAACTCATTATAATTTATTTCATCAACATCTGTATCTAAATTAAAATATACAATTTCTATATACTTTCTCAACCTTTTGTCTATTAATAATAAATATTCAACTTTTTCATTAAAGTCTTCTTCAGATTCCTCGCTATATAATTTTTCAATAATATTAACTAAGCTCTGTATATCTTTATCTTCTATAGACTTATCTTTTAGAAATTCTTTTATTTCATTAAAATAATCTAGCTTTAATAAAGAATATATATATATTTCTTTTACTTCATTTCTATAAGAATCTTCATTTAATTCTGTGAAACAATTTATCACCTTATCATAATCTTCCATTTTATAGTTGTTTAATACTCTTTCCCTTATCATTTCATTCTTTCTAGAAAATGAAAAACATGCAACACTTATATCTTCAACTATATACCCATTCTCGATTTTATTATGTAAGTTAAAATACTCTTTAAAATACAATTCGGCCTCTTTATACCTATCAAGCAATCTGTAGGCTCTGGCTAATAAATAATAAAAATCTAAATGGCACTTACTAAGTTTAATAGCTTCTTCACATACTTCAATGGATTTTTCAAAATAATTCTGAGCAAGCAGCTCTCTGGCATAAAAATGATAAACATATAAATATCTTTTTATATTCTCTTCTTTTTGTACTAATTTAAAAGCTCTATATATTGACTTTAAAGCTTGTAAATTCTCATTTGCCATGGAATATGTTTGTGCTAGCTGAAATAATGTATATATTTCATCTTTTCCTTCTACTAAGTCCTTCTTTAAAAGTTCTAAATTTCTTTCATATTTATATTTCATTACTTCAAAATCTTCTCTTGAATATCCATAATGAATAAATGTAATGTTAGTAGGGCTAACAGGATTAATAATGTTAGGTTGCTCATGAATTATTCCTGTATAGTATGTATCTTTAGTATTCTTAAACAATCTAACCAAACTACCTATTAAATAATTGTCTTCTTTATCTGATATAATATTTTTAAACTTTACTGCTGCACATTGATATTTAATGTTTTCCTTTGAATTTAAAAATCTAATTAACTCAATAGGATTTTCTAAAACTTCATCAGCATCTAATACTAATATCCATTTCCCCTTGCAATACTTAATACTAATATTTCTCATTTCTGAAAAATCCCCTGTCCATTTATGCTCATATACCTTATTAGTATATTCTCTTGCTATTTCTATTGTTTTATCATTACTTCCAGTATCAACTATTACAATCTCATAGTCTATCTTTCCATCTAACGCTTTAATAGCACTTAATGATTTATGTAAATTTTTCTCTTCATTTTTAACAATCATAGAAATACTTAATAACATGATTTTCTCTCCTCTAATTCATAATATTAAATTATCGGTATTTACTCCTTTTTCTTTAATCAAGTTTGCACTCTAAAATCATTTATCTTTATAGAAGAAAAAAGGAGTGAGATATAACTCTCACTCCTTTTTAATGTTCCTAAAATTATTAAGATTATCTTAATAATTGAAGAACTCCTTGAGGTTGTTGATTAGCTTGTGCAAGCATTGCTTGAGCAGCTTGGTTAAGAATGTTATTCTTAGAGAATGTCATCATTTCCTTAGCCATATCAACGTCTCTAACTCTTGATTCTGCAGCTGTTAAGTTTTCAGATGCATTATTAACATTTGCAATTGTATGTTCTAATCTATTTTGGATAGCTCCTAGTTTAGATCTTTCAGAAGATACTGCTTCTAATGCAACATTGATTGTAGAAATTGCAGCTGTTGCTCCTGCTTGTGTTGACATTGCAGCGCTCATTGCACTAACAGTTAATGCTCCTGCTGACATAGCTCCAAAGCTAACACTGATTGTTTGTCCACAATTTGCTCCTACTTGTAATGTAACAGTTGTAGATCCTGAGCTAAACATAGCTTGAGTATTGAACTCAGTTTGTGTAGCTATTCTTGTTATTTCTTCTTGTAATGCTTCTACTTCGTTAGCAATAGCAGTTCTATCTGCTGTAACATTAGTATCATTTGATGCTTGAACTGCTAATTCTCTCATTCTTTGAAGAATGTTATGAGTTTCATTTAAAGCACCTTCTGCTGTTTGTATCATTGAGATACCATCTTGAGAGTTTCTTGAAGCTTGATCTAATCCTCTGATTTGTCCTCTCATCTTTTCTGAGATTGATAATCCAGCAGCGTCATCTCCAGCTCTGTTTATTCTTAAACCTGAGCTTAATTTCTCCATTGACTTACCTGCAGATGTGTTGTTAATCCCCATGTTTCTGTGTGCGTTTAACGCATTCATATTGTGATTGATAATCATAATAAATTCCTCCTTGAATTTTAATTATTTGCCATCCTTGGCATTATTATTTATAAAATACTCCTAAGAGTTTTTTATCGCTTAAGCTTTATAATTATATATTCGGATTATTTACTAATAACTTTATACTTTTTTTTAAATATTTTTGTAAATAACCTGTCTAATTAATATATCGTACTCTAAAAATAAACCTTTATATCTTTGTGTTTAAAATATTTATATTTCTAAAATTATTTCTATAACTATTATTAGCTTCTCTTTTCTTCTTTAAGCTAATCAATTCTTCTTTAACTTTAGTTTTTTCATTATTTATTACAGCATAAGCTTCTTTCTCTATCTCTAATAAATTTATCTCATTATAGATGGTTCTTAACTCTTCTTGACTAAAAGACATATCCTTAATTTTATTTATTAACACTTCTCTTTTTTCAATAAATTCTTCCCCGCTATCTTCTTTTTTTATTGCGGCAATCAATTCTTCTGTTGCTTTTTTATATTCTAATAATATACTTTTTAATTCCATATCTTATGATAACCCTAATTGTGATGCAAGATAACTTTGTTGAGAGTTTAATTTATTCATCATAGTCTCTAGTGTAGCATATTTAGAGTATAGAGCTTGCTCTCTCCTTGAAAAATCTGTCTCCATATCTTTCATCTTTCTTTCATATTTTTCTATACTTTTAGTTAACTCATTTGTTGTAGCTGAAGCTGTACCTTCTATTCCTGCTTTCTTTATTAACCTTGATGATACTGTAACTGTTTCATCATATAAAATACTCTTTAACCTTTGCGCTATACCCATTTTATTATATTTTTCTTGTTCAGTTAAGTTTTTGCTATCTGTTGGGTTAGCAACAAATAAATTCATTACCTCTTCAGAATTTGTTTCTAGTGCTGCTATCAGTTTAGATTCATCTATAGTAAAGGTTCCATTCTTAGCACCTTGATAATCTGACACTGGCTTTATTCCAATTTTCTCAAGATTGCTTCCAACCCCGTCAACTAAACCTCTCATAGCTTGTTTCATCTTATTTGCAATTCTAGTTATATCTGAATCTCTACTTAATTGTCCCTTTTCTACTCTTTCGTTCCAAAGCTTAATTTCCGTTTCTGACATTTCCTTCTTTTGTTCATCTGTTAAAGGCATGTAACTTCTATTTCTTTTTTCATTAGTAATAGTATTTAATTTTTCCATCAATGTATTATAATCATTAATGAAGTTAACTAACTTATCTTTTACTTCATTTACATCACTTTTACCTGTAATTTTTACACCTTCAGTTGGAATAGTACCATTAATCTTAAATGTTACTCCATCTAAAGTTACAGTGTTCGATACTCCTGTATGAGTATACACTCCACCTTTATCATCTCTTATTTTAATCTCAGCATTTTCTCCTTGAGTAATACTTGCTGAACCATCAATAGTTATGACATCTATACCACTATTTGAGCCAGTGGCGTTGGATGTAAATATAATATTCCCACTACTATCTCTTCCAGCAGTAATACCCATGTTCTGCTCTTTTAATACTTCATTTAAATAATCTACCTCATCACCATTTGCCTTTGATAGATCAATTACATTTCCATTTATTGAAACTTTCTTTCCTGAAATGTCACTTGCTTTAATAGTGTTAACGCTATTAGTTGCATCAGTTCCATCAGTAAATACATCTCCGACGCTGCTTCCTATTTCAATATTAGGTCTTTCAACCTTACTACCTACCTCTGTAGTTGTAAATGTTATCTGTCCATTTTCTAACTTTGCAGTCAATTTATAATCACTTATTTTTTTATTTAATATCGCAATTCTATCTTCATCTACTAGGGTATCATTTTGAATATCTAAATCTATTATTTTATCACCAATCTTTATTGAGCCCTCTTTTACTAGGTTATCAAGAGTAAAACCACTTGAAGTTACAGACACTCCTGTTGCATCTTTACCATCTACTTTAAAGTCGTTTTTGGCCTCTGTTGTACCTCCAATAGTAAATGTACTATTGCTACCTAGTACCGTTGATTCAAAAATGAAGCCTTTTTTATTATTAGAAGCGCCTTCACTGTCAGCTGCAAAGTCAGTATATCTAACACTTACATTCATTTTAGCATTTTTCAACTCAGTATTAAGATTTGCAGCTCTTTCTTTCTCAGATTCTCCTTTTAAAGTGAATTCCTTACCATTAATAGTTATTTTATCATCCTTGTCTAATCCTGTAGTTACTACTGCTTTAGTTGCTGTTGCAGCTTTACCTTCAACAGTATATCTCCCTGGATTTACGCCACTCCCTGCTGTTACCGTTACAGCACTTTCGTTTGATGATTGGAACTTGGTAGTTGTCCAATTTTTGCTTAGTAATAAGCTGTCACTCTTAGTAACATCAAAATATTTATTATACAGTTCCCTACTATCCTTAATAACATCTCTATAAAGTTTTTGTTTTATTTCTAAAATTTCTTTATTTTGCTGTTGTTGCTGAATTCTTACTCTATAAGGTTTCATTGATTCCTTAATAATACTATCCATATCTAAACCAGTAGCTAACCCTGTAATTCTCATAAAACCACCTCTTTACTTTATTTTCCTTCTATCTTAGCTTTATCATATACTTCATTCCATAAGTCTCTTACTTCTTCTATTAATGGCATAACTTCATTCAAAATTTTAACATCTTTCTTAAGATTAGCCTCAACTAATTTATCATTAATAAATTGATAAACTTTAAATAGTTGAACAGCCCAATCCCCAGCTCCCTTATCAAGACTACTCATTAATTCTATAAATATATCTTGTGTTCTCACTAAATTTTCATGAGAAGCCTTTATATTATTTTCTAGAAGAGCCCTTTCAGATCTTTTAGCAAACTTTACTGCTCCATCTACTAACATTAAAAGCAATTGCTCCTTAGAAGCGTAATTTACACTATTATTTTTATATACGTTGTAACCATTAGGATACATGACGTCCCTCCTATTTAATCTTGTCTATTATTGTCCCAACAAATGCTTGCCCTGATAACTCTTTTTCATTTTCTGCATCTATGGTTATCCTTTTATTGTTATCCATTACTCCATCAATTGTAATGTGTGTCTTTTTTGAAGTTTTATTTTCTTCATTATCCTTGTCACATTCAACAAAAGGATTCTTTGTATTATTTTCTATAGGTTTATCTTTCTTAGCATGAACCTTGTCGTCCTTGACCTCTTCAGCTAACTTTCTTCTTATATCAGTGTCAATTTTATTTAATCTAAATTCCATATACTATGCCTTCTTATCAAGTACTACACCAACAGCTTCACATAAATTAGCTATCATATCTAATATTTTCTTTGGTGGAACCTCTAAGATAATTTCTTTAGTATCGTTATCTATTATCTTTATCATTACATCACCAAATTTATCATGAACTTTATATTCTGCGTATGTATTTTCACCTTTTAAAAAATCATTTAGTTTATCTACAGCTCTTTGTATATCTTTATCCTTGGACTTACCATCATTTTCTACGGTCTTCTTTTCACTATTAACACTTTCAATAACCAATGAATCACTTTGTGTAACATTAAGGTTAGTCTGTCCTCCTTGACCCATAACCCTCATATCCATTCATTTCACCCCTATTTTTTTAAATTTTTAAGTAATTTTAAGTCAATCTTTGAAGCTTCTATATTTTCAGTTTCTACTTCCTTGTATAACTCTTTTCTTAATATAGTAAGCTCCCTAGGTGCATTTATTGCAATCTTTACACTCCCATCCTCTACTTTTGATATTGATATCTCTATATCATCACCAATCAAAATAGATTCCCCTTGTTTTCTTGTAATAACTAGCATATTATCACCCCTTAATTATAGGATGCTTTATTTTGTAACTTTCATTCTCTACTATTATCTGTTCGCCTAATCCCTTATTAATATTAATAATTATAGGTGCTCTTAAATTTGTAGTTATCTTATTTATATCTGAATTTAAAGTTACCGTTGTATACAGCATTACATCTTCAGGAGATGTAATCTCAAGTTTTTTTATTAACTCATCACTTAATTTTATTTCGTAATCTTCCTCTACTTCAAATGGTGAAATTATTATTAGTCCCAACTCTAGATCTTCCTTACATTGAAGCATCTTGCATATACTAGATTCCTCTAATTCTTTTAGTTCATATTCTTTATACCCATTAAATCCTGGTATACCTTTTTTAAATAGAATATCCACTTAAATTCCTCCTATCTTATATAATCCATCAATGAAGGTGGAAGAATTTTTGCACTAACTTGTAATGAAGCAATATATGTTGTTTGTGCCATACTAAATTCTATAGTTTTCTCCGTAAAATCTATATCCTCTGTCTTTGATAATATGTCAGTCATATTAAAGTTCTCATCTTCATTCTTAAGTTGAGCTGATTCCATTCTATTTTGTTTAGCTCCAACTTCCGATCTTATAGTTAATAAATTATTAACTACATCATCAATTGCACTTAAGTTTTCGTTAATAACCTTATTTGTATCTAAACCATTATCTGATGTAAGATTATTAACTATGTCATTCATGAGATTAATAACATTAATCTCATTACCATCTTTGTTTTTAAAGGTTAAAATCTCTTTGGCACTTACATTATAATCCATAAGTACCCCTTGAGAAATTTCTGTACTTAACTTACTTCCTATCATATCTAATTGGCTTAGTACATAAGGATCATCACTATTAGTAGGTAGCTCATTACCTTCTTTATCAACGAATATTATCTCATTATTTCCTGTATTTGAGTTTGCTTTAGTATCTAATGGTTTAGATGATGCTTTAGTACCACCAAAAATATATTTACCATCAAAATTTGTATTAAGTATTTGTGTAATTTCTGAAACTCTTTCGTTCATTTCATCTGCTATAGCTTTTCTTTCATCACTTCCATAGGCAGCATTCCCTGCTGATACCATAAGTTCTCTAATTCTTTGCATAGTATTAGTTGCTTGATACAACGCTTGATCTGTTGCATCTAAATAATTAATAGTATCCTTAATATTTTCATTATATTGCTTATTTGTATTTATATCTGTATGTAACTGCATACTTCTAGCAACCTTAAATGGATTATCTGATGGCCTTCTAATTTCTTTACCTGAAGATAACTGTCCATTAAGCTTTTGCATATTTCCTAGATTGCTTCTCATATCTCTTAAATAATTATTTGATAACATTCTATTTGTAACTCTCATTATTTCACTTCCTCTTTATTTAATTATCTCTTTAATCCATTAACTACAACTTCTAGTAATTCATCTACAGTCGATATAATCTTAGCATTTGCATTATAGGCGTGTTGGAACTGTATTAAGTTTGCCATCTCTTCATCAAGGGATACCCCAGATATGGAATCTCTACTATTTTCAAGTTCACCTAGCATATTCTCTTGATTATTTACAACTCTTGCTGCTTCTTGTGCCTGAATACCAAGTCTATCTATAGTATCTTTATAATATGAGTCCATCTTCATTCCATCGTTATT
Source organism: Clostridium zhoujianii (assembly GCF_051590805.1). Classification (NCBI taxonomy): domain Bacteria; kingdom Bacillati; phylum Bacillota; class Clostridia; order Eubacteriales; family Clostridiaceae; genus Clostridium; species Clostridium zhoujianii. The sequence continues at coordinate 2,446,303 of NZ_JBPUTF010000001.1, forward strand.
ATTTGATATTGTCATACCGTTGTTGGTAAATGTACTTCCACCTTTTGATGAATTAAATAAATCTTCTCTAGAATTTATTGTTACACCAAAATCTTGAACTCTTAGTAATGTATCTCTTAATTGTGCTATTGCTAATGCTCTTGCTCCATCTGCTTCTCCATCTTCTGTATTTTGTGATGAATATGCATAGTCATTATCATGAGTTTTCGTCTTAATCTTCATAACATCTTCTATTAATTCCTTATTAATAGTGATATTTTTTGCAGTAATCTCACTTTCAGCTAGTAAGGTTTGATCTAAATTCGATACCTCTCCATTTCTATTATAGTTAACTATATCTTTATTAACGAAGAATGGTAGATAGTCTCTATCTGGATTTCCCCCTCCATTTATAGGATTTGATAACCCACTATGTATAGCATTCACTGAAAATGCAATTGATTTAGCAAGCTTGTTTAGTTCATCTTTATAATTCTGAATATCAGCCTGTATGGAAATATTTCCAGACACCTCTCCAGTTTGTGGCTTAAATAACATTAACTCTGATGAACCTATTACTGCTCCATCTTTAATAGGGAATCCATCGGCTTTTGTAGCTTGTCCCTCCGAATTAGCCCATAATATTCTACTTGAATTTAACTCTTTAACCTGTTCGTCGCTTAAGTCAGTAACTCTTAAAGTCTGTTTGTTTTCACCATTATCCATACTCCCCAACTTATAATATGTAATCACATGTACATTAGGTTGATTTGGATCTTTCTCAATGGAACTTATATATGAAAATCTAGCAACATCTGAATTTTGACTTGCATTAACTAGATTTGGTACTTTCATACCACCAACATCTGAAGGTTTCACATTAATCCCTTCAAAGGCTTCTTTATCTATTGTTATATTAAACTTATAGCTTAGCTCATCTAAAAGAGTATCTCTTTTATCCATTAAATCATTTGGGCTTTGTCCAGATGTCTTTACACTAATTATCTCTTTATTTAGTTGATCTATTTGGTTTAACTTACTATTAATATCGGTAACATTTGTTTTAAGCAATTGCTGTGCATTCTGCTCTAATTGTTCTAATTTTGTATATGCATGATTTATAGCATCTGTCATAGCTAAAGTTTGTTGTGCTACAACAGTTCTTGCATTTGAATTATGTGGTTGCTTAGATAATTCTTGAAATGAATCAAAGAATTTTCCCATTAAGGTTGATATACCAGTATCTGATGGCTCGTTAAATATATTTTCTACTTCATATAAAAATTTATTTCTAACATCATATTTCCCTAATGTACTAGTTTCTCCTCTAACTTGATAATCCAAAAATTCATCTCTTACTCTTTCTATAGCCTGAACTTGTGCACCTGTCCCCAATTGTCCTGGTTGAACACTCGATCCCATTGTATTGCCGCCATATGGTCTTGTTGTTTCTATCTTAGCTCTTTGTCTTGAATAACCTGGTGTATTAGAATTTGATATATTATGCGATGTAACATCAATTGTTTTTTGTGATACACTTAACCCTCTTTTTGCTATGTTAAATGTGGAAAATAATCCTGACATTCTACATTCCTCCTATCTTGAAAGGTTCCCATAAGAGTTATAAGTTTTAATTTCTCTTCTAGGATTTATTATATTTAATATCTGTGCGTTAAAACTCATTTGTTGCCTTATAAGCAATTCATTCGTTTCTTTTTGCATAGTTACTACTTCTATTAACTTTTTTATATCTCTATATGCATTATCTAGATTTTCGTCTTTATAGTTCCTTACAACCTCTTTCATACTATTAGTTCCCACTAGTTTTCTTCTACGAACTTCTTCTTCAGCAATTTCTTTATTACAAAGTTTTATTTTTTCTACCATACCATCAAGTTCAAACACATTCTTCTCCATAATATGTTTATATTGTTCTTCTAATAGTGATAATAGCTTACTTAATGCTAATTCTTCACTTCTTATGATATCTATTAATTCATGTACCATTAAAGTTTACTCTCCCTTATGCTATCTAATATACTTTTAGCAGTTAATCTAGCATCAACATTATATGTTCCATTTTCCACCTTATTTTTTAATTCCATAATTCTAGCAGTGTTATTCCCAGTTATCTCATCAAGTGAATAGTTAGTTAGGCTTTTTCCAAGTTCAGATATTTCAATTCTATCTTTCGCCTTTGTACTATCTCCCTTATCAACTACTCTATTTTGATTTTTATTATATATATTTATTATATTGCAAGAATTTATTCCCTTAACATTCATTCTTTCCCCTCCAAACAACTTCCTATATTCTATTATCGAATACATAAAAAAAGAATTTAGACTATATATGTAAATTCTTTTTCTTTTAGTTACAAATCATTCTTTTTTATATAAAAAGAGAAGTTAATCACAAAATCTATGGATTAGCTTCTCTTCTATTTCAAATACTTTATTTAAGTGACTTAATTCTCTCAGCATTACTTACTATACTTGTGATTCTAACACCAAAGTTTTCATCTACAACTACAACTTCTCCAAATGCTATCTTCTTACCATTTACTAATATCTCTACTGGTTCTTCTGCTAATTTATCTAACTCAATTAAAGAACCTGTTCCAAGATTTAATATATCTTTTATACTCTTTTTTGTTCTACCAAGAACAACTGATATATCTAATGGTACATCTAGTATTAAGTCTATGTTTTTATGTGAAGTACCTGTAGCTACTGGTTTTAATGGCTCAAAGCTTGCTTGATGCACTTCAACCTGTGGTTCAGGCTTCTCTATGATTTGCTTCTCAACAATTTGTGAAGCTGATTCATAATCTTGTTCTATTGGTTGTTCATATGTAACTGCTACTTCTTGAATTGGTTCATTTATTGGTGGTTGAGCTGAATCATCATCTTCTTGCCCCATCATTATAGAAACAATTTTCTTAGCTGTTTTCACAGGTAATATTTGCATTATGTTGCTATCAACTAAATCTCCGATAGTCATTCTGAAATTTACTCTTACTATCTCTTCATTCTCAGATATATTATCCGAAAGTAGATCTGACTTTTCATTCCATATCTTTGAAATTGGAGGTGAGATATTAACCTCCCTAGAAAACATAGTTGCCATGGATGTAGCGGCTGATCCTATCATTTGGTTCATAGCTTCCTGAACGGCACTTATTTCCAATTCTGATAAAGAATTACTCTCTACCTTACCATCTCCACCCATCATCAAGTTTGCAATAACTGCAGCATCTTCAGTCTTTATTATTAAGATATTTCTACCAACAATACCACTTGTATACTCAACATCTAAAACTATCGTTGGTGTTTCAAAAGTTTCTTTTATTTCACCTAATGTCGTGATACTTACTACTGGAGTTGTTATATTAACCTTTTGGTTAATAATTTGATAAAGTGCTGTTGAAGCAGAGCCCATTGAAATATTACCTATTTCCCCTAGTAGATCTTTCTCTATATCACTTAGTATACTTTGACTTGTATTATTTGTTACGGTTGTTGTTTGTTCATCACCACCACCTAGTAGTGAATCTATTTCTTCCTGGGATAGAAAACCGTTACTCATACTCTTTCACATCCTTATCTATTATATCTAACACAGCAACGCCCATATTTTTCCCTACTGTTCCTGGTTTAGCATAGTAACATTCTTGATCTTCTACATAAACCTTTATAGGGGTTGTGCACTTGCTATCTAGTTTAATTACATCTCCGGCTGTTAATTTCAAGAACTCATCTACACTAAGATGTGTATTTCCTAATTCAACAGCTACATCTACTTCTACTGGTATTAATCCTGCTTCAAGCTTATGCCTTGATTCCTCCATTAACTCTTGATTTTCATTTTGGAACCAATACTGCACAACTAGTTTATCTAAGACTTTTTCTATACTTAGATATGGTATACATAAATTAATAAATGTATTGCTCTTTCCCATTTCAACAGAAAATGTTATAAGCGCTACAGGTTCATTAGGCGCCAATGTCTGGTTAATGGCTGGATTTGTTTCCAGTCCTTCCACCTCTGGCTCCACATGAATTATATCCTCCCAAGCAAGCTTAAGATTTGATATCATTCCAGAAGTCACTTGCAACATAATATTCTTATCAATGTCTGAAAATTCCTTACTAACACTCATTCTGTCTCCAGTTCCACCCAAAAGAACATCTATAACTTGAAATGAGAACTGTGGATTGGTTTCAAGTGATATTGTTCCTGTTAATGGGGGCATCTTAAATAATGTCATAATTGTTGGATTCTGAACTGAGTGTATAAATTCCTCATAAGTTACCTGCTCTACAGTTTCTATTTTAACTTTAACGTTTTTTCTAACCTGGGCTGTAAGATAATTTGACATAATTCTAGCAAAGTTATCATGAATTAATTCAAGAGTTCTTATATGATCCTTTGAGAACTTTTGTGGACTTCTAAAGTCATAAACTTTCACTTTATGCTTCTCTTCATCTTTTTGCAACTGATCAGGTTCCAATTCTCCTGTAGATAAGGCAGATAACAAGGCATCAATTTCGCTTTGGGATAAAACGTCTGCCATACTTCTCCCTCGTTTCTTTTTTAATTTAGAAGTTTATCAATATCTATAATTGTTAATAATTTATTATCGTAATTAAGTATTCCTTTAATATATGGACTTGCATCTTCCCCATCCATGCTTTGAATTAACTTTTCGTCTATGTCTAATACTTCTTCTACTTCATCTACTGATATTCCAATTTCTTCATCTTCGACAGTTAAAATAATTATATTTTGCTGCTCTTCAGCTGAATTTACATTTAAAAGCAAGTTTATGTCTACCAGAGATTTTATACTTCCTCTCAAGTTAATTAATCCTTTTATATAACTTGGTGCTTTAGGAACTAAAGTAATTCCCATCATATCACTTATACTTTGAACTCTCTCAGTTTCAACTGCAAAATGCTCATCACCAAGCTTAAATACAACAATTTGCATTAAGCACCCCTCCTACAAGATTGGTATTACCCAATAACTTTCTTTATTGCTTCTAGCACCCTATCAGCTTGAAAAGGCTTAACTATAAAGTCTCTTGCTCCAGCCTTGATAGCATCCATAACCATTGATTGTTGACCCATTGCAGAACACATAATTATCTTTGCATTTGGGTCAAATGCCTTAATTGCCTTTACTGCTTCAATACCATCCATATCAGGCATAGTTATATCCATTGTTACTACATCTGGTTTTTCTTTCTTATATAGATCAACTGCCATTAATCCATTGCTAGCTTCTCCAACTACCTCAAATCCATTTTTCTCTAAGATATCCTTTATCATCATTCTCATAAAAGCTGCATCATCAACTATTAATACTTTAGCCATTATTCATACCTCCAATTTAATTTACGCCTATAGACTTTAATATTTTTTCAATTGATCCCGGAACCGGTATATAGTAAAAATGAGCTCCAACATTATTGCTTAATTCATTTAAAAAAACAGTTTCTATGTCTAGAATATACTCATCATATTGTCCAGATTCCACAAAAGTTGTTGCTAATATTGCACTAATCATATCATAAGCAACTGCAGGTACTGATGGTACAACATGCAACCCTGTAAACTCTGCTATTGCATTCATATATGAGCCTGATAATATATTGCCAATCTCACATAAAGCAGAATTTCCAAGCTCTGAAATTTCATCTTCTCTAACGCCTGTCAACATTGCAACTATTTCTTTAGCAATTTGACTCTTAAAAACAATTAATATGTTCCCTGGTATATCACCAAGTACTCTTACAATTGTCCCAGCTACTTCTTCTTCTCCAACACTATTAAATAATTCATCGAATTTTATTATGTTAATAGCCGGTACTGTCATATCAATCTTTTTACCGAGCATTATTGAAAGTGCTGTTGCTGCATTACCAGCTCCTATATTAGATACTTCTTTTAGTGCATCTAATTGTATAGGAGTAAACTGTTTCTGCTCCATCTTATACCTCCCACTTTTTTATATTTATAGTAAAGCTCCCACATCAAGTATTAATGTAACTAATCCATTACCTAATATAGTTGCTCCTATATACTCATTTAGACCCTTTAATGTCTTACCTAATGGTTTTATAACTATTTCTTGCTGTCCTGATAAAGAATCTACAAGTAAACCAATGGTTTTATCTCCTACGTTCACTATTATAACAAATTTTTTGCTACTTTCATCTGCATCTATATCAAGTCTTTCATTTAATCGTATTAGTGGAATAACATCTCCCCTATAGATTATAACTTCTTTCCCATTAGTTCTCTTTATATTTTCTTCTTTATAATCAATTACTCTATCTATAAAGCCTAAAGATATTGCTAGGGTTTCTTCACCAACTTTAACAAGTAAAGCCTGTATTATTTGTAAAGTTAACGGTAATTGAATTATAAATGTTGATCCTTTTCCTTCTTCACTTATAAGATCAACAGTTCCTCCTAGTGCAGAAATTTTTGTTTTTACAACATCCATTCCTACTCCTCTACCAGATATATCTGTTACAACTTCATTTGTACTAAATCCTTGAGCAAAAATCAAGTTTTTAATATCATTTTCACTTAAACCTTCTGTATTTATACCAACCTTTTCCGCTTTTGCCTTAACCTTCTCAACATTTACACCTGCACCATCATCTATTACCTTAATTAATGCTTTTGTTCCTTCTTGATATGCTACAAGTTTTATTGTTCCAACTGGATCTTTTCCAGCTGCTATTCTATCTTCCTTTGATTCTACACCATGATCTGCTGCATTTCTAAGAAGATGTATTAGAGGCTCTCCTATTTCATCAATAACTGTTCTATCAAGTTCTGTATCTGCACCCTCTATAACAAAATTAATTTCCTTATTCAATTCTACTGATACATCTCTTATCATCCTTGGGAATCTGTTAAATACAGTGTCCAGTGGAAGCATTCTAATCTTCATAACTAAATCTTGTAGATCAGTAGTAGTTCTTCCAACTTGCTCTAAAGTTTCTATCAAATCAGCTGACTTATAGTTGGAAACAATCTGCTCTAATCTTGTTCTATATATTACAAGCTCTGATACCATATTCATTAGCTTATCTATTCTTTCAAGATCTACCCTTACAGATTGATGGGCCTTCTTATTTCCTTCTTTTTTCTGTACAGCTTTTTTAACAACCTTCTCTTCTTTTTCTTTTTGTATTTCTTTCGGCTTGACTTCCTTCTTTTCCCCTATTTCCAGCACTTCTTTTTCAAACTCAACAGTAGAAACCTCTACCTTTCTAACTTCTGATATGCCTTCAACTAATTTCCTTATCTCTTCTTCTGAGCTATTAGTTATTACTAAAAAAGAAAGTTCGTAATCAAAATCTTCATTTTCAATATCCTCTGTTGCTGGTACAGATTTAACTATTTCTCCAACTTCCTCTAAATCTTTTACTATCAAAAATGCCCTTGCAGACTTTAATAAAGTGTCTTCACTTAAGGTTATTTTTATTTTTATAGCATTAAATCCCTTTTCTTGTGCTTGCTTAATTACTGAAATATCATATTCATTTAATTCCATTCCATGTATTTCTTCTGAAGCATTACTATCTTCCTCTATAACAGTAATAGCTGATTCTACTGCTTTAGATTCTGATATATCATGAAGATCTTTCATTATCCCTTCTATATCTACGTTATCCTCTATACCCTCTTCAACATTACTAACCATTTTTTCAAGAGTATCCAAGCAATCAAAAAGTACAGTTACTACCTGTTGAGTTACTTTAAGTTCACCTTCTCTAAACTTAGATAAGACATCCTCCATCTTATGGGTTAATTCTGCTATATTGGTAAACCCCATTGTAGCAGCCATACCTTTAATTGTGTGTGCAACTCTAAAAATTTGATTTAATTTATCCACATCATCTGGATCTTGTTCTAGATCTAATAATGTTTCATTCAATGTCTGTAAATTTTCCATTGATTCTTCTAAGAACATATTCATGTATTGAGAAGTATCCATTATAATTCCTCCTTACAGCTTTCTATAAATAAAAGTAGATGCTTTTTCAAAACCATATTCCTTATAGTTGTAAATACTTTCTGTTGCCCCTACAAATAAAAGTCCACCTTTTCTTAATGAATCGCTAAACTTTCTATAAATTTGATTCTTAGCATCATTATTAAAGTAAATAACAACATTTCTACATAATATTATATCAAAGCCACTTTCATAGCTATCTAGTATCAAATCATGCCTTCTAAATGTAACTAAAGACTTAATACTATTTTCTATAACATATTTATCGTCTACTTTAGTGAAATATTTATTTAAATCTGCATTTTTTATATTTTTTATTTCTGATTGTATATATTCTCCCTTTTTTGCTTTAGATAAAATAGTATTATCTATATCTGTAGCTATAATATTATATCTACCTAACGGATTCAACCTTTTCAGAATAATTCCCATTGTATAAGGCTCACAACCAATAGAACAAGCAGCGCTCCATATTTTTAAAGAATTCGAGTTTGGCATTAATTCCTTTTTAATTAACTCTTCCAGTTCATCAAACAAATCTGGATTTCTAAAAAACTCAGTAACATTTATAGTTATAAAATCAAGAAACTTTTGCCTCTGTTCTGGGTCACTTTTTATCACCTTAGCATAATCATCTAATGAAGCTATACCAACTCTCCCCATTAAACTATTAATTCTTCTATTTAACTGATCGGGTTTATAGGCTGTAAGATTAATTCCAAGCTCTTTATGCACCCATTTGTGAAAATCATTAAACTCCATATTATACCTATCTCCCCTTAGCTAAACTCGTAATCTTCCCACCAATCTCTTCTAGTGGCAAAACCATATCAACTTTACCTGTCTCATATGCCGCTTTAGGCATTCCATAAATAATACATGTTGATTCAGATTGTGAAATTGTAATTCCACCTGAATCCTTTACATCCTCTGTGCCGTTAGCACCATCTCTACCCATTCCTGTAAGAATTACAGAAATTAATTTGCCACCATAAACCTTAACTGCAGATTTAAATAACTTATCTACTGCTGGTCTTACCCCCCAAATTGTAGGATCTTGATCTAACTTAATTCTCTTATTTTCTCCAATAGTCATATGAAAGCCACCTGGCGCAATATATATAGTATTTCTCACTATATTCATACCTTCTTCAGCCTCTACAACCTTTAATTTGCAAATATTATCAAGTCTTTCTGCAAAAGCTTTTGTAAATCCCTTAGGCATATGTTGTACTACTAGCACTGGAACGCCTATATCACCATCAAGTTTAGTTAATACCTTTTGTAATGCTTTAGGACCTCCAGTTGATGCTCCAACAAGAATAGCTTCTACTCCAAAGTTAGGTCTCATTACTCTTTTGTTCCCCGCTACTATTCTCTTTGTTTCCCTTGTACCTGGCTCGTCTAAAATGGCATGCATTTTATTCAATAAGGTATCTTCAATTTTTTTTATATCCAAAGAGATACTTCCTGATGGTTTTTCTATGAAATCTACTGCTCCTTGCTCTAAACATTCAATAGTTTGTCTGGAACCTTCTCCAGTTAAGCTACTAAGCATAATTACAGGAAATCTTTTTTTCAATCTTTTTAATTCTTTTAATGTTGATAACCCATCCAGTACAGGCATCTCTAAATCTAAAGTTACTATATCTGGTTTTAAGTTATCAATCTTTTCCAAAAGTTCTTTTCCATTTCTTAACTTTGCTACTATTTCAAATTTTTCATCAGAGCTAATCATATCTGATATCAGTTTTCTCATAAAGGCTGAATCATCTACAACTATCACCCTAGATTTTCCCATTAAATACACCTCTCTATAACGTTAATATATCTTGTCCAACCACTCTAATAGTAACTGTACCATCCATTGAATCAACAATCATAGTTCTTCCTTTGTTTCCACCAGTTTCTTCAGCAATTATTGGTATACTTTCACATTTTAATGTTTCTTTAACAGCTATAGTATTTCTCTTACCAATGTCACTAACCATACTTTTATCCGAAAAATTAAACATGGATGCTCCACCTGCAATTTTCGCTACTAGATTTCTTTTTTTACATCCATGGGCTTCCATATTTTTAACTAATATTGGCACTGCCAAATCAGCAAATTTTAAGGGCTGTGGAATGTTCTTAAATTGTTTACTATCTGGTAGCATTATATGTGCTAAACCAGCTATCTTTAGTGTTTTATCATACAAAGAAATTCCTATACATGAACCAAGGCCTATAGTCATTATTTTTCCTGGTGATAACACTAAGTTTAAATCTGCAATACCAACTTTTATTTCGGTCATCTTAATTGTTACCCCCTAAAATATTAACGCTTCCTCATCTTGTGATAGTATATTTTTCATATTTAAAAGAATTACTATCCTATTTTCTAATTTTATTAGACCTTTAACATAATTGTTTGAGATAGTTGTAGTTATTAATGGAGCTTCTTCAAACAAGTCATTTCTAACATCAGTAACCTCATAAACATTATCTACAGTTATTCCAAATTTTTTCTCATTTTTCTTTATAACAATAATCTTTGTAGATTCCTTTTTCTCTTCTGAAATAAAATTAAACTTTCTTGCAAGGTTTATTATTGGCAATATCCTACTTTCGTAATTAATTATCCCTTCAACAAAATCAGGAACATCAGGCATTCCAGTAGCTTCTGTATAACCTAATATTCTTTCAACATCACTTATTTCAGTAGCATAATGCTCTCCATTCAAGCTAAATATAAGTATCTTCATCTCTTTGCTTTCCATTTTGAATCCTCCTACAGTAAAATTTTTTCTACAACAATTTCACCTTTTTCATCTAAATACCCTTTAACATCCTTAGATGCAAATTCTAAATTATACTGTCTCTCACCAAAATAAAATAAGCTATTTGGGTAAGCTATATCAGCTGTTATGATGCCATCTTTAGGTACCTTTAATATTGTTGTGACTCCTGCTATACTACCGATAACTTTCGCTTTTATATTTCCACCTGCTATCAAAGTTCCACCCCTTGATACAGCTCCACTTTCAAGAAATTCTATATCTCCCTTAGCAGTTAGCTCAGATATATATTGTCCTTTACCAGTAATGAATATGTTACCAGTAGATTGAACTTGTGAATCTTGACAATATTTCATTTTAACATCTACAGGAATAAACCTTTCTTTATTAATTTCCTCAATCTCTTTTTCTATATACTTTATTAAATCGTACAATTCATTGGAAAACTTTATATTTAGTGGCATATTGCCTATTATTTTTTCTTTAATAAACCTAATTAACTCTTGATTTTCTTTTTCAATACTTAAAATAACTAGTGCTTTCCTCGGTATTCCCTTAAACTTAGTTTCTATAAGTAATTTTATTACTTCTCCCTCTGACCTATTACCTAGAAAATTACCATCTTTTATTTGCTCTACAGATTTAAGTAACTCTTCTATATCCTTCTTAAAACTCTCCAAGGTTTCTAAATAATATTGCTTGTCTAAATCCTTTGCACCGACAATCAATATAGAATTAATTACACTTCCACTTATTCTTACTTCCCCTTGCGCAATTATCCTACCACTTTCAACATTTCCTTTAACCTCGACACTATTCCCTGCCTCTACCAACATACCTGTTCTTATATTTCCATCTATTTGGACATCTCCTACAAACCTAATGTTTCCACTCTTTATATCAACATCCGAAGATGTTTGTAAAACCTTATTAACATAAAAAACTCCTCCCTTCATAGTTGGACGTCCTTCTATGTTTGATAAAACTTTATTTCCTACAATTCTACAACCATCTCCTGCTTTTAATTTCACTGTTTTTTTGCACCTTTTACTAACTACTTTCCCAAATATATCTATACCTTCTTTACCTTCTCTACCTAACTTTAATTCTGCCAGAAGATCTTCTGGAAATACATTTGCAATAGAATAAAGATTTCTATAATCTATTCTCTCACTAGAATCTTCCGAAACAGTCCTCCTTGAGCCTTCGAAGTAAACCTCTATCCTATCATCCTCATCATCAATAGGTGCTACCCCCCTAGCTACGACTACCTCATCTATAATGTCCTTTTTTAATATATCCTCTATCTCTTCTTTAAGTATACCATATACTATCCCTTGCTTATTTAAGGCTTCAATAATATCATCCTTATTATAAGGCAATGGTAAAGCTCCATCTATTGTAGATTTTATTATCTTTAATTTATTACCAAGAATTTTACACGTAATTTCTGGTAGCTTCTCCGGAGTATACTCTACAGATACCATTGCTGATAATTTATCATCACCTAATTTAACAGTTAATTCTCTTTTAGCAATTTCACCATTACATTCATATCTTATAATATCTAAAGATGTGACCTTAGTGAGACTCTTTACTTCCTTTTCATTAACTATAATCTTGATATCCTCATCAAATTCAAGATCTAATTCTCTATCCTCAGGCATTTCAATTCTTATCCTATCAGCCTCAATAAATACATTTTCAATTGGCTTTTCTACCTCTTTAATGACTTCATTTTTAACAAGGATTTCGTAATATTTCTTAAAAAATCCTCTCTCTTCCTTTATGATATCATAATCGATTTCAGTTCTCGGAATTGAAAGGTTTTCCTCTGCTTTAGCCAAACATTCTTCTAAAGTACTACCAGAATATTCTTTCTTCATAATATCTCATCTCCCATAAAATCCCCTTTTTCTTAGTATATCATATACCTTATAATTATGTAATATATGAGCATAATATAATTATTTTTACAAAATTATCTCTATTCTTCTATACTTTTTGCAATTTTTTCATTAAATAGTCTCATCAATTCTCTTAATAAGGTATTTTTTACATTAAATTTTAATTCCCCCACACTTTTTATAGGAAGTATATTGGGTGATGTTCCAGAGATAAATAAAGCATCAAACATTTCTAATTCTGTATACTTAACATTCTCTTCTATTACTTCAATCCCATTCTCTTTTGCAACGCAAATTATCTCATTTCTTGTAACTCCTGGTAATACTGCTTCAATTTTTGAGGTATATATACTATTATTTTTAATCATAAATATATTCGATCTACTACCTTCAGTTATATAATTATTTCTATCTACTAAAATACCCTCATATGAATCTGTTTCCTTTAATCTATTATTTACCCCTTCTCTAAAGCTATTATTAATAACCTTAGCATTTGGATTTTCTCGTTCTCCAAAGTATAGAACAGTTTTGACTCCTTCTCTATACATATCTTCTGTTGGATATTTATGTTTAATTAAAAATATCCTTAGGGTCTTTGTCTGCATATTGTACGTTATTTTTATATTTCCTATTTTTATTTTATTTTCACTCACTAACTCTTCAATATAATTCCTAATCTGATTTCTATCAAACTCAAACTTAAATTTGCTAATCTTAAATGAATTTATCATTCTATCGTAATGTTCATCATAAAATAATGGCCTTCCATTAATGATACGCATTACTTCATATACCATCTTCCCCTCCCTTTCTTCTACCCAATTATCTATGCTTCTAATTTCACCATTTTCAATATAAAATTCTCTAATACATTCACTCACTATTTAATTCCCCCTATTTCCATCTTAATATCTCTATATCGTGTTTTTTCTTATAATTAATTAAAAAAGGCTTCCCTACTAAATCTAATAATGGTTTATCTGATAATGAATCGGAAAACATATAGGAATTCTCAAAATCCACTTCAATATTTTCTTCTGCTAATACCTCTTTCAACCTTCTAACCTTTTCTTCACCTTTACAATTATGTCCATTCATTTTTCTATTAAATTTCCCATCAGCAAAGTGGAATTTAGTACCTATTATTCTATCCACCTCTTCTATGGCATATAACTGTTGAAGATAAAATTCTGGTGATGCTGATATTAAATAAATATCATAACCTTCCTTTTTTAATTTTTTCATCATCATTATTGAATCTTCATATAATATTTTACTCAATCTATTTTTATAAAATCGCTTAACTAATTCCTCTATATCCTTCTCTTCCGATCCATCTAAGAATTTTAAGAAACATTCTTTTACCCTCTTCTCATCAAAAGCCCCTATTACATACATTAATCCGCTATATATTGCTCTCGGTAAATACTTTAGATTTTTTTTATCTTCTTTTATACTATACTTAAATAACTCCATAAGAGTTTCTTTTTTAGTAATAGTATAATCAACATCAAATAAGGCTAACTTTCTCATCTTATTCCTCCAATTATTATTCTATATTCTAATTATATTATTTATCTACAAATAAAAAAATCCTCAAGACGAGCTTACCGAGTCGTCGATTTTTTTTGCGCATCTCCATTTCCGAAGCTTGCCTGAGAAAAATCTTTTAGGCCCGCAGATTCCTTTTCACTCTACCTCAATAACTTTAATAACATATATATTTACAAAATTTATCCACATATCTATAAGGATTACTAATTTCTATAGAGTAAAAAAGAGAAACACTATTTGGAACAGCGTTTCTCTTAAGTCTAATTATTTCCTGTACCTACTACTTGATTTTCTTCAAGAATCTTTCTATTCTGTCTAACCCTTCAGCTATAATTTCTTGTGAAGTTGCATATGAAAGTCTTATATAATCATCTAGCCCAAATGCCGCCCCAGGAATAACAGCTACTTTTTCTTCATCTAGTATTGCACTAGCAAAATCAACAGAATCTTTTATTATCTTTCCATTAACTAATTTATTTATATAACTTCTTATATTTACCATTACATAGAAAGCACCTGTTGGCTCTATGGCTTCTATTCCATTTATTTCTTTTATTCTATCTATCATGTAGTTTCTTCTTTTCTCAAATTGAACTACCATCTTTTTCAATTCTTCTTCTGGTCCATTCAAAGCTTCTACCGCTGCATATTGAGTTATTGAGTTAATATTTGATGTTACATGGCTTTGTACAGCTATCATAAGTTTAATAATTTCCTCCTTAGCTCCCACAAAACCAACTCTCCAACCTGTCATTGCATATGACTTTGATAATCCATTTATCACTATAGTTCTATTATAACTATCCTCTGAAATAGAGGCTATACTTACATGTTCCTCACCATCATATATTAATTTTTCATATATTTCATCTGATATGATTAATATATCATGTTCCTTGGCAAATTCTGCTATTTCATTTAATTCTTCCCTATTATAAACAGTTCCTGTTGGATTATTAGGACTATTTAAAATTATTGCTTTAGTTTTATTTGATACCACAGCTTCTAATGCTTCTACAGTATATTTATACTTATTTTCCTCCTTAGCATCAACATATACAGGCACTCCATCTGCTAATTTTATTAATTCAGGATAACTAACCCAATATGGAACTGGAACTATAACTTCATCTCCTGGGTTTAAAATTGCCATAAATACATTAGCTAAACATTGCTTTGCACCTGTAGAAACAAGAATTTGATTTGTATTATACTTTAATCCATTATCTCTCTCAAACTTTTTACATATAGCCTCTCTAAGTTCTATTATCCCTGATGTAGGTGTATATTTTGTTTTACCTTCTTCCATTGCCCTAACAGCTGCATCAATAATATGCTTTGGTGTATTAAAATCAGGCTCTCCTGCCCCAAAACTTACAACATCAACTCCTGCTGCTCTCAATTCTTTAGCCTTTGCTGTTATTGCTAAAGTAATTGATGGATTGATATTTTGCGCCTTCTTTGAATATTCCATTTCTTTCTCTCCTTCATTATGACTTCTGTTTAAAGTTTATTATTTTATCTAATAATAATTCATTAATACCTTGATTTGCCAAAATTGGCTCAGAATCCCTTGAGCCATGGAAGTCACTGCCCCCTGTAATTAATAATTTATATTTTCTACTCAAGTTATAGAAAACATTTATTTGTGCTTTACTATGACTTGGGTGATATACCTCTAATCCCTTAAGACCATAACATTTTAATTCTCTAACAATATTCTCTAGCTCTAAACTTCTATATATCTTACCTGGATGTGCTAATACCGGAAGACCACCACTTTCAGTAATGATTTCTAATACCGTTTTAAAACTCAGCTTCTCACCTTTTACATATGCCGACTTTCCTTGCATTAAATAATTAGTAAATGCTTCCCTAAAGTTTTCAGCATACCCTTTACTAACCATGGCATTTGCAATATTTCCTCTTCCAATAGATAATTCACCATTAATTGCAATTTCATTAATATCTATATATATATTACTTTCTTCTAATCGCTTAAGAATTTCTCTTGTTCTCTCTACCCTTGATTCTCTTAAACTATTTACTGTTTCATTGAGCCTATTATTATTAAGATCAATAAAATAACCTAATATATGTAGTTCCATATCTTTATACTCAGTACTAAACTCTATACCAGGTATTATATGTATTCCTTCATATTCAGCTTTTATAATATATTGAGAGGCTACTGTATCATGATCTGTTATTGATATATATTTAATTCCCTGTTCTTTGGCCAATTGGATTATTTCTTCTGGTGTAAAATACCCATCAGAGTAGGAAGAGTGAATATGTAAATCTGCATACTTCATCCTCTACACCTTCCTCACTTTATATAAAAAATATAGCATTTATATCTGACATTGTAAATGTATTACTTTCATTTTATTCCAAACTTTTCATAAAAAAAGAGTGGTTAATACCACTCTTAGTTTTACTTTTCTACTAATTCATCATTATAGTAAGCAGCAACCTTTTCAAATTCTGCTTCTTCAGGAACAACTAATTCTTCACCTTCAGCTCTAAACATGTATACTGATTCATCTTCTTGATTTTGTGCTAATACATATTCTGTTCCTTCATATTCAAAAGCATCTATAATAGGACAAGAAACAACATTTCCGTTCTCATCTTCTAAATCTATTACAAAACTTTCATGTTCTCCACATCCACATCCTTCATGATCATGATCATGTCCGCAACCTTCGTGATCGTGTCCACATCCACATTTATTTAACTCTTTATCCATTTCATCTTCCTCCTTTAAATAAAAAAAGTAGTTGTCTTAATTGTAACCTTAATTAGCTAAAAATAAAAGCTATTTCTATATTAAATTTAATTTTTCTTCCTATTATACAAAAAGAGACGAGCATTTCTGCTCGCCTCTTCAAATATATTATTCTTGAGAAGCTAGTCTCTTATATCCGTTCAATCTTTCCATTGCATCATTATAAGTTTTTTCAAATAATGCATCTGCTGCTTCTGGGAATGCCTTAGCTAATGAAGAGTATCTTACTTCACCCATTAAGAATTCCTTAAAGTCTGCAGTTGGTTCCTTAGAATCTAGTGAGAATGGATTCTTTTGACCCTTTAATTGTGGGTTGTATCTATACATTGACCAGTATCCACATGCAGTAGCTCTCTTAGCTTCTTCCATGCTGTTACCCATACCAATCTTGATACCATGGCTTATACATGGAGCATAAGCTATTATTAATGATGGTCCTTTATAAGCTTCAGCTTCAGCTATAGCTTTAAGAGTTTGGTTCTTATCTGCACCCATATTAACTTGTGCAACATATACATAACCATAGCTCATAGCCATCATACCAAGGTCTTTCTTCTTAGTGCTCTTTCCTGATGCTGCAAACTTAGCGATTGCTGCAGCTGGAGTAGCCTTTGAAGATTGTCCTCCTGTATTTGAGTAGATTTCAGTATCAAATACAAATATATTTATATCTTCACCTGATGCTAGTACATGGTCAACTCCACCATATCCGATATCATAAGCCCAACCGTCTCCTCCGAAGATCCATTGAGATCTCTTAACGAAGTAGTCTTTTTCTTCTAAGATTTCCTTAGCTAAATCATTGTTTACTGTATTTAAAGCAGCTTCTAATCTTTCTGCTCTATCTCTTGTTCCTTCACCATTGTCTTTATTCTCTAACCAATCTTCAACAACAGCTTTAACTTCTTCAGAAACACCTGATTCTAATAATGTATTTAACTTTTGAGCTACTCTTTCTCTTATAGCTGTAACTCCTAAGTGCATACCTAATCCGAACTCTGCATTATCCTCAAATAATGAGTTAGCCCATGCTGGACCATGTCCATTATGATTAGTTGTGTATGGAGTTGAAGGTGCTGATCCACCCCAAATTGATGAACATCCAGTAGCGTTAGCTATCATCATTCTATCACCAAATAATTGAGTTATTAACTTAGCATATGGAGTTTCTCCACAACCTGCACAAGCTCCTGAGTACTCAAGTAATGGTTGCTCGAATTGGCTACCCTTAACTGTATTCTTATTCATTGGGTTCTTCTTAGCTGATACCTTTTCAACTGCATAATCCCAAGCTTCTATTTGATCTTCTTGAGTTCCTTGTGGCTTCATAACAAGGGCTTTTCCTGGTGCCGGACATACTTGTACACAGTTTCCACAACCAGTACAATCTAATGGAGTAACTCCAATTGTAAAGTTTAATGGTTCTTCTGACTTTAATGCCTTAGCAGCAACAAGCTTCATTGATTCTGGAGCATTTGCCTTTTCGTCTTCTGATAATAAGAATGGTCTTATAGCAGCATGTGGACAAACATATGCACATTGGTTACATTGTATACATTTATCTTCTATCCATTCTGGAACATTTACAGCTATACCTCTCTTTTCATGTGCAGCAGTTCCTGCTTCGAATGTACCATCTTCCATTCCTAGGAATGTTGATACTGGAAGAGCATCTCCCTCTTGTCTATTCATTGGAATAACAATATTCTTAACAAAGTCAGTTTGTTTATGATTATTTTCAACTACTTCATCTTGAGCATCTTTCCATGAAGCTGGAACTTCAATCTTAATGATTGATTCAACACCCTTATCTATAGCAGCATTATTCATATCAACAACTTTTTGACCCTTCTTACCGTATGAAGTTACAACAGCATCTTTTAAGTACTTAATAGCATCTTCAACTGGTATAATGTTTGCTAACTTGAAGAAAGCAGATTGCATTATCATGTTGATTCTTCCACCAAGACCTATTGATTGAGCTATTCCTACAGCATTGATAGTGTAGAACTTAACATCGTTCTCTGCAATAAATCTCTTATATGAAGCTGGTAACTTTTCTTCTAATTCTTCTGGACTCCAGATAGTATTTAATAAGAAAGTTGAACCTGGCTTTAATCCATCAAGTACATTGTACTTATGAACATAAGATTGATTTGAACAAGATACGAAATCTGCCTTATTTATTAAGTAAGGTGATTTAATTGCTTGCTTACCAAATCTTAAGTGAGAAACTGTGATACCACCTGATTTCTTAGAATCATAGAAGAAGTATCCTTGAGCGTACATGTCTGTATGATCTCCGATAATCTTGATAGCACTCTTATTAGCACCAACAGTACCATCTGATCCTAATCCCCAGAACTTACAAGCTGTTGTTCCAGCTGGAGTAGCATCGATATCTTCATGAACTTCTAATGAAGTGTTAGTAACATCATCAATAATACCAATTGTAAATCCATTCTTTGGCTCTTCCTTAGCTAAGTTTTCATAAACTGCAGCTATATGACCTGGATTTGGATCCTTAGAACCTAAACCGAATCTACCACCAACTATTAAAGGTGCATTTTCTTTACCATAGAATGCATTCTTAATATCTAAGTATAATGGTTCTCCAGCTGATCCTGGTTCCTTAGTTCTATCTAATACAGCAATCTTTTTAACTGATGCTGGAATTACTTTTAATAATTTTTCTACTGAGAATGGTCTAAATAATCTAACCTTAACTAAACCAACTTTTTGTCCATTTGCATTTAAGTAATCTATTGTTTCTTCACATACATCTGTTACAGAACCCATAGCTACTATAATTCTATCAGCATCAGGTGCTCCATAGTAATCGAAACAGTGATATTCTCTACCAGTTAACTTAGTTATTTCAGCCATATATCCTTCAACAATATCTGGAATAGCATCATAATACTTATTAACTGCTTCTCTTCCTTGGAAGTATATATCAGCATTTTGTGCAGTACCTCTTGTTACTGGATGATTTGGATTTAATGCTCTTGCTCTGAAAGCTTCAACTGAATCCCAATCAACTAACTTTGATAATTCATCATATTCAAGAACTTCTATCTTTTGAATTTCGTGAGAAGTTCTGAAACCATCGAAGAAATTACAGAAAGGAATTCTTGATTTAATTGCAGTTAAGTGAGCAACTGCTGCTAAATCCATTACTTCTTGTACTGATCCTTCTGCAAGCATAGCAAAACCTGTTTGTCTTGCTGCCATAACATCTTGGTGATCTCCAAAGATATTAAGAGCTGAAGTTGCTAATGCTCTTGCTGATACATGGAATACTCCTGGTAGCATTTCCCCAGCAATCTTGTACATATTTGGAATCATTAATAGTAAACCTTGAGATGCAGTGAATGTAGTTGTTAATGCACCTGCTTGTAATGATCCATGAACTGCACCAGCAGCCCCTGCTTCTGATTGCATTTCTACAACCTTAACAGTTTGTCCAAATATATTCTTTCTTCCTTGAGCTGACCATTCATCAACATGTTCAGCCATTGGTGATGATGGTGTTATAGGAAATATTGCTGCAACTTCAGTAAATGCATATGAAATATGAGCTGCTGCCGCATTTCCATCCATAGTTTTCATTTTTCTCATCGCGTAGACCCCTCTTTCTTTTATATAAAATTAAATAAGAAACTTAATTTAATAAGGATAAAATTTATTCAACATAAAAGGCTATGAATTATTAAGGAATTATATGTATATTTTTTATAAATATAATTGTTATTAATCCTTGTTAATTTATTAACACTACCTTCCTTATCAAAATAAATCTACCCTCTTAATTATATAACACTAATTTTTTTTTGCAAGGGTAATTGTAACTCATAAAGAAATTGGCAATAATACAAACTTTCTGTCAATGACAATTTATTACTTTATTGCAGATAATATAGTTTCTATTACCGCATCATTTCCCACCCTATCTTTTCCAGAATTCATATTTTTAATAAGTACTTCTTTACTACTTCTCAACTCATTAACCTTCTTCATAAAGCTTTCCTTATCTATTTTCTCTTCCTCCATTACTAAGGCATATCCCTCTTTATTAAAGGAATTTGCATTCAGTATTTGATCACCTCTACTTGCCTTTTTTGATAATGGTATAAGCAATGTTGGTTTTCTAAGAGCTAAAAATTCAAATATAGAATTAGCTCCTGCCCTAGATATAATATAATCAGCTGCCATCATTAAGTCTGGTAACTCTTCACTTACATATTCAAATTGCTTATATCCTTTTTTACTCAATAAATTATTATCTATATTCTCTTTACCACAAATATGGACTATATTAAACTTGCTTAATAACTCTTCTAAATTTTCCCTGATCACATCATTTATCACTTTTGACCCCAAACTGCCTCCCATGATGAATAATACCTCTTTTTCATCTTTAAAACCGCAAATCTTCAGTCCATTAAGTCTTGAGCCTTTGAATATTTCTTCTCTTATTGGGCTCCCTGTTAATACTCCCTTGCCACCTTTTATATAATTTAAACTTTCCCTAAATGTTACGCATAACTTATCACAAAAAGGTGCAGATAATTTATTTGCTAACCCCGGAGTTATGTCTGACTCATGGGCAACTACAGGTATCTTTTTCATAGATGCTGCAATTACAACAGGTACTGCAACAAAGCCCCCTTTTGAAAAAATTACATCTGGCTTTTCCTTTGTCAATATTCTTCTAGCCTCAAGAACACCCTTCATTACCTTAAATGGATCCGAAAAGTTCTTTAAATCAAAATATCTTCTTAATTTACCTGATGAAATTTCATAATAAGGAATATTACTTTTTTTGATTATTTCTTTTTCAATTCCATCTTTGCTCCCTATATATTTTACCTCAAATCCCTCTTTTTCTAATCTTGGAATAAGAGCTAAATTAGGTGTAACATGCCCAGCAGTTCCTCCACCAGTCATAATAATTTTATACTTACTCAAAATATCAACTCCTTACTATTCATATTTACTTTTAACCTACATAGCTTTTCCACTTTTCCCTTTAATTTTATACAATAAAATCTACAAAATTGCACAAGCTATTATTACAAATATAAAAGGAGGTGAAATACAATGGCACAATTAGTACCTGAAGCAAAACAAGGATTAGCAAAATTCAAAAATGAAGTTGCTAACTCTCTTAATGTACCATTTACTGAATATAATGGTGACCTATCTTCAAAACAATGCGGTAGCGTTGGTGGAGAAATGGTTAAAAGAATGGTTGAACAATACGAAAATGGACTAAAGTAATCCATTCTTAAAATTGAGAGGATAGCCCTAAGCTATCCTTTCTACTTTACTAATCTAAAATTCTTTATATTTAATTGAACACTTCTCTTACCTTTAAACTCATTTATAGTTGGATAGTATATAACATCCATTTTAAAACCACCATAACCATCATCTAACAGTTTAAGTAATCTTTCTTCGCCATACAAACTAGAAAACTCTTCTTTAAAATTCTCACACTTATCAAAATTTATTCCTTCAATATATCCAGCATTCCCATCAAATTTAAATCTAAACTTCATAAAATTCTTTTCTTTCCCCATAAAGAACATTCTGGTCACCTCTAAATTCTTTACAGCAAGTAGCGGACTACTATTCCCTTTACCAAAAGGTCTAAGAGCTTCTATTTCAGAAACTAATTCTTCGTTTATATAATTTAATGATACTGGTGAATCAATTCTAACTATCGGTACTATATCTTCACTAGATAAGGGACATTTTTCTATAAGTGCTTTCTTTAAAAGAGGTAAATTTTCCTCCTTTACAGATAGACCAGCTGCCATTGGATGGCCACCAAACTTCTCTATATATTCCTTGCACTTATTTAATTCTTCAAACATGTTATATCCTTCAATACTTCTTGCAGAACCCTTTGGCATATCCTTCCCTTTAGTCATAACTATTGTTGGAATATTAAATGTCTCTTTTACCCTCCCTGCAACTATTCCTGCTATACTCTCATGTATATCTTTATCATAAATAAGTATAACCCTTTCATTTGGATTAAATTCAGCTTTAAACTTCTCTATTACTCTTTCTACACTTTCTGCCGTTAGTTCTTGTCTAATCTTATTTAACTCAAAAAGTTTATTAGCAAGTTCTGTTGCTCTATCATCATCTTCAGTTATTAATAGTTTTACAGATAAATCTGCTGTCTCTAATCTACCTGTTGCATTTATACATGGTCCAATAACAAATCCAAAATGATATTCACTTATTTCTTTATCACCTAGGCCAGTTGCTTTAATTAGTTCTCTCAATCCTTTACTATTTGTATTATTAATTAGCTTTAGTCCCTCTTTTACTATTATTCTATTTTCACCCAAGAGTTCTACTACATCACAAATAGTTGCTATTGCAGCAAATTGAAATAACTCTTTAAAATCTTCAGTATCTCTTCCCATAGACTCTACTAAAGCATAACAAAACTTCAATGCAACTCCAGCACCACATAATTCCTTAAAAGGATACTTACAATCCTTTTGTTTTGGATTTATTACGCAGTCGGCATCAGGAACTACATTTATTCTTCTATTTCCCTCTTCTATATAAGGAATATCGTGATGATCAGTAATAATAACTTCTAAACCTAATTCTTTTGCAACCTTTACCTGCTCAATGGCAGAGATTCCATTGTCACAAGTCAATATTATCTTTGTTCCTTCATCTGCTAATTTCCTTATCCTATTACTATTCATTCCATATCCTTCATCTTCTCTATTAGGGATATAGTATTTAAAGTTTGCTCCTAATTTCTTTAGGGTTTTATACATGATAGTTGTACTACAGACCCCATCACAATCGTAGTCTCCATATATAACTATTCTTTTTCCTGATTCTATAGCATCCTTTATAATTGCTACACCTTTCTTCATATCTTTCATAAGATTAGCATCATATAAATTATCTATAGTTCCCTTAAGAAAAAGAGAAGCTTCTTCTTTGGTTGATATTCCCCTATTAGCCAGTAATCTTACTATCAATGGATTTAATTCTAATTGACTACTTAATCTTTCAAATTCATCCTTTTTATTGATTACCATCCATCTCTCCATCAAAGCTTCTCCTCCTATATTATTTATTTAATTAAAGAATTGTACATCATACCTTCTTTCAATTCAATATAATTCTTATTACCTAGTAATTCTAATAGCTTATATGAAAATTCCATTGCAGTGGCAGGCCCTCTACTTGTAATAATATTGCCATCCACCACAACATTTTCTTCTTTATAATTACATCCTTTAAGCTCCTTATCGAAGCCTGGGTATGAAGTGATATCTTTACCTTTTATGATATCAGCCTTTGCTAAAACTATTGGTGCTGCGCATATAGCTGCAATAAGTTTGTTGTTTTCATTAAAGTATTTAATAAACTCTATAAGTTCCTGATGATTTTGGAGATTTCTAGCACCAGGCATACCACCTGGTAGTACTAATAAATCATATTCTTTTAAATCATCGCCTATGCACTTATCAGCTTTAACTACTATTTCATGAGCTCCTGTAACATCAATATTGCCTATGCTGACCATATCACAAGTTATTCCAACTCTTCTGACTATATCAACTACTGTTAATGCTTCTATTTCTTCAAAGCCTTCTGCTAATAATACTGCTACCTTCTTCATAAAATCATCTCCTCAGCTCTTTATAGTAAATTAACTGTTTTTATTTCATCATCAAGGGATACTAACATTGCATTACTTCCTCTTCCTGCTCTATTTTGTAACTTAACATCAACCAATCCCACATCACACACTTCTTTATTCTTTGATATTAATTGGAATTTATACTCATTGGCAGATGTTACTGCTATTTCTCCACTATCATCTTGACTCATGGTTATAAAAGCCTTACCATAAATAACTTCATCCTCATCCTTAAGGCTTATACCTGTTACTCCAGAAGCTACTTTCCCCATTGTATTAACATTTGTTACAGGGAATTTAATTGCCATTGCTTTTTTCGTAATCATTACTAAATGTCCTATACTCTGACTTGAAATATCTATAGCTATTACCTCATCTTCATCGCTTTTAAATTTGTATGCTTGTTGCATTAAATAATCACCTTCAAATTCTTTAAGTAAGGTTTTCTTTATAAATCCTCTCTTAGTGAAGGTATAAACAGCAAGTTTATCATTAAACTCCTTAATTGAGAATAATGCAATAACTTTTTCCTTCTTTCCTAATCCATCAACTAGACTTTCTATAGATATCTCTTCTTTTATAGCTTCTTGTATTAAGAATGATGCAATCTTTATTATATTGCCTCTATTTGTGAACATTAGCAATTCACTTTTTGAATCTGTATTAACCTTTAAATTATCTTTCTTATTAGCTCTTGCGAAAGCCTTTAAAGTTCCTCTACCTGTAACTCCGACTGAATATTCAACGTATTCCATACTTTCAGTATATTCAACATTTATAACTTCATCTGTAGATGAAATATTGAATAATTGAGTTCCTAAAATATTTCTCGGTAAATCTTCTAGTGCTGGTAGCTCAAGAGTAAAGTTCAATCCATGCTTTGTTTTTACTTTTAAGAATTGCTTTTCATCTTCAATTATATCTACCTTTACAACAAATTCTCCATCTCTTAGCTTTATAGCTTGAATCTTTGAATAATTTGTTACAAACTTATCTAAAGAACTTTTCTTTATACTTCCCTTATTAGTTATAAACTGTATATATTTACTTGGATGTAATACATCCACTGATAACACGCCTACAATTGATTCATCATCAAGGTTTAAGGACTTTATTAATTTATCTACCCTCTCACCTTTTTCTTTCCACTTTCCTTCTGGAATATTCATTCCTCTTAATTGATACATATTCCCTTTATCTGTAAATAAAAGTAAATTATCTCTAGTATTAGATTTTATAAGATATTTAAGTTCATCTCCTTCTCTATACTCGATATCCTCAGCATTAGAGTTAGACCTAATATAATTCTTTTGTGGAATTCTCTTTATGAATCCATCCTTTGAAAGTGTAATCATCACATCTTCAATTATTATTAATTCTTCTATATCTATTTTCGCTTCACTATCATCCTCTACGATTTTAGTTCTTCTAGGATTCTTATATTTATCAGTTACCTCTTTTAATTCCTCTTTTATAACCTTTAATAATTCCTTCTCTTCTGATAGAATCTTTCTAAGTTTTTTAATTAATCTTTCTAATTCCTTATATTCCTTTTGGAATACGTTGATTTCTAACCCAGTTAATCTGTATAACATTAATTCAAGGATTGCAGTTGACTGTGGTTCCGTAAATCCAAACTTATTCATTAAGTTAGTTCCTGCATCCTTTTTAGATTTAGACTCTCTAATTGTTGCTATAACTTCATCTAAAACATTTATTGCCTTAATAAAACCTTCAACTATATGGAATCTTTTTTCAGCCATTTCTAATTCCCTTCTAGTTCGTCTTATTACTATATCCTTTTGATGATTAACATAATGAGTTATTATTGTTTTTAACCCCATTGTTTCTGGTTTACCATTGGCTAAGGCAACCATATTGAAGCTTATATTACATTGTAGGTCAGTTTTCTTATATAGATATTTAAGTACTTTATCTGCAACACTTTCATCAACAGCCTTCTTTAATTCAATTACAGCACGGATACCACTTCTATCTGATTCATCCCTTATATCAGTTATAGATTCAAGAGCTTTTGCATGCCTCTTATCACCAGTCATTTCAGATATTGTTTGAAGAAGCTTTGCTTTATTTCTTCTATAAGGGAATTCTGTAATTACTATCCCCACTCGTCCATTCTCAAGTCTTTCTATATTAGCTTTTGCTCTATAACTAACTTTACCTTCCCCTGTCTCATAGGCAGAAAGTAAGGAATTCTTCCCTATAAGTATTCCTCCTGTTGGAAGATCTGGTCCCTTAATATATTGCATTAATTCCTTAGTAGTTATTTCAGGATTGTCTATACAGGCAAGTACCCCTTCTGTTACTTCTCCAAGATTATGTGGTGGTATATTGGTTGCTAATCCTACAGCAATACCAAATGTACCATTTACCAAAAGGTTAGGATATCTACTAGGTAATACCTTTGGCTCTAATTCACTATCGGAATAATTTGGAACCATTTCTACTGTATCTTTATCTATATCCTTAATCATTTCCATAGCTATTGGTGTAAGTCTAGCTTCTGTATATCTCATAGCAGCTGCACTATCTCCATCTATAGATCCCCAGTTCCCATGTCCATCTATTAAGGGCTCTCTTGTTGAAAAATCCTGTGCAAGTATTGTTATTGCATCGTAAACTGATGTATCTCCATGAGGATGAAACTTACCAAGTATATCTCCTACTATTCTCGCTGATTTATAATATGGTTTATCTGGAAATGCTTTAAGTAAATATGCCCCATAAAGAATTCTTCTGTGTACTGGTTTTAATCCATCTCTAACATCTGGAAGAGCTCTTTCTTTTGCAACTTCAACGGCATATGGTAGATAATTTTCTGGCATAGCCTCTTCAAGAACTATTGGAATAATATTGTTATCCTTAGGTATATTATTTGATTTCTTTGCCATATCTCGCTCCTCCTCCCTTAAAACTCTGCATATTTGTACATGTATTTTCTTCTTGGCTCAACAACATCTCCCATAAGTAGAGATATCATTCTCTCTGCCTTAGCAGCATCCTCTATCTTAACTTGGAATAATGTTCTTGTTTCTGGATTTAAGGTAGTCTCCCATAATTGATCTGGATTCATCTCTCCAAGTCCCTTATATCTCTGAATAAGAGCTCCCTTACCTATTTCTTTCTTAACTCTTTCTAATTCATCATCAGTAAAGGCATATTTGGACACTTCCCCATTCTTTGTATTCTTATATACCTTATACAACGGTGGTTGTGCTAAATAAAGATGTCCATTAGCTATTAAAGGCCTCATATACCTATATATATATGTCATCCAAAGTGTTCTAATATGATATCCATCCACATCGGCATCACTCATTATTATAATCTTATCGTACTTAAGATTCTCTTCCTTATAATTATCTAAAGTACCTGTGCCTATAGCAGCATTAAATAATTTAAGTTCCTCTGAGGCTAATACATTTTCAAGTTTCTGTTTTTCTGTATTCATTATTTTTCCTTTTGAAGGCATAATAGTTTGGAATCTCCTATCCCTAGCCTGTTTCGCTGATCCTCCTGCTGAATCACCCTCAACAACAATGAATTCATTAACGGTATTATCTTTTAAAGTACATACTGCTACCTTACCTGCAAGAGGTGCTGTACCTTTGCCTATCTTTTTCTTTTCGGCCTCATTAATCTTTTTTATTTTTTCTCTTCTTTGAGCTGCTTGAAGGGCATTATTTATTATGTTACTTGCAAGCTCCTTATTATCCTCAATCCATTCACCAAGCTTTGTATAAGCTAAATCATTCATCATTGTATAAGCTTCATTATTACCAAGTTTTGTCTTAGTTTGTCCTTCAAAAACAGGATTAGTAATCTTAATTCTTACTATGGCGGTCATACCTTCTCTAAGATCGTCGCCCTCAAATTCTTTGTCCTTTTCTTTAACTAACCCTAACTTTCTTGCGCCTTCTTTAAAAGCCCTAGTCATACCAGTCTTAAATCCTGTTTCATGAGTTCCTGCTTCTGTTGTCGGTATATTATTTACATAACTTGCAATATTATCCGTAGTAGAGTCTGTAAATTGCATACAAACTTCTCCATACATCTGTATATTATTCACACTTCTATCTCCCTCAAATAATATAGGTATTTGATGAAGTGGTGTCTTACTTTCATTTAAATATTCAATAAAATCTAAAAGTCCTCTTTCTGAGTAGTATTCTTTTTTTACTTCCTCATCTTTTCTATTATCTATGAATTCTAACCTTATCCCTTTATTTTGGAATGCTAATTCTTGAAGTCTCTCATCTATAACATCAAATTTAAAATCAACAGTTGTAAATATATCCTTATCTGGCATAAATGTTATTTTAGAACCATTTTCTTTAGTTTTTCCCACCATTTCTAGTTTAGTAACTGCTGTTCCTGGCATATCTTTCTTAACTTCTTTATCATATGCATACTCGAATCTCTGACGATAAATATTCCCACCTTGATGTACTTCTACTTCAAGCCACTTTGAAAGTGCATTTACCACCGCAGCACCAACTCCGTGTAACCCACCAGAAGTTTTATAATTCTTATTATCAAACTTACCACCGGTATGTAACTCAGTAAATACCATCTCTACACCAGTCTTCTTCTTTATAGGATGCATTCCAGTAGGTATACCTCTTCCGTTATCCATAACAGTTACACTTTTATCTTTATTTAAAATTACCTTCGCAGTATCACCATATCCATTTGATATTTCATCTATTGCATTATCCAATATTTCCCAAACACAGTGATGTAATCCCTTGCTACCAGTAGAACCAATATACATACCTGGTCTCACTCTAACAGGTTCTAATTTTTCTAGGGATGTTAAATCTGTTACATCATATGTGGAATTAATTTCTCTAGCCATCTTTGCCCTCCATATTCTATATGTACTTTCTCGAAGATATTATTTTCAATACTTAATATAAAACATTTGTTTTATCTACATTAAAAATATACTTTTTTTTCTTACTTATGTCAAAGGATACATATATAAATTAAGGCGAAGCCTGCTAAGTATACTTAACAGCTTCGCCTTAAAATCATAATTGTCTATACATCACATATCTCTACATTTCTAACATGTTTTGTAGGATTCCACTCTTTATTGTTCTTTCTTAAAATTCCTTGGATAGTAATTGGTATCCAAGTAAGTGTATAGAAAGCATATAATAAATATCTAACAAAATATATAAGAGATTTCTTTCCTAGGAAAATAAATGTTGCTACTAGGAATATTGCATAAAATCCAAAATTAGTTGCTGCTATTATTGTTCCATCAGTAACACCCTTTAGTAAAATAGGTAGCAAGAAAATATTCGATGAGAAAAGCACAAGCATCGCAAATAATCCTTTAGATATTTTCTTATCTAGTATAAGTACCAGTGGTGTTATTACAAATTGTAATATTGCTATGGCTTTAAATCCTGCATCTCCAAACAAGTTACTTACTATAAATATATTAGCACCATCCGGGCTATTAGCATGAATCATTGTTAGTACTGCTGATACACCTAATAGTAATGTTGCAAATGGCTGTAATACATATAATGCGCAATCGAATATATACCATTTTCTTTCCTTAATGGCCTTTTTAGCAAGTTTAAAGAAATACCTTGAAGCAACATCTGTAAATCCTTGCATCCACCTTCTTCTTTGTATCCATGATGCCTTCAATTTTAATGGCTTTTCATCGTATATCTTAGCATCATGTGCCCATCCAATTTTTCCACCATTTAATACAATTTTACAAGTAAACTCTAAATCCTCAGTTAAACAAGTTGCTCCCCAACCTAATTCCTTTAAAGTATCAAAATCTATAGCAAATCCAGTTCCACCTATTTGATTAGAAAACCCAACATTATTCCTAGCAAGTTGGAACATTCTATTTTGTGACCAGAATGCTATTGAATAAGAAGTTGCAATCCATGAATCATCTGGATTTTTACTATCTATATAGCCTTGTACAACTTTATATCCTTCTTTCATTTTAGAATTAATTTCTTTTAAGAAGTCTTTATGAACTAAATTATCAGCATCAAAAATACAAACTGCATCATACTTCTCTTCCATCTTATATAACTTATCAAACATCCATTCCAGTGCATAACCTTTTCCTCTTTGATCTTTATTAAATCTTTCAAAGACCTTGGCACCAGATTTCCTTGCAAATTCTGCTGTTTTATCATCACAATTATCCGCAATTACAAAAATATCAAATAATTCCTTAGGGTAATCCTGTTGCTGTATACTCTCAACAAGTTTACTAATAACTACCTCTTCATTATGTGCAGCTACTATCATTGCAAACTTATTTTTAGGAGTATAATCTTTTTTTTCTTTTTTTCTAAATAATCCGAACATACCCAATATTAGGTAGTAGCACATTATTGCAAATACAAATATTTGAAATACTGTTGTTATATTATATATAATTTCTCCCATTTTATTCACTCCTAATGTTAAGTAAGAATCTTTCCCACTTATTATTGTTAGCCTATTTATGTCATAATACATCCTTATTAATATAGTGCAAATGTCTTAAAAAATCAAGTGCTTAAATCTTAATTTTAGATTAAGCTTTATATCTCTCTTAGTTAATCCCTTTACAATTTTCATCAAATATTTATATCTACCTTATCTTCTTATTATTAATTTACCCAATATATTATTATCATATAAATAATAATATATGGAAATTTAATAGTTTGTTCTAAAGCTTCATGAATTTACAATTCATCTCTTATTTAAAATGAAAAAAATAAATAATTTCAAAACCTTACATTATTAGATCCACTAAAACTTCTACTAATAAAAATAAAGAGACTGTCGCTAACGGATTTAAAACCCGCTAATGCGACAGCCCCTTCTGGTTATTAGTTTATACTATTATACAATACCTTGAGCCATCATAGCATTTGCAACCTTCATAAAGCCTGCAATATTTGCTCCGACAAGTATATTTTTTTCTGCTCCAAACTCTTTAGCTGCATCACTTGCATTCTTGTAAATACTCACCATTATATTTTGTAACTTCTCATCTACTTCTTCAAAAGTCCATGATAGTCTCATGCTGTTTTGTGACATTTCAAGTGCTGAACAAGCAACTCCACCTGCATTAGCAGCTTTTGCTGGTCCAAACATTATACCATTGCTTTGTAATACTTCTATTGCTTCTAAAGTTGAAGGCATATTTGCACCCTCTGAAACAGCTATAACACCATTTTTAACTAAAATTTCAGCTGATTCTTTATTTATTTCTCCTTGTGTAGCACATGGAAGGGCGATATCACATTTAACCTCCCAAATATTTCTACATCCTTCTACATACTTAGCATTTGGAACCTTATCTAAGTATTCCTTAATTCTACCTCTCTTAACTTCTTTAATTTCCTTAACTACATCTAGGTTGATTCCATTTTCATCATAGATATATCCATTTGAATCACTTAATGCAACAACTTTAGCACCTAATTGAGTAGCTTTTTGTGTTGCATAAATAGCAACATTACCTGATCCTGAAATTACTACTGTTTTACCATCAAAGCTAGTACCATTATCTTTTAACATTTCTTCTGTAAAGTATACTAACCCATATCCAGTTGCTTCTGTTCTAGTTAAACTTCCACCATAAGTTAATCCTTTTCCTGTTAGAACCCCTTGGTCATTAGCCCCTCTAAGTTTCTTGTAATATCCATACATATAACCTATTTCTCTACCGCCAACACCAATATCTCCTGCAGGAACATCTGTATCTAAACCTATATGTC
Source organism: Clostridium zhoujianii (assembly GCF_051590805.1). Classification (NCBI taxonomy): domain Bacteria; kingdom Bacillati; phylum Bacillota; class Clostridia; order Eubacteriales; family Clostridiaceae; genus Clostridium; species Clostridium zhoujianii. The sequence goes on from NZ_JBPUTF010000001.1 coordinate 2,478,828, forward strand.
TATTTAACTCAGCCATAAAGCTTTGGCAAAATCTCATAACTTCATTATCTGACTTACCTTTAGGATCAAAGTCAGAACCACCTTTTCCACCACCAATTGGAAGTCCAGTTAATGAATTTTTAAAGATTTGTTCAAATCCTAAGAATTTAACAATACTTGCATTAACTGTTGGATGGAATCTTAACCCACCTTTGTAAGGCCCAATTGCACTATTAAATTGAATTCTAAATCCCCTATTAACATGTACATTTCCTGCATCATCTACCCATGGTACTCTAAATAATATTTGTCTTTCTGGCTCTACTATTCTTTCTAATAGACCAGCTTTCATGAACTCAGGATGCTTATCAAATACAGGTACTAACGAATTTAATACCTCTGTAACAGCATCTTGAAACTCTGCTTCTCCTTGATTTCTGCTCTTAACTTTCTCTAACACACTTTCTACATATTGCTTACTGTTCATTTTTTCATCCCCTTAATAATTTTAATTTACCTTTATAATACAATAATTTTTTTTCCATTACTACAAAAAAATAATAATTGCAGTTACTTTTAATAATATTCATACTATTTCTTTATTTTATTTAACAATTTGTTAAATATCTTTAATATGTAAAGCTTTGCCCCTAGATTTTATATACTAATATCTTTAATATCTTCTTTTTTTGCTTATATATAATAAAAATTAGGATAGTAAAACATCCATTTACTATCCTAATCCTTATTAAAATTTAATTATTCCTTATCTTCCATTTCATCTATTATTGCTCTTATGAACTTAATATTATTTCCCTTACAGTGAAGATACATAAATATACATGAAAATCCTCCACCTATTGTTCCGCAAATAATATCCCACATAGTATCGTGAAGGTCGTTCATCTGAGCTGTAAGTCCAAAGATTTGATCAGTAGCAAATTCCCAAACCTCCCATATTCCTGCGGAGGCAATTGCAAATATAAATGGAAATATTACTATTGTTATCTTTCTCATTGATTTATTTTCTTTGTTCCCACTTAAATATATGTATATTATCAAACCAAAAAATGCTAATAATATACCCGAAGTCAAGTGTAAGAACTTATCATAGTATGGTATTCCATAAAAATTCAAAACATTTGCTAAGTACATAGAAATAAATATAAATGCCAATGTTACAACATATGCTGCTTTAGACCTTCTTAAGAAAGTCTTGGTAAATAATAATCTTGTAACAAAAGTGGTTAGATATATTAATCCTATTCTCCAAGCCTTTTCTCCACCCCTTGAAGTTAAATCCCAGATTAATGTTGCAGCAAGTAGGATGTAAAAGAAATATGTAATAGCAACATCATATTTAAGTTTTTTCTTCATTTTATCTCTCCTAATTAATAATACTTTTAAAGTATTATACCAAAATCTAATTACTTAGTGTAACTATTTTACCTTTTTAGGAATCACTATTATTATGACAGAAATGATCATTCCAACTATTAACCCGCCAACATGGCCATAATTATCAATATTAGGAAGGCTTAATCCTATAAACAAATTCATTCCTATAACAACCAACAAATTGCTTAATACGCCCTTCTTTAATCTCCCTCTTTCCTTAATAGCATATACAAGTAATGCTCCTAATAATCCAAAGATCGCCCCTGATGCTCCAATAGATAATGTGAATGGTGATAAGTAATAACTAAGCAAACTTGATCCTAATCCTGCCATAAAATATATTACTAAATACTTAACTTTTCCATATAAAATTTCTATTTGTGTTCCTATTGAATATAATGCATACATATTAAAGGCTATATGTATTAATCCACCATGTAAGAAGTTGCATGTTATAAGTCTCCACACTTCTCCCCTTTCTATTAAGGGCCCATACTTCCCTCCCATGAAAAGTAAAACGCTCCCATCAATATCCATAATATTTTTTGATAAAAAAGCACTTATAATATATATGACTATATTAATGCTTATTAAAAGAATTGTTAATCTACTTTCTTTTACTGGTATTCTAAAATTCTTCTCTTCTTTCTCCTGTACTTTAATAGCTATTCTAGCTAAAGCCTCACATCCACTATCGCAATATATTGACTTATTCTTTTCTATATTAAAAACAACCTTTGGAATTGCATCATTTAAACCATGTATATAATTATCTCCTGATAAAACAATTTTATGTAAAGTAAATGGTTCATTTTTTCCATTTAAATAGTCTAACGCTTCAACAGAATCAACTTCTTCATGCTTTCCATCTGTAATAATAACTGCAAAAATCCCCTGAGTAAATTTTTTTTGTGCAATCCAAACCCCTTCTCCCCTGTATTTACTCATATACTGATCCATATAAAATCCTTCACTACTTGTAATATACCCAAAAAAGTTCTGAACAAAATTATTCATTTTTATCTCCTTTTCACTTTATTCTCCTAAAGTTTATATATATAATATTTAATATATCTATTTATGGAGGTCCACATGATAGACAGTAAATTTAACAAATTATATAACAACACACTTCTAATTGCAGCAGTACTTGTGATTTTCACCTCTCTGTTATTAGAAAAACCTATTAACTTTACATTTATAGATATACTATTTATAGGTATTTTAATACTACTATTACTTATTATTGTTATATATAAAGATAAATTCTTTCCTAGAATAATATTATTTTATGACTTTATACTAATATCTTCATTATTTATTTTCAATTTGAAAACAACCATTTTAGTAATAGTATTAAGTCTATTATTTTATAGTATATTTATATCTTTTTATGGAGGGTACCAAATTAATCTTCAAACTAATTCTATAATATTAGAAGGTTTCATCATTATAATAAGTCTATTTCTTACAAAGGGTTCAGTGATGGTCTTTACGAATTTTATAGATGATGTACCTCTACTATTGGTCCAAGTAATTCTTTTAAACTTATTTTATCACTTATTTTACTATATTCTAAGTTCTTTAGATTTTTTAATTCAAGCAAAAAAATTAAAACAATTAAAAATACTTGATAATTTAAATATTATATTTATTAACTTTGTGTATACTACTACCTTAACATATTTAGCTCTTACACTTTACACATTAATAGGATATATATCTATTATTATACTTTTAATATTAAATACAGTTGTTGCCTTTTTATTTATAAAAAGCTACAAAGAAGAACAGGAAAAAGAATGTATGTCTATTATTCAACAAGCTGTTAAGACTTCTTTACATACCAGCGTTAATATAAATCAAAAAATCTATGCTTATATAGAGGCTATGAATAATATTTTACCATCTACTATATTAGGACTATATTTTTTCTTTGATAATCATAAAAGTATTTTACCTGTAAGTCATAAATATGAAGAAAATATTAACTTAAGAGATTTATCACTATGCACTGATAAGTTATCTAACTTTATGACCCTTATTGAATCAGGATCACCTATAACTTTAATAGGTTCTGAACTAAGTTCATATTTCTCATTTATAAAAGAACTAAATATGGAAGAATCTTTATTTATTATTGTTCCATTAACCATAAATGCAAAATCTTTAGGATTTACCCTTATTCATCCTAAATATCACAACTACAATAATGGATCTGTAAAACTTCTTGTAGAAGCTCAATCCTGCTTAGGATTACTAATGGAACAAAACTTTAAGACCATATATCATCACCCATTAAAGCTAAATAGCTACTCAGATTTATATAAGTGCATGGAAGAGTACATTGAAAATAAACTAACATTTACTTTAACTAAAATTTATGTTAAGAATATTAATAGCAATATTAACTTTAAAAACAAAAGTCTACAAAGTGATATAATTAATATAATAGATAAAACAGATAAAATCCTATTTTTAAATAAAGATACTTTTTATCTAATTCATACACTTGAAGACTCATTAAATGTATTAAATTTAATTCAAACTTTAAAGCATATTATAATAAACAAATTAGATTCTACTATTGACGATAGTGACATTTTATATACTAATATAGAGTATCCTACTGATGCAAATAACATTTTTGACATAACATCTAAACTTAGTTAGATGGATTCTTAGGTCTTTAATACATAAGTCCTAAACAGTACACAATGCAAAAAAATAAAGCTAGCTGGTAAAAAAGCTAGCTTTATTTTTTATTTAATCTAATACTTCTAACATATCTAATAATTCATTAAATCTGTTAATTGTCGCCTCTAATGGAGCTGATGTTGTCATATCAACCCCAGCTTCCTTTAAAATATCTATTGGATATTTACTTCCACCCATTTTCAAGAATCCAATATATTTATCAACTGCTCCTTCTTTTCCTTCTAAGATAGATTTAGCAAATGCCGAAGCAGCTGCATATCCAGTAGCATATTGATATACGTAAAAATCAGAATAGAAATGAGGTATTCTAGACCACTCTATATTAATCTCCTCATCTACAATCATATCTTCACCAAAATATTTCTTATTTAATTCCCCCCACTTTTCATTATAATCCGCAGCAGTAAGAGCCTTGCCTTCATTTAATGAATCATGAGTAAATATCTCGAATTCCGCAAACATTAATTGCCTAAATACTGTTGTTCTTATTTGCTCAAGCTCCTGATTTATTAAGAATAACTTCTTCTTTTGATCTGTTTCTTTTTCTATTTGATAATGAATCAAAAGAGCCTCATTAGTTGTAGAAGCTACCTCTGCACAGAACAATGTATATCCTGCATAATAGTACGGTTGATACTTCCTAGAGTAATATGAATGTATTGAATGACCCATCTCATGGACAAGAGTTGATATATCATTAAGTTCATAATTGTAGTTTAGTAGAACATATGGCATAGTATCATATCCTCCCCATGAATATGCTCCGCCTCTTTTTCCCTTATTTTGGTATATATCTATCCAACCACTATTTATACCTTCATTAAATATATTTAAATACTCTTCTCCTAAAGGTTTTAATCCTTCATTTGCAAGTTTAACACCTTCATTAAAGGGTATATTCTCTTTTTCTACTTCTATTACAGGTACATATAAATCATACATATGCATCTCATCTAATCCAAGAAGTTTTTTCTTGATACTCACATATCTGTGAAGAGATCCAATATTATCATTTACTGTTTTTATCGCTTTTTCATATACTGAAACTGGAATGTCATTCGGTGCTAGTGATGCTTTAAGTGGGGAATCATACTTTCTAACCTTAGCACTAAAATTAAAGTTCTTTACTGAACTTGTTAATGTTGTTGCTAGGGTATTTTCAAACTTTTTGTATTCTCCAAATAATTGCTTAAATGCTTCTTTTCTAACTTCTCTATTCTTACTCTTTATAAAAGATGAATAATTCACTTCTGTTAACTCAACAATATCTCCATCCTCATCTTTTATTTTTCCAAAGGTCATATCAGCATTTGTAAGCATACTGTGAATACTTGATGGAGCGTCTAAACAATCTGATGCTAGTGCTAATAATTCTTCCATATCCTTTGTTAGTATATGTGGCTTCTCTTTTAAGATATCTTTAAGCATAAATTCATAAGCTTTAAACCTATCATCTTCTTTTATTAATCCTTCAACAAAACCATCTGGTAATGATAAAATTTCAGGAACAAAGAAAGCATTGTAACTTGCAAACTCTGCCATAAAAGCATCAATTTTATTCATAAAGCCTTGATGCTTTTGATTCCCTGTATCCTCATCTGATTTCATGTGGGCATATACATAAAGTTTTTCTGCCAATCTAGATATCTTTTCGCTAGTATCTATATATTTTAGTATCTCTTCCTTATCATTTAACTTACCAGCAAACTCCTTAAGTTTTGGGCTCTCATCCTTTAAAATCTGAAAATCCTTTTCCCAAATTTCTTCATTTTGATATATCTTATCTAATTTCCACCTATATTCCTCACTTATTTCTTCTCTCTTTTTTAAAGTCTTACTATCACTCATACTTGCGCCTAACAGCTGCCTCCCTTCGACCTATTTATATTCTTCTTCCTTTCCTTTTATAGCATCAAAAACTTTTATCATTTCTTTTTCTATTAATGCTACACACTTCTCTAATGTTTGTTTCATTTCTAAATATTCATCATTGTACTGGAACTTTATTATGAAAGTTGGGTTGTATTCATCTAACTCTTCTTCTACTTCAAAGCCATTTTCTATAAATATATCTTTATTAAATAAATCATATATTGCAGAGTATTCCCATTCTTCTACATCTTTATTTGTATCAAAATATAAATTAACTTTATTATCTAATACAAATAATTTCGTTACATATAACGCCCCTTCATTAACTTCAAAACTTCCTAATTCTTTTGTTATATATCCAGTTTCCTTATCTTTCTCCATTAAAACTAAGCTTGAAAAATCCATATTCCTTCATCCTTTCCTGTCTATATATTATTAGTATTTACCTATATTATAGAGTTTATTAGTGAATTTAGGCAATAGTACCATAAAACATTAATACTTCTCTTTTATTTTTATGTAAAAATATGGTAATATTTCTTTAGATAATTCTCTGGAGGTGCTTTATGAGAAATGATATACCTACTATAAATAAGAAATTAATATTAAGAAGAAAAAAGAGAAGAAATAAAAGATTAGTAACTATTATCTCAATAATATTTCTTTTATTAACATCTGGCTATATTATTCGCAAAATATATATACAGACCCGTTGTAGGGATTTAGAATACGCTGTAGATTACTATTTAACCTCTGGTAATGAAGCTAATGGACTTTTACTAGTTAAAACCATAACCCTAGTATTCTCAGACAATGATACTGCCGTAATTGAGGCTTATGGACTAAATAAATCAGAACCACATGCTAGCACTGCTATTAAAGGCTATTTCAAAAAGGATTCATTTAATTCATGGACACTTGAAAACTCATATCCTATAGAAAATTAAAAGTAGTGTTTGCAAACCATTCGCAAATAGGTATATAATATAGTTAGATTAATTTGGGAGCTGATAATTTGATAAAAATAAATAATATGTCTTTCGGTTACGACATGGCTTCATCTATACTACTTAAAGATATCGATCTTGAAATACCAAAAGGGGTATATCTTTCTATAGTTGGAGAAAATGGTAGCTGTAAAACAACTTTAGTAAAGCTAATTTTAGGACTACTAACTCCTGTATCTGGCTCTATTGAATTACATACAGATAACGTTGCTTATGTTCCTCAAAGGGTTGATAGCTTTAATTCTGAATTTCCTATCTCTGTTTATGAGATACTAAAGACTCATGCCAAAGCCTTACATCTTGATGTTAAATCATCTGTTGAAGATGTATTAAAAAAGGTTAATATGACCTCCTTTAAGAATAAGCTTATCGGTAATCTTTCTGGTGGACAGCAACAAAGAGTATTTATTGCAAGAGCACTTATGGGAAAACCTGATTTAATAGTTTTAGATGAACCATCAAGTGGAGTAGATAATAAAAACCAATTAGAGATTTATTCTCTTTTAGATAAGATTAATAAGGAATATGGGACAACAATAATTTCTATAGAACATAATATGGATACAGCTTTAAAATATTCTAGTCATATACTTAAAATTTGTGAAGGAAAAATTACTCTTCAATCAAATAAAGATTTTAGAGAGGATATTCCATTAGAAGGAGCTTAATATGTTTGAATTAGATTTTATGAGAAATGCCTTTATGGCAGGTATAGTTGTTTCTATCTTATGCCCAATTATTGGGCTATTTATTGTTCTAAGACGTAATTCTATGATAGGGGATACTCTATCCCATTCATCCTTTGCAGGAGTTGCAATTGGTTTGGTTATTGGTATCAATCCTCTTTTTACAGCCTTCATATTTACTACACTATGCGCTGTTATCATAGAATTTCTAAGAGGCTATTATAAAAAATATGCTGAACTTGTTATGTCAATAGTATTAACTCTAAGCTTAGGTATTGCAATTATTTTAATAAGTTCTGGTAAGGCAGCTGCCAAAGTAAATTCTTTTTTATTCGGTAGTATACTAACAGTCTCTAAAGGTGATCTTATTATTATTGCAATTGCTGGTGTAATATGCTTAGGTGTACTAGCACTAATATACAATAAACTAATATATGTAACTTTTGATGAAGAAGGGGCTAAAACAACTGGTATAAATGTTAAACTAATTAACTACCTATTTACTATATTAGTAGGTGCTACAATATCATTATCTATAAGAATAATGGGTATACTAGTTATTTCATCAATCATCGTAGTTCCAGTTGCTACTGCTATGCAACTTCAAAAGAATTTTAACAAAACATTATTGTTTTCAGTAATATTTGGTTTTATAGATATAATGTTAGGATTAGTTCTTTCTTATTATATGAATAGTGCCCCAGGAGGAACAATAGCTTTAACTTCTGTTATTGTTTTAATACTAACTCTTATATTTAATAGATTTAAAAAATAAAAAAAGCAGCATAAGCTGCTTTTTTTATAATATAAATACTATTTTGGCTTCTTACATTCTTCACAAACACCCTTCATAATAAGATTGTGCTCTAACAATGTAAACCCAGTTTCAGTTTGTACAATTTCTTCTATTTGCTTCATAGGACAGGGAAGTTCTATCTCTTTATGGCATATACTACATTGTAATAAATGCTTATGCTCCTCACCCTTTATTCTATATGAAAATATTCCATCATTTAAAGCAAATTTATCTATTATACCCTTTTCCTCAAAAACTTCTACTCCTCTATACACAGTACTTAAATTAATTTCTACTCCGTTTTCCTTACATTCCTCTAGTATTGCTTCTACTGTCATACTTTTATCAGCTTGAGACAAAACGTGTAATATCTCTATTCTTGCCTTAGTAACCTTTAATCCTTTATTTTTTAAAAAATTATTAAAGTTCATAAATTCACCTACAATTCACAGTGTATAATTATGTCTTTATTATATCATATAAGAATATAATTTGCCCTTTAAAAAAATATGAGCTTTATGGCAAAAAATATCAAAGCAACTCCCCCAAAAAAATCTGCATATTTAACTACAAAGTTTATCTTTCTTATATACCTACATAGAAAAAATGCTATTGTGCATATTAATGCTGATATAAATCCAATCAATATTGAATCTACTAACAGAATATAAATAGTACCAATATGATGTAGTGCTGTGAATCCAACTACTAGTGCATCAATACTTACAGATATGCCTAGAACTATCACCATACTTCCCTTTGTTAATATAGAGTCACCTTTTTCCTTATATCCCTCTATAATCATAAATATCCCAATGAAAGCTATTACTGCCCCACCAAGAATATGTGGAATTGAAGCTATATATGTATCAAAAAGATATCCCATTCTCCCACCTAGAAATGTTAGTAAAAACTGAAAGAATGCAAATGATATAATGTATCCAATTTTTTTCTTTCTATTAATAACTGAGTTCACTCCAATCCCTAAACTAACTCCAAAAGCATCCATAGCTAGCGCTACTCCAATTAAAATCACCGAAAAAACATTCATATCTAAACAACCCCATCTTTATATATTTATATATTCTATAAATAGTTCATATTAGAGGTTTATATGCACTTTTTTGAAAAAACTCTTTATTTAACACATATTTTATTGTATAGTATTCAATAGAGTAGATAGTTTAGCAAATAGTATATCACATTTAAACTATACAGTATAAAATGACGAGATAAAAGGAGAGTTATTATGCCAAATTGTATAATCGCACAATCCGGGGGTCCTACTTCTGTAATTAATTCTAGTGTAGTGGGATTAATTAGAGCTAATGAAGAATTCAAGAAATATGATAAAGTTTATGGTGGACTAAACGGAATAGAAGGTATCTTAAATGAAAATATAATTGATTTATCAGCTTTAACTTCTGAAGAAATTGATACTTTTAGATATACTCCTTCATCAGGGCTTGGATCTTGTAGATATAAGATGAAAAGCTTAGATGTTTCAAGTGAAGAATATGATAAACTTTTAAAACTTTTAAAAGATTTAGATATAACAACATTCTTCTATGTTGGTGGAAATGATTCAATGGACACAACTGCAAAGCTTGGAAAATATGCAGAAGAACGTGGCCTTGATATAAACTTCATAGGAATTCCAAAAACAATCGATAATGATTTAATGTACACTGATCACACTCCAGGTTTTGGAAGCGCTGCAAAGTTCATTTCAACTTCCGTATTAGAAACATATTTAGATTCATCTGTATACATAAATAATGGTATATTTATTTTAGAAACAATGGGTAGAGATACTGGCTGGTTAGCAGCATCAGCTTGTACTGCAAGATATAATGGAGAACAAGTTGCAGACTTTATATACCTTCCTGAGAGAGCTTTTGATATTCAAGAGTTCTTAATAGATGTAAGAACTAGATTTGAAAAACAAAATCATGTTTATATAGTAGCATCAGAAGGCTTAAGAACTAAAGACGGAAAATTCCTTACAGAATCCAATTCTTTATCCCAGGATACGTTTGGACATGCTCAATTAGGCGGTATTGGAGCTTACTTAAAACAACTTATATTAGATGCTGGAATTACTAAGAGAGTAAAATCTTTAGAATTAGGTGTTCTACAAAGATGTGCTATGCACTGTGCATCTCAAATTGATATAGATGAAGCATTTAATGCTGGATATGAAGCATTAAAATATGCTGCTGAAGGTAATAATGGCTGTATGGTTGCAATTAAGAGAGAAAATAATGCACCTTATACTTATTCATTCTTCTTAGTTGAAGCTAGTAAAATTGCAAATAACGTTAAATACTTCCCAACAGAATGGATTAACGAAAAAGGCAATAATATAACTGAAGAAGCTTATGAATACTTTAATCCACTTTTAGATGGAGTTCCTACTTTATACATTGAGAATAACCTTCCAAAGTATAAGGTATTTACTAAATAAACCACACATATATTAGACCAAAACCATTAATTAAGATAGCTTAGGAATGTTCCTAAACTATCTTAATTTTTTTCTTTATAGTCATATAAGAAAGCTGGTAAAAATAAATATGAAAACAAGGTCCATATTCCCTCAAGTAAAATTATTGAAATTAACTTAAGAGGGAGTATGATAAAAATAACACAAAACATAATAAAAAAACTACTAGTCACTACCCTACTTATATCAGTAACCACTAATTTTCTACCACAATTGGGGCAATTTATTTTATTAAAATCATCTTGCTTTAATAAATAGGACCTACTTAAATCATAGTCACACCTTTTACACTTTCTCCACATTTATCTTCCCCCAAAGAATATTGCTATAGCTTAAATCCAGTATATTTATTCTTTAGTGCAATGCTTTCAATAGCATCGAGAAAATAATCAACTTCATCCTCATTGTTATACATACCGAAACTTACCCTTATCATTCCTGGCATTCTTTTTGTTTTATCATGAATAAATGCACTTGCATCTTTTTCACTTATACGCATAAGTCGTCTACAGTACGGATGTGCACAAAACCATCCTTGCCTTACAGAAATCCCATAACTTTTTGCTAAAATCTCTGCTACTGTCTGATGATACATAAATGATAAATTGAATACACCTATTCCTAATCTATCCCACCTATAATTAATGTCTCCATAATTTATAATACTAGGAATAGACTTAAGTCCATTCATCAGTCTCTCTCTAAGATATATTTCCTTCTTGTGAAGTTTGTCAAAACCAATTTTATTTAATTCGTCCAAAGCTTTTGATATTGATACAGCACCAAAAAAATTAGGAGTTCCTGCCTCATCTCTTTCTGGAGCTAATAAATACTCTACATCCTTATCCATCACAAAATTTACAGTCCCTCCTCCTTCATTAGGAGGTAAAGAATTATCAAAATCTTCTTTTAAACCAATAATCGCTCCAGCTCCAAATGGTGCGTACAACTTATGAGCTGAGAACACTAGAAAATCTATACGTTCTTCAGGAGAATATCCCCACATATTAACTTTTACATGAGGAACCAGCTGTGCACCGTCAACGATAATCTTAGCATTATACTTGTGTACAATTCTAGCTATCTTGTGTATATCATTAATATATCCAGTTACATTTGATGCACCCGTTACAGTAACATATTTAACTCTACCTCTATAATTTATGAGTTTTTCCTCTAATTCATCTATTTTTAATCTTCCTACCTCATCAACTTCAATATGGTCTACTGTGCATTGCTTTCTCCATGGTAGGTCGTTAGAGTGATGCTCCATCCTAGTAGAAATCACTACTTCATCCTTATTATTAATTAAAGTTCTAGCCAATTTGTTAATTCCATCTGTGGCATTATTCACATATATTACAGTATACTTACTTTTCTCCTTTATATTAAAGAAATTCATAAGATGATCCCTTGATTCATTATATATTCTTGTAGTTATTTCTGCCTTATGTCCAGCTCCTCGCCCTATTGATCCATAGTAACTGCTTAAATTAATAATCGAATCTACCACACTCTTTAATGGTGGAGTTGTTGCTGCATTATCAAAATTTACCCCGCGTACTTTAATTCCATCTAAGGTATCTACCTCTGAATCTATTCCCATCAATATCTTATGAAAATCTACCTTTATTTCATCCATCTGCATCTCCTCCACTATATACTATTCCCTATCACCCATTATTGTTCTACTGTTCTATCATCATATTAATATACATAGGATTTAAGGTAACAAGTACTTTTATAACTCATATATTTATAATAAAGTATTCTTTTGGAGGTATAAGATGAGACCAGATCAAAAATATATGCCAGCTTTTAGGCAAAATTCTGATGGGGATATAAAATTTGCTCCATTCACTCCTCAATCCCCCCTGAATTCTCCATCAGCAGGTTGGATACCTATATTATTCTTTAATAATTCCCCTCTGGGTAATCCCATGCAAAATAATACAGGGCTTTCCATGGGATCTCAAATAACACTACCTAATATGAGTAATTCTTTCTTTCCAAGCTTAAATACTAAGGATAATTCCCAAAATAATTCAACTAATCAGCTAAATACTTACTCAACTATTATGCCAAACAATAATCCTAACAATACTAATAAAAATCAAAATAATATATCAAACAATAACTCTGAAGATTTATTTCCAGATGAGTCTAATTCCAACACTTTATATTCTTATAACAACACTAATGAAAATTCTAATGAAACACAAAACATAAATAACTCTAAACCTAATAAATCTAATAATATGAATAATACTTCTACAAATCAAAATGATATTAATAGAAGTCCTAATCCAATCGATTTATTACGTGATTTTGATTTAGATTTAGATGAGGATGTAGATTTAGTTAGAAATTGTTGTAATGGTCATATTAATAAAATATATAAAGAAATTGAACAAGATAGCCCTGGAGTTCTATCTCTACTTGAGGCATATAATATTCCACGTCCTATGGGCAAGCTAATTATTAGACGAGTAATTAAAATTTCAGTAAATCACTGTAAAAGGGAGTAGGTGAAATATTTTGTTTTTAATGAATGATTCTTTACCTAGACTAAAAGGAACTGTTAGAATGCTTCATGCTGCCGCTGGTGCACCGAATGTGGATATATATAGCAACGGTAATCCTATCGCAATGAATCTAGCCTTCGGAAAAGCAACAGACTATAAAGATTTTTCCCCTGGTAAAAATAAAATTCAGATTTATACAGCTGGTACTTATGATAATCCTATTTACTCAGAGGATATTGAAATAATGCCAAATGATATTGTTACCATAAGTATTGCATTACTTGAAAGTGATATTAGTTTATTTACTTTAAAAGATGGTACTAGCACTGGTAACCCTCAACAAAGCTTTTTAAGATTTATAAATCTCTCAACTAATGCTCCATTACTTACACTTTCCTTGCCAAATGGCGATACTTTATTTAATGGTGTTGAATATCTAGAAACTACAGGTTACTATAATTTATCTCCAGGAATATATGACTTTTTACTTACAGCTACTGGTGCTTCTGCTTTGCGCTTCTTTATAAAACAAATAAACTTGAGGCCAGGCTCTTTTCATACCCTTTATATAATAGGACTTTTAAATAATACCCCTAGACTAGGCTCCTTGTTTCTTAAAGATGGTTTTGAAAGTTAATAGAAAATTAAAGGAATCAGATGACAGGACCTGCCATCTGATTCCTTTTTTAAATACTTCTTATGTAAGACTACTGTATCATAGCTAACACCTTTTTAAATAAAATAGGCTTTACAACCTCTATATCTGCTGGTTCTTCTAATATAATAGCACTATAGCATACGCTACCTACTAATTCAAAAATCATAAATAAGGTATACTCTGCTTCCTTTAAATTCATATTCCTATCAACTAAATTTTCAATGAAAATTCTAGCAACATCTTCAACCTCTTTATATTCTTCAGGTTTCATAAGGGCCCTTCTATATAATCCCCACGAAAAATTTTTATTTATAAGTTTTAGCATTAACCTATTTTCTTTAAAATAATTAATTACGTAATCAATAAAGAATATTGTCTTTGCTTCAAATTCCTTGATTCCCTGTTCCTCAGTTTTTACTAACCCTTCCCTTACTACAAGTGCACTTTTTTGAAGGATTAACTTATTTATTATATCGTACTTATCTTTAAAGTATAAATAAAATGTCCCCTTAGCTACCCCAGCTCTTTTTACTATATCATCTATGGCTGTATTTTGAGTTCCCTTTGTAGTAAATAACTCATATGCTGCTGAATATAATTCGTATTCTTTTTTCTTTTTCTTGGCACCAACTTTACTTTCTACCTTATCTTCATTAGCCATTTCTTCCTCCTCCATGACTAAAAGTCATTTATATCTATATTATACTTTACTCTCATTAATAATTAAATCACTCTTTACTATTTCTTTAAAATTGCTATGATAACTGTTAAATAGTATAATTAATTAGGATATTAGGATTACAGGTTTATAAAACCCATTATATATAGTTTACCTAATAATATGGCGGAGGAAAAGTAAATGATTGTATTAAGTTGTAAAAACATTAGCAAAAGCTATGGAATAGATGAAATTCTTAAAGATGTTACCTTATCTATTAACGAAGGGGATAAGATAGGAATAATAGGTTCAAATGG
Organism: Clostridium zhoujianii; assembly: GCF_051590805.1. Lineage (NCBI taxonomy): Bacteria > Bacillati > Bacillota > Clostridia > Eubacteriales > Clostridiaceae > Clostridium > Clostridium zhoujianii. The sequence goes on from NZ_JBPUTF010000001.1 coordinate 2,493,948, forward strand.
CGAGGGAAAATCCACATTATTTAAAATTCTTTCAAAAGAACTTTCATATGATGATGGTGAAATTTTTATAGATAAAAATAAAACTCTAGGTTATCTTTCTCAGCATTTGAATTTAGATTCTGAAAGTACAATATATAGCGAAATGATTTCTGTATTCTCAGATTTAACTAATCTAGAGGATAAACTTGCTATACTTGAAGTAAAAATGAATGAACCTTATGATGACAGTAATGCTGACTACCATAATAAACTTATTAAAGACTACACCACTGCTCAAGAGCTTTACTCACATAGGGGTGGATATACTTATAAAGGGGAAATAGGTAGAGTCCTAAAAGGACTTGGCTTCTTAGAAGATGATTTCCATAAAGAAATAGTTACACTAAGTGGTGGACAAAAAACTAGAGTTGCTCTTTGTAAACTACTTTTACTTTCACCTGATATTCTATTATTAGATGAACCCACAAACCACTTAGATTTAGAAGCTATTGAATGGCTAGAAGAGTATTTAAAGTCTTACAAAGGAACTGTATTAGTTATATCCCACGATAGATTCTTCTTAGATTCAGTAACTAATAGAACATTCCAAGTTATTAATGGTCATGTTAATACATATAATGCTCCTTATACTAAATATCTGGAGCTAAGGAAGAAAGATTATGAAACTCAGCTAAAGGCTTTTACTCTTCAACAAGCAGAAATAAAAAGGCAGGAAGCTATAATAGAAAAGTTTAGATCCTTTAATAGAGAGAAAAGTATTAGAGCTGCTGAAAGTAGAGAAAAAGCATTAGATAGAATTGAAAAAATTGATGCTCCAGATTCTGAAAAAGAAGCTTCTAAAATAGAATTTGAGACTTCTGTAAAGAGCGGATATGATGTTTTACATATAGAAAAACTAAGTAAAAGCTTTGGTGATAAGCATCTATTCTCTAACTTATCTTTAGACTTAAAAAGAGGAGAAAAGATAGCTCTTATTGGCGAAAATGGTAGGGGTAAAACAACTCTATTTAATATAATAATGGATAAACTTAAGGCTGATAGTGGAATTAAAGTTTTAGGAACTAACGTAAATGTAGGATATTATGATCAAGAACAGTCAAATTTATCTACAGAAAAAACTATTATAGATGAAGTATGGGATGACTTCCCTGAGCTTACTACATCTAAACTAAGAGGAGCTCTAGCTGCATTTTTATTTACTGGTGATGATGTATTCAAAACAATAGATAAACTTAGTGGTGGAGAAAAATGTAGGGTTAATCTACTTAAATTAATGTTATCAAAATCCAACTTATTATTACTAGATGAACCTACTAATCATTTAGATATTCCTTCAAGGGAAGCATTAGAAGAAGCTATTTTAAGCTATGACGGTACTTTAATAGTTATATCCCATGACAGATACTTCTTAAATAAAGTTATTAATAGAATTCTTGAATTACATGAAGAAGGTGTTTCAGAATACCTAGGTAACTACAGCTATTTTGTTGAGAAAAAGCAAAACCCTCAAAGGTTTGAAACCCTAGAAGAAATGTCTGGTGGTAAGACAAAAACCCAAATCAAAGATGAAAAGAAAAAGAAACGTGAATCTGAAAAAGAAGCTAAGGCTAAGAAACTTAGACTAAAAAAAATAGAAGATGAAATAAGTAAAGCAGAGGAAACTCTACTAGAGCTTCAAGAATCACTATGTAAAGAAGAAATATACTCTAACCCACAGGAAAGCGGTAGAGTTAATAAAGAAATTAAAGAAACAGAAAGTACTATTGAATCATTATATGCCCAGTGGGAAGAACTCAGTGAAGAACTTCTTTAAAGGACGTACTAAACTCTAGAGGTAATGTAACTAAAAATATCTTGGATGAATTGATTCCGCCTGATTTAGTTTGATTTCGGCAAGTATTTCTATCTTTTATCAAAAGGATAGGCTCCATTCAATTAATCAAAGATATTTTTTCTGTTATATTACCATAGTTTATACTACCTATTAAAAGATTCATAAAATAAGAACAAGGACATATAAGAGTCCTTGTTCTAGTTTACATAACATCCATAGTTAGTTCCTCATTGATATAAATCCTATAACTAAATCCCTGAAGATCCGTATCCTTTTTCGCCTCTTTCTGAGTCAGTTAAAGAGTTTACTTCTTCGACTTCTACTCTCCATACTGGTTTTATAACCATTTGAGCTATTTTCATACCTTCTTCTACAACAAAGGCTTCATTGCTATGGTTTATCACTATAACACCAATTTCTCCTCTATAGCCCTCATCTATAGTTCCTGGTGAGTTAACTAATGATATTCCATGCTTAAGTGCTAAACCACTTCTTGGTCTAATTTGAGCTTCCGTATTCTTTGGTAGCTCTATTTTAATTCCTGTATGTACTAATCCTCTTTCTCCTGGATTTAAGATTAACTTTTCTACTGAATATACATCTAATCCCGCATCACCTTCATGGGCATAATTAGGTATAATTGCTTTTTCATTTACTTTCTCTACTTTTAATAAAAACTTATCCATAGTATCTCCTATTCTTATCACTAATTTTAATTTTATTATAACAAGAATAAACATATAATTCTACTTTCTATTAATTACTAAAAATAAAACAGGTTTCTAGCTAAAGCTATAAACCTGTTTTATCAAGTGTCATATTAGTGTCCTTTCCTACAACACCTTTGATTTTTTATTTTATTAACTGCAAATATTATACTTCTATTATTACATTCATCAATTGTAACCTCATTCCAATTAATATATGAAGGCTTATCGAAGTATCTCTTATCAATTAACTGAATTACTCTATAGCTTCCTTCAGGAACACAAGTGAAAATAACCTTTCCATCACAATTTGTCTCCTTCGAATCTACTAATTCTGGACAAACCCCATTAAGTTTATATAGATTGATTTTTACTCCCTTAATTCTTGTCCCTTCTTTAACTGTAAGAGTTGAGTATACTACTATTTCCCCCTGAATTTTCTTTCTACATTCATATTCTTTTTCCTTATTCTCATAACAATCTACCCTATTTACTTCATTCCACTCATCTTCACAATTTAACCACTTATTGTCCTCTTCTTCCTCAAAAAAACTCTGAACTGATGAACACTCACAGGTATCATCATATTCCTCTACATGTTTTTTTTCAATTTCCTCACAGTAGCTTGAAGAAATATCTTCTTCATAGAACTCTTCCTGCTCAACTTCCCTATGATCATCATAGTCACATTTTCTCTCTTCTAACTTTTCCTCTTCTTCATATTTATACTCTTCTTCTACTATGCTGTCTTTCTCCCTATCTACAGATGGAATCTTAATGTCTATGTCTGTATCACTGTAATAGCATTTCATTTCTTCAGCGTCTATCTTACTTTCTATACAGCCTGAGTCTACACCTCCAAAAACCTTACTCTCAGATCCACAGGTATGGTTTTCATTAAGACCATCTGGATAACTTATGTCAAAATTAACTATTAAATCATCTTCTCTTACTCCTTCTCCGATCTCTTGTTTTTCTTTTAAATATTCTTTCATGAATTTCTCTATGACAGGGTCACTATCTTTCATGTTTGTACAATAAATCTTTTTGCCCTTTTCATTCTCCACAAAAAAAACCTCCTTAGTTTTCTTCTACTATAAAATATGAGAAACTAAGGAGATATGTGCTATATTTAGGCCATCCTATTATTTTAAAAGAAGTGCTTTTTCTTTTTCTACTAAATTTAATACGCTTTCAAAACTCTTTGGTTTACTAAAATAGTATCCTTGAATAATATCACAGTTATAATTTATTAAATAATTATATTGGTCTAAGTCCTCCACACCTTCTGCTACAACATCCAACTCTAACAAGTGTGCCAATTCTATTATTTTTTGTATTATAAATTCATTCTTATTATCAATTCCTATATCATCTACAAAACTCTTATCTATTTTTACTGTATCTATTGGCAGTATCTTTAGATAATTCAAGGATGAATATCCTGTTCCAAAATCATCTAGGGCTATTGATACCCCTAATTCCTTGAGACTTTTAAGTGTTCTTATACTGCTTTCTGGTGACTTCATAATAACACTCTCTGTTACTTCAAATTCTATATATGAAGGGTTTATTTTATATTCTTTTATTTTCTCTTTTATAAAAGGAACTAACTGCTTATCTCTTATTTGAACCTGTGATAAATTAATGGCCATCTTAAACTCAACATCAGTGATATTCATTATCTCAATGCACTTTTTAAATGCATCTTCGATAAGATAATTACCAATAGGCACTATAAGTCCTGTACTTTCAGCTAAAGGTATAAACTCCCCTGGAGAAATTTGTCCAAGCTCTTTACTATTCCATCTAGCCAAACATTCAAATCCTTGTATTCTATTGCTTCTAGACCAATACTTTGGCTGGTATTCAAAATATATCTCTTTATTATCTGGAACTTTTCTTAAAGCTGCCTTCAATATTAAATCCCTACTAAACTTTTCAGCTATATTAGGATTATAAATATAATATTGATTCTTACCACTTGCCTTAGCTTCATACATTGCAATATCAGCCTTCTTTAATAGGCTAAATATCGTATTACCATCGCTTCGGTACATACTAACTCCGATGCTTACAGTACAATATATTTCTTTTCCCTTTACCTCTAAAGGTATATTAAATGTTTCTATTATATCCTCTAATACTTTTATAACTTCTCCCTTATGTATAACATCTTCAATAGCAATTATAAATTCATCTCCACCAAATCTTGCAAGAGTACACTTTTTTGTAAGAATGCTATTTAATTTCATGCAAAAAATCTTTAATAGCTCATCTCCAGCATCATGCCCATATGTATCATTTACATATTTAAAATTATCTAAATCCATAAATAAAATAGCAAAATCATTGTCCCCTTCTTTAGCTTTTAATAGCATTCTTTTTGCTTTATCAGTAAAATATCGTCTATTAGGTGTTCCCGTAACATCATCAAAATGTCCCATATAATAAATTTTCATTTCTTTTTCTTTATTGTCTGTAATATTGCTCATAGATCCATATATATATATTCCATCTTCCTCAACTATTCTTTTACCTCTTTCCATTAACCAAACTATCTTTCCAGAAGTAGTCTTTATTCTATATTGAAGTGAAATATACTCACTATTATTCTTAATGAATTTCCTATATGCATCTCTATATAGCTCTCTATCACTTGGTATTATATACTTAATCCAATCTTCGCTATTTAATTTATATTCTAGCTTATGGTCTAATTCTAATAAGTAGGCAATTCTACCACTTAAGGTTATTTCACTAGTTTCAATATTAAAGTAAAACATTATATCTTGGCTTCCTTCTAATGCCCTTCTATAATTTTTTTCACTTAATCTCAGTAACTGATCTTGCTTCCTTTTTTCTGTGGTATCTAATAATATACCTGTTAGATAATAAGTACTATTTTTCATCTCACCTTTGCCAGAACACTCCATTAATATTGCCTTTCCTGAATTATCAAATACAGTGAACTCTAAGGTAAACTCTTCCTCTATACTTTCTTCTATCATATCATTAAAAAAGCCTCTTATATACCCTCTATCCTCTTCACTTATAAAGGTATAGAATTTTTCAAAACTATCAATAACAATGTTAGTTTTGAGTATTTCTCTTAATCTACTTGATATAATAAATAATCTTTCCTGGCTATCCCACTCCCATACTGCTCCATTTAAAGCTTCTAATGCTAACTTATATCTTATATAATTTCTATCATTAAGCGCTTTAATTCCATTACGCATCATAAAGCCACAAACTATTCCATTAATCACAAGACATACTGATGCTATAGTTGAGTATTCACTTTTATTTATTAATAATATCCCTGCTAATAAGCCTAATAAAATCATAAATGTCTTGCATATCCTACCTAAAAGTATCACATATCCACCCCATTATATTATCATTGAAGATATTTCTCCCTTATATAATATTACCATATACTCCATATATCGACATCATAAAAATAAAAAAATATCTGATATTTCACAGATATTTTCTTATTATTTTTTTATTTAATTTTTATTCCATTAAGAATCATATTTAAGACTACTCCTACAATTGCGGCAAAACTTAGTCCACTAATTGCTACACTCTCTGTTATACGTATTCCTACAAATATACCAAATCTACTTTCTATAAATGATCCTCCAATTCCTAATATAAGAATTGTAACCATAACAATTATATTCTTCCAATCAAACTTAACTTTTTCTCTTTTTATCGTTTTAGGTCCAATTATCGCTATCATAGTAAATAACATTAAGCTTATACCACCCATAACTGGCTGTGGAACTGTTCTTATAGCTGCTCCAAACTTAGCAACAAAGCTTAGTACTATAGCTAATACTGCTGTTATTCTTAATATTGATGGATCATAATTTTTTGTTACTGCAAGTACTCCTGTATTTTCTCCATAAGTTGTATTAGCAGGTCCTCCAACTAGTGATGCAAATATTGTTGCTAATCCATCTCCTAATAGTGTTCTATTTAAACCTGGATCCTCTATGAAATTTTTTCCAACTACTTGTCCATTAGTTGTTATATCTCCTATATGTTCCATAAAAACCGCTAGTACTACTGGTGCTATTATTAATATAGCTCCAATATTAAACCTAGGTAATGTAAATGTTGGTATAGATACTATTGCTGCTTCGCTTATTGCAGCAGTATCAACAAAACCTATAATTAATGCAACTATATATCCAACAGCTACTCCAAATAAAATTGCTATTTGTTTTGCAAAACCTTTTCCAAAATACTTAATTATTAGTGTTGTTCCTAATGTTATTGCTGCAAGTATCCAATGTCCACTTGCCATATCAAATGCTGTAGGTAATAAATTTAATCCTATAACCATTATCATTGGTCCTACAACCTGTGCTGGTAATATAGCTCTAATCTTTTCTACTCCTATTTTTTTAACTAATAAAGATGATAGTACATATATTAATCCTGCAACAAACATTCCACCCTGAGCAAATCTTAAATCTCCATATTTCTCCGATACTGCTATAATAACTGGAATGAATGCAAAGGATGATCCTAAGAATACTGGAACCTTTCCTTTTGTGCAGAAATGGAATATCAATGTTCCTACCCCTGCTGTAAATAACGCTATCGATGGGTCTAATCCAGTTAAGAATGGAACTAATACAGTTGCTCCAAACATAGCAATTAAATGTTGTAGTGCTAGTACCCCTCTAAATAATCTTTCTTTTAAAGTTCTGTTTTTAACCTTTTCTACATCTTTTAAAATTGTTTCTTCCATAATAATGCCTCCTTAAACTTTCTAAGGAGAAAATAACTTTCTCCCTTTTTCAGCCTCTCTGGACTGTAATTAAAAGGTTCTTAAATTTAAATACAAAAAAACTTCATACTTGTCGTAAGAAGTTATAATTACACACAAAAATATCTATAATCTTCTTACTAGCCTCTCTGGACCACCTTAAAGAATTCTTAGTATTACCTTTAATTCTTCGTTATTATATCATATACAAATGACATGTTTCAACAAATAATTTTTCTAATTTTATATAATGGATAAAAGATTATTTAAAGAACATAATAACTATGATATTTAATATAGCTAGAAGGTGATACAAATGACGAAAATATTTAGAAAGTTTATTATTACTATTACTACATTCTTATTTTTAATCAACGTTCCAATTTTATCTGTGCTGGCTAGTCAAGAAGAAAAGTCTATTTACTTAACCTTTGATGATGGACCTGGTGGAAAAGTAACTACTGAAGTTTTAGATATTTTAAAGTCCGAACAGGTTCCTGCTACATTTTTTTTGATTGGAAATCAGATTAATGGTCAAGAAAAACTAGTTAAAAGAATAGCTGATGAAGGACACTCCCTAGGCCTTCACAGTATGAGTCACAATAAAAATAAGTTATACTCATCAAATCAAGCTTTTCTAGATGAAATGCTTGAGTCACAGGCTGTTATAAAAGAAGTTACAGGTGAGTCTCCTAATATATTACGTTTTCCCTTTGGATGTAATAATACTAGATATCACTTAAAAAAAGAATTAGTTGAATTACTTCATAAAAATAATATGAAGATATATGACTGGAATGTAGATAGTACAGATGGTGCAAATCATACTGCTTCTCCCAGTACATATATAAAAAAATCTAAAAGTGATAAAAATCCTATAGTACTATTAATGCACTGTGGGTATATGAATAAAAATTCCGCTAAAGCTCTTCCTGAAATAATTAAATTTTATAAAGATCAAGGCTATGTTTTCAAAGTAATTTCTAATGATACAGCAGAAATTTTTCATTATTTAAAATAATAAAATGCCTATGAGATTTGATTTTCTCATAGGCATTTTATTATCACTTATTAGCTTTATTACATAACAAAGTTAGTTTGTTTAATTGCTCTTTCTACCACTTTAAATATTATTAATCCAATAATAACATTTATTATTGCTGTTGGAATAACAACTGCTAAAATAGGAGCAATTATTGATCCCTTTATTCCAATAATTACTGCTAATGATGTAAGAAATGTTAGTCCACTTAATCCTGTTCCAAATAGTAATAATACAATTGCTTGTACATTCTTATTTACTTTCTCTCTTAGAGGCATTAGAACTAAATACATAACATTACAAGTCACCAACTTATCAATTATATTAGGTAGTTGTCCACCGACTGTCTTAGTTGTTAAAGCTGTAAATATTCCAATAATTATTCCTGAGAATAATGTAGTCTTATAGTCCTTATTTAATATCATTATTACAAATAACATAGCAAGTGCAAAATCTGGCTGAGCCGGTAACCCTATTGCAGGAGTTACCACATGCAAGATTACTCCAATTGCGATTAATATAGCATTTATTATCATTTTCTTTGTTTTCATTTTAATTCCCCCTAATTAATATTTATTACTTTTCTATCCTGAATTTAATCCTTCATTTCATAACATATCTATCGCCCCTCAATTATTTTATAAATAAAAAAACTCCGTCCTATAATAATAGGACGGAGTAAATATCCGCGGTACCACCTAAATTGCATAAAAAGTGCCTCTCTTCAAGTACTAACATACTCTATTTGCTGTAACGTGCAACCCACGGCTAAACTACTCTCTAAATAGATTTCATCTCGCTCCTCAAAGGCCCATTCATCATTAGCTATAGTACTGAAATCTCACCATCTTCAGCTCTCTTTAACCTTGCACCTGATTACTATCCCTTTTCACAGGATTTATATCTTTAATTTAATAATATGTATTTTTTACCTTTTTGTCAATAAATTTTATAAAGTTTTTCCCAAAAGATTTTTTATCTTCTCGAAAACTTCTGGCTTACTGAAGTAGTAACCTTGAACCACATCACATAAAATTTCTTTTAAGTAATCAACTTGTTCTATGTATTCAACACCTTCTGCAACTACATCTATACCTAATTCATGAGATAATTGAATTATGTTTTCTACTATACATCTACTCTTATCATTATTCACTAAATCTATAACGAAACTTCTATCTATCTTTAGAACATCTATAGGCAATTTAGTTAGATAATTTAAAGATGAATAACCAGTTCCAAAATCATCAAGGGCTACACTAACACCTAAATCCTTGATTAACTGTAATCTATGTATATTATCATCAAAAGTTTTCATTAACATACTTTCAGTAATTTCCACTTCTATGTACTTAGGGGAAACTCCATATTTCTCAATAAGTTCACTAAAATCCTTCACTATGGTTCCATATCTTAATTGAACTTCTGAGAAGTTAACTGCAATTTTAAAATTGTCATAACCTTCTTCTAAAAGTGCCTTAACTTTTTTAAATACTTCCTCTAATACAAACCGACCTATGGGTAATATCAATCTTGTATTTTCAGCTATAGGAATAAATTCTGCTGGACTAACTAATCCAAGTTCTTTGCTATTCCACCTTATTAGTGCTTCAAATCCATTTACCTTTGAATCCGTCAATGCTACTTTTGGCTGAAATACAACATAAAACTCATCATATTGTATAGCAGTTCTCAATCCCTTTTGAATAACATATGTCCTACTAACCTCTGTACTTATGCTTTTATCAAAATATTCCCATACGTCCTTACCATTACTCTTAGCTCTGTGCATAGCTGAATCCGAGCTTTTTAGTAATGTACTGAAGTTTTGTCCATTTTCTGGCGATAAAGCTACACCTATGCTTACTGTTATGTACAATTCGTTATCGTTAATTGTAAAAGGCTCTTCAAATATATCCTTAATACTTATAACTAATTGCTCTGAATCCTCTATACATTCTATCTCTGGCTTAAAAACTATAAATTCATCTCCACCATATCTACATATTAAATCATTATCACCAATAACATTTATTAATGAATCTGCAATGTGTTTAAGTAACAAATCTCCATCCTCATGACCGAAATATTCATTAATAATCTTGAAGTTATCTATATTTATTAGTAGTAATGTTCCTCTTAAATTCTCTTTTTCAGAATCCATTAAATAATTATCTATTATTTCTTTAATATAATATTTATTAGGAAGTCGAGTAACAATATCATAATCAATTACATTCCTTAGTTCTTCTTCTAAATTCTTTTCTCTTGTTATATCGTGTATATAACCCCTATATGAGTCTAAGTCTCCATCCGCATTTATTGATGGCTTTAATTTGAGCTCTACCCAAATAATATCATCAAATATATTTAACATCCTAAACTCTAGTATTATTTTTTCTTTTTTATCTATACCCTTATTCCAATATTCTTGAATCTTTTCAATATCTTCTCTATACATATGTTCTAAACATTTATCATAGCTAACTTTTGTGTGATTCTTCCCCTTATCACTCAAAGTTGAAACTATATTTCCAAATACTTTGAACATTCCACTTTCTATATCGAAAATCACCAAATTATCCCTTGAATACTCCTTAAGTTCATCTGCATAAAGCTTGAAATTCTTCTCCCATCCAACTTCCCCTTTGGATACATTTTCAAACTCTATTTTCCCCTTATTCCCTTCCTTCATTATACTTACCAATCAATCTACTTATTGTTGCCTTCCACTTCGTTATTTTCCTTTTTATCCTTTACTAATGATGCTACTAATGCTGCAGTAGCTCCTAAAAGAACTAATAATTTACCTGTCTTTTTTATATTCATAAATAAAACCTCCTACATTAAATTATTTCTTATATTTCTATTATAACCCATAGCCTTAGCCCTATACTATCCTATATTTACTTAAATTGATTTAATTCTTTATTATACTCATACCCAATTTGGCTTAATTTACTTACGATGTCATCTTCTAATATTTCTAAATCATCACATAATACCTCTAATGAACTATAGTTATCCCTAAGCTTCATGTTTATCATGCTTAAAAGTATGTTGGGGTCCATTTCTCTTATAGAATTTTTATCCATAATTCTCTCCTTATTTATAAGTCTGAAAAGCTAATTAATTCAATATTGTTATCTACTATAAATTTTTTCACCTTATCTGAGGTAAGTATTTTTAGTTCCTCTTCTCTTAATGTATTATATGAACTTATTTTCCTTAAATCTTCATCTACAAATGCCGGATGTGACATAATTTCTAATACATCATATTTTCCCAAGGATTCTTTTATAATATTTATTAATGATTCTTCTGAAACACCGTCTTCATAGAAATCAACAGCAAAATTGTCTGGACAAGAAACACCTTCTCCCCTAGTCATGGATATTACATCTTCTTTTACTAAGGGAAAATTGTATCCAGTACATAATGCATTTATAGTCTCTGTTCTAGGGCATCTAATAGGAACATTATATTCTTTAGCAAGTCTTACAACTATTTTGAATACCTCTGGATGAAAAACATAAAAATGATGATGCCCATCTATATGGCTTAATTTCATTCCAGTCTTGATAAACTTATCTAATTGTGCTCTTAATTCTTTTTCTACATCCTTTGGATTCATTAACCTTGGATTAGGCTTTTTGAAAAACTCTCCATTCTCATCTACTATATTTTTAACCTCTTCAGTTGGTAATACAGGTCTTCCACATGTAATTGTAAGATGTATTCCAACATTAATTCCTTCTGCTTTAGCTAACTCAATAGCTTCATCAAAATAAGGCATATTAGCCATAGCTGTTGTATCTGTCATTACTCCATCTTTTATAGCTTTTATTATACCCTTAGATACTCCTTCAGTTATTCCAAAATCGTCGCCATTTATTATTAACTTCATAATATCATCTCCCAAGTTACTTATCGTTTTCAATATAACATATATTTTATTTAATTAAAATATATCCTAACAATTCTCAATGGATTCTCTTAGAATACGCCCATAACTTATATTATAAATATATTAAATATTTATTTCCACACCTTTCATCATTATTTATTCCTTTCCTACTGTTAAAGGTGCTTTTATATATACATTTCAAATTTATAATAGTAGAATGGTTATGATAACTTAAAATACTAGGAGGGTTTTTATGAGATTAATTGCAACAGACTTAGACGGTACATTACTTCAAAGAGACAGCACTATAAGTACTGATGATCTAAATGCCATTATAAAGGCAGAAGAGCAGGGTATTAAGGTTGTTGTTGCTACAGGTAGACAATATACTAGTGCAAAATCACTTTTGAAAAATTGTAAATTTGAGCCTGATTATATGATTTGTGATAATGGTTCAACAATATACTCTGTAAAAGATGATAAAAAACTATGCTCTTTCCCTTTACATAAGGATAAAATAATAGAAATATTAAATTATCTTAATAAAAATGATTACTATTATTCTCTTTCTTCTGATACATGTAGGGTTGAATTAAAAAACTTTGCCGAAAAATTAAAATCTGAATTTGAGAGAAATAAAAAGAGAATACCCGATTTAAATCCATTCCATCTTACTTCATTAATTGATTTGATTGATAGTGAAGGAAAAGATAGAAGTAATGATGTTGATTGCTCTGAAGATATTATTAATTTAGATATGAACTTTTACAATATAACAGCTATTTCCTTTGATCCAGAAAGAATAGAACAAGGAATAGAAGGTGCATCTAAAATCCCTGGTATTTCAGTAGTTTCATCAGCTTATAATAACTTTGAAATGCTACATGAACATGCATCCAAAGGTAGTGCTTTAGAATATTTAGCTAATCATTTAGGGGTAACACTTGATGAAACAATGGCTATTGGAGATAATTTTAATGATTTATCTATGCTTCAAAAAGCAACTCATAGTGTAGCTATGGGAAATGCTAGTGATGATATAAAGAAAATATGTAAATATGTAACTTTAGATAACTCAAAAAGTGGAGTTGGACATGCTATAATGAACTTTGCTATTAAATAAATTTGAAAATATAAATAAAGCTAACACTTTAATCATAGTGTTAGCTTTACTTACATGTTGACTAGAAAATTATATTCCTATTCTTCATCATAATAATCTAAGAATGAATGTTTTTCTCCATTCTTTTCCCAGCCTAAAATACCTTCCATACCAACATTCTCTGCTGCTTTGAATATTGACTTATCTACTCCATCGAACTTTGTCTTAAGATCCTTTATTAACTCTTTAATCTCAAATCTTTTATTTCCAATCTTCTTCGCAGCTATCATACATGCACAGTTTAGAGGCCAAATTCCACTGTAATTTATAAATCTTCTAATAGAATCTTCTTCTACAAGATATAATGGTCTTATGAGTTCCAAGTTTTCAAAATTCTTAGCCTTAAGCTTTGGTAGCATTGTTTTAAAGTTACCTGCATATAATATGTTTAACATTGTCGTTTCTATAACATCATTATAATGATGTCCTAAGGCTAACTTATTACATCCAAGCTCTTGAGCCTTTGCATATAAAGACCCTCTTCTCATTCTTGCACATAAATAACATGGATAGTCACTTGCCTTCTCATCTATTACATTGAATATTCCTGAATCATATATATGAGTTGGGATATTCAAATAATCCAGGTTTTCCTTTAATAATTCCTTTACTTGTGGATGATACCCTGGATCCATTGCTATAAACTCAAGGTCAAATTTAACTTGCCCATGCTTTTGTAATTCTTGAAATAATTTTGCCATAAGTAAACTATCTTTACCACCTGAGATGGCAACAGCAATCTTATCTCCTTCTTGAACTAATTCATATTGTTTAACAGCTTTTACAAACTTAGACCAAATCTGTTTTCTATATTTTTTAACTATACTTCTCTCTATTTCACTTAAGGGCTTCTTTTCTTCATCTGGAATTATTCTTTCACAGCCCTGTCCTGCTATATTACTCATAATATCACCTCATACAAGTGATATTATATCACCTAAAAGTATAATTTCAACTATATACTTATTTAATTCTACTATTTATGTTATCTGTTAAACCTATGTTCCTGGTGTCATAAGGTATGAAGGATTTTTAGTCTGTATCCATATTTCCCCTGGCCCTTGGAATTTACAAACATATCCCTCTCCACTTACTAAAGATGTTATACCATTAGAAATCATTTCTACCGAATACTTAATAGTACTTTCCCATAATACAAGGTGGTTTGTATCTACTACATATCTTTCTCCAGGCTCTAATATCTTTTTATAAATTGCACCATATGAACATAAAGCTATTGTTCCCTCACCTGATACCTCTACCTGAAATAATCCTTCACCAGATAATATCCCTTTTCCGCCTGCACCTTTTGTTTTTAACTCTATCTCTCCATAACTAGCTAAAAAAGCATTTTGTCCTAATCTGTATGTTCTGCTTCCATCCATATCAAATAACTCTATGTCACCTAAGAAGCTTGGTGATACTACTAACTCTCCCTGTTCTTTTGCCCTATACTCCTGTAAAAATGTACTTTGTCCTGCAAACATTCTTCCTAGAGCTCTTTTCATTCCACCAGATTTCAACTTCATATCAAAGACATCCGCCATTGATATCATTGCACCAGCTCTTACTATAAACTTGTCATCTTTTTCCGCATTTATCTTAAGAACTGTATTCACATTACCATATAGAATCTCAAATTTACCCATTATTCTCCCCCTAACTCATTTTTAATTAAAATTCATAATCTACAACCACTCTACTTTCTGTAACCTCTTTTATGAATCCCCCTACTTTTATATGCTCTGGATGTTTTTGATAGTTATTTAAATCATCAATATTATCAAAATCAGAATTTAACACAACATCATATGCCTGTTCTCCTTGATTAATGTTTATTCCAACCTCAATAAATTTTAGTTCTTCAATAACACCATTTAAAGCCTCTAAAGATTCTTTTATTCTCTTTGCATTTTCTATTTTCTTTTCGTCCTTTAATCTCCACATCACAATATGCTTAATCATTCTTTACTCCTCCTAATTAGTTCTTTTCTATATTATAACAATTCTAAAATCAAATTTCTTCTATACTAATAAATTCCTAGTTAATTTTATAAAAAATAGCTATATCCATAACAGATATAGCTATTTTATCACTCTATGTGTTTTTTCTTTTTAGCTATTAAACCTACTCCTAAGAAACAAGAAACAGCTATTATCGGTGTAAGACCTCCAAATATTGGTCCTTGAGTTATATTTATAAAATCATTATTTGGTGCCCAATCAATATTAGTTGGAGACCATTGACCAGTAGCAGAAGCTATAGCAAATTCGAATTTGCTATCCTTCTCTGCTAGCCCTATCTTATCTAATGGTAACCTAACCTCAAATCTAGTTCCATCTGAATTTTTAAATACTTGATTTTCACCTACATAAATTGGTGTAGAATTATTTGCTTCATTAAGAAACACATTTACCCTTAAACTATTATTATCCCATGGTTCATATGATGCATTAATCTTATATGTAGTTACTGCTCTTTCACTCCACTCCCATGATTCTTTCCCATTATTCTCCCAAGGGAAAAATACACTTTGCTCATAACCATTATTTATATTTATAGGTACCCAAATATCCCATCCTGAACCAACCTTATATCTTTCCACATATAAATATAAATAATTGTCGTCTGTAAAATATCTTATTTCTTTAAGATCCTGATTAGTATCAGAAGTGTCTCCTATAGAATCACTTATAGTTGGCTTATCATTCCAATCCTCAAATAACCCATCAATAACAATTGGTGCTTCTACCTGTTCCTTCTCTTTTGCATTTACAGTAGTATTTCCAAACATACAAAATATTAATGCTAAAATTATAATTAATCTTTGTTTCTTCATATTTCATCCCCCCTGTTAATTCTATTTTCCATTATTAACCCAATGTTTTACTTTTCTATAAAGCTGAGTCCTATCTTTTACACTCCCTTTTATAATCTCCTTCTCTTGTTCAAAGGTTTTCGCATTCCATGAATTACCACTTTCTGCCGCATTCAATATTCCCGCTGCTCTCATAAAAAATACAAGCATTCTATAGATAGGTAATATTAAAAGAATATATAAGTTTTTATTCATGTATTTCTTAGTTTCTATTTGGTCTTTTAAATACAACCTACCTACAAAATACTGAATAGTAGAATTAGAAAAATAAACAATATACATAATTATATTTGCTCCCAAAATCAATTCTAATGGATAATCCATAAATACTAAGTAAAACATTGCAAAGTACCATATTAATCTAGGAAAAACTAATGTATGATCTTTAAGCATATTATAATTAAGAACGTTAAATATCCCTTTTTTCTTAGTTCGAGCCCAGAAAAGTGTAGATACTTCTATTTCCCCTCTCTGCCATCTTTGCCTTTGTATATATAGTTTGTCTAAATCATCTATAGGATCTACAAAGAAAAATGCATCCTCACAAAGCACAACCTTTCCATTAAGAAATTCTCTAATTTGTGATGTCATATGTGTATCCTCGCCAAGAGTCTCACCATTATATAGTTGTGTTTTTAAAACAGCATCTTTTCTAAAAGCTGAACATGCTCCAGCTAATGTAAACATAGTATTAGTTTGAGATTGAAATCCTCTTCCTACCAAAAAAGCTTCACAGTATTCAAAAAGCTCACATTTTTGAAATATTCTTTTTGATATTGATTTAGTTTTTTCTATATCTTTATAATTTGTAAGAATAACTCCAGTCATTGCAATTATCTCATCGTCATTTTCGAATTTATAAACCATATTATGTATAGCATTCTTATCTAACATACCATCAGAATCAATATTTATAATATATTTTCCCTCTGCCATATATAAGCCTTTATTAAGTGCTTTAGCTTTTCCTTGTGAGGAATCGAGCCACCAAAGCCTTAAGGATGTATATCTCTCCTGTAATTCACAATAAATATCATATGAATTATCTTTAGAGCCATTATCAATAAGTAAGACCTGAATATTTTTTATTGGATACTCTTGTTTAGTTATTGACTCAATACATGTCCTTAAAGTCTTTTCAGAGTTATATACTGGAACTAATATAGTTACATATGGGCAGTACTCTAATTTATTTTCTTTTTCCTTTTTTAAATATCTAATAAAAACAGTAATTACTGATAATATTCCTGAGAATATATCTACTAATATAGGGATTACAAGCCATACACCCCAAAAAGTGAATCCTTCTAGAACTTTCTCCATTACTTTATTTCACCAACCTTTTGTTTTGACAACTGGCTTTTAGTAAATACTTTATAATAAAGAATTATAGTCAATACAAAAAATAGGATTCTAGCTATAACTAAATGGGAAACATCAAAAGCTTCCTTCCCAAAAGTTTTTACCATAAACACTATAAAAAGAATTCTAATAATGTTAGCAACAACTAAATATAAATTACCTACTATTAAAACTATAATCTTCTTTCCAATTGTTACAAAAGGGAAAAATATAACTAGTGCAGTATATACCAATAATTCTATAACACCAGAACATTGGTAGTTAATTGACATACTTATTACTCCTCCACCCTTTGGCTCTATCATCATAATTCCATATGTCCTAAGAACTTCAAACCACTCTGTATTTTTACTTATTAAATCTAGAATATAAGTAAGAGAGTCAACAAGCATTTTTTCTAAAGGTCCCATGAAAAACACCATTGCTATAGTAAAAAAACCTATACTACCCACAAAGAATTTAAAGAAATCCATCTTCAAATTTCTAAATAGTACTATTGCTAAGCACCAAAGTGCTATAACTAAAATAAATACAAACCCTCTTGCCAACTAACTTCCCCTACTTTCATTATCTAAATATCTTTTCAGTCTTCCTTTTTGCGTTGATCTAATAATTACCAACAAGGAAATAATTGCTACAATTGATAATACTTGCCCTACCCATTCATTAGGATATCCTATCTCAATAAGCACTTCATTTTCATTTATTACTACCAAATTATTAAATCTGCTAAAATCACCCTTTATAGCTCTAAAAGTATCTAAACATGCTAAGGAAGTTACAACTCCACTTTCCTCTGATGTTATCATAATTCTTTTATCAGATTCAAAGTTAATATCTACCTTTACCACCTGTCGTTTAGGTAGTACATTCGCTTCCTTGTTTAACAAGTCTTCTAGAATATTAATTGCTACTTTATCCTTTGTCATAGTTGCATAATAAGGTAAGTTCAGTCCTAAGAATACTAAATTTTCATTATAATAACTGAGATAATCTAATACTTTTGTTTCAATTACACTATAGCTATCTATATTTTCTTCCTTTGCCCCAATAATATACTCACATCTAAAATCATACAATTCCTCTGGAAAATCCCCTAATTCTACTTTATTTCCTTTATAATAAATATCACCATAACTCTTTTTTAAATCAATTAACTGAGGAACTACTCCGAGAAATCCTGATTCATCCATACCTCTAATATCAAGAACAACCCGTACTCCATATTCAGATAAATCTTTCACTAACTTTTCTGCATTATTTTTATTTCGATATTTAAATCCTGATAAAAATATACTTTTATAACCTTTTAGTTCATCAAAATTATAGTCATCAATATATGTACTATCACCAATGGTGAAATCAGGAAAATTATAAATTATGTTACTTGCATACTCACCTATCCCTATAGCATCAAATGTTACCTTCGTTCCAAATCCCTGTTCTATAGGATATTTATAAATAATGTCCTTTTCATCCTCATATCTTTTTTCATATCCTACTTTATCAGCCCAGTAATCTAAATCATTAAAATCCTTTATAAATGACTTCTTAATAACTAATGTATCCGCACCAAGTTCTAAACTTCTATCAAACATAGTTGCAAAATAATTGTTTTCTAGGGATGTATTTATATTTATTATGTTGCTGGCAGTTTCTGCACCATGCCACTCCCATCCGAATATTTGTTCTATAATATTTTTATCATTAATATAACTTATGTAATAGCTTGGAAATGATCCATAGTCAGATGCATCTAATATTCCTATTCTTTGAACCGCCATTTCACTTGCAATCTCTATTGAGTTACTAATGTCCTCCGGAAATTCTCTATTTACTCCTAATCCTTCAAAGCTCATCATAGAATCTAGTGAAATAATAAAGCAGATTAGCAAAAGTAGTGATTTTCTTAAATTTTTCCAAAATAATAATGCGGCAAAGACCAACGCAATTGCAATCCCAGTAATTTTGATTATAAACATAAATTGACTAATAGGTATCTCTTTTAGTACTGGTAATAAAACTTTATGAGTTCCTATTAATATTAATATTGATGTTATAAATAATCCTCTTACTCTATTTCCTTTATAGGAAAATATTATTCCAAATATACTTATAAAAACAAAGCTTAAACCAAAATAATATACCTCAATATTACTAAATCTTAATAAGGGATTTAAAGACTGTGAAAATATATATGTTGATCTATCCATCACTTGAGATACTTCACTTTTACTCATATTAAGTAGGCCACCTTTGATGGCAGGAATCAACCAAAAACTAGTAACCAAAACTCCTAATACTACTATTCCTAATAAAACAAAATTCTTTCTTACTTTCTTGTTTCTTATTGCATCAATAATATTAAAAGTAAAAAGAAATAATAATATCATAATTGCCAAAGAAGCATTTGTAAGTGTTATCACTGCTATTAATAATGCCAATAAGAAGTAGTTCCTTACCCTATTCTCTTTCATTGCATAATAATATACTAGAAATAAATATGGAATTAACATATTTATAATAGTAAGAGGTAAATTTCCTTCTGCAAATAGCACTCTTAAGTTATTTGGAATAAAGAACCACATAATACCTAAGAATAATCCTAACTTCTGCCTTTCACTATGATATCCCCATAAAAGAAATCCAAAGCCTCCTACTATAAATACAAATACTATAAATACATTAAATGTAATAAATATATTATTAGTAAATAAATTAATAAAAGCTATAAGATAGTATGTAATAGGCTCACTATATCTGAAAATCTGTACACCATTATACCAAGCTGAATTAAAGTTATTAAATATATTTCCTTCTCTAAAAGTATCATAAAGAATATTGCCTTTAAATAAATGTCCAAAAGTATCAGATCCCCAAGGATATGTACCAGATTTATTTATATTTATTATAGTAATTATAGACGCTATAAGCAAAATAATTGCACAGTACATCAATTGTATTCTCTTAGCTTTTTGAATACTTCTTCTTTCTTCAAGAGCAACTTTTCTATTTAGTTTTTCTTCTTTTTCTATTGCATCTTCTTCTTTTATTAATATAGCCACCCTCTACCTCCTAGCCTTAGTACTACTTTTTTATGATATAAGTTCTAGTAGGATTTTCACTGATTTCTAATTGACTTAAAACTAAACTATTACTATTAAGAGAACTATTAATATCATTAAATATCTTTTTACCTATGTTTTCCATAGTTGGGTAGGATTCTTTGAAATATACTAAATCATTTAAGTACTTTCCTTCATACTCTTTAAAATAATCTTCAAAAAACTTTTCAATTTTGGAGAAGTTAATGAAATTATTGGAATTAACATTGATATATATGACTGTTTCCCAAGTATGTGGATGTATATTTGACTTTACACCATCAAAATTTACTGAGTGTCTTGCATTAATATAAAATTTAAATTTGTAAATATGCTGCATACATACCTCCATAATTATTAGTTTTGTTTATAATTTTCTAATCCCCTATAACTTCAATGTACTTACGATATACTTGTTCAAATCCAAAAGTAGCTAGCAACATAAAAAATGGTAAATGATTAATTAAATATCTTGATCTACCTTCAAAGAATAATAGAAATAATACAATCCCCGTCAGTGTTAATCTAATAATAAAAGTACTTTCATTATTATCCCCTTTATTTCTTATAAAAATGGGGTAAATAATTAGAAATAATATAAGTAACCAGGGTCCTTGAAGTATGTTCGCTAATGTGTAATAGTCTTCCCCAGTTGGTAGAAAAATATCTTGTAACTTTTCACTCATCCTTCCTGTAGAATATGGCTCCCCTCGCATAAAGTTCCCTTCACCACCATAATAGAAAGTCCCATCTGATAATATCCAGCAAGCTTTGTTAAACAAAAATTTAATATATCCACTAACCCCAAATTCCTCAAGTCTATTTTTTATCACTTCTAAATTCCCTTCAACTTTTGCTTCCTTTGTTGGTAAACTGATAGTATATTTAATATCTTCCTCACTATAAGCACCATATATAGTTCCTCTATTCTCTACATATACACTTTGCATTCCCATCATAATAAAGTGAGTAAAAGGTACTTCTTTATCCTCTCTATCATCAAGGTTATATCCATTAACTACTACGTTACTTGTAAATTTGTTATATACTACCTTGGTAAAAAGAAATCCAAATCCTATTAATAATATAAAGGCTATAAGGCTAATTACTTTCCTTTTTTCCTTAATACTATAAATTATTTCACTTATTACTATTGCAATAATAACTATTATTGCTGTTGGCTTTATCTGATATCCTATTACTGCTATAATACCAATTAATAATAGTAATAATATTTTTTTAAACTTATTTTTTGATGCCTTTTGAACTAAATAGATATAAAAAATAAGTATTGGAAATAGCATACTTAATGTATCACTATATGGAATTACTATCCAAGGCGAAAATGCAAATAATACTAAAAATAAAGAATATATTATAACTATAGATTCTTTCCTAAAGATCTTTTTACAAACTAAAAGTGATAACAACATAGAAAGATCTACAAAAATAATATTAACTACAACTAGAAGAAATCTATAATCCAAAAAATTAAATATCAATGACAACTTGTATAGTTTGCTATATATTAACATGATAAATATATTATTTGGGTATAACATGAAATAATTTTGATCGAAGGCTTTCTGATCTGAGACAAGATTAGCAGCATGATCTATTACTCCACCAACATCCCATCCTGGATTAAAGTATATAGATTTAGCAAGTATTATTTGAATTAAAAACATAATTGCAAATATTATTAGAAATGTTATATTTGTATGTGACTTTATCCATAAAAGCTTGTTCTTATTTTTATTTATAATATAATATACAATTAATAATATCCCTAAAATCGTTCCACCTATATAGG
Source organism: Clostridium zhoujianii (assembly GCF_051590805.1). Classification (NCBI taxonomy): domain Bacteria; kingdom Bacillati; phylum Bacillota; class Clostridia; order Eubacteriales; family Clostridiaceae; genus Clostridium; species Clostridium zhoujianii. The sequence goes on from NZ_JBPUTF010000001.1 coordinate 2,516,547, forward strand.
TGGATCTTATCATCCTAAAATGAACAAGATCATTAGTATTGAAAAATAAAACATTTATGTATATACATGAGAAAAATACTAGGAATATAATAGTAAATATAGTTATCAATCTTCCTATTCCTTTTTTCTCTTTAAGGCTAAAATGCTTACTCATTTATAACATTTCCCTCCATGACAATTATACTTTTAATTATACAAATAATTACCTTTTAATTGCTTTTTCATCATTCTATACTATATATCCTATTCTCTATGGAACCAATAGTCAAGGCATTACTAGAACTTAGCAGATTTTACTATTTATTATATTTACATTAATTTTTCAATTAAACTTACTTGTTACATCATCCTATAAAAACACTTATATATTTAAATAAAAAAGATCTACATCAAAATAACTTTTGATACAGATCTTTTATAATCAACTAATATTTCACCTTAATTTTTCTTTGTTTTTTAACATCTCAAATGTGCTTTCTATGCGTTTCTTTCGTGTTTCTTCCTTTTTCGCTGACTCTATCCAATTAGAATACTTCTTCTTATTTGAGAATGATAAGCTGTTCCAGAAATCATATACTTCACTATATGATTTAATTTTTTCCTCAATATCCTTTGGAAGTTTTATTACCCTCTCATCTTCATCTTTCTCAATAGTGACTACTATATCATCACCTATATCTTTATTCATCTTACTTCTGATTTCCTTTGTAACACCAATTATATGACATTCTGTTCCCATTCTAACAATTGATCCTCTATACTCAACTCCATCAAATGTTGCTTTTACCTTAACTCTCTTTCCTCCAAGCACTTCTTCAACATTAAAGGGTATTTCTATATATGCTCCACCTTTTTCTGGGACTTCCTTAAGCTTACCAATAAATTTCTCCATCTACTGACTCTCCTTCTGCTAAAAGTATTAAATTAAAGGAGGATAGATTTAATCTATCCTCCTTAACTAATATAAATATCTAATTATATTTCTATACACTATATTCTACTCAATAATACCTATTGCTTCAATCTCTACTAATGCATCCATAGGTAACTTTGCAACTTGTACACAACTTCTTGCCGGTGGGTTATTCTTAAAGTATTCCGCATATACTTCATTTACTAATGCAAAATCATCCATACTTTTTATATAAACACAGGTCTTAACCACACTATCCAATGAACTTCCACCTGCTTCTAAAATAGCCTTTACATTTTCTATGGATTGCTTTGTAGCTTCCTTTATCTCAGTGCACAAAACTCCAGTTTCAGGATTTAAAGGAATTTGACCTGAGGTATATATTAAATTTCCTACCCTTTGTCCTTGTGAGTATGGCCCTATAGCTTTAGGAGCTTTTTCTGTTACTATAACTTCTTTTTTCATATATAACTCTCCTTTATTGATATTGTTTTATTGATATATCATCTTAGATTTTATTAACTTGGGATCATATCCATTATCTTTAAGAGCCTGGATTATAGACTCTTTATGTTCATGCCCAAAAGTCTCCATAGTAATATCAAGTTCAACTGCACTCTTTCTGTTAATGTTCACAAATTGATTATGATCTAACTTTATAATATTCCCTTGAGAATCTGCAATAACCTTAGATACATTTGTTAATTCTCCCGGTTTATCTGGCAATAATACGGATATAGTACAAATACGTTCCCTTTCAATTAGTCCATGTTGTACTAATGATGCAAAGGTTATTACATCCATATTTCCACCACTTATAATAGAAACAACCTTTTTGCCAGTAACATTCAGATGTTTAAGTGCTGCAATAGTTAATAGACCTGAATTTTCTGCTAACATCTTATGATTCTCTAACATATCTAAAAAGGCTCCTATTAATTCATGATCCTCTATTGAAATGATATCATCAATATTTTCCTGAATATATGGGAAAATTTTTGATCCTGGTGTCTTAACAGCTGTACCATCTGCTATGGTGTCTATATAATTTAAAGTTATAACTTCTCCAACCTTTAAAGATTCTTGCATACAGTTTGCCCCAGCTGGTTCTACACCTATAACCTTTATATTAGGATTTATTAACTTAACTAATGTAGAAACACCAGCTACTAATCCCCCTCCACCAATTGGTACTAAAATAATATCAACTGTAGGAAGTTCCTTTATTATCTCCATGGCAATTGATCCTTGCCCAGTTGCTACATCTAAATCATCAAAGGGATGGATAAATGTATACCCCTTTTCTTCTGCAAGCTTTAAAGCATAGTTACATGCCTCATCATATACATCTCCATATAATATAACTTCTGCCCCATATGATTTAGTACGGTTTACTTTTATAAGTGGAGTTGTAGTTGGCATAACTATAACTGCCTTTGCATTATATACCTTTGCTGCATATGCTACCCCTTGTGCATGATTCCCAGCTGAAGCAGTTATTAATCCCTTACTTCTTTCTTCCTCTGTAAGGGTACTAATTTTATAGTAAGCCCCTCTAATTTTATAAGCCCCAGTTTTTTGCATGTTTTCAGGTTTTAAGTAAACCTTATTTCCAGTTAAATCTGAATAATAATCGCTATAAACTAATTTAGTCTTTAAGATTACATTCTGAACTGTTTCATACGCTTGTTCAAATTTTTCTAATGTCATCATTGTTTTTAACCCCTTTTTCTAGTGTATAATTGCTTTTGCTAAAGTTCAGTTAATTTTATGATATCATCTTGGTATTTTATGTCAAGTTTAACTTTACTGAGCTTTTCTGATATAAAAAAATAAAGAGAACCATCTAGGCTCTCTTTATTCCTTGAGGAAAATCAAATATATTTTCTGGGTCATACTTAGATTTTATCTCCCTAAGCCTTCCTATATCTTTATAATACTCTTCTTCATAATTATCTAATTCAGCTAATGGGAAATTTATAAAAGATCCATCTGTAACTTTTTTTATGTACTTAAATTTTTCTAACATCCATTTACTATTAATTTGTGAATATTTTGAATCCTCCCAAACTGATTGTAATGCCATTATAAATCTTGCATCTCTAAAGCTTACTGCCATAGCACTATTATCCTGATCAGAAACTGCTCCACCTAATCCATAGAATGAGATTGCTGTATATACGGCTCCTTCTGCTCTATTATCAACTAGATTTATAATCTGTTCAATTTCTTCTCTACTATAGTCTCTATAAACAAATCGTCCTGATGACTTATACTTTTCATAATCAGGATGACTGTCTTGAATAGCTCTATTGGCTTCTAAAACAGACATATATTCCAAAGAAATATCTATTTTGCTTACAGCATTTTTAAATGGCTCTAACAACTTCTTTGCTTCATAATTATCACCATAAAATAGCCCTGCCATCTTAATTCCTTTTCCTTTTTCTTTAGAATTATAAATTCCCATTTTCATATTCATACGTCTATCTAAATTTTTAAATTCTCTTTGCCATACTTGTACTAATTCTATTTTTTCTTCTATATCTATTTCATTGCAATCTATATTTATTAAAGTAGCATTTTCAGCTTTACTTGGTATCTTAAATGTCATAGAAACAATAACACCAAAATTACCGCCTCCTGCCCCTCTACATGCCCAAAATAAATCTTCATTTTTTCTTTCATTAGCTATTATAATATTACCTTTATAATCCACTAATTCTAATTCAACCAAACTGTCAGAAGCTAGTCCCAAAAACCTGCTAGAGTAACCCCAGCCACCACCTAGTGTTAATCCTACTACTCCTACTGTTGGACATCCGCCCCCTGGAAATGGATATTTTCTAGATCCCATAGCTTCATATAATTCTCTATTTCTAACTCCACCTTCTATTTTAACTAGACCATTTTCTTCATCTACATATATATTATTCATCTTACTAACATCAATAACAACTAGGTCATTACCTGTTGAATATCCTTCATAATGATGACATCCTGATCTTATCCTTATAGGAAGTGAATTTTCCTTTGCCCAAATTAATGCATTGATTACATCTTCATTATTATGACAATATACTATTACTAGTGGATACTTCTCAATTGCCCTATTCCACGCTTTTCTACTTTCTTCATACTGAAAGCTATCCCTTGTAATCACCTCCCCTGTTAAATTATTAAAATTAAAATTCATCATTAAATCCACCCTCTGCCATCAAATTCTATTAAAAATTTATATCTGCCTTTTAATTACTAATTAGATATTAACATATTTTTAATTGTAACTCATTATTGTATTTATACAATAACATTTAAAATCCTAGCTATTTTTTATAAACTTTTATAAATTAATATCTTTTATAATAACTTTTAAATAAAGTAAATGTTAAAATATATTATATCTATTAAATATTTTAAGGAGAGTTTATAAATGAATTTATATGATAATATAATATGTCCTATATGTGGAGATTTAATGGAGAAATATCTCTTTGATTATAATACTAATAATGATGAAAAAATAAACTTTAGTTGTCCTACTTGTGGTCATAAATTAACTAAGCTTTTAGAATAAAAGAGGATGGCTTGTCCATCCTCCCTTAGTTATAAACTATTTTTTCTTTTTTAGTAATAAAGTAGCTCCCCCTGCAATACTACCAACTGCAAACAAATTACTAATTGACCCCACATCTCCTGTTTTAACCAAATCATTGTTCTTTGAATCTCCTGCCTCATCCTTTTCTGTAATTGTTATATCAATATAATCCTTAGTTATTGCAGTAGTATTCTCTAATTCAGCAACAGCTAGCTTTAATCTCGCTTTATATTTCCCAGGGGTTAGATTCTTTAATTCTTCTAAACTAATAATTTTATCATCTAGTACTAATTCTATATCATGTCCACTATTAAGCATCTCTGTTTTTTCTTGATAACCCATCCCACTTTTATCAACTAAAAGTAAGCCCCTAAGCATATCTTGAGATACAGTATTTCCTTTAGTTATATTTAACTCACTAGAACTTAAAATAAGCTGTTTATTCTCATATACCCTAGGTATCAAATTCCTCCAACTATCAATTTGTACACCTGGTAATACTGGATTAGACGTAAACTGATTGTCCTTTATACTAAGCCACTTTAAATTTTTTAATTTACTTATATCATCTCCTAAATCAACTAGGTTACAGCTATCCAATGATAATCTTTCTAAACTATTTATATTAAATATTTTTTCTAACTGACCTGAAATATTTTTATTTCCATTTATAATCAGCTCTTTCAAAGAAGATAAACTTTTTATTTCTTCACTAATATTTGTTAAATTCTTGTTACTAATGATCAAACTTTTTAAATTACTTAAATTAGCTATATCCTTTGGTATTTCAGTTATCATATCATTATTACTTAAAATTAAGCTATGAAGGTTTTTTAATTTATATATTTCCTCCGGTATTTTTTCAAATTTATTCCCATGTATATATAATTGTTCAAGTCCTGTAAATTTTTCAATTATTTTAGGTAAGCCAGTTAATCCTTCATTAGCTAAATATATTCTTTTAATACCTTTAATTTCTTCAAAGGTTACCTCTTTTATATCTTCTACCCCTAACTCCTCGCATACATTCAATATCAAGGGTTTACATTCTTCCCAGTACTCATATGGTATTACCCCCGTCTCTTCTTCCTGAATAATGTCTTCAACATTTTTCACCTTAGCTTCTTCTTTTTGTACTACCCCTACTAACTCTTCTTTTGCACAAACAGCTTCTAATCCAACATTTGTTATTATAGTTGATGATACTACCAATGCCATTAATACTTTAATTAATTTTGCTTTCATTTTAATACTTACCCCTTTCAAGCCTCTAACTTATCATTTCATATATTATTATCATCCACAGTTATTTCCACTTTTTGTTAAGTTGTTGCCAACTTATTGCCAAACTATTATTTCAATCAATAAAAAAATTGCTAAGTTACTCTTAACTTAGCAATTCTTCAATATTCTTATATAAGCCCTTCTATTATCTCACTCTTCATTAATAACTATCTTTCCATCTATATAATCTACTTTGCACTTTCCACCCTTTTTTAATTTTCCAAATAGAATCTCATCAACAAGCAAGGACTTTATCTCTGTATTTATTACTCTACTAATCTCCCTAGCACCATATTCCTCACTAGTACCTTTTTCCTCAATAAAGTTTATACATGCCTTTGATGGTAATAATTCAATACCTTTAAATGCAAGCTTCTCACTTAATAACCTAAATTCTTTCTCTACAATCTTAGTAGCCATCTTTTTATCAAGACTATTAAAAATTACTGTTTTGCTTAGTCTATTTCTAAATTCAGGAGTAAATACTCTCTTTACTTCATCAGTTATTCCATCTTTGCTTATATTTCTTTCTCCAAATCCAATAAGGCTTTTTCCAACCTTACTTGCTCCAGCGTTTGATGTCATTATTAATATTACATTTCTAAAATCAGTTTTCTTACCTTGGTTATCTGTCAAAGTAGCATAATCCATAACCTGCAGCAAAATATTAAATATATCATTATGAGCTTTTTCTATTTCATCTAATAATAATACACAATGAGGATTCTTTTTTATTGCATCTGTTAACAATCCACCTTCTTCATATCCTACATATCCAGCTGGGGCACCAATTAACTTTGCTACTGTATGCTTTTCTACATATTCACTCATATCAAATCTTACTAATTCAATGTTAAGTATTGAAGCTAAGGATTTAGCTATCTCTGTCTTTCCAACCCCAGTAGGGCCTACAAAAAGCATACTAGCCACAGGCTTATTATCATCATTTAATCCTGCCCTTGAAAGTTTAACTGCATTAACGACTTCTTCAACAGCTTCATCTTGGCCAAATATTTTTGATTTAAGCTTTTTTTCAATAAGTGATAATTTTTTTACTTCATCAGTCTCTACAGTTTGTTTAGGAATATTACAAATTTTTGATAAAACCTCTTCTATTAACTTCTTATCTACTGTTTGAACTTTTTTATTTAAGGGATGCATCACCCTATATGCTCCAGCTTCATCAATTAAATCTATAGCCTTATCGGGCAAATATCTATCATTAATATATTTATCACTTAATATTACAGCATGTTCTATTGTACTTTTACTATACCTTACATTATGATACTCTTCATAATACTCCTTAAGACCATTAAGAATTTCTATAGTTTCTTCAATTGATGGTTCTTTAATATCTATATTTTGAAATCTTCTAATCAAACTTTTACTTTTTGTAAAATGTTTATTAAATTCCTCATAGGTAGTAGCCCCGATAAATCTTATTTTCCCCGAAGTTAAATATGGTTTTAGCATATTTGATACATCAAATGAACCTCCATTTATTGCACCTGCACCAACTATATTATGAATTTCATCTATATAAACAATAGGGTTTTCTACTGTAGATACTCCATCCATAACGCTTTTAAAGCGTTTCTCAAAATCCCCTCTATATTGGGTTCCTGCAAGCATTCCACCTAGGTCAATTGCAAATATTTTTGCGCCTCTTAATTTTCCAGGCACCTTACCTTCATTAATTAACTTTGCCAATCCATTTGTAATCGCAGTTTTTCCAACTCCAGCTTCCCCTATATGGATAGGATTATTTTTATATTTTCTACATAAAATTTGCATTGTTCTCTCAAGCTCTGGCTCCCTCCCTATAAGAGGATTTCCTTCATCTACTATGTCATTAATACATGTAACATATTGTTTCCAACTTAAATCAGTGTTATCTACACTACTTTTTTCAACACTTACTTCATTATTACCAATAGAAGCTGATTCCTTTTTATCTTCAAAATCAAGACCACACATCTCATATAATAAATTGGACCATTCTACCCCTTGTTGTAAGATATAATATGCTGCATAACTATCTTCTAAATTCATTATTCCATCTATTATGTGAGTAATCCCAACTAAATCATTTTCAGATGATACAGCTTTTATACTTCCATAAGATATAACCTCATTTAGTGCATAGCTTACTTTAGGATCTTCATCCTCTACTGTATCTAGATTTTCTTTTAAATACCTCTTTAAATCTTCCCTTAATTTATTAATATCACCATGGCATCTTTTAAAACTCTCTCTAAATCCATCATTAAAAGTAACCACATATAATAGATGCTCAGGTGTTACATATTCATGCTTTTCTTCCTTAGCAAAGCTTACTACTTTAATAAATATTTCTTCTAGAATATCTGAAAATCTTATTTCCATATTTCTTATGCCTCCTCAACTTTAATTCTAAAGGGAAAGCCCTCTTCTCTTGCTAGTGCAATAGCTGAATCAACCTTTGTTTTTGCAATATCATAAGAATATGTACCTACTACTGCTTTGCCAGCTTTATGTACACTCATCATAATAGTTACAGCTTCTTCATTACTTTTCTTAAATATATTAACTAATATAAAGACTACAAATTCCATTGATGTGAAATCATCATTATACATTACAACTTTATATCTTTTAGGTTCTTTTATCTTAATTTTAGTTATTTCTTTTATTGATGTATTAATACCCATCTACCTTTCTCCTTCTAATTAGAAATATCTTATATTATAGCATACTCCTTTTATATTATTAAAAAAATAGGAGTCACAGGACTCCTATTCTAGATTTATATTCTATCATCATAACTTTCTTTAACAGTAGCTATGTTCTTAGCATGATCTCCTATTCTTTCAAGATTCGATAATAAATCAAAGAACATTACTCCAGCATTTGCCTGACATAATTTAGAGCTTAATCTCTGAATATTATTTTCTCTAAATTCATCCTCTAACCCATCTATCTTTTCCTCTAATTCCTCAACCACTACACTACTATTTTCCTCTTCATCTTCATAGCTCTTTATTGCTAAGTTAACAGATTTTAGAGTAACTTTAAATATTTCCTTTATTTCTTGTAATGCATCTTCTGTTATAAAAATATTATTTCTATATTTAAGAGTTGCAAGCTCTGCTATGTTCTCTGCATGATCTCCTATTCTCTCTATATCATTTATTGTATGATATAGCTGACTTATTAATTTAGCATTTTTTTCTGGTAAATTATGTTCTGAAATCTCTACTAAATACTCAGTTATCTCTTTTTCTAAGTTATTTATTATTTTTTCATTTTCATATACCTTCTCTATATCCTCTTCCCTAGGTGTAAAGAATGCATTCATGGCTAGCTCTAGATTTTCTCTTGCTTTATATAGCATTCGCGTAGTTTCTTTCACAACCTGTCCACTTGCTACAACTGGTGTTTCTAAAAGCTTTTTATCAAGATATATGGCTCCATCACTTTCAACTTCCTCATTATCTGGCAATATACGATTTACTAACCTAACTACGTATGATGCTACTGGTAGCATTACTATTGTTATAACTATATTAAAGATAGTATGAGCATTAGCCACTTGTCTTCCAATATTATCAGGTGTCATAGTTGATACTATACTTACTACTTGTGATGCAAATGGTAAGAATAATATAGTACCAAATATCTTAAATAATAAATGTAACAATGCAGCCTTTTTCGCTGTTCTATTAGCTGTCAATGAAGCTATAATAGCTGTTACACAAGTTCCTATATTACATCCTAGAATCATTGGGAAGGCTACTGGCATATCTATAGTCCCTACTGAAGCTAACGCTACTAGTATTCCAGTAGTTGCTGATGAGCTTTGAAGTATAGCAGTCATTATAATTCCTACTAAAACTCCTAATAAAGGATTATTTCCTACACTTACAATAAATTCTTTAAATATAGGTAAATCAGCTACTGGTTTCATTGAAGATGACATTAGACCCATACCCATAAATAATATACCAAAGCCTACTGATATAAATGCTATATCCTTTATCTTTTTCTTCCTAGCTAACATAGCTACTATTACACCTATACCTATAAATATAGGTGCTACAACCTCAAGCTTGAAACTAACCATCTGAGCTGTTATTGTTGTACCAATATTAGATCCCAATATTACCCCTGTTGCTTGGTTTAATGACATAAGACCTGCATTTACAAAGCTAACCACCATAACAGTGGTTGCACTAGAACTTTGAATTATTGCTGTTACAATAGTGCCAACAAATACCCCCATAATTCTATTGCTTGTTATTTTTTCTAATATACCTTTTAGCTTATCACCCGCTATATTCTCTAATCCATCACTCATTAAATTCATTCCATATAGGAATAGACCTAAGCCTCCAAAAATTCCTGTAAAAATTTCAAAGTTACTCATAATAAATTTTTAATCCTCTCGTTATATGTTTTCTCTTAAATTTAAATTCCAAATGTTTATTGTTAAAATTTAGTTAATTTTCTGTTAACTAATCCTTTACACTTTAGAATGTAACATCTTATTGATTTCATTGTCAATATAATATACATCACTATAATTTATTTAAACCTCTTTACCTTATAATTTGTACAAAAATCTATATATTATCATATAATTAAAGTAATCTCTTTTATGGAGGCAATTATGGACGCTACCCCTGAAAATATTGAAGCCTTTATTAAAAACTGGAATCTAAACATGGCAACTCTTGAACAACTTGGTTCTTTAATAATAGCAATAGGATATATTTATTTTATTTTCGGTGCTGATTTAGACATAAAGGAAACTTTAGATATAAATACAAATGGAGCAAGTCCAACAACTGTTACTTTAAATGGCGCAGAAATTATTTTACTTGGCTATATAATATTATGGGTAGTTGCTAAAGAACGCTTAAAGGAAAAAGAATTTGAAAATGCCTTTACCTCTAATAATACTTCCCTTTCTCCATTCATCCAATTAGCTGATTCTTACTTATTGAGTGTTTTTGTTAACTTATTAAGAGTTGATGCCCTTGCTAAAATTGATCTTATTAATAAGTCTGGTGAAGCCTTTGTTTAGCTAAAATAAAAAAGCACCAATCTTACATAAATCTATCCAAAATATAATGGACAGTTTAAAAATGATTCGTGCTTTCTATTTTAATCTTATTCTTTAAATACTTTCTCATATACCTTATTTATTAATTCATCTTCACTTAAGCTATTATCCCAACTATTAATTTCAATGCGCTTATTTGGAGAAACAATAAGATAACTCTGAGCTTTCTCATTCATATATACTTTAATATCCTCTGGCAAATCAGTTTTCTTTTCAATATACTTTATATCAATTTCATTCATCCAATTCATTATCTTCTTTAAATCATACTTTATTATCCATTCATATTTACTTTCTAATAGGTCATAGCTTAAATTAATGTTCTTACCTTTATTGCTATAATATAGTTTATATGCAAAAATACTATTATCTTCGTTTACATATAAATAATCTTCATCTCCTACTTCATCATTAAAATCCTTTAGTGTTAAGATATAATTATTATCTTCTAAGTTACTCATTTTCCACATACTCCATGAATATTCAGAAATTAAATAGTTAAACCCTATAAATAATATTATAGTAATTAAAATATACGCTATTATATTCATTCTTTTCTTTTTCTTATATTTACTTCTACTAATGAATTTCATTACTATAGCTAATATACCAGCCATTAATAAATTTAATATAATAGCTTTCAATGCAAATTCATCTCCGTCTACAGCCATTAACAGCACTAATATCAATACTATACCTAGTTCTAATTTATGAATTACCCTTCTAATACTTACTCCTTTAAAATTATAGTAATCCCCTGCTTCATCCCTTTTTAAACTTCCTTTAGACCTAGCCACCCAAATAATAAAATTAATAATACCTATAATATTATATATGGAAATCATCATTACCATAATTAATGTAACTAATTGCAAATTACTAGCTAAGAAATTAGCATCATGACTGCTAATTGTAATTACATACTGCATAAATAAAAGAGATATAATCATGACTAAATTCATACTAATACTCTTTAATGATCCTTTGAATATACAATTAAACTTCTCATTTTCATCAGTATGAATGGGAATTCTTTCTATATCCTCTTCACTACAATAAACCTGTATTTTTTCCCTTTCGCAAACAAACTCCCATCCTGCTGCTATACAATATTCCCTATACCCTAATACATTATCGCAGTTTTTACCATCAAAAAAAGATACTTTATCCATTATATCTACTGAATATTTTATCCTTTTAGGCTCTATCTTTGTAAATTTTAATAATATCCCCCATATACCTTGCAATTTCCATCCTTTTAATGCCATATCTTCTAAGTACTTTTCTAAAGCCTTATATTCATAAGGTAAAATATCAAATAGAACCCATTTACTATTCATTATTCCCATAGTCTCTCTCCTCTAAAAATGACTTTCCATCCTTAACTAAAATCATTAATCTCTTATATTCTTTATTTAATATCTCTAGCCCTTTATCTGTAATAATATAACTTCTTTTTCTTCCTATAACTTCTGTTTCTTTTATAATATTTTCCTTTTCAAATTTACCAAGTAAAGCATACAATGTCCCAGGTCCTACCCTTACGCGTCCATTAGATATCTTATCTACATTTGACATAATATCTACACCACAGCTCTCACTTAATAATGACATTAATATATAATACATTGGCTCAGTTAAGTTTTGGAATTGCTCCCTTGCCATTACTATCACCTCCAATATCGATATTCGATATTACTGCTTCATTTTAATATCTAATATCTATACTGTCAAATAATTTATATTAATACATATTATTCCTTAATATGAAATTTCTACATATAAAAGTGATTATATATACTTCATTATTAGAGAGGATTATATCCTCTCTACTTACCTATCACTTCCAAGGTCTTACCTTCCCTAACCATCCATGTTTTTTCCAATAAGTAACATCTACCTCGTTAAATCCAAACTTCTTCTGCATAAAACGCATTCCATAAAATAGAGCCTTTACTTTTATTCTTGGAGTAACATTATTATTTTTTCTTTTGATTCTATTTGCTATTTTCTCTACTTTATTTTCAATCTCTAACTTCTTTTTATCACTAACATGGCTCCAATCAGCAGCAGCTACATTTACACCATACCTATAAGTTCTTGCTACTCCCCAAAACAACATATTATCTTCAATATCTTTTATAGTTGACTTCGTACCTCCTCCTGCTGCGGTTGATATAATTAAAGCCTGCTTCTTAAACATACTTTCATTTGGTTGATGAACCATCCACTGAAATCCAAAATGATCTAAAAAAGCCTTCATCTGCCCTGTAACATGATATACGTACACAGGTGAAGTCAAAACAATTAGATTTGCCTCATCTATAACCCTCATAATTGGCTCTATATACCGATAATCTGGACATTTTGTGTTGTCCGTAAAACATTGAAAACAACCACGACAAAAGTTTGGTTCATCCTTGGGTAGAAAGAACTCTTTTATATCACTTTCATTATCAGATAACTTTTCTAAAAATTGTTGTGTAATGTTATAAGTACTTCCCTTTCTTTGTACACCATGAATAACTGCAATCTTCGTAATTACTCCCCCTTAACACTTACCTTATTCATATTATATTGTGAAATTTATTTTTGAGAATAATAATTCCCCCTATAACTGCTATTTTATAAGTTTCTTGATATCTTTATTTCTAGCTTTCTCTATATATTCATTACTTCTTTTCTATATTTCTTTCTATCTTTATATCTTCTTAAATGCATATATCTCAACTCTAAATCTTTTAAAATATATTTTTATTAACTTAACACCTCAATATAATTCAAATTGTTAACCAGTATAAACGCCTTATCCTATTACCTTTACAAATGTAAATAATCAATATACTTTCATTTATTTAAATTTTTTACAAATTTAAATATAATTGTTTGTATTATTGTGATATATATGTTAGTATTTTCCTAAGGACTACATTTGTAGGAAGGAGTGATTAAAAATTGAATAAAATACCTGATATTTCAGATACCGAATTACTAGTAATGAAGGTTTTATGGAATGAAAGTCCACTGACATCCACCAAAATAATATCGAATTTAAAAACCAATAAACCTTGGAGTCCCAAAACTATTCATACACTAATCAGTAGATTATTAAAGAAGGGAGCACTCTCAGTTAATAAAAATACTACCCCATATGAATACACACCTTTAGTTACTGAAAAAGAAGTTCAAGTTTATGAAACAAGATCTTTTTTACACCGTATTTATGATGGTTCACTTAAGATGCTATTAAATAACTTTATAGAGGATGAAAATCTTTCTAATGATGATATTTCTGAATTAAAAAAGATACTAGAAGAAAATTTAAATGGAGGTGAATAATGTTCTTCCTAACTAAAATATTCCATAATGTTATTAATATATCTATGTTAGCTAGTGTAGTTGTTTTAGTAATTGTTCTTTTTAAAATATTATTTAAGAATAAATTAACTGCAAATTTGCATTACTATATTTGGTTTATAGTCATAATAAGATTGCTAATCCCCTATTTCCCAAATAGTTACTTTAGCATATTTAATTTATTACAAAACTCCAATGCAGAAAATATAGTTCAAACTAATATAATACAAAATGATTATTCTAATAATCTAGATACTATAAATCCTACTGAAGGTAGCTTAAATTCTAATATATTAAATGACAATATTAATACTTCAAAAAATTTAATCGCAAAAGATAAGCATATATCAAAAACCCTGTCAATAATATGGATAGTTGGTTTATTTACAATTTTCTCAACCACTATATTTTCATATTTCATATTTTTATATAGAAACAAATATAGTACCCGTTTAATATCAACTGAATTAAATGATTTACTAAATGAGTGTATGAGAAAATTAAAAATTAATTCAAAAATTAAAATATATTACTGTAATTCAGTAACTACACCTACAGTTTTTGGTTTTATTAATAAGACTATTATCATTCCAGATTACCTTTACAGTGAATTATCTACAGATGATTTAAGATATATCCTTTATCATGAGTTGTGCCATATAAAGAGATATGATATTGAAGCTAATTTCCTTATAATGTTGCTTCAATGTGTTCATTGGTTTAACCCAATCCTATGGCTTGCATTTAACAAAAGTAAATCTGACTGTGAAAATGCCTGTGATGCTTTTGTTCTAAAAAGGTTATCAACTGAAAAAATTAAACCTTATGCTGAGACAATAATAAAATTAGCCTCAATAATCAAAACTTCAAAATCTACGAATTTAAATCTAGGTATTATTAATAAAAAAGATATAAAAAGGAGAATTTTTATGATAACTAAATTCAAGAAAAAATCTGTTATTGTTACTTTATCTAGTTGTATTATTATAGCAATTATTTCTGTAATTTGCCTTACAAATCCTAAAGTAGAAGCTAATAATCCTACATCAATTCCACCTGACTCTATATCTGAAACTGATAGTCCTATACAAGATGTTATTTCTAATAATACTAAGGAGAAAGAAACTGATTCGCTACAACAAGAAAAAAGTATAAAACAAGCTGAAACATCAAAGCCTCAAACTGTTCCATTATCTTCTGAAACAGTAATTAATGATAAAATTATATATAAAAATAATAAATTAGGCATTCAATTAACCATGCCTCTTTCTTGGAAAAATAAATATATAATTAATGAGTCGGATTCTAGCTTAATGATAAGCTATAAATTAGATTATTATTCTAAATATAACGATGACAGCTCAAGAAGCTATTTTAAATTTGAAGATACTCCACCCGATTCTAATTCAGCATATGATTACCCTAAAGAAAGACATGTTGCCACTATATGGAATACTAATAACTATAGTTTTGACTATATGGCGCATCTGGATTCAATGGAGGGTGTTCCTAGATTCGTTACTATTAATGGTACAAAATTTGTAATCGGTGGACCTACTGATGCTCTTGAACTGGATGATCCAGATCGCCCAGGTCTTCAAGATTTTAAAAAATCTCTTCCGGCAGTTCTTAACAATATAAAAGAAATAGATATCACCTATACTGAAAAATAACAAAAAACATTCTGTAACTTTAAGTTATAGAATGTTTTTTATTACCTCCACATTACTACATTTTTTTCCTATCTCAAGCTTTATTATATATATAAAGGGGGGGATTTTTTATGAATAAAAATCTATTAAAACTATTAATAGCAATACCATTAGGTTTAACACTATTTATTGGACAGACTTCTACTTTAACTATGGCTGAAACAAAAGTTAAAACAGAAGATAAATCACCAAAGCAAATTTCAGTTGGATATTACCCATACTATGGTGACTTTTCCTCTATAAATGCAGCCAACCTTACTCATTTAAATTTTGCATTTGGCTACATTTATCATAATGAAACCTTACCTAGACCTAATATGATTGATCCAAGCAAAACCTCAGATGAAAATTTAATAGGCACTATTTTCTTACCTGAAACAGTTAAAGCTTCCCTCAAGAGAATACCAGAACTTAAAAATAAGAATAAAGATTTAAAAACATTACTTTCTTTAGGTGGATGGGGTGGTAGGGGTTTCTGTGACGCTGCTGCTACAAAGGAAAGTAGACTAAAAACTGCTAATTCTATTAAAAATATTATTACGGAATATGGTTTAGATGGAGTGGATATTGATTGGGAATGTCCCGTTAATGGTGGATGGGGGGAGATTAAGTTCTCTCCAGAAGACAGGCATAACTATACCCTGCTAGTTAAAGATTTAAGAGAAGTCCTAGGAAATGATAAACTAATAACTATTGCATCAGGTGCTACTTGGGATTATATAGTTGCTGGAACAGAGTTTGCAGAGCTGGGTAAAATCCTAGACTTCATAAATGTTATGAATTACGCCTATTCTTATGGTGGACCTAAGTATGATTCAGCTCTTTACAAAAGTTCAAATGATCCAGGAGGGATTAATACTGATGATCTACTTAAAGCTTGTGTTAATCAAGGTGTTCCAAAGGAAAAATTGGTTATGGGAACAGCTTTCTTTGGAAAAATACCAACTGACAATTCAGGTGCCCCAAATTATATAAATATGAATATTTTATCTAAACTAGGTTTAACTTCATCAGGTGATTATGGATATGCTTATAATTATATCAAAACCTTAAAAAATAAAGCTGGAGTTGAAGAAAGATGGGATGATGAATCTAAAAACCCTTATTTGGTATACGTAGATCCTGTAACAAAAACAGAGAGCTTTATAATATCCTTTGATAATGCAAAATCAATGCTTATAAAAGGTAGATATGCAAAAGAGAATGGATATGGTGGCGTTATGGTATGGGAGGTTACTCAAGACTCTCAAAACGAATTATTAAATAATCTTTATAATGGTTTATATACTGACTTCTCAGTAAATAAAGCTGCTGACTTAAATAATGATGGTATTGTTGATACTTTAGATATTTCATATATTGCTAGCCAATACAATTTATCAAGTACTAACATTAATTTTAATACTTCCTATGATTTAAATGATGATAATATAGTGGATATCTATGATATTGTTCTTTTAAGCAGAACCTTTTCTAAACTTAATTAATATTTTAAAATAACCAAGGCTATTGCAAAATTAGCTCATAAAGTTGATTTTTGCAATAGCCCTTAAAATACTTATACCCTTTATGTTATAATTTTAAAATAAAAGACTAACACTTTATACTTAAAGGAGTTCAAAATGAGAATAATATCTAAAGAAAATCTATGTACAAATAGACCACATATAAATTTAAAGAAGTTGACAATGAAAACTTCTTTAAGAGTAGGTGAAGTTACTGAAGATGGATTTAAAGGTACCTACATAATAAATCAACATACTCAAAGATTATGTACTAATCAAAATTATACTATTGAATATAGTAAAGGGATTGAAAAAATCACTCTAGATACTGATATATTAAATGAGAAGTTATTAGTTGAAATCAATTATTCACATAGAAGTGGAGCTAAATCTGCTAAATTTAAGGTTTATTTTATATTAGCTAAAATAAAATATGCTTTACCATTTAGTTCATTTCAAGATGTTTATCATGACTGTATGAGTATACTAGCTAGAGAACTCCATGGAAAAGAAGAATTATCCTACATCCAAGAAAGTTATAATAACTTAGAAAGTGATGATATTACAGTAGATATAGAATTAAACTTAGAGCGATTAGAAGAGTTTAAAGATAAAGTAGACTACAAAAGAAATGTTGCTTATTTTGTTATAAATAATATTCCTTCAGCTACTTCAAAATATGATATTAATACTGAAATTAAAGAAATAGTAGTAAGTGATAATTTAAAAGTGCTAGGATACAGCTATAAGGAACGTCTTTATAACATATTAGAACCTACTGATAGCACAAATATAATAACTTTAATGCCGACTGATATTATTTGTGACTTAAGTGAACCTAATTTTGCTACAGTTAGTGTTTACACTGAATATGGCCTTGGAAAATTATTAGATATTAAAAATAATGTTATTCCAAATGCTAATACACTATCATTATTTGCTAATATAATAGACCTAGGATTAGATGTTTTGAACTAGATTAAGATTGCTTAGTGCTTCTAGCACTAAGCCTTTTCTTTTCATATTTAACATTTAGAAAGTTATAAAGTATACTATTTCTCCTTTTAAATAGCTTTAAATAGGATACCTTCTAAGACGTACCCCATGGATAGCTATTCTACCTTGAATAGCTTCAGGAATTGCTTCATAGATAATATTATCAATTTTAAGAAGTGGAACCTTTCCCTCATGTATTACAGTATATATATGCCCATTAGCTTCTAATCGTGCCTTTACCTCATCTAACCTTTGTTCTTCATTAGGAAACCATTCTTCTGTATCAATAAAAATAGATTGAGAACGTTCAATCATTGGTAGTATAAAATTTATACCTGTCCCGGTTTGACTACTTATAGCATTTTTCTTCATATTTAAAAATGATTTTACAGCTATTTCAACTCCATGATATATATTAATTTCAAATAATCTTTTTACTAAAGGAACACTTTCAACTAATTCATTAATCCTAATAGCAACCCTTTCTAATTCACTTTTTGAAAAAATATCTTGTAAACATGCACTTTCACGAAGGAGCCATATAATAAAGATTGTTTCATCTTTTACTGAGCCTTCCCCTAGAATCTCAATACGAATACTCTCTGTAACATTTAAATATTCTTGCATATTGCTACGATATTCTTTTATAGAAACACTTGCACTTTCATAAAAGAAATCACACCCTAAAAGACTTGGAATTTCTTCAAGTAAATCAATCCCCTTTAGAGAATCTGCCATTGTTAGCTGAAGTTTTTTTAAATCCCTATTTGGTAAATCAGATGCCTTTTTTAACCACCAGCTTAAGTCACCTTCTACTTTATCTTTTTTATTTAATAATAGTCTTAGAATAGTATCTTGATATAAGCTTACATTTGAATTATTAAGTGTTTCTTTCTCCAAAAATAACTTATCTCCAACTTCAGTTAAAGCTAAATCTAAGTAAGTCTCTAAAATAACCGCTGCTGCTATACACTGAAGAGATACCTTTTTTGCATTTGTCATATGAGTACTATCTTGCCCATTTAATGCAACAATTGAAAAGCTTTCTGCTAACTTTAAATCTCTCATTACCATTCTGCTCCTTTAAACTATTATATTGTTTCTATTTAATCTCCTTACAATTTAATATTACTATTAACTATATTTCAATTCAAATCTATACATTTATTTCATATACTTATTTGTAATTCTCTTTTGGAAAATTCCATATTTATCTTACAAAAATACTAACAAAAAAGTGCTAGCTTTTATACCAACACTTTCAAATCTACTGTATAATTTTTATTTTTCTCTCATCACATCAATTTACTGATATATTGACTATTAAAATATATTCTTTATTTCACTATTATACTATTAATTCCATAATACTTACTAAAATATTGATTCTAAACATAATTTTTATCATTTGATAAATCCATACCACTTAAAAATTTTCTTTTCGAATAGGATATAGAATTTGTTTCAATTTCTAAGTTTCCTTTTACCTTTTCAGCTTCTACATAATTGACTAATTCAGTGTAATCTTTATTATATTCAACTCCATTTCTTAATGAAGGTGTTACCTGCAATCCTATTAAAATAACACCTAATAATATAATTGATCTATATATAACTTTATATTTATCAATAATACAGTATAATCTAGATCCTAGTATACATATCCCTAGGATTATAAATATCCCCCCGCCAAATGAAGATCTTGCGTAATAAGTACTTGGATATATCATTATTGCATTTGAAATAATTGCTGATAACATTAATAACAGCGATATAAACACCTCTTTATTCTTATGTCCATAAATTTTTATATACATTGCTAATGCTATAAAAAATAATATTCCTATTATTAAGTATTCTTGTTTTATTACTGTTTTTAATACCGGTAAATAATTTTCACTGAATTTCACACCTATATCTTTTGGAATATTATAAGCACTATATTCTACTTCTGCTCTTACTGAATTGCCTGGCGCAAACATTAAAATCATAGCTCCTATAGACGAAGAGATAAGCCCTAAAACACTCCATATCTGAATTTTATTATTCATTATCTTATAATAAATAATATATATTAAGTTAGCTCCTATAAGAATGGGTACTACGTTCTCATTTGTCATTCCTGCTAAAAATCCTATTAATGATATCCATATACAGTTTTTTATATTATCATTAATTTTTTTCTTTCCAAAAAACTCTAGTAAATAAGGATAGATATATAACATAGATAGCGTCATAAGCCATAAATAATTAAATGATCCTACTTCCCACAATACAGTTTCTGATACAATCGGCACACCAAATAATATCAACATATGTACTAGCCAAACCTTGAAAAAATCATTTTTTTCATCATAAATTCCTAAAGTACATTTATATATTACGAAGCAGAATAAAAAGAAAACCCCTGTATTACATACTGCAAATATCCATCTTCCACCCCATAAAAATAAATGTGATAGAATCATAGAAATCATTCTTCCACCCCAATTATTATAGAATATATTTAAAGATTTAAATATATCAGCGAAACTATCTATTCTATCATTTGTTCCAAAAATAAATGCATAATTATAATCATCAGCATACATCGGTTGAACATATGATAATAAGAAAATTGAGAATAACATTATACCCAATAATATTATTGGCATTACCTCATTTGTTCTTCTCTTTTTCAAAGTTAATCAACTCCATCTTTTATTTTATATAATTTTAATAAAAACTACTTTGTCTTTTATAAACCCCAAATTAACGTTTTACAACTTTCATCAATTCTAGTTAATTTATATGCTTTATTTTTGTAATTTTGGGATATTTTTTAAAAACTAGCACCTTAATAATATCATGCCTATACGGAGTTGTTAAGTAAAAAGTATACTTTCAGCAATAATATTCAATTTTCATTAAATTCTATAATCCTTTATTCTTTAATCCTTGTACTAACTTCACTTAAAATTCCCTTATATCAAACTCATATATATTTTCTCTATTTAGATCTATAATATCTCCATGCGAAATTCCCCTTTTACCATAACTGTTATAAATTCATAGTTATCTCACCACTGAATTTAACTTTGATCCAAAGCTTTGATAATAAATAATCTGCAAACTGGCAACCTTTATATGGTGTATTAATAGTTGTTAATGATGCTATATATTTATCTCTAAATCCTTAGGTATCCTCCCCCAATAATTAAAATATCTAAAATCTCTAAAGAAAACTCTATGTACAAGTTGAACACTCTTACTTTTCCCTTAATATTCAATTTAGTTTTATTATGACAAATATGAGACTTGAAATATACTAAATTATATTTTAATAAAAAAGAGTCATGAAATTAATTCACAACTCTTAATACACATTTTACTACTTTATATTTATTCATTTAATAAATATTATTTTTATTTTGTTATTGTTATATTTCCTGTATAAATCACCTTTTTAATTCCACCAGTTTCTACGTATAATCTTATTTCATAGCTTCCTGTTTCACTAAATTCAAACTTTTGTTTACTTAAATCTATAGTTTTACCAAAAGCAAGTCCAGATGCGGACCCAACAACATGTTGCCCTTTTTCATATAGATCGTATCCTAGATAATCAAATTCATAATTAGATTTAATTATTCCTTTAGGCTTAAAATTATTTAATCCTTTTACTGATTTAGGTACAGATAATCCACTTGTCGTTACCTTAACATCATTAGCTTTAACTGTAAATTTATCAGTCTTTATAACTTTATCTACCCCATTAATTGTAATAATAACTTTTAATGTTTTTTCTCCAAAATATAGTTTATTAAAATAAACCTTAGGATCGATAGTTTTTAAATTAAATGTTTGTGATTTATTTGATAAAGTATGTGTTGCTCCAGTTTCTAATTTACCAATATCATTATAAATATTAACTTTTACCTTTGTAAAAGCTTGTGGTGAGTATATAGTTCCTTGAATAGAATATGCCTTTCCATACTCAACAGTAGCTATATTTTTGTAGTTGCTTATAGTTGTTTGTGCTATTGTTCCACTTGAGTCTGTAGTTTCTTTGGCACTTACATTTTGAATAGGTGCGCATAGCATTACAAAAATTAATGCTAATACAAAAATAGACTTATTTTTTTTCATAACTTTTCCCCCTAGTATTTGTTTTCTTTTATATTTTACCATTAATTACTCTTTTTGTTAATTTTTTTATCACTTACTTTGATTTTTTATTATTCTTTTTTATAAATCCCGCAACTTGTTCTTTATTCTTTGTATAGACTCTAGATAAGTATCAAAGACAATTACTTCATCTAAATTTAAATTAGTATAATAAAAAAAGCCTAAACATTAGTGTTCAAGCCATTTTTATTAACTATCAATTGTATAATATTTAAAACCTTTATCTATTTACCTTTCTCTATACACCAAATAATTATTATCTGTATTATTAAATTAGTAATAATACAGAACTAGCACAAGATTTTTATTAATCTTGTGCTATCTCTATCCCACTACTAATTTCATTGTTGTTTTTGAAATCACAATTATTCTAAATAATATCTTATTATTTCCTAAAGTTCACTTCTTTTTCTTCATTCATATTTACATATGACTTACTTGGTACAGTTTTAGCAATTATTCTTCCTTCTCTTATAGAATATAAGACTTCCGATCTTCTTCTAACTGCATCATAGCCACTGTCAGCATTTAATAAAATTAAATTGCCTGGCTTACCTATTTCTATTCCATATTTATCTTCTATATTTAAGGTTCTTGCACTATTTGTTGATACAAACTTTAATGATTCATTTATATCATCATAGCCCATCATTTGACATACATGTAATCCAAAATGAACTACTTCTAACATATTTCCTGTTCCCATTGGATACCATGGATCAAATATATCATCATGTCCAAAACTCACATTAATTCCAGCTTCATTAAGTTCTTTAACTCTTGTAATCCCTCTTCTTTTAGGATATGTATCAAATCTTCCTTGAAGATGAGTATTAACTAAAGGATTAGAAACAAAGTTGATTCCTGACATCTTCAAAAGCCTAAACAACTTATATGTATATGCATTATTATATGATCCCATAGCAGTAGTATGACTAGCTGTTACCTTATTCTTTAATCCACTCTCTAAAGCTCTTGTTGCAACAACTTCTAAGAACCTTGATTGCTCATCATCTATTTCATCACAATGAACATCTACTAATACATCATACTTTTTAGCTAATTCAAAAACCTTATTAATTGATTCTACTCCATACTCTCTTGTAAATTCAAAGTGAGGTATAGCACCTATTACATCTGCACCTATTTTTAGCGCTTCTTCTATTAATCCTAATCCATTTGGATATGAAAGAATTCCTTCTTGAGGGAATGCTACAATTTGTAATGTAACATAATCTTTAACTTCTTCCCTTACTTCAACCATTGCTTTTAATGCAATCAGACTATCATCAGTAACATCTACATGAGTTCTTATAAATTGAATTCCATTTGCCACTTGCCATTCTATAGCCTTTTTAGCTCTACTTTTAACATCTTCTTTAGTTAAAAATTCTTTTCTCTGAGACCATCTTTCGATTCCTTCAAATAAAGTTCCACTTTTATTCCACTCTGGCTCTCCAGCTGTAAGGGTAGTATCTAAATGTATATGTGGTTCTATAAAAGGAGCTGATGCTAATGCTCCATTTCCTTCTATAACTTCTTCATTTTCTGCAGCTTCTAAAGCTGATGTTATTTCTACAAACTTACCATCAACTATTCTTATGTCAAATAATCCTTCTCTATCTAATAATTTTATATTTTTAATTAACATTTTATAATCACCCTATTTACTAGTTATTTTTGTTCCTATTATATAAACTAAAATTGTTGTTATTATTGCATTCAATGCAATAACTCCTACTGATATAACATTTGCAACTATAAATCCTGATAAGAATGCTATTATAGCCACCCAATTTATATCTATGAACTTTGTATTTTCTATATTATCATATTTTCTTTTCTTTACAAAGAAATAATCAGCTATTATTATTCCGCCTACTGGAGGTAACATTGAATTTAAAAAAGTTAAAAATGCTGTAAAGTTGTTATTTAGCCATACAGCTCCTATAGTTCCTATTAACCCAGCTATAATTACCATCTTATTCTTAGGTAATTTAGTAATATTCGAAAGTCCAAGAGCAGCTGTATAAATAGCATTATCATTGGTTGTCCATATATTTAATCCTAAAACTATTATTGCTGGAATAACTAACCCTTGAGAAAACATAACATCTGCTATATCTGAATTTCCTGTAACAAGTGCTCCTACTGCTCCAAATAAGAACATTAATGAATTTCCTATAAAGAATGCTATTACAGTAGTTGATACTGATACCTTCTTACTTTTTGAGAATCTTGCAAAGTCTGGAGTTGCAGTTCCTCCACTTATAAATGATCCTACACATAATGTTACTGCTGTTACTAATGCCATTTTATTAGTTGGCTCTATATTCATTAATCCTTGAACCCCACCTACCGAGTTAGTTGCCATTATTGCTGAAGTACTACCTAATACTGCTATTGCTGGTACTGCTATAGCACTTAATATTGTTAATGACTTCATTCCAAAGTAAGCTGTGGCTGTCATGGCTATACCTGTAACTGCTACTAATAAATATAGGTTTATATTAAATCTATTAGCTACTGGAATTGCAAACATTGCTATTCCAACACCAAACCATCCTATTTGTGTAATACTAGTTATAAAAGATGCCAAATATGAACCTTTTTTACCAAATGAGTATCTAGCAAGTAAATGCATTGAAAGTCCTGTATCTGCACCTATATATGCTAACACTCCTGTGTAACATGCTAAAATTAGATTACCTATAACTACTGCTATAAAGAACTCTTTTAAATGTAATCCTGTCCCTAAATTTCCTCCTGTCAGCATACTTGCTGAGAAGAATGTAAATCCAAGCATAACCACGAACATTGAAAAGAATCCTTTCTTATCATTTTGTTGTACGTGCCCTAATGCATAATCATGATCATGATTATCAATATTTTCTGTTGCCCTTATCTTTTGTTCCATTGTCATTATCCCCCTAAATCTTTATTTAGGAAAACCAGCACTTACCTTTATTTATAAAAAAACGACCATTCTTTTTAAGAAGGTCGTTAAGATCTATAATTAGATATAAGAACTAATTGCTCCACATACATTGATTCCGTTACAGTTTAGTTCTATCTAATTATAATTATCTGCCGTTTATTCCGACCTTATTAGTCTCTCTGGACTAAATTTAAAGGACTAGTTTTCTTGAAACCATTATATACTTCCTTGTCGAATTAAGTCAATATTTTTTTCATTTCAATACTATTATCTTGTTAAGATAAATTTAATTAAAAGTTCTTAGATAAGCCATATATTTATATACTTTATCACCGGATTTTTCAAATTCAATCCTACAACTATTTGCAAGTTTTATTGTATGGTCATTATTAGACCTAATGCTAGCCATTAATATATCTTTAAATTCAGGCAAGCTTTCTGGTATATCAATGCTTAAATCCTTAATCTCAGTACTTTCTATAGAAACATATGCAGCTAGAATAGCTAACCAATAATTCTGTAAAATCTTATACTTATCCTTAACTAAAGGTAATAAATTTTTAAGTGCTTCTTTAGATGTAACTCCATGTAAGATTGTAAAATTTTTAGTTTCTATAAATAATTTATTTATAATTATATCTAATTGTGACATTACTTCTTCATCATCACCTTTTAAAGTAAAAGCATTCTTATTAAATCCATCTAGTCCATATATCTTTTCTATTCTATCAGCAATTAAATCACCACTAAGATCTTCATCTTTAACTGATTTTACAAGTATTCTAATATTCTCTAATATTTTTCCACCTTTGTCGGGTAAAACATCAAATTGATGTGGTAGGAAGGTTGACGCAAAATAACTAAGTGATTTTACCACTTCTTCCTCATTCTCACTTCTTACAGCAAAAGATAACCTAATTAGTGGATGAAAGGCACGAGCTGCAACTCCCTTGATTAATTTAGGTAAAAATTCTCCTACTATCTCTAAATAATTTGATTTATTTATTTTTTGAGAAAAATAATCATAATATGAACCAAAAGAATCTTCAACTCCTAAGAACTCCTCAAAATTCTTGTCACCTATATTGTATAGCTTAGTTATATCTTCCTTAGATATTTTTATACTCTCAATCCTTTTATCTAAATACTCTTCTATTTCATTAAAAGGAACTCCTAATTCATATAGGGAATAACTTACCATAGGTATATGACTAGATAATCCTCCATCAAAATCAATGGCATAATCTTTATATTTATTAAAAAACTCTTTAAACATAACTCCTCCTATTGAAAATCACTTTCAATTATATTTTACCATACTGGTTTAATTTGTAAATAAGCTTTCTTCCCTTCTAATAATATCTATTAGCAAAAAAGTATCAGGTTATCTTCATTCAGATTCCCTGATACTTTAAGTCTTTTCTCTATATTAATATCTAAATTTTCCTGAAACAAATTTACCTTTAAATAAAACAACTCTTTCTGGACAAACTCTTGCTATTAGATGGGCAGATGATTCTGCCTTTGCAAATAATATATTTGCTTTATCTCCAACCTTTGGCCATACTTGCTTACCCTCTTTGTCAAGTGGAGTTATACCATTTGTCACTAATGCTAAAGCTTCTGATAGTGATACTTCATCGCACATAGAAAATATCTCTGCTGCACGACTTGCACGTTGAATCAAATCCCCTGTACCAAATGGACTCCAATGATCATTTATATTGTCATTTACAATATTTACACTTATTCCATGGCTTTGTAATATTGGAATAGACAATGCCTTTGTATCAATTGGAGCAGTTGTATTAATAGCAATTTTCCCTTCTTTTAATCTTTCAGCAATAGTTTCTAACTCATTATTAGAAATATCCCCTAATGCTAGTCCATGACTGATTCGTACTTTTCCTTGTAAGTTTGAATTTATTGTATAATCAATTATACGATTAATTTCATGTATACCTAAAGTACCTCTATCATGCAAATGAATATCTATTTCTTTGTTAAATTTTTTAGCTAAATCAAAAGTTGTTTTTAAAGATTTTTCAATATCATAATCAATAGTTGCTGGATCTAAGGCTCCTATAACTGTAACCTTATCATACTCCAATGCTTGCGTTAATAATCTTTTCTCCTCAGTAGCTAGTGTTCCATGCTGTGGGAAAACCACAATTTCATAATCTAGCTTATGTTTATTATTTTCTAGAACTTCTTTTATGATATTAAGATTATCAAACTCAATAGTAGGATCCACATTTACATGAACACGTAAAAATGTTGCTCCATTCCTTGTAATTAAATCAATTAATGCTTGCGCCTTTTCTGGTGTTTCTATTAAGAAATCTTTTAAAAATCCTTCTTCTTCTACAATTCTTTCAGCTACATTACTCATAGGGACAACTGCTTTCCACTTGCCACCATAGTGTCCTTTATCTAAATGAATATGATTGTCTACCAAGGATGGTACTGCTAAATATCCTTTTGCATCTATAACTTCCTGTGCATCTTCTGGAACATTATCTGCAATTTCTTTTATAATTCCATCTTCTATAAATAAAGAAACTTCCTTTGTTTTAGTTATGATGTCATTTTTAGCAATCTCTTTTCTACCTATTTCAAGTAATACGTTTTTTATCCAACTCATTTATATTTGCCCCTTTACATTTTATTATTCTCAAAGTAATTTTATATAGTTTAGCTTTCCTTTAATTATGTAAGATTAATACCATCGTACCATAATTATACATAATATGATATAATTATTAACCTTGTTTTGTATTTATATTTAATTTGTCTAAAAAGTTCTAAAAAATATAAAAAGAAGTAATAAAAATAGCATACTTATTTTCATTACTTCTTTTTTAGAGCTTAAATTTTCAACTCTGGTACACTTTCCACCATTGAATCATATTAATTTATTCTGATATTTATATAATTCATAAATTACAATTTAATCTAAATTAATATTCTAACAACACTTTCTACTGTCTTTTCTAAATTTTCAACCCCATCTCTTAATGCTTCATCTAAGGAAGTTACTCCTCTTAATATTCCAAAGATAGATGTTATTCCTATTCCATACAGATTTTCTGAGCCTTCTTCTACTTTTCCTGCAAAAGCAATAGTTTTTATTCCTTGCCTTTTTGCTGATGATGCAACTCCCATAGGAGTCTTACCAAAGATAGTTTGACTGTCTATACAACCTTCACCAGTAAATACAAAGTCTGCTCCTTTTATTTTTGCTTCAAGATCTGTATGTTTAATTATTAGATCTATTCCTCTTAGGAGTTTTGCATTAAGAAATGCTAAAAGTGCTGCTCCTAGCCCTCCTGCTGCTCCTGCTCCTTCAATATATGCTACATCTTTTCCTAAATTCTTCTTTATTACATTAGCATAGTTTTCTAAGGCTTTATCTAATGCTACTATCATTTCCTCTGTAGCACCTTTTTGAGGTCCAAATATTCTTGATGCTCCCGTTTCTCCTATTAATGGATTAGTAACATCACAAGCAACTTCAAATGTTATACCTTTAAGACTTTCATTTAAATTACTTAAGTCTATCTTATTAAGCTTTGATAAAGCTAAACCTCCAAAAGGAAGTTCCTTTCCCTCACTATCTAATAAATGTCCACCTAAAGCTTGTATCATTCCTGCTCCACCATCATTAGTAGCACTTCCACCGATTCCAATTAGTATGTGTTTTGCTCCATTTTTTATTGCATCAAGTATTAGTTCTCCAGTTCCAAAAGTTGTAGCTATTAGAGGATTTCTTTCTTCTCTTTTTACAAGCTGTATTCCACTTGCACTTGCCATTTCTATTATTGCTTTACTTCCATCTCCAAGAAGTCCATAAGTTGCTTTTACTTTTTCTTTTCCAATTGGAGGAGTTACAAATGTTTCTACAAGTTTACCTTCTGTAGCCATAACTAAGGCTTCTACAGTTCCTTCTCCCCCATCTGCCATTGGTACTTTTATGCACTCTGCATCCTTAACAACTTTATTTATAGCTCTTTCCATTGCATCACAAGCTTCTTTTGCTGTCATACTTTCTTTAAATGAGTCTGGTGCTAATACGAATTTCATTTTTCTACCTCCATCTATGCTAAAACTAATTTATTGCCTACTTTATAAAATTACTCCAAATATTATTGTTGATACTACTGTCATTACTAAACCTATTAAAGATTCATATGGTATAAGTTTTAATCTCTCTTTTATTTCCATACTAACGCTTCCTCCTGTTGCATGGAAGAAACTTCCGTGAGGAAGATGGTCTAATACTGTGGCTCCACTATGGACCATAGCTGCTGCATTTAAACTAGGTATTCCAAGTTCAAGGATTGTAGGTCCAAATACAGATGTTCCAACTGCTGTTCCTGAGGTAGTTGATGCTGTTGCTGCAGACATTAATATACCGGCTATTGGCGCTAGTAATATACTAGGTAAACCAATACTATCTACACCATTTATAATTAAGTCTTTTAATTGTGAGTTAGAAATTATACCTGCTAATGTTCCTGTTCCAAGTAAAAGAATTGCAACACCACTCATTTTATTTAAACCAGATACTGCATAATCAGAAATATGCTTTCCTTTTCCCATTATTATTGCTCCAATTATACCTCCAACTGGAAGTGCTATTAATGGATCTATAACTATTCCTGCAATAGGTCTTAACATAAGTAGTATTATTGTTACTATAGGACCTGAAATCGCTGCTATAAAGCTTGGTAATTCTTTAACTTCTTTTTCTTCATTATCTGTATCTTCAATTTTTGTTGCCTTTTTATCTAACCATTTTGCTAAGATACAAGTTACTACAATCCCAAATATTGCGGGTATAATACCTGCAATCATTAAACTTGTTAAAGGAACTTGTAAATTCTCTGATGCAACAATTGCATTTGGATTTGGTGACATTATATTACCTGCTTTTCCTCCACCTATCATTGCTAACAAAATTGCTGCTCTACTAAGTCCTGCTTTTTTTGCAATTGCTATAGCTATAGGTGAAACTGTAATAACTGCTACATCCACAAATACTCCAACCATAGTTAAAAGCATTGTTGCTATTGCTAATGCAATAAGTGCTCTTTGTTGACCTATTTTACTAACTATTGTTTCTGCTATTTTAATAGCAGCCCCTGATTCAATAAGAACTCCTGCCAAAACACCAGCTGTTAAAATTCTAAGAATAGCAGTAATCATTCCCTTTGCGCCATCCATCATAAAATTAACGGTATTAACTAATGAAACTCCCCCTACTAAACCTCCAATTAATGCTCCTAAAATTAATGCATATGCTGGATGAATTTTTTTAATGATTAAAGTTATTGAAATAATAAGTGCAACTATTGCACCTAATGCTGATACTGAAATGACATCCATTTTTTAAACCTTCTTTCAAACCTTTTTTAATAATTTCATTCTTATTTTACCTTCCCTGGTAAATGTTTTCATTGTGAGTTTGCATAATCTTTATTAAAAAAAGTTTGTTAACCAGAATATATATTATAATATATATATGTACTTATTAATCTAAACATATCAATGGAATTATTAAAGGATAGCCCTGTTAACTCCTCTATTTTAGATAATCTATAACTTAAAGTATTTCTATGTATATGTAATAATTCTGCCGTTTTACCTCTTTCAAAATTTTCACCTACGAAAACCCTAAAAGTATCTATAAGTTCATTCCCTCCCTCTTGTATTTTCTTTAAAATTTCTTTTACATCTTTATTTTTAACTATCTTCTCTATTTCACAATAAAAAATAGCATCTTCATCTCTTATTACCTTTTTCTTTATATTTAAGGCCATAACAATATTTATAGCACTTATTCCTTTATAAAATGCCTTAGATAATATATCTGTTTTCTTTAAAAATATTATAGTATTTATTTCTTCTTTTCCATGAGCTAGCAGATCATCTATTGTCTTATTATTTTTTTCCATATTCCCATTAAGAATAATACATAACCTAGATGAATTTAAACTAATTCTTTTTACTTCGTTATTAAAATAAATCTCTATTATCTTTTTTATTTTTTTAGTACATTCTTTTTTATAATCTATTATTAAGATATAACCCTTCTCTTCTATGCTAATATTAAGTTCCTTACCTCTATCTATAAATTCATCATCATATATTTCCTTTCTGTGAAGCCATTCATAT
This sequence comes from Clostridium zhoujianii, assembly GCF_051590805.1. NCBI lineage: Bacteria > Bacillati > Bacillota > Clostridia > Eubacteriales > Clostridiaceae > Clostridium > Clostridium zhoujianii. Next base: position 2,548,301 of record NZ_JBPUTF010000001.1, read on the forward strand.
AAATATTCTTCCTTTAGTTTATTTCTTATTATGTACTTCTCAATGCTATATTCCTGCTGTATTAAAAGCTCTGTTGTTACCTTAACTAATTCAGCAAAGGCTCGTACATTTTTAGGATTTCCAGTTATACCAATTACTCCTATACTACGATTATTAAACATTATAGGCATATTTACTCCAGGCTTAACCCCCTTTTTTTCTTTATATACTTCTATAGCTGAAGTTCCTTCCAAAACTTCCTTAGCACCTAAATGCAACTTACCAATTCTATCCTTGTCGCCACTTGCAATTATTATTCCATCCTTATTCATAATGTTTACGTTATAGGGTATTATATCCATCATTCTATCAACTATTTTTTGCGCTAAAGATTTACTAAGCATAATATTATTACCTCATAAATTATTAATATTTTTATAATTCAATTCTTTGAAATTGATATCTTCTTAAAAACACTTTATATTTTATCATATTTAAACCATCAGATATATTTTTGTAAAATAAAAGGGCTAGTTTTCAAACTAACCCTATCTTTTACTATGCTATTTTAGCTGTACACTCCTCATAGTGAGTTCCATAATAAAATAAATCATCTTAAAATATTTATTCAATCATAATATAAGGAATGCAAATAGTACTATTAGAGAAACTATTGAAAACCCTATAGTCTTCCAATATTTATAATAACATCCTTCTGTAATAGCATATATGCAAAATGGAATCAATGCACATAAATAAGCTATATGATCCACTGATCTATTTTTAAATGAATATAATCCAACCACAAAAAATATACTACCAAATATAAGCATGGATATTACCTTTACTCTAATTTGTTTTTTAGAAACCCCTCTTGGTAATTCTCCATGTTGTCTAATTGCTAAGCTCATTCCATTTTTTAATATTAGGTAACTGATATTAGTTAAAATTTCAAACATTCCAAAAGTAACAAAAAAAGCTCTATAAATTTCTTCTTTCCAAGGCATTTTATTATTCTCCCCTTAAATTTGAATTAATGATTTCAAGGTAATCTAATAATTTTCGAATATCCTCATCTTTAAATCCTTGTAATGCTTTATTATTTGTATTGATAGCATCTTTTGTTAATTTGGTGGCTAGATCTCTACCATCCTTCAATATTTTTATCTTATAGGATCTTTTATCTGTATCATTTTTTCCCCTAATAACTAAGCCTTTGTTAACTAACTTGTCAACTATTGCTCCAACAGTTGCCTTATCTGATTGCATATTCTCAGCTATTTCTACCTGACTTAATTCTCCCTTTTCTAAAAGTAATTTAACTAGTGCCCACTGTGAACTATTCAAATTATACTTTCGTATATTTTCATCTAGTTCTCTCTTTAGATTTCTTGCTGTTAAATTTAATAAATACCCTAAAGACTCATTAAGTTTCATATCCCCTCCAAACTAGTAAGTATACATACTATATTATGGCTATTCCCTTTTTTTGTCAACGACAAAAGAGTTAGTCGTTACACTAACTCTTGTTAAACTTTACTATACCAATTTCAACATTCTATAATCATAGTTCAAAATTCCACTTACTGCCTAAATATAAAACCAAAATTCATAACACAGTAATTATTCTCTTAATAAATCTAATGTACTACAATCAACACTGCCTTCACCTTTAACTATTTCCGTATAATCTAAAATTTTAACATTATACCCTAACTCCTTTAACTTATTACCTATACTTATATTACTAGTAACTAATTTTTTATCCCCTAAATAAACAATATTAGTAGCAAAATTATCCGCTTCTTCTTTTGTTACTTCTATTATATTTTTTATATATTTTTTAACAACTTCTTTATCATAAACATAGGGAGATACTAAAGCAGATTCCCCACCTAATAACCCAAAAACGCAATCTAAATGTAACATACTATTATCAAAGTTAATTGATATAACTTCCTTTTTTATTCCCTTAATAATTAGTATTTTTTTCAGTTCTTCAATAGCATCTAAATTTGTTCTACTACTTACTCCTACAAAAATAACTTTATCTCCTACTACTACATCTCCACCTTCTATATTGTTCTGCATAATGTAATAATCAAGATTTTCTTTTGAAGCTAGCTTCTTTATGGGATTAATTTCCACTTCTCTTTCCTTTAAAGACATTTTACTTATAAATAAAAAATTTTCTATTACAAATGCTATATCTTTTGCATATACTTGCTTTGAAGAGCTAGTAATATCAATAAATATAGGTTTAACACCATTTTCAATCAAATAATTTATGTATCTATTATATTGATTAAGTGCTAAAGTGTAATCTACTTTATTGTAAAATCTATTTGATTTACTAGTTATTCTATAGTTAGCTGGATAACATAACAAACAAGATTTTAAAGTATCACATCCATTATCTACATATATTTTCATTAAGTATGCTCCTTTTTATATTTATGTTTTAGTTTCCCTTACACCATATAAAAAATACATTTTTAAAATTAAAAGTCATTATAATAGAAATAGCCTGAACTTTAATGTTCAGACTATTTCTATTAACTATTTATTTTTCGTCCATAATCATCTTTACATCTAATTTAATTACTATACAATCTTTGTAGTTTAATTATTATAACCATATTTGTAATTATAATCCAATTATCTATCAGAGCTTAACAGGAAATTACATATAAATGAGTTGGTAAAATAATTAAATGTAGCTCAAAGATCTTATATGACTAATACATTGAAAATTTTGTTAATATGTGATCTAATAAAGTTAGTAAATTCTTTAAATAAGGAGTATAGTAATGGAACAAGATTATTTTAAATTTCATATTGATAATCTAAAAAATAAATATTCTACATTTTCAAACCTTAAAGATTATCATATTTTTTCTTTATTATGTATAAAATACTTTTTCTTTAGTGATGCAGGAATACCATTTGATCAAGATATAGTTCTTGAATATTTAACTGATGGTCCAAATGATGGTGGTATTGATGCAATATTCAATGATCCTACAAGTGAAGGTAATGATGTAATAATAGTCCAAAGTAAATATTATGAACACTCAGAACTTTCAGCACAAGATGTTGCTGGTGAACTATATAAAATTAATGAAACTATTAAATTACTTCAAAACAATAAGGTATCCAGCTTTAATGAAAAACTTGTTACAGCATTTAGAAATGCCACTAGTCAATGTGAAGAGAATGGAGAAATTCGTATTTGTTTCTTTACATCATATCAACCTAAAAACAAGCGTGAACGTAATATAATTGAAAAGAATATAAAAACATATTTTAACAAATATGACCTGGAAATGAATTTCAGAACCGAAGTTGAATCTCAAATTGAATTATGTGATAATGGTAAGCTTTTTGTTGATTACGATAAGCTAGCACTAGATATGAAAGATAACTATTTGAAATACGAAGACTCTATAATTGTTAATATATCAGCTCAATCTTTACAAGAACTTCAAAATAGAAGAAGAAATGGATTGTTAGGTATGAATCTCAGATATTATGTTAGACAAAAAACTGTAGATTCAGGAATTGAAAAAACTATTTCTAAAGAACCAAAAAACTTCTGGTATAAAAATAATGGTATTCTAATAGTTTGTGATAACTATGAACTAGATGGAACAGAAATTAAATTATTTAATTTTTCAATAGTTAATGGTGGCCAGACAACTAATAGAATTGGAAAGATTGATATTGATACGGATTTCTATTTACAATGTAAAATTGTAAAGTCTAGAGGAAATTCAAGAGATGATAAGGATAAATTTATTACTAATATTGCAGAATCAACAAATTCTCAAAAGCCTATAAAAAAAGCTGACTTAAAATCAAATACACCTGAGCAATTACGTTTAAGAGAACGTCTGTATAAAAAACATATTTATTATATTACTAAAAAAGGTGATAAGACACCAAAACAATATTCTGAACCTTATCAAACAGCTACATTAGAACAAGTTGGAAAGTTAAGTTTAGCAGCCATTTTACAAATGCCAGGTTCAGCAAGGAGTAATTCTCAAAGAATGTATAATGATGAATACTATTACTCTATCTTCGGACCAGATGCACGAGAAGGTGTTATAGCAGATCTTATTAAAATATCATATTATTATGATCAATTTGTTAAAACTAATATTAAAGATAAAGGATATGATGAAAAAACAGTTCTTCCTATGATAAAAAATGGACGAACATTCCAATATGCCTGTATTACTTTATTATGCAAAATTAACTCTGGTGTATTGTCATATGACATAATTGCAAGTTTATTGAATAATACAGATGAACTAAAAATAGTATTAAGAACAATGGGTGATATGAATTCTATTATCTCAAATCATATTGAAAACGAATCAGAAACTTTCTTTGAAATTTTTAGTGAAATAGGTGAAGAAGTATTAGGATATTGTTTTGAAAATGCACTTGAAAAAGCTGAAATTGAGCAAAAGACTTTAGCTCCATCAGATTATTTAAAAAGCGATTTAAATTACTATAAAGATGTAATTAAAAGATTATGGTCAAGATTTAACAAAAGTACGGATTTAAGAAATAATATTAATAAATTATGCAATAAATAGTACATATTATTTATCATTAAGATTCAGAAAATATAGGAATATATATTTAATTTGTCCAAGCTTAATAGTGACAGTAGCTAGATTTGTGTAAAATTAAATCTATCTACTGTCTTTTTGCATGATGTTTTTATAAGTAAACTAATTTCTATATAACTTTTAATTTTCAATCCTCACATACCTCTCCATAATTACATAATACTATCTTTCAACACCAAAATATTATTAATAATTACTAGCCTAAAGATTAATTTTTTAATATACTCAATCCCTTTATTTTCTAGTTCTTCTTGCACGACACCAAAAATGCTCATAAATTTAGTAGGTATTTTATTAACTTATATAACTTCTCGTAACCAAAGTTTTTAATAATTTATTCCACAATAGTATATGAATACAGATATACATGTCGCTTAAAACTCTTCAAAATCTTCTCTAGTATCTAATTCATTTAATGTAGGTATATTTCTATGTTTCAAGCCATTCTTAACGGTATAAACTATCCAATTTTGATTGTTATCTTTATATGATACATTCCCTTAATCCAACCACCTAGGTATATCACTATTTGTTCTCTTTAGTACTACATCTACAAATTCATGTACTACAGTTTTTATTACATTATTCATATCAGAACCGCGAGATGGATTTAATGGAGATATAATAATAATTTTTCTTCAAGTTTCTGATTTAAATTAGTAGTAATTCTATTATAGTTTGCTTCAATAACTTCCAAAACGTCATCTATGCAAGTTTTATCTACAACATTGTAATTGATAATAAAATGTTCTGTTTCTATTTTATGCTTCTGTATATATTTCTCTTTTTTATCTTTTCTTACTTCCATCAGCCTATCATATCCAATGCCCTATTCAATTCATATATATCCAATTTTACTTTTAAATAGAATTTAACACAAATTAAAAGAGCTAGCTTTTAGCTACCTCTTTAATCTCAATTTATTTTTCTAGTGTTGTTTGTTTGGCTTATGCTATTATATTGGTATCATAAAAATTCAAATAACAAAGTAAATTATTATAAAATAAAGCCCTCTAAAAGCTATGCTTTTGAGGACTAAAATAAACCATTACTCGCTTTTTAACTTCTTATTCTTCTCATGAGCTTTAAAAATAATTTCATCTACATCTATATTGTTAAGAATCTTTTTTCTTTCCTTATATAACTCTAAATATTCAGGATTTTCATTAATAAAACTATATACTAATTCTTTAGATTTTGGATACTTCTTTTTTAGTTCTTTTTTTATAACTTTTCTCTCACCATTTTTTAATACTCTAACTAAAGAAGTAGATGCATTATTTATTTCTCTCTTGCTATAATACTCTATCACTTCAACATCATAGAAATTATCATAACTTAATATTAACTTATCTGTAACAATGCTTTTAGGTACCAATATAATCCTTTTACCATTAATGCTTGGTAGTTTATATTCTATGTTAACCCACTTCTTTAAGCCTTCATCCCAAATATTATTTTTGAATGATATCATTGGTATATTACAAATATCACACTGACTTTGAGTAAATTCTATTAAATACTTCCTAATAACATTCGTCGTTATATCTGATATACTATCTTTCCCAATTCCATCTATCATTAATTCACAATCTGATAAATCCTTTAAATTCCCAGTTTTAGCAGCCTTACTTTCAGCTAATTTTTGATATAATCTAATAGCTTTTTTCCCTCTTACACCATTTCCATCTATAGAATTTTCTGATAGACCTAAATGAGTTTCTGATGGTTCTTTTAAACCATTTAAAATACGTTTTGCATTTACTTCATCATTGTTCCTTATTAAGTTCATAACTTCACTGAAAAAATTTATAATAGCATTATTACACTTTTTAGCGAAATCACCTCTTAATTTTGTAAATATATACGGGTCTATAAATAATTCCAAGTCATTATCTAATTCTATATCTACAAATTCTAAATCCTCTTGATTTTTTTTAATATTGTATAACGTTGATATTTTTATATTAACCACCTCATAATTTTATTTTATCTATGATTAACTAAAAAACAAAATCTATAATACTTTCATTCTCTCCATCATCACTTATTTAGAAAAAAGTCTTGAAATAAATACAACATTAATATACAATATTAAATAACCGATAATAATATTAAAAATCAATTTGCATTTATTAACTTTTGAGCAAAAATAGTGCCAACTATTTTGCTCTTTTGTTTTTTAGGAACGTTTATTTTATATTGGGTAAACCATTAAATGATCCTGATAAATATTGTTTAACAATTTTACTATCTTTTCTTATACCTTTAAAATTTGCTAAACATTCAATTTTACTAACTCCATACTCATTTTTATCTATAAAATATATTTGGTCTTTTCTCAGATCTTCATCCAATAACATTATGTTGTGTGTAGTACAAATTAATTGTGCATTTGTTGTATTTGAATTAAATAACCTTACTAAATGATTTACTAATAGTGGATGTAATCTTGCATCTATTTCATCTATTATTATAATTTTGCCATTTTCTATAGCGTCAATTATAGGGCCTGCTATTTCAAACATCTTTTTTGTTCCATTAGATTCAATCCCTATATTCTTTTCTATAGTCCCAACTTCTGACCAATCTTCAGAATATACTTTATGAAGAACCTTTAAATCTACCTTTTTAACTGATGGTAATGGCTCTAATTTATTTATAACACTCTTTTTTAAAGATTCCATGAAGAATTTTCTACTCTCATCCTCTTTTATTTCTAGATTAATATCTAAAACATCTATAGCTGCCTTGTTAAGAAATCTCAATACTTTTTCTTTATTCTCTTCATTATCTTCTATATAGCTAACAGTAGATGATAAAAACTCATTGGTATCATCTCCATCAAAAATTTCAATACTATCAAACCAATTATATACTTTCATAGCAAGTTCATTATTTCCAAAGTTAGCCCATGATAAAAATAATGCATCTTCTCTTGTATTTTGAATCAAATGTTTAACATTATCAAAATCACTCGTAACACTAATGTCTTTCCAGCTAGAACTTCTTCTAACAAATACTTCAGTCTTTCTCTTTACCTTTTTATATAAATACTCTCTTTCTATTTTGCTATTTAATATAGAAAAACCGTACTCATATAAAATATTATCAATTATAAATGAAACCTCAAAAGATTTAGGCTTATTAGCTCCTACTTCGTTGAAAGCAAAGTTATTTGGAACAGATATAATCTTTGATTGAACTTCAAAACCTGATAAAACACAATTACACATATACTGTAGTGCGTTAATAAGATTACTCTTTCCACTTCCATTTGCTCCAAATACTAAAGCCGATTTATTCATCCTACCATATTGAGTTTTAAATGTATTCTGATCTATAAACTTCCTATCTTTTCCTACCTCCATTGATAATGCAGTTTCCGTATAAAAAGAAGTATAATTATCAAATTTATATCCTACAAGCATATTTCTACCTCACCAAATTCAACACTTGAAATTTATTATTATTGTCCTTTTATGTTAATTCTATACCATAATACTCCTAATGTCAATATCTTAATTTGCATTTTTGCATTTTTTTATCGTTTTTTATATTTAATACCTTAGTAAGTCTTATTTCTTATATTTACATTTTTTCTGCAAAAATTATTTTTAAAGCACATACCAATTATTTAAATTCGAACAAAACAGCTTAAACACTAGTGTTTAAGCTGTTTATATTAACTACTAAACTGAGTTGTCGTTAAGTTATTTTTAATGTCCAATCCTCACAATTCCAAGTTTCAGTAATTATATCTCTATAAAACTCTGGCTCATGGGATACAAGTAATATTGATCCTTTATACTCTTTTAATGCTCTCTTTAATTCATCCTTAGCCTCTTGATCTAGATGGTTAGTAGGCTCATCTAGGATTAGTATGTTAGTTTCCTTATTAATTATCTTACATAATCTAACCTTAGCTGCTTCTCCTCCTGAAAGAACCATAATCTTAGATTCTAATTGCTTTGTTGTCAATCCACATTTAGCTAAAGCTGCTCTAATTTCGTATTGAGTATATGATGGGAATTCTGCCCAAGCTTCTTCAATACAAGTATTAGTATTTCCACTTCTATCTTCTTGTTCAAAGTATCCTATTTCTTGATAATCTCCTCTTTCAACTTCTCCGCTTAATGGTTTAATTAATCCAAGTAAGCTCTTTAAAAGTGTTGATTTACCAAGACCGTTAGCTCCAACTAAGGCTATCTTTTGCCCTCTTTCCATATATAAGTTAAGAGGTTTAGTTAATGGACTATCATATCCTATTACTAAGTCCTTAGTTTCAAATATAACCTTACCTGCTGTTCTTGCCATTTTAAAGTTAAATTCTGGCTTTGGCTTATCCTTTGAAAGTTCTATTACTTCCATCTTATCAAGCTTCTTTTGTCTTGACTTTGCCATATTTGAAGTTGCAACATTAGCCTTATTTCTTGCAACGAAATCTTCAAGACGTGCTATTTCCTTTTGTTGCTTTTCATATGCTTGTTCTAATCTCTTTTTATTTTCCTCATGAATTCTCTTAAACTCATAGTAGTCTCCTACATATCTTGTAAGCTTTCTTTCATCCACGTGGTATATTAAGTTAACTACATCATTTAAGAATGGTATATCATGTGATATTAATATAAATGCATTCTCATAGTTATTTAAATATCTCTTAAGCCATTCTATATGCTCTTCATCTAAGTAGTTAGTAGGCTCATCTAGTAAAAGTATATCTGGATTTTCTAATAATAGCTTTCCTAATAATATCTTAGTTCTTTGTCCACCTGATAAATCATCTACATCTCTATCTAGTCCTAAATCTAGAAGCCCTAGCCCCTTAGCTACTTCTTCTACCTTTGGATCTATAACATAGAAACCATTATTATCTAGAAGGTCTTGAATTACTGCCGTTCTTTCAAGCATCTTTTCTAATTCTTCTGGTGTGCAGTCTCCCATCTTTTCATATAGTGTATTCATTTCTGTTTCCATATCAAAAAGATATTTAAATGCATCTCTTAATGCATCTCTTATACTTTGTCCCTTTGTTAGTGCTGCATGTTGATCCATGTATCCAACTCTAACATTATTTGACCAGATTACTTTTCCCTCATCTGGCATTAATTTTCCTGTTATTATATTCATAAAGGTAGATTTACCTTCTCCATTTGCTCCAATAAGTCCTACGTGCTCACCCTTTAAAAGTCTAAAGGAAACATCCTCAAAAATAGCTCTATCCCCAAAGCCATGGTTCATTTCTTTTACAGTTAAAATACTCATATGTTCCTCCTAAAACTCATCATCTTTATAAATCAGACTTCTTTATTATAAATCATTTTATAATAAAAGAAACTGAAAATTTTTTGATAAATTGAAAATTTATATTTTTTTATAGTTATATATGTCTAAAACCCGCATTCTACAAGCATATTCTTTACCATATGAGAATATAAGAATACGGGAATCATAAAATTCATTTCAAAAAAACAGAGTGAACTTTTTATTCACTCTGCTTTACTCAATTCATTAATAATTATATTCTTTTATATCCTCACAAACCTTAATAGCTAAAGGCTTCTCTTCCCTAACCTTTTTATAAGAACATAAGAATTCATTTAGCTCTATATCTGCTAAGTCAATTTTTCCTTCACTTTGAAGGATTACATTTTCTTCTTCTAGTATTATTTCAAGATTATTTTTATCATTCTTTATGAAATATACTGATACTGCCTTTGCAGTAAGTCTGTCTTTATATTTTTCTTGGAATCCCATTGTTTTTCTTATAGATTCATAGTTGTTACCAACGTCAGCTAAATTTATACCTGCTGATTTAAGCTGTTCATCAATTATACTTGAATCAAAACCATATCTCTCCATAAGCTTTTTTTGTATGTTTAAAAACTTATCCTGTGATATATTATTTTCTTCCATATACTTATATATATTTTTAGTAAAATCAGCCATAGTAATCTTACCTTCTGCCATTTGATAATACAAAGAGTACATATAGTCTTCAAGCTTATCTACATCTTTATCTTTAGCCTTATTCTTAAGCTCATTAAAATCTATTATTCTATCGTCCATATAATCACTCCTTTTGTTATATTATATATCAAACTTTACTAATTCACTACAAAATTCAATGATTTATCACTACTTTCTACTCTTCTCCAGATTCTACCCCTAATCTTGTCATTATCTCAAAGTAGTTATCCTTAACTTCTGTGTCTAAATCTCTATAGAACTCGCATCTATCCATCATTTCTTTTGGCATATATGCATTTGGATTATTTCTTACATTTTCAGGTTGTTCCTTTCTTGCTTCAGCATTTGGAGTTGTATAACCTATTTCATCTGCTATTCTTAAAGCACTTTCTTTTCCACTTACAAAGTTAATAAACTTTTCTGCTCCCTCTAAATTAACAGCATTATGAGGTATCGCTAAGCTATCTATCCAGAAGTTAGCTCCTTCATTAGGAACAACATAAACTAAGTTTGGATTTTCATCTTGAAGATTTAGTCCTTCCCCTGACCAAATCATATTTACATCAGTTTCTCCACTTGGTATCATTGTAGTTCCTGAATCACTACCATATGCTGTTACTAAAGGTTTTTGCTTTACTAATAATTCCTTAGCTTCTTCTATTTCTTTAGGATTTGTTGTATTTAGTGAATATCCTAACTTCTTTAAAGCAGCTCCCATTATATCTCTGTATGTATTAAACATAAATATTTTATTCTTGTATTGCTCATCCCATAGTACATCCCAACTATCTACTGGTTCTTTTACTACATCTTTATTGTATACAATACCTACAGTTCCAAACATATAAGGAACTGAAAATTTATTACCTGGATCTATTTCTAAATCTAAGTAGTCTTTATCCATTTGGTTAATATTTTCTATATTATCCTTATTTAACTCTTTAACTAAATTTTCATTTATCATTCTTGGCATTAATGCATCTGACACTAATATTACATCATATTTTACACCACCAGACTTAACCTTTTGATACATTGTTTCCATATCGTCAAAAGTATCTACATTTACCTTAATACCATATTCTTTTTCAAATTCTTTTAATGTTTCATCATCAATATTTTCTCCATAGTTAAGGAAGTTAACTACCTTACTTGGGTCCTTAGTTCCGCAGGCCACCATTAGTGTACCAATTAATAATACAGATAATAATAAGCTTAAGATCTTTCTTGTGTTTTTCATAATTTCCATCCTTCCGATTAATAAAAATAGCATCTTACTAAGTAAGATGCCCTAAATTCAAAAAGTATTACTTCTTCTTTTTAGATAATATAACTTTAGATTCTATCCTTGGCTTTCCTATTGGACTTTTCCCTGCATTTCTATACAGCTTCCAATGTCCATAAAAGCTAACTAAGACTAAAGGTATATATAATCCTGCTAATGCTTGTATTAATGAAACCAATGGTGCAATTACACCAGCAACAAAGAATAGAATATTTACATCATAATTACTACATAATCTGTTATACATAATTAAAGTATAAATAGACCAAGCTATTGTTAATAGGGTTCCTATTACCTTTCCTACTCCCTCTCCCATAAGAATAGTAAGGTAACCACCAGCAAAGAAACTTGCTATTGCTAATACCATAAAGTACATCTTACCTTTTCCTAATTTGATTAAAAGATAAGAATTTGCTATTGGAATCCATGCCAACCATGGATTTTCAACCTTTTCAACCTTAGAAATTTTATAAATTGCTAGTGCTGCAAATACATAATTCCCTATACCTAAAACAATAGTAGTTAGAACTCCTACTAGAGCATTCATTATATTATTTTCCACACTCATCATCCCCTTTTTACCCTATCTTCATAATACATAGCATAGATAATAACCCTTTTTGTTCTATTATTATATTATTTATTGCAAATTTAAGCAATATATTAATAGTTATTGTAGCTTATTATCTCTTTTTGTTCTTTTCTTATCTTACCTCTTACTTCATCACTTTGCCCGTATCCTAATGAAATAATAAGTTTAACTTCCCTATTCCTCGGAATTGATAATGTATCCTTTACACCCTTCTCTTTAAACCAGCCAATCATACAAGTCCCAAGACCTAGTTCAGTTGCACCTAAGCATATATGTTCACATGCAATTCCAATATCTAATGATGTGTAGTCCATTCCTTTAATCTTAGCTCCTACCCCTGAAACTAAATTTCTCTTCTCTGCTACCACTACTATAAATACCGGTGCAGTTAATGCAAATTTATTCATACCAATTAAAGGATCATAAATACTCTTTACTAATTCTTCTTTTACTTCACTATCATCAACAATAATAAACTTCCATGGCTGAGAATTACATGCTGAAGGGGCTACCCTTGCACCACCAATAATTTTTTCTATTATTTCTCTCTCAACCTTAGCTTCACTATAACTTCTTACGCTTTGCCTTCTATTTACCAAATCAAAAAAGCTCATAAATTCACTTCCTAATAAGTTTTAACTATAATTATACCTCTTTTTTCTTTGAAATGTATGAATATGCTCCACCTAATATTATAGCTCCACCAATAAAGTTACCTATAGTAACAAATATTAAATTACTTGCCATCAAATTGATAGGTAGTCCAGATCCTTGAGGAATCATTGCAGCAATTGAAAATAATCCCATATTTGCAATACTATGCTCATATCCAGCAGTCATAAATGCAAATACTGCCCATAAAGTCATCATAATCTTAGCGGCTTCATTTTCTAATTTATATGTCATCCAACATGCTGCACATACTAATATGTTACAAAAAATCCCTCTAATGACCATTTCAGGAGCAGTCAATCCTATTTTACTTTCTACAGTCTTTACAATATATGCTCCAGTATAATCACTAATCAATCCTCCTTGGACTAAAAGAAAAGCTGAAACAATTGAGGCAACAAGATTTCCAATCCAACTAAATCCACATATTTTAAGTAAGTCTAAATAGCTTGTCTTCTTTTCAAAAGCACCAACTGCCATTGTCATACTATTACTTGTAAATAGATCAGCTCCAGCAAAGCTTATTAAACATAAAGCTATACCAAAAGATAATCCCATTACGATCTTAGTCCAAGGAGAACCTGCTGTACTAAGCAACCCACCTATTGTATAAGCAAGCATTGTACCTAGACAAACATATAATCCTCCTAATAAACTAGATATACTATATTTTCCTAAACTTTCATTAAATAAACCTATTTTCTTCTCAGCAGAATGGGACATTAATTCTAATTCATTTTTATACAATCTGTTCAACTCCTTAAAATAACTAGTTCATAAAGATTGTATATTATTGATAATTTTTTATCAAGTGCCATCATATTGCTAATTATATATTTTTTTCTATTTAACTTCCATTTCTGTTTTAACAAACTCTTCAAAAGCCTTAACAAATTTATATACATGGGTTATGTTATGGGATGTTGATAAGAATAATGACTCATATTGTGAAGGTGGTAAATTAAATCCACTATTAAGCATATGAAGGAAATACCTTTTAAATCTTTCCTCATCACATCCCTTAACATCTACATATGAAGTTACCTCTTTATCAGTAAAGAAAATAGTCATCATACCGCCAAATCTATTTATTGTAATAGGTAAATTATATTTTTCACTAACTTTATATAACCCATCTTCAAGCTTCTTACCAATATTCTCTATATGATTATAATATTCTGGGTGATCATATAATTGGTTTAATGTAGCTAATCCTGCTGCCATAACTATTGGATTTCCTGACATAGTTCCTGCTTGATATACTCCTCCTAAAGGTGATAAATGTTTCATTATTTCTTTTTTTCCGCCATAAGCTCCACATGGAAGTCCTCCTCCCATTATTTTGGCATATGTAACTAAATCTGGCGATACATCAAATAACTCTTGAGCCCCCTTGAATCCAACTCTAAATCCTGACATGACTTCATCAAATATTAATAATGCTCCAAATCTATCACAATACATTCTTAACTTTTTCATAAATTTATCCTGGGCTTTTATAACTCCCATATTACCTGCTACTGGTTCTATAATAACTGCGGCTATTTCCTTACCATAGTTCTTAAATAGTTCCCTTACCTGATTTTCATCATTATAAACACCTATTAATGTATTCTTTATACTATCTTCTGGAACTCCCTGTGATCCAGGTATTCCTTCTGTTAATACTCCAGATCCAGCCTCAACTAAAAATCCATCAAAATGTCCATGGTAACAGCCTGCAAACTTTATTATCTTATCTCTCTTTGTATATCCTCTAGCTAACTTAATAGCACTCATAGTGGCTTCTGTTCCTGAATTAACCATTCTCACCATTTCTATATTAGGCATTAATTCACATAAGAGTTGACTCATCTTTAGCTCCAATTCAGTAGGCGCACCAAAGGCTATAGCTTTTTTAGATGTATCTTGAATTGCTTCTACAACCTTATCATTGCAGTGACCTAGAATTAATGGACCCCAAGCAAGAACAAAATCAATATATTCTTTTCCATCTTCATCAGTTATAACTACACCTTTTCCACTCTTTATAACTGGAGGATTTACTCCTAAATTTTTATAAGCTCTAACTGGACTATTAACTCCACCTGGCATATATTCTTTACTTTCATTAAAAATTCTTTCATTCTGCATTATGTAACTTCCTTTCTTAAGAAAAAATCCTTAATACGAGCTTAGTCGTGGATTTTTTCGTCCATCTGCATTTCCGAAGTTTACCTTAGGAAAACCTTGCAGTGGCATATATTCCTATTTTAGTTTCTCTGCTGCATATACTGCATAGTAAGTAATTATTATATCTGCCCCTGACCTCTTTATTGAAGTTAGCATTTCCATAACTACTCTTTCTTCATCTATAAGACCTTGATTAGCCGCTGCCTTAATCATAGCATATTCTCCACTTACACTGTAAGCTGCTACTGGCACATCTGTCTTATCCTTTACTTCTCTAATAATATCTAAATAAGAAAGTGCTGGCTTTACCATAACTATATCTGCACCTTCTTTAATATCCATCTCAACTTCCTTTAAGGCTTCTCTCCTATTTGCTGGATCCATTTGATATGTTTTTCTATCACCAAAACTAGGTGCTGAATTAGCTGCCTCTCTAAAAGGTCCATAGAATGCTGAGCAATACTTTGCCGAATAACTCATTATTGCTACATTTTTATAACCTGAATTATCTAATGCTTCTCTAATAACACCTACTCTTCCATCCATCATATCAGATGGTGCTATCATATCTGCTCCTGCCTTTGCATGAGATACTGATATCTTAGCTAAGTATTCTAATGTTTTATCATTATCAACATATTCCCCGTCTAAAATACCACAATGTCCGTGATTTGTATACTCACACATGCAAACATCAGTAATTATATATAAATTTTGATTAATTTCTCTAATTTTTTTTATAGCTCTTTGTATTATTCCATCATCATTAAAGGATTCAGATCCACATTCATCCTTAGTATGTGGTATCCCAAATAAAATTACTCCTTTTACGCCTGAATTTACAACCTCTTCTATAGCCTCATGAAGCATATCTATTGAATAGTGATAACATCCTTGTAATGAGCTAATTTCATTCTTAATTTTCTCACCCTCAACTACAAATAAAGGTAATATAAAATCATTTGGTGAAAGGGTTGTTTCCCTTACCATTGACCTTATTCCTTCATTCATTCTTAGTCTTCTTCCTCTATTTATCATAAATTACACTTCCTTATTTATAATATTTACAATTTCCTCTAAGAATCCTTCTTCTGAATGTTTTCTACACATTAGAGCATTAATTTTACTTTTATTTAATGCATTCAATGTATGAGGTCCTATTGCTACACATTTCTTTTCCTTAACTCTATCAAGACCAACCATTTCAATCATATTTGCTACAGTTGTTGGACTAGTAAATAGTACAATATCCACTTCTTCAAAGCTTCTTTCATTTAATAACCTGCCTGGAACTGTATCATATATGTGTACTCTATCTACATTCAATCCTAACCCTTCAATCTCTTCCTTTAAATATTCTCTACTTTTTGATGAACATGGAATAAGAACCTTTTCTCCCTCTACAAGATGACCCTTTAATGACTTAAATAATCCTTCTCCTACAAACTCCTTTGCCATTACAAAAGCTTGGATCCCTCTATTCTCTAAAGCCTTTCTTGTTGCCTTTCCTATTACTGAAAATTTAGCATTTAAACCTCTTATATCATATTTCTTTTTTATTAAATAATCAAAGAAGATATTAACAGCATTTACAGAAGTTAATACTATATGATCATATTCCTTTAATTTTTCTAAATATTTATCTAAATTGCAGACTGTACTCTCTATTTTTATTGAATTTATTTCTGTAACTTCTGCTCCTAGTTCACTTAACTTGCTCTTTAGGTTTGAAGATTGCTCCTTAGAACGTGTTATACATATATTATGACCAAATAAAGGCTTATTCTCATACCAGGACAGCTTCTCATTTAATGAAACTACATCCCCAACTACAATTATACATGGAGATTCTAGCCCAGCTTCTCTTACCTTTTCTTCAATATCCGCCAATGTTCCAGTAACCTTCTTTTGCTTTGACGATGTACCTCTCATAATAACTGCAGTAGGTGTTAAGGTCTCCTTACCATTCTTAATAAGATTCTTTACTATTTCCCCTAAGTTAGCTAAACCCATCATAAATACCAAAGTTCCATTTTCTTTAGCTAATGCTTCAAAGTTCACCTTTAAAACCCCTGCTGACATTCCTGTTACAATATGAAAACTTTGAGACATACCTCTTTGGGTAATAGGAATTCCTGCATAATTTAGAACAGATATTGGTGAAGTGACACCTGGTATTACTTCAAAATCTAATCCTTCTTCTACTAAAGATAAAACTTCTTCACCACCTCTTCCAAATACATAGGGGTCTCCTCCTTTAATTCTTCCAACTACATGCCCATCTTTAACTAATTTAACTAACATTTCATTTATTTGCTCTTGAGTTTTATAATGTGCTCCTGGCTCTTTTCCACAATAATATACTAGACAATCTTCATTTAAATAATTAAGAATGTTATTTGATACCAATCTATCATACAAAACAGCTGTACACTCACTTAATGCCTTAACAGCCTTTATGGTTAATAACTCCTCATCTCCAGGTCCAGTTCCTATAATATAAGCCTTACCCATCCTATTTCTACCTTTCACTAGCTAATATTTTTTCTGCTAATGTCCTTCCTAACTCTATATTATCTTCTTTTTTACCTAAAATATCTTTTTTGATTATTTTATTGCCAACCATATATGTACCTAAAATATATATATCATTGCCTTTTATTTTCGTATATGCACCAATAAGACTATGACAGTCTCCATTTAAAGCCTTCATAAAACTTCTCTCAGCCTCTACCTCTAGTCTTACATCTTTATTATCTAATACTTCAAAATATCTTTTATTAGGACTTTCCTTTAGACACTCTATCCCTAAGGCTCCTTGACCAATTGCAGGTAAAAATACTTCTGGATCAAAATAGTCTGTTATTATCCCTTCATCATCAAGCCTTTTTAATCCAGCAGCTGCAAGAACAATTCCATCTAGTTCTTGAGTCTTCATCTTTTCCAATCTTGTTTGCACATTTCCCCTAATAGGTACTATCTCTAGGTCACTTCTTAGTTCCTTAAGTAAAGCAGCTCTTCTTAAACTACTAGTTCCTATCTTCGCTCCTTTTCTAAGATCCCTAAAGGGTATACCACCATTTGAAATAAATGCATCACGAACATCTTCTCTTTCTGGCATTGCAACAATCTCAAAGTCATTCCCTAAGTCAAAAGGTACATCCTTCATACTATGAACTGCACCATCAGCTCTGCCATCTAATAAAGCTAATTCTATTTCCTTTGTAAATAAACCTTTTCCACCTATTTTATCTAGTGTTACATCAAGTCTCTTATCACCTTCAGTAACAACTAATAATTTTTCCGAATCTATATTTACTTTTTCTCTTAATAAATCTATAATTCTCTCAGTTTGTGCCTGAGCTAAAATACTTTTTCTAGTAGCTATAACTAACTTCATAAAATTCACCTCGTTAATCTATATTACCTCATTCTTCTATTTTATATTCTATCTTCCATCAAGTCCAATAAAGAATATCAATAGCCCATAAAAGTATTTACTTATATCAGTAAATCATATCTTTGACTTAAAACCACTCTTTAAATATTTATTACTTAATAATATAAAATAAACAGCTATTCTCATCTTTCTTTATAAAGCTCAATTTTAGCTATAGCAAAAGAATATATGAAAATAACTGTTATTTTTTTATATCACATCTATATTTACTTTAGTATCTAACTCCACTCCAATAAACATTTTCCTTAATAATAACTTTATCAGAAAGATCTACATCTTGAAGAGCCCACTTCTTAAACTCCATAAACCCTGTTCTATCTACGATATAGCCAATATGTTCTTTTCCACCTGGAGCATTTTTATCTATATATTCAGTAACATAATTATAAGTATTAGTTATAACTTTGACTATACTATCCTCATCAACCCATACCATAAAGTCTTCAGCTAATCTTGGATTCTTCTTTCCTGTTCTCCCCATAATAACTAGTCTATAATACTTTTCTTTACTTCTAGTCCACGCACCTGTTGGACAATTAATTACACACTCTCCACAACCTATGCACTTACTATGGTCTCTAACCACCTTATAGTTCTCTGCATGTAGTGCTGATGTAGATTTCTTTTTGCAGGCTTTAACACAAGCTCCACAAGATACACATCTATCCTTCTCATACTGAGGTAAAGTCATACCAATAATCCCAAAGTCATGCATTCTTACCTTCATACAGTCATTAGGACAACCTGTTAATGCCACCTTAAAGTGAAGATCATTTGGGAATATAGCCTTTTCAATTCTCTTTGCAAATTTTGATGTATTATAATTTCCATAAGGGCAAACATTATTCCCTATACAAGCTGATACATTTCTAGTACCTGCTGCTGTATATCCCTTATCTGGTACCTCTTGATTTATATCTAATCCCTCTATTATCGGTTGAAGTAATTTATTTACTTTATCTATATCTCCAAACTTAATTCCTGGTATTTCAAAACCTTGTCTTGTTGTTAAATGAACTGTTCCATTACCAAAAGTATCTGCTATTTCTTGAATTAGTCCAAGATATTCTGCCTTTAAATGACCACCTGGAACCCTTACTCTAGATGCTGTTATTCCTCTAGTCTTAGTAATTCTAAAAGCATTCTTTTTTAGTTTCTTAGTATTAATATCCATATACTCATCTCCTAATCTCTTAAAAGTTTACCTTCTGAATAGTTAAAGACTGGTCCATCTAGACAAATATAGGTATCTCCAACTCTACAGTGACCACATTTACCTAATCCACAGCACATCTTTCTTTCATGAGATATCCAAATATTCTCCTCTTTCATCCCTATATTTAAGAAAGCTTGAACTGTAAATTTCATCATCATAGGTGGTCCTACAACAATTACCTGAGCAGTATCCATATCATCAAAATCTAACTCTGGTACATATTCAGTAACTAATCCAACATTACCTTTATATCCTTCTTCTGCTGAATCAACAGTTAATATAAAGTTAAGATTTTCATTCCATCTCTTCATATCCTCTTTAAAAAGTACATCCTTTGGAGACTTAAATCCCGAAATAACTGTTACCTTTTTCCCCTCTCCTGGGTTATAAGCAAAATGATCTACTATTCCTTTTACAGGGGATAATCCTGTTCCACCTGCAACTATTACAACTTCCTTACCTCTATAGTTTTCAATATCGAATCCATTGCCATAAGGTCCTCTTAGAAATAATTTATCCCCCTTATACTTTGTAAATACTTCCTCAGTAACCTTACCAACCTTTCTTATTGTAAGATCAACATACCCTTCCCCTATTCCACTAACTGAAATTGGAGCTTCACCAAACTTAGGTAATGAAACTTCAAAGAATTGCCCTGGCTTAACATCACCCTTAAATGACATTCTGAAGGTGTATTCTATCTCCGTGTGCTTTATTACCTCTAAAACTTCTGAAATAAATGGTATATATTCGTTAGTCATAATTATTTCACCTCATCCGTAACTTGTTGTAATTTATTAATACAATTTGAGAAAGAAATATACTCTGGACAGATATCATCACATCTACCGCATCCAACACACATATGATATCCCCACTTTTTCTTATAGTCATGAACCTTATGAAGAACTTTATATCTCATTCTTTCACCCTTAGCTTTTCTAAAGCTATGTCCACCAGCCATATCAGTAAATCCATCTACCTGGCATGAAGCCCATACCCTTCTTCTCTCTCCTGCCTTCTCATTATCCTTATAGAATATATCCTGCATTGTAAAGCATGTACATGTTGGGCAAACGAAGTTACATCTTCCACAAGCAATACACCTTTGATTATATTCATCCCATACCTTTGAATCTATTATTGAATTATCTAAGTTTTCTGGTATATTAACCTTAACTTCGTTCTCTTCTACAAATTCTGGTCTTACTTCTAATTCACTTTTGTTTATTTCTGATAATGCTATATTTAACTCATCATCCTTAACATCTATGTAAACTTCTTCTCCATCCAACTTAATATAACAGCTATATTCATCAGTTTTATTAGTTCCCATATTTACACAGAAACAATTTTCATAGCTCTTATTACATCCCATTAATATAAATTTAGCCTTTTCTCTAATCTTCTTATAATATGGATCTACAGCACCATTTCTTAAATAAATGTCATCTATTCTTCTTAGTGCATGAATATCGCAACTTCTTAAAAAGACTAACACTGACTTTTCTCTAACTTCAGCTTCCTTGACCTGATCTTCAGTAAAGAAAAATAATGTTTGAGTTATTGGTAATAAAACTTCTTTATATGAGAATTCTGATTTTTTATTAAATTCTACCTCTCTAATATTTTTTATCTTTCCGTATTTCACTCTATCCGTATCAGAAAATGTTCCTTCCCCTTTAAATATCTTTGGTGCATATATTTCATAGTTCTTTGATAAATTTTCTAACAGTAGATTCATATTTTCTAAATTAAGTTTATATCCCATATTACACCTCTCTAATTAGATTTTCTTGAAATTAAGTAATATGGAATTGCTAAAAATACTATTCCACCTACCATATTTCCTAATGTTACAAATAATAAATTATAGAAATATCCACCTATGGACACTGCTGCTCCTGCTGGTGATAATAGTCCTATTGTTAGTAATGTCATATTTGCAACACTATGTTCAAAACCTGCTGTTATAAATACAAATAGGCACCAAAAAATCATAATTAACTTTCCTGATTCTGATTTACATTTAAAACTACACCATACTGCTAAACAAACTAGAATGTTACACAATACTCCCCTAAAAAATAATTCTGATGCTGGTAATGACATTTTTGTTGCTGAAGTTTTAGCTATGAATTCTCCTACTGGTCCTGTTGCCAGCCCTGATAAAAAGAATAAATAACCAGCTAATATTGATCCTAATAAATTTCCTATAAAGCTAACTACCCAAACCTTAATAGATTGAATCCAAGTAACAGATTTATTTAGAGCTCCTACTGCCATAACAAAATTATTTCCTGTAAATAACTCTGATCCAGCCATTATTACTAAGCTTAATGCTACCCCAAAAGATGCACCCATCATAATTTTTGTCGCTGGTGAACTTGCACTACTTAGTAATCCTCCAATAGTAAAAATAAGCATAATTCCAAATCCAACATAGATTCCTGCAAGTAATGAACTAATAACATATCCAACTTTATTATTCTCTAATAGTCCACTTTTTGCCTTAGCCGCTCCTGCAACATTATTAAATTCATCATTAAACATTCATATCACTCCTTTGATATTGTTATTTTACTAACAATATCAAAAAAACTCTGTGATAATTATCACAAAGTTTCCTTATTTTTTAAAATATTCTGCTAATTTCTCTCTATCTTTTATAATAAATTTTTTATCTTTAACAATAATTAGTCCTTCATTTTGTAATACTTTAACTGCCCTAGATATGGTCTCTCTAGGTGTCCCAAACATATCAGCAAGATAGGTTATACTTATATTCAAATTTATTAAAGTAGATTTTTCACAATCTATTCCATAATCTTTACCTAGTTTCCAAAGTTTTGCTGCTACCCTTTTCTCTATTTTTATAGGAGTAGAGTTTTTTACTTGCCTATATAGTCTTCTGACCTTTTTAGCAAGGGAATTTAATACAGCCTTAGTAAGGTCAAAATCCTTCTCCATAAGCTTGATAAATTGTTCCCTATTAAAACAAAATATTTCTGAATCCTCAAAAACCTCACAATTTATTGATGATTTAAGATCATCTAGAATAACATCATTAATAATTTTTCCTCTACCAAGTATAAATACAATTCTTTTCTGAGCTTTTTCACTAATTTTATATAAAGCAACTTTTCCAGTTAAAACAATAAATATTGTTTTTATATTATCTTTATCATAAAATACATGTTCACCCTTTTTATATATCATTTTATGCCCAATTTTATTAAGCTCATCTAATGTTTCTTCCCTAATACCTGTAAATAACTCTAACTCCTTAATTTCATTCTTCATTATTTAAGACCTCTAAATCAAAAAACATTCTAAGCACCGTATCTCCCTTTCCCTTATTAAAAAAGAAAAGAAAATCTTCTTTAAAAATAAAATCTATAACACTCTTTTTTATACTTGGGATATCTTTAACCTTATTCCTAATAATTGTTGTAAATCCAATAAAATTATCGTACTTCTTCAATTCTACCTCTGCTTTCTCTCCGAGGAACATAGATCCCTTTGGGTTTCCTCCTCTGGTATTAATCCCTATAACTATATTATCTAAATCTCTTTGAACAGGAATAGCTCCCATTCCATCCATAAATGATGATGAATCAATATATATCTTATACATTTCTTTGCAATCTCTTTTTATAATATCCCTAACTTCTTCATCATTAATTGCAATAATAAGGATATGCTTATCTTCGATGAAGCTTCTATCATACTCCTTAATGATAGTTTTAAGATTATAACCTTTAAGTTCCATAAGCTCAGAGTTCTCCTCTTTGCTTAAAACTTCTACATAACAGCCTTGCTTCAAAAAATGTCTAGCTTTAATATATCCTGCTTTTCCTGCACCAACTATGCCAATTCTAAGCTTATTCGATATTAATGATAGCAGGGAAAGCTCTATTTCTCTACTAAGAATATCTTTTTTATTATTCTCAAACACTCCTCTTCACACCCTCTTAATTTTTCTTCCTTTAATACCTCAATAGCCCTATTTATATAAAGATCAGATGTGCTCTTTAAAAGCATTTCTACTAAATCATGGTCTTCTTTTGCCTTAGATTTATTTTCATATGTAACTATTCTTCTACTGAAGTTTTCATTACCCTTATCTTTTAATTCCCTTATAATTGGAGATAGCTCTCTTAAACTTTTCCAATCTTCATACTCTTTAACATATTCATCAACAATATATTTATAAGCCTTCATCTTTTCAAGTCTTAAAGCCTTATTATCGTCATCGATTCCACTTATTTCATCAATATTATACACACTAGTTCTCTCAATAAGATTAACTCCTGCTTCTACATCCCTTGGAACTGCCATATCAAATATCATCAATGAATTTCCATCTTTCTTTATATCATTTTCCAAAACTACAGGATGGGGTGCAGATGTACATGAAATAATACAATCCATATAATTAATACAATTCTGTTTTTCTTTAAATGTCATAATCTTTACATTTGTGCCTGTTAAGTCATCCACCTTTTCTGGATTTCTTACTACAAGGCATATTTCCTCTATATTATGACCTAATAGATATTTAATAGCTAACTTACCTATTTCTCCATAACCTATAACCATAACTCTTTGACAATGTTCTTTTACTAATTTATTTACTACAATAGATACTGATGATACTGGTATTTCATATAATTTAGTTTCCGTCCTAAATTTCTTACCACAAGTTATAGCTTCTTGAAACAGCCTTCCTAGCTCCTTATTTGCCCCGCCTATATTTTGTGATTCCCTATAGGCTTCTTTAATCTGTCCCAATATTTGATCCTCTCCAGCAATTTTTGAATGATACCCACAAGCTACTTCTAATAAATGCTTTGATACCTTTTTCCCTTCTGTGTAGAAAGCAAAAGGTATAAGTGATTCATCCCAACCTACTATTTCAAAGATTTCCTTTAATATTTCTACACTTTCATGAGAATTATTAATGTAAATTTCTGTTCTATTGCAGGTACTAACAAGAACTACTTCATTAAACTTTTTTAAAAGCTCTTGCAAAATAAACTCCTTTTTACTCTTCTTTATGCTAAAACCCTCTCTTATTTGGATCGGAATATCTCTCTTTATTCCAACTAATGCAATCATATTCTCACTCCAACCTTATATATCACTCATATTTTTTCATATTATATCTTCATTGTATATTAATCTATTTAATAATAAAAGAATATACTTCTATTTTGCCTTTTACTCTAGTATTAATTCTTTCATTAAAGGTAATAATATAACTATATTATTTTAAGGGAGGTACAAAAATGAGAATACCTAATCATATAGGAATCATTCCTGACGGTAATAGGCGATGGGCAACTTCAAATGGTATGACAAAAGATAAAGGATATGCTCTAGGGATAACCCCTGGACTTTTACTTTTTAAACAATGTGAGAAATATGGTATAAATGAGCTTACTTTCTATGGATTTACTGTAGATAATACTAAGCGTCCTAGCGAACAGAAAGAGGCATTCATTGATGCCTGTATACAATCTGTAGATCTACTAACTAAAGAAAATTCTGAAATATTAGTTATAGGTAATACAGATTCACTCTCCTTTCCAAAGGAGCTACTTCCCTTTACCAAAAGAAGAACCTTTGGCAAAGGTGGAACAAAGGTCAACTTCTTAATTAATTATGGTTGGGAATGGGATCTAAATCTACTAAAAGCTGCTGATAAAAATAGAAAGAACATAAAAAATAATATTCATTCAAACGATATATCTAGAATTGACCTTATTATTAGATGGGGAGGAAGGCGAAGATTAAGTGGCTTTCTACCTGTTCAATCAGTATATTCAGATTTTTACATAATAAATGATCTATGGCCGGACTATAAACCTGATCATTTAGATGAAGCCTTAGACTGGTATAATAAACAAGATATTACTTTAGGTGGTTAGTAAAAATGACTAGGATACAGATATTTTCTGTATCCTAGTCATTTTTAATACGTTTATAATCTTTATACATTTTAATAGAGAAAATAGTACTCTCATTCCCTCTCCTATCTAGTAAAGAAATTTCTCCACCATGATTCTCTACTATTTTATGAGCAATAGCTAGACCAAGGCCTGATCCACCATCACTTCTTCTACTTTCATCCCCTCTTACAAAAGGATCAAAAGCCCTATTCTTTATAGCTGCTGGAATTCCTATACCATTATCTGCAACTTCAATAACTATAAATGTCCCTAAATCTCTAAGTTCAACTCTTAGGATAGTTCCATCAGGATTATATTTAATTGAATTCTCTATCAGATTTGTTATCACCCTTTTAAATAATCTACAATCTATTTTAGCTAAAATAACCTCCTCAGGTATATTAACTATTAATTCAAAATCTCTTTCATTTAATTCATCAACATACTCAACCACAATCTGCCTTAAAAACTCGCATATATCGATTTTTTCAAGCTTCAAAGTATATTGAACACTATCCATTTTTACAAATTCAAATAAATCATCAACTAACTCTGCTACCCTCTCTGATTTCTTATAGATAGTTTCATAATATCTCTCCCTGTGTTCCTGATCCTCTATAAGCCCTTCGGATAAAGCAGCAGAGAATCCTCTTATAGTTGTTATTGGCGTCTTAATGTCATGGGATAAATCTATTAACATTCTTGTTTTACTTTCTTCTAATCTTTTATTTTCCTCTTTACTTACCTTAAGCTTATCTATTAGAAAATTGATTGTATTGCTTACAACTACGAATTCCTTCGCTTCATCTAATGTTAACTTTTCATCATAGTCACCCTCAATAACTTTTCCCAAAGCCTCGTCAATCTTTTTAAGAGGTCTTTTTATTTTTCTTGCAGTCCACATACTATAAATTGTTATACTTATAATAAATAGAACTAATGATACACTAACTACCTTTATATAAAGAACATATATAGGCTTACCCATGCTATATGGTACAGAAAATAGATTAACTACTATTGATACTTTTTCAATAGGCAGTCTTACTATAACTCTACGTAACTCATTTTGTTCATTTGTAAATTTATGAATAAGGACATAGTACTTACTCTCCTCATCACTCATTGCAACAATATCTAGTAATTCATCTTCTGTATACTGAATTTTGTTCCCTATTGGTACGCTCCCCTTAGTTTCAATTACTTTCCCATTAGAATCTAGTATCTCCAAGTACCCACCCAACTTAGCAATATCATTTGTATCCATCTTCTCATAACCTTGATAGTTTCCACTTATCAAATTTAATATTGATGAATTACTATCATTAACAGACTTAGACATTTGATATCCTAAATATAGATATGAAATTATAAATATAATAGCTAAAACTAGTACAAATGTTATATAGTACTTAAATAAAGACACTAATAACTTATCATTTTTCTTTCTTGACATTACTTGCTTACCTTCTTCTCAAACTTATAACCAAGTCCCCTTACAGTCTTTAAATAAATAGGATTCCTTGAATCCTTCTCTATTTTGTCTCTTAATCTACTTATATGAACCATTATCGTATTATCTCCACTTAAAAATTCCTCATTCCAAACAGCTTCAAATATTTGATTCTTAGTTAAGATTCTCCCTGAATTCTCCATTAAGTATTTTAAAATTCCATACTCTATTGATGTTAACTCAATTTCTTCTCCTCTTACAATAACCCTAACATTATATGTATCTAACTCAACCTCACCAATTATAATTGATTCACTCTTATCTTCTTTAGCACTAAGCTTGTACACTCTTCTTATTTGAGCATTAACCCTAGCTACAACTTCTAATGGATTAAAAGGTTTAGTTATATAGTCATCAGCCCCTAAATCAAGGCCTAATATTTTATCTGAATCTTGATTTTTTGCTGAAAGCATCATTATTGGTATGCTGTGTAATTTTCTTATCTCTTTTACTAATTTGTATCCATCTACATATGGCATCATTATATCTAAAATCGCTAAGTCTAAATCTTTATTTTCTTTAATCTTATCCAATGCATCTAATCCATCAGAAGCCTTAACTATTTCATAGCCTTCTTTCCCTAAATACAAATCTAGTATTTCTAATATTTCCTTTTCATCATCACAAATTAACACTCTATATCCCATTTCTACCCCCTTAAAACCTAATTCATAATAAAAAAGAGTCCTTTGTTGGACCCCTTTTATTATACAGTATTTGAAAACTATTTTAAATGAATGATTTGATAAAGACTATTAAAATTAAGATTGGTGTAATATATCTAATTAAAAATAAAATGCCATCAACTAATTTACTATTATTTAATGATCCATCATTTGTAAGCTCTCTCTTTACAAATCCTTTTTTAATAAAGTGACCAGTAAGTATTATTAAAAGTAATCCATTAATAGGTAATAATATCTTACTAACAAAAACATCAAATAAATCAAAAATAGCTAAATCAAATATTTTTATATTAGCTAATACCCCATTAGGATTTGCCGATAAGGCTGCTAGAGAACCTATAATGATTATTATTGCTATATTTATAACTAATGATTTTTTTCTATTTATTTTTAACTCCTCTGTGAAAGTAGCTGTTAGTACCTCTATTAAAGATACTGAAGCCATTGTAGCTGCCATAGCTGTTAACATAAAGAATATTATTGCTAAAATGCTGCCTCCTGGCATCTTTGAGAAAATAAGAGGTACTGTATTAAACAATAATCCTGGTCCACCTGAAGGCTGTAATCCAAAGGAAAACACTGCTGGAAATATAGCTAAGCCTGCAAGTATTGATACACCAGTATCAGCAATGGCAACCCTACCTCCAGTTTTTATTAAATCATTATCATCTGTAAAGTAACTACCATAGGTAACCATTGTACCAGTACCAACTGAAAGTTTAAAGAATGCTAATCCTAAAGCTGAAAGTATCACACTAACTGTAACCTTTGAAAAATCTGCTTTTATTAAGAATGTAACACCCTCCATAGCTCCTGGTAACCTTAAACTTGTAATTACACATAATACAAGAAGTCCAATAAGTAATGGCATTAATGTTTTAGTAAGCTTTTCTATTCCACTCTTAACCCCAAGAGCAATTATTGTACAAGCTACAGCTAAAACTATAAATTGCCATATAATTGGTGATAGCGGCCCTAAACTTGCTTTATTAAACATTTCTGACGCAACTTCCGCATTGATCCCTTTAAAAGCACCACCTAATGCTTTAAATACATAAGAATATACCCATCCAGCTACTACAGTATAAAAAAATAACATACAATATGTTGATAATAATCCTATTATCCCAATTGCCTTAAACCATTTTTTATCAGTAACTTCTGATACCGCTCCATAAACATTTTTTCTCGTTCCTCTACCAATTACGAATTCACTTATTAATGTTGGTAGTCCAATTATTAACACGCATCCTAAGTAAATAATAATAAATGCTGCTCCCCCATTCTCACCAACAACGTATGGAAACATCCATATGTTACCTAACCCAACGGCAGAACTTAATGTTGCCAAAAACACAGTTAGGCTTGAAGAAAACTTCTCTCTTTTCTCTTCCACAATATCCACTCCACTTTTTATTTACACTTTTATCTAGTATACTTAAAGATTATATATCCCTCCCCTACTTTATTGCAAGCACTTTTACCTTAAAATTATTATTGCTAAAATAAATTAAAAAAAGACAACTAAGTTGTCTTTTTCTTAATTAAATATTATTACTATTAATAAAGAAATCTATTCTTAATTTCTTTCCTCTTCTTTTTAGTAAGCCCATACTCTTTTTCTAAGTAAGTATCCATATTACCATACTTACCTCTTATGCTCTTAAATGATGCTTCTAAAAGTTCTTTTTTCACTTCAAGCATAACTTTAAGTATTTCTAAATGCTTAGGATTAGATATCTTATCTTTTACTGCTTCAATAGTTTTATCATTTATAGGCTTTCTATAAATATTAGTAAGAAGATAATCCTCCATTATTGTTTCTTCAGGGACTCCTAGTATTGATAAAATTAATGCTGCTCCAAATCCTGTTCTATCTTTTCCTGCTGAACAATGAAATACTATGGGAACTCGTTCTTCATTCTCTATGCAATCTACTAACTCTTTATAAGCAGGATTATTAAACACCATAGTTTTATATCCCTTCATCAAGAATTCTGTTGCATCAAAATCACTAGATGACTTAAGCTTAAATATAGACATCATATCAAAATTATCTTTTGTTTCATCTAATTCTGGCATTCCAGATATATTTATATAATCTATTCCATCTATTTTAGGATCCGGCATACTTTTCACCTCAGTAGGGGATCTTAAATCTAATATTGTTCTAATCCCCAAAGCCTTAAAGTATTCTATATCCTTAACTGTTAATGATGATAGTTTATCTGCCCTAAAGAATGTATTCCACTTTACCCGTCTACCATCTTCACTCTTATATCCACCAATATCTCTAAAATGATGTACTCCCTTGAAAGGTATTAAAGTTTCTGCAACAACTTCTGATTGATATCCCTCAGCTTTTAAAATAAATAAATTTCTTTTTCTTTTATTTGGATCTTTAATAACTAACTCACTACCACCCTTTAATTGCTCTATTAGTATCTCTTCATCATTGTTTATGAGAAATATTTTTACTAAGCTAATTCCTTCATCTCTCCAGCTAATTCTAAGCTTATCCTCTCTAAGTCTTAAGCATTTAACATCTTTGAAATATCTCATAGAACCTCCCTAATTATTATTTATATCACAAATATTGAAAGGTGTATTTTGGTAAACACAATAATTTAACCAATTTGCAAATACAATATGAGCACTACCTCGCCATTTCATATTTGGAAGTAACTCTGGATTATTATTCGGGAAGTAATTTTTAGGTATATTTATATCTAATCCCTTTTCCTTATCTCTATAGTACTCATCTTTCAAAGTATCTCTATCATACTCTAGATGACCTGTAATAAATATCTTTCTATTATCCTTAGTAGAAACTATAAAAACTCCAGCATCCTTTGATTCTGAAAGTATTTCAAGTTCTTTTATCTTTTCTATATCCTTACGTTTAACCTCTGTATGTCTTGAATGAGGTGCATAGAAAGGATCATCTAAACCTCTAGTTAATTCAGCCATTTCGTTATATACCCTGTGAGAAAATACCCCAAATTGTTTTTCACCTAATGGATATTTTTGTACTCCATAATGATAGTATAGACCGGCTTGAGCTCCCCAACAAATATGTAATGTCGAAAAAACATTGCTATTGCTCCATTCCATTATTTCCTTTAATTCATTCCAGTATGCCACATCCTCAAACTCCATCTGCTCTACTGGTGCCCCTGTAATAATAAGCCCATCAAACTTCTCATCACATATCTCATCAAAGTAGCTATAAAACTTATTTAAATGTTCCATAGGTGTATTTTGGGATGTATAACTCTTAGTTTGAATTAATCTTATTTCAACTTGAAGCGGTGTATTGGATAAATATCTTAAAATTTGATTTTCTGCCTGAATCTTTTTAGGCATTAAGTTTAATACTGCTATTTTTAATGGTCTAATATCTTGCCTTTCTGCTCTTTCATCATTCATAACAAAGATATTTTCCTTGCTTAACACCCTATATGCTGGTAATTCTATCGGTATTTTTATTGGCATACTAATCGCCCCCTTTTAATAAATATTAAACCATATATCTCTAAAAATGTTAACTATTAAGTTTACTCCAAATCGCTTCCTTCTTATCTGTGGTTATAAGGTCATCACATTCACTATTATTCAATCTATAATTCTTTAAATCTACTCCATAAATTTCTTCTATCTCTCCCCTGTCCAGGGTGAAATTAATATCTATTGGTGCTTCTATATTAATAGTTATAATATCCACATTATCTATTAAAATAAATAAAAAGGTCATATTCTTAACTATGATTTCCTTAACTTTTTCCTGATCCCAGTAATTTATATAATCACCTTCATTCATTCCATCATTTATTCCATAATTTATTACTAAGCCATAGGGTTTATCCGTAGTTTTTAATGACATATCTTTAAAGTACTCATTTCCAGTCAAACTCTTTATTATTCCTCCTACAGCACTTGCATTACCTATTTTCGTTGAATCATTTTTAATTAAGAAATTAATGGCTTCTTCATCCTTGGAAATTATAGTATTATTGCATCCAATAAAAAAAATACTACAAATAATTAAACTAAAACCTAATATAATTCTTCTCTTCATATACTTTACCTCTACCTATTCTTTTCTATCTATCATTATATTATACCTTATAATTGTTAAATTTCTACTATATACCTTTTTAAGTAATATTTTATTTTAATTATATTTATGTTATAATTGTGTGGAAATATTTGGAGGTGTTTGTATGAATGAGCATTTACTAAAAGGATATATTGGTACTTATACAGATGGTGATAGTAAAGGTATCTATGGATTTAATTTCGATTCGAATAATAATAAGTTTGCTAACATATCTCTATCTTATGAAATTGATAAACCTTCTTACCTAGCAATAGATAAGAATAATAATAGACTATACTCTATTGCTAAGATTAATAATGATGGTGGAGTTGCTGCATTTAATATTAATGATGATTTGAGCTTAAACCTTATAAATTATGATGTTGAAGAGGGGAATCCTCCATGCCATATAAGTTTATCAAATGATAAAAACTTCTTATTTTCAGCCAATTACCACGAAAATAAAATAATTTCATATTCTCTAAATGAGGATGGTTCCTTAAATCCCAAGAAAGAAGTCTTATCCCATGATGGTGATAATCCACATATACACTATGTTTCATTAGATCCTGGGCAAAATTTTCTATATTCATTGGATTTAGGTCTAGATAAAATGAATATTTATGAATTTAAAAATGGTTCTCTTCTTAAAAGAAATGATTTAACTATACCTTTTAGTAAAGGGTGTGGCCCAAGACACATGGTCTTCCATCCAACTAAGGGATATGCTTACGTATTGACTGAATCTTCTTCTGAGATAGCAGTATTTAAATACGATACCTTTGGCAAGCTTAATCTGATAAATGTATTATCTACTTTACCTAATAAATATTGTGGTGTTAAATCTGGTGCTGCCATCCATATACACCCTAATGGCCAATATCTTTATACATCAAACAGAGGTCACAACTCAATTTCTATATTTGCAATTGATGAAGAAACTAGTAATCTTACTTTACTAGGACATCAATCTACTTTTGGTAGTGGTCCTAGGGATTTTTCAATAAGTCAAGATGGCAAATACCTTATGGTTGCAAATCAAGATACTTCATCAATTGTTGCTTTCTCAATTGATTATAAAACAGGTATGCTAAATGATGTACTCGATACTATAAATGTACCTAACCCTGTATGTCTAAAGTTTCTATAATAAGCTTATAAATAATATATAGGAGAATCTCTAACTATGACTGTAGTTAGAGATTCTCCTATATATTTAAATTTAACCTTTGACATTAAGTTAGTACCTAACTATAATGGATAGAAATAACCTTCGTATAAGCTCAATAATATGGTTTGAGCGTTTCTATCATACTACCGTAAAGAGTATGGCTATGAAGTACTAAATGCCTCGGAGGTTTCATAAAATAAACAGAGGTGGATTATATGAAAAAGATAAATTTAATTGAACAAATACAAGGAGCTTCCAAAAATATTCCTTGTGATTTAGTTATTAAAAACATTTCTATTATAGATGTATTTGGACAAGATTCCTATATTGCTGATGTAGCTATAAAAAATGGATATATTGTTGGTATTGGAGATTATGAAGGAACTAATATCCTAGATGGTACTAATAAATATATTTGTCCAGGCCTAATTGATGCTCACGCTCATATTGAATCTTCCCTTACTACCCCAAAGGAATATTATAAATCTGCTTTACTTCATGGCATAACAACTATGATTGCAGACCCTCATGAAATTGCAAATGTATTAGGTACAGATGGTATTAAGCTAATGTTAGACCTTAGTGAGAACCTACCAGTTGACTTTTACTTTATGTTACCTTCTTGTGTTCCTTCTACTTCTTTTGAGAATTCAGGTGCTATTTTAAAAAGTAAAGATCTAAAACCTCTTTATAATAAAAAAAGAGTCTTAGGATTAGCTGAAGTTATGGACTTTCCAGCACTCCTAAACTGTGACGAGGATATGATAGAGAAAATACTTAACTGCAAAGAAAAGGGATTAAGGATAGATGGACATGGTGCTGGATTAAACTTAGATACTTTAAATGCATTCTGTACAGCTAACATCAGAACAGACCATGAATGTCACCTTCCTTCTGAAGTTATCGATAGGATAAGACGTGGAATGTATGTATTAATCAGAGAAGGTACTGTTGCAAAAAACTTAAAGGATCTCATTAAGGTTGCTACCATACAAAATAGTCGACGACTTTGCTTCTGTACTGATGATAAGCATATCGATGACCTTCTAAAAAATGGTAGTATTGATTCCTCTATTCGTTATGCAATAGCACAAGGATTAAAGGCTGAAACTGCAATACAAATGGGAACACTAAATTCTGCTGAATGTTATAAGCTTGATACTAAGGGGGCGATTGCACCTGGCTATGAAGCTGACTTTATAATACTTGAAAATTTAAATAACTTTGAAATAGATTCAGTCTATAAAAATGGTAAATTAGTAGTTGATAAAGGACAAGTTATCAATAATGAAGAAGAAATTGCTAATGTTTTAAACATAGAAAATAGCATACATTTACCTACCCTTAATAAAGAATCTTTTTCTATAGATATTAGAAATAAATCAGTTATAAATGTAATTCAATTAATTCCAAATAAGCTTGAAAGTAATCATCTTAAAGTGGATATTAAAGATTTAAATATTACTGAAAAGTTTTTATCGATACCGGATCTAGATTTACTAAAAGTTGCTGTTATTGAGAGGCATAATAATACTGGAAACATTGGCCTTGGAGTAATAAAAGGGCTTAATCTTAAAAGTGGAGCTATTGCTACTACTGTTGCCCATGACTCACATAACCTAATTGTTTCTGGTACTAATGACCAAGATATGCTATTTGCTGTAGAAAAGCTAAAAGAAATTGGTGGAGGAATTATTGTTGTAGAAAATAAAAAAGTTCTAGCCTCAATACAGTTAGAGATAGCTGGATTAATTACAGCTAGAACTACTGATGACATTATAAATGACTTAGATAAACTTCATAACTCAATTAAAATAGTAGCTCCTACTATTGATTTTAATCCTTTCCTTACATTATCATTTTTATCCTTACCTGTTATCCCAGATATTAAGATAACTGACAAAGGATTGTTTGATGTAATGAACTTTGAATTTATTCCAACAGTTGAATAATCTCTTTAAAGGATGTACTAAACTATAGATGTAATTTAATCTAGAACTAGAACTCTCATATGTCTTTTCAGGTCTACTAACTCTTCGAGGGGTAGCCTTCCAATAAATATGAGAGTCCTTGTTCATTTAAATTTAAATATCTTCTCATACCAACTAACAAAATAAACTATGGTTATGTAACATAACATCTATAGTTAGTTAGTCATTGGTATGATGTATTACTTTACAACATTCTTTCTGAATTCATCAAGGCCTATTCTATCAATCATGAATCCAAGTTTTTCTCCCATTTCAGCATTAGCTATATAGTAATCAAATATATTATCAACAATTCTTAAAGCTTCCTTTTCATCAACTTTATCAATAATAACATCAGCTAATCTTGGATGATATCCTCCAGAACCTCCTGCTGTGACTAGGAATCCTTCTTTATCTGCAATTACACCTACATCTTTGCTATAAACACTTCCACATGCATTTCTGCATCCAGCTACCCCTATTTTGGTTCTACAAGGCATCTTCATTTTTTGATATTTATTTGAAAGCTTCATTCCAGTACCAATAGTATTATACTTAGACCTTTTACAATATCCAGCAGGGCACATTTCTACATTTTTAACTGAGTTTTGCTCTAGAACTGCTGGTTCCATTCCAAGTTCTTCCCATATAGCAGGCAAATCACTTTCCTCTAAATTAGTTATTAGTATTCTTTGTCCCGAATTTATTTTTAATACTCCATTATATTTCTTAGCTACTTTTGCAATTTTCTCTAAGGTTTCAGGTAGTATAAACCCTCCAGGAATATGTGGAGTTATACCATATTTTCTTTTCCCATTATATATCTTCTGTAAGTTACCACAGTGTGCTCCCATAAAATCTCCATCCTTCATTAGTTATATATTTAGTATAAATTTCTCTACTACTTCAGCAACTCCATCTTCTTCATTGCTCTTCGTTATATATTTTGCAACTTCTTTAACTTCCTTATGTCCATTTCCCATTGCAACACCTAAGCCTGCGTATTCAATCATTGCTAAATCATTACCAGCATCCCCAACTGCAATTACCTCTTCCGCAGCTATATTTAAATGATCTGCTAATGCCTTAAGACCTACACCTTTATTTCCATCCTTATTTATAATTTCGAAGAAATAAGGGGTACTCTTTGCTAAATAATACTTTTCATACATTTCTTTTGGAAGCTTTTCTATAGCTGCATCTAATATTTCTGGTTCATCTATAAACATTATTTTAACTATATTCTCATCTGCTCCAACTTCATCAAAATCACATATATTAATATCAATGCCATTTATATCAGCTTCCACTTCTGTATACTTACTATTCTTTGGAGTTATTAATCCTCTTATTGGTGAAAATGCATGAATATTCACTCCAAGCTCTTTACTAATATTATAAGCATAATGAAGATCTGAACCCTTTAACCCCATTTCACAAATTATTTTCTCACTTTTAGTTTCTTGAACTAAGCATCCATTATAACTTAATACATATTCATCATTATCTATTAAATCTAGCTCCTTAAGGTATCTTTTTAATCCATCTATTGGTCTACCAGATGCTAAAACTATCTTAACACCCTTTTCCCTAGCTCCCTTAAGTGCCTTCTTTGTTCTATCTGTTACTACTTTATCTTCATTTAATAAAGTTCCATCCATATCTAATGCTATTATCTTGTACATAAAGCTCTCCTCCAGGTCTTACTTTCATATTTTACACATTTCAATGTAATTATATCATAAAGATACTTGAAAATTTTCTCTATATTATTCAAATGTTAAAATCAAAATTTATATTCATAGATAATAAAACTCTTACTTATTCACTCTTCTTACATATAAAAGACTATTTTATCAAATAATATAAATACTAAATTGTAGGAGGTGAATAGATATGAAAAAATCAATTAAGTTTCTTATAATACTTCTTTTATGTTTTTCTATTACTAACTCATTTATTATAACTACATTCGCTAAATCTGATAGTGAAGTATATCTTAGCTTAGATTCTAAAAATGAAAACATTCTCCCTGTAAATTTTAGAAAAACAACAGAGCTATCAAAACTTAATGGAACTAAAGTAAACTTGACTGGGTTATCAGATCTAAATATTTCAGGTAGTTCTCAATTTACTGCCTTATCATTCTTGAAATTAAAGGAAGATATAAAAACAAAGCTTCCATTTGTAGATATAGATTTAAGGCAGGAATCTCATGGCTTTATTAATGGTAATGCAGTAAGCTGGGTTGGTTATGGAAATAAAGCTAATATAGGATTATCATTAGAGGAGGCTATACAAAAGGAAAATGCTCAATTATCTAATATTCCTTTTGGTAAATCTATTTCTCTTGATAATGGTAAGTATAATTTAGTCCCTACAGTTGTTGAAAATGAAGAAAAGCTAATTACACCAAATAACACAAAGTATCTTAGATTAGCTGTTACAGATGGAAATAGACCTACTGATGATATTGTAGATATGTTTGTTAATTATGCAACTACTCAAGCTAAGGGCAAATGGCTACACTTCCATTGCAAAGCTGGTGAAGGTAGAACTACTACATTTATGACTCTCTATGATATGCTCAATAACTCTAAGAATGTATCCCTAGAAGATATAGTTAATAGGCAATTTATATTAGGTGGTATTAATTTATTGAAAGCTGGAGATGAAAGTAAAAGAGTAGATTTCATAAAAAACTTCTATACTTACACTAAAGAAAATGATGATAATTTTAAAACTACTTGGAGTCAATGGATTAAGAAAAATAACATTCCTCCATATACTTTACAAGATGAACTCCCTAAAAAATAATAGGGGGTTCATTTTGTAACTAAAGTATTTAATGATTCATAATATAATATTAACTAGAAATTTGTCGAGGTTTAGGTTATGATTGAATCAATTTTACTAGTTTCATCAGTTTGTATAGATGCATTTGTAGCTAGCGTTGCTTATGGTACAAATAAAATAAAGATTCCAATATTATCTGCTATGGTTATTAGCTTAGTTGGTTCTATAGTTCTTGGTATCTCTTTATTCTTTGGTGGATTTATAAAGGATTTTTTACCTGGAACA
Organism: Clostridium zhoujianii; assembly: GCF_051590805.1. Classification (NCBI taxonomy): domain Bacteria; kingdom Bacillati; phylum Bacillota; class Clostridia; order Eubacteriales; family Clostridiaceae; genus Clostridium; species Clostridium zhoujianii. Next base: position 2,586,764 of record NZ_JBPUTF010000001.1, read on the forward strand.
CTTCCCATTATACTAAGCTTTGCAATATTAATGATTTTAGGTGTTTATAGATTGTTTGAAGGTCTATGCAAGAACTTTATTCAGAAAAAGAAAAAATTAGACAAGCCCGTTACCTTTAAAATATTTGATATGAACTTTATATTACAAGTTTATGCAGATGAAACTAAGGCTGACTTTGATAAGTCCAAAGTTCTATCAATAAAAGAAGCATTCTATTTAGCATCAGCTCTTTCATTTGATAGCTTAGCAGTAGGATTTGGTAGTAGCTTAGTAGGTGGGGGTTATCTACAAACCATTCTCCTTTGTTTTCTCATTGGTGTTACTGCAGTATTAGTTGGATTTTTTATAGGAAAGAAAATTCAAGAAAAAGCCAATTTAAATCTTTCTTGGCTTTCTGGAGTAATACTTATGATATTAGCTATAAATAAATTATTTTAAGATATATTAGCTTCTTTAATTTTAATATATCAAAAGAGGATATCTCTAAAATTTAGATATCCTCTTACTTTTACTTTAATGGACTTCCATTATGATTTTCATATTCTGTAGGATTTTTATCATTTCCTACATTATTTTGATTACCATGTAATCTTTGTCTTCTTTCACCCTTTTGTGTTGAATTATTTGATATATTTTTACTCATAATCATCACTCCTCATAAATATTGTCCCACTCTTCTTAATATTTATGACTGGAATTTTTACATTTTTTCTGGATCACTATACCCTATACCTTTTGTATCTACTTTTATTGATTCTATTACTACATCAGTATTTGGCTTATCCTGCGCTCCTGTTTCTACAGTCTTTATTTTGTCTACTACATCCATACCATCTATTACCTTACCAAAACCTGCATACTTACCATCTAGTGATGCAGAATTATTCCTTGATTCCTCTGTTACAATAAAGAATTGACTTCCTGCACTATCTTTATTTTGAGATCTTGCCATAGAAAGCACTCCTGCGGTGTGACCAAGGGTATTATACTTATAACCATTTTCACTGAATTCACCTCTAATGCTATAGCCAGGACCACCAGTTCCATTTCCTTCTGGACATCCTCCTTGAAGAACAAAACTCTCTATTACTCTATGGAATGTTAACCCATCATAGAATCCTTTGTTAGCAAGACTTATAAAGTTATTTACCGTATTAGGTGCATATTGTGGATATAATTCTGCAGTGATTGTTCCATAATTTTTAACTTTTATAGTAGCTATAGGTAATTCTTTTGGCGCTACTACTTCTTTATCCCATCCATCATTTTTTGTAGTGGTTCCCTGATCCTTTGTACCACATCCCACCAATAATAGTGCTGTAGTTGCAACTGTAACTGCAACTAGCTTTAATAACCTACTCTTCTTCATAATACCCTCCCTTAAATTTCAAACTCCTCAATTTCTATTGTATAAACGCCACATTCAGCACAAACTATTATACTTACTATATAGCTATTATCCACTTTACCTGATCTTAATAATTTATTGAAGCTTTCTTCTTTTTCCTCAGCTTCTAAGTCGCTTATTATAAGCTCATTATTTTTTGTATATAGATAAAAATGATATTCTAAGAACTTATAGGCTTTCTTTACTCCTTCAATTCTACTTTTACACTCTTGGCATTGATAATCATAGTAAGCTACTTCAAAATCTAGCTCCCTATCTTCCAGAATATTTAATATGTCTTCCTCTGTAATATTCTCAATTGGATTTACTTCATCATTAAAAAATCCATCGAATTTATCTTCATCTAATCTGTATTCCTTATCTTCAGCTATAAACTTCATATATAACAACTTCCTTTCATTCTTAACCTTTACATCTTATTATAATATCTCTACTTTACTTTTTAAACATTATTTTCACATTTATTGTACACATGAATAATATATATAGAGGTGAATTTTAAATGAGAAAGCTAATTATTAAAAATAACCACTGTGAGTCTACAATTCTTACAAATAACAAGACCTTAGAAATTACCTCTGATTTAAATTCATCTACAAACTCTTTAATTATTGATAATACTATTTCAAATCAAAGTATAAATAATATACTTTTGGAGGGAAACTTTAATAAGTCTCATCTATATATTAACTCTTCTTGCAAATTAAAATTCAATAATAATTTTCTTTGTAATAAATATATTAAAATTAATACAAACTCCTTAGTAACAATAGTTTTAGAGGGTAATTTAACAAACTCTCAAGGATTTATAATAACTAGCTCATGTAACCTTATATTCTCTTCATCACTAGAACTTAATAATTTTTCAATAATTATTGATGATACTACTATTTACAATAGTGATATATTTATTTCTGGAGACCTTTCAAACTGTAATTTAACAGTAAACTCTCCTTGTAATTTATATTTAGATTGCAAGCTTAAATCATTAATTGTAAATGATAATGTTCCTAAGGTTAATATCAATTTATCTATAGATACAATAATAAAGAATTCATTTATTGACTCTAGTATCACAGTTACTGGGTATCCTTCTACTATCAATGAATTTAAGTCTAATACCTTGTTTTATGAAAATCTAATTGATATAAAGGATATTTTGAAAATTTTAAAAATCTCTAATGGGGTAGGTCCAACTTCTATAAATATAAATAAAAAAGGAAAGTATACAATAACTGCATATATTATATTAGGAAAAGATAAATCAAAAAAAATAGGACTGCCTATAGAAATTGAAGTAATATAAATTGTACTTAAAACTATATTCTTTATAGTTTTAAAATTTTTAGGAGATGATTTTATGGCTTATAGCTATACTTTAGTTTTATCAGGTGTGTCAATTTTAGGATTTACAGCTACAGCTTCTAATAGAACTGGTGCTGATTTAACAGTAAATGAACTTTCTGTTCAAAAATTATCAGGAGGTACATTTACTCCTATTACAGGTTTAACAATTCAAGGAACTGCTACCGCAACTTCAATAACAGTATTATTTCCTTCTGCATTATTGACCACTGATTTAGTATTAGTTCAGATAATAGATGGTGCTAATAAATCACAAAGAGTTGCTCTTGACTTAGCCACAACCCTTGTAAATCATTCTACAGAAACAGAGTATATCTATCCTTCAGAAGAAGGTTCATATACTTTAGGTCTTGATAAAGTAAATGGAATAGATTTCTCAACTGCAGATACTGAGACTCTTAATATAGGTATTGCACCAACACCAGACCACTCATCAATTACAGTGACTAAGCCTTATTTGGTTAAATTCACAGGTCAAACAGATCTAGTGAAAATTACACTTAATAATGCTAGTGGTGATGCATCTGAAGGTGCATATGAAATAACTTTCGATGCCAAATAGCTAAACTTTATAAAATGAAATTTAGGTCTAGGATTTCCTAGACCTTATCGATAAGAAAGGATAACACTATGTATGTAGAACTGACCTCAACAAATCTCTGTTCAAACTCTATAACCTTTGAACTTTCAGAAAGTATACCTAAGTTAAATAAATCTGATATATTTTGCTTTTATAACAATTTTCCTAGCGAAATTACCTCATTAAAAAAGGTAGACTTAATTGGCAAAAAATATATAATAACTTTTCAAAATAGCCTATTACCTAATGATATTCTAACAATATATATATCTAATTGTATTTATGACTCAAATATTTTAACCTCTGCTTATTGCGAAGAATCAAATAATATTTATATAAACTATAAAATACCAACTGTGCCTAGTAATTCTTATAAATTATTTATTGAGAGTTTAAATTCTATTTCCTTCCCCGTTGAAGGTGACTCCTTTGTTATTTGTAACGGAATAGATACTTTTCTTAGTGAGGTTAAATCTAATGAATATATCTATACTCAAGGTGAGAATATTCCACTACTTTTTGAGCTTTTTGATGAAGATTTTAACCTTGTACCAGATGGAAATTATACTGTTAAATTTAAAATAAGTGCGGATATTAATTAAAATATCTGCCGCACTTATCTTTAATTAACCTCTTTATTATAGTTCTATTTGAAAGATCCCATAAACTCTATAATATTTTAGGATTTATTTTATTTTCTCCATCTTTGTATCTTTTAAGTGGTTCTGTTGCCGGCCCCTCTAAAATGCCACCTTCATAATTAAATCTAGAGCCATGGCAAGGACAGTCCCAACTCTTTTCTATATCATTCCAAGATAACTCACAGCCTAAATGAGTGCAGGTAATATCCACTATAAATAGTTCACCACTATTATCCCTATATGCTCCATACCTATTCCCATCTAAAAATATAATTTTCTCCTCGCCTTTCTTAATATCTGTATCTAAATCTCCCATATTAAGCTTACCCTTAATATATCTATAGGCAACGTCACCATTATGTTTTAAAAACTCAGTTGAAAAGTATGTTTTCATCCTTGATGGATTGAAAGTTTCCTCATACTCTGATTTTCCATCAACTATTAAATCAGAAATAATAATTCCTGCTAAGGTGCCATTTGTAAGACCCCACTTATTGAAACCAGTTGCTACAAATATATTTTTAGTACTCTTATTAAGAGCGCCTATATAAGGCATATAATCTGGGGTAATATAATCCTCTGCAGACCATTCATATTTATAATTACTTACTCCAAAATTGCTAGCTCCGTAATCCTTTAGAACATCGTAATAATTAATATCTTTACCTTCCCCTACCTTATGATTTTCTCCACCTATCAATAACAACTTCTCTCCGTTTCCATTAATATAGTGAATACTTCTTCTAGGCTCATCTACGCTAATATACATACCTTCTAAATTAGTACTCTCTGTATATCCTGCAACAATATATGATCTATCTGGATTTAATCTTGCAAAGTAAAAACTCAATCCATCATAAAAAGGAAAATGAGCTGCTAAAACTAGCTGATTACATTGAATATACTTTCCTTCTCTAGTTTTAATTGTGCACTTTGCCCCTTCTTCTACTTCGACAATAGGACTATTTTCATATATTGTAGCCCCCTCTTTTATTATTAAATCGCCTAAATTATCGCAGTACATTTTAGGATTAAACTCAGCTACATTGTTAAATAATATTGCTCCTTTAACTTCTAATGGAATAGGTAATTCATATACAAACTCACAGTCTATCCCTATTTCTTTACAAACATCAAACTCTTCCCTTAAATCCTTCATTCCTTTATCTGAATTAGCAAAAATATACGAAGTAGTTCTTTTGAATTCACATTCTATTTCATTTTCCTTAATTAAGTTCTCTATAAAATCTATAGCTGACTTGTTTCCATCATAATAGTTTTTTGCTTTCTCAATACCATATTTCTTTTTTATTTTTGAATATATAATATTATGTTGTGTTGTTATCTTTCCTGTGTTTCTTCCAGTACATCCATATCCAATTTCATTTGCATCTACTAACTTTACTTTTTTCCCTTTCTTTGATAGTAGATATGCTGTAGTGAGTCCTGCTATCCCCCCACCAATTACTGCGCAGTCACACTCTTCACTAGAATTTAATTTGCTATACCCTCTATTAACTGATGATTCTATCCAATATGATTGGTTCATTATTCACTATTCCTTTCTAGTTTCAAATTGTGTATCTTCAAATAACATATAATAGCCCTGGGGATAAGAGCAAACTGGACATAATTGTGGTGCTTCCTGTCCTTCATATACATATCCGCAATTAGTACACATCCACTGCACTGACGTACCCTTTTTAAACAGGGTTCCATTCTCCATTTCTTCAATGTATTTAGTAAATCTATCATCATGAAGTTTTTCTATAGATGCTACATTATCAAATATTGTTCCAATAGGTACAAAGCCTTCATTTCTTGCAATTTCAGCAAACTCACTATAAACCTGATTCCATTCTTCACGCTCATTATGTTGTGCTGATTTTAATAATCCTAAAGTATCTGGATAATCTCCAATTGGATAAGCTGCTGTAATATTTATATTTTCACCATTAAACTGCTTAAGTGCACCATAGTATACTTCACCATGAGCCTTTTCTTGGTTTGCAGTATATTTAAATAAGTCCTGAATTATAAATAAACCTTCCTTTTTAGCAACTTCAGCTGCAAAATCATATCTATTTCTAGCTTGACTCTCACCTGCAAAAGCTCTTAATAAGTTTTCTTTAGTTCTACTATCCTTTAACTCCAAAGCTAACACCTCTCTAAACTTATTTTAATTTCATAATTATTATCAGTATAGTGTTTGCCTATTGTAATTTAATTATTTATATATTATAAGATTCTTAATGTTTTTAAGAACCCTAATGATTATCGGTGTAATTTTATATAACAAAAAAAGCTATAAGAATTAACTCTTATAGCTTTGCAATAGTCTAAAGACTATCTTCTGTTATTTTGCTCTTTCTTAGCTCTTCTGCAATCTGGGCATCTCTTTGGTTCGTTTTCGAATCCTTTTTCTTTGTAGAACGCTTGTTCTCCTTCTGTGAATATGAATTCCTTACCACAATCAACGCATACTAAAGTCTTATCCATTACAAATCCTCCAATTTAAAGACCATTTCGATAAATAAATCCCTAACCGGAGAACATTATTATCTACTGAATCTTTAATTTTCTTTTTTTATTTTTTGTATTTCTACGACTTAATTTTAGCACTATTTTCTTTAAAATGCAATATTTTTTTGGATATTCTCTCCCAATTTATACTTGATAATTTTATATATTTCTTCGTAATTAACCATTATTTGAAAATTTGTTTTTTATGGACTTTTATGCTTTATGCTCTCTTATCCATCAATTTACATAGTTATATGTTTTTATCTATTTTATTAATTTTTCCTCCTTATTTTGATAAACTTCCTATATCTCTTTTCCCAATTTCTTAGTGTACTAAAATTTGCTTTTTTATATAATAATCTCATTGAAAAGTCATCTTAATTAAACCAATATCAGTATGTTTTTTAATATAAAAGAGATATTCTAATTTCACTAGAATATCTCTTAATCTTTATTTAAAATTACATTTTTTCAAAAGCGTCCTTACCTAATCCACATACTGGACAAACCCAATCTTCTGGAATATCTTCAAATGAAGTTCCTGCTGCTATTCCTGTTTCATCATCTCCAAATTCAGGTTCATAAATATAACCACAAGGACATAAGTAATTATCCATTAATAATTCTCCTTTTAATCTCTATCCTTATATTCTATTTAAGTATTAATTAAAGTGATACTCTTTATAGAAATTTAATAGAAAAGTGGCTATGCCCGGCTTTCATTAAACTATTTATATATACTAAATTACCATACTTATAGGCATAATGCATATACCTGCAAGTGTTGACATTAAGGCTAGTCTATTATATCCATATTGTCTTGATGATGGTATTAATTCTTCTAAACTTATATATATCATTATTCCAGATATTGCTGCAAATATAGCACCAAGTACAAAATCATTTATAAATGGTCTTAATACTAAAAATGCTAGTAATGCCCCTAATGGTTCTGCTATTCCTGAAAGAAATGTATATTTAAACGCCTTCTTTTTACTTCCTGTAGCAAAATATATTGGCATAGCAACCGATATTCCTTCTGGTATATTATGCAATGCAATAGCTATTGTAATAGTAATTCCAAGGCCAATATCATTGTACCCTGCCATAAACGTTGCAATCCCTTCTGGGAAGTTATGAAGAGTTATTGCAAGCATTGATACAAATCCTACTCTAAACAAATTTTTATGTGGTTTATCACCATTCTTTTCATCAAATTCTTCATGTGGTACAAATTGATCAATTCCCATTGCAATTCCTATACCAACTATTAAAAATAATATAGATATTACAACTCCCAACTTCTCTCCCATACTTTTACCAAGAAGTGCTTGTCCTTGCGGTAGTAATTCTGCAAAAGATACACTTAACATAATACCAGCTGCAAAGCCTAAAGCTACTGTTATTGTCTTTTCACTTTTTGATTGTGGAATAAATATAATTAAAGCCCCTATAATAGTAGCCATACCTGCAATAATAGATAATCCTAATGCCATTAAGGATTGTTCATTTATCATAGACTCATCTCCTTTTCTATTTAATTATAATATAAGATCTCAATAATGGGTATAACTTATATACTCCACTTCTACGATAAATGCTCAAAGAAAATATTTAATTTCAATTAATTTAATGCTATGTAAATGTGTATCTCCTGATTTGATAAGTCTTCTGAATTATTTTGATACTCCTCAAAGTCACTAGAATATTTTCTATCTAAATTCATGTTCCAAAGCTCTGTCCAGAATTCTCCCACTGCCTTTTGAACATCTCCGTTAATAATAAACTTTGCATACTTACCTGATTCTATTTTCTTTATAACCATTTCACTTGGTAAACCATCTGAAGAATTTATCTCGCAAGAAGTAATGAAATTAAATGGTTTTGTATAATCTCCTTCATAATCTGTATACAAGCCTATAGTCTTTTTATTTACTTTACTAGATATTGATAAGAATGATCCAGTACCCAAAAATTGTCCCCATAACTCACCAATATCTATCATTGATTTATAATTTTCATTTGTTGTCTTTATTAGGATACCTGCTACCATTTTTTCTTTTAGATTAACAATTTCATAATTCATTTAATAATCTCCTCTCACCCTTTATGATCTAAGGATAGCATTCCTATGTGGACAACATTATGTCCTATAAAAATAAAAAACAGCACAAAAATATTCATGCTGTTTCTATTATAATTGCCTTATGAAATCAAGTGTCCCCTGAAAATATATTATCATAACTTTAAACCAATTTTATTCTTATTAAACCTTTTTAAGATTATTTTAAGACAAGCATCAAATTACTTACATCTTATAAAAAAATAGTAATATTTATACCTATATTATTAATTTTTCATTAAAATATATTGCAAATCAATTTTTCAGCGTTATATAATTTTGTAATTTCTTTCTCTCTATACATCCATTCTTGACATAAATTAAAATCTTCAATTCTAAAGTTATCTTGCTTCTCAAAATTAAATTCTCTTAACCTCATTGCTGATTCCTCTGAATATCCTGCAGACTCAATACAAATATTCACTTTCCCCTCTGGTGATAAACCATTAAATAGCTCTATTGCTTCTTCTACTGCATTATGGAAATCCTTTATAGTCTCCTTATTATTTAAGTAGAAGTTTTCATCAAAAGCCCACATTACTAAGTTTTTATCACTATTTCTTGAGTTCCATATTACCTTTCCACCCTTTTCAATAACATCTGTAACAAAAGGTTCTATTGCAACTAAAGCATCAATTTCTCCATCCTCAAGAGCTTTAATTCTATCATATGTATTGTTAATCCACTGAATCTTTGCATTAGGAACTATGTCCTTCAAATCATTTTCTAAATATAACCTAAATAACCCTGCCCTATTTACTCCTACCTTTATTCCATTTAAATCTTCCGGAAGATTTTTACCTCCTACAAGATTTATTGTACGTGTTAGATTAGATGTTATAACTGCTTTTTTTCCTCTCTCTAGCATATAGAAAAAGAATGTTACATCCCCTACCATTCCATCTACTTCTCCATCGTAAAAGTCCTGATTCTTATTAAATGTAAAATCCTCAGTAATATGTAAATTAACCTCTACATTATGTTTCTTAAATAATCCCTTCTTATCAGCTATTAACACTGGTACTGTAAGAGGATTCTTTCTTATTAAGCTTAAATTTATAGCACTCATAATTTTCTCCTTACTTCATAATTAACATAATTAAAAATTCTAAACTTAAAATTGAATGGAAACTATTTATTAATAATAGTGGTCTTGGTCCCCACTCTCTCCCCATCTCTGGATATACTTCTTGTATCTTATAGTAGTCTTTATACCAACGAATATATCCATAATAATAAAATATCACTACTCCCGATATAAACATTAAAACCGTAATACTTCCAATAATGAATAAACTAATCCATGCTACTATCATTAATATTCCTTCTGGTATTATTAATTTAATTGAATTTCTAAAGCCAATAACATGTGGAAGAGTTACACGTACTCCCTTATCCTTCTCATAATCTGATGTGTTATTTGTAGACATTAAAAACACAGTCATTATCATTGCAACTAATGAATATAAAAGTATTGAATAGCTATTGTAACCTGTTTGTATATATGCTGATACAAAACAACTTATTGCACCTACAAATATTCCTGATATTAACTCTCCAACTGGATAAATAATATAAGGCTTAGGTCCTAGTGAATAACCAACTGCTGCTACTACACTGACTATACCTATTATTAATATATTTATATTCCTTGTTATTACTACAATTGATAAACCACAAACTCCACTTAGTCCAAGGAAAAATAGGATAACAATTATAGCATCTATTAATCTAGCTTCACCTCTAACTAATCCTTCACTTCCTAAGTGACCAGTAAAAGTTTCTTCATTTTCTTCATTTTTCAAGTAAGCTCTTATCTCATTTGCTACATTAGCTACTATATTTAAACTAAAACCTGTAATAAACATAAGAATTAATGGTATTATTTTTAAACCACCAGCTAAATAAGCTCCAAATAATCCTCCACTCAAAACAGGTAACCCAGTTGCAAATCCAGTTCTTACTTCCATAACAGTATAAGCTCTTCTAAAAAAATTACTTCTTTCCATTATTTAATACTCCCTGCTGTAATTCCAGTGTATATATATTTCTGTAGACAAATAAAAAATAACAACATTGGAATCATACTAATTACGATTGCTGCACTTATTATATGCCATTCTGCTAACTCAGGCCCAATAAATTTAAATAATGTTGTTGATACAGTATTTAACTTCTCCCCTGGCATATATAAAAATGGAATATAAAAATCATTATATATTGCTATAGTTTTTATCATACATATAGTTGCAGTAGCAGGCTTTAATAAAGGGAATATAACTTTTCTATATACTTGAAAATAGCTTGCGCCTTCAAGCATTGCCGCTTTATCTAATTCTATAGGTATTCTTTCAAACATTTGTAGATAAATATAAACCATCAGTACATCTGCTCCAAGATAAAGAACTATTGCTGCTAATCTAGTATTATAAATCCCCATAGCATCAATAATCTTAAAGGTTGCCACCTGAGATATCTCCATAGGAACCATAGACACAAATAAGTACATAAATAATACTATTTTTTTAAATTTAAAATCAAATCTACTAATTGCAAAGGCAACCATAGATCCTATAATTACACTTCCTCCAACTCCAAATAAAATTAATATAAAGGTGTTAGTAAAGCCGACCATCATCTTACCATCAATAAAAGCTGTTTTATAATTATCAAAATTTAAAAAGCTTGTAGGTGGAACTATTCCTGCTGTATTAATAAATTCACTATCTGTTTTAAATGATCCAAAAAATATAGTTATCAATGGAAATAGTATAATCATTGTCCATAATATTAAGCTACTATATTTAAGAACATTTAATCCTATCTTCTTAATACTCATCATTATCATTCCTATACACTTTCTTTTGAATATATGTCATCACTACTATTACCACAGTTATTACAACAGCCATACTAGAAGCAAGTCCAATCATTTTCTTATCGAAGGCTGTTTTCATAGTCTGTAGCAAGAATGTAGTGGTTCCATTAGAACCATTTGTCATTATCATTGGTATTTCAAATACTGAAATTGCTCCAATTACTAAAAGGACAAAGTTTATCTTTAGCACTGTATGAATATTAGGTAATATTACATACCGAACCTTTTGCATCATTGTTGCTCCTTCTATTTCTGCTATCTTTAAATACTCCTGTGGGATTGATTGGATAGCACCAAAATATATTATAAAACTTGTTCCTGTATGTCTCCATAAAGATATACTTGCTAATGTATAATTAACAAACCTTGGATCCCCAAGCCAATAATTAATATACTCCCCTAATCCAAGAGAATTTAATATATAGTTAAAGGTTCCATCAGGTGCAAAGAATACGCGGAACATCATAGAAATAGCTACTCCACTTATTAATATTGGAAATACAAAGGTTGCTTTAAAGAATCCCTTTAATTTAACCTTAAAAGATAATAATATTGCAAAATATAATGCTATTATTATCTGCAATATACCTGAGATAAAGTAATAAGCACTATTTAAAAATACCTCAAAATACTTGGGATCAGTTAAAATCTTAATATAATTATCAAAACCTACAAATTCTTTTGTTGATGATAGTCCATTCCATGAAGTAAAACTATAACCTACTAGGTCAAATATAGGTAAAAATCCAAATATAAATAATAAAGATAAAGGAAAAAAAAGAAAGAGAAAAATTATTTGTCTTTCTTTTTTTCTGAAATTGTTATTATTCATTATTTTTTACTGCTTTAGCCCAATCTGACTCTAGTTTATTTATATAATCTTCATAACTTTCATTTTGATTTGGATATAAACCTATATTAATAACCTTTTGTAATACATCTCCTATTCTAGCAACTCCAACTTCATTAGCAATCTTATTGTATAGTTCTTCTGTTTCTGGTGTTTCTGTTGGAGCTGTTAATACTATATTACTTTCTTCAAAAATCTTCTTTTCTTCTTCATTTAAATCTTCTTTACTTGGTGACATTCCATCTAAATCCTTAGCATATCCACTTGCTGAAGATATAAAGAAGTCTAAGAAAGCTCTTGCAGTAGCTTTATTTTCACTATTTTTATTTATTCCAACAACTGTAGGGGTTCCAAAAGGAATACTTGTTTTCCCTTCAAACTTAACTGGGAAAGGTGTAATCTTTATTTTATTTGCTGTATTCAGTTTTTGTATTGTAGGTACATCTTGAGAACCTCTCATTATCATTGCTACCTTCCCATCGGCTACCATTTGATATCCCTTAGCTTGATCTGCTGTAATTGGATCCTCTTCAATAAGACCTCTTGAAGCTAACTCATAAAATAAATCCATAACTTCACGTATTGGTTGACCTTCTTTAAAGGCAGTTCCTGCTTTTAGCATTTCTGATCTATACTGCTCTCCACCATAAGATGTAAGTGCTCCACCCCATACTGCAGTTCTCTTATAATTTGTAAAGAATGGTACTGCATCTGTATTTGCTTTTATCTTTTCACAAGCTGCTATAAATTCTTCTGTTGACGTAGGCATTTCAGTTATTCCAGCCTTATTTAAAACCTCTTCATTATATACAATCCCTAATGAGTTAATTACAGCTGGTAATCCATATACATTTGAGTTGTAGTCAGCCTCAGTTACATCAATATACTTCTTTTCAAGTTCTTCTACTGTCCCAAGGGATTCAAAATAATTTTCGTATTCACTAGGTGTACCATTCATACTAAAAGGTACAAATAAGACATCACCATAATCCTTTGTGTTCATACGAGTTGTTATATATGTATCGTAATCTGAAGATGATTCCCAAACAATATCTTCAACCTCTGGATACTTTGTAATAAAGTCCTTTTCTATTTTTTCATATAATTCAGTTGCATCAGGTCTGTCAGTTACTACTGTAATAGTACCCCCAATTTTACCCTCTGCCTCCTTCTTACTAGTTCCACAACCAGTAAGGGTTAAGGCTAATGCCATTAACAAGCTAACCACTTTTAACTTTTTCACTATATATTCCTCCTTATATTTTCTTTTGTCCTTTTATCAAAAATATTTGCATTACTAAGTTTAAAACTAATATCTATATGTTGCCCTAAGGTAAAATCTTTTATTTCATAAGTTTTCATTGTAAATTTCTGATCTTCATTACTAAGATATATTACTACCTCTCCACCAAGATACTCTATTCTTTCTATCTTTGCCCTCATAGAAGCTTCACTGGATTCAACAATATTAATATGCTCTGATCTTACCCCTAATATATATTGCTTATTTTCTTCAATATCTAATAAATCTTCCTCTATATTAAAGTTCATAGAATTAGCTACTTTAAGCTTATTTCCCTTTCTTACAGCTTCAAATAAATTTATTTGTGGTTTCCCTATAAAACTAGCAACAAATATATTTTTAGGATTTTTATATATTTCCCTTGGACTGTCTACTTGTTGTATCTCTCCATCATTTAAAACAACAATTCTATCTGCCATTGTTAGTGCCTCTACTTGATCATGAGTTACATATATAGTTGTTCCATTAATTTCTCTATGTAATCTAGTTATTTCATTGCAGGTTGAATATCTTAATTTTGAATCTAAGTTTGATAATGGTTCATCCATTAAGAAAAGTTTAGGTTCTCTTACCATAGCTCTTGCTAATGCTACCCTTTGACGTTGCCCGCCAGATAGCTTTTTAGGTTTTACATCTAATACCTCATCTAATTGTAATATCTCTGCTGCCCACTTAACTTTATTAGCCCTCTCAAGTTTACCTACTTTTCTAAGCTTCATCCCAAATTCTATATTTTCTTTAACAGTCAAATGTGGAAATAATGCATAATTTTGAAAAACCATTGCGACATCTCTATTTTTAGGTTCTACTTCATTAATTACATTCTCATCAATTTTTATCGTCCCATTTGTTAAATCTTCAAAGCCACAAATTAACTCAAGTAATGTTGATTTACCACTACCGCTAGGTCCTACTATTACTATAAACTCGCCCTTTTCTATAGAAAGAGTGAAATCTTTAATTACCTCTCTTTCACTACCTTTATATGTTTTAGCAACACCCTGAAACTCTACATAACTAATACCCATCACCCCCTACTTTATCTATGCTTATTTTTTCAAAAAACCTTTTCTATTATACCTTATTAATAAAATCTATACTACATTATTAGATAAATTTTTCACATATTATTTCTTTATTTTTAAGTTTTTATGGTATTATTTTATCTATATTATGTTATGTGATTTATATATGCATATTTAATATATATAACAACACTATAAAGATATACATGGTACCATATAAAATAATATTAATCCAGGACTATAAAAACTCTCCATATGCAAATTAATCCCACTTACATATGGAGAGCTTCTTATTTTCACTATTGTGATTTTCTTTTTTGACTATACCCTTGCTTTCTCTTTTTATCAGCATACCAATTTCTTTTTGGTTTTCTTGAATCCACCTTTTTCTTAACTTCTTTTTTTTCAATTGGTTCGTTAGTAATAATAATTCTCTCAAACTCAACTGGCTCCATTACAGGTATGTTCTTTCCGATTACCTTTTCAATAGCTTTTAATTCATTCTTTTCCTCATTGTCACAGAATGTTATTGCAACTCCACTATGCCCAGCTCTTCCTGTACGACCTATTCTATGTACATAAGTTTCTGGAACATCAGGTAAATCATAATTAATTACATGAGATAATTCATCTACATCAATCCCTCTTGCAGCTATATCAGTTGCTACTAAAACTCTAATCTTACCTTCTTTAAAATTACTTAAGGCAAGTTGTCTTGCATTTTGTGACTTATTACCATGTATTGCTTGTGATTCTATTCCTACCTTAGTAAGATCTTTAACAATATTATTTGCTCCATGCTTTGTTCTTGAAAATACTAAAAGAGATTTAATTGACTCATCTTTAAGAAAATGAACAAGTAAGGATTTCTTTTCCTTCTTATTAACAAAATATACTCCTTGAGTAATCGTATCTATAGTAGATGAAACTGGTGCTACCTCAACTCTTACTGGATTCTTTAGTATTGCATTTACTAAGTTCATTACCTCTGATGGCATAGTAGCTGAGAATAAAAGATTTTGTCTAACCTTCGGTAATTTAGCTACTACCTTCTTAACATCACGAGACATACCCATATCAAACATACGGTCAGCTTCATCTAATACAAAATGTTCTACATTTCTTAAATCAATATACTTTTGATCTATTAAATCAAGTAATCTACCTGGGGTAGCAATTAGTATATCAACTCCAGATCTTAATACCTTAACTTGAGGTTTCTGAGATACCCCACCAAATATTACTGTATTCTTTATATCCATATACTTTCCATACATAGTAAAATTCTCTTCTATCTGAATGGCAAGCTCCCTAGTAGGCGCTAATATTAATGCTTTTATTAATCTTTGTCCATTTTCTTTACCTTTATTCTCCTGGATATTTTGTAATACTGGAATAGCAAAAGCTGCTGTCTTTCCTGTACCAGTTTGTGCACATCCTAAAAAATCCTTTCCCATTAATAATGATGGAATTGATTGTTCCTGTATTGGTGTAGGATTTGTATATCCAGCCTCATTTAAAGCCTTTAGTATTGGTTCAACTATATTTAAATCTTGAAATTTCATATATTATATATTCTCCTCTTTAAGGGTCATCATAAAAACTCAATGTCCTTATCTAACTCTATCATAAAATAATTTCTTATCTTTATTTCTCCACAAAAAATAAAACAGAAAAAGACACTCTTCATATGTAAGTAACAAACCCATACATATACAACGAGTGTCTCTCATATCTATTATACCACTTTTTTAGTACAATAGCATTATTTATTTATCTAGGCTCTAATTAATAGAATTTTACAAACTCAGCAGCAGGTTTTCTATACCCTCTTATCTTATTACTACTTTTGTCCATTTTCCCCATAGTAATCATAAGAACTGGCTCTTCATTATCTGGAATATTAAATAATTCACAAATTTTTTCTTTATCAAAGGATATCATTGGACATGTATCCCATCCTTTATCCTTAGCTAATAGCATAAATAACATTGCTGATAAAGATCCATTTCTTATTGCTTCATCATGTTGAAACTCTTCTCCTGAATCTTCATATATATGCTTAATACTATCAATCATAATTTCATATTCAGTTTTATCAATCATACCTAACATCATTGATCCTTCATATATTTTACTTGCTGATAAATAAGCCTTTTTATCACCAGTAACTATAATTGTTGCTGATGATGTTTTTATTTTATATTGCTTTGAAGAATACTCATAAATTTGATCTATTAATGACCTATCTTCTGCAACATAATATTTAGCATGCTGTAAATTAAATGCTGAAGGAGCTAATGATAGTTCTCTGAATATATCATTAAAATCCTCTCTAGGTATCTTAATATTTTCTATAAATTTATTAGCTGATCTTCTTTCTCTTACAATTTTTAAAAATTCATTCATTTGTACACTCTCATTTCATCTTTTATTCTATATACCAAATACCATTTTAAATTAGATTACTTGATATCTCTGTTCTACTTTTTATTATTACTCGTTAAAACCTTTGAAGACATATCTTTTAATGACTTTATTAATATTGCCGTCTCTTCTTTATTCATATCTGAAGATATCATTTTATTCCAATCATCTAAAATTCTCATAATTTCTGACTTTATACTTAATGCTTTTTCAGTAACATATATTTTATAAGCTCTTTTATCCTCTGGATTTACATTCCTAATTATATACCCATTATCCTCAAGCTGCTTAATAGCTCTTGCTGCTGCACCTTTATCAATAAGTAAAGTAGACGCTAATTCTTCTTGATTCACTCCATCTTTATTGTAGAGATTTACTAAAAATATATATTGCGAGGAGTTTAGTTTATAAATCTTTAGTTCATTATTAATATAAATTTGAAATTGTCTATATAGTACTGATATCCATTTCCCTACGGTATCATAATTACAATCCATTATATATCCCCTTTTAACTTTTATAATAATAGTTTCATTGTAAACTATTATACTTAACTTTAGTTGCGTAGTCAACTTTTCTTGTAAAACTTAATAACCTCATATTATTCTTTTTACAATTACATAGATATGGTATCATGGTATTATGTAATTATTTACATTATTTTCTATGAAAGGTGGTGCGTATTATGATTGCCTCAGATAATAATATTATAAAATTAATAAATATATCTATTAAAAGTTCTATTTATATATATAGCCCAATATTTATACTTATTTTTTTCAAAAATTCTATCAATATTAAACAACCTATTCTATTATGCTTACTATTATTTTCAATAGGAATTTACTATTCAATAGCAAAGTATAAATTGCTAACTCATAAGTATAGATTTAAGACTCTTACTTATGATTTAGTCGCTTTTTTATCACTGATATCAATTTATATTTTATTCGATAACTATATGTTTCCTGTAGTTGTAATGTGGCCTTTACCATCTTCTATCTATTCATACTATTACTATAAACAAATGTACAAATAAGATAGTTTTCACACATCTAACAACCACATTATTTTATATTTCACTCAAATAACACTTTATACTCATCTATAACAAATGAATTATGTAATTATATAAAAAATTCACCCTACCATCATTTTCAGTGGCAAATAGGTAGATTTTTAATAATTTAACTTACTATAAGTCATTATAAATCGTTCTATTACTTAACTAATTTAACTGTTGTTTCAGCATGAGGTGTTTTATAAAATACTTAAAAATATCAAAATATTATAGTATATTTTGATATTTTTTGTTTCAAATTTCTATTCCCATTACTGAAAGTAAAATATAAATTAAGCTATATAAAAATATATTCAAATGCCTACATCGGTGGCAAATAGGTGGAATCTTTTCTTTTTCCACCCTAATGTTAAGCTCTCTATTTAAGAATTGTAATACATTTAATTTACTATATTCGTTAGACTTTTGTTAGTTACCTGTTAGTTACATATGAAAAATATAGATTTTTATATAAAAACTCTATACCTTGTTTTGTATTATTTTTAGTAATTTTTATTCGATTCAAAAAATCCTTCTTAAATTATATGTGCTTTTAAAATACACATGTAAATACTCTTACATATCCATATATCTCATCCATTTTGTTATATAGCTTTTTGCTATTAGTTATGATATCAACCTCATAACATATAATATGTTTTACTACAGTAGTATCATATCTTTAAAGCTTTGACACTCATTTATAGTAAAAAAGACTAAAATAAGAACTATATCCTTCCCAATTTTTTCATTTAAAAAAATTTAAAAGAGTATCTTAATATTAAGATACTCTTTAGTTATTCATTTCCTTTAATTTTAATCATACAATCTTAAGATTGTATTTTTTATAGTTTATGCTCTTTATATCTTTGTTCCAACTCCATTGCCATCTATTCTCCAACCATCACTTACTGTATTGGTTGCCATATTTCCGCCACTCCAGAAGTAATACCACTTACCATTTATTCCTAACCACCCTGTTGCCATTGACCCATCTGATTGCAAATAATACCAATATTTATCTACTTTTCTCCATGCATTTTTTACAAGACCTCCACCTTCATAGCAATATTATTTCCCTTTAATTTGATACCAACCAAGTGTAGCCATTCTAAATCCTTCATTTGAGGCATCTCTTGATTTAAAATAACTATTTATATTCATAAGTAATTCTCCTAACGAAGGTAGCGCTATTCCAAATGATGCTAAAAATTTACCTAATGCTGTTTCTGTAACAGCACCTCCATAGAAAAGTGATACAACAGCCACTGCCATACCTATACCTAGCTTATTAACTATAGAATTTCCCTTGTGTAATTGTATCATTCTCTAGTGCATAAAAGTTGATTACATCATATGGAGCATCTTTATAACTCTTAGTAAATTTTTTAAGCTATCATGAAAATTTGTCGTATATTCACCAATTATTTTGCCAGATGAATCATAATTAATATGTGTAACCTCACCTGTTGTTTTATTAATTTTATATGAATAACTATCTTCTAAATTTATAAATTCCTCAATAATTTTTTCATATTCTACTTTTTCATTCTCTTTGAAATTTCCATTTTCCAAAACATCTAATGCTAAATAAGAATTACTATATTCTTTTGGTAAAATAACTTTAGCACTTGGCATAGTGGTACAAAAAAACAAATACATAGTGTTAATGAAATTATTTTAGGAATTTTTTTTGGTTATCATAATTTTATCTCCCTTGATTTTACCATTTTGTTTATTTTACCTTTTTTGTTGTAATATGTACATGAAAAACTTGCCAAATATATATTTTAATGATATTAGTTAATATAAAAGGAGGTTGTTAACTTTGTCAAAAAAAAATTTTATAATTATACTACTACTAGCAATAATAACGCCTACACTATTTATGGTTATTGACTATAAAAGAGAAAAAAATTTGATTTTAAGCGGATATGAACTAAATGATGAATTCTTAGAACATAATTTTAATAAAATTTCTCAACAATTACTTAAATATAGTACTGATGGGGATAACGATAATATTTCTAAAGCTAGTCTTCTTAGCTATACGATAAATGAATCTACATACTATTTTAGGAAAAGTTCTCACTACACTCATCATGAGTGTTCACTAAATACTATTTTTAGTCTATTTGAAAGAAATATAACAAACTATAAAATTAATGAACTTTTAGATAGTTCTATCTTACCTCAATTAGCATCATTATTTGATACCTTATCTTCAGATGTTGATGATCCCATTATAAATGGTAATATAATTGATTTATTAAAAGAAATATGGGGAGAAAAAATTAATTAAAATCACATTCCTTATATCAAAAAGAAATGAAATTTAAATATGGGCCTTACTATAGTAACAGTAAATTTATCTGTACTAAAGAAAATGGTGAACAAATTACAACTGAATCATTAAAATATTTATCTAGAGTTGTTAATTATGATCTTAAGATAAATTATAACTTTCACAGCCTTAGACATACTCATGCAACAATGTTAATTGAATATGGAGCTAATATAAAAGATGTTCAGAATAGATTAGGACATTCAAAATTATCAACAACAATGGATACTTATGCACATATTACCCAGAAAATGAGAAATGATACTGTTGATATCTTCGAAAAAGCTTTAAAAGGATATTAAAATTTCCACCCACCCAACCTTTACGGTGGCAAATGGGTGGAAATATAATAATTTAACTCACTATAAGTTATTATAAATGGCTCTATTACTTAACTAGCTTAACTACTGTTTCAGCATGAGGTGTATTAGGGAACATATCTTTAACCCTAGTCTTAACCACCTTGTATCCTGCATTAATTAAAATTCGTAAGTCATTAACTAATGTCTTAGGATTACATGAAACATATATTATTTCCTTAGCCTTAAACTTTATAACATATTCTAAAGCCTTAGGATGAACTCCACTTCTAGGTGGATCAAGAATTATTATATCAGGCTTAACCTTAACATTTTGGATTGTTACAGCAACATCACCGGCTATAAATTCACAGTTATCTAATCCATTAAGCTTAGCATTTTCCTTAGCTGCTTCTACAGCTTCTTCTATGAGCTCAATTCCAACAACTTTCTTAGCATTAGGTGCTACTATTTGTCCTATGGTTCCTGTTCCACAATAAAGGTCGAATACTACTTTATTATCAGAATTCCCCATGTACTCCCTAACAATACTATAAAGACTTTCAGCTCCCTTAGTATTTGTTTGGAAGAATGAGAATGGAGATATATTAAACTTTAAACCAAGTAAATTTTCTTGAATATGATCTATTCCATATAATACATTAACCTTTTCTGGTATAACTGCATCTGATAATGAATCATTTTCTGTGTGTAATATAGAAACTAATTTGCCATTGTATTCTGCATTTTTTAGGATTTCAGTATATTCAGTTAAGTCAAAATCTATTTGAGTTGTAGTTACTAAATTAACCATTAACTCCCCAGTATTTTGTGCTTTTCTAATAACTAAATGTCTTAGATATCCTTCTCTTTTCATTACTCTATAGTAAGGTAAATCTTGTTTCCTGAAATACTCTACAGTTAAAGTAATAACCTTTCTGAAGTCTTCATCAACAATTTTACATTGATCAACGCAGATTATACCGAAGGATTTGTTCTTCATATGCATTCCAACAGTTAATTCTCCACCCTTTTCCATATCTCCAAAGGTGAATTCCATCTTATTTCTATATTCCCATTGCTCCTGACTTCCTGTTACCCCTTCATATTCTCCAGTTGTAACATTGGCATTAACAAAAAGATCCTTTACTTCTTCTCCTAGAATTTCAAGTTGTTTTTCATAAGATAAAGTTTGTGATGAGCAACCTCCACAAACACCAAAATGAGGACACTTAGCATCTATTTCATATTCTGCTCTTTCAACAACTTCTAAAGGCTTAACCTCAGCATAATCAGCCTTTTTCTTTTTAACTCTACCTTTTATAACTTGACCTGGAAAAGTATTTTTTACATATATTTTTCTATCTCCCTCTTTTGCTATACCCATTGAAGGAAATTCTGTTTTTTCTATTTTAACTAGTATTTCGCTACCTTTTCTCATTAATTAACTCCTATGCTTCTTCTTTTGTTTCAACTTCTAAAACATCTTCTACTTCATTTTCTGAAACTTCCTCTATTGAGTCTACAGCTTCTTCAGGAACATGTACCATTTCTTCATCAATAACTTCATCTTCCATGTCATCTAATTTCATTATTCTCTTCCCAAAAGTTGTGTTATATTTGCTTCCTTCAATTATAGGATAGTATAATACATTAGCTACAAAGAATATGATTAATAAGAATACTTCTGTTGTTACCATTGTAAATCCGAAAAGTCTTAATATTAATTCTAGTATTAATAACCCTAATGCTGAAGCAATAAATACGAACATCTCATCTAATAAACTTGCAAATAACCTTTTTTTCAAACCTTCTCCTCCTTCATAGCCTACTATTTAGTTTCTTCAACTGGTTTAATAAAATCAAATACTTTTGTTTCCAGTTTATAGACTATGTAATCCTTATGAACAGTAAATTCTTCGTAAAGTCCGTTAATGCTACTTTTTATTACCCCTTCGCCACTTTCACTATTTAAGATATCAATTATTTTGCTATTTATTTCTTTATAATCTCTATCTTTTTCATTAGTTAATAATGCTGAATATGATGCCAGCGAAGTTTCACCGAAATCAAATTTTCCTGTCTTTAAGGCATCTTCGCCATCAAAATTTAAAGAAAGTTTCATGGTTATTTGACCAGTTGATAACTTTTCTCCAAAAATTTTCATACCAAAGTATAAACTTTCAAGACGGTTCTTTTCTGCATTTTTATTATCTAAATAAATATTATTATGATTTACAGTTTCAGAATTCTCTTCCTTAACTGTTTCATCCTTTGTATACTCTAATCCATATCCTTTTGTCTTTTCTTCAACACTCTTTAAAAGATCATTATATTTTGTCTTTAAATCATCTAAAGTTGTATCCTTAGCCCATTCCCCTTCAAGCTTATCATATTGCTCCTCTGTAGCAGTCTTAGCTTTGCTAGTATTATCAGCTTTCTCATCCTTTTTTCCACATCCAACTATTGATAATGAAACAATAGCACATATTATAATAGCAACTATCTTCTTTGACATATTAACCCTCCCTAAGCTTTCGTATATATAAGCATCTAAATATTCCCCTAACAAAGATTAATTATATCATTAAAATTACTATTTTAAAACTAAAATACGCTATACTGTTACCTTATCTTTTAAATCTTCGAATGACTTCTCTCCTATGCCTTTGATGTTTTTTAAATCTTCAATAGTTTTAAATCCACCTTTATCCTCCCTATACTTTATTATATCCCTTGCCCTTGCTGGTCCTATTCCTGGTAATGCATCTAGGTCACTTTCACTTGCTGTATTTATATTAACTATCCCCCCTGTATTTATTCCCGAAGTCACTGTAGATGATGCAGTAACAGATTGTGCCTCATCTTTATTTGGTATTATAATTGACTGATGATTTTTAAGTTTTTCTGCTCTATTAATTTTCCTAACATCTGCTAAATCAGTTATTCCTCCTGCCTTCTTTATTAAATCTTCTATAATACTCTCCTCATCTAGCCAATATATATTAGGTTTATTGATCTCGCCTTTTATTTCTACTACAATCTCTTTACTTTTTAATGGTATAGTTTTTTCATCTGGATTACTCTCATCTTCTACAAATATACTTTCATTATTATTCTTTTTTAATTCTTTACTTCCACCTTTTATATATGATATCAATAAAAATACTCCTACTATAACTAGTAATGCTATTATTCCTATAGTTTTATAATTCTTCTTCACATAATCCCTCTTTTCGTTAATGGTACTTCTATATTATTTACAATTTATATAAATATAACCACAAATTTTATTATTTTTATATTAATAGTGGAATTCTCTTAAATTATTTGTTAGAATATATTTGTCAAACTATGTAATATGAGAGGTTCATATGAAAAATTATAGACTTTTAAATAGATTATTTTCTTTTATTTTTATATTTACTTTTTTAACTTCAACTATGGATGGCCTTAATGCTAATGCCGCTTCAAGCCCTCCTAGTTTAAATTCTGAAGGTGTTGTTCTTATGGATGGCTCTAGCGGTGAAGTTCTCTATTCTAAAAATGGAGATACACAATACTTCCCAGCTTCCACTACAAAAATAATTACTGCACAAATAGTATTAGAACATACTAAATTAGATGATAAGGTAACGGTTGGTAAAAATCCTCCCTTTGCTGATGGAACATCAATTGGTCTTAAAGAAGGTGAAATATATACAGTACGAGAATTACTAGCTGGTTTACTTCTAGAATCAGGTAATGACTGTGCTGAAGCTCTAGCTGAACATGTTTCTGGGTCTATTGAGGAATTTTCAAAGTTAATGAATGAACGAGCAAGAGAAATTGGAGCTGTAAATTCTAATTTTACTAACCCTAGTGGATTACCTGATAAAAATCATGTAACAACCCCAAAAGACTTAGCTTTATTTATGAAAGAAGCAGTTAAAAATAAGGATTTTGTTGAGATTTCAAAAATATCTGCGTTAGAATTACCGCCAAGTAATCTAGATGGATCTATAAGACATGTAAACAATCATAATTACATATTATTACCTAACTCAAGCTACTACTATCCTTTTGCGGTAGCATCAAAAAAAGGTTATACAGTTGCAGCTAAATTTACAAATGTTATATCAGCAGAGAAGAATGGACATACTCTTATAGCCTCATTCTTAAAAGGTGAAGGAATATCTCAAGTTTACTCTGATGTTGCTAAGATATTTGATTATGGATTCGAAAACTTTGCAAGAACAAAAATATATTCTGAAGGTGAGGAAGTAGGCTCCTTCAAGGTAAACGAAGAACTAACAGTACCTCTTCTTGCAGCTAAAGATATTTATTACACCACAAAGATTGGTGATAACTCAAAGCTAAATGTTTCATTAGAATATGAGACACCAACTAACCTAGCTACAAAGGCTTTTAATAGAGGGGATATACTCACAACAGCTAAAGTTTTAATTGATGGAAAAGAAGTTGATTCAATAAACTTAGCAAGCGGGATAACTCGTGAATATACTAGCACACTTGCTATTAATAGTTTCTTTGAAGATAATAAAACTAATATAGGAATTTTTATTTTCTTATTTCTACTTTTTATTCTGTATATAAGATCTCACAATCGTAAAAAAAGAAGACGAAGAAAATTCCAACAAAAGTTGCAAAAAGCAGGCAATCCTAATAATAATTATAAATTAAAGAAACCATAAAAAACACTTTGGACAAAACCAAAGTGTTTTTTATATTTATTTAGATATCTTTTTAATCAATTCTTTCATATCATCTGGTAAATCAGCTCTTAATGATAATACCTCCTTAGTCCTAGGAGATTTAAAATCTAATCCATAAGCATGCAATGCTTGCCTTGGAATTAAATCCTCTTCCTCATATCCATATAAAGAATCACCATAGATAGGATGTCCTAAATACTTTAGATGAACTCTAATTTGATGTGTTCTTCCTGTTTCTAGTAAACACTCTACTAAATCTCCACCTTCGAAACTTTCAACCACCTTATAATGAGTTATACTTCTTTGACCTCTCTCATCAATTATTCTCTGTATTCCATGTTCATCACCCTCAGGTCTGTAGATAGGAGCATCAATAGTTCCTTCTTTCTCCTTCAAGTGTCCATGAACAATAGCAAGATATCTTTTTTCTAGATTATTATCCTTCATTTCTTTTGAAAGAGCCATATGAGCAAACTGGTTTTTTGCAATAATTATCAACCCTGAAGTATTCATATCTAGTCTGCTTACTAGTCTTACAATACAGTCCTGATTGCTCTCTTGAAAATAATATAATACTCCATTTGCCAAAGTACCTGTTGGATAGCTTCTAGTAGGATGAACCACTAAATATGGTTGTTTATTTAAAACTAATATATCTGAATCTTCATAAACAATATTAATATCTATCTTTTCAGGAATAATATTTTGGCTCTCTTTTCTTTGTAGCTTCACTATAACCTCATCACCTTCATGAAGCCTATGTCTCATTCTAACAGGATCATTATTAACCAAGATTCTTTGCTCTAATGCAGCCCCTCTAATTAACCTTGTTGATAATTCTAATTCTTCCTTTAAGAACTCTCTTATAGATGCCCCTTCATATTTACCTTCAACTTTTTTTTCTAAAGTACTCATTCTATTATTCTCCTAGCTTCTTATAATCATTACCTATTACAATAACTACATCATAGGCTGCATATTTTTCATCCTCAGGTTTTTTATCACTCTTTTTTATTTTCTGAATATCTGCATTTACAAGTTTCCTAATTTCATCATCATTAGCCTTAATTATACTCTTATCAGTAGGATCTCCATTGCCTGTATCTACCCTAGTCCAGCCTGCGGCTTCTAAATCCCCTTTAACTTGTGATGCTAATCCATTAATTCTCGTACCATTAAGTAGTAATACTTTAACATTCTCCTTCCTTATAGATGTTTTTGTATTACTTGAAGAATGTAATCCAGATAGAAGCTGGCTATTGGCCTTTTTGTTAAATACAACATAGGATTCACCACCTATGGTTTTATTATCTCCTTGAATTGTTTCCATTTGTAATCCATCATTTGCTAGATTCATGAATTTTAATCCATAAGATACCATCTTTGATGCTGGCATATTACTATCCATATTACTTGATATAGTTTTTAATATCTTTGGTATTTTAAATACTATAGTTGGACTTGTGCATTTATCTACTACCTTCTGAATGAATTTATGTTGATTTTCAATTCTATCTAAATCTCCGTTGGCAAATCCACTACCATCGTTATTCTTTCTCCATCTAAAGAACTCTTCCGCTTTCTTACCATCTAAATGCTGATTTGGACCCTTCTTAAGATTAATATGTAGGTCCTGTGCATCATCATCATAAATCATATCACGCTCAATATCTATGTTTACTCCACCAATTGTGTCTATAAAATCTCTAAATGCCTTATAATCAATTTTCACCATATAATTTATATTAACTGAAAGCATATCTTCAACAACTTGTTTTACCTTAGAGTCTCCTCCCCTTTGGTAAGCTGCATTTATTTTATAGTGTTTACCATTCTCAGTTACAAGAGTATCTCTTGGTATTGAAACTATCTTTGCATCCTTACTTTCAGGGTTATAATTTACAAGCATTATAGTATCTGTTCTTTTTATATCCTTATTCCCAGCTTGGTTAGGATCTCCAATATCCATTCCAAGAACTAAAATATTCACAGGTTCATTTCTACCAGGTGCAACCCCTACAATAGTACTGCTATTTTCTATATCCCCAAAGAATTTAACTATGGAAATCACTCCAATCATAATAATAAAAATAAGTATTGAAGCAGTTATTACTAACGCCTTCTTTGCTATAGACATTTCTTTACCTTTACTTCTATCTATCCCATCTTCAGCTACTCTTCTTTTCTTTTTTCTACTTATTTCTTTATCAGCAATTGTATTTCTTTCCTCTAGTCTTTTTCTCTTTCTTATTTGCTCCATTTCTTCTGGCGATCTTCTTCTTCTTTTTTTTCTCCTAATAGACTCAGGTTCCCTTCTCTCCCTAGTCACTTTTACTCCCCCTTTTTACTTCCTATTGATTATTAAATAGTTTCTTGCTTTTATAGTATTTAAATCAATAAGGGCCTCCTGCTTTAGTAAAAATTCAATTGTATGTGTTAATCCTAACAAAACTCCACCATCTAAATTTTTAATTGTTTCTTCTCGTATTTCATCCACCCCTGGATATACTCTTGATGGCTCTATCATATCTGAAATATATATTATCTTCTCAAGCTTTGTCATATCTTCTTTACCAGTTGTATGCCATCTAGTAGCTTCTAATATCTCTTCATCATCTACATTTAATTCTGACTTTGCAACTATTGGTGCTAGAATACTATGCCAAAGTTGAGGGCTCTTTTTCTCATCTTCAGTTAATACCACATTATTTTGTAGCATTAATTTTTCCATTTCTTCTATTCTCATATTTTTAGCTATATCATGGCATAAAGCTGATAGCTCCGCTTTCTCTTCTGATACTCCATGTATCCTAGCTAATTTTTTTGCAATTGATACTACCCCTAGGGTATGCATAAATCTACTATCATTAAGATTCTTTTTTATATATTCGTAAGCATCTTCTATTAAGCTCATTATTATCACTCCCTATATAGATTTTCTTCTTCTATAATCTTTAGGACTTTTTTATCAAGAAATTTATCTACCTTTTCTCCATCCCTTATCTTTTTTCTAATATCTGTAGAAGAAATATTACGTTCTGATACTTCTAAAAAAATAACTTCACCTTTATATTTACTCTCTACTCTTTTCTTTTGTTCCATAAGTTCCAAGTTATTAAAACCTGGACGCGTAAACACTACAAATTTACAAAGTTCAAATATCTTATCTACACCTCTCCACTTCTCTAAATCCATTAGACAGTCTGCACCTGTTATAAAATAAATCTCTCTATTAGATTCCCTAAAGTGTTCTAAGGTTTCATAAGTATAACTCATTCCCTGTTTCTTTATTTCGTAATCTGAAACTTCAAAACCTTCTTTTCCCTCTATAGCTGTTTTAACCATATTAAACCTTAGGGAAGCCCCAGTAATCCTCTTATTTGTTTTATGAGGTGGGCTTCCCGCAGGCATAAATATAATTTTATCTAAGTTTAATTTTCGCTTAGCTTCTTCAGCTATATAAATATGGGCTAAATGTATTGGATCAAATGTCCCTCCAATTATACCCAATTTTTTCATAATTATTTCTTCTTTGGTTGAGGTAATTCAATCTTTGGATTCTTCTTTGATTGTTTGTATAAAACAATTTTGCTTCCAATTGCTTGAATTCCTTCTGCCTTTATTTTTGAACAAATATAATCTGAAGTTTCTCTAGTTTCTAAACCACTATTTTCTAATATCTTTATTTTTATTAATTCTCTTTTTTCTAAACATTCTTCAAGTTGCTTTAAGAATGCTTCTTCTACACCATTTTTCCCAATTTGGAATATTGGTTGCATATCGTTAGCTAAACCTCTTAGGTACGCTCTTTGTTTTCCAGTTAGCATTTATTTTCCTCCTACATTAAGTACTCAAATTCAAAGTCGTTAAGACTTACCATATCTCCATCTTTGATACCCATTTCTCTAAGCTTATCTAAAACTCCCTTGTTCTTTAGAACCTTATGGAAGTATCTTAGTGAATCAGCATCATGGATATTTACAGAATTTAATAGTCTATCTACGAAGCTACCAAATACGAAGTAAGTATCGTACTCTTCACCTTCTTCAACTCTAATATCATAAGTAAATTTCTTTTCTTCTGGTATGTATCTTTCTTCATCAGCTATTACAAGTTCAGTAACAGGAATATCTTGAAGCATCCTAGCTGCTTCCTTTATTACTGCATCAACACCTTCTCTTGTTGCTGCTGACATTTTAAATACCTTATCAAATCCCATTTCATTAACTTTCTTCTTAAAGTTTTCATAAACTTCTTCATCATAAAGCATATCAGTCTTGTTAGCTACAACAATTTGTGGTCTATCCCAAAGCTTTACTGAGTAGTTTTTAAGCTCTTCATTAATCTTTATAAAGTCTTCAATAGGATCTCTTCCTTCTATTCCCGATATATCAACAACATGTATTAAAAGTCTTGTTCTTTCAATATGTCTTAAGAATTCTAATCCTAAACCAACACCTTCTGATGCTCCTTCAATAATACCTGGAATATCAGCCATTACAAATGGTTCTGTTCCTTCTGGTGCAACAACTCCTAAGTTTGGCTTTAAAGTTGTGAAATGGTAGTTAGCTATCTTTGGTTTAGCTGCTGTAGTCATTGATAAGAATGTTGACTTACCTACATTAGGGAATCCTAATAAACCAACATCAGCAAGTAACTTAAGTTCTAAAACAATAAACATTTCCTCTCCAGGCATTCCTGGCTCAGCAAAATGTGGTGCCTGTCTTGTTGGAGTACAGAATTTAGCATTACCTTTACCACCCTTACCTCCTCTTAAGAATGTAAAAACATCATCCTTATGAGAAAGGTCAGCAATTACCTTATTAGTTTCTGCTTCTCTAATAATTGTACCCATTGGCACTGTTATATAAAGATCTTCACCATCTCTACCATAACACTTAGATGTCCCTCCATTGATACCATCTTCTGCTATGAATTTTTTTCTATATTTAAAATCAAGAAGAGTTGTCATACCTGTATCTACTTTAAATACGATATTACCGCCCTTTCCTCCATCTCCGCCGTCTGGTCCACCTAATGGAACATACTTCTCTCTTCTGAAGGAAACTGAACCGTCTCCACCCTTACCTGATCTTACAAATATCCTAGCCTTATCTATAAACATAAAATCACCTATCCTTCTGTAAAATCTCTTTTTTATCTAGTGTTTCTTACTATTCACCTTATTATAGCATTAACTTCTCTTTAATAAATTAAACAAATATTAAAATAATCTTAATATCCTATTATCTAAAAAAGCACCCTATGCCAGGGTGCTTTATTTAAAGATTAATTATTCAGCTATTTCTTCTACGTTTACTGGGTAAACACTTGCTTTTTTCTTATCTTTACCCATTCTTTCGAATTTAACAACTCCGTCAATCTTAGCGAATAGAGTATCATCCTTACCCTTTCCAACGTTGTTTCCTGGGTGGATCTTAGTTCCTCTTTGTCTAACAAGTATGTTTCCAGCTAGAACGAATTCTCCGTCTGCTGACTTAACACCAAGTCTCTTTGACTCAGAGTCTCTACCATTCTTTGAACTACCTACCCCTTTCTTGTGGGCAAATAATTGAAGGTTCATAATTAGCATTGTCTACACCTCCTCTTTTAATAAAGTAATATATTCTATACGTTTTTTAATTCCAAACATTTCATCCAAGCCTAAGATTGTACTCTCAAGACTCTTCTCAAAGGTTTTTAACAAAACCTGTGCTTGCTCTATCTCCTCCTGGGTAAAACCATTAAGATCTACTGCAAGAAATCCATCCTTTATTTCATAGTTTACATTTAGTTTTAAAACTTCATCTAAACCTATAACAACACTTTGAGATAATACTGATACAGAATTACATACCATATCATAAGCATCCCCTGCTAATATGGCATCTCTACCAATTAACGCGTGATTATTAATATCAAAGGATAGTATGTTATCATTTTTCGATTTAATTTTTACTTCTATCATAAGAATTAAGCTTCGATCTTTTCGATAACTAACTTAGTATAAGGTTGTCTATGACCATTTTTCTTTCTGTAGTCTTTCTTTCTCTTATACTTGAAAACAGTTATCTTCTTAGCCTTACCTTGAGCTAAAACCTTAGCTACAACCTTAGCACCTTCAACTACTGGAGTTCCAACCTTTAAAGTTTCTCCTCCAACAGCAAGAACTTCAGTTAATTCAACTGTTGATTCAACTTCTGCGTCTAACTTTTCTACGAAAAGAACGTCACCTTCTTGAACTCTGTATTGTTTTCCACCTGTCTTTACTACTGCGTACATTAACAAACACCTCCTCATAACGGTCTCGCCACTATAGGTACAAGGCTCAAATCCTTGTTTTATAATAAAACCTGTGCGTGAGCGGTTTACTGTAATAGTCTATCACAATTCAAAAATATTGTAAAGCGATTTTTCTCCATCAAAGCTTATATTTCTTATTAAGATTGATCATATAAAAGTGGCTAAGCCACTCCTTTGTAGTAAATAGATAAGAGAAGAATTCCTCTGTGAATTCTAAATTATAACACTAGTTTAGCACTTATAATTATTTCTTAAAAATAAACACCTAACTTCTTTACTCTTAACTATTTTATTCTATATTCAACACTATCATATTTTTTTATCTCATTCTTTTTTATCTCATCAGCCTTAGCAAAGATATATATACTTGGAATGGCTACTATCAATAATATAGCTGCAATACATGTTCTTATTTCTAACTCAACTTTATAATTCCAAACATTAATTATAGTCTCTTTTAAAGACTTTCTTTTAGCATTAGTTATAATATCCTTTTTAAATTCAGATGATGCTTTCACATTTGAAAACTCATCATCAATAAAATCCTTAAATAAATCATCAAACTCATTACTCATCAATCTTACCTCCACAATAATTTTTTATAAAATCTTTACCTCTCCTTAGCCTTGTTTTCACAGTGTTCTCATTCATCTCAAGTATTTCAGCAATCTCTGAAACCTTCAAGTTCTCAAAATAATACATATAGAGAGGAATCCTATAATTTTGTGGAGTTTCAAATAAACTTTTACGCAAGATTTCCCTAGAAAAATTATTAACAACTTCATTTTCCACGTTTGTATTACTTATATACTTATCATCTAACTCCTCATACATATACTTATTTTTCTTTTTTAGATAGGTTAAACATACATTTATGGTAATTCTATATATCCAAGTATATATAGAAGAATCCCCTTTAAATTTATTAATATTTTTATAGATTTTTATAAAAACATCTTGAGCCAAATCTTCACTTTCGTCTCTATTTCCACTTTGAAGATAACATAATCGTATAATACTATTACTATATTCTTCTACTATTTTTTCAAAAGCAGTATTTTTATTTATTTTTATATCTTTGATTAAAGCATTTATCTCATAAACCTTATTCATCCCCCTATGACCTACCCCATCCCTCTAAGAAATTTTTCTCTATATCTTCTAACTCTATTTCATTTAGTTTATCATAGTATTTATTAAACTCCTCAGTATTTCTTCTGGTATAATCTCCATAGTATTTTATTATAGGATATAAAAACTTCCTACTAACACCTTCTTCTTCTATTTTAGACTTATACCATTTAACTGCCTCATCATATTTTCCTTCAAGCATTAATTTATCCCCATTATTTAATTGCTTTTCTTTTGTTGTATATTTTAACTTATCTAGAGTAGTCTTTGCTATTATATAATTATTTTCATCATAGAATATCATTGAAATATCTAATTCTTTTTCCTCAATATTACCTATATATTCATTCCCCTCTGAATTATATTTCTCATTACCAGAAAAATTTCTCATAAGAAAACTTCCATTATCTAATGGTATTTTAACGTTAAACTTTTCATCAATTTTACTATCTAAAGAACACATGCTTCCACCCTCAAAAAAACATATACTAACACTTTTAGCTCTAGCTATTTCAGGTAGATTAATAGTAATCCAATCTTTATCTTCTTCTATTGTATTAGTATCATCTACTTCAAAATAGTCTAATATCCCAAAATCTACTTTAACAATATTTTTATCAACCTTAATTCCTTCTAGTTGATCTTCCTTAGCTATATTCTTAGGATATACATATGCCCTATCTATAAGATATCCATCAAATGACACTTCATAACTATATCTTCCATCCTTTACACCCTCATAACTATAATACCCATCTCCATTTGTATATACTGATCTACTTACCGCCGTATCTAATATATTTCCTCTTTTATTATAGGTATACTCATTTGCAGTTCCTATCGTAATCTTCTGATAGGGCACCCCTTCTCCATTTTTTGTTAATCTACCTTCTACTACATTACTCCAATCCTCCCTTTCTGGGAAATTTGTGTAACATCTAAAATCCACATACTTTAACAGGTCTACATCTTTATATATAAATATATCGTGATCTTGGCGATCGTATGGCGTTGGATTAGTTTCTCTTAATGTGTCTTTACTTAATTCTTCTTTTACTTTTTCTACTCTTATAACCAACTCTTCATTAAATTCCTCATCACTACCATAGTTATACATAAGGTTCATATACAAGATTTCAAAGTCTTTTTTATCAATATTCTCTTTACATAATTCTATTGCTTCTTTCCCTTTTCCATCCTTAGCCATAAATATTATTTCATTAATTAACCCTACATCTTTTATTCTTTCATTCTTCGATGTTTTTGCCGCTTCAATATACTTAATAGCTTCATCTTTATTACCTAATGCTACTAAGGTATTTATAAGCATACTTAAGTTTTCTCCATAAAACTTATCTTCTTCACCTAATAGTAATCCATTTCTAAAATTATCAATTGATTTATTTACCCTATTTACATTTCCTAAATTTCCTGAGGTATGACCATAATTTGAATAGAATCCTTTATCTTCTATTACATTATAATAACCAGTTCCAATATCATAATAAACCTTTCCTGTAGTTGGAATTAACTTAGGTATCTTTGTAAAAAGCTCCATACTTGCAGTACCATAATATCTTTTACTTTTTCCTAAGAATTCTCCATCCATTTTCCTCATAGTGCTTCCTACTATATAAAGTAATCCTGGTATAAACAAAAATATCGTTACCAAAAATAAAAATAAATTACCTAACTTTATACTTTTTTTATTTTTTCTCATTTTACTATCCCCCTTATTGCCTTCTTATTAAGTTAGACTAATCTATTTTGAAATAGTTTCATTATTTATCACATAAAAATAAGACACAATAAAAACTGTGTCTTACTTTTGTGAAATATTACTTATATACCATTAAAATTAGTTGTAACACTAAGATAGTTTCGCTACAAAAGTTCCATCTTCATTAAGAATAACATCAACATTACTAACTTGAACATCTCCATTCTCAAAAGTAACCTCTACTTTAATAGTCTCAATACTTTGACCTACTAAATCTGCGCCTTTATTACCATCAATTAGATAGTCTCCGTTTGGTATCCATAAAAGTCCAATGCTCTTTTTTGCATCTTTATTTATAATTTCTATAGAATTTTTTGTAGGACCAGGTTCAAATACCATACCATTATCTAATTTTGAACCGTCTAATAAAGCAATAATTGCTTCGTCATTTTCAATATAATATTCATTAAAATCTTCAAGGATTCCTGTCCTGCTAGTTACATTTACTTTCTTTATGCTATCTCCAGTAATCTTAAGTGGATTTGTAGAGTAAATACTATTATAAAGCTTTCCTTTAAATAACCCTACTTCACTTCCTTTAGCTAATACCTGTTCTGTATTGTCTGCTGCATGAGCAACTATTGAAAATGAATTACTATTTTCAAGTCCACTATCCCCCCTAAGATTAACCATCATTCCCCCTAACATAAATAACATAGTTAATGATGCAACCATTGCAAACTTCCCTACATATCCTCTTCTTTTTTCTTCTTTAACTTTTGCTCTATATTCACCTTGTACAGTAGGCAGCTTAATCTTTTCAGTAGCTTTCATATAATTATCTATTTCATTTTTTCCAAACACTAATATCACTCCTCTAATTTATTTAACAACTTTCTTCAATTTTTTTATTGCTCTAGAATATTTTGCTCTTACATTAAGTAAAGAAATATTTAACAGCTTAGATATTTGCATATGACTAATACCTGCTGATAACCTTAAGGCTACTATTTCTTTTTCCTCTTGATTTAACTCTTCAATTAATCTAAGAAACTCCATAGTACTTTCTACTTCCTCAGTAAAATTACCATCACCACTAATAGCTAGATCATCCCTAATCTCTTCTCGCTTTACCTTTTTTAAATGATTCAATGATATGTTCCTTGCAATTGTCATTATCCAAGCTTTTGCATTACTACCTTTTTTGTATCCTTCTGAATTGTTCATTATCTTTATAAATGTTTCTTGTAAAATATCCTCTGCAACTTGATAATCATTTACAATAGATAATGCTAAAACAAATATGGGTCTCTTTAATTCTGAATATAATCTTCCAAGAGACTCATCATCTCCATCTTTTGATTTAACTAGCCAATCATCTAACTTAATAGCTATTATATCTTCACTCTTATTAATCATAAATTCCTCCATATTGATGTACATCTACTTATATAACAATCCAATATCTACTTATGTGACTTATATTATAATAATTTTACCATTTTTATATTTAAATCCCTATTCACCCCCTCTATTTTAGAGTTTCTTGATATCTTTATTTTATGATTTCTTATTTTCTCTTCTTCTACATATCCTTTTTTATTTTGGATACTATCTAGAAATAAACTTATATCTTAAAACAAAAAAGTAGTGTTGTATTTTTACAACACTACTTAATAAACTTACAATTTTATTAAATACTTAGCTAAATTAGTTTTTTGATTTTTAAATATTATAGGCTCAATTCTATAGCCTTCCATTCCATTTATATAATTAATATAAATTTCCTTATCTAAAGCATCAATATTTTTTAAGAAAGATAATAAATCTCCCTTTATCTTATCTTCATAACTATCATCAACCTCAATAAAGAAATCATTAATACCATTTTCATTATTGTATCTCATAATTTCATTGTGGATTAATCCTTCTAAATAAGATAACTTAAGAAGTCTACCTGCTCCATTACATAAAGAACAGTTTTCTTCCATGTATTCATAAATACTTTTACCTATTCTCTTTCTTGCAATTTGCACTAAGTTAAGCTCTGTGAATGGGAATATTTTTATATTTCCACCATCTTCTTTTAATGCCTCTTTAAGCTCTTTCATAACTATAGCCTTGTGAGATTTTTCTCTTAAATCTATAAAATCTATAACTATTATTCCACTTAAATTTCTCAAAAGAATTTGTCTTCCTATTTCTCTTGCTGCCTCTAAATTAGTCTCAAGAATAGTTTTCTCAAAATTTCTCTCTTTTATATTCTTACCTGTATTAACATCAATAACATGCATTGCTTCTGTTTTCTCTACTACAATAGATCCTCCACATGGCAATACAACCTTACTATGTCTTAATTTAAGTAATTCTTTTTCTATTCCATAGTGATCAAATAATCCTCTTGTATCATTATATAGTCTAACCTTTACCTTATCTTCACCTTTTAGATATTCATTAGCAAAATTAAAATCATCTATATTATCTAAAACAACCTTAACTGGATCAAGACCTATTTTATCCCTAAATACCTTTGTCAAAGATATATTATCACCATAAAGCTTTCTTAAATTAGTAGAATACTTCATTTTTCTTTGTATCTCTTCAAAGTCTTTTACAAGAGCCTTTCTTTCATGTTCAAGCTCTTCTAAACTAACATTGCCAGCCTCTGTTCTTACAATTAACTTTGCACCTTCTATAGGCTTAAGCTCTGCTAAAAGAAGCTCCTTCTTTACTTCATCTTTAAATCTTTTAGAGAATTCTATTCCTTCTCCTTCTGCTTCAAGAACTAAGTATTTTGATGGGAGACTATATTTTTTAGTAATTTTAGGTCCTTTATCATTTAAAGATTCTTTAATTACCTCAACTATAACTTCATCACCTTTTTTTATGCCTTGTCCTTTAAGCTCATTACTGAAGTAAAGATATCCATCCTTATCTAATCCCATATCTACAAATATAGAGTTAGTGGCAGGGATTATATTTTTAACCCTGCCCTTATAGATCTCTCCAATTACAGGTCCTGTACTTTCTTCTTCAACTATACACTCCTGTAATATACTATTATTTCTTATTGCTATCCTAAGAATATTTTCTCTTCTCTCTATAAATATCTCTTTCATCTATACACACATCCTATACACAGTTATATAGTGGAACTAACTTATCATCCTTCATATAGTACATTTCTTCTCTCTTTGTGTCTACAAATGCATCATTATTAGCATTTGAAGTTCTTTCCTTAATATAATCAACTAAAAGATCTGCTGCTAAATGCTCTCTACTACCTGATTTTATTAAAATATTTAGGATTAATTCATTATCCTTTACCCAATACTTAAATTCATATATGAAATCCTTAAGGTTAACTTCCTTTTCACCTTTTTTACTCTTTTTAATAGTATTCCATTCTTTTTCTTCAAGTAAATTCTTTACTTCATCCTCTAAACCTTCTGTACTATTGTATAGAACTTTAACTGTATATCTACAAGCATCAATTAATGCCATAGCTTGTGGCATTTTCTTCTCATTTGGCAAAGTATCTGGTACTCTTGTAGCTGTTAAGAATCTTATTCCTGATGCTGTTTTTTCATTTAATCTATCCACTATTTCTTGTGTATCCATTTCTTCAACTAGGATTATATCCATATATTCACCTACAGAATATACTCCAACAGATAATGGTTGAGCTATAGATAATGCCATATGAGGATTAAAACCTCTTGAATATTGTATAGGTAATTCTGCTCTTCTAATTACCTTTTGTATAGTTCTCATTAAATCTAAGTGAGAAATAAATTTTATATTACTTTCTTTAGTATATTTAATTAAGTAACGCACCGTGGAAACACTCCCCTTCTTTAAAGTTTACATTCACACCACAACCGGTACAACCTTTTCTACAGTTTTGAGTAAGCTCTGCCTTCTTAGCTTTCTCATTTTCAACCTCAAGGTACTTTCTGTTAACTCCAATATCTATGAAGTCCCAAGGAAGTATTTCATCATAGCTTCTTTCTCTATATGTGTAGAAATCTCCATCTATACCACATTCATTAATTGCTTCTTGCCAAATGTTAAAGCTGAAGAATTCTGACCACCCATCAAATTTAGCACCCTTTTCATAAGCCTTAATTAGTACTTCACTAAGTCTTCTATCTCCTCTAGCAAATACTGCTTCCATGTATGATGTTTTTTGTGCATGGTAGTTGTAATTAATACTTCTTGATTTAATAGAGCTTTTAACCGCATCTATCTTCTTTGTTACCTCTTCCATTCTAGCCATTGGAGCCCATTGGAATGGAGTAAATGGCTTTGGTACTAATATTGAAGTACTTACATTTATTCTTAAGCCCTTCTTTCTAATACCCTTTGGTACTGCAAAATATTCATCTGCCATTTTTTGAGCTAAATCACCGATTGCAGCACAATCTTCTAATTCTTCATATGGTAAACCTATCATAAAGTATAACTTAATACTACTCCAACCTGCTTCAAATGCACTTCTAGCTGCTTCAAGCATTCGTTCTTCAGTTAACCCCTTATTAATTATGTCTCTCATTCTTTGAGATCCAGCCTCTGGTGCAAAAGTTAAACCTGTCTTTTTAACCTTTTGTATTTCCTTTATTAAATCCACTGAAAAGGCATCAACTCTTATTGAAGGTAATGCAATAGCAACCTTATCATTTTCATGCTCTTCCATAAGATCTTGTATTAAGCCTTCTATATCTGAGTAGTCACAAGTACTTAATGAAGATAGTGATACTTCTTGATACCCAGTATTCTTAATTAATTCTCTTGCTTGCTTAACTAGCGTTTCTCTACTCTTTTCCCTAACTGGTCTATAGATCATCCCTGCTTGACAGAATCTACATCCATTAGTACATCCTCTAAATGTTTCAAGTACAACTCTATCATGAACTATGTCAGTATAAGGTACTATTATACTTTCTGGGAACTCTACCTTATTAAAGTCATAAACTATTCTCTTCTTAACCTTAGCTGGCACATCCTCAAACTTAGGCTTAAACGATTTTATAGTTCCATCTTCCTTATAGTCAACATCATATAATGAAGGCACATAAATTCCTTCAATATGAGATATTTCTCTTAAGAAGGCCTTCTTATCCCACTTATCTTTTTTGTACTTCATGTAAACATCAAGTACATCATTCATCATTTCTTCCCCTTCTCCTATTTCGAAGAAGTCTACTATTCCAGCAAGGGGTTCTGGGTTATATGCACATGGACCACCAGCCATAACTATTGGTTCATCTTCTCCTCTTTCCTCTGCTCTTATTGTTACTCCAGCCATATCAAGCATATTTAAAATATTTGTGTAACTCATTTCATATTGAAGAGTAAAACCAAGAATATCAAAATCACCTATTGGATCTTTTGTTTCTAGGGCATATAATGGTATATTATTTTTTCTTAATTGAGCTTCCATATCTGGCCATGGCGCAAATACTCTCTCACAGTATGTATCTTTTCTTTGATTTATTGTATGGTAAAGTATTCTTGTTCCTAAATGTGACATTCCTACTTCGTATACATCTGGAAAACAGAATGCAAATCTAATATCTACATCTTTAGGGTCTTTAATTATTTCATTTAATTCTCCACCTATATATCTTGAAGGTTTTTCTACTTTACATAGAATGTGATCTGTTATTTTATTCATTAATAGATCCTCCTAGTTTTAATATCTAATGTGTCTTAACATCCTTATATTCTAACACAAACCGTGAAAAATAGTAAATTGAAAATATATCAAATAAACATATAGTCCAATAGTAGTAATATCTATATAAAACAAAGCTAGCCTAAATTGGCTAACTTTGTTTCATTACTACTATTTTTCTTATTACTTATCTTCCCATAAATATTATTCAAAGCACACTTATAGGATAGTCTTAAACTACCTAAGACTGCCAAAAGTATTCCAATATTTATATATAATTGATTATTTAAAATCCAATCATTAATTCCAAGCCCAAGGAAAAGATTTATTATTACAAATATCATTAATACAAAGAATGATAGTAGTCCTGACATACTATCAAAGTACCTTTTCATCCCTTGACCATAAAACATTGGAGTTATTATATTAACAAAAATTAATCCTACTCCTAAAATAGTTAATGGTATTAACTCTGAGTTTAAATTTACTACTTTATTAACAACTATCCCAATAGCAAAAGAAATAATTACTGGAAGGTAAATTGATACATATCTCATTTTAACTATATCCTCTGTTTTATTAGGCATAATAGATAAAGAGTTATATTCAATATTAGTCATATCATATAAACTTCCATATAGGCATGTAATTAATATTACCCCACCTAAATTATATAAACTACTTATAAGATATATAATCATAAGCATTATTGGTATCTTAATAAATTTATATTTCAAAACTTTAAAATATAACCTATAAGCCTCCATCTTCTATATCTCCCACTATATGCTTATTTAGATAGATCCAATTGAAATAATATATAGCAATAATAACTATTAATCCTATACTGATCCCTATATACTTATTTCCAATAAACATTAAAAACTCATTACTTGATGCATTTAGTAATAATTTATCTACTCTGCCCCTAATACTATTAATTATTGTCAATATAGTTACTATTCCTAATACCTTTGAAAACACTCTAGCTGGCAGTAATAACCTTTTGTTATATTTTGATAAGTGATCTAGCGTTGCACTTATAGATACAGCTATAAATACTATTAATAACATCCCTCTGATCCCTATCATAAACCCATTTATATCTGAAGAAAAATATATAACAATAAACATTGGTAATATGCACGCTACTATCATAAAGAAAGAAGCAACTCTACTCCCTAGAAAATCCTTTTTCTTAATAGGTAAAAACTCAGCTAATGCAAATCCCTCACTATTTAATTCATCACTATTAGATATTTCCGAAATTGATAGATCAATATAAATTATTATTGTGACTAAACATGTAATAAACATTCCTGGATCTATAATAGTTGTAATACCATTATTAATAACAGTATCTAAATCTAATTTATTAAGCTGACTATTTCCCAATCCCCAACTCATCCAAAATAAAAGAGTATAACTAATAATTATAGCTACATGTAGTACCTTATTGAACTTTAATGTTTTATATGTTAATCCCAAGGAATAGCTATTAAAATACTTTAACTTCATTATTACCGCACCTCCATAAATCTAACCAATTTCCCAATCCATACTTTTTAATTTATCTATTACATATACATAATTAATCTTATAAAAAATATAGCTAGTAATCAGACCTAATATAATTCCTACATAAGTATTTCCTATAAAGTTCAGTAATAAGCAGTTATGTGATGTGTCAACTACAGATTTAATTATAGGAAACATACTATAGTAATTAAGAGCTACATAAAACAATATTATAACTAACATATATACCCAAAATAATATATCCATATTTTTTATATACTTTTCCTTATTCTTCTGAAACCTATATAAGTTTCTTTTAGTTAAAAGTATTAATGTAATAATCATAAATACTATCACCATTCCCCTAGTAGCAATCATTAAATTAGTACTAGGCCTAAAGAGAAACATTGCTATATAAGGACCTATAAAATAACCAGCTATTATAAATATACTTAGTACCCTCGGTTTATAAATATCCTCTTTCTTCATTGGGATAATATTAATAATACTTTTAAAATTTCTAGCGTCCTTATGATTAATAAAAAGAAGTCTCTTTGTTATTATAATTATCATTATGTGATATACTAAACTCCAAGTAATTTTGCTATAAATATCTATATCTTCAATGCTTGATATTTGATTTAACTCCAAACTTCCATTCCACCCAATCAGAAAGCCTCCCAACATTATAGCTAATACAAATACATATGATGCTATCCCTATCCCATCTTCATATCCTAAGTACATCAACCTTATAAACTTTTTATCTTTTTTCTTATTCCGATTCATTATTTATTACCCCAAATATGAAATGTTAGAAGT
This sequence comes from Clostridium zhoujianii, assembly GCF_051590805.1. Classification (NCBI taxonomy): domain Bacteria; kingdom Bacillati; phylum Bacillota; class Clostridia; order Eubacteriales; family Clostridiaceae; genus Clostridium; species Clostridium zhoujianii. Next base: position 2,629,475 of record NZ_JBPUTF010000001.1, read on the forward strand.
TCTTCTATATTAGGTAGTGATATTTGCAATTTCTTTAAGTCTCCTATTAAGTTTTCTCTTAATATTAATCCTTCAAAGGAATTATCCCACTTCTTAACTCCAACAAATTTATCTTCATTTTCTTCTAATAAGGAAACCTCACCTCTTACTACAGCATACCTTTCTTGAATTATATCTATTGAATCTGATTCTAGTATCCTTCCGTTATGAATTAAGGTTATATAGTCTGCTACCTTATCTAAATCCGATGTTATATGGGTTGATATAATAATTGACTTCTCTCCATCCTCAACAAAGGTTCTTAATTCATCTAACAATTCCATCCTAGCTACTGGATCTAGTCCTGCTGTTGGTTCATCTAGTATTAAAAGCTGTGGTTCATGAGCTAATGCCAAAGCAAGCATAGTCTTAGTCTTCATACCTGTTGATAGTTCACTTGCCTTCATATTTTTATCTATCTTCCATTTCCTCAAACATTCTCTAAATAGTTCCTTATCCCAATTATCATAAAAGTAAGAAAAAGTTTCTTCATGCTGCAATATAGTTCTGTTTGATAAAAGATAACTTTCTGCTGGTACATAACCAACATAATTTTTCACATAAATCTCATCTTTGATATTATCCTTACCAAATACATTTATTGACCCATTTTCCCTAGCAAAACTATTTAATATTAACTTTAATGTAGTTGTTTTACCTGCTCCATTCTCACCTATAAAACCCATTATCGTTCCTTTTTTAACATTAAAACTGACATCCTTTAAGCTGAAATTATCAAAGTTAACTGATATATCTTTTACCTCTAATGTATTTTCCATTAATACCCCTCCAATATCTCATTTACCCTTTTTAATACCTCACCCTTAGTACTCCTATTTTCTATAAGTCTATCTACTACATCCTTTAATTCATAAAAAAGCTTTTCTTTATTTTCCTTTATTAAATCCTCATTATTTTTTAATTTAACAAAGGTTCCTACCCCTGAAACTGAATAAGTTATTCCCTCTTTTTCAAGCTCTAAATAAGCTCTCTTAATTGTAATAGTACTTACATTTAGTTCTTTTGATAATCCCCTTACTGAAGGTAGCATATCATTCTCCTTGAGCTTTCCCTCAATAATATGACTTTTTATCCCTCTTAGCACCTGCTCATACATTGGCAAATCACTGGTATAATCTAATACTATAGTCACACAAAATACACCTCCTAAAATATGGTGTGTATACCTTATATTCACACTATACACCCTTTGTATTTTATTGTCAATATTTCTTTAAATTGTATTTTTCTTGTAGTAATTAAATCCTTCATTTAAAAACCATTATGTAAAAATAAGAGGATGAAGAAAGGCTCTATTTTCACCTTTCTTCATCCTCTTATCTTTCTTTTTTTATTTTAATAAAGTCTCCTAAAGATATATTCCCATAATCCTTTAAAGCTTCTATAAGTTCATCCTCATAAACAATTCCAAGAAACTTTAATTCTTCATCTAAAACAAAAAAAGAATTAAATTTATTTCTGTCAACTAGACTTAATACCTTAACTAAATCTCTCTCATAATAGACAGAAATACTTTTATTCTCAATATAGTCATCCTTAATTAACCTTCTTCTCTTTTTAATCAAATTCCCCATGAGTATATATATTGTATTTTTCTTTTCCAAGAAGGTCGTATATGTTATCAAAAATGCTGCTAGTAACAAACTAAAATTAGCCTTATGTATATAAACTGTTAAAAAGAATAGCACTAATAGTAATCCTGAAAATATAAAACTTACATTTACCAATATTTTTTTTGCCCTTTTATATAAAATTACCTTACCTAAAAGAATCTCATAAATTCTTATTCCATCTAGAGGATAAGCTGGCAACATATTAAATACTGCAAGACCTATATTCATTCCTATACTACTCTCTATCCAGATTACATTAAGGGTAACCCTTATCCACATTAATATTATTGCCAAAATCATATTAAACAGAGGCCCTGAAAAATATATAAGTAATTTCTTATTTTCTGATACATCTTCAAGATTTTGAAGCTCAGCCTTAGCCCCTGTTATATGAATTTGTATATTGTATAAGTTTACCCCAAAGGATTTAGCAACAATGATATGAACTGCTTCATGCAGTATTACCCATAAGAATCCTAATAATAATCTGCTGTCAAAACTACAAATAACTACTAAAATCATAAATTCTAATAGCAATATTTTCGTTTTCCTCTCCATGTAATGCTCCTATTAAATTGCTGAAAACTAAACACTCTCTAAAGACGAAAAGTCAATAAATTCAGTTGGATCTTTTTCTATTCCCATATAAATAAATTTATAAACAATTCCCTTTGTTTCTGTTGAATCAATAATCCCTGTTTTCCCTATAACTTCTCCTTTTTTAACTACATCTCCCTCTTTCAAATCCGTTGAAGAAAGTAATCCGTAATATGTTTCAACCCCTTTACCATGATCTATTATTACATGCTTTCCACTATCCTCTTCCTTAACTTCTCTAATAGTACCATCAAAGGTTGCTTGTATTTCTTTTTCTCCATCAGTCTGAATTACTAACCCAGTATTCTCTCCCTCTAAACTTTTAATTTTACCTACTACAGGAATCATATATTCTTCTTTAATTGAATCCTTTAAGGTTTTATCACCTGTTATAAGGCTTTTAATCTCATCGATATAATCAAGCGCAGTTTCTTTATAGTTCTCTACATTTGGAATATTAACAGCAATAACTGCCTCATTTATATCAAAATTTTTATCTACAGCCTCTTTAGAAACAACATATGCTTCCTTTGCCCCCTCTATTGGTATCATTTTAATTCCTAAAAATAACACTAATAACATAAGTGAACCAACTAGCTGTAATATAAATTTCTTAACTAGCTTTTCCCCAAAGTTCTGTGACCCATTACCTTTTCTTCCGTATAATGATTCCATCCCTGTATCTCTACTTTGTACTCTTCCTGGCGCTTTCTTTTTCATATTCCCATAGTACCTTTCATATTGGGACTTATAATCTACCATCTCTTTCCTCCTAATAGTTTTACTAATCTATTATATTTACCATTATGAAAAAATATGATTTCATAATTTTTATCTTATTGACATGAAAAACCCCCTATCATATTTCTAAAAATTACTTTTTAATAATTAAGTGATCTTCAAAAATATATTAGGAAGTTTCCGATTTAGAAGTATATTTTTTGTTTTCTCATACCAATGTTCAAAACTAGGGCTACAGCCATAGTTGTTGTTACTAATGAACTACCACCATAACTCACAAGTGGTAATGTTATTCCTGTTATAGGTAAAAGACGTATTGTCATTCCAATATTTTGAGTAACTGCAAATAAGAAATAGGATACTATTCCCACAGCTATTAATGAGCCAAATCTATCTCTAGCATTTCTAGCAATCACTATCATTTTAGTTATTAATACTCCGTACATAAATAATAAAAATAGCGCTCCTATAAATCCCCACTGCTCCGCTATAGCTGAAAAAATGAAATCTGTTTGTACTTCTGGAACATGAGTCCCTGCATATCCAGGTGATACTTCCGGATTAAAAGATGGCTTTGACCCTAAAATCCCACCTGATCCTATTCCTATTAGACCTTGATTCAATTGATATCCATTACCTGAATAATCCTCCTCCGAACTCATAAACTCTAATATCCTGTCTTTTTGGTGTACAAAGATAAGCTCTGTATTCCAAAGTATAGTAATAGAAATAAATAATATGCTAAATCCTCCAATTATTATCCTTTTGTCTAAACCTGCAATAAATAACATTCCTAGAACTATAAAGAATGAAACCATTGTCATTCCCATGTCCTTCTGTATCAAAATTAAAAATACTGGCAGTAATACATATCCTGCAATCTTGCTTAAGTTCTTAAAATTATTTATTTCACAATCCATTTCATCTAGTAGCTTGGCCAGCATTAAGATAATTGCAAACTTCGCAATTTCAGAAGGTTGCAATGTTGTTATTCCTAAGTTCACCCATCCTTTAGCTCCGTTAACCTCTACCCCAATTTTAGGTATCCATACTGTAATTAATAAGATTACTGATCCCCAATAAAATATTGGTATGTAGCCATATATAACCCTATAATCTATTACTAAAAGGAAATATACTACTACCATAGAAATTAAAAAATGTATCATTTGCTTCTTGGCAAAATAAAGAGGTCCTACCTTTTCAAAGACTCCACCTTTTGTACATAAATAAATATTAAGTATACCAAATAAAATTAAACCCATAGTTGAAAATAGCAGTGCCTTATCTATTTCTCTTATCAATCTAAAATCTAGCTTATATCTACTTATAAGCCTATCCCTTTTAAACATCCTTACACTCCCTTATTTAAAATATATACCACAATATATTATATCCCCTTCTATGTTTCCTATTAAGGCAATATGGAAAATGTAAGAAATTTTTAATTTACTATATAATAAAAGAAAGGTAACCATGGTTACCTTTCTTTTATATATTAACTATAAGCTTTTCTGCAGTACCAATATTAGTAGCAACTGGTACTTCATGAACATCACATATTCTAATAAGTGCTGAAACATCTGGTTCATGAGGCTGCGATGTCAATGGATCTCTTAAGAATATTACTAAATCTACATTTCCTTCTGCTAAACTTCCTCCAATTTGTTGGTCCCCACCATATGGACCTGACAAATATCTATGAACATTTAATCCAGTAGCTTCTGAAATTCTCTTTCCCGTTGTTCCTGTGGCTACAAGTTCATGGTTCTTTAGTCTTTCCTTATGCTTTATTGCAAATTTAATTATATCTTCCTTCTTTTTATCGTGAGCTATTAATGCAATCCTCATCTATAAATCCCCCAATCATTTTAGAAATGTATTTTCTTTTTTCTCATACCTATATTTAATACTAGTGCAACTGCCATAGTAGTTGTAAGTAATGAACTTCCACCATAACTTACAAGTGGCAATGTTATTCCTGTTATTGGTATAAGACCTATTGTCATTCCTATGTTCTGAGTTATTGCAAATAGGAAGTATGATACCATCCCAATGCAAATTAGTGAACCGAATCTATCTTTTGCCCTTCGTGCTATATTAACCATCTTTGTTATTAATACTCCATATAAGAATAATAAAAATAAAGCTCCAACTAGTCCCCATTGCTCAGCAATAGCAGAAAATATAAAGTCTGTTTGAACTTCAGGCACATGAGTCCCTGCATATCCTGGTGATACATCTGGATCCATAGATGGCTTTGTTCCAATAAGCCCACCTGAACCTATTCCAACTAAGGCTTGATTTAATTGATAACCATTGGCTGAATCATCTGCTTCTGGATTCATAAATGATACTATTCTAGCCTTCTGGTGTGGCAATATTAGTCCAGAATTCCAAAGAACCACTACCGCAACAAATAGTATTAAGAATCCGCCGCCTATTATTCTTTTATCTAAACCTGCAATAAATAGCATCCCTAATATTATGAAGAAACAAACCATTGTCATTCCCATATCTGGTTGAATAACTATTAATCCTACTGGTATTAAACAGTATATAGCAAGCTTTGTAAGATTTTTTATATTATTAATCTCACAATCCATATCATCTAGTAATTTTGCTAACATTAATATTATAGCGAATTTAGCTAGCTCTGCTGGTTGTAGGGTCATACCTATATTAATCCACCCTCTTGCTCCATTTACTGTTTTACCTATTCCAGGTATCCATACTGCAACTAATAAAGCCACTGATCCCCAGTAAAATATAGGTACATATCTATATATAATAGTATAATCAATAGCTACAAAGAAGTACAATGCTACCATTGATACAAAAAACCAAATCAGCTGTTTTTTTGCAAAATAATAAGGTCCTAAGGTTTCAAATACTCCACCTTTTGTAGATAGATAAATATTTAATATTCCAAATAATATTAGGCCTATTGTTGAAAATAGTAAGGCTTTATCTATTTCTCTAATAAGTCTAAAGTCTAGTTTATATCTACTTAAAAGTTTATCTCCTTTAAACAATATCCTACCTCCATCTCTCTCTAAATGACAATTCTATTATATATTATAATTTCCTATTTCTCTATAGGATAATAGTAATCCAATAAAATATAAGAAAAACTTCATAATTTTAAAAAATAATATAACAAATAAGGAAGCCCATGGCTTCCTTAAACATTATCAATTAGTTCTTTGTTTATCTTCCTCTTACTCCTTTAATAGGAATATTAGCTACTAAAGATGAAGCCGAATCCCCTTCAACTGCATCACTCTTTGTAACTGCAATTTCTACATCATCAGATTGAATTTCTATATACTTTGAAAGTACCTCTAGAATTTCATCTCTCATTTTATCTAAAGTTTCTGCTGGAATATCTCCTCTATCATGAATAAGAATTAATCTTAATCTGTCTTTTGCAACATCCTTTGGCTTTGGTTTATTACTAAAATTACTAAAAAGTCCCATAATATCTCACGCCCCCTTATTTACGACCAAATAATTTCTTTATTGATCCAAAGAAACCTGTTGATCCTGTATTTAAGTCCATTATAGGAACTTCTTCACCAGCTATTCTCCTAGCAATATTCCTAAAAGCTTGCCCTGCATAGGCCTTGTCTTCTAGAACTATAGGTTCTCCTTTATTAGTAGAAACTGTTATATTTTTATCGTCAGGAACAACACCAATAAGTTTTATTGATAAAGTTTCTATGATGTCACTAATATCTAACATATCTCCATTTCTAGTCATTTCATAGTTTAATCTATTTATTATAACTCCATGATCTTCTAATCCTTTTGCATCAAGCTTTCCTATAACTCTATCCGCATCCCTAACTGAAGTTATTTCAGGATTTACAACTACCAACGCTCTATCTGCACCAATTACAGCATTTTCAAAGCCTTGCTCAATTCCTGCTGGTGAATCTATAAGAACATAATCAAATTCATTCTTAAGTTCATTTACAATCTTAAGCATTTGCTGTGGACTTATATCATCCTTATCCTTAGTTTGAGCTGTTGGAAGTAAACATAAATTTTGGAATCTCTTATCCTTTATTAAAGCTTGCTTTAATCTACATCTTCCTTCTATAGCATCAATTATTGTATAAACTATTCTATTTTCTAATCCCATTAAAACATCTAAATTTCTAAGACCTGTGTCTCCATCAACAACTACAACTTTTTTACCTAAAGCAGCTAGTGCTGTTCCTATATTTGCTGTAGTAGTTGTTTTTCCTACTCCACCTTTACCTGATGTAATTACTATAGATACTCCCATTTACTGATCCCTCCATAATTTTAATATATATATTTGTTAGTTAAATATGGCTCTACAATTATGGCATCATCTTTTACTTTAGCCACTTCTGGATACTTTGGTTTTTCTGAGTCTGGAGAGATAGTAATAATATCTCCTATTTTTAGTACTTCAGGTTGAAGTGAAAATGCAGCAATAATTGCTTTGCTATTACCACCAACACCTGCAAATACATTCCCCTTAATGCTCCCTAAAACAATTATGTTTCCAGCAGCATAGATCTCAGCTCCACTGTTAACATCTCCTATTATTACAATATTCCCCGGGAAATTAACACTTTGTCCACCTCTAACTGTTTTTCTAACGAACTTTGTTCTACCTTCATAAACCCCATTAAAAACCTTCGTTTCCTTTTCTTTTTCCTTTGCTTCTATGTCTTCAAAAACTATTTCTTTTACTGCAATTTCTTCTAATAATATCTCCTTTAATCTTTCTACATCTCTTTCTGTCAATGCTGAAAGATTTACTGTTATGTAGAGTGTTGATCCCTTGTAAAATTTCTTTCCTTTGGAAAGCTTTTCTACTAAGGATCCAAGCATATCATCGAAGCCATCAAACTTGTCAATTTGAATTTCTGCATTTAATCCTTCTTTATTACCTTTAATAATTATTCCACTGTTACTCATTGGCTACCCTCCACCAATTTCTATCACTTATAACTTAATTCAACGTAAATATTGAATTTCCTTCTTAGTAAACATTTATCCTTTATAAGTATACCATTAAAGACTTTATATTTGTAGATATTATGACAAAAATGTTGAATAACGTTAATCACTTTTCATCATTTATATTATAATAAGAAAAAGTTAATGCTAATTTTATAACATTAACTTTTATCCTAGTTTAACTAATGAATTTTTAGTCTTATTTAGTCACTTTATTATCTGGTGGTACCTGTAAGACAAACTTTTGGAAAGTTTCAGATTTAGAAGCGTAACTTGGGTCATCTTTAAGTAATGAATCTTTAAAATAGGCCTCAAAAGCTGTTCTTGCCACAGATGCAATACTACCACCATGACCGCCATCATATACTACCCCTACAAAAGCTATTTCTGGATTATTAAGTGGTGCAAAACTTACATAAGTTGCATAAGGGGATCTACCATATTCCTCTTGCTTATCGCTTGAATCAGCAGTACCAGTCTTACCACCAGTTGATATAGGGAATCCCATCCATGCTGCTTTAGCTGTACCCCCTTCCTCCATATTAACCTTAGCCATTCCTGCCTTTATTGCATCTAATGTTGATTTACTTATGCCAGTTTCACCTAATATCTCTGGTTTAAACTCCTGAACTATTTCATCATCTGGATTAGTTATTTTATCAACAAGATGTAATTTATATCTTGTCCCACCATTTGCTATAGTAGATACATACTGCGCTAATTGCATTGGTGTAAAATTATCCATACCTTGTCCTATTGCAGCATATACTGCTTGAGCTGGTGATCTAATAAGTCCTGCTCTATCAAAAATCACATATTGTCCTATTCCATCAGCTATAACCTTAGCCTGCTTATCAGTATCTATCTTCCTACCTTTTTTTTCTGCTTCATTAATGTTACTAGCATACTTTTCAGAATTTTTCATTATACTTTTTATATCATCCACAAGTATTTTTGAAAATCCTTCTACATTGCTTATTGCTTCGTTTGTGCCCACTTTATTAAAAGCACTTGTTATTTTATCCTTCAAATCCTTTTTAGCTTGCCTAAGTTTTTCTGAGTCATCATCATTGTAAGAATAGTCAAGAGGTACAAAAGTCTGGCCCCCCACTGCCCCAGCCTCTATTTTCTCTGCTAAATCAAATTTAGATCCTGCTATTTCCCTTGTTTTATATGATTGAAAATTATATACTTGTCCAAAATTTTCTTCTATCTCTATACCTGTACTCGGCTTCTCTTTACCATTAGGATCTGTTCCTAAACCAAATTTCCATGCATAGTTTGCAATAGAATCTAGCCCTTTAATACTCTTGCCAGAATTCATATACATTTTATGTGCTAGTTCATAAAAATAAAAGTTACAGGATTCTTCAAGTGCCCTATTTAAACTAATGGGTCCATGATAACCTAAGCAAGTTGGATCAAATTCATCCCCATATACCTCTGGATGTATATTAAATACATGTGTATCATTAACAGTTTCATTTATACCAATAGCTCCACTCTCTAGCGCTGCTATCCCTGTCATAGGTTTAAATGTTGATCCTGGTGGTATAAGACCTAATGTAGCATAATTATAAAATGGTCTTGGATATATATCCTTATCATCACTTCTAATTCCAGTCTTTGAGTCCTTTGGAAATATATCATCAACTGATTTATTTAATCTCATTCTTGAAATATACTCCTTACCAAAGCTCTCTAAGTCTGGGCTAAAATACTCTTGAATCTCCTCTTTTGATAGGGTACCTGGCACTGCAAATTTATTAGGATCATAATCTGGATAGGATACTAATGAAAGTATTCTCCCGGTCTTTACTTCTACTGCTATTGCAGCTCCTCTATTTGCATTTGGATATTCTCCACCAGACCTAATTTTTGCCATAACATCTACTAATGACTGCTCTACTGCCCATTGCATATCTTTATCTATAGTAAGGTGAACATTGTTTCCAGGATATGATTCTAATTTAAAGAGTTCATTAGTAACCCTCCCCTTTGGATTTACTTTAACTGTTGTTCCTCCCTTTACCCCTTTAAGTTGTTCCTCAAAAGATGATTCAATTCCCGATACTCCAATTAGATCTGATGAAGCATCGTATCCTTTTATCTCAAAATTATTCTTCTTTCCTTCATCTATTTTTGATAAGTATCCCAAAACTGAAGATGCTAAATTATTATAAGGATACTTCCTTGTAGGTGATAATGCTACATCTACTCCTGGTAGATTATTTAACATTTGATATATAATTGATGATGTATCTTTATTTATATTATTAGCTAAAGTAACAGTTTTATATCCTTTTAGGCTTTGAATTTTTATGGCATCTTTTATTACTAGGTATTCTCTTATTTGCCTATAAGAATATTTTTCAGTAATAATTTTTGCTAACTCTTCCCCTGTAGTTTTTTTATCTATATATTTTTTCCTTCTTTCATCATAGGATTTTTTCTTTTCCTCATAGTTATCTTCGCTTTCCTTAGGTTCAGGATCAACCAGGCTTATTAAATCATAACTTTTTACTAAATAATAAAATACATCTTGTGGAGTTATCTCTAATAGTAAGTTATCTACCTTCTCTATATCAGAATCACTTAAATCTTCAGTATCTCCATCAAATAATTCTTTCTCAATACTTTCATTCATTCCCCTATCTCTTTTAAATCTTATATCCTCAAATTTTTGAGATGTGGCATCTGAACTTTTATATTCTAAATACCAATTATTATTTTCATCTAATTTAAGCATCAAATCATCTTGAAAAACCTCACTATTCTCCGCAAATACCTTAGCTAGTGAATCTACAGTACTATAAAACTCCTTGTCAGCAATATCAGTTGCTGTATATGTCATACTAAAAGTCTGTACATTAGTTGCAAATATATTACCATTTTGATCATATATCTTTCCTCTTGGTGCCTTCTCTGCTACAAACCTAGTAGCAGTTGTATTTGCTTTATCCTTATAATCTTGATTTTTATATATCTGTATATATATAAGTTTCACTACTATTGCAGTAAATACAAAGCCCATTATAATTATAAATATATTATATCTTGAAAATTTCTTCTTTTCTTTTTGCTTGTTAACTATCATTATTGCCCCCCTAAATATAAACCCCTACTATTTTGTATAAAATAGCCTTTTATTATAATAATTGTATACTTCTTTTTTCAAAGAAGAAATTCCTTCAATTTTTCTAATTCTTAATAATAATGTAACTTTTTTTATTTATATAAATTCATATCACCACTCTAAAAGAAAAAAACTCTATTACTAATTAGTAATAGAGTTTTTATTCATTTACATTATTTCGTTGCCTTATTATCTGCTGGTGCTTCCATAACATACTTTTGGAAACTTGCTGATTTAGATGCATAATTTGGATCCATTTCAAGTAACTTCTCCTTGAAGTATGCTTCATAGACAGCTCTAGCTACTGGTGCAACATATCCACCATGACCACCATCATATACTACTGCTACAACAGCAATCTCAGGATTATCTAATGGTGCAAAACTGACATAAGTTGCAAATGGAGATCTTCCAATTTCTCTTTGCTTTTCAGAGAAATCTGCAGTACCTGTCTTACCTGCTGTCTCTATAGGGAAACCAACGAAGGTATTAGTTGCAGTACCACTCTCATCCATATTAACCTTTTTCATACCTTCTTTAACTGCTGCTAAAGTTGATTCTTTTAGTTTTGTCTCATCTAATATAACTGGAGAATACTCTTTAATAACTCCACCGTTTGGATCAGTTATTTTATCTACATAATGTAGTGAATATCTTTTTCCTCCATTTGCTATTGTAGATACATATTGTGCTAATTGCATTGGGGTGAATGTATTCATACCTTGCCCGATAGCTGCAAAAACTTCTTGTGCTGGTGATTTTATTTCTGCTGCCTTATCATTAGTAACAAATCTTGCAATTACATCAGCAATTACTTTTGCTTGACTATCTTTATCAACAGTTGTATTCTTTGATGCTTCATAATCCTTAACATTTTGACTATATTTATCTGAATACTTCATTATATTTTTAATATCTTCTATAATAGTTCTTGAAAATTCATCTGTTCCTAATGCCTGTTCATTAGTGCCTATCTTACTAAATCTATCAGCAATCTTGTCCTTTAAAGACTTTTTAGCTTCTTTAAGTTTTTCTGAGTCATCTTCATTATTTGAATAATCAAATGGAACAAAAGTATTTATTCCCTTATAGTTTCCACTTTCAAGATACTCTGCAAGCTCAAATCTTGCATAATATATTGAATCTTCTTTAAATGATTCGAAATTATATACTTGCCCAAAATTTTCTTCAATTTCTATACCTGTACTCTTCTTAGCCTGACCTTTAGGATCTGTTCCTAGTCCAAATTTCCAAGCATACTCTGCAAGAGAATCTAGTGCTTTAATATCTGATCCTGCTTGCTTATATAACCTATATGCAACTTCGTAGAAATAGTAGTTACATGAAACTTCTAAAGCCTTTTTTACATCAATAGATCCATGGGTAGAACGATTTGATGTATATATTAAACACTCTGGACCAAAGCTATCTCCATATGTGTCTGCGTGTTCAGTAAACTTTCCTTGGTCAACAATATGAGTATCTGGTCCAACTACTCCACTTTCTAATCCTGCTATTGCCGTAAGAGGCTTAAATGTTGATCCTGGAGGTATCAACCCTTGTGTAGCATAATTAAGAAATGATCTTGGATATAAATCGTATTGATCTCTCCTAACCCCATTACTCATAGGGAATAAATCATCCACAGTCTTATTTAATCCAAAGTTTTTTATTAGCTCAGATCCAAACTTCTCTAAATCCGGACTAAAATATTGTTCATTTTCTTCCGTAGTTAATTGTCCTGAAACAGCAAATAAATTAGGATCATAATCTGGGTATGATGCTGATGCTAATATTCTTCCTGTATTTACTTCAGTTACAACTACTGCGCCTCTATTTGCTCCTGGAAAACCACCATAAGAATCTCTTTTGTTTAATCGAATATCTTCTATTGTATCTTTTAAGGATTGTTCTGCTGCATACTGCACATCTTTATCAAGGGTTAAATGAACATTATTTCCTGGATATGATTCCAGTTTAAATAACTCTTCTGTAACTCTTCCTTTTGAATTAACCTTAACTGTTGTTCCGCCCTTAACACCTTTTAGTTGCTCTTCAAAAGCAGATTCAATTCCTGCAACCCCTATTAAATCTGTTGATGCATCATATCCTCTTAGTTCATATCTATCTTGTTTAGATCCATCTATTTTAGATAAATATCCCAAAACTGATGAAGCAAGAGTCTTATATGGATAATCTCTTATAGGTCCTAATGTTACATCTATTCCTGGTAAATCATTTAATTTTTGATAAAGAATAAATGCCGTGTCTTTATTAACATTACTAGCTATAGTAACAGATCTAAATCCTTTAAAACTCTGCATCTTTATGGCATCTTTAACTACTATGTAATCTCTTATTTGGCTATAAGAATATTTTTCACTTAATATCTCTGTCAATTCTTTTCCAGACATATCCTTATACTTCTTTTTATTAGCCTCATAATCTGATTTATCTCCTTCTAATGGCTCAGGATTTACAAGACTTATTATGTCATATGTTTTAACTAAACTATAAAAAACCTCTTCTGGTGTTATCTCTAAAAGCTTCTCATCAACTTTACTTATCTGAGTATCCGAAAGATCCTCTATATCATCACCATATAATTCCTTTTCTATAGCTTCATTTAAACCTCTATCTCTTTTAAATCTAACTTCTTCTATTCTTTTAGACTCAGGATCTCTACTTTTATAATCTATATACCAGTTATTATTTTCATCTAACTTAAGTAACAAATCATCCTTAAAATTCTCTCCATTTTCCCTTAAAATCCTTAATACTGAATCTACAGTTGAATAAAATACACTATCTGCATCATTTGTTTTTGTATATGTAATTGTGTAAGTCTGCTTATTTGATGCTAATACATTTCCATCCTGATCATATATTAAACCTCTTGGTCCATTCTCTGATACAAATTTTGTTGAAGTTGTATTTGCTTTTTCCTTATAATCTTCATGTTTATAAACTTGAAGGTATATTAACTTAACAATTATAAGGGTGAAAATACATCCCATGATTATTGTAAAGGTAGTATACCTTGATAATTTTTTCTTCTTTTTTGGCTTATTAACTATCATTTAATCCTCCATGAGCTCTTTTTATCTTCCCACTCAGAGAATGCTATAACAACTCTGTAAGTTAAGAACATAATTATTGAATTATAAAGTGCTGCATACACTCCTTTTAATAAATCTACATTTATTTTCAAGAAGTAAAATATAATATAAACCCCTAAGAACTTCAAAATAGTTGTAATAAAAATTGTCAGTACCGGTATAAGTTTCTTTTTTCTCCATATCCCTTCTCCAACAGTTCCTGCTAAAACACAGCATAACATATTAACTAGTGCATTAACACCAAATCCTCCAAAGAAGAATATATCTTGTAACAATCCACTTATAACTCCTATAATAACCCCTTCTTTTTTACCATTAATAATAGAATAGCTAATTGCAAAAATAAATAAAAAGCTTGGGCTTGCACCTTTTATAGATATAAAAGGTACAAATGAATTATCTACTATTAATAATAAAATTGAGATTAAAATTAAAACTAATCTTTTCATAGCTCACCTCTAGTTATACTTTATTTCTCTCTTATCTTTTGGAGCTATTATAAGTAGTTCTTCTAGTTTGTTAAAATCAACATATGGCTTAACTACAGCGCTTTTCATAACCTTAACCTTATCTTCTTCTACTGAAACTACTTCTCCAACTCTAATCTCTTTTGGGTAAAGCATTCCAAGTCCAGATGTAAGTATTACATCACCTTCTTTTATTGTGGAATCTATAGAAAGGTTAACTACCTTTGCAAGATTCTTTCCAGAACTATCTTTATACCCTTTTAATATACCACCATTTTCCCTAGTACTTTCTGACATTACGCTAACTGCTATATTTTCGTTAATTATACACTGAATTATAGACCAATCTTTTCCCACACTGGAAACTTGTCCCATCAACCCATCTGCTGCAATAACTACCATACCTTTTTGAACTCCATCATCACTTCCTTTATCCACAATATATCCATCTAATATATTGCCACCACTAACACCTATAATATTAGTAGCTATGTAATCATAATTACTTCTTTGATCTTTAAAATCTAGTAACTTCTGAAGTTCCTCATTTTTTTCTGCTAAATCAGAATACTCTGTCAATTTATTTTCTAACTTTGCATTTTCTTTAGTTAATTCTTTATTTTCCTCTTTGACTTCTGAGAAATTCAAGAAGAAATCAACAAAATCCTTTACACCTCTGTTCATGTTATATGCAATCTTTTGAATTGGGTTTAAAGCACTCCCTGCACTACTTTCTAACCCTTTGCCTTCTCTCTTGACTGTAACTACTATTAACCCTAAAAAGGCAACTGACAGCACTATTATAGTAACTGTCAGTTTGTTCTTTAGAAGCTTCATATATTAAACTCTTTCATCTCTGCTAATTTTATCAAAGTCTTCAAGAGCCTTACCTGCTCCTAAAACTACACAGTCAAGAGGCGCTTCAGCAATATGTACAGGCATATTAGTTTCACGAGTAATTAATACATCTAATCCCTTTAATAAGGCTCCTCCACCTGCAAGCATTATACCTTTTTCCATGATATCTGCTGCTAACTCTGGTGGTGTCTTCTCTAATGTAGTCTTAATTGATTCAATTATTGCATATACTGGCTCTTTTAGAGCATCTCTAATTTGAACTTCTGATACTTCTATTACCTTAGGTAGTCCAGTTATTAAATCTCTACCTTTAATTTCTATTGTTTTTTCTTCTTCATCAACTTTAAAGGCAGAACCTATTTCCATTTTTACTGTTTCTGCTGTTCTCTCTCCAATCATTAGGTTATATTCTTTTTTAATATAAGCAATTATAGATTGATCTAATTCATCACCTGCAACTCTTAATGATTTGCTAGTCACAATTCCTCCAAGTGAAATAATTGCTACCTCAGTAGTACCTCCACCAATATCAACAATCATACTTCCTGTTGGTTCACTTACTGGAAGTCCTGCTCCTATAGCTGCTGCCATTGGTTCTTCCATAAGAATAACATCTCTAGCTCCAGCAAGCTTTGTCGCTTCTTCAATAGCTCTCTTTTCAACTTCTGTTACGCCTGAAGGATAGCATACTATTATCCTAGGGCTCTTAAATGAGCTCTTGCTTACAGCCTTTTCAATTAATGATTTAATCATTGTGTGAGCAACATCAAAATCTGCAATAACTCCATCCTTTAAAGGTCTAATTGCAACAATGTTCCCTGGAGTTCTCCCGATCATTAACTTTGCCTCTGCCCCTACAGCTAGTGGCTTTTTAGTAGTATTATTTATAGCAACAACTGAAGGCTCTCTTAAAACCACACCTTTTCCCTTAACGAAAACTAGTGTGTTTGCAGTTCCTAAATCTATTCCCATGTCTTTACTTGTTCCAAAAAATCCCATTGTATTTTTCCCCTTTCAGTTATATAATTCCTTTTTCCTTTAAACTTATAAAATCTTTATCACCTAAAATAATATGGTCTAATAAATCTATTCCAATTATTTTTCCACATTCCTTAATTCTTAAGGTAATATTTATATCTTCCTTGCTTGGAGATGGATCTCCTGAAGGATGATTGTGACATATTATAATCGATGCTCCTCCACATTTAATTGCTTCGCAATAAATTTCTCTTGGATGAACTATCGATGAGTTAAGGCTTCCTTTAAATACATCTTTAACTTTTATAATCTTGTTTTTTGTATTCAAAATAATTAATTTTAGAACTTCTTGATTTAAATAAGCCATTTCACCCATTAACATATTTCCTATATCCCTTGGTGAATTTATACTAATCCTATCAGCATTTGCTTTTAAGGTATTAAATCGTCTAAAAAGCTCTGCTAAAGCTAAAATTTGAGATCCTTTTACATCTTTAACTCCTTTAATGGAAGTAACATCTTTATATGAGGCGTTTAAAATTCCATTTATTCCATCTAGCTTGCTTAATATCCTCTGGCTTAAAGTTAGAACATTTTCTCCCCTTACACCACATCTTAAGATAATGGCTAATAATTCAGAATTACTTAACGTATCTGCTCCAAAGGATATTAGTTTTTCAATTGGTCGTTCTTCTATAGGTATATCCATTATTTTAAGGTTGTTGTCCATTTATACACTCCTCTTAAATATAGATTCCCCATCCCTCATTATATTATTTCATTAATCATATATTTTAGCCTATTTAAAGGTAGTCCAACTACATTGTAGTAACAACCTCTTATTTCTTCTACAAAAACTCCACCTTGTCCTTGAATTCCATATGCTCCTGCTTTATCCAATGGCTCACCACTCTTTATGTAATCAGTGATCTCCTCATCAGTCAATTTTGAAAATTTAACCTCTGTTGCTAAAGAGCTTTTTAAAGTCTTTCCAGTTGCAGTATTTATTAAAACCACTCCTGAATATACTTTATGACTATTCCCACTTAAGCTTTTAAGCATTCTAAATGCCTCTGAGTCATCCTTTGGTTTTCCAAGTATAGTATCATTTAAAGTTACTATAGTATCTGCTGCAATAATAATCACATCTTCTGTTATCTTTTTTGCTACATCTTGGGCTTTCCCAAGTGCTATTTCTTTTACATATTCAGAAACATTCCCCTGATACTTCACCATATCTTCATCGAAATCACTAACCATAATTTCAAAGTCTTTTACAACTCTACCTAATAGTTCTTGTCTTCTTTCTGAAGCTGATGCTAATATTACTTTCAAAAAATCACTTCCTAAAAAATATACCATTTTAAAGTATTGCCCTATTTACATAATAATAGACATTTTTTTTAGTGTAATCTATAAAATATAACTTATACTAAAGAAATCTACTCTTATTCCCATAGTTTTATGTAAAATGATAATCTCTCTATATTAGGTATAATAAATGGTTAAGTATTACTACACCTAATATAGTTTATCATTATATAATCCTTTAAACAAGTAGGTTTAGGCAATAATAAAGGATTTTAATTTATTCTTAATATTTTATTAAGCCTTGTATTTTATTAGTAAATTATACATAAAAATCATTGATTCTTTAACATTTTCCTTTTTATATTTTGCCGGTAAATTTTTTATGTTTTCTACAAGTACTGACATCTCTTCATCCTTTTCATTAACATTATTTAAAAGTTCATCCACCCATACTTTAAGCTCATCTGTATTTATACTCTCTGCATCTTTTTCGTAAAGCCCATTAATTATTTTTAGGTATGCATCAATCACTTCTACCTTTGCTTTTTTTTCCATTGAGTTTTGTGGTAAATCGCATTTAATCCTAAAATTATTTATGGAGGAACTTGTTAACTCCCCCATTTTCTTTTCAAGAATATCTCCCTCATATACTCCAGCCATAATTTTGAACTTTCCTTCTTCCTCAACTACAAAAGCTGGAAAAACCACTGGCATTGTTGATATTGCTGTTTCTGCTGCTTCTTTAGTGGAGTATAAACCGCATTGAATAATTCCAAACACCTTATTTTCTTCTTTTGTACTTGGTACAGATTGCGAACTAGGATCTTTTTTTGATGTGTCTATTGGATTAATATCTGATGAGAATAAAATTTTGAATAATCCCATACCTATTCCTATAGCTAAGATAATAATAAATATTAGCCATATTAAAAAATTCCCACCTTTTTTTTTCTTATAATCATATCTTGTGTATCTCATGTTCTCCCTCCCTATTTATTCTATACATTATTTATATTAGGGAAGAGACAATTATATTCATTATGTAAATAAAAAGAAAAAAAAGATCTCCACCTATATAATTTAGGTAGAGATCATATTAAAATATAAACTAAAATACTCGTCTTCCGCCAGCAAATCTACTGCTATAATACCCTTCATTTAGGGAACTTACTCTTACACTGCCGCTAGAAGCTGCATGTATAAAGTCACCATTGCCAATATATATTCCTACATGGCCTAATGACGCATAAGTGTTAAAAAACACTAAATCTCCAACTGATAAATTGTTTCTAGATACTGCTGAACCTGCTCCAAATTGTGATTGAGAAGTACGTGGTAAACCAACGCCAAAATGTTTATATACATAACTTGTGAATCCTGAACAATCAAATGAATTTGGCCCATTAGCACCATAAACATATGGTCTTCCAAGGAAGTTATATGCATAGTTAATAACTTGATTTGACGAACTATTTACTCCTCTCGTTAATGGTTGTGAGCTAGTATTATTACTAACTTCTCTATTAGAATTATTACCTGTTGATTCATTATTTCTATTTACAGGTTTAGGTGAAACTATAACCTTATTCACCTTTAATTCACTTGTCTTAAGTGTTACTCCTTGTTTTGTCTTAGCGCTTGTATCTGCACTAACATCACTTACACTTACCATACCAATAGCTGCACACACAAATGCACCAACCATTACTTTAATAAGTACCTTTCTTTTTGAAAACATAGATACTCCCCTCTCTTTTAACGAAAGCTCGTTACTCCCACAATAGTTTATAGTAAACATTTTCACACACATGTATAGGGACTTCCCCTACCTGTACTATTATATAAATATGTAACTATATAGTCAAGCTACTTTTCATAATTTTTCCTTTTCATGATAACAAGGTCTCTTTCTTTTGCCTCTCTATCCTCGAAAAAGTCTTTTGAAACTCTAGCTACTTGGAAGTTTCTACTACTCCAAAAAGAAATTCCTTCTAGGTTGTTTCCAACAACCCCCACCTCAATTGTATCTATTTTATACTCTCTTATAAAATATTCTATGATTATTTCAATTATTTCAGAACCTAATCCTTCATTTCTAGCACTCTCTTCCATTATAAAAAGCCATACAAATAGTTGGAACTTACCTTCAAGTTCTACTCTCCCCTTAAATACCGCTATTAACCTATCTTCTTTATATATTTTAATAAAACTCTCATTATCTGTTACATAATATTCTAAGTATCTTCTATAAAATATCTGACTATCTAAAGAGTAACAAGTATGATCATCCTTATTGTTCTCTTTTATCCACTTAGCAAGTTCATCTAAGTCTTCTTCTTTTACACTTAAAAATCTATACCCCTTACAATCGAATTGGATATCTAACACAAAAGCACCCCTTTTTTATATTTATTTATTATTTAATATTCTACAATTCTTCTTTTTTCCCTTCATATAAAAAATTTTTTGCAATAAATAAATAAATAAATAAATAAATAAATAGTACACCTATTACCTCAACCTTCATCATTAACTATATTAGAAGATTAAAGTAATAGGTGTACTAATTTTGTTATTATATTTACTATTTGTTTATTGAGTAAAAACATCTCTTTGGAGAGATAATTTTCTCTTCTGTTTTTAAAGACTTAATTGCCTTATCAATTTCCTTCTTATCAATTCCTGCTAATTCAGCAATTTGCCCACCTTTTAGTGGCTCTTCTGAATTATTTAATATTTCTAATACTTTCTCTTTAACGTCCATTATTTTCTTACCTCCATAATCTTAATATTAATATTATATCCATATTAATATTTTTAATCAATATTTAATATTATTTAATAGGATATATCTTATTGCTTCTGTTATTTATTATATATTTCTGGATCAGAGTAATATTCTATACCTTGATTCTTCATTCTCATGGCATGAAATTTCAGTCTATTCCTATAATCTTCCCAAATTCTTGATTCCTTAGTGCTCCATCCAATCTCTGCATGACCTAATAACCTTGGGTATATCATATAATCCATAGCTTTTGAATTTATTATTGTCTCTGACCATAAAGGAGCTTCAATGCCTATAACTTCATCCTTTGGTGCATAATCTGTAGGATCCCATTTATAAGCATCTTCTATTGGATTAAATCCTGCCCATACCAGACCATAATCGCTTCCTTCCTTATACTTCATATCTAAATAAGTCTTACCTGCAATAGATATAATTTTTTTCAGATTCTTTTGATTAGTCCACTTATTAGAGTCAGACCAATTCTGCAATATAAAATTTTCACTTATTTCAGGTACTGTGCCAGCTGGATCCCATCCAATTGGAGTTTTACCATATTTCTCAACTAATTTCGTTACTCTACCTATAAAGTAATCATAATCTGACTTTTCAGTACTATTTGCCTCATCCCCTCCTATGTGAATATACTGTGAAGGTGATATTTCAACAACTTCTTTTATTATGTCTTCAATAAATTCATATGTTTTCTCATCACGACACATTAAAGTACTAAAACCAATATCTATTCCCATATATAAGGCACTCTCTCGTCCATTTTCATTAAGGAATCCATAAGATGCTAATGCTGCATTTGTATGACCTGGCATATCAAATTCAGGGATAACTTCTATATATCTTTCACTTGCATATCTAACTAATTCCTTAAAGTCTTCTTGTGTATAGTATCCACCAGATCCGCCACCAACTTCTGTACTACCACCCTTAATTGTTAAATTGGGCCATTTTTTTATTTCTAAACGCCAACCTTGGTCATTACTAAGATGCATATGAATTTTATTTATTTTATATTGGGATGCAAAGTCAATTTGTCTTTTAATCTCATCTACTGTAAAAAAGTGTCTTGCCACATCGATCATTAATCCACGGTAACCATATTCAGGACTATCTTTAATTGTTGAAAAAGGAATCTTCCATTCTACATCAGTAACTAATGTTCTTTTTTCTATACTTGATGGTAATAGTTGTCTTAATGTTTGAACTGCCCTAAAAAGTCCTTCTGCTTTGTTTCCTACTAATTTAACACCTTCTTCAGTAGTAACTATTTGATAACCTTCATTTCCTTTATTTTCTTCTCCTCCTAAAGTGGTCAAATAAATATTTCCTGGAGGAACATCATCTGATTTTATAATATCTAATTCAAAACCTGTTGATGGCCTAAACTTATCTCTAATGAACTCAGCAACTTTGTATACTTCCTCTGTCTCTTCGCTACTATTACCCATCACATAAATTGAGGTGTCTTCTGTAAGTATAAACTCTCCCTCACCTACTTCATAGTTCAAAGGTTTCGGTATGAGTGCTATCTCCTCTGTCTCTACTGTATTAGATTCTGAATACTTGCTTTTTACAAATATCGATACAGATACCGTTAATACTACTAATACTATTATTAGTAGCATTAGTCCCTTTTTTGACTTCAATCTTAATCTCCCTCCAATCATTATAGATCTTATATAAATAATCCTTGTATTTATTTTACAATATAATATGGATATATGTGGTATTTTGTCAAAGTTAACTTAAATTATTAGCATAAATAATAATTTAAATATGAAAAAAGGCTGCATCAGAATTATTTAGTCATTCTGATACAGCCATTTATAAAATCTTACTTTATTTCTTTTAATACTTCTAATAAAAATTCCCATACATTTTGAGTAGAAGATATTGATAAATGTTCCTCCGGTGTATGCGCATCTCTTATATTAGGTCCAAAACTAATCATATCTAGATCACCTAATCTTTCTTCAAATAATCCACATTCAACACCTGCATGAATTGCGTATACCTTTGGTTCCTTACCATTCATTCTCTTATACACATCTTTACAAATATCTCTTATATTAGATTCTGCTTTATATTCCCATGCTGGATATCCTGCATTTGCTAAGAACTCTCCACCTAATAATTCAGTAATTGTTTTAATTCTATTAACAACTTCATCCTTTAAAGAAGGTACGGAACTTCTAACCGCACTATCAAAGGCAACTTCCTCTTCTGTAGTAGCTACAATACCTAAGTTAGTTGAGCTTTCTGTTAATCCTTCAATATTCATGCTCATTGTATTAACACCATTTGGATAGATATAAAGTAAGTTTACTACTTTTTCCGTACAATTTTTTGTAAACTTTTTCTCTATAGATTTAGAAGACTCCTCTACAGTAAGAGTTACTCCAGGATCTTGAGCTGATAATTCATTTTTTAATACGTCATTCCACTTGTTAATTTTTGAAATTAATTCATTAACAAAGTTTTCTTGAATTGCAATTACTGCCTCTCCTTCTCTTGGAATAGCATTATTCTTTGAACCACCATCGATTGAAACTATTGAATACTCAACTATCTCTAATAAATCTTTAAGAACTCTACCTAAAATTTTATTGGCATTTCCTCTCCATTTATCTATGTCCATACCTGAGTGACCACCTTTAAGTCCTCTTACCTTTATTTCATATATCTTTTCTCCTGCTAAATCTTCTCTTTCAACCTTTATTGAAGATTTAGTTCTTATTCCACCAGCACAACTTACTAACAAATATCCTTCTTCTTCAGTATCTATATTAATAAGAATTTTACCATTGATATGTTCTTTAGAAACTGCCATTGCTCCAGTCATTCCAGTTTCTTCATCAGAAGTTATTAGAACTTCTATTGGAGGATGCTCTATAGTATTATCAGCTAGAACTGCCATTGCATATGCTACAGCAATACCATTATCTGCACCTAAAGTAGTACCTTCTGCATAGATATTATCACCTTTAACATATAGCTTTAATGGGTCCTTTAAGAAATCGTGGTCTGTTCCACTATTTTTTTCACAAACCATATCCATATGCCCTTGTAAAATAACTATTGGAGCATTTTCATATCCCTTTGAAGCAGGTTTTTTTATAATAACGTTTAATGCTTCATCTTGAATTACTTCTAATCCTAGATCCTTTGCAAATTTTACTAAATAATCACTTATTTCTTTTTCATTTCCTGAACCTCTTGGTATATTAGATATCTCTTCGAAATATTTAAATACACTCTGTGGCTTAATATTTTGTAAATTTTCCATATTCATACTTCCTTTCATCTATAATATGTTAATATTATACTAAGAACATTTTTAGTATATCATATTTATGTGATCTTTATTTAATTTTATAGCTAAATTAACTTACTTTTATAAAGTTTGCATATACTAATTTTGACGAATTACAAATTATTTTAGGAGGGTTAACATTTATGCAAAAAACAAAAATGATATTTACCATTGGTCCTGCTAGTGATAAGGAAGAAATACTACGAAAGTTTATTGATATAGGAATGAGTGCAGCAAGGTTGAACTTTTCCCATGGAACTCATGAGACTCATAAAGAAAAAATAGATTTAATAAAAAAAATTAGAGAAGATATGGATTCTCCAACTGCTATTATCCTTGATATAAAAGGTCCAAAAATCAGGACTCATAACTTCATTAATGATGGTGTTGAACTTATGAAAGATCAAGAATTTTCATTCATTTGTGGTGAAGAAATACTTGGAGATAATAAACGTTGCTCTATATCTTATGACATTCTTTATAGGGATGTTAAGATTGGTGGAAGTATTCTTGTAGATGATGGATTATTAAAATTTGAAATAATCGATGTAATAGGTAAGGAAATTAAATGTAAAGTTATAGCTGGTGGTTTAATTAAAAATCATAAGGGTGTTAATGTTCCAAATGTAACTATTCAACTTCCTTCAATAACCGAAAAAGATATAGATGATATAATCTTTGGCTGCAAGATGGGTGTTGACTTTATAGCTGCTTCATTTATAAGAAAGGCTAGCGATATTCTAGAGGTAAGAAAAATTCTTAAGGATAATGATGGAGAAAACATAGGAATAATTGCTAAGATTGAAAGCCAAGAAGGTGTTGATAATATTGATTCTATCATAGAAGTTACTGATGGAGTTATGGTTGCTAGGGGTGATATGGGAGTTGAAATTCCTATAGAAAAAGTTCCTATCATCCAAAAAAGTATCATAAAAAAATGTAACAAAGCAGGTAAGATTGTTATTACTGCAACACAAATGCTTGATTCAATGATTAGAAATTCCCTTCCAACTAGAGCTGAAGCTTCTGATATTTGTAATGCAATATTCGATGGTACTGATGCAATTATGCTATCTGGTGAAAGTGCTTCTGGAAGTTTCCCTATTGAAGCTGCAGAAACAATGTCAAGAATCGCCAAAGAAACTGAGGATAATTTAGAGTATGATCATTTAATAAATAGAACTAACGAACCTTCATTAACTGCTTATGCTGATGCTATTAGTTACTCTGCTTGTAGAACTTCTGTAGTATTAAATGCAAAAGCTATAGTTGCTGCTACTAAGAGTGGTTCAACTGCAAGATTGCTTTCAAAATATAGACCAAAACCTACCATAGTTGCTATTACACCTTATGACGATGTAAGAAGAAGCCTTACATTAAACTTCGGTGTATTGCCTATTAGATGTTCAATGTTTAATACTACGGATGAAATTTTAGTAGAAGCCAAGAAAAAAGCTATTCAGTTAAATGCTGCTAATATAGGTGATGATATAATAGTTGCTGCTGGAATGCCAACTACACAAACTGGCGGTACTAATATGCTTAAAATTGAAAAATTATAATTCTTTATTTTTAAGTCCACTATACCTATTTAATATCATATATTTTCTCATAAATAAGGCTGTTCAAAATATTAATTTATTTTGAACAGCCTTATATAATCTATAAAATTCAATTCTTAGAATTTAAAATCCTTAAATAAATCCCCTAAAGTTACTTCTTCATTGTTATCAGTATATTGAAGATATTCCTTACTCTTTTCAACTGCATCCTTAATGCTTAAACTTAATTTCTTATCATTTTTATTTATGCTTAAGACTTTAACCTTAACCATTTGACCTACCTTTAATACCTCTTCAGCTTTAGCAATATTCTCATCTGTAATTTCAGTTATGTGTACAAGGCCTTCTACACCAGGTAAAATTTGAACAAATGCTCCGAATCTAGTTAATCTAATAACTTTGCCTTCGAATATTTCTCCCTCTTTAATTGAGTCCCCATGAACTTTCCATGGTTCCTTATCAACATCCTTAAGTATTAAAGCTAACCTTTCTTTTTCAGAATCAACTTCACCTACAAATACTTCAACCTTATCTCCAACATTAACTACATCTTCGACTCTTTTAACTCTTTCCCAAGCTAAATCATTTATATGAATTAGTCCATCTACTCCACCAATATCGACAAAAGCTCCAAACTTAGCTATTCTAGTAACTGTTCCGCTTCTTTTTTCTCCTGATTTAATTGAAGCCCAAACTGCTTTTCTATCCTTAGCATATTGTTCTTCTTCAATTACTCTTCTTGAGCCAACAACTTTTCTATTTCTTAAATCTAATTCTATTAATCTAATTTCTAAGTTCTCTCCTAATACTGAATTAGAATCCACTCTTTCTCTTGAAATTTGTGATCCTGGAATAAATACTCGTGTGCTTCCATAGTAAGCTACTACTCCACCTTTCACAACTTCTTTAACCTTCACCGAAATAATTTCTCCATTCTTAAACGCCTTTTTTAATTCTTCCTTTTCTGTAACAGCTAAAGCTCTTATTCTTGAAAGAACCACATATCCTTCACCATCATTAGGAGAGATAACATAAACATCTATTTCATCATCTTTCTTAACTACTTCTAAAGGGCTAACCTCTTCAGTTGTTAATTCTTCCTTTGTAATTACACCATCAAAAGCATAGTTTATATTAACAGTAACCTCTTTCTCATTTACTTCAATTACTCTACCTTTTAGTATTTCCCCTTGACTAATTCTCTTAACATCATAATCATTTAAAAATTCACTCATGCTATTATTGGTTATTTCATTTGTCATATTAATCACTCCCTAAATTCTTTTTCACATACCTATAATTTTATACGAATGTAACTTTTTATACAAGTATCTACTCATTAGATTTGAGTTGTTCATATTCCTAGACTTTGTTATAATCCATTAATAAATTTTCACTGATTAAATATAGATATTACTCTCAAGTCATATGGTATAATATAGTATGAAGCCACATATATTTTTTATAAATAGTATTTTAAACCACTTATAAAGTTATAATTAATAGATAATCATAGATATATTAAGATATAAAGAGTTATCGCTTACCTCTTTAGTCTTTTTGACTCTATTTGTGTAAATCCTGGATAATATACTATTTGTTATACTATTATTAATGAAATATAATATAAACATAATCATTCTTGGGGGGTGCAAGTTATAAAAAAGTTAAATAAAAAGCTCATATTTACTTTAATACTTGCTTTAGCATTTACATTTACCAATTTAGGATTAGATGTAATTTCTTTAGTAGGTGATTTACCTAATTTAGGCACAACAGTACAAGCACAGGATGAAAATTTACTAGCAAAGAGTGGAAAAAGCTCCAGTTCAAAAAGTTCTGGAGGTTTTAAAAGTTCCAGTAGTTCGAAGAGTTCAAAGAGTAGTAGTAAATCCTCTGGTTCCTCTTCATCAAAAAAATCATCTGATTTTAAATCTGGAAGTTTTTCTAGTTCTAGCTCAAGTTCTAAGGAAAAAAGTAGTGGATCCAGTAGTAGTAAAAGTAGTGGAGACTTTAAATCTGGCTCATTCTCAACATCAGATAATAACTCTTCCAAAAATGATAAAAATACCACTACTAATAATAATTCTGGAAGCTATTCTGGAAGTAGCGGAGGTGGGCGTAGTTCCTATCGAAACTCATGGTTTAGGATGCCATTCTTTATTGGCAGTGGCTCTGCATCAAGCATGATATTTACATTAATAGCAATGGCAGTTATCTTCATTGTTGTTATAGTATTTATTAAAATCTATTTGAGAAATAAAAGAAAATAGTTAACTTTAGGAGGTTATATTATGGGAATTTTTACAAGAATGTCAAACATGGTTAAAGGAAAGGTTAATGCAACTTTAGATGAAATGGAGAATCCAATTGAATTATTAGATCAAAAGCTAAAGGATATGGATGAACAATTAAGTAAAGCAAAATTAAACTCAGCTCAAGTATTAGGAAATGTTCATGAAATTGAAAAAAGAATGAATTTAGCTCAAAAAGAAGCAGCCGATTATGATCAAAAGGTTAAATTAGCTCTTTCAAAGGGTAATGAAGATTTAGCTAAGAGAGCTTTAGCTAAAAAAGTAGACAGTGATAAGAAGTATGAATCATTAAAAGCAAGCTATGAAACTTCTAAAGTTCAAGCTGATTCTTTAAAGAAAAATCTTAGAGCTTTACAAGAAGAAATAGATAAAACAAGAAGCTATAGAGATGAAGCTGCTGCTAGATACTCAAATGCTCAAGCTTCTAAGAAGGTTAATGAAGTCTTAGCTAATGTTCAAACCAAGACAAATTCTATTAAAATTGATAATATAGAAAGAAAAATCGCTAGAGAAGAATCTTTAGCTAATGGTTTAGGTGAATTAAGAGAAGTTGATGATTTTGATAGCGAATTTGAAAAGCTAGATGAAATAGATCTTGATTCCGAATTAGAAAAATATAAATCTGGACTTTAATAGGTGATCTAATGGCTAGGGACATTGATTTTATTAATGAGGAACGAGATTATTGGGGCAAAATTTTCACTGATATAACTTATGCAATCAGCGAGATATCCCCATTCTTAGAAGAAAGTCAATTAAAGCAAAGAAGATATTACACTAAAATTAGAATATTAAATGAATACATTGATAAGCTTAATGATACTGAGCTAGATTCAAAAAAGAAATCAATCTTTAATATGCTAAAAAGTGATGATAGAATTGAAAATTTAAGAGCTCATAAGTTGAAAAATACAAATACCTTTAAACAACTAGAAAACTGTTCAAAATGCCAATGCTTAAGCTGTGCTTTCGAGTGTAAATTTGGTGGCTGTACAACCTGTAAAGAAAATTCCATTATTAAAAGTTGTGATAAGGAAAAACTTAACTTAAGAAGTTACACAAATTTCAACTTAGATCTTACAAACAATGATACAGGAAGGGCAAGTAAGTACAAGGTTCTTGGCACTGTAGAGAATTGCGAGCTAGATAAATTATATATTTTACTTGAAAATATGTATGACTCTAATGATAAGCTTGTTCTATACTACTATCCTGGTATTAAAGACGATGATTTTGGTGAAATTACAGATGCTGAAGAGTTTGACCTTGCTGTTCAAACCTATCAAGAATCAGATTATTAAGAAAAAAGCTAAGGTTTAAGCTTAAACCTTAGCTTTTTCATATTATTCTAAACTGTTTCTATAGAAACAACATCAAATCCTTCTTCTTCAACAATCTCTTTGATTTCTGCTTCGGTAATATTACCTTCTACAACAGCTTCTCCAATTTTAACCTCCATAGATGTAACCTTACCTGAATCCTCTAATCCTGTCTTTATATGACCTACGCAATGCATACATGACATTCCTGAAATTTCAACTTTAAACTTTGCCATTTTTTCATTCCTCCTAAACTAATTTTTATTAAAATTTAGGCTTAAAGCCTTTTAATCTTAAAGCATTTAATAATACTGATACTGAGCTAAAACTCATTGCAAATGCTGCTATCATAGGATTTAATAAAGGCCCTCCAAAAGCGTACAGTATTCCCATAGCTACTGGTATACCTAAAATGTTATATCCAAATGCCCATCCTAAATTCTCTTTAATATTCTTTATAGTAGCCTTACTTAATTGTATTGCTCCTACTACATCTAATATATCACTTCTCATTAAAACTATATCTGCTGATTCAATTGCAATATCTGTTCCTGATCCTATTGCCATTCCTATATCAGCCATTGCAAGTGCTGGTGCATCATTAATACCATCTCCAACCATTGCAACCTTCTTTCCATCATCTTGAAGTCTTTTTATCTCATTAGCCTTATCTCCTGGCAGTACATCAGAAATTATTCTATCAATTCCCACTTCCTTAGCTATTGCTTTTGCAGTCTTCTCATTATCTCCTGTAAGCATAACTACTTCTATTCCAAGCTTATGAAGAGCTTCTACTGCCTTCTTACTATTAGCTTTTAATGTATCAGCTACTGCTATAACACCAACAAGTTTTTTATTTACAGCCATATACATAGGTGTCTTCCCTTGCTCTGCTAATCTTGCAGCTTCATCAGCTATTTCATCTATCCTTATCTTATTGTTTCTCATTATTTTTGTATTTCCTAGAAGAACTTCATTTCCTTCAATGATTGTTACTATTCCTTCTCCAGGAATTGACTTAAACTCTTTTACATCCGATAATTCTAACCCTCTATTCTTACCCTCTACAACTATAGCATCAGCTAGTGGATGCTCTGAACCCTTCTCAGCTGAAGCTGCTATTCTTAAGAATTCTTCTTCTGATATCCCTACTGTTACTATGTCAGTAACCTTAGGCTTCCCTTCTGTAATAGTTCCTGTTTTATCAAAAACAACTGTATTTATCTTATGAGCTCCTTCTAAAGCTCCACCACTCTTAATTAAGATACCATTTTCTGCACCCTTACCAGTACCAACCATAATTGCTGTAGGTGTTGCAAGACCTAATGCACATGGACAAGCAATAACTAAAACTGCAATAAATATAGTAATTGAGAATTCAAGGCCTTTACCTGTAAATGCCCAAACCAATGATGATGCTATAGCTAAGGCTATTACAGTTGGTACAAAATAGCCTGATATAATATCTGCCATCTTTGCAATAGGTGCCTTAGATCCCTGTGCCTGCTCAACTAATTTAATTATTTGAGATAATACAGTATCTTTCCCTACTTTAGTAGCTTTATACTTAAACATTCCAAACTTATTAATACTTGCTCCGAATACAGTATCGCCAGTACTCTTATCTACTGGAATACTTTCTCCTGTAAGCATTGATTCATCTATAGTTGTGTTTCCTTCTGTAATTTCGCCATCTACTGGAAGTTTCTCCCCTGGTTTAACTAAGATTATATCTCCTGCCTTAACTTCATCTATTTGAACTACCTTTTCTACTCCATCAACTATAATAGTTGCTGTCTTGGGTGCTAATCCCATAAGCTTTTTTATTGCTTCAGAAGTTTTCCCCTTAGTTTTGGCCTCAAGATATTTTCCTAAAGTTATTAGTGTTAATATTGTTGCACCAGATTCAAAATATAATTCCATAGCAAAATGAGCATTCCCCGATGCAATTTTATAAACAGCATATATCCCATGTAAGAATGCTGCAGAAGTACCTATTGCAATTAATGAGTCCATATTAGGACTTAATTGTATTAGATTTTTAAATCCATGAATAAAGAATTTCCTACCTACTATCATAACTGGTATAACTAAAACTAATTGAATAAGTGCAAAATTCATTGGATTAATCATTGGATCAAAAATGCTAGGAATCGGAGTTCCCATCATATGTCCCATTGATATATAAAGTAATGGTATAGCAAATACTAATGATAATATAAATCTATTGCGTAAAGATTTAATTGCCTCCTCCTTATCACTATCATCTATCTTTAAATCATCATCCTTAACCTCATAAGCACCATATCCAGACTTTTCTATCTTAGCTATAATATCTTCAACAGAAAGTTTCTCTTCATCATAGCTAATATATAAATCCTCAGTAGCTAAGTTAACCTCTGCTAACTCCACTGCTTCTAATTTATTTAAAACTCTTTCTACTCTACTAGAACAAGCCGCACAAGTCATTCCTGTCACTTTAAGATTTCTTTTCATTTAATTCCTCCATTTCAGGTTGCTATTTATCAATTAACTTACTAACGATATCAACAACCTCCTCTATTTTTTGATCTTTCTCGCCTTCATTATTTACCGCATCTTTAAGGCAAGTATGCATATGCTGAGTTAATATAAGCTTATTAGCTTTCTTAAGCAGCCCCTGTGCTGCTATTATCTGATTTGAAACATCAATACAATACCTTTCATCCTCAAGCATTTTAATAGTAGCTTCCACTTGTCCCCTACAAGTTTTCAAAAGCTGTAATGCTTTTTTCTTATCTGAGTTCATCACAACACCTCCACTCCCACCCCGTATAGGGGGGGTATGTTTTTAGTATATGTCTTCATTCTTATTTTGTCAACATATAACTTTATTATTTTTCCCTTATAAAAAAGAGACATAGTCTTACTATGTCTCAATATCTTTATTATTTTCTTTTAACCTTACTAAGTTCATTAAAGCAATAATTTATAATGTCGCTTCTTTTTATTATCCCTATAAATGTTCCATTATCATCCACCACTGGCACAAAATTTTGATTAACCGCTAGATTTATTAAACTCTCTATATCTGCATTGATTGAAACACTTTTATGAGAAAGTCTTTTAGGTATTTCACTAACCTTTACACTTTCTGTATTTATAAAGTTCAAATCTGGCGTATTTTTAAGCTTCCAAAGCAAATCTCCCTCTGTTAATGTTCCTACATACTTTCCTGATTTATCTATAAGTGGGATGGCTGTATAACCGTGATGCTCCATTCTCTCCATAACTTGTCTCATTGTTGAATCTGCGTTCTCGCAAATCACTTCATTCTTTGGTGTAAGAAAAAATGCTATATTCATAATTCTCCCCTTTATATCTAGTTAGATAGTTATTCTGTATAATTCTATTTTAACATAAATTAAGATAGCTTGTCAGACTTAATATCATATATTGCTTTGGAAATACTAGCAATATTTTCCCTGCCTTTCTCTCCTTCTCCTTTAGTACATACGCATAGAATATATGGCTTGTCCGTATAAATTATTCCTATATCATTTATATAGTCAGCATAATCTCCAATTTTATGTGCAACTTTTTCATATGGTATATATTTATCTAACCTATCATGTGAACTTGTATTCTTCATTAATTCAATAATTTCAGAATACATAGGGTTATCAAATTGTCTTTCGTAAAGATTTTGTAGGATTATCTTCTCCTGCTTAGGTGTAAGTAAATTATTATGATTATTCATTTCAATTCCTGTTATTTTAGAAATATATTCATCCTTACTTCCTACAACTCGTTTCAACATATTTGTAGCTATATTATCTGACTCTACAATCATATCCTTAAGTAACTCATCTATAGAAATTTTTTGATTTACTTTAATATCCCCTTGAAGAACTCCTGCGCCACCTTCATAGTCATATTCTTCATAAGCAATTTTATCAGTTTTACTTAATTCTTTATTTTTTATCTTATCTGCAACCATCATTGCAATGGGCACCTTTACTGTGCTAGCTGCTTCAAATTCCTTATTTTCATTTAATACATATTCAGAACCAGTTGTTAGGTCATAGTAATAAATTCCATAAGCCTCCTTATTTGAACCAAGTATAGCTTCTACTTTTTCTTTAATCTTATCCGTTATTTTATCTGCTTCTTCTCGTTCCTTCTTTTTAATATCTTCTTTAACTGCTTCTGCTTGAGCCACTTTAATTCTTTCCTCATCTGATTCACTTCTATTTTCTACTATCTTTTTCTCTTCTAATAAAACACTTGCACTAAATCCTACTATCAAAGCTAGAATAA
Organism: Clostridium zhoujianii; assembly: GCF_051590805.1. NCBI lineage: Bacteria > Bacillati > Bacillota > Clostridia > Eubacteriales > Clostridiaceae > Clostridium > Clostridium zhoujianii. The sequence goes on from NZ_JBPUTF010000001.1 coordinate 2,662,967, forward strand.
ATATAACTATTCTTTTCTTATTTCCCTTATTATTTTTAGTAATATTTCTTCTCTTATCCCTCACCTTATGTTTACACACAATATTATCCCTCCACGTAATTAACCTTCTATTATTTCTATTCCGGCAATCCTCATTAAGTAGACAGCATTTTGAGTAGTACTTTTTCCCCTTCTTAACTTATAATCGAAATTTATTCTATTATTATCATAAAACTCCCTAAAATTATAATTTTCTATTTCCCTCATACTTTCTTCAAGATCGCATAACTCCAAATCATGAGTTGAAAGTAAACCTATTGCACCATTTTCAGCTAACTGCTTAACTAGAACTGTTGCACCTATATGCCTATCCCTAGAATTGGTACCTTTAAATATTTCATCTAATAAAAATAGTACCTTCTCTCCTCTTTTACATGCTTCAATTATTAATTTAATTCTTAATATTTCTGCATAAAATGAAGATATACTTTCCTCTAGATTATCCTTAGTTCTCATACAAGTATATATATTCATAATACTGCATCTAAAACTCTTAGCACAGCTCGGTGCCCCTATATAGGCTAAAACAATATTAATACCTACAGTTCTTAAAAATGTACTTTTTCCTGACATGTTTGACCCAGTAATTAAAGTAATTTGTTTAGGTGAGTTTAACTCATAATCATTTGCTACAGCTCTATCTCCAATAAGTGGATGTGATATACCTACTCCATTAATTTCTTTATCTTCAGTAATTTTAGCAAAAGACCACTCTTCGTGATCAAAACTAATATTTGAAATACTGCAAAGGGCATCAAATTCACCCATTACCTCAAGCCATTGCTCTATTTTATCTCCGTTTGCCTCTTTCCACCTATTTAAATTATATAAAATAAATACATCAGCAAATACAAATACATTAATTATAAAGAAATAGGCATTTCCTGCCGAATCGCCTACCCAATCTAATAAGCTTGATAATTTTTTCATTTCAACTTTGCAAGATATATTTGAATCTTCATTAAGTTTCTTTTTCAAATTTTGAAGATAAGAGGATTCAAATTCTTCGTCTTCAATTAAAGATAGAATATTAGAATATGATTTGACACTATATTTTATAGAGTGAAAAAGTTTTATAACCTCCTCTCTATCCTTAGTTAAAACTTTTATAACTCCATAATTAACTATTAAGTCTAATATTAACATAGATGGTGTAATTACTTTGGTTATTGCTAAAAATAATCCTATAAGGGTTATTGCTATAAATGTAGATGCAATAAGTATTTTGGTCTTATTACCACTACTTTCTTCTTTGCTCCATTTAATTAAATCCTCAAGCTCCTCACCCTTACTTTTCTTAAATGTAGCATCTACATATAACTTTTGTCTCCATTCAACCTTTTCTCCAAGCTCTTTAATTGCTATTTGCTTCTCTTGTATTTCTTTCTCAGTAGGAAGTCTTTTTAGTGATAGAAGTTCCCCTAACTTCCTTCTACCACTCTTTGTTCTAGTTGTATTAATCATTTGAAATAAAGAGTTTTGTCCAAAAACATCTAGGTCCTCACAGAATGGATGTCCTTCTTCAATTAAATCTTCCCCCTTATCTACAAAAGACCTATATTCACCATTTAACCTTTTGATTCCTTTATTATTCACCTCAAGAATTAACTCAAGCTTCTCTCTTCTATTTATCTTCTTACCATGTATTGTTGCAATAATTATAAATGCTGTTACTCCCATAAATAAAGTTAATCCTGCATTTAATGTTCCTGAATTCTTATATACTTTATAAATAGCAAATCCTGCTACAAGTACAATTAATAATCTAGCCCATCCTATTTGTGCAATTGATTGATTTAACTTATTTATTTCTTCATTTGCTTTTTTTATATTATCATCATAAAATTTTTCAGCTTTATTCATAATTATACCTCTCTTTTATTCTATAATTCTAAGATATCATAGTATAGTGTAAAAACCAATATTTAGTATTACCCGAAATAAAATAAGCAGAATAAATAATTTTAATAATTATTTATTCTGCCTATTAAAAATCACTCTACTTCATTGAATTATATATAACATCTAAATTATATCTCATAGCTTCAATATAGCTCTTTCCTTCGACTTTAGTCTCTAATGTATATATACTTTCAACTTTTCCACCTATATCAGTTGCATATGATTCAGCTTTTTTATTCGAGTCTGTTCCTTCTGAAAAGATAGTTGTAATATTATTATCTATGCAGTATTTAATTAAATTCACCTTATCTTGAGGGCGTTCTTCTCCCTCTTCCCCAAAGATATCATTTATTGACTTTTGTTGTAATCCAAAGTCTCTACATAAATAGGCAAAAGCTGCATGACTTGTTACAAAGTCTTTAGTTTTTATATCTGAAAACTTAGTTTTATATTCATCATATAATCCATCTAATTCAGCCTTAAATTTATTGTAGTTCTCTTCATAGTAATCCTCATTATCTGGATCTACTTCTACAAGTGCGTTCTTTATGTTATAGCTTTGGCTAGTTGCTCCCTTTAAACTTAACCATAAGTGAGGATCTGTTTTATTACCATTTCTTATTATATCTGCATCCTTACTACTATCTATAAGGTTTATATCCTTCCCTTCAAGCTGACTTAACCAATCTTCCATCCCAAGACCATTATATATAAATAGTTTCTCATTCATAACCTTTTCTAAATCCCTTGGCTTAAAATCAAAATCATGAGGTTCTGTGTTTTCAGGCACTAAAGTAGTTACTTCTACCTTATCTCCGCCTATTGCCTCAGTAAATTCTTTTAATGGACTTATAGAAACTGTTACTTTTAATTTATCACTAGTTGTATCTTCATTTTTAGTATTACCACATCCTATTAAGGCAATTGGTAAAATCATTAACATTGATAATTTTAATAATATTTTTTTCATTTTCCACCTCTACTTGTTGCATATGATTTGCATTTACAATTCTATCTTCATCATAACCCCTTTACTATTTAATGTCAATTACTATTTAAAATATAAAAAATGACCATCATTAAAATGATGATCATTCTTATTTATGCTTTAAGCTTTTTTGACAATCTAACTATATCGTATATATCTACTATACCATCTCTATTGAAGTCCTGCTTTTCATTCCATCCACTTTGTCCTTTTGATATATTATATGAGCTTGCTAAAATAGCTAAATCTTTAGTATCTATTATTTTATTCCTATCTAGATCTTCCTTTTCTATCCTGGTTTCTCCTGTATTTATAAATTTAATGCTATCTGCCTTAGCATATCCTAATTTACTCCAATCATATTCTCCATTAAACCTACCATCTGTAACTGGAGTTGTTCTTTCTGAATAAAACTCATAACAGCTTGTCCCATTAACTAACTCAGTAGAACCATATAGCAATGCAACTACTGATCCAATATGACTAGAATTATTCGTTTTCGGCGCTGTAGCAACCTGATACAATGTACTTCCACTTATATCTGTAACTGGAGTTGTTCCTGTGTACATACCTAATTGATAGTAATTATAATCTTTCATTTTAGATATATTATTACCTGCCATCCTATAATCAGCTAAAAATGCATAATGAACTGCTTTATCTGACCAATAAGGATCTGCAGCATATTTAACATTTGCTCCAAGAGCCTTATCTCCTAAAAATCCCCCATAATAAGTGAAGTTACTTGGATCTGCATAACCTCTTGATATATAATTTTTAGCAAAATCCGTAACACAATCTTCTATACTAGTGAATTTACTAGCATCACCTGGCCTATTATCCTGTGCATTTAATCCAAAAAGATTGTTTTTATCTTGTGCATTAGCTGATACTCCCCAATCAGATTCATTAATTGCAACTCCTAGCATTAGTAATCCATTAACACCATATCTATTTTGAGCATCTATTATAGTTTTTCCGATTCCTTTTAACTTACTTCTTTCATAATGTTTGTTATTCTTGTCTTCTGCTATCAACCTGTCTATAGCCTCTAAAATGAACTTATCTATTTCAGACGCTGTATAATCTGTTTTTGTCCTAAATGGTAAGTACTTATAATAAGAGTAGTATGGATCATTAGGATTAACAGCTGATTTGTTAGTACCTGATTTAAGATCTCTTGTTAAAATAGTTAATCCATCTCTTATATCCGTTCCCTCATAAAAATATTTCCCATCATAACTTGAGTATTTTTTCCCTTTTTCTAAATAACTAGGTGCTACCCCAACCATAGTTGTACTTTGAGTTGCCCCTGGATTATCCATACTAGTAATAATAAAATGATACAATATACCATCCTCCACAAAATAGTAAGATGGATTCTTTACTTGACTCATAGGAACAATAATTAAATCCCTACTACTAGTGGTTCCATATCTATCAATTTTTCTATTAAGCCAACCTTTATATCCTGATATAAGAACTTTTGCTTCATTCTCCCTCTCTTCTACTATAGGTGCTTCACTCATATATCCATCATTAATATAAGTATATGCATTTTTAAGTTCTGGATCTGAATAGAAAAATGAATTTGTTTCTTTCTTAGCCTCTTCATTTGTATAGTATCTCCATAACCTTCCTATGGATTCTGTTGCATAAGTAACAACACCTTCATTATTAATAACAGCTGGAGTTATTCCAGAATCAGAATTTTCTTTTCTTAGCTTGTCCGCTTTTTCAACTGCTTCTTTATATGAATCTGCTCTGTCTGCATAGATATAACTCATATCACTCTTAGCAATAGCAATTTCATAATTAGCACTTGTTTTCTTAACTAAAGTCTCATATTCCTTTGTAACCTCTTTAAACTCTTCTGGTTTAAATGTACTCATTCTAGCTTTAACCATTATATTATTTGATTCTTCTTCACTTACTAAAATTGTTTCTTTAGTAATAACTTTTTCATATTTGTCATCAGCTGCACTTACATAAATCTGTGGTAGTAATAACGATATTAATACTACTGTTGATATAACCTTCTTCTTCATAAATAAACTACCCATCTCCCTTTTTTTAATAATCCATATTCCTATTTTATGTTACATCTACCAAATACTGTTTGCAATGTTTAATCATAAAAGAAATATATTAAAAGTTTATTACACAAAGAAAAAAGGAGCCTATAGCTCCTTTAAATAACCTTATAAATAAATTAAATTTGCCTCTATCCCCTTCTCAGCAAGAATATCCTGTTCTCGTTTCTGACAAGTGAATATAAGACCTTGACCCTTAAGCTTATCCTCTATAAGCAAAAGAGCCTTCTCCCTACGAACATCATCATATTGCACAAAAGCATCATCTAAAATTATAGGACACTCTTCTCCTTCAAATAGTAACTCAACAAAAGCAAGTCTTAGTGACAAATATAATTGATCCCATGCCCCATTACTTAAATATGTTCCCTTAAATAAATTGCTACTATCTCTAACCATCATCTCATAGTTATCTGCTAGCTTAACCTCTTCATATTTACCATTTGTAAGTCCTTTAAAGTTATCAGCTATTTTACTATTTATCGCTGGCCCAACCTCTCTCCTGATTTCTCCAAAAGAATCTTTAAGGGTTCCTAATGCTATCTCAAGTGCTTTAACTTTTTTCTCACCCTTTTTGATATCACCTTCAACATCTTGAATATCTTCTTCAATAGCAACAATACTTCTCTTGCCAATCATCCTTGTGCTAATATTATTTTCAAGATCCTTTATATTCTTTTCACACTCTATAAGTTCACTTGATTTTTTCTTTTCCTCAATCTCTATTTCATCTTCTGATTGATATGAATATTGATTATCTTCATTGATAATATCTTTAAGTTCTTCTTTTATTGCATCTATATCTCTATCTTTTAAAAGAGCTTTATATGTTTCCTCCATAGCAATTAGATTTTTCTGAACTTCGTCACGCTTTTTAAGTTTACCCTTATACTCCTTAATATAGACTTCAATATCTAATAAATTCCCCAAATCAAGATCCATTACTTCAAGCTTCTTTTTAAGTTTTCCTTCTCTATCAGCTATCTCTTCTTCTAATACAATAAAACTCTTTCTTTTACTTTCAACTTCAGACTCTAATGCATTAATATCTCTTGACAACTTTTCATATATAGATATCTTCTCTAGAACCTCATCAACATTTATACATCCAGATACATTTTTCAATGAATTAATCATCTCTAAATTCTTTTTGAATTTACTCTTAATACTATCGTAGCCATCTACATTTATCATTTTTTTCTTTTCTTCAATCCTAAGTATAGCTCTATCCTCATAATCTTTATATAATGAATATTTTTTTAATAAAGACATTAATTCACTAAAATCCTTTGCTTTTAATTTCATCATATATTCATTTAATCTTTCTTCTATTACACTAATATCTTTATTTAATCTATCTATTTCCTCTTTCGCCTTACTTTTATCATTTAATTCTTTCAAAGCTGAAGTACTTTTAAATGTAATTAGAGCTCCTCCTCCAATTAATAGTAATCCTACTATTAGAATAGGAAGTCCTAAAAATGATAATCCAGAACCTATTGCTATTACTACAAAACTAATAATCCTATTAGTTTTTTCTTTTTTAATTTTATAATCTAAATTTTTATCTATCTTATTTTTCTCAACTATAAACTTAATCTCTCTAAGAGCCTCTTCATATGTTCTAAAGTCACCTTCTATTTCATCCTTCATATCTTTTACTAAAACTACATTTCCTAGAAGCTCTCCTCTTCTAGCCAATTCATCTTCTTCTTGGCTAATTGAAGAATTAATTTTATTCATATATTCAAGCTTTTCTCCTAAGGTCTGCTGTTCATACTTTAATGCTATAAGTTTATCTTTTATATCATCTCCAAATAGATTTATAAATTTATAGTCCTCAATTTCTCTCTCTAACAGCTTTAGTTTTTTCTCATAATCTTCTAACTCTTCCTTAAGCTCCTCACTTCTATCTAAAAAGTTCAAGTAAATCCTATTATCTTCTTTAAGGCTATCTATAAAATTTTCATCAATTATATCTCCACCTAAGTCATTTTGAATTTCCTTTTCCCTTCTTTTAAGCTCCTCAGATTTTCTTAGATAATTAGTAATGTCTTTATATTCTTTTTGAAGGTTAATTCTCTTTAAATATTTTTTATATACTTCAAGTTTGCTTATCTCTTCCCTTAATGTATCTCTCTTTTCTCTCTCTAAAAGAAGATCGTTTTCCCATTGAAGATTTTTTTCTGCTAAATTATATCCCTCATATCTTTCCTCAAGTAAATCTGAATATTTCTTTTTTAATATATCTAAGGATCCTACCCCTCTAGTTGTAGTAAATTCTTTCTTAATTGCCTCAAGTTTCTCTAACGCCCTTGCTGCAGGTATTTCATCTTCTCCACATCCAAATAGAGTAGTAATTCTATCCATAATTTCTTCTTCTTTATCTTTAGTAAAAGCAACAGCAAGTTGGCCTATAAATAGGGTTTTTTCAAAGGTTGATCTATTAATTCCAAGAAAACTTTTACCTGGCTCATCAAGATTTATGTCATTAACCTCTTCTCCTGTCAATCCATCTACTACTATAGAACTATCTTCTTTCTTTGTTGTTCCAAAGGTTCTTTGTAATATATATTCTCTTCCTTTGTGCTCTATAAGAATAGTTCCTTTTATTGAACCTCCCTTAAAGGGTAAATACCTTTTCCTATCACCTTCACCTTTCCCTCTCTTTTGTGGAAGTCCATAAAGCATACTCTTTATAAAACCTTCAATAGTACTTTTACCTTTTTCATTCTCTCCGTATATAATATTTAATCCTTTCTCAAAGGTAATAACTTTATTTTCAATGCCTCCAAAGGAATCTATTCTAAGTTCTTTAATAATCATCTATCTTCACCTCATCTTCAGACAAACTAGCTAATCCAACCTTTAGTGCCATCATTATTAGCTCTTTATCCGCCTCTGTTTCGGCTTCTTCTAATTCCTTCATAAGTTTCTTAGCAAAAATTCCCTTAACCGAATACCCTCTAGAAATTTCTTCAAGATCTAACTTAAGCCTTGTTTTATCTATAACCTTACAAAAGTAAAAATCCTTAATAAGCTTTTCCCTTAATATTTCTTCATCTATATTAAATTCCTCAGAAATTTCTCCCTTTAAAATTAATTTATATAAATTTTCTTTTCTATCTTCTTCTTTTACTGCTTCTAGAATTTTATTCCTAACCTCTTCATATCCAAAACTATCAGATATATCAACCTCTACTTCCTCGTAATTCCTCTTAGAGGTTCTTACAAAATCTAAATCCACTGCACCTTTTGAAACATAACCATAAATTATTCCCTTATCACCAAGTTCATCAAAACCTCTGCCTTGTGGACATCCACTATAAGCAAAGAATGTTGAACCTTCCTTGTTAATACCACTAAATCCATGACGATGACCTAGTGCAATATAGTCCATTCCACTATTTGAAATATCTGATATAGTAATTGGATTATATTCATTTCCTTCTTGAGAATTTGATAATTCTCCATGAATAACCATTAAATTTATTCTATTATCCACCTCTGAAAATCCATTAAGTATTGAGCTTCTTAAATATTTTTCTTTAAATCCAGCTCCCCATACATTAATATCTAATTCACTAATATATACCTTCTCAATATCCCCTTTAAAAATGTGCACATTATTAGGCCACTTAATTAACTTATAGAATGAATTATTCCCATAAGGATCATGATTTCCCGGACTAATAAATACTCTTGTATTATCTAATTCTTTAAATGAATTCTCTATAAAATATAATGTTTCTCTATTTAAAGTAAGATTATCGAAGATATCCCCTGCTAACAATAAAATATCCACAGACTTTGCCTTACAAATGTGGATAATTCTCATAAATACTTCTTTTAATTCCTCTTTATTAACTTTACTTTGCTTTTCTCCAACTTCCTTAAAAGGTGTATCAAAATGAAGATCAGCAGTATGTACTATCTTAACCTTTTTCATATTATCACCTATCCATCGAACTTTTGTTCTCATTTTATCACATTTTACTTATTTAAAAAAGTGTCTATCCAAGTATTTTAGCCACCTTTATCTACTTTTTATTTTTAATAATCGCTTCTTTTAGATTAATTGGTATTATTATACATATTTTTCTTTATTCCCTTGTTTCCTTTAATCTTATTAATATATAATTATTACTGAGATTATTTGAGGGGGAATGATAAAATGAGGACTTTAAATAAAAAGAAGAAGTTTATTATATTTTTTATATTGGGAATAGCACTACTTTCAACTGGCGTTTTTTTTACATTAAATAATTTTAATAATAATAAAACTCCCCAAAAAGAAACTATAATAATAAATGATAATACAATAGCAAATAGAGAATCAACCTCTTATAAAGAATGGGACCCTACAACGACTTATAATAAGGGAGATAAGGTTTCATATAATGGTAAAATATATGAGTCAAAATGGTGGACACAAGGTGAGTCTCCTGAATCTAATTCATCAACTGCATGGACTCTTATTGGTGATGCTGATGTTAACATTAAATTTAATGATGATGATGATATTGAAAGCCCATCTACTGAAAATCTGTCTAATAGTGATTTTAAAGTTGTTGGATATTTTCCTGAATGGAAACCTAATAAAGAAAAAGAAATACAATATAGCAAGCTTACTCACATAAATTATTCCTTTGCTATTCCTAATAGCGATGGAACAATAAAGGATTTAGATAATCCTGACTTAGCAAAAAAAATAATAAAAAAAGGTCACAGTAATGGTGTTAAAGTATTGCTTGCAGTAGGGGGCTGGGAATATAATGGTTCACCTCTTGAAAATACCTTTATTGCTGCCACAGATTCAGATTCAAAATGTAAAAAGTTAGCTAATAGTATTATTTCTACAGTTGATAAATATGGATTTGATGGTGTTGATATGGATTGGGAACATCCAAGAACTGATGGTAATTCTAAAAATCAATATGCTAGTTTACTTAAATACCTTAAAGAAGGATTAAAGAAAAAAGATAAATTACTTACAGCTGCCGTTCAAGCCGGTGTTAATGCTGATGGCGTTATTAGTTGGGATGCTGCTGGTCATTTAGATTCTGCTTTAGATACTTTAGATTGGATCAATGTTATGGCTTATGATGGTGGTGATGGGGATAGACATTCTTCTTACGACTTTGCAGTTAATTCAGCAAATTATTGGAGGAAAACTCGTAAACTACCTGCTAGTAAAGTTGTTTTAGGTGTGCCTTTCTATGGAAGACCTAGTTGGGCATCTTACGAAGATATATTAAAGGCTGATAATTCTGCTTATAGAAAAGATAAAGCTACCATTGATGGTAAAGAAGCCTATTATAATGGAATTGATACTATTAAGAAAAAAACTGAATGGGCTAAGGATAATGTATCTGGAATTATGATATGGGAAATTTCACAAGATACAACAGATAATGATAAGAGTCTAATAAATGCTATTTATGAAACAATAAAATAATCAGACTTAAAAAAGCTATAGTTAAATAATTTGTAAAATTAATTAACTATAGCTAATTAATATTCAACTTTAAACTACTTTTGTTCCATGTATTTCACTAGCACCAGTATACTCAAGTAAGAATTCTCTATTTTCAGTATTTACACCTTTACCAGGCATTATAGATATTCTACCATTTGAATACTCAACTAACTCTTTTAAATTATCTTTTCCTTCCATAGCATTACTAGCTCCACCCTTAGTTAGGATTCTATCTACGCCAAGTTCAACTAACTCATCTATAGCAACTTTTTTATCTTCTATTTCATCAAATGCCATATGGAATGTAACACTCATTGGCTTAGCTAATTCTACTAACTCCCTAGTTACTTCTCTATCTACTCTACCATCCTTAATTGCCCCAATAACTACTCCATAGGCTCCAAAATCTTTACATAGTTCAATATCTTCCTTCATTATTTCAACTTCATCTTTAGAGAACGTAAACTCTCCACCTCTAGGTCTTATAATAACCATTACTGGAATATTTAGTTTCTCAACTGCCATTTTAATAGTTCCCGCACTAGGAGTTGTCCCATCTTCCTTTAAATTATCACATAATTCAATTCTGCTAGCTCCCTTTTCTGCCGCTATAATTGCATCTTTATAACTTCCAACACATACTTCAAAAATCTTCATAAGTTCTTCCTCCGTAAAATTATAAGTTAACGTTATCATTTATAAAATAACATAATAATAAATATTATGTACATTAATATTTATTTTTTAAAATATTAAACTAATAGTTAACATAATATTTTGATAATTATAGTTTTCTATCAAATAAAAAGAAGGAGGATGATTACTATCATCCTCCCGGTAGTTAAAATACGTTTTTTAAGTTAACATTCTGGTGGTGTAATCTCCATAATGATATCCTCCTGCCAAGTAAGATTCTAGTAGGTGTTTACTATAACTTACTTTCGTATTCTTCTACCATTCTTTTGACCATTTCGCCACCTACGGAACCACATTGTCTTGAAGATAAGTCTCCATTATAATCTGAGAATGGAACTCCTAACTCCTGTGCCACTTCGTTTTTGAATCTGTTTAATCCATTTTTAGATTCAGGAACTAATGCTTTATTTGACATAACGATCCCTCCTTAGCTTACGGCTAATTATAGGATATTCAACATTTCTATTGAATCATCCTACACTATTATATTGTCCATATAACCTTTATATATTCTTTTTAATTTAAGGAAGTTATTCCAACTTTGACCTAACTTATTTTTAATTTTTGACCAACATAAATTTTATTAGGATTTGATATTCCATTTAGCTGAGCAATTTTTTGATAGGTTGTTCCAAACTTAGTAGCTATACCAGATAGAGTATCACCTGGTTTTACAGTATATATAGTTACGGTTGATGAACCTACACCAGATACTAAAACCAGATCTCTAGTATAAACCCAACTCATTATTTCTTGCAATAATGCTTCATTCCCATTAATCTGCATTACAGTATAAATATTTGATTTAACCCAGCTAGGCACCGCTTGTCCTGTAGCATAATAATCTCCTATTACTCTTACCCTTGAACCAACCATAATACTTCCTGATGGATTCACTGATCCTGATCCACTTGGAACTTTAATTTGTTGACCTACATATATTTTATTAGGATCTGATATTCCATTGATATTTGCTAACACTTGATAAGTTGTTCCAAACTTCAATGCTATTCCTGATAAAGTATCTCCTGACTTAACTATATATATATCAGTATTTGGATTTTCAGGTTTAGGTGTTGGTGGTGTAGAACTTCTACTTAAAAATATTCCCTCAGTAAACTCATTCATATCACAGTTTCCTGCTACTCCTGGAACATTTCCCTTATCACTATACTGAAATCCTACCCAATCATTCCATATAGGGTTTGACCCTGGAGCAGATACTCCATAATGAGCTATCCAAAGTGGGTATACTCCTAATCTAGTATCTATATTTGAATTTGCGAAATAGGTGTAAGTGTATACAACCAAATCTTTACCTGTTAATCTCTTAACCTCATCAATAAATTGTAAAGCCCTTGATGTTAATTCTACTTTTCCCATACCATCAGCACTTTCAAGATCTATTGCTAATTTACAATCTGGCACCCTATTTCCTATAGTATTTACGAAATGATTTGCTTGAGCTATTGGATCTAGATTTCCTCTGAAAAAATGATAAAACCCTACATCTAATCCTTGTGCCTTTGCATTTTGATAATTTTGTGAGAAAAATTTATCTACAAAGCTTACACCTTCGGAAGTTTTCATATAAACAACTTTTATACCACTATTTTTAACTTGTACAAAGTCTATATTCCCCTGCCAATTGCTCACATCTATGCCGTCGTAATTGGATGAACTTCTACTTTGCATATACTTAAACACATCCTTTCTATAATAAAATATGTTTAAGTATCACTTTTTTCTACACTATTTATTAAACTAAATGAAAAATTTCCAAATTATATATTTTTATGAAAATAAAAAAGATCTTAGCAACTATGCTAAGACCTTTATCTGGCAGGGGCAGTAGGATTTGAACCCACAACCAATGGTTTTGGAGACCACTACTCTACCGTTGAGCCATACCCCTAAGACGAGATTAATTGTAACATGATAAGGATTACCTGTCAACTATCATTATAAAAATAATTTTTATAAAACTATTGTATCCTGATTGAAGTTACTTTATAATGATAATATATTTTGATAGTCAAACTATTTTACTGTCAAAAGAAAGTGAGGGTAACGAGATATGAAATTTAAATCTTTAAAAATTGGGGAACTTGTTGCACCACTTCCTATAGTTCAAGGTGGTATGGGAATAGGTGTATCTTTATCAAATCTAGCTTCTGCAGTAACAAACGCTGGTGGAATTGGTGTTATATCTGCTGCACAAATAGGTTATAGAGAAAAAAACTTTGAAAATAATGCATTAGCCTGCAATCTAAAGGCTCTTAAAGAAGAAATCCGTTTAGCTAAAGAAAAGTGTCATAACGGTATCTTAGGCGTAAATATAATGGTTGCTACAAAAGCCTATGCCGAACATGTTAAGACTGCAGTTGAGGCTGGAATTGATATTATTATTTCTGGTGCTGGACTACCTACTATGCTACCAAAGCTAGTTGCAGATTCAAAAGTTAAAATAGCACCTATTGTATCTTCCTTAAAAGGAACTAAAGTTCTTTTAAAACTTTGGGATAAACGTGATAATGTTACTGCTGATATGGTAGTTATAGAAGGTCCAAAAGCTGGTGGACATTTAGGGTTTCATGCAGATAAAATAGAAATTGAAATAGACAACTTTGATAAAACTATAACTGATATAATTGAAGAAGTTAAAAAATATAGTGTTAAATACAATAAAGATATTCCTGTAATAGTTGCTGGCGGTGTCTTTGATGGTAATGATATCGCGAAGTATTTAAGTCTTGGTGCTAACGGTGTTCAAATGGCTACAAGATTTGTTGCAACTGAAGAATGTGATGCGGCTATGGAATTTAAGGAAGCATATATTAATGCAAAAAAAGAAGATGTTGTCATTGTAAAAAGTCCTGTTGGAATGCCCGGAAGAGCAATATTAAATCCATTCGTTAACCGTACTAAAGAAGGTCCAATTAAGGTTACTAAATGTTATAATTGCTTAACTCCATGTAATCCTGCTGATACTCCATACTGTATTAGTAAGGCTCTTATTAATGCTGTTAAAGGAAATATTAGTGAAGGATTAGTTTTCTGTGGTGAAAATGCTTCTAGAATTAATTCTATTACAACCGTTGATTCTCTAATGAAAGAACTTAAAACTGAAATTATGAATGCATAACATATTTAAAGGACGTACTAAACTATAAATGTTATGTAATCTAGAACAAGGACTCTCATATGTCTTTTCAGGTCTGCTAACTCTTCGAGAGGTAGCCTTGCAAGAAATATGAGGGTCCTTGTTCTTATTTTATATATACTTAAATTTTACGGTACCCTAATTAAATCTAGTCTGCTAGGTACACTAACCCAATTTGTTTTCTTGCTTCCTCCATAATTTCTATAACTTTTAAAGAATTATAATGTGAATTAACCTGTGATTCTTTAACATTATTTTGGATAAGACTTATAAACTCCTGAATCTCATAACACATATCATCATCTTCTTGCTCCTGAGATATAATTTCTTCACTACCATCTCTATATATGATTGTAACTTTTTTCAAGGTATTTATTTTCTCAATTAAAATACTTCCCTCTTCCCCTTGGATTTCAGATGGTAAATAGGAATTTGCTATCTTAGAGTACTGGATAACACCGTCAAAATCACCATAATTAAATAATATTGATCCTTCTCCATCTACTCCTGTTTCTAGCATATATGATTGTGCTTTAATTGATTGTGGCTTACCAAATAAGGCTACCATAGGATATATACAATATACACCAATATCCATCAATGCTCCATTTGATAGTTCTGGCTTAAATGCATTCTCTATTATTCCTGATTTATATTTATCATATCTTGATGAATATTGACAATAACTGGCGAAGTACCTTCTAATCTTTCCTATCTTATGAAGGTTATTTTTTATGATATTAAAGTTTGGTAACATAGTTGTTTTCATGGCTTCCATTAATAAAACATTATTTATATTAGCAGCATCTATCATTTTTCTAGCTTCTACTGTATTAGATGCAAACGCCTTTTCGCTTAGTACATGCTTTTTATTATTCATACATATAATTGCCTGTTTTGCATGTAATGAATTTGGTGATGCTATATATACTGCATCTATTTCCTTAGATTTAGACATTTCATCTAAATCACTGAAAAACAATCTAGCTCCATATTTCTTTCCAAACTCCCTAGCTTTTTCTATATTTCTTGAATATACAGCAACTAACTCAAAATCATTTACCTTAGCTGCTCCATTTAAAAACCATTCAGTAATTGCACTAGTACCAACAATACCAAATCTAATTTTTTTACCCATTTATACACACCTCTTTTTCAGTTTATATTTATCCTATCTTATCATAATATCTCCCTTAATATATTCATTTATAAAATATATTAAATAAACTCTACGCCAAAAGCGTAGAGTTTATTATTTATTCTGGTACAATCATTACAATACACTTAGCACCCTTAACTACATGTGCTGTTACTGAGCCTATCATTCTAGTTAATCCCTTTTTAGTTGACTTTGTCATTACTATTACTTGGATATCATCTTCTTTTGCTTTTCTTAAAATTTCATCTCCTGCATATCCAAAAGTGAAGTATCTGTTTACTGAGTAATCTTTAACTGTCTCTGCAGCCTTTTCTAATATATTATTTCCAATAACTTCTGAAGTCTTAAGTTCTTCTGCAACTGCCATTCCATTAACAAATACTAATTCTTTAACATTCATTAATGTAATTTCCACTTCTTCTTTATTAAATAATCCTTTAATAAATTCTAGTGAATGCATACTCCTCTCTGTTCCATCAACTGGTACTAATATCTTCTTTTTACTCATTTTACATCTCTCCCTTCTTTATATTAATAATTCTATATTAAACATCAAAATTCCTCTTTTTTAGACAATTTCCCTACTATGTTTAGGAAAACTCTATAAGCTAAAATATAAGACCATAAATATTTTCTAAATCTCCATTACCTTAATATTTCAATTACTTTAATAAAACCTCTTCAATAAACTTACCCTTTTCATAGAATAATTCTCCATCTGCATATATCTTCCCAGAGTTTCTCATGTCACATAACATATCCCAATGGATTGATGATCTATTTTTCCCGCCTGCTTCTGGCATTGAATCTCCTATTGCCATATGAACAGTGCCACCTATCTTTTCATCAAATAACATGTTTCTTGTAAAGTTTTTAATTCCATAGTTTGTTCCTATAGCAACTTCACCAAAACGGCATGATCCTTCATCAGTTTTTAGCAATGTTTTCAATAAATCCTCACCTTTCTTTGCCCTTGCCTCTACCACTATTCCATCTTTTATTTCAAGCTCTATCCCCTCTATTTCCTTACCTGCATATATTCCAGGGAATGAGAAAGTTATATGTCCATTTACTCCATCTTCTACTGGTGAAGTAAAGATCTCTCCATCTGGGAAATTCTCCTTTCCATCACAGTTAATCCACTTTCTCCCCTTAATATTAACCTTTATATCAGTCCCTTCAGAAATAATATGAAGCTCACTCTTTTTATCAAGGTATTCTACCCATCTTTCTTGCTCTTTACTAATCTTCTTCCATTCTGCAACTGGATCTTCCTTATCTAAAAGACCTGCTCCATATACAAAATCTTCATACTCACTAATACTCATTGAGGCTTCCTGTGCATCAGCATAAGTTGGAAATTGTGTGCCACACCACCTTAAGCTTCCATCCCCTGTTCTCTTTGAATAAAATTCTCTCCACTTTTTAGCACCTTCTTGAGCTTTTCTTAAAACTTCAGGATCTAGGTTTGAAAGATTTCGAGTATTTCTGTATCCCCAAGCTGTAAGCCAAACATCTGCTTTTTCTAATAAAGTCTCATTTATTATATTTCCATTCTTAAGCTGCTCATCTGTAGAATATTTTAATTGCATTTCACGAGCTTCTTCTGATTCTAATTTATATTGAACATTTCCACCGGCCTTAGTTGCTTCCTTTACTACTTCTACTAACCATGGACTTGCAATATCTGAGCATGATACATATACCAAATCTCCTGGTTTAACTTCTGTTGAATAATTTACTAGTAACTTTGCTAACTTATTTAACCTTTGATCTGCCATAATATTCCTCCATAATACATAATGCCTTAATATAAATATTATAACATTTTATACTATTTAATTATCTAAAATAATAAAACATAATTTAAGTTTCATTTAAGCTTCAAGTTATACCCTGTTATTAGCAAAAGATATAGGGGGTTGATATTATGCAAATAGGCTCAATTTCAAATACTATAGTTCAAAGTTCAAATAGTGTCACTAATACAGATAACTTACAAAGTACTATAGAAAACTTACAAAGCCAAATTGAAACACTAGAAAATAATAGTGATATGGATAGAACTCAAAGAGATGCTCAAATTCAAGTATTAGAAAATAGAATTCAACAACTTCAATCAAGAATTAAACAATCTACTGCAGAAAATACAAAACAACTTGAAACATATAATAATAACACTAAGGAAAATATCTCTAATAATACACAAAATAGGGATGAAATAAGAGGTGGTGTTATTATATCAGCTAGTTTAAAGGATATAATAAATGCAAATCATTCTATAGAATAATAAAGATAGATTTGACTTACAAAAATAGGAGTTATATATGCTAATAGCATATACAACTCCTATTTTAATTACTTAAAGTAAATGTAATACTCCATAAGATCCTAATGTCATTATAACTCCAGCAATTGCAACTCCAATAGCTATAGATATAATTGCATATTTCATAGACATATTAAGTAAAGCTGCTATAGCTGCTCCTGACCATGCCCCAGTACCTGGTAATGGTACTGCTACAAATAAGCAAAGACCTATGGCCGAGTACTTAAGAACATCCTCTGATTTTCTCATTAATCTATCTTCAAATTTGTGTGTAATTCCCGAAAATATTCGTGTCGTTTTAAGCCACCCAATTATCTTCTTACCAAATAATATTATAAATGGTACTGGTATTAAATTACCTATTACTGATATAAAAAATACAGTTGTCCAACCCATACCAAGAGCAGCTCCCAAAGGTATCGCCCCTCTTAATTCTATTATTGGTGTCATTGATGTTATTAGTAATGCCACCTCTTTCCCTGCGAAAGAAAAGAAATCGTATATTGCCTGCATGTTTACCTCCCACTTTATATAACCTTTAATAATAAAAAATTAACTATATATTGCTTAAATAAGCAACTATCTCTCTACATACCTTTATATTGTATAACATTATTCATATATATTTACTTTTGTTTCTAAATATTTAACATAATTAATTATTTATTCTTATTTGTGTGCTATAAGCAATATAACCTTTATAATTGTACTATGCAATCTTAATACCATTGCTCCTATTTTCTCCTATTAATAGTCCTTCTCTTATATCATCAAACTTTATCCATAATTCTTTATTATACTTTCCATAAACGTGAGCTAATGTAATATAACTCCTATTAAGTTTTTTATCATTCCATAGTCCTGCATCTTGCACTAAAATTCTTTCACATTCATCTATAGTTGATAGTAATATATCTGAAACTTCAATGGTATCTCTTTCATCTGCCACACAATACTCCATTGCTCTATCAATAATTGATGTATTCTCGTTATCTTCTCTTTTATATTCATTTGAATATAATACTGTTCCTTCCTGATAACTTCTGGACTTATCTACTCCACTATAATAATCTTTTTCTAATATTACAGCTGCTAAAATAGGATTAACTCCCTTATCTTTTAGTATCTCATGAACCTTATTAAGACCTCTTATAGACTTACTCAAGAAAAGATTATAACTTGAAGGATTATCACACTTATAGGAGAAACTTTCGATTTCTAAAAGTATTCTTTCCCCCTCCTCTGATAATGCTAATTCAAATAATCCTAGATATTTTTTCAAATCTTCTATTACTATCTCGGGTTTTAATTCATATTTTTTCATAAACGACACTCCTAAAATTTATTCTTATATTTTAAGCTTGTCCATAACTTTATTCCTTATTCATCAATATCTATATTTAAAAAGTTCAATTCATATATTAAAGGATCCTACTATTCTTACTATAGGATCAAAATTAATTCTCTTAATTATAAAATAAATATTTTCTCATAAAAATAATCCATATGAACTTATTCACTAAGTTCATATGGATTCCTTACTTAACTCTTTTATTTAAATTCAATTGGTATTTGAATCTCGGTTAACCAGTCTTCTTCTGTTTCCTTGTTCCAAATTCCATCTATATATGATTCTCTTGGATTATCAATAACATTATAATTATTTTCCTCTATCCACTTAAATGCAAATATATATGCTTCTCTTAACCTTGAATAAGGTCCCTTATGCAATACACACACTGCCTTCTCTACCTTATTTATAACTTTAAATTTTATTATCTCTGTATCTTCCTTTAATTCAGTTACTGCTTCACAAATTTCTACATCTATATCTTTTTCCTTATACTCACCATCATGGTAAATGTTAAAACAATACTCAGGCGCTGCACACTTACATCCTAATCGCCCCATCTCTTTCCCCATTACTTTTGGACAAAGATAAAAGAAATCATTATAACTTTTTACCACTTGCCTCATTGAGGCTACAATAACTTCTGGTAATTCTCTAATCACTGGTGTATACATATATTTAACATCTCCTTTAATCATATTAGAAAAACTTTTTATCTGAGCTAACTTAATTTTTTCACTTTCCATATTTTTTAATATTTCTTCTTCCTTAAGCTTTAAAAATAACTCTAATGCTTTAGTATTTTCAATTACTTCTTTTATATCTTGAAGAGCTAATCCCATTTGTTTTAAGGTTATTATTTCATGAAGTTTAGGTAACTGATCAGTGGTGTAATATCTATATCCTGTAAATTTATCTACAACTGCAGGCTTTAATAAACCTATTTCATCATAATGTCTTAATGTTTTTGTAGTTATCTTGTTTATGTTTGAAAACATTCCTATTGTATACAAATTAACTCCTCCTTTTCTCTATATTTATATCTTAACCTTTTACCTAAGGGTAATGTCAAATACCTTACTCCCATTTAAAAGTTTTTATTGAAACTGTTATACAAACTATACTTATTGCTATCATTAAAATTAATTGAATTGCAATATTATTTAAAGGTTCTCCTAGAGATACACCCTTCATTAATTTTATTCCTTGAGTTAATGGCATAATATCTGCAACTACTTGCAATCCTTTTGGAAATATCTCATAAGGAATAGTAGCTCCTGATAAAAATACCATAGGAAAATATACTAATGTACAAACTAAATTAGCAACTTTTATATTAGGTACTAGACTTGCAATAAGCATACCAATACTATATATAGCAGTTGTCACTAATATAAATGTTGGAATAAATTTCATCACTGATCCTATCATTACATAACCAAATAAAAATTTAGCCACAATAAAAACTGCTAATGCAGATATTACTGAAATAATAAATCCTATTAACATTTGAATCATAAGTATATTGATAGGACTTACAGGTGTAACCTTAAGGCCTTTTAATATCTTTTTACTTCTAAAATCTGATATACTTAGGGGCAATCCCATTAATCCTGTTGCACAAATTCCAACTGATATAAATGCTCCAAATGATAGCTGTATCATAGTAAAGTTAGCACCACCAAAAGCCGGCTTATCTCCATATATAAATCCAAGTAATAATACTATGCCTATTGGAAATAATATTCCAAATAATATTCCATCTATCTCACGTATTGCTAACTTTAATTGTGTTTTAAGCATTGTCTTAAATAACTTCATATTCCATTTCCTCCTCACCTATATACAATAAATAAGCCTCTTCTAAACTTGCTTTTCCAGATTTCTTTATTACATTTTGTGGTGAGTCACAAATTACTTCTTTACCTCTTTTCATAATCATTATTCTATCGCATAAGTATTCAACTTCATCCATATAATGAGAAGTCAAAAAAATGCTTACTCCTTTATCTTTTAGAGCCTTTAACTTACTCCATATTTCTCTTCTGGCTTTAGGATCAAGTCCTGTTGTAAGTTCATCTAAAAAAATTATTTTAGGATTAGGTAAAAGTGCTAATAATACTGATAGCTTTTGTCTTTCTCCTCCTGATAAATCTGCCACGAAATTATCAATCTTATTACTAAGGCTAAATTCCTTTAATAGCTCTTTATACTCAAATGGTCTCTCATAAAATGAACTTGTCATCTCACATACTTCTTTTACTTTTATCTTATTTAAAAAATTCGATTCTTGTAGCTGTACACCTACACTTTGAAAAAGTTTTTTTCTGTCCTTTACAGGATTCATTCCTAGTAATGACACCTGTCCATTATCTATTTTTTTAATCCCTAAAACACACTCAATAGTTGTAGATTTTCCTGCACCATTATGACCTAGTAATCCAAATATTTCTCCTCTATCTACCTGCAAATTTAAATTATCTACTGCTATAAAATCTTTGTATTTCTTTGTAAGGTTTGAAATTTTCAATATCATTCTTATTCCCTCCTATCATTGTATTCACCCTCTAAAATCAATACTAGTGCTTTCCCTTAGGGTAAAGTCAACAGGTTAGATACTAAATATTTATAATTTATTTGATTAAATAAAATAAAACTCGAAGTAAAAATTACTTCGAGCTTTATTTTACGCTAGATTACTATATCCCATCAAACTAATATCAACTTCTTTAGCTACTTCACGCCCTTCTCTTATAGCCCAAACAACTAAAGATTGACCTCTGTGCATATCGCCAGTTACAAATATATTTTTAACCCTTGTATTATATTTACCTGGTTCTGTTACAACATTAGTACGTCCGTCTACTTCCACATTAAAAGCTTTGGTAACATAACTTTCACTTCCTATGAAACCAGCTGCTATTAACACTAAATCCGCATCAATCTCATATTCAGATCCTTCTACCTCAGCCATTGATACTCTACCTGTTTTCTCATCACGCTTACCCTTAAGTTTTACAAGCTTAACTTTAATTAGATTTCCAGCTTCATCTGCTATAAATTCCTTCACTGTAGTTTCATATATTCTTGGATCTTGTCCGAAAATATCTATTGCCTCCTCTTGCCCATAATCTGTTTTACAAACTCTAGGCCATTCAGGCCAAGGATTATTTTCTTTTCTTTCATCAGGTAACTTTGGCATCATTTCTAATTGAATAACTGACTCTGCTCCATGTCTTATTGATGTACCAACACAGTCATTACCTGTGTCTCCACCACCTATAACAATTACCTTCCTACCCTTAGCTGATATATAATTTCCATCCTCTAAATTAGAATTTAGTAGACTTTTAGTTGTAGCTTTTAAGAAATCTACTGCAAAATATATTCCTTTAGCCTCTCTCCCTGGAGCCTTTATATCTCTTGGGTTAGATGCTCCACAGGCTAAAATTACTCTATCATACTCCTTAATAAGCTTTGAAGCCTTATAATTTGCCCCTATATTTGCATTAGTTATAAATTTTATTCCCTCTTCCTTCATAATATTAACCTTACGATCAATAACATGTTTTTCAAGCTTCATGTTAGGAATTCCATACATAAGAAGTCCACCTATGCGATCTTCTCTCTCATATACTGTTACATTATGACCTCTCTTATTTAGTTGATCAGCAGCAGCAAGTCCAGCTGGTCCTGAACCAACTATTGCTACCTTCTTACTAGTTCTAACCTTTGGTGGCTCTGGTACTATATATCCACTTTTAAAGGCATTTTCTATAATTGCCTTTTCATTTTCTTTTATCGATACTGGCGAACCATTAAGCCCACAGGTGCATGCTACCTCGCAAGGGGCAGGACACACTCGTGCTGTAAACTCCGGAAAATTATTTGTTTTTATCAGACGACTATATGCTTGTTCCCAATTACCTGTATAAATTAAATCATTCCACTCAGGTATTAAATTGTGTAATGGACAACCAGAAACTGCTCCATTTATAACTATCCCTGATTGACAAAAAGGTACTCCACATTCCATACAACGTGCTCCTTGAATCTGTTGCTTTTCCTTAGGTAATAAGGTATGGAATTCATTAAAGTTTCTAACTCTTATCTTTGGTTTTACAGCTTCACTATTTATACGTTCAAATTCTAAAAAACCTGTTGCTTTCCCCATAATTTATTTCCTCCTTACTTCCTTGTACAAGCATAAAAAGCTTCAATTTCAGCTTGTTCACTATTTAATCCCTTAGCTTCCATTTCAACAATTGCACTAAGCATGCTCTTGTAATCATGTGGTAGCACCTTTTTAAACTTAGGCAAATATTCCTCAAAATTATCTAATATATCCTTACCCTTTTTAGACTTTGTATACTTAACATGATCCTCTATCATTCCCTTTAATTCTAATACATCATACTTTGAAGTAATTACTTCTGAGGATACTAACTCCTTATTAAGTTTCATATATAAATCCCTATCTTCATCTAATACATAGGCAATACCACCACTCATACCTGCTGCAAAATTCTTAGAAGTTTTACCAAGTATAACAACACGTCCACCAGTCATATATTCACATCCATGCTCTCCTACACCTTCTACTACTGCAGTAGCGCCAGAGTTACGAACGCAAAATCTTTCTCCTGCAACACCATTTATATATGCTTTACCACTAGTCGCTCCGTATAATGCAACATTTCCAATTATAATATTATTATCTTCTTTAAATCTTGATTCCTTTGGTGGGTAAACTACAAGCTTACCACCTGATAATCCCTTACCGAAGTAATCATTACTATCACCAATAAGTTCAAGGGTTAACCCATTAGTAATAAATGCACCAAAACTTTGTCCCCCACTACCATTGCATTTAACTATGAATGTATCATCTTCTAAGGTATCACCATAGCGTTTAGTGATTTCAGAACCAAATATAGTACCAAGGGTACGATCTATATTTGTTACATCTATTTCTATAGTCTTCTTTTCCTTACTTTGAAGTGCTGACTTTAACTTCTTAAGTAATACTTTTTCATCTACTGTATCTTCCAATTTGAAATCATAAAATTCCTTTTCATTATAGTGAATTTCATTCCCTGCAAATGGATTATTTATAATTCTAGAAAGATCTATAGTTCCTGCATTACCATTTACAGATTCTTTTTGCCTTAATAAATCTGTTCTACC
Source organism: Clostridium zhoujianii (assembly GCF_051590805.1). Classification (NCBI taxonomy): domain Bacteria; kingdom Bacillati; phylum Bacillota; class Clostridia; order Eubacteriales; family Clostridiaceae; genus Clostridium; species Clostridium zhoujianii. The sequence continues at coordinate 2,687,353 of NZ_JBPUTF010000001.1, forward strand.
AACTAAGTCATCAACCTTACGAATTCCAAGCTTGGCCATATATTCTCTAAGCTCTTGAGCAATAAACTCCATAAAGTTCATTACATATTCAGGTTTACCCTTAAACCTCTTTCTTAGCTCAGGGTTTTGTGTTGCTATTCCAACAGGACAAGTATCTAGATTACATACTCTCATCATTACACAGCCTAAAGTTACTAATGGTGCCGTTGCAAATCCAAATTCTTCTGCTCCAAGAAGTGCAGCTACTGCTACATCCCTACCACTCATAAGCTTACCATCTGTTTCTATAATTACTTTGGATCTTAAATCATTCATAATTAATGTTTGATGAGTTTCTGCAAGCCCAAGCTCCCAAGGAAGGCCAGCATTATAAATAGAATTCCTTGGTGCAGCTCCTGTCCCTCCATCAAATCCTGATATTAAAATAACTTGAGCACCAGCTTTTGCAACACCAGCTGCAATAGTGCCTACTCCCGCTTCTGAAACTAGCTTAACCGAAATTCTAGCATTCTTATTAGAATTCTTACAATCATAAATAAGTTGGGCTAAATCTTCAATAGAGTATATATCATGGTGCGGTGGTGGTGATATTAATCCAACTCCTGGAGTTGAATGCCTAGTTTTAGCTATCCATGGATATACTTTTCCTGCTGGTAGTTGTCCTCCCTCACCAGGTTTAGCACCTTGTGCCATCTTTATTTGTATTTCTTTCGCGCTTACAAGATATTTAGAGGTAACACCAAATCTTCCTGAAGCAACTTGTTTTATTGCTGAACACCTATTAAGTCCATCTTTACCTATAGTTAGTCTATCTAAGTCTTCTCCACCTTCACCAGAATTAGACTTACCTTGAAGCTTATTCATTGCTATAGCAAGAGTTTCGTGAGCCTCTTTAGAAATTGATCCATAAGACATAGCCCCTGTTTTAAACCTCTTAACTATTGACTCAACACTTTCAACTTCTTCTATTGAAATTCCTTCTTCTGGGTAATTAAAGTCTAGTAATCCTCTAATATTAACAACTGAAGTCTCATCATTAATTAATGATGTATATTCTTTGAAAAGTCCATAATCCTTATTGCGAGTTGCTGTCTGTAATAAATGAATTGTCTTTGGATTATATAAATGTTCTTCTTCTCCACTTCTTAATTTATGGCTACCTACACTATCAAGGGTTAAATCAACTTTTAGTCCAAGAGGATCAAAAGCTTTTGAATGAAGAATATCTACACTTTTTTCTATATCTTTAATAGAAATTCCCTCTACCCTGCTTACTGTATTTGTAAAGTACTTATTTATAACATCTGAGTTAATACCTATTGCCTCAAATATTTGAGACCCTTGATAAGATTGTATTGTTGATATCCCCATCTTTGATGCTATCTTAACTATCCCCTTAAGTACCGCTTTATTATAGTCATTTACTGCTGCATAATAGTCCTTATCAAGAATATTACTTTTAATTAATTCCTTTATACTATCTTGAGCTAAATATGGATTAATAGCACATGCTCCATATCCTAAAAGTGTTGCAAAGTGATGTACTTCTCTTGGTTCTCCACTCTCAAGTATCATTGCTACAGAAGTCCTCTTCTTAGTCTTAACTAAATGTTGTTGAAGTGCTGAAACTGCAAGTAATGATGGTATGCCTACATGATTTTCATCTACCCCACGGTCTGATAATATTAATATATTTGCACCATCACTATAGGCTCTATCTACTTCAAGGAATAGATGCTCTATAGCACGATCTAAAGGTGTATTTTTATAATAGGTAATTGAAATTTCTTTAACTTTGAATCCATCTACATCCATTGATTTAATCTTAAGTAAATCTGTACTAGTTAGTATTGGATTATGAACTTTTAATATTCTACAATTCTCAGCTACTTCTTCTAATAAATTCCCATCTTCACCTATATATACAGATGTTGATGTAATTATCTCTTCCCTAATTGCATCTATTGGCGGATTTGTTACTTGTGCAAAAAGTTGTTTAAAATAATTAAATAAAGGCTGATGTTCCTTCGATAATACTGCTATCGGACTATCTGATCCCATCGCTGAAACTGCTTCTGAACCATTCTTGGCCATTGGTAAGATAGAGGTCTTAATATCTTCATAGGTATATCCAAAGGCTTTTTGAAGCCTTGCTCTTTCTTCATCTGAATATTCTTTCACAGATTTATTAGGAATATTAAGATCCTTTAGTTTTATTAAATTACTATCAAGCCATTCCCCATATGGTTGTTTAGTTGCATAATGTTCTTTTAATGCATCATCATCAACTAACTCTCCCTTAACTGTATCTACAAGCAACATCTTTCCTGGTCTAAGCCTATCTTTAACTAATATTTTCGATGGATCTATATCTAATACTCCAACTTCTGAAGAAAGAATTAAATTATCATCATCTGTAATGTAGTAACGAGAAGGCCTTAACCCATTACGATCAAGAACTGCTCCCATTATATCTCCATCACTAAATAAAATTGATGCTGGTCCATCCCAAGGTTCCATCATAGTTGCATAGTATTGATAAAAATCTTTCTTTGATTGACTAATATTATTATTTTTGCTCCAAGGTTCTGGAATTGTAATCATAACTGCTAGAGGTAAGTCCATTCCACTCATAACTAAAAATTCTAATGTATTATCCAACATTGCAGAATCTGAACCTGACTGATTTACAACTGGAATAACTTTAGTCATTTCATCCTTAAAATACTTTGATGACATATTTTCTTCACGGGCAAGCATTCTATCTGCATTACCACGAATAGTATTAATCTCACCATTATGCACCATTAATCTATTAGGATGTGCTCTGTCCCAACTTGGATTTGTGTTTGTACTAAATCTTGAATGGACCATAGCTATTGCTGATTCATAATCAGAATCTTGTAGGTCCAAGAAGAATGAACGTAATTGTCCAACTAAGAACATTCCCTTATACACTATTGTTCTGCTTGATAAAGATACTACATAAGTGTTGTCATTACTTTGTTCAAAAACCCTACGTACTACATAAAGTTTACGATCAAAATCTAATCCTTGGTTAATATCCTTAGGTCTCTTGATAAATCCCTGCATTATATGAGGCATGCATTCAACTGCTTTATTGCCCAGAACATCAGGATTAGTTGGAACTTCCCTCCATCCAAGGAATTCTAATCCTTCCTTTTCAACTATTATTTCAAACATCTTCTTAGCTTGATTTCTCTTTAATTCATCCTGAGGGAAGAAGAACATTCCAATTCCATAATCTCTCTGAGAATGCAAAAAGATGCCTGAAGGTTTGACTGCTTTAACGAAGAATTTATGTGAAATCTGTAATAAGATTCCTACTCCATCTCCAGTCTTACCTTCGGCATCTTTGCCGGCTCTGTGTTCCAAGTTCTCTACGATCTTTAAGGCCTTCGCTACAGTTTCATGAGTTTTAACACCCTTGATATTTACTATAGCACCAATCCCACAATTATCATGTTCAAATTCAGGATGGTACATTCCGTAAGCCCCATTGCCTACCTGATTTCTTTCATCCATATATACTATCCTCTCTTCTATTTATTTTTATAATTAATATACTCTTTTATTATTAAAAAGTAAATATATTCTTTGTAAAAAAATTATATTTTTAGTTTTTTTAGTATTTAAGTGTTAAATTTTAAACCTCTAAATAAAAGGGAATATTCTTAATCAAATAGAATATTCCCCTCAATAATTATTAAAATTTATTTTTTCTTACTTATGAATAAAACACATCCAGCTAACGCAAGTAGCCCTAATGTTGGGAGTATAACTGTATCTCCTGTTTTAGTAATTGCATCACTCTTTATTTCTTCCTTTGGCTCATTTACCTCTGGAGTAGGCGTTTCTGGATTAATCACAGGCTTGGTTATATTTAACTCAGAAGCAATTTGTGCAACTAATGAATTATCATAATCAGCACTGAATTCCCAGAACATAGTTCCTCCTAAATTATTATCTTTAACATATTGAGTTTTTTCTGAAAGCCCTTTTGGCTCAATATAACTCATTACAAAATACTCTTTTCCATCTGTATCTTTATAAATAACATACATTGCTTTAGCATCATTATCCCATCTCTTAAAGAAACCATCTGATTCTTTTAAGTTCTTAACAGCTTGTAATTGTGGAATATTTTGATCATAGAATCCTACTGATACAAGTTTATCATAAATAAATTTATATTCTCCATCAAATTTACTTGATACAATTTGTGGTATACCTGCAGCAAATGCAAGGCCTATATTAATCTTTTCAGATGGACATCCCTCTTCTATATACTTTTTAACAGCCATATCTGTGTTGTAATCATCATAATCAAACTCTGTTTTCCAATCTTTTGATGCATATAATGCTGAATCAAAATAACATGAACCATATCTAAAATCATATGTCATTATATTTATATAATCTAAAATATCAATAACCTTCTTAAATTCTGTCCAATTAGTTGAAAAATTAACGTTACCTGAACCTGCAATTGATAATAAACTATCTGATCCAATTGCATTTCTTACTTCTTGTAATAGTAAAGTAAAGTTCTCTTTATCTTCTGGTCTTGATTTAATTACACCCCAACCACCATTAACAGGGTATTCCCAATCTAAATCAACTCCAGCTAGTCCATAAGTATCAATCATCTCTTTACAAGACTTAGCAAAAGCTTTTCTTCCTTCATCACTAGCTGCTGCATCTGAGAATCCTCTAGCTTCCCATCCACCAACAGAGAGCATAACCTTTAAATCAGGATTTCTTGCCTTTAATTCATCTAATCTTGATAAATCACTCTTTACCTTATCTGGTAAGTAAATAGTATTTAATAAACTTGGATCAAAGTCCTTTGGAACAACTACATCTGGATTAGTCTCTGGTCCCATAGCTGGATCCTTATATTCCTCATTGTAAATTAATCCAAAAGAATAATTTAAATGAGTAATTTTAGTTACGTCTAAAGTATCAATGTCACAATTTCTTTGGAATACATATCCAACATTTTTATAACTTTTTTGATTTTCGGTAGCCCCTGCTTTTGTTGTTGTAATACAACCAAGTACTAATGTAATCGCTACCATTGATGCCATGAAAGTCTTTAAAAATTTTGTTTTCATAATTTGCACCCCTCATCTATTAATTTGTCCCAATAATATTGTAAACTTTAACAGATATAAACTCAATGACTTTTTTGAATTTTCTGTATATTATATATATTTCTTCCTCAATGCAAATATAACTAATAGTTATATTTATGTAATCTAGTATTTTTTATATTAGGTAAAGCACCTAATATAAAAAAACTTATATCAATATCAACTTCTTTTATTTATAACAAAGTCGTATTAATATAAGTTTTATTCTAACTACTTGTCTTATCCTTTTTAAACAATATACATATACCTATTACAACTAATATTAGTGGTGCTACTATTGATCTATTCATCCAAGTAAAAATATTACCAAATACCATTGACCAGAAAGATACAACTGCAACAGAGGTTAATATTCCAACAGGAATCAATAAGCCCTTTTCTTTTCCTCCAAACCAATAAAGTTGAAATAACCCTATGGCAACAGCTAATATATAAATTGGCCAAGTATATGCTGATAATCTCCACCTTGTAAGAATTTCAAATATAAATAGACATCCTATAGTAGTTAATATTCCTCCAGGTACTAGCAGTCCTGGATTCTTCTTAGATGAGAAATATGCAAATTCAAAAAATAATCCAGGTATTAAAATAAATAAAGGCCACATTTCCCAAGGCCTAAATATGTGAATATTAAATATCCTACTCAATATTCCAAGCACTCCGATTGCAACTAGTAGTAGTCCCCAAAAGTAATTTTTATTTTTCATTATTATTCACTATCTCCTTTTTTCTCTCTATCTATAATATAATTTTTTCTTTAATATTATAAGTGTATTTAGTAATAGCTTTATATGACAATAATCATATTCTTCCCTATCTATTTACACCTTATATATTGTATCATTTATCTGCATATTTTTCCATTTACTGTATTATATAACCAATCTATAACATTTTATGTGATTTGCTACTGAAATATATATGTCTAAAAAAATAACCCCTATAGCATTTTATACTATAGGGGTTCACTTTAATTCCTAATACTATATTCAATAATTCTTTTAAATAGTTTATAGTGAATTAATATTTATTATTAGAATCCATTATTGTTAGATACTTGCTTAATCCAACGACCTGATTTCTTAATTGTTTTCTTACCTGTTTCTAAATCAAGAGCTATATATCCATACCTGTTCTTATAGGCATTGCACCATGACCAACAATCTATTGGTGTCCAAGTATGATATCCAAAGCATTTAGACCCTTCTTCAATTCCCTTATGTAGGTATTCTAAATGTTCTTTGTAAAAATCAATCCTATAATCATCCTCAACTATACCATCAGCATTTATATACTTTTCTTCACCTTCAACACCCATACCATTTTCTGATATGAACCATGGAATATTTTTATAATTATCTCTAATATTTATAGCTATATCATACATACATTGAGGATATATTTCCCATCCTCTGTAAGGATTCATTCTTCTACCAGGCATTTCGTAATTATCAAAATATTTATCTGGCATCCACCCTTTTGATTCATCAAACTTCTCTTCCTTAGCTTTAACTCTTCTTGGTTGGTAATAGTTAACCCCTAAGAAATCTACAGTATTTTCTTTTATAATATTCATTTCTTCTTCTGTAGAATCCCAAATAACATCATCTTCAACCAATATATCAACTAGCCTTTTAGGGAATTCTCCCTTAATTGCTGGGTCTAAGAATGAATTGTTAAAGAAGTCATCAGCAAATTTAGATGCCTCTAAATCCTTTAAATCATTACTTCTTGGATAAGATGGAGTTAAGTTTAAAATTATCCCTATTTGTCCTCCATCTCTATTGTACATACCTTTCCTATAAGCTTCTATTGCTTTAGCTGATGCTAAATTAATATTATACATTGCTTGAACAGCTTTCTTACCGTCTATAATCTTTGGATAATGGAATTGATATAAATATTGTCCTTCTACAACAACAATTGGCTCATTAAATGTTGCCCAATACTTTACCCTGTCTCCGAAAAGCCTAAATGCTGTCTCTGCAAACTTTACAAATAAATCAACTACATGCTTTGATTCCCATCCTGAATACTTATCATAAAGTTCTACTGGTAAATCAAAATGATGTAAGTTCATTACAGGTATCATTCCGTTCTTAATGCACTCATCTATAACATCATTATAGAATCTTACCCCATCTTCATCTGGCTCACCAGTTTCAAAGTCCTTTATAAGTCTAGTCCATTGAATTGAAGTTCTAAATGAATTTAATCCAATTTCTTTTAGCTTTGCTAAGTCTGATTTATAATCATTATAAAAGTTTGATGCAATATTTGGCCCTACTCCATCAAAAAATATTTCTGGCTCTATATCAAACCAATGATCGAATACACTATCATGCTTTTTATTAAATCTACCCTCTGATTGTGGTCCTGAAGTTGCTGAACCCCACCAAAAATTTTCTGGAAATACTAATTTCTTATCCATTAAATATCCTCCTATATCATCTTAAGATATTATTCTATGTTTTCATTCTACAACTATCTTCTTTTATGGTAACTACTTGTCTATACAAGAATATCCCTGTATGTGCTATACTCTTAGTAGTATATTATGTAGATTAGGGAGTAGTTAAACATGAAAAGTAAAGATATAATTCGGGACTTAATAGAAAAAATTACTTTAGGTGAAATACCAATTGATTCGCGTATTCCTTCTGAAGCGCAATTAGCCATAAAATACGACTGTAACAGACATACAATTAGAAAAGTCTTAGAATCACTAATTGAAAGAGGTTATTTAAGAAAAGCTCATAAAGGTCCAACTTATGTAAATAGCCTGCCATCTGATCATAGCTTAACCCTCTCCTCCTTCTATGAATTACATAAGAGTGATAACATTAAGACAGAAGTAATAAAATTTAAATTAATAAAAGCTTCTGATAAAATTAGTAATATACTTAAAATTGATACTGGCTCTAAAATATGGTCAATAATTAGAGTTCGATATGTTGGAACGGTACCAAATCATATCGAAGAAACTTATATGCCCTATTCTATATTTGAAAACCTATCTCTTGAACACTGTAGTACAAGTATATTAAATTACGTAGAGGAAGAATGTGGATATGAGATAAGTCATGGCATTAAAAGCATAAAAGCTATTAAATTAAATAATAAAAATAGTAACCTTCTAAAGTTACCTGAAGACTCATTAGCACTTCAAATAGAACATACCGGTTATCTAACTAACGGTAGGGTATATGAGTATTCAGTAAATACTCATGGGGATAATAATATAACTTATTATGCAAAAAGATAATAGGTCTTAAATCTTTTTAAATGAGGACTCTCATAATAATCTAGGCTATTTGCATTAGTAGCAAAATACCCATCATAAATATGAGAGTCCTTGTTTTTAATCTTAAATTTTCACTCAAAAATATCTTATAGTATTTTTCTACGTTCTCATTTTAAATTCTAATCTACATCTTTTACAAGTTACTATTATTGCCTTCTGTCCTCGTGGCAATCTTAATTTTTGTTTGCAGTTAGGACAAGTTACAATCTTATACTTCATTTTTTCATTAAACTTATATTTAAGTTGATTACCTAGTTGAGCTATTCCATCAAAATTCATTCTTGGTAAAGTATTTGGTAAACTCTTACCGAATTTACTAAGAATTTTATTTATAAACATAGTGAACCTTGATAGTTCTGCTGATCTTTTGTATATATTTTTAGAAAAGGCTCTATATAGAACAATAATCATACAGAAAAAACCTAACACTCTTGTATATCGTCCAAAGTTTAATAAAGAACTAAGTACAAGTAAGAATATTGATAAAATATCAAATCCGTAAGCTCCATATAAAAAATTCATATTCTCCCCTCCAATCTATAAGGCTCATTTTAACATATAATTGAACAAATGACTAAAAAAATATGTAAATTTTCTTTTAATATAATTCTATAAAAAAGAAGAGTTATAATTAAAATTACTTTTGAAAAAGTAATTTTTATAACTCTTCTTTCTTAATTTAACTTCTGAATAATTTTATTTTATTAACTTTTATGTTTATGATGGCATGAACAGCCTGAAGAATGTCCATTAGCCTTTTTTTCTTTTTCCTGTTGACTTGAACAACTTTTATCTTTCTTTTCACTCATAATATTTACACCTCCTAGGAAGATTTCAATATTATCCCCAATTTATTATTTCTTAGTTAAGCCCATTGATTATTTGTAGCTGTTTTTTTGTTTTTCTTATTATCATGGCTACAACTACAACCTCCACATGAACTCGCTTTTGATTTAACCTCATTTTCTTTATGACTTGAACAGCCACAATTATGTTTTTCACTCATAATATTATCCCTCCTATTAAAAGATTACGCTATTATTATTTGTAATAGATAAGTATTAATGCTATGTAATCACTTCCTAAATTAACATAAAAAAATAGACTAATATATTTTATGATTCTATCCTTAGAACTCATAAAATTATATCGGTCTATTTTTAATTGAAGTTACTATTTATTTGTTTTCTTCTATAAGTTCAAGAATTCTTGACTTACATCTTCCAGCATGACAATGGCCCGTTCCTGCGCCAGTTGCATGTTGTACTGCTTCAAAACTATCAGCACCTTGCTTAATAGCCTCAACTATTATATCCTTTGAAATACCTTTACAAAGACACACTGTTGTTGACATATCTTTTTCTCCTCTTTAACTACAATAATTTATTTCTTCTTATATATTCACATTTTAGCCCTGAATTATTCTTCTACTGATATTGCACCTACTGGACAGCTATCACAAGCTTCTCTTACTGCATCTTCTGTTCCTGGCACTACATCTCCTGCTACAGCTACTCCTGTATCTAATGAAAAAACTTCTGAACAAGTTCCTTCACATAATCCACATGATATACAAGTATTTTCATCTACGAATGCTTTCATTTTAAATCCTCCAAATTTTTAATTCATACTGTTTTAGTCTGAATTGACTATACTCATATTATCATCTAATATTGATTATTTGTCAATATTTATTTCTATCAATTATTTAACTTATAGATATTATTAATAAAAAAATAATGTAGGTACTTAATGTACCTACATTATTTAAATTCCTATTTATTAACAACTATTTTTTCAATTATAGCTATTCTTTCTTCACCTAAAACATTAGCTAATTTTACTGGCATAAAACCATCTTTATATACAGCATCACCGTTTGCTTGTGCAATCTTAGTGACTCTCTCTTCTAACTTTTCATAACTCATAAGGTCATCTAAGTATAAATCTACTAAGTCCTTTAAACATGTTGCTAATTCTCTTGGATTTTTATAAACTGCTCTCATAATATACTCCTTAATAATATGTTACAAATTCTTTCATTCGTTATATAAAAGATATTTGTATTATATAATTAATCCTCTATTTTCTCAATAGTAATTCCTAGTGAGTCTATTATTCTGCTACTAAATTTAAAATGTTTAGTAGCACAAACTCTACATAAAACTTTTTCATTAACTTCTATAGGATTCTCAGAGTCCTTATCACAGCAATAACAAGTATTTCTCTTTATTATTTCTTTATATTCAGAATTAACTTTATTACAACCCTCAAATTTTCCATCCATATTGTTACATCCCCTTATAACTTAATATATTTTTTATATACTTGAAGTTTGTCCATAAAATTAATTTCCTAGTCATTTTTTTCGAGTATCTGCATTTCCGAAGCTTGCCTGAGGAAAATCTTGCAGGCACATATATTCCTTTTTTACTATCCTTGAATAACTTCGATAACATAAACTTTTACAAAATGTATCTACATTTTAATAAGGATTAACATTTACTAGAGAGTAAAAAATCCGAATGTAATACAAAATACATTCGGACTTTTATTTTTTTAAATCTATAGTAAAACTTTGATCTATAAGTATTTTTACCTCATGCCTACTAATTACTCCTACTTTAATATCCTTTAACTCATATTAAAAATATCTATTTCTTATCTTTAATATAAGATTATAAATAGAGTCCTCTATATTAATTAAATTAATATATCACAATAAAAATAGCTATATTAGCCAACAGACATTAACTATGCCTTATTTACTAATATAACTATCTTTTACTACATTACATTCTTAGCTGGAAATTGGCTATTATATAATTTTGAATAGAACCCTTTAATCTTCAGTAGCTCTTCATGATTTCCTTGTTCTACTATATTTCCATTCTCCATAACTAATATCATATCTGCTTCCTTAATTGTAGAAAGTCTATGAGCTATTATAAAACTGGTTCTACCTTCCATCATTTTTTGGAATGCTTTTTGTATATGAATTTCTGTTCTTGTATCTATATTGCTTGTTGCCTCATCTAAAATTAGCATTGGAGGATCTACAAGCATTACACGAGCTATAGTTAGAAGTTGCTTCTGACCTTGAGATAAATTATCTCCTGTTCCACTAATTACAGTATCATATCCTTTAGGTAATCTTCTTATAAAACCATGAGCTCCTACTGCCTTTGCTGCTTTAATTATCTCTTCTTTTGTAGCGTTAGGTTTTCCATAGGATATATTATTTGCTATTGTATCTGAGAATAAGAAGGTTTCTTGAAGTACCATTCCAAAACTCTTTCTTAATCTATCTCTAGATAGATTATTAATATCTACTCCATCAATTAAAATTGACCCATTATCTACCTCATAGAATCTCATAAGTAAATTTACAAGTGTTGTTTTACCGGCTCCTGTTTTACCTACTATTGCAACTCTGCTTCCCTGTTTTATACTCATATTAAGATTTGTTATAAGCTTATTCTTTGAAGTATATGAAAATTCTACATCCTTGAATTCAATATTTCCTTTACAATCTTTAAATTCAATTACATTATCCCTATCTTGAACCTCTTCTTCCATATCCAATATCTTGAATATACGAGTAGCTGATGCTATTGCTGTTTGTATTTGTGTAAATACCCCTGTTATTTCATTGAAAGGTTTCGAAAATAGGTTTGAATAAATTAGAAAACTTGATATATCACCAACAGTAATCTTACCCATAATTGCAATTATGCTTCCTGCAATTCCTATAATAGAATATGCAATATTATTTACTAATCTAGTTGATGGATTAGCAAGAGATCCAAAAAATTGAGATTTAACTCCTGCTTTATATAATCTTTCATTTATCCCCTTAAAACTCTTAAAAGATTTCTCTTCATAATTAAAAGCTTTAACTGTTTTCTGTCCAGTAATTATTTCTTCTACGTATCCATTTAAATCTCCTAATTCCTTTGCCTGATCCTTAAAGTACTTTTGTGAACGTGTAGTTACAAAACGAGCTACAAAGAATGTAAATGGTGCTGACAACAATACTACTAACGTCATTAAAGGATTGATTGATAACATAAATCCGATAGATCCAATTATAGTTATAATTCCTGTAAGTAATGTTGCAATACCTTGCAGCATACCATCTCCAATAGCATCTATATCATTTATAAATCTACTTATGGTATCTCCATGAGGATTGTTATCATAGAACTTTAATGATAAATTATTAATCTTATCAAAAAGATCTTTTCTAAGTAAATTAACAGTCTTATAGGATATCCCATTTGTTAAATATGTTAATAGCCATGTGAATAAGCATCCTACTCCGTAAACTATAGCTAATATTACTAAAATATTAACTACGTTATTAATGTCTACTTGCCCTTCTCCAATCATCTTATCAATGGATTTCCCTATTAATATAGGTCCAATTAAACTTGATATTACACTTATAATTGCACAGACAATAGCAAATATTAAAAGCTTTTTATTTTTTCCTATATATTTAAATAATCTTATTAAGGTATTATTTTCAATCATTTTTTAGCCTCCTCATTTGAAAGCTGGGATAGACATATTTCTTTATATACATCACAACTATTCATAAGTTCATCATGAGTTCCAGTGCCAACTAATACACCATCATCAAAAACTAAAATTTTATCTGAAGTTTTTATTGTACTGGCTCTTTGAGAAACTATAATTGTGGTTAGTTCTTTACTTACCTTTTTTATTGCCTTCCTAAGAGCAGCATCAGTTGCAAAATCTAAGGCACTCGATGAATCATCCAAAATTAATATTTCTGGCTTTTTAACTAATGCTCTAGCTATTGTCAAACGTTGTTTTTGTCCCCCTGAGAAATTAGCTCCTCCACGAGCTACCTCCCTGTCATAACCTTTTGGTAACTTTGATATAAATTCATGTGCTTGAGCTATTTTAGCAGCTTCTATAACTTCTTCAATAGAAGCATTCTCATTACCCCACCTTAAGTTGTCTGCAATTGTTCCAGTAAAAAGTTCTGTTTTTTGTGGAACCACACTTATTTTCCTTCTCAGCTTTTTTAAAGGATAATTTCTTACATCAATGCCCTCTACTAATATTCTTCCTTCCGTAACATCATAAAATCTTGGTATTAGATTTATAAAAGTAGACTTACCAGATCCAGTCCCACCTATAATTCCAATAGTTTCACCTTTTCCTATTTCCAAAGAAATATTTTGTAAAGCCATGTCTCCTGTTTTGCTATAACTAAAGGATACATTTTCAAATTTAATAGCTGAGATAGATTCCTTAGCATTATTATTTATATCCTTATTAATGTCATTAATAGATGAGGTTGTTTCAAATATTTCCTTAATTCTAGTACCTGAAGCTGATGCCTTTGTAAATATAACAATAAGTCCTGATACAGTTGTTAAGGCATATAATACCTGGGTCATATAATTTATAAATGCAATTATTGTACCTGCTGATAGTCGTCCACTTTCTATTTGAAGAGCGCCTGTCCACAAAAGTACTATAATTGCTACGTTCATAACAAATAGTGTTAGTGGATTTAGTAACGAAGATATTTTTCCTATATCTATAGCAGTTTCTGTTAGATCTTCATTAGCTTCTCTAAATTTATCTTTCTCCTTAGATATATTTGCAAAAGCTCTTATTACCCTTACCCCGCCTAAATTTTCACGTAGTAAAGATGCTATTTTATCTAGCTTTTGCTGATATTTCTTATACATTGGAGATGTTTTTCCTATAAATAAATATAATATAACTGCAAAAAATGGAGTTGTAGCAATTAATATTAAAGATAATTTAAAGTCTAATATCATTGCCATTATAATTGCACCTATACATATAAACGGTGCTCTAACAACAAGACGTATTAACATTGCCACAGCTACTTGTAGTTGATTCACATCATTTGTCAATCTATTTACTAATGATGAAGTTCCAAAGCTATCTATCTCAGCATAAGATAAAGATGATATATGCCTAAATAAAGCATTACGTAGATTAGTGCCAAAGCCTTGAGATGCACGTGCTGCGTAATATTGACATATCATAGCACTACCATATCCAAGAATAGTCATGATAAGCATAACTCCACCCATTTTAAATACATATTCAGTATCCTTAGTTGCCACTCCATTATTAATAATTAATGCCATTATAGTAGGTAATATTAATTCCAATATTGCTTCAAAAAGTTTAAATAATGGACCTACAATGCATTCCTTCTTATATGGTTTTAAAAAGTCTTTTAATTTGTACAAGAACCTATTCCTCCGTTTTTTAATTTATCCAATTTCTACTTCCCTAACACTCACATCTTATATAAGATGGAGCTAAGAATCACTTTATATACTCTATTATATAACAAAAATCTGTTAGCTTTTGCCAAACTTATTCTATTAACTCATTTTTTACAAACATTCTGTTTTCTATTTTTTAATTATTATTAATTTAACCTTCTAAAACTTCCTCCATTATTGTAAAATTATAATATAATAGCTAAAGTTATAGTTTATTTTTATGGAGGTATTTCGTGGATATATTACCCCTTATAGATATAAATATTATTACCTTGATTCTACTGACAATTATATTATTTCTATCCAAAAAGAGAATGGATTTTAATAATAATGATAAAATTAATCCAATATTTATTTCAATGATTGTATTAACTATTTCCCTTCTACTTCTTGAAATAATATCAATTATTATTCAAACCTATAATAGTATAGGTTTAATTCCTATACATAAAATTATAAATATTATTTCTTTTTCATTATCACCTTTAATATCATTTCTATGGATTAATTATCTTAAAGGTTGGATTAAATTAAAATTTAACACCTCACTGCTAATAATTCCAATAATAATTAATATTATAATATGTATATTAAGTTTCCAATTTAATCTTGTATTTAGTATTGATGACTTAAACAACTCTATCCCGGGACCTATTCACTTTATTCCTTTTTTAATTTTCTTCTCCTATCTAATATTCAGTCTCATACTTTTAGCTCTTAATAAAAATATATTAGATAGACGAGAATATAACTCACTTTCAAATTTTGCGCGTATTCCCTCTATAGCTGCTATCCTACAATTATTTTTTAATAATGTTTTTATAATATGGAGCTCCCTTGGAGCATCCTTTGTAATTTTTTATATCTACCTCCAAGAAAGAGTGCTAATTTATGATCAATTAACCAACTCACAAAATAGACTAGGTTTAGAAATTAAAATTTCAGAACTAATTTCTTCTCGTAATAAAAGATTTTCTATGATATTTATTGATTTAGATTATTTTAAAACTATAAACGATACATATGGACATGCTGAAGGTGATATAGCCCTTAAAAATGTTGTTAGCCTATTTAAATTAACTTTCAAAAATACAGGACAAGTCTTCCGAATGGGTGGAGATGAATTTGTTATATTAGTTTATTCTAATAAAGCTGATAGACTTGAAAGGCTCATACATAAATTACATATGACCTTCGATAGATATAACCAAGATAGTCGTAAACCTTACACTCTACAATTTAGTTACGGATATGATATATTTAATAGTAACTTTAATAATATTGAGGAATATTTATCCCATATTGATAATTTAATGTACAACAATAAAAAATCTAAAAAAGCTAGATAATACAAATTTAAGTACTATCTAGCCTTATTTATCTTTCTTAATATCCTCTACCTCTTTTCTCAATTTCTGAACTTCATTTAATAAATTACATATACAGGATTTTAGTTCTTCAATCTCTTCGTTTCCTGAAGATCCTTGATTTGTGCTTGTATTGTTAGTTCCATCATTTGGACAAAATGGATTTGTAACATTTTTATTTTTAGGATTGTAATATCTTCCTGGTCCATTCTGTTGATATTGCTGTTGAGCATTGAATGTTTCAATTGCTTGCCCTACCAATTGTAACCAGTTACCCACTGCATTTTGCACATTAAAGGGTAAGCTACCTGCCATTATATTTCCCATCAATTCCCCAATTAGAATAAATAATTGAGGATTTAAATCTTGGAATCCTCCAGGCATATCCCTACACCCTTCTCCATCATTAAATTGATTTCCTTGATTATTCTCTTTATATCCACAAAAGTTCATAAAATCATCAAAATTATTGAAACCATTAAAATTCATTTATATTCCTCATATAAGTGATTTCATAATATACTATTCACTAATGTTCATCAAAATGATTTTAATTCACTTTCTTATAATGCATCCCAAGGAACAATTACAAGGTCAGTCCAAGTTTGAACCCACTTATTAACCTTAATATAATATATATCTTTATTAACTTGTTTTTTATTTACCCTTACTATTTTATTAAATAAATCCTCTAACCCAAATGGTGCATACACCTTAACTTGTCCCTCCTCACCTCTTATCCCAATAGCCGTTGCTGTAGTTGGTAGTGATTCGATAGCTTCTTCTAAGGATTTGTATGCCTTTATATTGTATTCAAAGTTCTTTTCATTACATAAATGAGCCCTAGCTTCATTTTTAATATTAAAATTAATTCCTATATTACTAAAAGCTTCATTTATTTTTTCTGATAATACCTGTTCTGACTTTTCTGTTAGATCTGAATCATCAAAATATAAGAAATCGATATCATATATCCCATACATCAAATCATTATTCGATAGATAATTCCAGACTGTTTGCGCTATACATTCAGTTCCAATATAGTAATTTTTTATTTCTAATTTTTTTGCAGCCTTAACTATCTCACTCAATATACTGTTTTTTAAAATTATTTCCCTCAATAACTCAATATCACTCATATAAACACCCTTTATACATTAATTATTTCTACCCTAATCTACATTCTTCTATGTCAATATTATTTGATTTTAAAAATTCTGATACATCATCTATATCATCATAGGCACTCTTATATATTATTCTTTTGATTCCAAATAAAGCTAGCATTTTTGCACAATTAAAGCATGGTGAAAAACTAACATATGCTGTAGCCCCATCTAATTTAAATCCATTATTCTGAGTTGCTTTCTTCACAGCATTCATCTCAGCATGTACCTCATTAATTCTTGACCAATGATAATGTTCATTTGGTTCTGCATCAATCCATTCAGTATCTACTTTACTTCTCTTTTTCCATACACCTTGTACCTTTTTAAAAATTTGATTGCAATTAACCTTCCCTCCAAGGGTTCCATTAATTCCAATTGAAAGAATATTATTATCTTTTACTAAAATACACACTACACTCTTAGCTGCACATTTTGAATGTTTCTCATATAGTTCTACTGTCTCAATAAAAGTCTTATCCCATTCAGTTATTTTATTTTCTCTTGTTTCTTCCATCATTATTTCTCCTTATCTTGAAGTTTAAATATTTAAATTTATCAATTTCTAGTTCTCTTACCTTATCCTATGCAGTAGTTTTTGCTAGTATACAATAAGTATACCATATTTCTTCAAATCGTCTTACATTTTTATCCAAAATAAATTACCCCTACATCTTTATGTAGAGGTAATTTTATATTATTTTGTAAATTCAATCTTATCTACAATAACTCCATCAGGATTTTCAATTTACAAGGCGAACTTATCAAGATTATCAAAAGAGGATATCCCATTAAAAACCACATTACTACTTCTTCTTTTAAGAAAATTGATTTACCAATCTTATATAATTCTATAGTGCACTGATTAACAGCCTCTATAAAAGCTTCACTATCACCTAGTTTGCTCTACCTATTAGTAACTCCAATCTTTTCTCTCCTTTTCTCTTTTACCTCTATTAGATAATCAACCTACTATAAAGGTTGTAAAAATTTAAAAATTAATTATTTTACATAAAAAAAGAGCAATTGAATAGTCATTCAATATACTCCTCTTACTATATAGCTCTTGCCACAAATGCTATTAAGTATGATGCTGGAACAAGTAATGGTAATGCTATGAAGGTTCCTATTACCTTACTTCCAACCATACCAACTATACATGTTCTAAATTCCTCTTCACTACACTTTCCTTCTATTACATCATCAGTCATAATTGATAACTGAGGATCAATAAATATAGACATAAGTATAGTTGCAGTACCGTTTATAACTGAAGATAGAGTGATACAAGTAGCGCTTAAAGTAGGCTCTATAGTCCCAGCAAAAATTGGTGCTAAGGATCCTACTGTTATTAATGCTACTGTAATTACATTATATATTAATATCTTCCACGGTAGCTTTTTTAAATCTATCTTAGTTAGATTCTCCTTCGCAGGTATTGCTACACAATCTTTTATATATCTGACTCCGCCTCTTGTAAAGCTATGCAGTATAAGTTTAGGTATTGATCTATCCACTGAAAACTGTTTAACTGCCTTACTAAAAATTCTCTGACATGTAGGAAGTAAAAATGCTCCAAAGATTGTTGCCACTCCTGAAATTATAATAATTAAATTAAATATATTTAATAAATCTCCTGCAGATGGATTATTTTCAACATACTTCGTTAATATTGGCACTTGAAAAGTTACTGCTGTTCTTGACGCTAAAGCTAATATATTAAATACAGCAAAAGAAACTGCTATTTTTCCGGTGGTAACACCAACAAACCTAGCTGAATATGCTAATGTCCCAATAAGGGCAATGATAAAATTCAACACTAAAACTACTATTATTTGAGTATCCAATAATTAACCTCCTCCTAAATGTTGTAAATTGGTATATATTATTATAGCATAGTCCTATTTTTTTAGTATAATCCTATCAGCTTTGTAATTAAAAAATAATATTTTTGTCATAATAAGTGTAAAAATAAGCTTTTTATCAAATACTATCTATTGATAATTTATAATATAAGGAGAGATTAATAATGTCTAGTACAACAGGAATAGTAAAATGGTTTAGTCAAGAGAAAGGGTATGGATTCATATCTTGTGATGAAGGTAATGATATCTTTGTACATCATTCACAAATTAAAGATAAAGGTCCTGATAAGGATTTACACGAAGGACAAAGTGTAACTTTTAGTATAGAAAATAGTGAAAAGGGTCCTATGGCTATTAATGTTCAAAAATAATAAAAAACTGTACAAAATTACTTTGTACAGTTTCTATTTCCTATATCTAATTATTCTATTTTATGGCCGGTATTCTCAATACAACTTCTTATGGCTTCCTCATTAGATGCCTCACTAAACATAACTTCTACTGTTCCTCTTCCAATATCTACACACACATCTTGAACACCTTCAATTTTATCTAAAGCATTCTTAACTTGTGTCTTACTAGTTGTATTTACTAATCCATTTACTGTATAGTGAACTCTATTCATTGTTCATTCTCCCTTCATGATGAAATAACAATAATAGTATGTTCAATTTTTCAGTGTTATATTTGTTTAAATATAGTTTCTAGTACTTACTATTTTCTCATTTTTAGTATAAACTCTTGGAACTCTCTGCTTTAACATACAAATAACTTCATAATTAATTGTCCCCATAATTTCTGCTATATCATCTGCATCAAATTTTAGATTTCCTTTTTTACCAAGTAGTATTACTTCGTCTCCAACCTTTACATTTTTAATATGACTAACATCAACCATACATTGATCCATGCATATTCTCCCTACTACAGGTGCAAATTCCCCATTTATTATAACCTTTGCTTTTCCACTTAAAAGCCTAGAATAACCATCTGCATATCCTATTGGAATAGTTGCTATTATACTCTTCTTATTAGTTTTGAAAGTTCTTCCATAACTAATATACATATCTTTCTCTAATTCTTTAACATGACATACCTTTGTCTTTAATGTTAAAGCTGGCTTTATATCTAATCTATCTTTTTTAACTTCATCTGATGGGTAATATCCATAAAGTATTATTCCAGCTCTTACTGCATCAAGATAGGTCTCTGGCAAATCAATAATTGCACCACTATTCGATGCATGTTTTAAAGGTATATTTATCCCATTCTTAATAAGCATATCACTAAACTTTTGGATTTTTGAAAATTGTTCATGAGTATATTCCTTATTCTCTTCATCAGATGTAGAAAAATGTGTAAATAAACCTTCTATTTCAATTCCTTCTAAAGTATTTATCTCAAGAATATCCTCAAAATTTTTATCATTTGGAATAAATCCTATTCTTCCCATTCCTGTATCTAATGCAATATGAATTTTTGATTTTTTACCAAGACTTAAAGCAACCTCAGATAATTTTTTTGCATATTCTAAGTCATAAACTGTTTGTTCTATATTATTACTTATTAATTCTTCAGCAAACTCTAAAGGAGTATATCCTAATATCATAATAGGAGCAGTAATATCATTACTTCTAAGCTCTAAGGCCTCTGTTATAACTGCAACTGCGAGCTTAGATGCTCCATTTTCTAAAAGTGTTGGTACTACATCAATAGCCCCATGACCATAGGCATCTGCCTTTACTACTGCTATTACTTCTTTATCTTTTACTAAAGTTTTTATATTTCTCATATTTTCTGCTATTGAATCTAAATCTATTTCAGCCCATACAGGTCTCATAATTCTTTCCATGTCTACACCTCTGCCTTATTCTCCATTAGTATAATTATATTTTAACAAAATCACATATAAAAAGAAAAGAACCACTCTTCTTATAAATCTAATTAATAGTGGTTTTTAAAGATTTTATATTCCCTCATTAGATTTCCTATACAAAAAAATCCCCAATAGGATCGCCCATCTGCCTTTTCAAATCTTATCTAAAAAATCTTAAAGGCCATAGTCATTTTTATTCTGCTAGAATAACTTTTATAATATAGTGACAAAAGTTATCCACATTCCAATAATGATTATAATTTCCTACATAGTAAAAAAAGCTTATAAAACATAAGCTTTTTCCAATCTTAATTTGCTTTCTTGTAGTTCATTATACGCTTTGAGAATACAACTCCTAGTATTAAAATCATAATAGGTACTATACATTTATATGAAAGTAAATTATCGAAATTTCTCCCTAAAATTGAATAGCAAATAGTCTCTGGTACAACCCCTAATAAGGAGGCTGCAATAAAATCCCTATAGTTTATTTTTGTAAATCCACAAGCATAGCTTAATGGATCATAAGGAAGAATTGGTGGTAATCTTAGCATAAACAAAATCTTAAAACCATTCTTTTCAATATTGTTATCTAAATTAACTAATCTTTTCCCAACTATCCCCTCTACAAAGTCTCTACCTAAAAATCTTGATAAATAAAATGCAATGGTTGCAGATATCCAAAATCCTATCATTGTTAAGATAAATCCCTTAACAGGCCCGAATAGAGTTCCACCAATTATTGCAATTATATTACTTGGTATAACTACAAAAAATGGCTTTAAAAAATATATAAACATATATATAAATATAGCTAATATACCTCTTTCACCTATAAACTCTGCCACCTTATCAATATCTAAACTCATTATATACTCTCTATTTTTAAATAGTATAAATAAAGATACTGCAACTATAGTTATAAATAAAAAGAACTTAATCTTATTCTCTCTTTTATTTTTCCCCATTCTCTTCCCCTTATTTTATCCCTTATTTTATCATCCAAACTATTTGTAATTATATCATACTTGACTATTCTCAAAACTAGTCTCTCCTAATATTAAGATATTATTAAGCTTATTAACAAGTAATCCCATTAGATACTTTCTTTTTATAAACCAGGTATCCAACAATATCAGCTAATGCCCAACCTATAGGAATAGCCCACCAAATCCCACTTGCTCCTAATGAAGTTGATGCTAGCATATATGCTAGTATCACCCTAGTTCCTAATGAAATTACTGTGAGTCCTATTGACATATTTAAGTATCCTATAGCCCTATAAATTCCATAAAACATAAATAGAAAACCTATTAACACATAAAATACCCCTACTACAGATATGTACTCAACACCTAACTTTATTACTTCAACTTCATTTTTGTCTACAAATAATAGCATTAACTTTTTAGAAAATACTATTATTGATACTGAAATTATTCCACAAAAAATAATTATTGCTTTTACAGAGAATTTTATCCCTTCTCTTACCCTGTCAAACCTCTTCGCTCCAGTATTTTGAGCTACATAAGTTGAAAAAGCATTTCCATAATCTTGTACTGGCATATATGCTAATGAATCTATCTTAACTCCTGCTGCAAAAGCTGCCATAACAGTTGCTCCAAAAGTATTTACTAAACCTTGTACAAATAATATTCCTAAATTCATTATTGATTGTTGCACAGCTGTTAATACTGAATATTTAGCTGTAACTTTAAAGACTTCCCTATCTATTCTTATATCTTTTCTTTCTATATTTAATAATTTCAAGTTTTTATAGGTATAAAATACTCCTAGCAAAGCAGATACTCCCTGTGCAATTATTGTTGCTAATGCTACACCCATAACACCTAAATCAAATACTAAAACAAACACCAAATCTAATACTACGTTGATTATAGCTGCTACAATCAAAAAATATAATGGTCTTTTTGAGTCTCCTACTGCTCTAAGTAATGATGTTGTCCCATTATATAAAAAGGTAAATACTAAACCTATTATAATAATTATTAGGTATGTTTTTGCATCTGGTATTAGCTCTATAGGCATATTAAATATAGATAATATTGAGTCAATAAATACTAATGAAATAACCATTAAAATGATTGTAACTGCAGATATGAATATAAAAGAATTAACTGTTACTTTCTTAAACTTCTCCATTTCCTTTGACCCATAATATTGAGAAAGTATTACACCACTTCCCATACATAGCCCTATAATTATTGAAGTCACAAAAACCATTATAGCAAAGGATGACCCTACCGCAGCTAATGCATTTGTTCCAACAAACTTACCAACTACTATGGTATCAACAAGGTTGTAAAGCTGTTGAAATATATTTCCTATTATCATAGGAAATGCAAACTTCAGTATTAATGTACTAGGTTTCCCCTCTGTCATATCAATCATATATACTCCCCTCCACTTTATATTCATCTTATAAAGCCTATTATACAATACTTTCTATATTTTCCTATTATAATAATTACTAAAATCAACTTTTTTCTAGTAATCATATCATAAGCAAATAGTGAAAAATGGTATAATTATATAAAAACAAAGGAGTTTATTATGAAAAAAATCGGTATTATTAGTTGTTCAAATGGATTAAAAGAAAATCAAATCACTGTTATAAATAAATTAGAAGAAATACTTATTTCTTTAGGCATAGAAGTTACAAGATCTACTTCTCTTTTTGCCTTAACAGGTGTTGCTAGTGGATCAGGTAAAGATCGCGCTAATGAGCTTATCAAATTCTATAAAGATCCTACTATTGATGGGATTTTTGATGTTTCTGGTGGAGACCTAGCCAATGAGGTGCTGGAATATATAAATTTTGATGTATTGAAAAATAATCCAAAGCCTTTCTTTGGATATAGTGATTTATCTGTAATTCTAAATAGTATTTATTCTCAAAGTTCTATTGAATCTTATCTATATCAAATTAGAAATATTGTTTCTAATCCTGATGCCTTGGATATGTTTAAAGATTATATGTCTGGTAAGAATAATAATTTATTTAACTTTGACTATAATTGGGTACAAGGAAATTCTATGGAGGGTATAGTAGTTGGTGGTAATCTACGTTGTGCCTTAAAGCTTGCAGGTACAAAATTTATGCCAGATTTTAAAGATAAGATACTACTTATAGAAAGTTTAGGTGGAGATGTACCAAAAATAACTACCTATCTTACCCAATATAAGTTAATGGGCGCTTTTGATAAAATAAATGGAATTATACTAGGCACTTTTACTGAAATGGAGAATAATAATTTATCCCCATCAGTTGAGGAATTAATTGTTAAAATAGTTGATAATCCAAATTTACCTATAATTAAAACTAATGAAATAGGACATTCTAATAATTCTAAATGTATATCTATTGGTAAGTATATGTCTTTCTAGGAAATTAGAATTTCTATCTACATATTTAAATTATATATTTTTTATAACTAAAGTTATTTTTGTAAATCCCTAAGATGTAATGTTATTTTTTTTGTAAACATAACATTACATCTTAGAATTCACTAATATTCTCTCTCTATAAACATATATTTTAATTAAGTGGAAAACTCCTACCTATTGGAGATCCACATCCCCCTAAAATTTATTACACGCAAAGGTAAGAGGTATATAAGTAACTGTTACTAATATACCTCTTATTCTTATTGTTTATATAGCTCTAGTTTCTTCTCTTAAGAATTCTCTTTCTTCATCATTTAGATATATATTTAATTTATCATAAACCATTTTGTGATAAGAATTTATCCATTCCTTTTCATCTTTTGTAAGTATTTCTGCATTTACACCATTTAAATCTATTGGACAGTAAGATACAGTTCTAAATTTATAGAACTCACCCATTTCCTCATCTTCAAAAGCTTTTGTAACAAGTAATGTATTTTCTATCCTAATACCATGCTTATTCTTCTTATAAACTCCCGGCTCATTAGTTATTATCATTCCTGGTTCTAATACAGTATTATTCCCAGATTGTCTAAGTCCTTGTGGTCCCTCATGAACATTTAAAAAGAATCCAACTCCATGACCTGTTCCACACTTATAATCTAATCCATACTTCCATAGAGGACCTCTAGCTAATGTATCAAGATTAGCTCCTGTAGCTCCCTTTAAGAATATAGCTGAGGCAAGTCCAATATGCCCCTTAAGTACTAAGGTAAAGTCTCTCTTTTCTTCCTCTGTTAAAGTTCCCATTATGAAAGTTCTTGTAATATCAGTTGTTCCATCTAAATATTGAGCTCCTGAATCTACTAAAAACATACCTTCTGTCTTAAGAGTATACTTACTTTCTTCAGTGGCAGAATAATGCATCATAGCTGCATGTTCTTTGTATCCAGCTATTGTATTGAAACTTAATCCCTTATAATTTTCACCTTGAGATCTTAATTTCTCTAATTTATCAGCTGCTGAAATTTCATCTACTTCAATTTTTCCTATGTTTTCTTTAAGCCATTTAATAAACTTAACCATAGCAACACCATCCCTTATTTGAGATACTTCTGTATTTGCTATCTCTATCTCATTCTTAATAGCTTTTAATGATGTTGTTATATTTAAAACTTCTATAATCTCTACTTTACTTGGGATTAATGTATATAGCTTTCCATTAACCTTTGCTGGATCTATTATAGCTGTCCCTTTAAGCTTCTTAACATCCTTATATATATCTAAATAGTTTCTTATTATTATTCCTTCATAATTTAAAGACTGCCTGACATCACTATTTATTTTAATATCCTCAATATATAATATAGCTTCATCTTCCTTAACTAGGGCGTAGGCTAATCCTACTGGGTTATATGTTATATCATTGCCTCTTATATTATATAACCAAGCAATATCATCTAGAGAAGTTATTATATAGTTGTCTCCACCTAATTTTTTCATTTCATCTCTAACTTCTTTAATCTTTTCCTTAGCTGATTTACCTGCATATTTAGTGTCTAAAATAAATATCTCATCTTTAGAAAGCTCCGGTCTATCTTCCCATACTTCTTCTAAAAGATCTTTATCCATCTTTATATAAAATTTATTTTCTATAGCTAAATCACTATAATTTTTATATTGATTTGTGGCTATAACAGTTCCATCAAAACCTAAAACCTCACCTTTTTTTATATTATTTTTTATCCACTCTTCTATAGTTGGGTATCCTGGAGTCATCATCTTCATAAGTTCAATTCCGGTGCCCCCTAACTCATTTTCAGCTTGAATAAAATACCTTCCATCTGTCCATAAATACGCTTCTGTCATTCCAATTAAAAGAGTTCCAGCTGAACCTGTAAATCCTGAGACATATGCTCTTCCCTTATAATAATCTGGTACATACTCACTTTGATGAGCATCTGTACTTGGAATAATATAATAATCAACCTTATTTTTTTTCATAGATTCTCTAATAACTTCTAAATTACTCATAAAAAATTCCTCCCCGATGTTAATTTATTAAAATTTTACTATTAAACTAAATAATAACTTTATTTAATTTAATATATCATTTTTGTATATTCTATTACAAATCAAATTTCTATAAATAGATTTTTTATAGTTAATAGTTAAGAAAATTTCATATACTTTCCTATATATATATAAATATATCCCATAAGTAAATTCTTTTAGAATTTACTTATGGGATACAAGTTATAATCTATTTGTTTGTATTACTTTCCAAATGTAGGTATATCAAAGTCAAAAGCTACCCCACATTTATCTAAA
This sequence comes from Clostridium zhoujianii, assembly GCF_051590805.1. Lineage (NCBI taxonomy): Bacteria > Bacillati > Bacillota > Clostridia > Eubacteriales > Clostridiaceae > Clostridium > Clostridium zhoujianii. Next base: position 2,714,155 of record NZ_JBPUTF010000001.1, read on the forward strand.
TAAGGTGCCATTATTGTTGCTTGTTTTTCTGCCCAAGCTATATCTGATGCATATTGATGCCAACCTGGTCCAGACGAACTTAAATTCCATCTCATTTTATATAGTGTATTTTGCCCATAGCTAGAATTATTTATATAGTTCTTACTTATCCAGCTAGCCCCTTCTGTAATGGCCTTTTCAGGTGTAAACCAACCTTGCTTATAGGCATATTCTGAACCACCTCTTAATGGATCACTATCTATAGCTCCTACGCCATACATATTATATACAATTCTTGGTGTAACAGGTTTTCCATCCACCTCTTTTACTAATACACCTTTCGATAAAGTTGATGTACCATTACCAGTCTCTAACCTTGCATGAGACAATAAGTACATAACATTAACATTATACTTTTTAGCACCATCTATAAAGGCTTGTCCTTTACCAGATAATATTCCTCTACCGGATATAACTTCATTAATTACGGACATTGGAATTCCATCTACATGATTAAGCTTCATAAACATGTATTTACCTGAATTATTTATAAAGTTACTTGGATCTAAATTATACTTAATTTCACTCTTACTTGCATTTACCCACTTACCATTTTTATGTATTAGATTTAAACTTGGATATTGTAAATCAACATATTTATCTAATGTCATAGAATAATTACTTGAATTTGTACTAATTCTAATATACTTTGAACTTACATATCCATATGTATTTCCATGCTTTATTTTATACCAACCATTGGAGGACTTATCAACTACTTCTACGATAGTATTGATATTTAACTTACCTACTATACCAAAATTCTCACCAGCTCCACTTCTTACATTTAAACTTGATGCTGATACTGAGCCTACTGAAATTACTTTTGTATAATTCTCATTTGTACCACCTTGTTCTGGTGTACTTGTGTCTGGTGGTGTAACAGGCTTCTCAGGTTCTACTGGCCTTTCTGTTTCTTCGATTAATTTAATATAGCTCTTACTTGCGTATCCTACCTTGCCTTTATAATCAATTTTGTACCAGTCTCCTGATTCTCCAGTTATATCAACCTTTTCTTCATTTAATAAATATCCTAAAACACTTGAATTTACATTAGCTTCTGATCTAACTCTTAAATTACTAGTTATATTATATACTTGTCCCTTTTTATTTTTAGGAACCTCAGGCTTATTGTTTTCAGGCGGCTTTTGAGTATTTGTAATCATTACATAATCTTTATGTACATATCCAGTACTTGAATTGTAACTGATTTTATACCAATCTCCTTTAGTACCTGTTATCTTAATCGTTGATCCATTACTTATTGCTCCTAAAATCTTTGAACTTGTACTAGCATCTGATCTAACTCTCAAACCTGATGGGGCATCTATAACAACACCTCTAGACTCTTCGGATGTATTATTATTATTATTATTATTATTATTGTTGTTGTTGGAGCCAGAGTTACTATCTGATATCTTAGTTATGTATTGCTTATGGGAATAGCCTGTCTTCCCATTATAGTTTATCTTATACCAATCTCCATCTTCACCTATTATCTGTACTTCTTGTCCAGCTAATAAATATCCTAATGTTAATGAATTAGTATTTGGTGCACTTCTAACCCTCAAATTCCCTGATATAGCATTAACTTTTCCCTTTGAAATTGAAGTAGTAGGTGGTGATACTTCTTCTAATACCTTAACGTACTTTCCATAAACGAAACCTATCGTTGATCCAGTTCTTATATTATACCATTCTCCACTTTGGGATATTATCTCAAATATATCTCCATCCCTTAAAGATGTAATTTTTGCAGAACTCGTACTTGGTGACTGTCTTACAATTAATCCATTACCAGTTCCAATAACTTGTCCTCTTTTTGCTGCCCTAACTGATCTACCTATATTCAGCACTTCTACATTGCTTTTGGGTACATACCCTTCATTCCCATTAAAATATATTCTATACCACTCATCCGTTTCAGCTTTTATTTCACATATTTCTTCAGGATTTAAATATCCAATAACCTTGGAATCTTCCCTTGCTTCTTCTCTTACCGTTAAATTTCCATCAACATTAACAACTTTTCCTGCATAAGAATCACTTATTGTCATGATACTTTCTTTATTATTTCTTACATCATAACTCAGTTCAGTAGCTTCAACAGAATTGCCTGCTAAAGACATGCCACCTGAAAAAGCTGTAGTAGTTAATAACATTTGTGCAATCTTCTTTTTATTCATCCTTAGCTCCATATCCTTTTTACATAATATTTTGTCTTACTTTTCTATTCTGGTCATAAAATTACCTATGGTCAATATTATATGAAACTATAAGAGATGGAGCAAGTTATATTGTAGCAATATGTTGTAATTTAAACTTATTTGTAATAATATACCACTTAGTAACACTTTCATTTTTATAAATCCATACTATATTAAGATTGGAATTTAATCTTCAATTATCTTTATAAGTTCTTTAAAATCCTCTATATAATAATCAGCAAATTTTATGATGTTATCATGTTGATTTTTCTCCCTTTTTAATAAATACCCAGTCATTAAAGTTCTCATCCCTAATTCCTTTGCACCTTTCAATTCATCTGAACCACCATCACCAACAAAAATACAGTTTTGCGGATTAACATTCATTTTTTCTAATGCAATTCTATATATTTCTGATTTAGGCTTTAAATATCCAACTTCATATGAGAATATAGTCTTATCAAATAAAATATTTAAAGGAGATTTATTCCAATACATAACATCAATTATATCTGCATTACTAATTAAACATATTTTCTTCCCATTCTCCTTTATCTTTAAAAGTACATTTATAATTTCTGAATCTACTTCAATTAATGATCTCTTAAATCTCTCTTTTCTTATTTCTAAAATTTCAGCTTTTACGTTATCATGAATGTCTATGTCCATTTTATTAATAATATCGTCAATAATTTTTTTAGGACTTATCTTCTTATTTGTAGCTCTTTTTAGATATAGTTCAGTATCCTCTGAATATCTTTCCCATTCATCTTTTGATATTCCCAAAACATCATTTTCATTTTTAAAATCACTATACTCAGGTATTACAAGAGTAAAAAACAAGTCGAAAAATACAACCTCTATATTATTTCTCACATTAAAATCTCCTTTTTAAATATATCATTGTAATTATTTGCCTATATAAATAATTTATAACACCCTTTATGTATAACATCACTGATAACTACCAATACCTTATTTATTTCTTCCGTTCCTTCTGTATAATCATAAACTTTAAACTATTTTAAACAAAAAAACATAAGCACTTCCTTATATTGTGATATGGGGCTCTCACCTTCCTTTTCTTTTATATTTTTATTGTTTCTACTGGCTTCTATTAGCAATTAATAAATTAATTTTAATTTATAGATGGAGGGAGATTTTTCTCCCCCACCTTTTTTCTTATTGATGCTTAATTAAGTCATTATACTCATTTAAAGCATCATCAAGATTTTGACTCGCTACAACTACTTCATCGTCTACTAAACTTGTAGTTTTATTAATTATTCTTTGTAGTTCTTCTCGTAGCTCTTCTATTTTTCTTTCCATTCTTTCAATATCTTTCATATTATCACCTCCATTGCTAAATAATACTAATTACTTGCAATAAAGGTAATTTTATATAATATATTTAATACCTTTTATAGATAAATCACCTAACATTATTATGCTAGGTGATTTTTCAATTTGGTTGTTGAGAATTTACGAGAATTATCTTTATTAGTTTCCTACATTTTCATACTCTGCTATATTCCCTAATAATTCTTCATATCTATATATTCCTTTCTATATACTCTAGTAGCATTAATGTCTACTAAGTATTCATTAGCAAATATTCTTTGTTTATCTATTAGCTTGTCCATCAATACACCTTCTTTCTATATCTCGTATTAGTTATACACATTATGCACAATATATTGTGGATAACTTTTTTATTTTCTAATTTTTCCCATTTTATTTTTCTATATTTAAACTCAGTATAGTACTTAAATAATATATATTGTAAGATAAAGTAGCTCTCACCTTCCTTTTCTTTTATATTTTTTATTATTTCTACAGACTCCTATAGGCATTAAAAAAGAACCCTATTTATAGAGTTCTTTTTATTTTATTCCTCATCAACATATGTATCTCTTACATTTTCTAACAGTACATTTCCTCTTTGTTTTTTCCCTTCACCATCATATACTTCAAAATCATATCCTGGATATTGTTTCTTTAATTTATCCTTTATAAATGAAACATTTGCAGAGTTCTTGGTCATTCTCCCACTTACATAATTATTAGGTACACTTGCATCTCCTCTTACATCTTTCCCATCTTTGAAGAACTTAACGTCTATTCCTTCTTTTTTATAAATTGTTTTTTCAACAAACTCTATTCTAGGCATTACTACCACCACCTTATATTCATAATTCTACATAAAACTATAAATACCTTTTAATCTTTTTATTCACTAATAAACCCTTTATCATTTTTAAATATTTTATTCATTTACTTTAATTACATAATTATTTATTTTTACTTCCTCCATTATATACTTCCAAAACTCCTTGTTGAAAATATTTATCCTTGCTCTATATAAGCCTAGTCGAAATAATTTAGGTGCTATCTGTATTACTACTTTTTCCCCTTATTCTCTATTAACTCCTCTATTTTTCTATAGCAGTTGCTTGGTCCATATTTATTGTTAAAGATACTTATAATTTGTTCTTCCTATCTCCATACTTTAGTTCTTTGATTAAAATTGAACTTCAAAAAAAGTTAGGAGATTTATATAATATTGATCTAAACTTAGTTTTTGTAATTCTAAGGGGTACTATCTAGATGAAAGCAATGTAAGAAAGGAATTTAAAGATGTTGCTATAAAGGTTAGTGACTCAGATATTACCTTTCATTCAATACGTCATGCTTATGCTAATAGACTATTTAAAAACAATGTTACAGATAAAACTATTCAACTAATATTAGGACATAGTAATATATCCATAACTTTAAATATTTATACACATGTTCAAGAAGAAATACTAAGATCTGCTGTTAATACTTTTGAGGGGCAAAAGGGGGCAAAAAAGGGGCAAAACGAAAATTTGCAATTTTATCAATCACCGCAAAGTTAGTGTTTTCAATGGGTTTAGTCGTGTGAAATAAAAAAACCCGTAAGCATTTCGCTTACGAGCTTTGTGGCAGGGGCAGTAGGATTTGAACCCACAACCAATGGTTTTGGAGACCACTACTCTACCGTTGAGCCATACCCCTTTAGGACAAGATTGATTATATAATAATATTATTCAAAAATCAACTATTTGTTCTATAAAGGTATTATTATTTTTCTTCCACTGGAATTCCTTCATATATAGAAGTATAATTTCTAATCAAAAGTTCTCCAGCACTAATATCTTCATTATATCTTTCTAAATTAATGATTCTATATCCTTCTATAGTAAATTCTGTCTCTTTATCCTTAAGTATAATAACTTTATTAGGATCTAATTTATTAATTTTAACTATTTCAGTTAAAGGCTTGTCCTTAGTTAACTTAATAGGCGAAATTCCTATAGCCCTATAGAAATAATCCATATTATCATCTAAAGCTATAAATGTATAGTCACTTATTGTTCCATGTCTCTTTTCTAATTCTTTAATTGAATCATCTATTTGCTTAACTGCTTTATTATAATTATCTTCATACAATCCTCTATTAATGGGATCCCTATCTTGAATAGCTGACTTCACGTTATACAATGCAATCTTATATTCATCAAGGCCTGTCCAATAGTAAGGATTCTCTACATTACTATTTTCTGTTTCCATACTAATTGTTCTAATTCCTCTTGAAAGGTTGATTATACCTAATTTACCTTTCTTAAGCTTATCAATAACCTCATTAATCCAAGGTTCAAATTGATTACCGCTATAAAGAAATAAATCCATATTAGAAATATTACTTATAATTTCATCTGTATATTTAAACTCATTAGAGCTTTTCTCATCCATAAACATAAATTCAACATTATGCTTGTCTCCAGCTATAGCCTTTACCATTTCATATTGAATTTTATTACAAGTCATTATATTTAAATATATATCTCTATCACTTTCACTTCTATCAACCGTATTTGCTACTATCGGATTTGTAAATATTCCTAAGCCTAAAAATAAGAACAACGTAATCCCAAGCATAACAAATGTTACTTTTTTCAAGTAATCACCTCCTGGATTCAAATACCAGTTATTAACTTATTATAATTATATCAACTAATTCTTAATTAATGTATAACAAAATTATTACAATATTTATTTTACCCACTTATTAATGAATTTTACACGTTAATTAAAGGAATTTCAACTACCATAATCTGTTATTACCCTTCAATACTTTTCTTTTTCTCCATTTTTGGATAGAATATAAGGATAGAATAGATTTTGAAGGGAGATTGCTATGGAGTTTAAAGTAAATAGTATTGAAGAAACTACAAAGCTTGGTTATGAACTAGGTAAATTATTAAACTCTGGTGATATTGTTTGTTTAACAGGCGACCTTGGAACTGGTAAAACCCATATTACAAAGGGAATTGCTAAAGGTCTTGATATAAATGACACTATAACTAGTCCAACTTTTACTATAGTTAATGAATATGATAGTGGAAGATTAAAAATGAATCATTTTGATGTTTATAGAGTAAGTGATCCTGATGAAATATATGCAATAGGTTTCGATGATTATATTTTTTCAAATGCAGTTTCAGTTATAGAATGGGCAAATTACATTGAAGAAATTCTTCCAGAGGATTATCTTCATATACATATTTTAAAAGATCTATCAAATGGAGAAAACTTTAGAAATATTAAAGTAAATGGTTATGGAGATAGATATGATTATATTAAGGAGCTGAAATTATGATAGTTTTAAGCATAGATTCATCATCAAAGGTTGCTACTGTAGCTTTACTTAAAGATGATATGTTGATAGCCGAATATGTTTTAAATGATAAACGAGAGCATTCCGTATTACTTATGCCAATGATAGAAAATATCCTTAAAGAAAATGATTTAACTGTAAATGATATTGATGGTTATGTAGTATCAAAAGGCCCTGGTTCTTTTACAGGATTAAGAATTGGTATGGCTACAATTAAAGGAATGAGTTTTGGCTCAAATAAGCCTTACATAAGCTTATCATCCCTTGATGCCTTAGCTTATAGTGTATCTTCTTTTAGTGGAATAATATGTCCTATAATGGATGCACTAAGAGAAAGCGTATATACTGGTCTTTATAAAAATAATAATGATAAATTAGAAATAATTATGGAACCTACACCTATGGACTTAATTGACTTACTTAATTTGTTAAAAGAAAAGAAGGAAGAAGTAGTATTTACTGGTGACGGTCTAACTAAGCACAAAGATTTCATAAAAGAAAACTTCCCTAAGGCTCACTTTGCTCCAAACCATTTAAGTATTGTTAGAGCTTCATCTCTTGGAGAATTAGGATTAGAACTTCTAAAAAATGGGATATCTGATGATCCAAACTCTTCACCAGTTTACTTAAAGAAACCTCAAGCTGAAAGAGAATTAGAAAGAAGGATGAGGATGAGCGATGAATTTAACTCTTAGTTTAATGGAAGAGTCCGACTTAGATGGAGTCCTTGAAGTAAGTTCCATTTCTCTTAAGGAATCTTGGAGTAAAGGTGCTTTTTCAAAAGAGCTATCTAATCCACTTGCTAAATATTTAGTTGCAAAAGCTGATGATCGTGTTATTGGCTTTGCAGGTATCTGGATAATCGTAGATGAAGGACATATAACTAATATTGCTGTTCATCCAGACTTCAGAGGACAAGGTATAGGCAGGAATCTTGTTGAAGGCTTAATTGAACACTCAAAAAATTGGGGTTGCTATGCCTTAACCCTTGAGGTTAGAGCTTCTAATATTACAGCTCAAAATCTATATAAGAAGTGTGGATTTACCGTAGATGGTATTAGAAAAAATTACTATAAAGATAATAAAGAAGATGCTTTAATTATGTGGAAACGTGATTAAGAATGTAGTTCAAACTAAAAAGTTGGGACTTGTATCTCTTTTCAGGTTGGCTAGCTCTGTGAGATGCCACCTTGCAATGATATAAGTCCCAACTTTTTTATACTCTAAACTGTATATCTTATATAAAATCTCTAATAAATCATAGTTACTAATTAGAATTTTAATGATTCTTTTTCTGTTTTTTGACAGTTATACTAACTTGTTTTACAATATAGTTGTAGCTTGTAAAGCAAGTTAGTTCTTTCATCTAAATTTGATGAGTTATTTTTTTCTCTAACTACCATGCTTTGCAACTTAGCTATTAAACTATCTTATAAAAAGTTAAAACAAGAAAATCTTTAAATAAAGGTGGGTTATCAATGATTGATTTATATGAAAAGGGAAAGAAATATGGACTGGATGATGATCATCTAGATGTATTATATAGAATTAATAGTAAACTTTCCTCAACTATTATTAGTGAATCCTTTTGTGATGATGTTTTATCTGATTTACTTGATCTTTTTTCAGATAATCAAAAATCTGGAAGAAGAGTTACTGATATAACTGGCACTAATATAAATAAATTTATAGATGAAATAGCTGATTCCTATTTTTCTACTATTTCTAGAAAGAATATTTTTTCAACTTATATCATGTATGCCTTTATATATTCCTTAGCTTATACTCCATTATCTGCACTTCAAGGAGTATCAATTTCATCCACATTAGTTCTATCAGTTATAGGATTTATGTTAGGACTTTTGGTATGCATGATTATCCATAAGTGTAAACTAAGCAAATCAAAATTAGTTAATAATATCTGTTTCTTTATACTAGCTGGATACCCACTTAGTAATTTTATTTATGAAAACTTCTCCTTCTTTTCTAAAATTGAAACTTTACAAGTACCATTATATATATTATTTTTAGTTATAGCACTTCAGTTAGTAGGAATAATATTAACTTACAAACTAAAGAACTCTAGAAATACGGAGGATTAAATATGGCAACAAGTTCTCAATTATTAAAAGGACTAATGGATGGTGTTATTTTAAAGGTAATAAGTAAAGAAGAAACCTATGGTTATGAAATATATGAAAAGTTACAATCTTTAGGATTTGAAGATTTTGCTGAAGGTTCACTTTACCCACTATTATTAAGGCTTGAAAAAAAGAAACTTATAAAGGGTACAAAAAGACCGTCAGAGTTTGGGCCTGATAGAAAATATTATTCACTTACCAGTGAAGGACTAAATGAAATGAATTCCTTTAAAGATGTTTGGGATAAAATAAATACTGCTGTAGTATCATTATGGCTAGATAAATAAATAATAAATTCTAAAGGTAGGATTATTATCCTACCTTTAACTATTAAATATATCTACTAGTATTACCTTTATATATCCTATATCCATCTCCAAAGGATTCTATTAAATGTTTTTCTTCCTGTAATATAAGTAAATGTATTGAAATCATGCTTATTATCATAGTTCCTAGGGTAATTAAATTAGGAAATACTATAAATATCCCTGTAAACATAGTATAAAATCCAAGAAAAGCGGGATTTCTGCTATATCTATATATTCCATCTGTTACAAGCTCAGTCTTTGTATTTTTATCAATTCCAACTCTCCATGAAGTTCTCATGGAAAATGCTGCTACACCAAATATTATTACACCTATAAATATAATAACTATTCCTATCCATCTTACTATAGCATTTGTATATAAGTAAGGAATGTATTCATCTATTTTATCCCCTAAAATAGATTCTATAACCCATGCAAATCCCCATAAAAATGTAGCAATCTTCACTAGCCTTTCTATAAGTTTTATTTTCTTATTCTTTTTTCCCTTTCCAAGGACATTAGCATTTATTTTATTCTTTCTATATAACAAAAGTAATTTTCCTAAATATAATGATATAAATAGAATAAATAAAATTAATGCTACTAAATTGATTTTTTCCATTCTTATCCCCCCTATTTTTATTATTTTGAAATTATATATATGAATATATGCTCATATGTTTATATTATATTAAATTTCTTAATTTGTGAATAAAAAAGTTAGAGATTTTTAATTCTCTAACTCTTCTATAAAATATTCTTTTAATCCTTCAGCTGTATTAAATGTAATATGGCAGTCAACCTCATCATATTTATCTGCAAATCTACAATGTCCAAAATCCATATTAGCTGCCTTTGCTGCCTGATAATCAACTAATGCATCCCCAATATATATTGCTTGTCCTTTATTAATTTTTGCCTTTTCCATAGCTTTTAATAATGGTTCTGGATTTGGCTTATGTTTATCTGTATCTTCTTTACATACCCAAATCTTAAAGTACTCAAGTAAGCCTCTTTGAACAAAGTCATCATGAAGTTGTTGATGAGTTTTAGATGTTACTATTGCCAAGTTATAGCTTTTACTTAATTCTTCTAACATTGGCATAACTCCCTCAAAAACATAATTGTAGTGAGCATATTCCTTTACTTTATTCCCCCAATATACCCACGTATCCATAATTTTTTCTTCTTTAACCCCTATATTCCTTAAAGCCATGTCACCTGGAATTCCCATATACTTTCTTATTTCTTCCTCTGTGTACTCCTTATTAAATAGCTCTTTCATTGTTATCATAAGTCCAATGCTATTACTTCTTGCAGTTTCAATTAAAGTACCATCAACATCAAATATAATCCAATCATATCTCATTAATTATCCCCCTTATAAAATTAATTCTAAGTCTGATTTTAAAGTTCTTTGATTAGTTAAGTTAATGCCTTTTATTCCAAACTTCTCTGCAATTTCTACATTTTCTCTAACATCATCAATAAAGACACACTCTTCTGCTTTCAAGTTATATTTTTCTAGAATTAATTTATATACTTCTGGATTAGGTTTCATTAATTTCTCTTTATATGAAGCTATGCCACCATCAAATAACTTAAAAACAGGATACTCTTCATTTACATACTTAAATGCTTTTTCATGAAAATTAGATAAGAAGTATAATTTATATCCCTTAATTTTTAATTCATTAATCACTTCTATAGTTGATTCTATAGGCGTCAACATTGGATACCAATTGTCAAAAGCCATTCTTATCTCCTTTTCTAGTTCTAGATTTCCTGCACATATTCTTTCTATTGCTTCATCTTCTGTTATAGTTCCTTCATCTAACCTTATCCACTCCTCACCAGCAAATATAACCTTCATAAGTTTATTAACTTTCACTTCATCTTTAATCTTATCCATTAAATATTTTTTAGGTTCAAAATCCAATACAACTCTTCCTAAATCAAATATAATATTTTTTATCATTAACAATACCTCCTAGATTATGCTTTAACTATTAATACCTTTTCATCTATTAGTTTTAATGCTAATTTTGTAGCACCAATAACTGCATAATTTTCCTCATCCTTATTGAACTCTATCTCACATAATGTTTTATTTGTTGATATTTCCTCTAACCTATCAACTATAGCTTTCTTACAGTCCATTTTGAATATTTCTCCACCTACTACAATAGCTTGCGGATTTAAAATACAATTTACCGTTGCAATTAAATATGATGTAATATCTATACATTCTTTTTTACTAAATTCCTTTGATAATAGATTATTTATAATACCATCTTTATAGGGCAAGGCTCCAATTTCTCCTGCAAAATTTGTACTACCATCTATTATTTTATTATCTACTATTATCCCAGCACCTGCCCCTAAGGAAGTTAAACAAATATAAACCACATCTTCTATATTTTTATCTATTGCATATCCCAATGATATTACATTCAAATCATTCTCTATTATTACAGGTATATTATAATTTTCTCTTATATATTTTCTTATAGGATATTCAACCCAATCATTAAGTTCATAGCCTGAATAGTATCCCTCTTTACTAACCACACCTGGAACACTTATTACAATTCCTGATATATTATCATAGTTTTCTAGCACTCTATCCATAACTTCCTTTAAAATACCTATCGTTACCTGCCTTTGTCTGTACACTACTCCCGATGTTATCTTATCACCTATGAAGTTTAAAACATTATAGGTTAGTCCTTCTCTGGAAAAATAGATTACTAATGCTAACTTTCTATTCTTATTTATAGAGTATATCTCAGCTCTTCTCCCACCTGTAGAATCACCCTGACCATTAATAATTATTTCTCCTTCCTTAAGTAATTCTGATATTATACTTCTTACTGTAGTTTGACTTACTCCAGTATCTTCAACAATCTTCTGTCTAGTGGTACTACCTTTCTTTTTTATAGATTCCATTATTAAAGATCGATTAACTTTTTTTATCTCTTTCTGATTTCCTGCAATATTACTCATACTTTTCCTCTCTATTTCTCGTATACACTTCTTATTATCCTACAAGGATTACCTACTGCTACAGAATCCTTTGGAATAGACTTAGTTACTACGCTTCCTGCCCCAATAACACAGTTATCACCAATTGTTACCCCAGGTAATATACATACACTACCTCCAATCCATACATTATCCCCAATAAATACTGCATTACTACAAGTTTTATAAGGAGATTGTATAGGATTTTGCTTATTTAATCTCTCTCTTGGATTAACCGGATGCATAGCTGTGTATATTTGAGTATTAGGACCAATTAAACTATTTTTTCCAATAGTAATATTATTATCATCTAATAATACACAATTATAATTTATAAATGTATCATCCCCAATATAAATATTCTCCCCATAGTCACAACTGAAGTTTTTTTCTATCCAAACTCCTTTACCACATCTCCCCAATAATTCTTTTAACAGTTTTTCTTTTAATTCTTTATCTCTTGAATTTGAATTATTAAATCTATCCAATAACTCTTTTGTTTTATGATATCTATTTTGTAGTTCTTCATCTCTTGTATTATAAAATTCCCCATTTAACATCTTTTCTTTTTCTTTCATAATACCTCCAAAACTTTTATTATAAACTTTTAAAAGTTTCTAATAAAAGTTTACTACATTATTCTTTCAATTTCAATAATTTGGCGGTTACTAAAAATAATTATATTTTACTTTTCCCACCAAATCCATCCCCCTCTCTCCATTAAGTATAAATATAATAATCTTTTCTTTAATTTCATCATATTTATTAAATATCTTTTTTGCACCCTCAACATCGTTATAGACTTTCCAATAGCCACAAAATAAGCATTTTTTATTAGAGCTCATAAAATCATTAACATCCTTTATAGGTATTCCTAAAAATAATCCTAATTCATGCGGACAATCACATTTGCTATATCTATCTTTTAGTACATTTAAAATTTCATATATATTTTTAGCTTCTGAATATCCAATCTGTATCAAAAGATTTTTATTATCTTCTTTATAAAGGTATTCCTTCAATAAATATTTGTTGTAAATTAAAATTATAACTACATCATTGTAGCTCTTTATTTCTAGCCACTTTAAGTCCATGTCATCTATAAATCCTCTTCCATATCTGATCCACTTGTCATAAGAATTGTCTCCATTTCTCTTAAATGTAATTGTTGAAGCCGGCTTAATTCCAGCTATAACTGGTGATAAATTATATACTAATATATTTTCAATATACTCCTTGTCTTTCATAACCTTTAATATATTATAAAATTCTATATACTCATAAGATGCTAAACCCACTTTAATCACTCCTAATAACTATTTCTAAAGTTATTCTTCCTCAGAGTAATCTAATATAGACATACTTTTTGTATAATTTTATATAAAGAAAAAACTCTGATAAATATCTTATCAGAGTTTTTTAAATAACAATATTCTATTTATTTTTCATTCTTCTAAACATTATATTAGCTCCCCATATAAAAGGTCTATATAAAATTTTATTAACATCATTCTTAAATAACCTTTTTGATTTATCTGAAATAGTATTACCTGATGTTATTTCTTTCATAGCTGATTCAAGAGCCCTACTAATTCTTTCTCCTTCTTTTCCTGCCTTATCCAAAGCTTTAGATTCTATTCTAATTGCACCTCCATAAGATAACCCACCTAGCCATCTCATGTTAACTTTATTACAGAAGCATTTCCCGCTTCTTATTAATGGATCTATTCTTCTGCTTTCAGGAAAATTACATTGTCCAATCACAAAAAATCCTTTTTCTGATAAATCATCTATATATTTATTTTCCATCGCCTCTAAAAATGCTAATACTGGATATGGAAAAGTATCAACATACAAAGGACTAACTATTCCTATTATATCTGAACTTCTTATTGCATTTTCTAAACTATTAAATTCATTGTTATTAAAAGCTCTTTGAATACTTATTATTTCGGTATCTTTTCCCTCTTTACTTAAAATTTCTTTTATAGCATTGCATATATTTAATGAATTTCCATTAATCCTTGTACTTCCATTTAATAATAGAATGTTACTAACCATTTAAAATACCTTCCTTTAATTCTTTAGATATAATGCCTAATATAACATCTTTATTATCACTGGTGTTCAGTATTATAGTTTTATATGAACTACAATCAAAATTAATATAATTTGCTTTTACAACTGACTTAAACCCTTCTACCTCTTCACAATCTTGATTATCTATAGCCCCTATAGCTATTAATTTTTTACCATTGTAAGGCATTTTATGTACCATATATCCTTCTTTTAATCCCAAAAATTTCGATCCTATTGGTAGTAATCTATCTACAGCTTTTTTTAGGGTCTTTGAGTATGTTCCATACTTTATATTAGTTAAGAATATTATTAATTCGCTATCTTTATATTCAGCTAATACCTCTACCCCATCATCTTTCTGAACGCAAATTCCACTTTCAGCACATCCATTACAACATCTACAATACCCTACTGTCTTTTCTCTTAATTTAATATGACTTATATCATATTTATTTAATAAATTAAGGAGTATTCCTTCTATATCATTTGAATTATTCATACCATTAAATATACAAATTTTCATATGCTACCTCTTAATTCATTATTTTTACAAAATCTGATATACTGCTTTCATCTATTCTGTTAATATCCTTCTTCCCATCTACCTTTTCATCATTCTTTTGGGATTTACTAATCATCTTTATAATTTGTCTTTCAAAGAAATTCATTTTACTAAATAAGAATGCTCCACCAAAATTCACCTTTCCCTTTGCATTTTTTAATATATCTTCATCAAAATTTTCTTTAAATTGTTGTTTTGCCTTTTCATTATCAGACATACAAACCATAAATAAGCCGAAGTCCTTTTTTATTAACTCTTCTTTATTATTCTGTACAAAATTCTTAATTTCCTTATTCATCATCCCCATATATATAGATCCACCAATGATTACTTTGTCATAGTCTGATAAACTAATATCTTTATTAGTATTAATATCTACTAGATCTACTTCCCCACCTAACTTTTCTTTTAATTTCCTTGCACACATTTCTGCTGTTCCATACTTTGATCCAAAAATTATAATAGATTTCACTCTATTTTCCCCCCTTATTTATTGTCATCTTTAATTTCAAACTTATTAATATTATCATTAAATTTATTCATTCCTTTAAATATGATTATTAGATCCTCCTTACTAACACCACTAAATACATTATTTAAAAATTCTAAATCCCTATCTCCTCTATTCTCACTATAGCTTTGAAGTTTATCAGTTAAATGGAGCCTTAAGGCTCTTTTATCCTTTTCTATTTTTATAAACCCCTTTTCTTCAAGCTTTAAAGCTAACTGCTTTACATTCTGCCTAGATGATCCTATTATCTCACCAACCTGGCTAAGAGTAGGTGCTTCATCTTTAAAAAACTCTGATATTCCAATCAATAAAAGCCATTGCTTTGTAGTAATCTCACCTAAAAAGCTATCTCCAATAATTTGAAGCCTATTAGAAAATACGAATATACCACCAAAAATATACTTTTGTAAAAATTCTTTATCTAATTCCTCCATCCCGCCTCCTCCTTATATGTAATATATTACCTTATTAAGTAATATATTACCTTAATTCATGTTATAACGCAATTATATATATTCCTTTTTCAAAAATAATTATTCTATTGAAAAGTGACTTTGCTCTAAAAATATACTATTATATATTTATACTATATTTTAGGAGATTAATTATGTTGACTGATTCAGATATAAATTTTTTAAATACTAACCTTAAATTTTATAAAAAACTTACAATAGAAGAAAGAGAGATTTTTAATTCAAAGTCTTTTACCTCAATATTTCCTAAAAACTCTGCAGTCTTCTCTGCTGATAAAGAATGTAGTGGACTAATTATTGTTGTAAAGGGAACTTTGAGAGCCTTTCTAAACTCTCCTGAAGGTAAAGAGATAACAATTTATAGACTATTAGATAGGGATACTTGTATTCTCTCTGCTTCATGTATATTTAAAAATATACATTTTAATATAAATATAGAAGCTAGTGAAGATACTGAGGTTATTATATTGCCAAGTAAATACTTAGACTCACTTTCAAAAAGTAATCCTATACTCCAACAATATATTTTAGAGTTAACACAATCAAGGTTCTCTGATGTAATGTGGACTATAGAGCAACTTGTATTTACTAGCTTTGATAAAAGATTAATAAGCTATCTACAAGATTATAATTCAGAAACTATCAAAATTACTCATGATGCTATTGCAAGAGATTTAGGTACTGCTCGTGAAGTAGTTTCTAGAATGCTAAAATACTTTGAAAAAGAAGGAATGGTTAAACTCTCTAGAGGTACTATAAATATCATAGATTTGAAAAAAAATTAGTACTATAAATCTCTATAGTACTAATTTTTTCTTACTTTTTATCTGCTCTATCTGAAAAAAATGATAATATCACTGAAGATATAAGTAATGTCATACCTAAATACAATATCCCTCTATTATCACTTATTGGGCATGCCCCTTCTGGCAACCCTACTCTACTAACTATCACTTTATATAGTCCATATACACCAACTATAACCCCAGAATACATTAGATAATCACTTATTTTATTTATTCTTTTCTTAATAATTTTTTCTCTCATTTAACTTCACAATGATCCTTAATTAAAATTGTAATTTGTTAATATACTATCCCTATTCATACTTTTATCGTTAAAGTACTCATAATAACTTAGTGCTAAAAAGCTTCCTGCTATATTATATATATTGTTAAATCCTAATTGTTGCAATAATAAAGTTGCATTATAGCTTCTTTGGCCTGTTCTGCAATGAAGATAAACGGGTCTATCTTTAGGGATTTCATCTAGTCTTTCTCTAATCTCACTAAATGGAATATTTTCAACTCCATTAATATGACCTCTTTCATATTCAACCTTTTCTCTTATATCAATTATAGTCTCACCTTTCTCTAATAAGCCTCTTACTTTATCTACTCCTATCTGTCTAAAATCTCCCCTTAAAAGATTTGATCCAACATAACCTGCAAAGTTAACTACATCTTTTGCTGTTCCAAATGGTGGAGCATAAGATAAATTTAAATTCTTTAACTGTTCTACTGTTCCTCCAAAAGCTATTGCTGTAGCTATAACATCTATTCTTTTTGTCACATCACCCTTACCTATCGCTTGGGCACCTAAAACTCTACCTGTTGGTACTTCAAATAATAGTTTTAGATGTATTGGACTATTTCCTGGCATAAGACTAACTTTATCATTCCCTATTATTCTTACTACTTCATAATTAGTCTTCATTCCTAATGCTTTAATTAAACCCTCACTTAATCCTGTTGCTGCTCCATTGAAATCAAATACCTTTATAGCTGATGATCCTATAAAGCCCGGATTATTAACTGAAATTCCATTAATATGATCTGCTACCGCTCTAGCTGCTATCTGTGCTGGGCCTGCTAATGATATCTTTGTCATGGTTCCCATTAAAGGATTAAATACTTCTATTGCATCACCTACAGCATATATATCTTTATCATTAGTTCTATAGTTTTGATCTACCTTTATTGCCCCTGTATCTCCTAGCTCTAAATTAGCTTCTAATGCTAGAGTAACTTCTGGCATAACACCAATTGCCATAACAACAGTTCTAGCTTCTATCCTTTTGCCAGACTCTAATAACACTTCATTTTCAGTAAATCCATTAACCTTATCTCCAATTACTAGGTTTACTCCATGATCCATCATTTCTTTATGAAGTATTTGCACCATATCATAATCAAAAGGTTTTAATATTTGTGGCATTGCTTCAATTAAAGTAACATGGTAACCAGCCTCATTTAAATTTTCAGCTGCTTCAACACCTATGTATCCACCTCCAATAACTGCAACCTTTTTAGATTCATTACTCTTTACATACTGGTTCAATTTATCTATATCTACAACATTTCTTATAGTAAATATATTTGCCTTCTCGATTCCTTCAATTCTTGGAACTATAGGCTTTGCTCCTGGTGATAATATTAACTTATCATAACTTTCTTCATAAGTTTCTCCAGTTACTACATTATGTACCTTAACTTTTTTGTTTTCTCTATCTATACTTAATACTTCATTATTTACTCTTGCCTCAATTCTATATTGAGAAATAAACTTCTTTGGATTCATCAAAATCAGCTTTTCTGCTTCATCTACGACTCCGCCTAAGTGGTATGGTAATGAACAATTTGAAAATGAAACATGTTGCCCTTTTTCAAACATTATTATTTGATCCTCTTCACTTAATCTTCTAAGTCTAGCTGCTGCTGATGCTCCTCCAGCGACTCCACCAATAATTAATATTTTTCTTTTCATACTAACCCTCCTAAACCAATTACTTTCTCTTTGTTCCTACATAAGAACCCATTCCACCAGATACATTTATCACTTTAAATCCAAGTTTATTTAATGCCTTAGTAGTTCTTGAGCTTCTCATTCCTGACTGACACATTATGTAATATTCCTTTTCTTTATTTAAGTACTGATCTGGATCACTTAGAATTTTATCCATTGGTATATTCTTAGATCCCTTAATGGCACCTGATTTAACCTCATAAGGTTCTCTTATATCTATTAAATTTATTTTTCCTAATACATTATCTAAATCATTAACATTTACTGACTTAACTGAATTTTCACCAAATATTGAAAACATACATTTTCCTCCTAGCTTTTTTATTTCTTACTTAAGTTATATACCTTTTATTAAAGCTAGTCTGTGACAAAATCACTAAAGTTCATCTCATAGATAATTTCTTACCTTTTTCCCGATAAATTTTAAAGTCCGCCTTTATTTTGCCATATTTTTCATATATACTATTATTATCGAGTATAGTTATATAATTTAGCGTTATAGGTTAAGTCCTAGCGTCATATTTTATATATTTTAAGAGACAGTATAATTTTATACTATCTCTTTTTTATTTCCTTGTATTAACTACTTACTAATCAACTTCATATCTCTTTGATAACTTTTCTAAAAAATCTCTGCACTGTTTATAATGATTAGAGGCTATTAATATGTCCCAGACATAACCATCTTTAAAAGCTATCTGAATTCTGTCTAAAAACATATCTTGTATAACCTTAGTTACTGCCCATATTGCCAATGGAATAGAAATAAATACTCCCATAGACATTAGTGGTATATCCTCTATATTAATATCCAATGCCTTTATTACAAGAAATAATAAAAACATAATAATAGGATATATTATTGAAAGTATTTTAAACTTATTTCTACAAAGCTTTATTTTCAACTCCCCTTCTTCATCTTTTATAAGCCTAACTACCTTATTAGTAAATCTTATTCCCACTATCTCATCTAAATCCTTATTCCTATCCATTAGTGGTTTATTTGCAACATTTGAATCTACAAAAAATACTCTTGTATCTGTAAAATACATAGTATCAAAGACTCCATAATCAAGGCCTGCACCCAAAGTAGTCATTCCAAAGAAAGATGATACTGTTAAAGCATTTAAAACTTTTATATTTCTTATTTTTATTATACTCTTAACCTGCTCTTCATCTTCTAGTTGTCTCTTAACTATATTATTTCCTTCAGCTATATTTTTTCTACCAATCTCAGTTCTTACAGCTCCGCTTATAATTCCTAGTTCCTCATTACTCATGTCCCCAAGCTCTAAATATTCGCTTATTTCTTCTTCTGAATATGTGACTCCGTTAAAAAGCTTAAATAGTTCCTTCTCTTCCATTCAACTCACCTCCTAAAGTTACCTTTAATTTTTTTCGCCCTCTCGATAGTCGTGTATATATATACTCTTCGCTAACTCCTAAATCCTTTGCAATCTTTCCTGCATCTTGTTCTAAATAATATTTCCTTATAAATATATCCTTATCCTTATCTTTTAACCCAATTAGAAGTTTCATAAATTCTTCTTTTTTATCTACAATGCTATACTCATCTTCATGGACTGGTTCACTTAGTATTTCCTCTTTAAGCTCTAAATTCTCCCTACTCTTGGTTTTTCTCATATTATCAATTGCAGTATATTTTGCTACTGAAATCACAAAATTAATAAATTTCCCCTTCTCTCCATCGTAGCAATCTATGTTGTTCCATATCTTAAGCACAACATCATAGAATACTCCTTCTATTTCACTTTTATCATAACTAGTAGCTAAAACCTTATTTAATACCCCATATACAAGTCTCCCATATTTTTTTATGAAATTATCTATTCCATTTTCGTCCTTTGCTAGTAATTGGCCAATTACAAAACTATCCTCCATAAATCCCCCTCAAATTCAGTTAACCTATTTCCATTACTTTAGAAAGACTTGTTACTCTATATACGTAAATATTGAGTAATATCTGTCATATTCCTAAATAAATAATTTGTTTATTTATTATTATCATCTAATATCATTTGCCAATATGCCACATTTAGCCATTCATTATTTTTAAATCCTATTTCCTTAAACTCAGCTATTTTTTCAAATCCAAGTTTCTCATGAAGGCCTACGCTCGCATCATTTGGTATAGTTATTCCTGCAACAATAGCATGATATCCATAGTCTACTGCTAATTTTATCAGCTCACTATATAATTTAATTCCAACACCCTTTCCCCTAGCATTAACATCTATATATATTGATGATTCTTTTGAAAATCTATAAGCTGAGCGTGAACGCCATTCTCCTAAATATCCATATCCTATAACTTGTCCCTCTTCTTCATAAACAATCCACGGATGATCTTTTATTTTTTCTTTTATTCTTTCCTCCATATCCTCTTGATTCAATTTTTCCTCTTCAAAAGTTATATTGGTATTTAGAATATAATAATTATAAATATCCACTATAGCCTTTGCATCTTCTATTACTACCTTTCTTATCATAATATCCTCCAAATTATGTCACCTTTATTTATATTATACAACTTATCACATATCTTTTCTCCCATAAAATTCTATATTGTGTGACTTAATCACTGAAATATTTATTGAACTTATTTATTATAAAGTTACTAATAAATTCATCTTAGGAGGAACTATGGCAAGTATGATTAGAAAAAAAGCTTTTGTTGATACAAATTACTGCGTAGCCTGTGGAGTCTGTGCAAATAACTGCCCTGTAAAGGCTATATCTATCTTTAAAGGTATTTATGCTAAAGTAGATTTAAGTAAATGTGTTGGTTGTAGTAAATGTGCTAAATTATGCCCAGCATCTGTAATTGATATGAAAATGGAGGATGAAATATAAATGAAACAAAAGAAAAAAAATTGGTATGATTACATGTGGATAGTATCCACTTTATATTTAACATTAGGCTTATTCAATATCCTTTTTGCTTGGCTTGGTCTAATTTGTTTTATAGTTCCACTTGTTATATCAATTATTGGTGGCAATAAAAAATATTGTAATAAATACTGTGGTAGAGGACAATTGCTATCGCACCTTGGAACAAAATTTAAACTTTCAAGGAACAAGCCAATCCCTAAGTTTTTGAAGACAAAATGGTTTAGATATGGATTTTTAGCATTCTTTATGACTATGTTTTTAAATATGATTTTTAATACCTTCCTTGTTTTTAGTGGTACAAATGATTTAAAAGAAGTTATAACTTTATTATGGACTTTTAAACTCCCTTGGAATTTAGTAAATATTTCTTATGCATCTCCTTGGATAGCTCAATTTGCCTTTGGTTTTTATAGTGTTATGGCTACCTCAACCATTTTAGGTATAGTAACTATGATTTTATTTAAACCAAAATCTTGGTGTGTTTATTGTCCTATGGGCACTATGACTCAAGGTATATGTATTCTTAAAAATAAAAGTAGTAAGGCTTAAACCTTACTACTTTGTATCCTATAATGCCTTTATAGCTACTAAATTTAATAAACTCCATGGTTTGTTAAAGTGTGGTTGGAAGAAGAAATCAGTCATTGCTAATTCTTCAATTGTCATCTTATTTTGAACAACTACTGATAAAGTATTCATCATTTGAGTTAAATCAATCTTAGATATAATTTGACCACCTAAAATCACCTTAGTATCTTTATCATAAACTAGTTTTACCATAGCCTCTTCAAAAGTCGGCATAAATTCTGGTCTATAGTTGTCTTTAGCTGTTACTGTAGCTACATTAAACTCAGTTGTAGCCTTTGCTACCTCCTCAGTCATTCCAGTTGATGCTATACACTGTTCATATATCTTGATTCCTGATGTACCTTGAGTACCCATATATTTTAATGTAGGTTTCTCAATATTTCTTGCTACTAAAGTTCCCATTCTAACAGCATTAGTAGCCAAAGGAATATATCTTTCATCTCCTGCTGGATTATATCTCACCACACAGCAATCTCCTGCTGCAAATACATCTTTCTCACTAGTTCTCATGTACTCATCAATAATTATAGCACCATTCTTTAATGTATCTAATTTACCTTGAACAATCTTTGTGCTTGGAGCAAACCCGATACATAAAATAACTAAATCACCTTCATAACTTCCGTTTTCAGTTACAACTCTTTGTACCTTTCCATTTTCTCCTTCAAACTTTTGTACCTTTTCTCCTAGAACAAGATTAATCCCCTTGTCTCTAAACTCTTTTTCAGCAATATCTGTGAATTCCTTATCAAGGTATTTCGCCATAATTCTATCTTCTGCATCTATTAATGTTACTTTCTTTCCTTTTAATTCAAATGCTTCTGCAAGCTCAACACCAATATATCCTGCTCCAATTACAACTACATTTTTAGCTGATCCAGTCTTTTCTACTATTGTTTCTGCATGGTTATGATTCTTACATAATACTATATTCTCTAAATCTCCGCCTTCGAACTTAGGTATTATTGGCCAAGAACCTAGTGTTAATACTAATTTATCATAGCTATCTTCAAATTCATCTCCACTTACTAAATTCCTAACTTTAAGCTTTTTATCTTCAAAATTTATATCTAATACATCGTGCTTCATCTTAGTTGTTACCCCAGCCTTTGCTAGGTTCTCTGGTGAATTATAGAATAATTTTTCTGGTTCTTTTATTACTCCACCCACTTGAAGAGCTATTCCACATGATAGGAATGAAATATTATCATTTCTCTCATATATTGTGATATCACTATTAGGATAAAGCTCCATTAAATTTACAACTGCTGCTGTACCTGCATGAGTACACCCCACAACTACTATTTTCATTTTAAGTCCTCCTCGGATAATTCTTTTTATTTGATAATTATTATTCTATTTTGATGATACTCCATTTTTTTCTAAAAGTAAATAGATTTTTGTTAAATAAATAACACTTTTTTCGACTTTTTAACTAATACTAAGGTGGTAGAAATATTTCTACCACCTTAGTTTTTCTTTAATAAACTCTTATTATGCAAACCTATAGTCCATTTATGCTATTGCTATAATTCTAACACTCCCACCTTCTATAAGCGGGACTGATACCTGTAGGTGGTTGCCTTTTAATGTATTAGTTCTCATACTCTTCATATGGAGTAAGTATTTCTATTATTAAAACCCCATATGAAGCTAATAATCACTTGCTCTTTTAAACACTCTTCTTTCAAGGCTTATTCTAACTATTTCTTCCTTTAAAAAATTTACTATACCATCAAAATCACTTTCATAATTCTCCTTATAATTTGTTATATTCACCAGCAAAGTCTCACATCTTACTCCAATGCTAGTCTCCTTATTTAATATTTTCATATCTATATCTTTTATTACTTCATTTAACCCTAATACCTTATCTTCAAATATTCTTCCAAAGGTCTCCCTTGTTATCCCTATTGCTATAAGTAAGTCTACTTTATATACATCACAACATTTTATTAAATTTCTTCTTATTATTTCATCTGTTTCAGGTATTATTCCATATGATACTATTTCAAAATCTTTTTCTTTTAGGTAATTAGTTATATACTCACCACTAGTGTCTTCCCTCTCCCCGGTGAAAGTCTTATCACTAACAGTAATTACACTAGCCTTATACATTCTTCCTCCTAGTAAAGATATTCTTTAGTTATATTTACTATTAAATTCCTCTAATTATGTTATCAATCTAATCTTTATTAATTAGCTTTTTTATATTTATTATGTAATATTACCCATCTCTTGTTAATTTCACTTCTTTAATTATATCCTCTAGAATTTTCTTTAATACAGGATCAATTGTTCCTGAAAATTCACTTTTGTTAAAACCCATAAATAGAACATACTTAAAATTAATGCTAACATTCCAAAAAACTTGATGAAAACCTGCTTCCAAAGCTCTTATTCTTAACTTATCTATAGATTCCCCCACGCCAACAATTATATCCCAACTTTCATCAATCTTATCTATTGCATCTTCTACTCTATTGCTATTAAAACTTATAGTATTTACTCCTATATCTTCGAATTTATTCTTTAAGATCTTAGCTATTTTCTCTTCGTTCTTGCCTACTGTTACTAATCCAACTACTAGTACTTTAGAAACACTATATACTTTGTTCATTTAATTTTCTCCTTAAATAAATGTTACCTTCCTATAACCCTTACTCATAATATATTTATTAACTAATACAAATAGTATTTAAAACATTATATATCTTTTAAATATATTGGGATATTTAGATAATCCTATATTCCACTTAGATAAACAATTTTTTCTACCATATGACGTATAAGTTTTAAAAGTTATCTCTCACCTAATAATTCTTTAAATTCTAACTTTTTTTAACTTTTTCTCGACTTAAAAGAACAATTTATAGCCCCCATCATAATATGTACTATACAAAAGCTTAAAGAAGGAAGTTTAATGCCTAACCTATTTAAGCTTGTATAAATTATTAAGACGGAGGTTTTGATGAATATTATGTCAGATAATGAAAGATACGATAACGATGATTGTGGTTGCAAAGAAGAACGTCATGAAAAACAATGTGTGGTAAAATGTATATCTCACCAAGGACCTAAACCAGGTAGAGCAATATTAAAATGTGGTTGTAATGGTGGTGCTCCAATTCCTGTAATTAGTATTAATGTTTTAGGAACTGTAAAGCCATTACCTCTAGCTAGTGTTACTATAGATAATAGTAACTTAAAATGCCCTACAACACTTTTAACTTTCACTGCTGAAATTTCTTCTGTTGAAGCTAGCCTTTTAAGACTAAACTTCTTTGTTAAGAAATCTTCAAAAAATGGATGCTGTGACTTTATATGTGGCACTCATCACTTCGCAGATGAACTTGATGATACCGGAACATCATCTATTTCATTCCAAGTTTGTGACTGTAATCCATGTGACGATTGTGTAACTTATAGTGTTGAATATGCTGCAACTGATGTTGTTCTTACTAATGGTGCATTTATAACTAATGCAATTCTAACAGCTCTATCTGTAGAGAACATTTGCTAATTTAAATCTTTATTAATTTAAATATTACTCCTAGAAGAGCTCTTTTTAGAACTCTTCTAGGATAATTGTTACCTTTATTAGATTTATGAATATCCTATATTAAATACAATTAATTTATAGGAGGATATATGAAGGTTCACCAAATTAAATCAAAATATACTTATTATACTCATATGGGTAAAGCAGGTCCACTAGTAATAAAAGCGCCTGTAATTCTATCTGATTTGAAAATTTTAATTCCTATTAGTACTACCCTCTCATTAGATAAGGATTATAAAAGTACTACAAGTGATTACAATAAAGTTATCATTTCAAAACTTAAGCTAAGAAATGAAAATGAGCTTGTTATTAGTGGCTTTTTACTTAAACTACTTGAATGTTCTATTATAGAAAATAATAAACTTTGTAAATATAATAGAATATTTAAAATACCTATAGATAAAAAAATCTGCATAGAATTCAATCAACAAGCAAATTTATCTTGTAAGTCATGTAAGTCTATACAAACCTTTGATCCTGAACCTTTTAATTGCCATCTTGACTCTATAGAACTTCTAAAAGATTCTGCTGAATATAGCTGTTATGAATATCTAAGTGAAATGGTTATCTCTGTCAGATTATCTTTATCCCAAGTTCAAAATGTCTTTATTCCTGAACCTGAAGGAAATGTATATATACAATCTAAAGGTTCTAAAAATTTCATCTTAACTGAAGATTGTAATAAAGATTTCTATTACCTTGTTGGAGAAAATCCTAAAAAGGGCTTAATAGCTGATAAGGTAACAATAGACACTGATTAACTTTAATATAAATCCCCAACTTTCTAATCTAATTGAAATAGGACCTATATATTCTTCAAACTCATCTTACATAGAATTCTTTGAAATTCTATGTATATAGGTGATTATTTAATAATATATAGGTCCTACTTTTTACTTATTTAATTATATACAATTCTCCATTATCAAATCCTGTAGTTATATGCTTAACCTTAAACAAGTCTAGATAACTATTTTCCTTAATTATATTCTTAATAATCTTTACTACACTATCAATTACACCTGCATAACTTATCTCTTTATTTATAGGCAAAGCTTTAAGATATTTATCTATTGGTCTAAAGTCTTCATTACACGCCCAATCATCGTCTTCCTCATCATAAAACTTTGCACCAATTAAATACATACAATACCCTTTACTACTTTCATATAACCCAAAGTTCAGCCCCTCTATGTCATCCTGAACCTTATCTTTTTCATCAACTTTTTTAATCCATTCTAATATTAACCCTTTTAATTCTCTCTCATCCAATACTATAACCTCCCAAATAACCCCAATATAATTATAGCATCTAAAAAAGACTTATATAAGAAAAATATCTTCACATCTAAATGATTGTAATATTTTAATCTTATATAAGTCTTATTTATTATTTCTAGTATTAATTTAATACTCTACGTGCACGTCCAATCTTACTCCATGGAACATTTACAATTCTAACATCAGCATTTTTATTAGGTGCTTCTATCCATTGACCATTTCCAATATACATTCCTACATGTTCAAGGTTTGAATAGAATAATAAATCTCCTGGCTTAAGATCATTTGTAGATACTTCTCTTCCGTTCCCAATTTGATCCCAAGTACTTCTTCCAATATTAATACCTGCTTGTCTAAATCCCCATTGCATAAGACCTGAACAGTCGAAGGCTCTATAACCCTTATCTGCATATCTTTCTGCTCTAACATAAGCACCATTAGCAGTTTGTGATGGATAAGTTGCCTTTAACATATTTAACAATGATGTTGTTAAATACTCTCCTGATCCACCCCACACATATGGGCTTCCAAGATGTGCCTTCATAGCATTAAATACATTTTCAAAAGTAGATGAAGGATTGGTTGATGTACTTCCATCCACTATTTTAATGTAGTCCTTTGATACATATCCTGGTTTACTATTAAATAATATCTTATACCAATCTCCTGTTGTTCCTATGATATCAACTACTTCTCCGCTTAATAGATATCCTAAAACACTTGAATTAGCATCAGCTTCAGATCTTACTCTTAAATTACTTGTAACATTATATACTTGTCCTTTTTTGTTTTCTACAACATCAGATCCACCATTATTTGAAGAGTCTGAGTTATTTGACTCACCTTTTTGTATATAATCCTTATGTGCATAACCAGTAGTTCCATCGAAATCTATCTTGTACCACTCGCCACTCTCACCTTTAATATCTACATTTTGCCCATTCTGTAATGTTCCTAAAACAGTTGAATTTGTACTAGCGCCTGATCTTATTCTTAATCCAGATGGCGCATTTACTACATGACCTTTAATAGTTTCTACATTTGTAGATCCACCATTATTTGAAGATCCTGAATCACTTGATCCAGCCTTCTTCACATAATCCTTATGAACATATCCAGTAGTTCCGTTATAGTTGATTTTATACCAACTTCCACTTTCTCCAGTTATCTCTACTTCTGCACCATTCTTTAAGTACCCTATAGCTGCTGAACTTGTACTAGCTCCTGATCTTACTGTAAGGCTAGTTGTTATATTAATAACTTGTCCTTTTTCTCCTGTTGCAGATCCATTATTACTATTATTATTAGATCCTGAATTACTTGATCCAGTCTTCTCTATATAATCTTTATGAGCGTACCCTGTAGTACCCTTGAAGTTGATTTTGTACCAATCTCCACTTTCTCCAGTTATCTCTACTTCTTCTCCATTAAGTAAATATCCAAGTGTTGAAGCACTAGTGCTTGGACTTGTTCTTACTCTTAAATTAGAGGTTATATTAACTACTTTTCCTTTTTCCGATGACGGATTTTCAGAAGGTGTTGATGGTGGAGTTGTAGAATTTCCTATTACTTTTACATAATCACCATGTATAAAACCTACAGTTGAACCAGACTTTATATTATACCACTGGCCACTTTTTGCTATTATGTCAAATGTATCACCATTTTGTAAACTTCCTATAACAGCAGAGCTTGTACTAGCAGTTTGTCTAATTCTTAGACTGCTTGTTATGTTTATAACTTGTCCTTTTTCTCCTGAAGATGGTGCATTAGAACTAGTTACTTTAATATACTCTTTAGATACATATCCTTCTTTACCGTTAAAGTTTATTCTATACCAACTACCTGTCTCACCTTTTATTTCAATGCTTTCTCCGTTATTTAAATATCCAATTACTGACGAACTAGTTGTTGCTTCAGATCTTACTCTAAGGTTACTTGTTATATTTACTACTTGTCCTCTTTGTACATTTCTTGCATTATTTATTGCTTCTTCTTGATTATACCCTTCATCAGTAACTGGTACAGCTTGTGCAGCTGTTTGGGATAGAGTTATTCCACCAGCAAATGTCGAAGCAGCTATTATTATTTGTAATATCTTCTTTCTATTCATCACTATCACCTTCCTTGACTTATAAAAACCCTTTTCATACTCTATTATATCTCATTATTAGTAAATTTCACATCATATTTGCCATATATATTCACAATTTTGTAATATTTTCTTCGACAAATAGATAATTATAATAATTTAACCATATATTTTTCATTTTTAACTATTTATCAACAAATATTTTAATAAATTTAATAATATATTATTAAATTAAAAGAGAGTGCCTACTTCATGGCACTCTCTTGAATCTCTAATCAATACTCATTTAAATTTCTTTACTCAGTTTTTTCTTACTATCAAAACCTGTGTCAACCTTAAATATAGAAAGTGATACCTTTTTATAAACTATAAATGTAACTACTGAAACTAAGACTGCCTTAACTCCATTGAAAGGCAAAAGACCTATAGTTACATATTGAATAGTTTGTGCTGGATCCATCACCATTCCAAAGGCTGGTAATAAAAAATATACATTAGCTATAATCCCAGCTACCTCCATAAAAAGTCCACCTACAATCATACCTATAATCGCACTATTCTTACTTTTACTCCTATGATAAATATAGGATGCTGGCACTACAAATGAAATTCCTATTATAAAATTCGCAATTTCTCCAACAAACCCTGTTGCAGTTCCAGTTAATAATAAATTTAATAGTATCTTCATTCCCTCAATCACTATACCTGCTGCTGGACCAAAAGCAAAAGCACCCATAAGTACCGGCAACTCACTTAAATCCATCTTAAGCCATGGAAATAACGGTATTAGTGGTATTTCTATCAACATAAGAATTACTGCAATTGCACTTAAAAGTGCCATTTTGATAAACTTGCTTAAATTTGTGTTTGGATTATTCAATTATCCATCCCTCCCCAAAGTTTATCTTCTGGAGCATCTTATTAGAATTTAGTTAATTTTCAATTTACTTTCCGGAAAGTAAAAAAGCCCTGACACAAATGGTCAGGGCAAACACACAAAATAAATAGAGCTAGCTCTACTAAATTCTAATACATTACCTTCTTTCATCCAGACTATACTGTCGGCCTCGGAGTCTCACCGAATCATGCTAAATAATTAGCTCGCGGGCTATACCGCCGGTGGGGACTTACACCCCGCCCTGAAGATTATTAATTTTTACATACTTATTATACATCCATTTTACTTTTTCTTCAAGTTATTTAATTAAATTTTTAACAAAAAACAGAATACTATTCTTCTTCCTTTATATCCTTCATAGTTAAAGAAATTCTCTTTCTCTTTGTATCTACTTCCATTATCCTAACTTTAATAACATCCCCAACCTTAACTATATCAAGTGGATGTTTAACAAATCTATCTGCCATTTGACTCTTATGAACTAATCCATCTTGGTGAACCCCAATATCAACAAAAGCACCAAAGTCAGATACATTCCTTACTGTTCCCATAAGTACCATTCCAGGTGTTAAGTCCTTAAGATCAATAACCCCTGTCTTTAATATTGGCTTAGGCATTTCGTCTCTTGGATCTCTACCTGGCTTTTGAAGTTCTTTAATAATATCCTTTAAAGTTAATTCTCCTATTTCAAGTTCTTTTTCAAGATTCTTTATTCCTCTATCATTAACTCTCTCTTCTATATCTCCAAGATTATTATTCTTTAAATCATTCTTAGAATATCCTAGAATTTCAATTAGCTTCTTTGCATCATTATAAGATTCTGGATGGACTGAAGTATTATCTAAAGGTTCTTTACTTTCAGCTACTCTTAAGAATCCAGCACATTGCTCATAAGCCTTTTGACCTAACCTCTTAACCTTTAACAACTCTTTTCTAGTCTTAAAGCCACCATTCTCATCTCTATATTCAACAACATTCTTAGCAATAGTTGCATTTATTCCTGAAACATACGTTAACAGACTTGGTGTTGCAGTATTTAAATCAACTCCAACCTTATTAACAGAATCTTCAACTACTCCCTTTAATGATTCCTCTAATCTTTTTTGAGTAACATCATGTTGATATTGACCAACTCCAATGGCTTTAGGGTCAATTTTAACAAGTTCTGCCATAGGGTCTTGAAGTCTTCTACCTATTGATATAGCCCCTCTTACAGTAACATCTAGATCAGGATATTCCTTAGTTGCAAGTTCTGATGCTGAATATACTGATGCACCTGCTTCTGAAACTATAACATAAGCTAGCTCCCTACCTGTTTCCTGCTTAATCTCAGAAATCATTTCTGCAATAACTTCCTCTGACTCTCTTGAAGCTGTTCCATTCCCTAAAGAAATAACATCAACATTATGCTTTTTAATTAAAGCCTTTAAGGTCTTCTTAGTCCCTTCTATATCTCGCTTAGGAACTGTAGGGTATACTGCTACATTCTCAAGAAATTTTCCTGTGCTATCTAATATTGCAACCTTACAACCAGTTCTAAATCCAGGATCATATCCCATAACAACTTTTCCCTTAATAGGAGCTTGCATAAGTAATGCCTTAAGATTTTCCTTGAAAATCATTATAGCTCCTACTTCACCTTTGTCTGTAAGTTCATTTCTAATTTCTCTTTCAATTGAAGGGAAAATTAATCTCTTATACGCATCCCTTATAGATAACTTTAACTGTTCATCAGTAGATATATTATTATTAAGTAATTGATTTTCTAAATAAGTAATAACCTTCTCCTCGTTTACTACTACTTTTACAGAAAGAACCTTTTCTTTCTCTCCCCTATTTATAGCAAGTATTCTGTGAGGTGGAATCTTTTTAACTTCTTCACTATAATCATAATACATTTCATAAGGAGTTGGTTCTTCTGATGCTCCCTTTGATTCTATATGTCCATCTCTCATAACTAATTCTCTTATATACTTTCTAAATTTAGCTTCTTCAGATATTACTTCTGCAACTATATCTGAAGCACCAGCTAATGCATCCTCTGCTTTTTCCACACCTTTTTCTTCATCAATATATTTAGCAGCTTCTTCTAATAAGTTTCCTTGAAAACTTCCTTCAATAATCATATTAGCTAATGGTTCTAATCCTTTTTCCTTAGCTATGGTTGCCCTAGTTCTCTTTTTTTGCTTATATGGTCTATAAATATCCTCAACCTCAGTTAAGGTTACTGCCTTTCCTAAAGCTATTGTAATTTCCTCTGTTAACTTTCCTTGTTCTTCAATTAACCTTGAAACATCTGCTTTTCTCTCATCTAAGTTTCTTAGGTATGTTAACCTTTCTGATAAACTTCTTAAAACCTCATCAGAAAGTCCCCCTGTTTTTTCTTTTCTATAACGGGCTATAAAAGGAACTGTATTCCCCTCATCTAACATTTCAATTACATTATTCACTTGACTAAGTTTAAGTCCAAGTTCTTTTGCCAATCTTTCTTCGATTTTTACCATTGTCTCCTCCTAGTTTTTTCATCCTGAAATAAATATAAAGCTATTTATTTCAAGACGCCCTAATTTACATAATATATTACTATTATAAACTTATTTACACTTTTAATAAATGTTTCGGCTAATTTTTGGAAAGATTTTATTAACTTGTTCTATTCTAATAGTAACCCTATAATAAGTATTATTACTAATTTCAAAGGAGAATTTAAATATGGAAAAACTAACTATGCTTGGTACTGGATCTGCTATGGTTACCAAATGCTATAATACCTGCTTTACTATTTCAAATAATGATGAATATTTCCTAGTAGATGCAGGTGGTGGTAATACTATCTTAACTAATCTAGAAAAAGCAAATATTCCAATAAGCAAGGTACATAATGTTTTTATATCACATAATCATAATGATCATATCTTAGGTGTTGTATGGGTTATACGTGCTGCTTGTCAAGGAATACTAAATTCAAAATATGAAGGTAATCTAAATGTATATTGCCATAAGACTTCTATTGATGCAATAAAATCTATTTGTTCTTTCGTACTTCAAAAAAAATTTTTAAAGCTATTTGATACTAGGATAATATTTAAAGAAATATCAGATAAATATGAGGCTGAAATCTTAGGAAGAAAAACAGTATTTTTTAATATAAATAGTACTAAAGATCTACAACATGGCTTTAAAACTACTTTAATTAATGGGAAAACTCTTACTTTCTTAGGTGATGAACCCTATAGAGAAAGTATTAAATCTTACTGCGAAAATATAGATTATTTACTTCATGAGGCATTTTGTTCTTATGCAGATAGAGAAATTTTTAAACCTTATGAAAAACACCATGCTACAGCAAAAGATGCTTGTGAAAATGCTAGAATTCTAAATGCTAAATCTATTCTTTTATACCATGCTGAAGATAAAAACTTATCTAATAGAAAAGCCAACTACATAAAAGAAGGAAAAGAGGTCTTTGATGGTACTATCTACGTTCCTAACGACTTAGATACAATAGATTTATAAATAACTTTTATATTATGTCTCCTTCTGTTATAATTTAATTGTAAATATTTTACAGAAGGTGATTTTATGAATAGAATGATAGAAAAATGTGTCTCTCTAGTATTAGTTATCCTAATAACTCTACTAGTACTAGATTATTTTAAAATAATAGTATTTAGTAAAGTGATTGGTGAATGTCTATCCTTTATTACAGTTGTATTCATAGTTTTTTCTTCTACAGCTGCAATATGTACAAGTAAATCAGGATTATATAAATTTATTAATTATATTATCCTATTAACCATTACCGTTGGACTAATAATAACCATAATTTACGACAAGCTTAATGTTATAGTTTATGTATCACTATTATTTACTCTTATCTATGGGTTGATGGATATGCTGTTTAATAAGTCCTCTTAAAATTAATAACTCTTCAAATCTCTCTAAGCCTTACTAACATAATCATATTATTGTTCTTAATTTAATAGTATTAATTAGTACTATTAAATTAAGGAGATAATATGAAAAAACTAGTATACATATTAATTACACTTCTGTCCCTTTCAGGACTAATTACATGTCTCATTCTAAAAGGAAGCTATTATGACTTTAACCCCTCTAATGTTAAAAATAACATAGAGTATCTTTCTTCTACTGATTTCAAAGGAAGACTTACTGGCTCTGATGAAAACTACATGGTAGGTAGTAATATAGAAAGTACCTTTAAAGAATATAATCTTAAACCCCTAGGTAAAGATTTTAAAGAAGGTTTCAATGTAATGACTCCCACATCTACTAATGCAAACTGTTCATTAAAAATACTAGAGGACAAAACTACTATTAAAGAATTCACCCTTGGAGAAGATTTCAAAGAGGACATGCTTAACTTCAAAGATACTTCTATTCAATTTACAAATGAAGATAAAATTAATATATATCAAAAATCTCTTTCTATAACTAAAGGAGACATAGAATACTTATTTTATGTTACATATGATAAGGAATTCTCTTTTAGAAGTTCATTTATAAATGATTCTGAAATTGGCTTTGCTATGCAAATAAACACATCGACCTTTAACGAAATACTAGATTCTTTACGATCTGGTTATACACTAGATGTTCAATTACCTTATAAAGTTCAACAAAAGGAAGTATTTAATATAGTTGGTAAAATAGATGGTACATCTAAAAACCTTCCTCCACTTATCATAACTTCTCATTATGATCATGTTGGTGCAGATACTTTAAATTCAGTATATTATGGTGCCTTAGATAATGCTTCTGGAACTGCATTTATGTTAGAACTTGCAAGAAGCTTTTCTACCTTAAAGATGCCAAAAAGAGATATTATCTTTGTAGCTTTAAATGGTGAAGAGTTTGGTTTACTTGGTTCTAAAGCATTTTCTAATAAATATAAAGATGAATTAAAAGGTGCTGAAGTTATAAATTTCGATATGATTGGTGTTAAAGATTGCCCTATCACCCTTATGGAAGGTGCAAATAGTAAGGATAATGACTCTAATTTATTACAAGACTTAGAAATTATATGTGATCAGAAAAACATAAAAAAACTAGTTACCTATCAAGATTCTAGTGATCATGCTAGCTTTATAAATGATGGATTTGATTCACTAACAATTTCTCATGCAGATGTGTCTAATATTCATACCCCTAGAGACACCCCTGAGAAGATTTCTACAGAAGCAATTAGTTCCGTTTATGATGTAGTTGAATCTAAGATATTGGATTATGCTTATGAAAATAATTTTTTAATATTTTATAATTCTAAAACTCTTATTTTTTTCTTCCTTTCTACCTTTACTTTAATTGGTTTTGGAATAATTCAACTTAATAAGTTGAAAAAATTTAATGATAGTAATGCCAATATATAAAAACATCTAGGAGAAATCCTAGATGTTTTTACTTTTACAATATACATATCTTAATTACGCATTTTCTATTAATGAATATATTTCATCATTAAGTCTACAAATACTCTCACTTACTTTTAATTCTTTCTCCTCTAACTGGTTAATTAAATTATTTACCCTATTCTCCAATCTTCTTATCTTACTTAAAGAATCTTTAATTTTATCTTGTACGGACATATCAGTAAAAATATTATCAAAAAACACATCAAAGGCATAAGTACTATTATCGAAGGTTATATCATCTATAGCAAGAACCATATTAATATCACTAAGCTCCATATTCAACCTTCCTATAGAATATCCTAACTTATTTAATTCCTTTCTTGCAGTGTCTAACTTATCATGCTTAGCTATTGATGACATCACGCCTCCACCAATCATGTCATAGGTCCCCCAAGATTTTGCACTCTTTAACGCTTTACCTGCATTCCTAATTATACTAAAACATTCTTTTCCTGATGTTATTGCTTCTAATATTTCTCTTCCCTCTTTTGTGTCTATCTCTAATAAGTTTTCTAATACTTGTAACTTTTCTTTTTTCTCTTTATCAAAGGATTTTATAAGTTCATACTTTTTCTTAATCAATTCTTCATACTGTTCTTCATAATTATCTATATTTTTAATTCTTAGTTTAATAGAATCTATATCATTCTCATATCCATTAACTACTTCTAAGCATTCCTGATACTTTAATTTTGCCTCTAAATATTCCTGTTCTTCTTTATATAATTTTTCTTCCTTATTACGTAAAATAGTTGATAATATATTTGCCATAGACATTTTTTCTAATCTTTCAACATCTTTAAATTCTTTGTCTAGATTCTTTTTTAGTACCTCTAATAACCTTTTTTTAATATCCACCGAATCCTGAATAGTGCCTAATTTTTTTTCTAATGTATTTCTAAGAATCATTTCTTCCTTACATTCTTTTATCTTAGTATTAATTTCATTAAACATTTTACCCCTCACCTCAATAAAGATATTATCACAATAAATATTATATCATTTTTATACCTCCTCTTTTCCTTGGTTATATACTTTTACCTTTAGCATACTCTCATTATCTTTTTCATCACATATAACTTATTTTCTTAATACCTCTGTCAAAATAAAAAAGAGTATGCCTAAAAATAATTTTTCATTTTTAAACATCCTCTTTAATTTAGAAACCTCATTAAGAGTTTCATATATACTTTTGTATTTATAACCTTAAATTTTCAATTGTACTACAGACCCATTTCCACTTTTTTATTCAGCTTCATTCATAATTCCTAATTTATCAAATATCATAAAACTTATACTTAGCACCATTGCAACAACAGTAGCTAATCCCATTCCTTTTAACTCAATATTTCCTAGTGTTAATTTTATTCCACTTAACCCTACTATAAATATTACAGAAGCTAATATTAAATTTCTTGACTTAGCAAAATCAACTTTTTCTTCAATGAATGTCCTTAATCCTGATGTTGCTATTGTTCCAAATAGTAAAAAGCTGACTCCTCCAATAACAGGGGTAGGTATTGTACTAATTAATGCTGACATCTTCCCCGAAAAGCCTAATAATATTGATATTATACCAGCACCACAGATTACATATACACTATAAACCTTTGTCAAAGCCATAACCCCAATATTTTCTCCATAAGTTGTTGTTGGTACTGATCCAAACATACCTGAAATCATTGTTGATATACCGTCTCCAAGTAGTGATTTATGAAGTCCTGGATCTTTTGCTAAATCCTTTCCAACAATACTACTTGTCACCTTCAGGTGCCCAACATGTTCAGCTACAACTACAAATGTTGCTGGCAATATTGTTAGTATGGCATTAATATCAAAATGTGCTACTTGTATCTTAGGGAAAGTAAATAAACTTGCATTACTTACTGCAGTAAAATCTACTAACCCCATAAAACACGCTGTTATGTATCCTACAACAACTCCTATCAATATAGGTATAACCTTTAAAAACCCCTTTAATAATACATTACTTAAAATCACTGTTATTAAAGTTACCATTGATACTATTACCCATGTTGTATTAAATGTAGGTGAATTACTTCCCCCTACTGGAAAACCTGCCATGTCTGCTGCTGTTCCAGCAAGCTCTAATCCTATTATTGTTATTATTGCTCCCATTGCTGCTGGCGGAAACAATTTATTTATCCATCCCATACCTGTATATCCTACAATAATAGCTATTGTTGAAAATGCTATTCCTGTAACTACGAAACCACCTTGTATAGTTTGAAAATCATAACCTTGTGTATATAATAATAAAACTGGTGCTATAAATGCAAAACTTGAGCCTAAATATGCTGGAATCTTTTTTCTAGTTATAAATGCATATAATAGTGTACCTATCCCATTAAAAAATAAAACTGTTGTTGGATCTACCTTTAAAAGAAGTGGTACTAGAACTGATGCTCCAAACATTGCAAATAAATGTTGAATACTTAATGGTATTGCCTTACTTAAAGGGACTTTTTCCCCTACCCCTATACAGTCCTTTTCATATTCTAATAATTCGTTATTTATCATTTCTGTCTCCCTTCTTAGCTTCTCAGAGCTAAATTAAAAGTATATTTCTTTAAATATATCACAGATATATATACAAAGTTTTAACACATTATTAAATAAATAAAAATTTGACTGTTTATGTAGATATATTCTTTTAAAAAAGATTAGCCTATTCCTAAGCTAATCTAAATAATTAATTATTTTTTATTTTTAAAGTAATTACAAATAATAATACTGCAACAATCGTAATACCTAATCTTAAATAGTTCTCTGATATATTTAAAATATCATAACTAATTAATGATTCTAATGCTATAGATGGTATCTTTCCAAAAAAAGTTGCTATAGTATATGTACCTATATTAACATTACTTAAAGAAGCTGCTAGCGTCACAAAACCTGATGGCATAAACGGCAACAATCTTCCTTCGAATATTAATATTCCTGCTTTTTTTCCCTTACTATTAACGAGCCTATCTAATAACTTATATCTGCCACTTATGGATTCTATTCCTCTTTTTAATCCCATCCTATATACTTTAAAAGTTATAGCACCACCTATTGTTTCACCTAAAATGGATATAATAAAGCCCTCAGCAGGACCAAAAAATAAAATATTAGCTCCTGTTACAAATATTGATGGTAATACTCCAGCTAATGATACTAAAATACTTAATATCAAGGATATAATTATTGCTACATTGCTATACTCAATAAAAAGTTCCATTACACTTTCAATACTAAACATTTTTCAAATAATCCCTGACTTCTAATAAACTATTACATATCATAAATGACCTTTTCTTCATTTCTTCATCTGGTGCCTTCATATCAGGTACATTTATTCCTTTCATACCTGCAGCATGTGCTGCTTCTATTCCAGCACCTGAATCTTCAAGTACTATGCATTTATCTGGAGAAACCCCTAATTTTTCTGCTGCCTTTAAAAATATTTCCGGATTAGGTTTTGAATTTATAACCTCATCCCCACATATTACATAATTAACTTTATTCTTAACTCCTGCCATTTCTAACATATGTAGAGCTCTCTCTCTACTTGTTGAGGTAGCTACTGCTACTTTATAATTTTGATCCTTTAGATAATCAAGTAATTCATGTAACCCTGTCTTTACTGGTACCCCATTCTTATTCATGAAATCTGTCATTATCTTTATTTTTTCTTCATATAGCCTATCTAATGGGAAATCTTCACCATAAGTTTCCTTCATTATCACACCAAACCCTTTAAGGTTTCTTCCTATTAATGAAGTATAGAAGTCTTCCTCCATTGTTAATCCTTCTTTTTTACATACTTCCTTCCATGACCTAAATGATATTCTTTCTGTATCAAACATTAACCCATCCATATCAAAAATAACTGCTTCAATGTTTCTCATAGTATTCTCCTTTGTATTTGATTCTCATCCCTCTTATTTACTTACCAAAAAACTATTTATAAACTGATCTAACTCTCCATCCATAACTGCTGTAACATTCGAAGTTTCAACATTTGTTCTATGATCCTTGACCATGCTATAAGGATGAAATACATATGATCTAATCTGACTTCCCCATCCCATATCCTTAAGATCTCCTGTTAAATCTTCTATTTTTTCCTTATGAGCTCTTTCTTTTAGTTCAATAAGCTTTGCCTTAAGCATAGTCATTGCAGTATCACGATTTGAGAATTGGCTCCTTTCATTTTGACATTGAACTACTATTCCAGTTGGAATATGAGTAATTCTAACTGCTGATTCAGTCTTATTAACATGCTGTCCACCAGCACCTCCTGATCTATAGGTATCAACCTTTAAGTCATCTGGTCTTATATCAATATCTTGTTCCTTGGTTAGTTCTGGAAGAACTTCTAATGATGCAAAAGAAGTTTGTCTTTTACCATTAGCATTAAATGGTGATATTCTAACAAGTCTATGAACTCCTTTTTCAGCCTTTAGATATCCATAAGCGTTCTCACCTTTTATTCTTAAGGTTACACTCTTAATCCCTGCTTCATCACCTTCTAAGTAATCTAAAGTCTCTGTTTTAAAACCTTTTTTATCACACCATCTTGTATACATTCTTAAAAGCATTTCTGTCCAATCATTAGCATCTGATCCTCCAACACCTGCATGAAGTGTTAATATAGCATCATTTCTATCATATTCACCTGATAATAATATCTCTATTCTATAATCATATAGCTCTTTTTCTAAACTCCTTATTTCAGAGATAATTTCATTTGCTGATTCTTCATCATCCTCTTCCATAAGTTCCCGTAATACTTCTATATCTTCTATTCTACTAACTAGATTATTATGTCTATCTAACTTATCCTTAATTCTCTTACTCTCTTTTGTAACATCTTCTGCCCTCTTAATGTCATCCCAGAATCCATTTTCCTGCATCTGAAGTTCCAATTCTTTAACTTGTTTTTCTAAAGCTTCCTTGTCAAAGTGAAGCCCCCATTTCCTCTATATTCTCCTTTAAGCTAGGAACCTTAATCATTTCCTTTTCTAGCTCAATTATCATATAATCATCTCCTTCAAGTTAGGATACCTTTTAGTATTCCTACAAATTTAATATATTTCTATTAAAAAGGCTAACCATCTACTGGTTAGCCTATACATAGTACTATTAATTATACTTCTCTGCCACAGCAGTTTTTATATTTCTTACCACTACCACAAGAGCATATATCATTTCTGCCTATTTCAACTTTTTTTCTTACAGGCTCTCTTTTAATTGATTGTGATTCTCCACCAGATCCTGTATGAACTGCTGCAGTTTCTTTAACAACCCTTTCTCTTTCAGGTGCTCTTTCCATTTGAACATGGAAGATATACTTAACAGTATCTAGTTTAATGTTTTGAATCATTTCTTCAAACATTGCACTACCTTCCATTTGATATGCTTGAACTGGATCTTGTTGCTTGAATGCTCTAAGTCCAATCCCTTGCTTTAAGTGATCCATATTATCTATATGATCCATCCACTTTGAGTCAACTGTTCTAAGAAGAATAACTCTTTCTATTTCTCTCATCTTTTCAGAACCAAACTCTGCTTCTTTACCTTCATATATTTCTAGAGCTATTCCATTTAGCTTTTCTATTATTTCATCGTTTGAAAGATTCATTAACTCATCAATAGTTACTCTATTTGCTGGAATACAAATATCATCTAAGTAAGTTATAAGTTTCTTCATTTCTGTTTCTACTTCTTCGCCTTCTACCCCATTTAAATGAGCTAATACAGCATTAGATACAACCTCTTTAGTCATATTTATAATTTGTTCCTTAAGGTCTTCACCTTCAAGAACTTCTGATCTTTGCTTGTAGATAACTTCTCTTTGCATATTCATAACATCGTCATATCCTAACAATGTTTTTCTTATGTTAAAGTTATTTCCTTCAACCTTCTTTTGTGCATTTTCTATTTGCTTTGTAATGATTTTATTTTCTATTGCATCATCGTCTTCAAGACCTAATTTTTCAACTATTCCTTGAATCTTATCTGATCCAAATATTCTCATTAAATCATCTTCAAGGGATATATAGAACTTAGATGAACCTGGATCTCCTTGTCTACCAGCACGCCCTCTTAATTGATTATCTATTCTTCTAGACTCATGTCTTGCAGTACCTATAATCTTAAGGCCTCCTACTTCAACAACACCTTCTCCAAGTTTAATATCCGTACCTCTACCAGCCATATTAGTCGCTATTGTTACCATTCCAAATTCACCAGCATTAGCTATAATGTCTGCTTCTTGTTCATGATATTTAGCATTTAATACTTTATGAGGAATTCCTCTCTTCTTTAAGACATTAGACAACTCTTCTGACTTTTCAATACTTATTGTACCTACAAGAACAGGTTGACCTGTCTTATGAGTTTCAATAATTTCTTCTGCTATTGCATTAAACTTACCTTTTTCATTTTTATAGATAAGATCTGAATTATCAATTCTTTTAATAGGTTTATGAGTTGGAATAACTATAACGTCTAGTCCATAAATTTCTCTAAATTCATTTTCTTCTGTTAAAGCTGTACCAGTCATACCAGAAAGCTTTTGATACATTCTAAAGTAATTTTGGAATGTAATAGTTGCAAGAGTCTTTGATTCTCTTTCAATCTTAACACCTTCTTTAGCTTCAATAGCTTGGTGTAAACCATCAGAGTATCTTCTTCCTTCCATAAGTCTTCCTGTAAACTCATCTACTATAACTACTTCTCCATCTTTAACCATGTAGTCTTTATCTTTTCTCATTGAATAGTTAGCTTTTAAAGCTTGTGTTACATAATGTTGAAGAGACATATTGTCTGCATCTGCATAGTTATCAACTTTAAATGTTTTTTCTGCCTTTTCAACACCAGCATTTGTTAACATAACTGCATTTGCTTCTTCATCTATTGTATAATCTTCTTCTGCTCTTAAAGTCTTAACAAAATAGTCTGCAACCTTATAGAATTCAGTTGATTTTTCACCAGCTCCTGAAATTATAAGAGGTGTTCTAGCTTCATCAATAAGAATTGAGTCAACTTCATCTACTATACAGAAGTTAAGCTTTCTTTGTACTCTTTCTTCCTTGTAGATAACCATGTTATCTCTTAAATAATCAAATCCAAATTCATTATTTGTTCCATAAGTTATATCTGAAGCATATGCTGCTCTTCTTTGTTCATTTGTAAGTTCATGAACTATAACCCCTGTTGATAACCCTAAGAAATTATAGATTTGTGACATCCATTCCATATCTCTTTTTGCAAGGTAATCATTAACAGTAATTATATGAACACCTTTTCCTGGAAGCGCATTTAAATATGCTGGTAAAGTAGCAACTAATGTTTTACCTTCACCAGTCTTCATTTCGGATATTCTTCCTTGATGAAGAACAACTCCACCTATAAGCTGTTCCTTATAGTGTTTCATTCCTAAAACTCTCCATGAAGCTTCTCTTACTGTAGCAAAGGCTTCAACTAATATGTCATCTAATGTTTCTCCATCAGCTAATCTTTTTTTAAATTCAACTGTTTTTCCCTTTAGCTCATCATCTGACAATTTTGCCATTTCCCCATCTAATGCCTCTATCTTATCTGCAATAGGTCTTATTCTGTTTACTTCTCTTTCACTATATGATTTAAATAACCCTCCAAAAAGTCCCATATTGTCATCCTTTCATATCTTTTTATTAACCTTAGTAAAAAACTAAGCTCACAATTGTACATTTATAAATTATACCATTGTATCTTTAGTGTTTTCAAGGAATATAACTATTAATTAACAAAGAATTATTATAATATCTTAATCAATCCCTAATTACTTATTTTTCAACAAAAAACTCCATAGAGCGCATTAAATAAATTTAACTGCTCTATGGAGTATAACTAACTATTTATACTCTGGCTCTATTAAACCATAGTTGCCATCTTTTCTCTTATACATTACATTAACTTTGCTAGTTTTTGCATCTTGATAAACAAAGAAGTTATGTCCTAATAATTCCATTTGTAATATTGCTTCCTCACTTGACATAGGCTTAACATTAAAACTCTTAGTTTTTACTACCCTAGAATCATCTTCATCATCATCTTTAAAATCTAAAGAATTAAAATCTGGATATCTTAAAGACCCTGATGTGTTCCTTCTTGAAAGTTTAGTTCTTTGCTTTCTAATTTGTCTTTCTAACTTGTCTAAAACTAAATCTATTGATTTATACATATCTTCTGTAGACTCTTCGCCTCTTAGAATTACTCCATTGAAAGGAATAGTAACTTCTATAATCTGTCTATTCTTTTGAACACTAAGTGTTGCTCTAGCTCCTACTGCTGGTTCAAAGTATCGGTCTAACTTTGATATCTTCTTTTCGACCATATCCTTCAATGCATGTGTAAGTTCAATATTCTTTGCTACAACTGTTACTTTCATAAATCCAGCCCCTCTCTCATATCTAAGTATATACTTAGATAATAGTTAATATGTGTTTTGTTTATACTATAATTTTACATAATATATGCCAAAAAAACAAGTCTAAATTTTCAGAATATATATACTATTACTGAATACTTCTTTAATTTTCTTCAAATAGCTCTAATTTATGCATTAATTTATTTTATATATTATAATAAATTCATTATCCTACTTAAAAATCTCATAATTTATATAAAACCTTATAGATAATTTAAAACAAAAAAAATAAAGTAAGATACATATAGTATCTTACTTTTAAATAGCAAAAATGAAAGAGTAGCAAAGCTACTCTTCAAAGCTAGCTGACCTGGTCTTTGCCCCCACACTCGCCTACTGGAGATTTCGCTACCCAGAATTACCCTCTCACTACTAACCCTCTCAATATATAAATTGGTAGGACTTACCTCTATACCGCACCATGCTCATTAAAACTTTGTTTAAGTTACGTGGATCGTTTTGCCTGCGACTAGCATCGACTTTCAACCACAGACCTAGCTTTACATTAATATTATATATTAGATTTCCCAAGTGTCAATATTTTTATTTCAGATGCACCACATTCTTTTAATACTCTTGCGGCTTCTGATAACGTTGCACCTGTGGTAACTACATCATCAATA
Source organism: Clostridium zhoujianii (assembly GCF_051590805.1). Taxonomy (NCBI): domain Bacteria; kingdom Bacillati; phylum Bacillota; class Clostridia; order Eubacteriales; family Clostridiaceae; genus Clostridium; species Clostridium zhoujianii. Next base: position 2,758,880 of record NZ_JBPUTF010000001.1, read on the forward strand.
ATTATTAACTTTCTTCCTTTAACTTTTTTCACATTCTTAACTTCAAAAGCTCCTAAAAGATTTTTTAACCGTTCTTCTTTTATTAATGTCTTTTGTATTTTGGTTTCTTTTACTTTTTCCAACGTATCCATAACCTTGAAATCTTTTCTAAATCCTATCTCATCAGCTATATATTTACACTGATTAAATCCCCTACTCCTTAGAGCTTCTTCACCAATTGGTATAAAAGTTAAACAATAATCTTTTTCTACTAAATCTAATTTCCCTTCTATGAGTCTAACTAATACTTCTCCTGCATTAAAATCTTTGTGGTATTTAAATTTTAATATTAACTCCTTTAGGGGCCCCTTATAATACCCTATACAAAGTTCATCTTCTTTACATCTAGTTATTTTATTATTACACTCTCTACAAAGTCCCTCCACATCTTCTTCACTGCATATAATACAACAAAAATCCGCTGGATATATTACTGCCAATATACCTCTTAGAATCATACCTATAATTTCATTAATCTTTTTTCCCATATTTTCTTATTGAAATCCCTAGCCATATCCTTTGCTATTTCCATTTCTTCAGATACCTCTCTTGATACAAATAATACTTCTGGTAGATTAATATTAATTTTTCCTATTTCTCCACAAAGATAAAGAAATTTTTTATAATTATATTTTTCATCATCTGAAAAAAGGACTATTGCATTATCTATTTTCAAGTCTTTCAATGATTCCTCCATAAAGTCTGTTATTATAAATGTTGCCTTATCTTTAATCTTTAAAACATTCTTTATATTCTTTTTATCATCTCTTCTTGAAATTGCTATTACTTTTACCCCTTCAATCTTTAATTTATTAGCATAATAATCATATACAAGGCTTAACTTTTCCTTACTTGGGACATAAATTATAATGTTTTTCCTTTTATCTCTAAACCATTTCAAATAGTCATAAAGTATGTATGGTATATCCTTATTTAAGTCTATTCTAGTAGTTATAAATCTAGGCTCTACAAAAGGATTTTTACTACATATGGGTGCTACCTCTAATTTATCCCCCAATGTAGTTATTGGCTCTATAGTATACAAAATCATTCTATTTGATATCTTTATAAGATTCTCATATTTAGTCCTTAAAGCCTCTTTACTTAGTGTGGAAAAGTTTGATATATCATCAAAAATTGTTAGTTCATATTTTCCTGATATATTCCCAATGTTTTTATAGTTAACAAAAGTTATATTACTCTTACTTTCACCGCTATCTATAGTACTATAAGTTATATTTTTTTTGATTTTTTTTAGTTCCTCGATTAATGTTCTATCTTCACCATTTTGTCCCCAAACATAAAGGACATTTTTCCTATTATTTAATACCTCTAATATAACATCTTCTAGAATATAGTTATTATTAAATGGACTTGTAATAATAGATAAAGTTTTAGTATTTTTTCTATACCATTGGCTAATTTTTTTTACTGAATACTCAATCTCCTCACTAAAAATTTTCTCTTTTCTATCCATTATCTTATCCTTTCTCTCCTAGGAAAATATATCACTTTCTAATAATTCTTTTATTCTATTTCCTAATGAAGAATATCTCTGCGTACTATTTGTATTGCTAACCATATATTGTAATGCTCTTGGATATCCTACTACTGTTACTAATTCCTTTGCTCTTGTAATACCTGTGTATAATAAATTCCTATTCATTAAAAATGGAGATCCCATATAGGATGGAATTATTACAACTTTAAATTCACTTCCTTGACTTTTATGTATTGTTATGGCATATGCTAAATCTAGTTCATCCATACTTTCTGTATCATACTTTACCTTACGTTCATCATCAAATATTACTGTTAAACTTCTTTCCCCTTCATCTATCGAATGAATAAATCCCATATCCCCATTAAAAACACCCTCTCCTTCTATATCTCCTCTTCCAGTTATAGAAGTCCATTTTAATGAATAATTATTTTTGGTTTGCATAACCTTATCCCCTTCTCTAAGAATGAGATTTTTCTGTTTCTTTTCTTTTTTGCTTTTCGATGGAGGATTTAAAATTTCTTGTAATCTTTCATTTAGGTTAAGAACTCCAAGTAACCCCTTTTTCATTGGACTTAGCACTTGGATATCCCGTCTCCTATCCCACTTATTATTAAAATTAGGTAACCTTCTGTTAACTAGATCTAGTACAATAGCCAATATACTATCTATATTCTCCTCTTTAATAAAATAGAAGTCCTTATTCTTTTGATTTAAATATGGCATTTCTCCGCTATTAATTCTATGAGCATTAGTAATTATTAAACTCTCTGCCCCTTGCCTAAATATCTCTTGAAGCCTTACAACTTTAATCAAACCACTATTTATAAAATCCTTTAATACATTTCCTGACCCAACTGATGGTAATTGATCTACATCTCCAACTATTATAAGTCGCGTTCCTACTTTAATCGCCTTTAGTAAATTATACATTAGGAAGATATCTATCATTGATGCCTCATCTATAATGACTACATCTCCATCTAGTGGTTCATCTATCTCTCCACCTAACAGTACATCTTCTTCTCCAGCTCCTATATCAAGTAATCTATGTATTGTTTTTGATTCTCTACCTGTAGATTCAGTCATCCTCTTAGCTGCTCTACCTGTAGGTGCTGCCAATAAAACCTTCATACCTTGGTTTTCATATATATCTATAATACATTTTATTATTGTCGTCTTACCTGTACCAGGCCCACCTGTTATTATTTCTATACCATCTGTAAATGCACCTATTATAGCCTCTTTTTGTGACTTAGCAAACCTTATCTCCTGCTTCTTCTCAAAGACACCAATTTCAAAATCTATGTCGGAATTTATAGTTTGATAGTTTTGTATAGAAAGCTTCGCTATCTTTTCTGTAATTCCAAGCTCGCTATAATAATAAATTGGAATAAATACTCCCTCTATATCTCCTATTTTTTGAACTATTAGCTTTTTTTCTAAAGATGAGTTATATATATTTCCTTCAATCAACTCTTCTTTTACCATAAGTAGTTCCTTTGTCTCCTTAATAACCATATCCTTTGGCATATATGTATTACCTGCTGCACAAAATCTATTTATAATAAAATCTATTCCACTTTTTATTCTTGAGTCCGATTCTTTACTTATTCCTATAAGTCCTGCAATTTTGTCAGCTGTACTAAATCCTATGCCTTTTATCTCTCTACATAATATATAGGGATCCTTTTGTGCTATTTCCTTTGCATTAGGCCCAAATCTTTTATATATCTTCAAACACTGACCATGAGTTATTCCGAATCCTTGGAAATATATCATTACATCTTTTAAATCATGTTGCTCTAAATATGACTCATATATAATATTAAATTTCTTTTCCCCAATTCCCTCTATTTCTTTCAATCTATCTATATTATTATCTAATACCTCTATAGTTTCTTCTCCAAAATGATCAATTATTTTTTTTGCTGTAACAGGACCTATTCCTCTAATTATTCCAGAAGATAAGTATTTCTCAACTCCATCTAATGTAGTTGGCATTATTTCTTCACATGTAACTATACTGAATTGTTGTCCAAATTGCTTATGAACTTTCCATTCGCCAGTTAATTTAATATGCTGTCCTTCTCTTAAAAAAGGCACTGTACCAACAGCTGTTACAGGTTTATTATCTACATTTATCTTTGATACTACATACCCTGTATCTTCACTTCTAAAAAGAATCACTTCTACAAAGCCCTCTAAGACCTCCATATTATCTCTCCATATCTTATAAAGTTATTTTTATTCTTGACTATATATATTATAATTATATCATAGGATGTTAAAGTATTTCCTAATAATCATTGGAGGTGTTTATAATGCTTATTAAAAATTGTAATATTATTTACTTAGACAAAGTAGAAAAAGGCTCAGTATTAGTAGAGGATGGAAAGATTAAAGAAATAAATCCTTCTAATGTAAATGATACTGAAATAATAGATGCTGAAGGTCTATATCTTTCACCAGGATTTATTGATGTACATATCCATGGTGCTGGTGGGTGCGATACTATGGATGGAAGTATTGACTCACTTAATACAATAGCAAAAACTATAGTTCAACATGGTACAACATCATTTACCCCTACAACAATGACAGTTGCAGGTGAAGATATAAGAAAATCTATGGCTGTAATAAAAAAATTAAAAGCTGATGGTACTGAAGGTGCTAACGTTTTAGGTGCTCACTTAGAAGGCCCTTTTATTAGCCCAAATGCAATTGGTGCTCAAAATCCAAACTTCGTTTTAGCTCCATCAATTGAAAACTACAAAGAAATAGTTGGTGATTGTGAAGATGCTGTTACATCTATTACATTAGCTCCTGAAGTTGAAGGTGCTAAAGATCTAATCAAATATCTTTCAGAAAATGGTGTTTCTGTTTCAATTGGACACACTAAGGCTACTTATGAAGAAGCTATTGAAGGTATTAAATGTGGTGCCTGTCACACTACTCATCTTTATAATGCAATGACTCCATTTACTCATAGAGCTCCAGGAGTCGTTGGTGCAACCTTTGATACAGATATAACTACTGAAACTATATCAGATGGTATTCACATAGCTTATCCAGCTCTTAGAACTGCATATAAGCAAAAAGGAACTGATAAGGTTTTATTAGTAAGTGACGCTATGGAGGCATGTGGTATGCCTGATGGTAAGTACTCTTTAGGTGGTCAAGATGTAATTGTTAAGAACGGAGCTGCAAGATTACTTGATGGTACTCTAGCTGGTTCAGTACTAACTCTTGATAGAGCTATTAATAATATTAAGAATAACACTAGTTATAATTTAAATGAGATTGTAAGAATGGCTTCTTACAACGGTGCTAAGCATTGTAACGTTGAAGATCGTAAGGGATTAATTAAAGAAGGCTATGATGCTGATTTAGTATTATTTAATGATAATATTGAAATTAGTAAAGTATTTGTTGGCGGAAAGCTTGTTTTTAATAAATAATTCCCATAAAAAAATCACTGATTTACATCAGTGATTTTTTTATTATAATAATTCCTTAATAGCTTCCACCTTATTTAATTGCTCCCAAGGAAGAGTTACATCTGTTCTTCCAAAGTGACCATAAGCTGCAGTTTGCTTATATATTGGTCTCCTTAACTCTAAATCTCTTATAATAGCACCTGGTCTTAAATCAAATACCTTCTCTACTATATCAACTAAAACTTCTTCATCCACTTTACCTGTGCCAAAAGTATCTATTTGAATTGATACTGGCTTAGCAACACCAATTGCATAAGCTAATTGAATTTCTAACTTATCTGCAACTCCGGCTGCTACTAGGTTTTTAGCCACCCACCTAGCAGCATAAGCTGCTGATCTATCAACTTTTGTTGGATCTTTTCCTGAGAATGCTCCACCACCGTGTCTACCCATTCCACCGTAAGTATCAACAATTATCTTTCTTCCTGTTAAACCTGAATCTCCTTGCGGACCACCTACTACAAATCTACCTGTTGGGTTTATATAATATTTAGTATTTTCGTCAAGTAATTCTGCTGGAACTACAGCTCTTATAACAAATTCCATAAGATCCTTTTCTATTTGTTCTAAAGTTACTTCTTCTCCATGTTGAGTTGAAATTACTATAGCATCAATCCTCTTTGGCTTGTTATCCTCATATTCTACAGTTACTTGAGTCTTACCATCTGGCCTTAGGTAATCTAAAGTACCATTCTTCCTAACCTCTGTTAATCTTCTAGAAAGTCTATGAGCCATAGCTATTGGTAGTGGCATAAATTCTTCTGTTTCATTGGTAGCGAAACCAAACATCATACCTTGATCTCCAGCACCTACTGCTTCAACATCGTCTTTATCACCTTTTCTTGATTCAAGAGCCTCATCAACTCCCATAGCTATATCAGCTGATTGTTCATCTATTGTTGTCATAACTGAGCATGTGTCACAGTCAAAACCATATTTAGCTCTATCATAACCTATTTCTCTAACAGTTTCTCTAACTACCTTAGGAATATCAACATAACAATTTGTAGTTATTTCACCCATAACCATAACCATTCCTGTTGTAGTACATGTTTCGCAAGCAACTCTTGCACTAGGATCCTGTGCTAAAATAGCATCTAAAACTGCATCTGAAATTTGGTCACATATTTTATCTGGATGCCCTTCTGTAACTGATTCTGATGTAAATAATCTTTTCATTTTCCTTTTCTCCTTTCAAACGGGTTTTTTTACAATAAAAAAACTCTTCAACAAGAAGAGACTTACTAAGCAATCTCTCTCATCTCGTAGATATTTATATCCACAGGAATTGGCACCTTGCGATTCTCACAGGTTGCCGGGTTTCATAGGGCCCTTTCCCTCCACCTCTCTTGATAAGAGTTTTCATATTAATTTTATGGTATTATTCTAACATATTAGTTCTTCAAACTCAATAGTATAATTTACTAAGATTTATTAAGTTTATCCACAGTCTTCAAAAAACTATCAACATTTTTTTGATTATCTACAACTATTAGTGGAAATAAAAAAAGCAAGATAATTCTTGCTTTTAAATGGTGGAGGAAGAAGGATTCGAACCTTCGAAGCAACTTGCAACAGATTTACAGTCTGCCCCCTTTGGCCACTCGGGAATTCCTCCATATTTTATTGGAGCTGGCAATAGGAATCGAACCTACAACCTGCTGATTACAAGTCAGCTGCTCTACCGTTGAGCCATGCCAGCATGTGCTAATTAAAGGTTTAAATGGTGGGCACAACAGGGCTCGAACCTGTGACCCTCTGCTTGTAAGGCAGATGCTCTCCCAGCTGAGCTATGCGCCCATTTAAACTGGTGGAAGAAGAAGGATTCGAACCTTCGAAGCAACTTGCAACAGATTTACAGTCTGCCCCCTTTGGCCACTCGGGAATTCTTCCATATTTTATTGGAGCTGGCAATAGGAATCGAACCTACAACCTGCTGATTACAAGTCAGCTGCTCTACCGTTGAGCCATGCCAGCATATTATGTGAAAGTTTAATGGTGGGCACAACAGGGCTCGAACCTGTGACCCTCTGCTTGTAAGGCAGATGCTCTCCCAGCTGAGCTATGCGCCCATTAAATGGTGGAGGAAGAAGGATTCGAACCTTCGAAGCAACTTGCAACAGATTTACAGTCTGCCCCCTTTGGCCACTCGGGAATTCCTCCATATTAACTCTTTCACTTTTGTTCAAGCATTTCGAAACACTCGAACCAACAATAGTTAGTATATATTCAACGGCTTTATATTTCAACCTCCAAAATACACCATTTAAAGAGATTATTTTATATATTCTTTCATTTAGTTAGAATTACTTCTATTTAATGTACTATTCACTTTTTTCTATGCCTCCTGTCCAATAATAGAAAAATCAATAAATTGACCTAATATATTCTCTAAAACCTGATAATCCTCTGTTGTTAGCCTCTTTTTTAACACCTTAAAAGCTTCTCTTACACCTTCTTCTTCATCTTCATACTGAATTACTTCCTCTATCTTGCCTATATCAACTGTAGACATCTTTTTAATAATATTATTTACTATTACCATATCATCTTTATTTATATTTTTTTCAATTAGGCTCTTTTCTATTTTAAATATAGATTTGTTTATTGTAGGAACATCATCTACTTCATTATTCCTTGATAAATCATCAATATCAGAATTATCACTATTTCTCCTACTCTGAACCTCATTTATAGTATTTTGAATAACTTCATTCCGACTTCCTTTTGGCTCCCAAATAAATAATGTATATATCGTTCCTATTAACGCTATCAACATAATTCCTACAATTAATAATTTTTTCAAATAAATCAAACTCCCTTCCTTTTGATTTATTGCCAAAAATTCTTTTTTTATACTTAAATAATATTTCTCTCTTAAACCTCATATATTTAGTGAGGGGGTGTAAGATTTGACTAAAAGAAAAATACATTATAAATCAGCACTTGCTTACTTTGAAATTGCTGAAAGCCTAAAAGATTTTATAAATAAAGATACAATTATTGTCTGTATAGGAACAGATAAGTGTATAGGAGACTGTCTTGGTCCCTTAGTTGGTACAATATTAGAAGATAATTTTTTTCCTCTTCCTATATATGGTACTATTGCTGCACCAATTCATGCCCTTAACATAGATAAACGTTTAGATGAAATTAAGAAAACACACCCTAACGCTTGTATTATAGGCGTAGATGCTTGTCTAGGAGAAATTAAATCTATTGGTGAAATACACACTAGAGATTATGCTATACACCCTGGTAAAGGTGTTGGGAAATCTCTTCCCGATGTGGGAAACGCATCTATTATTGGCATAATAGACTCTAGTGATAATGCAGACTTCTTTTCATCACGTTCTATAAGATTATCCCTAGTTTTAGAGATGGCTAAAATAATTTCTACAGGTATTATTTACGCACATCATCTAAGTAATGGAAAAAATTTAATATTATAAGAATAAAAGATTGAGAGTTTCCCCTCAATCTTTTATTCTTATTAAATACTATTCAACTAAAATAACATCTTGTGAATTCAAGCTAGAATCAATCTTATCAAAGAAAGCTAGAACCTTTCCTGTTCCCTCTGCAACACATTCCACAGAATCTTCTGCAACAGTTACATTCACTCCAGTTTCAAATTCTATAAGCTTGTCTAATCCATATAAAAGAGCACCTCCACCAGTCATGAAGATACCTTTTTCAATAATATCCGCCGCTAGCTCTGGTGGCGTTTTTTCTAGTACAGCCTTAACACTCTCAACTATTGATAGTACAGGTTCAAGTATAGCTTCCCTAATATCCTCTGTTGATATTGGAATTTCATCAGGTAAACCCGTAACTAAATTCCTTCCCTTCATAGTTGTGTCTAAACTTCTTGCTCCCTTAAAAGCTGAGCCAACACTTATCTTTAAATCCTCTGCTGTCTTTTCACCAATCATTATTTTATGCTTTGATCTTACATATTTAATAATAGCCTCATCAAATTTATCTCCCGCAACCTTAATAGAAGACCTAACCACAACACCACCTAATGATATAACAGCAATATCGCATGTACCACCTCCGATATCAACAACCATAACACCATCTGGTTTTGTTATATCTAATCCGGCACCTATAGCTGCCGCAAGGGGTTCCTCTATTAAATGCACTCTCTTAGCTCCTGAATTTTTCGCTGCATCAATAACAGCTCTTTTTTCAACTTCACTAGCTTGAGATGGAATGCATACCATAACTTTTGGAGCAACCATATTTTTTTTCCCTACTGCCTTTTTTATAAATTCCTTTAACATTTTTTCTGTTACATCATAATCTGAAATAACACCATCCCTTAAAGGACGAACTGCAACTATATTTCCAGGAGTTCTTCCAATCATTTTCCTAGCTTCTTCACCAACCGCTAAAACTTTATTGTTGTTTTTGTTAATTGCAACAACCGACGGCTCCTTTAATATAACTCCTTTTCCTTTTTCATAAACTAAAACAGTTGCTGTTCCTAAATCTATTCCTAATTCTGCCCCAGTTCTCCAAAACCACATTCCACTCACTCCCACATCTTTAATTCATTGCATTATTTATACAATTTTTTTCAATTTTCTACCTATTGTTTATTATATATGCAATATTATTATCATTCAATAGCTTTATACTTTAATTTTGTGGCTTTTCCACCTCTAATATGTCTTTCCGCCTTATTAAGTTCTAAAATGCTATGAGTTTTTTCTGCAATTGTGGGATTTATTTTAGGTAATCTTTCTGTCATATCCTTATGAATGGTACTTTTACTCACTCCAAAAACCTTTGCAGTTTTCCTAATCGTAGCTTTTGAATCAATAATATATTGTGCTACTTCTAGTACCCTTTCTTCAATGTAGTCCTTCAAAATGCTACCTCCTTAATTCACTATATTTATAATTATGCAAGCTCTCGTCATTAAATTACTTATTAATCAGCCATTTTATCTTTTAAAATGACTGATTAATATTAATTTTTAGTATTTTCTACTTACTCTTGTATGAAAAATACTTTAATGGATCTACCTGTTCGTTATTAGAATTAATAACTTGTAAATTTAAATGTTCTCCAAAAACTTCTTTATCATAGATCTTTGATGTTTCTCCAACCTTACCAATTACTGTATCCACAGTAACTTTATCACCTTTCTTAACTGATAGTTTTGAATCTAGATTACAATACTTAGTTTTTAATCCATTTGCATGCTTAACAACTACTGTTACACCCTCTTCAACACCATTATTCTCAGCACTCTCAACCACACCTTCTGCTGCAGCTTTTACCTCAGATCCTATTTTTACGTTAACATCAATACCTTTTATTGTTTTCTGGGTTGTGTCATCAATCTTCACAGGTTTAGGATATGTATACCCTCTAAGTAAAACTCCTTCAACTGGCTTGCTAAACTTAACTTCATTAGTTGTTGCTACTGCTTTCGCCTGATTATTGTTGCTATTAGCATTGCCACTTGTATTATCCTTTGATTTACTATTATCAACACGCTCAGCATTAGGCATTTCATTTGTCACATTTTTATCGTCAAGGTTTACACTTACTTCTTTATTGCTATTATCTACTTTAGGTTGTGATTCTGAGTTCCTAGCCTTTTTTAAAGAAATGGCTCCAACTGTAGTAACTATACATAAGCAAAGGAAAAGTACTACGTAAAAACCCTCCTTTCTAAAAAAATCTTTTGCCTTTTGTTTATAATTTTTATCCATATAAACACCTCCTTTCTCTATTATTTCCGCAAAGTTTAAAATAATACATAATTACCATATTTTTATTTCACCAAATTTCAACATTTTCACTTATATCTATATATTTCATAATAATTAATCTACATAAAGAGATTTTTATTAATAAAAAAAGAAGCCATATAGGCTTCTCTACTCATATTTAACTTTCTCAATTCCCACTCCACTGTAATAATGCAGTAATATATCTGTATATTTTTTCCCTTCCTTACCCATTACATTAGCTCCCCGCTGACTCATCCCAACACCATGCCCATATCCTTTACAACTAATCTTAACAATATCACTTGCAAACTCAATATTGAAATTTGCTGATTTTAGCTCAAATATCTTCCTAAATTCTACTCCTGATATCTTAACTTCACCTAAAATTATTTCTTTAGCTGATCCCCCTGTAGTCCTTGAATCAATCTTAACTTGAGATAACAACTTTTCCTTACTAACCTTAGCATTTGGATATGACTTATTTATTTTACCTATAAAGTCATCTATCTTTATTTCTTTAACTGTTTCATAATCCTTTGATGTTTCTTCCCCTAGGCTATCTACTGATTTTAAATATGGTATATCACTTGAAAAAACATCTACTGAGTCTTCTGTTTTTCCTGAACTAGTTGAAAAGAACTGTGGATACAGTACTATTGAACCATCATACACTAATACCTCACCTTTAGTTGATGACACTGCCTCAGTAATCTTATTCCAATTCTTATCTCCATCTGAACTTTTCCAATTTGCTAAACGTTCTTCCTTACTCATATATACTTGGCAATGTGTTGTATCACAAATATCTCCCCCCTTAGAATTTTTGCATGGAGACAATCTCTTTGAAAAATAAAATGTTCTTGCCGCAACAGCTTGCGCTTTCAATGCCTCTAAATCAAAATCTGCTGCCATCTCAGCAGCCACTACTCCTACAATATAATCTTCTAAGTCCATCTCTTGTATTTCATTTCGCTTAGAATTATATAGTTTTACCTTATCACTTCCTTTTACGATGACACCTTCACCCTTTATATACTTTATTGAATCTTCACTTACTTCAAATGAATTTACCTTATCAATGGGGGCTATTATAAATATACTTCCAATTAATATCATAAAAATAAATATAAACATCGTCATATAGGAAATTATCTTTATATTTTTTATAATTTCATCTTTGTTCATTACTTTGCCTCCTTAAATATTTCACTTTTAACTATATGCTTACATAATTTAAGTTATAACTAGGTACTCATAACTTCTTCTTTAATCTATACTCACATTTAAAAGTTATTTTTATAAATATAAAAAGACAAGCTTATTGAACTGCTTCCCTTATAGTTACAGTTTTATTACTTTAACTGTCTACTATAAAGGGAGCATATCAAATCCCTTGTCTTCTTGAATAATTGCATTTTATTTATTAATTCTGTTTATTTCTGCTCCTAGTCCCCTAAATTTCTCCTCAATATCTATATATCCTCTATCAATATGATATATATCACCTATCTCCGTCTGTCCCTCAGCTACCAAGCCAGCTAATATCATTGCCGCGCCAGCTCTTAAATCTGTAGCCTTTACTTCACAACCAGTAAGTTTAGTAACACCCTCTATAAATGCGGTTCTTCCATCAATTTTAATTTTTGCTCCCATCCTTACTAATTCTGCTACATGCATAAATCTATTTTCAAATACTGTTTCTGTTATCATACTTGGACCGGCTATAAGACTTAATAAACTCATCATTTGAGGTTGCATATCTGTTGGAAACCCTGGATAAGGCATAGTTTTAATATCTACTGGCTTTTTAGGACCTGTTCCGTCTACTATTAAAGTACTATCTTCCTCTGTAAATCTAATACCACATTCTTTTAATTTTTCAATCAAAGGTCTAACATGTTCTCCATTTACGCCATTTACTTTAATCTTACTATTTGTCATAGCTGCTGCAATCATGAAAGTTCCAGCTTCAATTCTATCGTAAATAGGTTTATATGATATTCCTTTTAAGGATTCTACCCCTTCTATTATTATTTTTCCAGTTCCTGCACCAGTTACCTTTCCTCCCATGGCATTTAAAAATTCTGCTAGATCCCATATTTCCGGTTCTTCTGCTGCATTCTCTATTATTGTTGTTCCTTTTGCTAGAACAGATGCCATAAGAATATTCTCAGTTGCTCCTACAGATGGGAAGTCCAAATAAATTCTATTTCCAATTAATCTCTTTGCTTTAGCTTCAACAAATCCATGACCCATACTTATTTCTGCCCCCATAGCAGTAAATCCTTTTAAATGAAGATCTATAGGTCTACTTCCTATATTACATCCTCCAGGTAATGATAGTTTACAGTGGCCAAATCTTGCCAGCATAGGTCCCATAATTAAAAATGATGCTCTCATCTTTCTTATTAAGTCGCTATTTGCATCTACAGGCAAGATATTTTTTGTATTAATTTCAAGCTCATTATTTAAATTTGATATATTTACATCACAATTTAATTCCCTTAACAAATTACATATTACAGATACATCCTCTAACATTGGGGCATTTTTTATAACTAATTTCTCTGGGCAGAGAATAGATGCCACTATAATTGGTAATACAGCATTTTTTGCTGCGCTTATATTAACCTCACCTTTTAGTTTATTACCACCTTTTACTATTATCTTTTCCATATTATCCTCCATAATGAATTGTTAGTATGTTGTAAATATTATTGGTGTACCAATAATTAGATAAGAGCCTGTATCATAGCTACTTATCACAAAATTTACCCTTTCTCCATCGTATAAAATAGCTGTTCCAACATTACCATTATGGATATCTAGGGTTTCTATGTCTTTTAAATATGATGTATTTTTAATTGCCTCTAAAGCTTCTTCGGTATTATTTATTCTTCCCTTTACATATTTAAAATATCTTACTTCTATAGCATTATTAGTTTGTAATTTAGTTAATTCTTTCATTAATTTTGATAAACTCTTTTCACTGTCATAATTTATTAAAGTTATTTCCACTTGAGTTTTATCATTTTCTTCATATATGTTTATATTTATCTTCTTAAGTATTTTATTTACTTGAATATTATCATCTTTAGCTATAATATCTTCATTCTTATAAAAGCTTATAATATTATCTTTTAGTTTTTCGAATTCTTTTTCTTTTTTTAAATTACTTTTATATTCTACCTTAACTCCACTTTCTAAAAAATTGCTATATCCTTTTATTTCAGATTCAATGGAAATAAAGGAATTAACTAATTCTTTTTGAGGAATAGCTCCTAAATTAATAAAAGAAAATAGGAAAACTAAAATAAGGCATATTTTATTTTTCATATATACCCCCACCTTTCTTCTTAATTATGGACAGCTATTCTTTTTTTATTCAGTTACTATATATACTATAATATATATATATAATCGTTTTTTGTGAAAGATTGTCAAAATAAAAAAGTTGTAGCGATTATGAGCGCAGACTTTTTTCGCGCATCTACAGTTCCGATGCTTGTCTGAGGAAAATCTTGCAGGCGTACTCTATTTTATTTTTTATTCTTTAGGAGTGTTAATCTTAATAATAAGAATATGTTGTGATTATCCACATTTTAGATGTAAATTTAATTTTCTAAATAATAAAAAAGCATCCCTATAAGGAATGCTTTTTTAAATCCATTCTCACCATTGCTCTTACTAAAGCTGCTCTTGCTCTTTCAACATCGAACTTTGATGATTCCTTTATTCTCTTCTCTGCTCTCTCTTTGGCAGATTCAGCTCTAGCTAAATCTATCTCTTCTGGCAACTCTGCTGCATCACTACAGAAAGTTAGCTCATTATTCTTTACATTTATAACACCTTTTGAAGTGAATATTTCTTTCTTTTCTCCATTACTACCTTCTATTATAGTAATACATGGAATAGTACTTAAAATAATAGGAGCATGACCCGCTAAAAATTCTACATTACCATTAATAGTACTTGTAAAAACTTTTTCTGCTTCCTCTTCTATTACCACTCTACTTGGTGTTAATATTTTAACTTTGAAGGTTTTGGCCATTTTCCTCCACCCCTTATCCTAAAGTCTTAGCCTTTTGTACGGCTTCCTCTATAGTTCCTACAAATAAGAATGCTGATTCTGGAATATCATCATACTTACCTTCTAATATTTCTTTAAATCCTCTTACTGTTTCTTTAACTGAAACATATTTACCTTGCATTCCAGTAAATTGTTCTGCAACAGTAAATGGTTGTGAAAGGAATCTTTGTACTCTTCTAGCTCTTGCTACAACTGCTTTATCCTCATCAGATAATTCATCTACACCAAGTATAGCTATTATATCTTGTAGTTCTCTATATCTTTCAAGTATGTTCTTAACCTTCATAGCTGTTTCATAATGTTCTTTTCCAACTATTCTTGGATCAAGAATTCTTGAACTTGATTCTAATGGATCAACAGCAGGGTATATACCTAATTCTGATATACTTCTTGATAAAACTGTTGTTGCATCTAAGTGAGAGAATGTTGTAGCTGGTGCTGGATCTGTAAGGTCATCAGCTGGAACATAAACTGCTTGAACTGACGTAATTGATCCATTTGTTGTTGAAGTAATTCTTTCTTGTAATGCACCCATCTCAGTTGCTAGTGTTGGTTGATATCCAACAGCTGATGGAATTCTTCCAAGCAATGCTGATACTTCTGAACCAGCTTGAGTAAATCTGAAAATATTATCTATAAATAATAAGACATCTTGACCCTTATCTCTAAAGTATTCTGCCATTGTAAGACCTGTTAAAGCTACTCTCATTCTTGCACCAGGTGGTTCATTCATTTGTCCAAAAACTAATGCTGTCTTCGCTATAACTCCTGAATCTTTCATTTCATGATATAAATCATTACCTTCTCTTGATCTTTCTCCAACACCTGTGAATACTGATAATCCACCATGCTCTTTAGCTATATTATTAATTAATTCTTGAATAAGTACAGTCTTACCTACCCCTGCACCACCAAATAACCCTATTTTTCCACCCTTTTGGTATGGAGCTAATAGGTCTATAACTTTTATTCCAGTTTCAAACATTTCCGGTTCAACGGATTGATCCTTAAAGCTTGGAGCTGGTCTGTGAATTGGATACCTCTCTTCAATTTCTATCGGTCCAGCATTATCCACTGGATTTCCAAGAACATTGAATAGTCTACCTAGAACACCTTCCCCTACAGGAACAACTATAGGCTTTCCAGTATCTATAGCATCCATTCCTCTTCTTAATCCCTCTGTTGCTTCCATTGCAATAGTTCTTACAATATCATCACCCATATGTTGCTCAACTTCAGCAACAAGTACTTCATCTCCAAAATTTATGTTAATAGCATTATATAAATTAGGAAGTGAATCTGAATCAAACTTTATATCAACTACTGGTCCAATTACTTGAACTACTTTTCCTATTTTACCAGGCATTCAAATACCTCCTTACTATTTTTGAGCTTCTGCTCCTCCAACTATTTCAGATATTTCCTGAGTTATCATACTTTGTCTTATTCTATTATACTTAATATTTAAAGCCGAAATTATATCATTAGCATTATTTGTAGCGCCGTCCATAGCCGTCATTCTTGAACTTTGCTCACTACATTTTGCACTTAGCATTAAATTTCTTATTTTACCCTTTAAATATATATCAAGTGAATCCTTTAGAACAGTTTCAATATCTGGTTCTACTAATTGTTCACCTACTTCTCCTTCAACTCTTTGTACAGGCAGTATCATTTCTGATTTTACTTCCTGTTTCACTGGAGAATGAAATTCTGTATATACAATATGAACTTCTGATACTTTTTCCTCATTAAATAGCTTAAGAGCTTTCTCGTATATTACCTTAACTTCCTTTATTGTTGGAACATCCGGTATATCTACATATTCTGCAATGGTCTCTAATCCAGCTCTCTTAATGTATGAAAGCCCTTTACTTCCAACGGTAATAATACTAACCTTATCTCTATGATCCTTTACTAAGGCTCCAAGATAGGAAACTACATTATTGTTATAACCTGCACATAGCCCTGAGTCAGATGTCATAACTATATATAATTTTCTATCACTATTATTTCCATTAAAATAAGGAATCTCTAATTTTTCTTCAGCTATAGTAGCTAATGATTTCATAGTTTTCTCAGCTACTTCTACATATTTATTATTAGTAGCTAGTTCTTTCCTACATTTTCTAAGCTTAGAAGTGGCAACAAGTCCCATGGCATTTGTTATTTTCTTGGTACTTTGTACTGACTTAAGTCTTCTTTTTATTTCTATCAGTCCTGCTGCACCCATTATTCCACCTCCTAAAGAATGGCATAGCTTTAAATAAAGCTATGCTTCTTGTAAAAATACTTTCTTATATTCTACTATGGCTACTTCTAACTTGTTCTTTATTTCATCAGTTAAAGTCTTCTCATCAATAATTTGCTTTAATAAATCTCTATGATGTGTATCCATATACTCTAAGAAGTTTCTTTCAAATTCTCTTATATCGCTTACCTTTATATCGGAAAGGAAATCATTAACTGCAGCATATAAAATAGCAACTTGTTTTTCAACTGCCATTGGTTGGTATTGATCTTGCTTTAATACCTCTATTAATCTCTTTCCTTTTTCAAGTCTCTTCTTAGCATCTCTATCTAAGTCCGAGCCAAATTGTGAAAAGGCTGCAAGTTCTCTATACTGAGCAAGCTCTAATCTTAAAGTACCTGTTACTTGCTTCATAGCCTTTATTTGAGCATTACCACCAACTCTTGATACAGATATTCCTGCATTAACTGCTGGCCTTTGTCCTGAGTTAAACAAGTCTGCTTCTAAGAATATTTGTCCATCTGTAATCGAGATTACATTTGTAGGAATATATGCTGTAACATCTCCTGCTAATGTTTCTATTATTGGAAGAGCTGTTAGAGATCCTCCACCATATTCTGGGGCAAGCTTAGCTGCTCTTTCTAATAATCTTGAATGAATATAGAATACATCTCCAGGATATGCCTCTCTGCCTGGTGGTCTTCTAAGAAGTAATGACATTGTTCTATAAGCCACTGCATGCTTAGACAAATCATCATATATTATAAGAACATTCTTACCTTCATGCATGAAATATTCTCCCATACTACATCCAGCATAAGGTGCTAGATATTGTAATGGAGCACTATCTGATGCTGTTGAGCTAACAACTATTGTGTAGTCCATAGCTCCCATTTCAGTTAAAGTATTTACAATATGTGCTACTGTTGATTGTTTTTGGCCTATAGCAACATATATGCAAATAACATCTTTACCTTTTTGATTTATTATTGTGTCTATTCCAATAGCTGTTTTACCAGTTTGTCTATCACCTATAATAAGCTCTCTTTGCCCTCTACCAATTGGAATCATTGAATCAATTGCTTTAATACCAGTTTGTAAAGGTTCATTTACTGAACTTCTTTCTATTATTGTTGGTGCTGGTACTTCCATAGCTCTTACTTTATTAGTATTAATAGGTCCTTTTCCATCAATAGGATTACCTAATGAATCTACAACCCTACCTATTAACGCTTTACCAACTGGAACTTCAACTATTCTGTTAGTTCTCTTAACAATATCGCCTTCTCTTATACCTTCTTCTGAGCCTAATAAAACGCAACCTACGTTATCTTGCTCAAGGTTAAGAGCCATACCATATACATTGTTAGGGAATTCTAATAATTCACCCTCCATACAATCGTCTAATCCATATACTCTTGCGATACCATCTCCAACCTGGATTATTGTACCAGAATCTACTGTTTGGATATGCTTTTCATATCTTTCAATTTCTTTTTTAATAATTGAAGTAATTTCTTCTGGTTTTATATTCATGGACTCACCTCTATTCTCTCTTAAGCATTATGCCTTTCATTTCCTCTAGCTTGGATTTAACAGTTCCATCTATAACGTCATTTCCAACTCTAACATAAACTCCACCAAGAAGGCTCTTATCAACTTCCGTTGTCATAATTATCTTCTTATTGTATTTATCCTGTAATTTTTTTTGTAAAGCCTCAACCTCATTTTCTAACATAGGCACTGCTGTCTTTACATGTGCAATCAGAGTATTTTTTCTATCTAGATCTATCTTTTCCATTTCATTTATCTTTTCTTTAAGATATAATATTCTATCCTTTTCAATAAGTATTAATAAAAATGAAAGAAGTTCTTCATCAATCTGCCCTTTGAAAATATTGATAAATGTCTTTTTTTTCTTTTTTGTACTTATTTGAGGATGTTTTATTACTTCATGAAACTCTTTATTATTCTCTATAATCTTACAAATTTCTCTAAGGTCATTTAAATACTCTTCTACCTTGCCTTTTTCTTCTGCAACTTGGTATAAGGCTAAAGCGTATCTCCTATCTAAATATTCATACATATTTAACTACCTACCTTAGTGATAAAATCATTGATTAACTCTCTTTGCTTAGTCTCTTCTACTTTTTCATCTAATGCCTTAGTTGAAAGATCAATTGCTAAATCAACAACTTGTCTCTTTAATTCAAATTGAGCCTTTTCTTTTTCTCTTTCAATTTCTAACTTTGCCCTATTCATAATTGATTTTGCCTCATTATTGGCATCCTCAACTATTTCACTATATACTCTATTAGCTTTATCTTTCTTCTTTTCAATAATCTTATTTCCTTCTTCTTTAGAAGCTTTTAAGATTCTTTCATTTTCAATAAGATAGATTCTTGCTTTTTCTGAATCCTCATCTGCTTTAGATAATTGTTCTTCTATGTAATCTTCTCTCTCTTGAATAACAGTTTGAATCTTTTCCCAGAAAAAATGTTTTAGTATTAATACTAAAATCCCAAAATTTATTAGGGTTGCAATAAGAACAGATACATCTATTTCCATCTACTTTTATATCCTCCCTTCGGAGTCAATTATATTAACTCTAATCCTTTAATCTACTTTATAACTAACATAAATGCAATGATTAATCCATATATTGCTGTTGCTTCTGAAAGACCTGCTCCTAAAATTAAAGCACTTTGAATCTTACTAGCGGCTTCTGGTTGTCTTGCTATTGCTTCAACAGCCTTTCCTGTTGCTATTCCTATTCCTATTCCTGCTCCTGCTCCTGTTAATACAGCTATTGCTGCTGCTAAATGTGCTATTGTCATTTTAATTCCTCCTTAAATTTCACCTTTAATGATGTTCTGATACTATCTTAATATTTATTATTGTTAGCATAGTAAATACTAACATTTGAATTGTTCCATCGAACAAATCAAAGTAGCCATGTGCAATAATCGGTAATCCAATTTGTGCTAGCCATGTCATAGACCCCAAGGCTTCATAAATCATATCTACAAGCATTGTAGCTGCCATCATGTTACCAAAAAGTCTTAATGCTAATGATACCGGCAACATAACTCTTTCCATTATATTAAGTGGCAACATTAACAAATATGGTTCTCCAAGTCCTTTAGTATATCCCCAAGCACCATTTCTTTTTATTGCTGTACCATTAATAACAAAGAATGA
This sequence comes from Clostridium zhoujianii, assembly GCF_051590805.1. Classification (NCBI taxonomy): domain Bacteria; kingdom Bacillati; phylum Bacillota; class Clostridia; order Eubacteriales; family Clostridiaceae; genus Clostridium; species Clostridium zhoujianii. The sequence goes on from NZ_JBPUTF010000001.1 coordinate 2,779,215, forward strand.
TGTAAAGCCTAGAGCTAAGGTAACACTTAGATTCTCTGTAGGTGGTTTTATACCAATTACCCCTATTAAATTTAAAGATAATAGGTAAATAACTAAGGTACCTACATAAGGTATGTAACTAATAAAGCTTTCACCTATATTATCTCGTACAAGATCATGTACATAGGTATATATGCTTTCTAATACTACCTGCCTCTTATCTGGCACTCTTTTTAAATTCCTTGTTAAAAGGTAAGCTGCTATTCCTAATATAAGAATTACTACCCATTGAACTATAATATCTCTTGTTATATTAATGGGGAAATCTCCTATATTAAAAGAAAAGATAGGCGTAACTGCTTCCAACCTAAGCACTTCCTTTCTTTTTTAATGTACAATAGATTAAAACTGGATAGTGAGTTATGATTCCTAATAAATATGCAATAAGTAACTCTACATTATTCCTAAATGGAATAATAAGAGCTGAAACTAAAAGGATTCTACAAATTGTGACTATTAATATTAGTCCTTTTTTATTTTTCTTAAAAATCCAATTCTCCGTTCCATAAATACTTACTTGAAAATTTATCATTGCCATAGTCACACCTAGTAAATAAACTATTGTTGGCTTTAATGAGAAGATTATTCCAATAATTAAAGACATAAATAATCCGCTCGTCATATCATATTTTGTGACTTTTGCTTTAAGGTTATTCATCTCTTTACTCATCTAAAACTCTCCTCGCTTCCGCTTTGAATATTATATCGCCCTTACAAACTTTAAGAAAACCTTAATTTTCCTCAAAAACCTTAAAAAAACCTTGAATTTTGAAAATATACCCCTAGTAATGGCTATTCTCTTAACTAATGTCCATTAATTGCTGTTTATCTTCTAATATACATAAATCTATTCATACTTATTCATTAATCTGAAAATTCTGATATTTAAAAGTTTTCCTTAATTCACTTGATAACATTTTCATTATATGTTTTTCAAATATTATTTTTAGTTTAGTAACATTTTATCCATCTTTCCTTGTTGAAAGCAGGCATTTCCTACTTTGGAACAGTTTTACTAACATAAACAATTGAAATGATTTTATTTTTATTATTCATATTTTTTTCTAACTAATTATCTTTATTTTATTCCTTATGATTTTATATATTCTTAGTACATTTATCACTCCTATTCCGCCCTAGCTTAAAAGACTTTATAATAATGCACCTCCAATTATATACAATACTACCATGTAACTCTGAAAATAGATATATCAAAAAAAGAGCTAACCTAAATTAGCTCTTTTACTTACACTTAAATTCTCTCTACAATAAGGGCAGTTCCCATTCCGCCACCTATACATAAAGTAGCTAAACCTGTTTTAGCCTCTCTCTTTTCCATTTCATATAGTAAAGTTGTAAGAATTCTTGCACCTGATGCTCCAACCGGATGTCCTAATGCAATAGCTCCTCCGTTAACATTAACCTTACTCATATCAAAGTTAAGATCCTTAGCAACAGCTAAACTTTGTGCAGCAAATGCTTCATTTGCTTCAATTAAATCTAAATCCTCAATTGTTAAGTTGGCAGCTTCTAAAGCTTTCTTTGTTGCATGGAATGGACCATATCCCATTATTGCTGGATCTAATCCCTTTGAACCATATGATACTATTTTAGCTAATGGTTTTACTCCTAATTCAGCAGCTTTTTCCGCACTCATTATTACAAATGCAGCAGCCCCGTCATTAATTCCAGATGCATTACCAGCTGTAACAGTACCTTCTTTTGCAAATGCTGGTCTAAGTTTTCCTAATGTTTCAACTGTTGTTCCAAATCTTGGGAATTCATCTGTATCAAATACTTTTGGTTCTCCCTTTCTTTGAGGGATAACAACTGGAACTATTTCATCCTTAAATCTTCCTTCTTTTATAGCCTTTTCAGCTTTTTGTTGTGAAGATGCTGCAAATGCATCTTGCTCTTCTCTTGTTAAATTCCATTCTTTAGCTATATTTTCTGCAGTTACTCCCATATGATAGTTATTGAATGCATCCCAAAGAGCATCATTTATCATTGTATCAACTAACTTTCCGTCTCCCATTCTTTGGCCCCATCTAGCTTTATCTAATACATAAGGCGCTGCTGACATGTTTTCCATACCACCTGCAACAACTATATCTGTATCTCCTGATTTAATCATTTGAGCTGCTAATGATACTGCTCTTAATCCTGATCCACAAACTTTATTAATTGTCATGGCTGATACTTCGTTAGGTAATCCAGCCTTTATAGTTGCTTGTCTTGCAACGTTTTGTCCTAAACCTGCTTGTATAACATTTCCCATTATAACTTCTTCAACGACTTCTGGCTTAATTCCTGCTCTGTTTACAGCTTCTTTAATTACTAATGCCCCTAAATCTGCTGCTGGTACGTCCTTAAGTGATCCTCCAAATGAACCAAGTGCTGTTCTTACTGCACTGGCAATAACTACTTCTCTCATTAATATACCTCCTAAATTCACGTAAATCTCAAAATTATGTTCGTTAAACTATTAACATAATACAATTATACCATTTTTATCATAATTTTCAATATAAATTTGTTAAATTTTAAACAAACTATCTTTTAAATTCTTCTACCTCTTTTTCACTTAAGTTAAAATATTTAAGAATAGCATCTGCAATTCTGACTGATGCTCCGCCATCACCATAAGGATTAACTGATTTACTCATCTTTTCATATGCAACCTTATCTTGTAGTAAAATATTTGCCTCTCCAACTATCTTTTCAATATCAGTACCCACTAATTTAACAGTTCCATAATCAACAGCCTCTGGTCTTTCTGTAACATCTCTTAATACTAAAACTGGCTTTCCTAAATGTGGTGCTTCCTCTTGTAATCCCCCTGAATCTGTCATGACCATAAAACATTTATTCATAAGATTATGAGTTTCCTTTGTGTCTAAAGGAGATAATAAATGGACTCTATCTTGTCCTCCAAGCCTTTCATGGACCACATCTTTAACTACAGGATTTAAATGTACTAGATATATCAACTCTACATCTTTATTTTCATCTACAATCCTATTCAATGCTTCACATATATTATCTATTCCAACACCCCAATTTTCTCTTCTATGAGCTGTAATCATAATCACTTTTTTATTTTCAAAATCTATTTTATTTAATTCCTCATTATCAAATATATACTCATCTTTCACCGTATGATGCATAGCATCAATAACTGTATTGCCTGTGATATATATATCTTCTTCTTTTACTCCCTCCCTTAATAGATTTTCCTTAGATCCCTTAGTAGGTGCGAAATGTAAATCTGCTATTGCACCAGTAAGCTTTCTATTCATCTCTTCTGGGAAAGGAAAATACTTATCAAAGGTTCTAAGTCCTGCTTCCACATGACCAACCTTAATTTGTTGGTAAAATGCAGCAAGTCCGCCAGCAAATGTTGTAGTTGTATCTCCATGAACTAATATCATATCTGGCTTTTCTTCTTGAAATACCTCTTCTAACCCTTCTAGAACTCTATTTGTAATTCCAGTAAGACTTTGCTTACTTTTCATTATATTTAAATCAAAGTCAGGCTTTATATCAAAATACTCTAGTACCTGATCTAACATTTCTCTATGCTGTGCTGTAACACATACCTTAGATTCAATTTCCTCTCTCTTCTCTAGCTCCTTTACTAATGGAGCCATTTTTATAGCTTCTGGTCTTGTTCCAAAGATTGTTATAACCTTTTTTTTCAATACTATTACCTCCTAATATTTTATTAATATATTATTCTAATATCCTAGTTCTTTTTTCATAGCTAGTGAATCATCATCTTCTATCCATGAATTAACATAAATAGTTCTACATTCATTCTTACTATCTCTTATAACTAATTTTTCTATACCTGCATTAATCACCATTCTCTTACACATTGAGCAAGAATTTGCATCCTTTACATACTCTTTAGTTTTTGCATCTCTTCCCACTAAATATAAAGTTGCACCAATCATATCTCTTCTTGAAGCGCTTATAATTGCATTTGCTTCACTATGTACACTTCGACAAAGTTCATAATGAGTTCCTCGTTTAACTTGTAGTTGCTCTCTTATACAATTTTGTAAGTCAATACAATTCTTTCTTCCTCTTGGAGCTCCTGTATAACCACTGGAAATAATTTCATCATTTTTTACTATAATAGAACCGTAGTTTCTTCTAAGGCATGTTCCTCTTTCTGCTACGGTTTCTGCAATATCTAAATAATAATTGTCTTTATCTCGTCTCTCCATTTCCTAAACTCCTTAACTAAGTTTTAGTAACTATACCTTTCTAAATTATATATTAGATATCCTTCAATGTAAATAATTCCACAATATTGATGAAATACATAAAAAAAGTACTTCTACAAAAGTAGAGGTACTTTTTATGTATTTGTTATTTAGTCCCGAATAATCTATCCCCTGCATCTCCTAAGCCTGGAACAATATATCCTTTTTCATTAAGCTTTTCATCAATAGAAGCAAGATATATATCAACATCTGGATGTGCTTCCTTAACTGCTTTAACACCCTCTGGTGAAGAAATTAAACACATAAGTCTTAGGTGCTTAGCTCCTCTTTGCTTTAATAGAGTTAATGCATCAGCAGCTGATCCACCTGTTGCTAGCATTGGATCTACAACTATTACATCTCTTTCAGCTATGTCTTGTGGTAATTTACAGAAGTATTCAACTGGTTTTAAAGTTTCTTCATCTCTATATAGCCCAATATGTCCAACTTTTGCAGCTGGTATTAAGTTTAACATTCCATCAACCATTCCTAATCCTGCTCTTAATATTGGTACTATTGCAACCTTTTTACCTGAAAGCATCTTACATGTAGTCTTACATATAGGTGTCTCTATTTCCACATCTTCCATACTTAAATCTCTTGTTACCTCATATGCCATTAACATAGATACTTCACTTACTAAAGCTCTAAACTCCTTTGAACCAGTCGCTTTGCTTCTTATAAATGCAAGTTTATGAAGTATTAATGGATGATTAATTTCTACTACCTTACTCATATCTAAAACCTCCTAAGTTTATTTACTATATTTTTTTTCTATAGCTGTGATTTTTTCTATTCTTTTAACATGTCTATCCCCTTCAAACTCTGCAGTTAAGAAGGCTTTTACTATATCAAGTGCTAATCCAGTTCCTACAACTCTTGCACCTAATGCTAATATATTTGCATCATTATGTTCTCGCGTTGCATGAGCACTAAAAGTGTCTGCGCATAACGCGGCTCTCACTCCTGGTACCTTATTCGCAGCAATACTTATACCTATTCCTGTTCCACAGATTAGTATCCCATAATCGCATTCCTTTTCTACTACCGCTTCAGCAACTTTTAATGAATAATCTGCATAATCACACGAATCTGTAGAATATGTACCATAATCTTCTATTTCATAACCCGAATTCTTTAAGAAAGAACTTATCTCTTCTTTTAATTCGAATCCACCATGATCTGAGCCTAAGGCTATCTTCATAGTGTACACCTCCTATGTTTTTAAATGTTTATTCATAAAAAAAGAAAGAGTAAGTATCATTAGCTACTTTCTTCTTTCTTTATTTTTGACAATAATAAAGACACTAACCCCTCTATTTGTTTATATGTTTTTTCATAAATGCTAATTGTGCTACCGTAAGGATCAATTATTTCATCCTTTACGCCAACATATTCTGATAAAGTGAATGTCTTATTCTTATAATTTGGATAATATTCTTTGATAAAGTCTCTGCTATACTCTGTCATAGTTAAAACTAAATTTGACTCTTCTAAATGGGATTTTCTTATTTGAACAGCTTCCCTATTATTAATATCAAAAGATAATTCTCTATTAACTAACTCTACTGAAGATTTAGTGGCAATACTACCTGGAACAATAGATATCCCGGCTGATTTAACTGTAAACTTTTTATTTTCATTTAATCTATTAAATATTGCTTCTGCTATAGGGCTTCTACAAGTATTACCTGTACACACAAAGAGAATCTTCATCATTACCTCCAAATTAGATATTAATTATATCGTATCCCGCTGCCTTATTTAGTCTATTCATAACTGCTATTCCAACACCTTTTTCTTCAAAAGCTTCAGCAATTATAACATCAACACCAATATCATCAAAACTTCTAAGAGCTTCAAATAAGTTGTGGGCTACCTCTGACATATTATACATACTTCCTAAAACTATCACTTCACCAATTTTATAAAGTGAGCTATTCTCTTCTGACGCAAGAATTCCAACCTTCTTACCTTCATCCATATAATTGTGTACCATTTCATTAATTTTTTCAATAGTTTTTTTACTATCTCCTGAAACAATTTTAACCTTTGCTTTTGGAGCATAATGTCTATATTTCATTCCTGGCGCCTTAGGTTTAAAATCCTCCGTAGGTTTAGACATTATTCCTTTATCTATTTCTATTCTTTCATCAATAGTTTTTAACATTTCAAGAGTTATTCCACCTGGCCTTAAAATTAATGGTGGATCTATAGTACAATCTACTATAGTTGATTCAACACCTACATCGCTCTTTTCCCCACCTAGTATATAATCTACTTTTCCAGATAAATCTTCAATACAACGTTCCACATCTGTTGGACTTGGCCTTCCACTTATATTGGCTGACGGTGCAGCAATTGGTGCTCCAGATAACTCAATTAAATTTTTAGCAATAATACTGCTAGGCATTCTCACACCTATGCTTTTTAAATTTGCACTAGTTACATCAGGTACTATATCTTTTTTATTTAGTATTATTGTAAGTGGTCCTGGCCAAAATTTATCAATTATTCTTTTTGCCACATCTGGAACTTCTTCTACATATTCGCTTATATCCTTTGATGCAACATGTATTATTAAAGGGTTATCTTGTGGCCTTCCTTTGGCTATGAAAATTTTCTTTACAGCTTCATCATTTAATGCATTTGCACCTAATCCATAAACTGTTTCTGTTGGAAATGCTACTATGCCGCCTTCTCTTATAATTGTTGCTGCTTCATTAAGATACTTATTATCTTCTTTCAAATTCTTAACTATAGCTATTTTTGTCTCCAAGGTTAATTCCTTCCTTCTTTATACTAAGGTTTGCCCTCTTGCTATTTTTATATTCTGAATGCATTCTTCTGTATATGTAGCTTTAACACAGTTTTTATATACATTATCTAATAACATATATTTATTTAATCCGCCTCTTTTTACTACTTGATAGTAATATACGTTTTCTGGTTGTAGCTCCTTTATTCGCAAAAATTCCTCTGTAATTAATGGATACTTTTTCAAAAACCCCTTTAATACAGGCTTTAACATCTTATTCTTAAAGTTGACTGATGTTACTATAATTATCTCCATTTCCTCTTCCATTTTTTCTGTATGTACTAAAACAACCTTATCACAAAATATCAAACTTTCTTTTCCCCAAAGTCCACATTTGAATCTTAGTCTATTATTATTGCAAACATATGTGATTTTATGATAATTTGCTTTATTTATTATTGCTACTACTATTAAAAATTCAATAAACATTAAATAGCTCAAGTAAAAAGGGGTTGCTAATCCAGTTAATAACACTATAAATGGTAGTATTATAGCTATTAAGATCATCATAATATAGAATTTTTTCAAGAATTTTCTTTCTTTCTTTATAGCTTTGAAAATATCCATATTTTATCCCTCCAATTACTCCAAAAGCCCTACATTAAAAATGCAAGGCTTTCAAGTACTATAAAAATGCAAGGCTTTCAAGTACTATTACATATCAGTATTTCCCATTTGCTTCATCTTTTCAGCTTGATCCGCTGTGATAAGAGCATTTATCATTTCATCTATATCACCATTTAAGTATGCTTCTAACTTATAAAGAGTCATTCCTATTCTATGATCTGTAACTCTTCCTTGAGGATAGTTGTAAGTTCTAATTCTCTCACTTCTATCTCCAGTACCTACCTGACTCTTTCTATCTTCAGCTATTCCTGCTGACCTTTCCGCTTCTGCTTGTTCAAAAAGTCTAGCTTTAAGAATCTTTAATGCTTTTTCCTTATTCTTTAACTGTGACTTTTCATCTTGACATGAAACTACTAAACCTGTTGGTAAGTGAGTCATTCTTACAGCTGAATCTGTAGTATTAACGCATTGTCCACCATTACCTGATGCTCTAAATACATCAATCTTTAAGTCTTTTTCATTTACTTCAATTTCTACATCATCTACTTCTGGTAATACAGCTACTGTTGCAGTAGATGTATGTATTCTACCACTTGATTCTGTATCAGGAACTCTTTGTACTCTATGAACTCCACTTTCATACTTAAGCTTCGAGTATGCTCCATGACCTTTTATCATGAATACAACTTCTTTAAATCCACCGATATCAGTTTCGTTTGCACTCATTAACTCAACTGTCCATCTATTATTTTCAGAATATCTTGTATACATTCTAAATAAGTTAGCTGCAAATAGTGCTGCTTCGTCGCCACCTGCTCCCCCTCTTATTTCTACAAATACATTCTTATCATCATTAGGGTCTTTTGGTAATAATAAAATTTGTAATTGTTTTTCTAATTCTACTTCTTGATTTGTTAACTCAGAAATTTCTTCTTGCATCATTTCTTTCATTTCTTTATCGCTTTCTTCCGCAAGCATTTCTTTGTTAGCAGCAAGGTCTTCTACAACCTTCTTGTACTCCCTATATGCATTTACTATCACTTCAAGATCAGCATGCTCTTTACAAAGCTTTCTCCACTCATTTTGGTTAGCCATAATTGATGGATCGCTGATTTTTACAGATAGTTCGTCATATTTATTCTCTATAAAAGCTAATTTATCTAATAACATGCTATCACTCCGTATTTCATTTTTTCACATTTTAGTATTATATCACAATTTATTCATTGTAATCAACAAGTAAACTTTCCTAACACTACTCTATCTAAGCCTGCTAGATCTTTTATTACTCTTACATTACTAAAATTGTTTTCTTCCATTAATTTTTTTACTTCTTCACCTTGATCATAGCCTATTTCAAATGAAAGTATTCCTCCATCTAATAGTACACTCTTACTCTCCTCTACAATTCTCCTATAGAAAATAAGTCCATCATCACCACCACTTAGAGCTGTACGTGGTTCATAATCCTTAACATCACTCATAAGTTTTTCTATCTCCTCATCCTTAATATACGGTGGATTAGATACTAAAATTTTATATTTCTTTCCTTGTTCTATTACCTCTTTTAATAAATCACTCTTTATAAAATTAACTCTATCCTCTAGATTATTTTTAACTATATTCTTTTTAGTTACCTTTTCAGGTATTGGATAGTAATCTATTGAGTCTACTTTTATATTCTTCCTATAATGAGCCAATGAAATACCTATAGCACCACTACCAGAGCATAAATCACATAATTCGATTTCTTCATCTTTATCAATTAACTTTAATACTTCTTCAACTAATATTTCTGTATCACTTCTTGGAATAAGAACTCCTTCCTCAACAAAGAAATCTAACCCCATAAAATCACATTCTCCAAGAATATATCTAACAGGCATCTTGTCTTCTCTTTTTTTTATAAGGCCTAAGTATTCTTTCTTCTTATTATTTGATACCTTTTCAGCATTATTCGTTATTAAATAAAGCTTATCCTTTTCCAAAACCTTGCCTAGTAATAATTGTGAATCTAATCTAGCTGTATCAATTTCAGCTCCAATTAAAATCTTGGTTCCCATATTAATTAACTCACCAATGGTCTTCTCTGGTTCCTCTATACCCTCTGCCGCCATTAAGGATGCTATAGCTACCTCTATCTGATCATCATCAGGTTCTTTTGTTGTTAACTCCTGTAATTTTAATCCAGGATATGAAATAATTCTTGCCATATTATTATCACTTTTTCCTAACCATTTTATAATTTCATAGGTTATCCCAGCTACAACTGGTATTAACACTACTCTCAATGTAATTCTTTGTAATATTCCTCCCCATCCTGTAAATGAGAAAATAAATATACTTACAAACATTATTAAAAATAAAAAATTTGTTCCACACCTTGGATGAAATCTAGAAAACTTCTTAACATTGTCCACAGTTAGCTCTTCTTCAGCTTCATAACAAAATATTGTTTTATGTTCTGCTCCATGATATTGAAACACTCTATAAATATCCTCTAACTTACTTATTCCACCTATATATAGAAATAAAATTACTATTCTTACAAATGCTTCTATTAAATTTAAAGATATAGCTGATATATTTAAACCTTTGAATAAAGCTGCTATTGCAGTAGGTATACCTATAAATAATCCTATTGCAATAACAAATGCTAATATCATAGTAAAACTCATTACCATATCATTAGTCTTCTCTCCGAACTTACTTCTTAACCAATCTTCGAATTTTGATGGCTCTGTATCCTCAAAGAATGAAGCTGAATAATTTAATGACTTCATTCCTAATTTCAAGGAATCTACCAATACAAATATTCCTCTTATAAAAGGTATGTTCAATATACTATACTTCTTAGTAATTGGAATAACTGTTTCAAAATTTACTTCAATCTCCCCATCTTCTTTACGTACTGCTGTTGCAAGTCCTTTCGAACCTCTCATCATTACTCCTTCAATAACTGCCTGACCACCCACATCACATTTTTTCATTATATACCACTTTCTTCCTTATATTTTATCTTTATAATTATAATAACACTTACCACACAATGATTCATACTCTACATCATTAATATTATCTATTGCAATTTGATCCCCTGAAAAAACAAAATTCCCGTTAACTTTTCTTGCATTCAATAAAGCCTTATTTCCACACTTACAAATTGTCTTCATTTCTTCTATACTATGAGCAATTAATAAAAGCCTGCTACTTCCTTCAAAACCTTCCATTTTAAAATCTGTTCTTAACCCATAACATATAACTGGTATATTAAGCTTAACTGCTATTTCAAATAAATTATCAATTTGATTTCTACTCATAAATTGTACTTCATCTACTAGTATACAATGAATTCTCCCATTATTTATAATATACTCTTCTACCATTGTATAAATATTATCATTAACTCCTATTAACATATCTACTTTTCTCTCAACACCTAATCTTGAAATAAGTCTTTCCCCACCTTTTTTGTCTGTAGAAGGTTTCATTAATAATACTCTCATACCTCTTTCTTCATAATTGTATGCTACTTGCATTAAATGGGTAGATTTCCCTGAATTCATTGCCCCATATCTAAAGTATAATTTGCTCATCCTAAGCCTCTCTCCTTCATCTTTAGTTACCTCGATTATAGCATTTTCATACTATCATAAAAAGTGTTTTTTCTTATCCATATTCCTTGACTGATATAAAGATGCTATGATATACTCTAGTAGTTATTTAAAGAAGTTTACAAATCAGTAAACAATCGAAAGAGGTGAAATAAATGAGAGAAGGCATACATCCAGAATACAATCACGAATCAGTGGTTAAGTGTGCATGTGGAAATACTTTTACAACAGGTTCTGTTAAAGATGAACTTAAAGTAGAAATATGCTCTAAATGTCATCCATTCTTCACTGGTAAGCAAAAGATCAATGATATTGGTGGTAGAGTTGATAAGTTCAACAAGAGATTTAACCTTAACCAAGGTAAGTAAGAAATTTAGGGAAAGACTTAGTCTTTCCCATTTTCTTTATATAAGGCTATTATATTAACTTGGATTATTTCCCCAAGTAATGATAAAATAAAACTATAAATTAAAATTTAAAAGTGAGTGGATTGAATGAAGAAAGTTTTAATCTTAACTACCTCAACTGGACAAGGTCATAACCAAGCTGCAAATTCATTAATCGAAGCCTTCACTGAAGAAGGTTTTGAATGCGTTAGGCATGATTTTTTAGCTAATAACAGTAAGTTTTTAAATGATATGATTGTTGGAGGATATGAAATATCTGCATCAAAATTACCTAATACCTATGGTGTATTTTATAAACTAACTGATAGTAAGGTAATTCTTAAATTATTACCTCTAGTATTTAACAATACTATCAAAAAGTTAAATAGCCTTATTAATTCAACAAAACCTGATATTATAATTGGAACCCACCCCTTTACAGTTAGCATACTTGCAAAACTAAAATCCCAAGGGATGAATGTTCCATTTATATCTGTTGTTACAGATTTTAAAGCACATTACACCTATGTAAGTCCTTTAGTTGATGCATATATTACAGCCAGTGAGTATACAAAAAAATCTTTAGTTGATAGAGGCATTAATCCTGATATTATTTTCCCTATTGGAATTCCTATAAAGGAAAATTTCTATGAATCAGATAAGGAAATATCGAAAATAAAAGATAATGGGTATTTTAACCTTCTACTTATGAGCGGAAGTATGGGCTTAAAAAATATTTCATATGTTTTGGATGAATTACTGACTAATCCAAATAAACTAAGGATTACTGTTGTTTGTGGAAATAATGAAAAGCTAAAAAATTCTCTTTCAAAAAAGTGTCAATCAACATATCCTAATAAAAAACTTCATATTCTTGGATTTTCTAATGATATTGCATCATTAATGGAATTTTCAGATGTAATAATTTCCAAACCTGGTGGCCTTACAGTAACAGAAGCTATTGCAAAGAATTTACCACTTATAATTCCATTTGTTATTCCTGGTCAGGAAATGGAGAATACTGAGTTTTTAACTTCTAGCGGCTACGCTTATTATGTAAAGGATATACAGAATATTAATCCTACCGTAAATAAGCTAATACAAAACCCTGAGTATTTAAAAACCATGAAGACTAAATTGAAATTATTATCTTCTTCTTACTCTATAAAAGGCATTGTAAATGTTGCGAACTCATTTATAGATAAATATAACAAAAAAGCTAACTGATTTTATTAAACCAGCTAGCTTTATTTTTTATTTTTTACTTATATCATTTTTTTCAAATATTCTTACAAACTCATTATTATTCTTAGTTTTTGAAAGCATATTTATAAGATTCTCTGTTATATTTTCTACATTTCCATCTCTATACATAACTTTTCTTATATTATAAGCTACTTCCTTTTCTTCATTAGAAAGTAATAAATCCTCTTTTCTTGTTCCAGATTTATAGATATCTATAGCTGGGAATATTCTTCTTTCTTGAAGCTTTCTATCTAGGTGAACTTCCATATTTCCTGTTCCCTTAAATTCCTCAAAAATCATATCATCCATTCTTGAACCAGTATCTACAAGTGCAGTTGCTAATATTGTTAAGCTTCCTCCATCTTCGATATTTCTTGCTGCTCCAAAGAATTTTTTAGGCATTATTAATGCTCCTGGATCCAATCCACCTGATAAAGTTCTTCCAGTTGGAGTAATTGTTAAATTATATGCTCTTGATAACCTTGTTAAACTATCTAGTAATATAATTACATCCTTACCTTGCTCAACTATTCTCTTAGCTCTCTCTAAAACAATTTGAGAAACCTTTGCATGATTTTGCGGTTCTTCGTCAAAGGTTGAATAAATAACTTCGCCCTTTATACTTCTTTGCATATCTGTTACTTCTTCTGGTCTTTCATCTATAAGCAGAACAATTAAAACAGCCTCTGGGTGATTAGTTGATATACTTTGAGCTATCTTCTTCAATAAAGTTGTTTTACCAGCCTTTGGAGGTGCAACTATAATTCCTCTCTGTCCCTTACCTATTGGGCAAATTATATCCATTAATCTAGATGATAAATCTGTGTTATCACTAGTTTCTAATCTTAATCTTTCTGTAGGGTAAATTGGTACTAGCTTTTCAAACCCTTTTCTTCCAATAGCCTTGTCAGGATGTTCACCATTAACTCTTTCTACAAAAAGTAATGCCTTGAACTTTTCTCCTTCCTTTGCTTCTCGTACCTTACCTACAACTTCATCACCTGTCTTAAGATTAAACCTTCTAATTTGTGATGGAGATACATATATATCCTCACTACTAGTTAGGTAGTTTTTACATCTTAAGAATCCAAAGTTATTATTTTCTAATATCTCAAGAATTCCTCTAGCAAAATAAGATGAATCATTTATCATTGCTTTAAGTTCTTCTTTTTTCTCTTCAGATTTTTCCTTTATATTATTAATAGGACTCTGTACTGGTTTTGGTGCAATCTTTTCCCTTAAGACTACTCCATCCTTCTTTATGCTATTTGCCTCAATTGAGGTAACTTGTTCTATTAATTCGCTCTTCTTAAATTTGGATATATTTTTAACACCTATTTCCTTAGCAATTTCCTTTATTTCTGCTAAGGTCATATTTTCGTATTGTTCTTTTGTCAAAATGACACCTCCAAAAAACTATAAAATTTTATATGTAAATATTGAAAAATAACTTGAATGCATTTGAAATGAAACCAGACATGTTATCTGTTGTTTTACTATTTAAGTATACCTATTAATGATTATTTTAACAACCCCTCTTCAATTTCAAAGAACCTATCTCTAAAATCTTTACTAATTAATAGCTTTTCCTCTGCTTTTCTCACATTATAAGTAATACTTCTCTTACTTTTTAAATTAAGTATATCTCCAACCTTTTTTTCATCCATACATCTATATTTTTTTAGTAATAATAATAGTAAATATTTATTATCTCTGTCTTTTAAAAGCTGAATAAAATTTTCTTCATCTAACCCATAATATTCGCATATAACTTCTAGTATTTTTATATATTTTTCTCCTAAATTCATTAATATACACCACCTTAAATAGTAATAATACATACTAGTAATTATTACCATACGAATTATACCTTAAACATATTAATGAAATAAAAACTCTCATATCTCCTCTTAAGTTAAATCAAATATAATTGATATTCTTTAAAGTAAATATAAGAGTTCTTTAATTATAATCAAATATTAAGTTTACATATCTATTTAATCTTCTTTTTGGGTTCTTACTTTTAGGTATAATGATGTCTTTAAAGGCTTTTGACCTGATACAGCCATATCATACTCTATATTAAGCTCTCCCCCTTCATCATCAATATTAACATTAAGTTTATTAGTGGATATTGATATTTCTAACATTCCATAAGGTGTATTATATAGGGCTACTGATGGTTCTTTTTCATTAAATAACATCTTAGTTGATGTTGTACCTTCCCTTTCTAGTATTACCTCATTATCTCTTATAGTTAATGTTGTTAAAGTTCCCTCCATACCAGAAATCTCTGTTTCTTCGTATATAGCTTTGTATTCATCATCAAGCTTAATGTACTTTCCTGGTGAAACTACTTCTATTATATCTCCGTCTTCCATACTTGCATTACTCTTTACACTTATAATCGCTTTCTTCTCCATAGTTTCCTCCTATTTTTTTTCTTGGATTAAGAATTCATTTATTTCTGATTCTGTAGCTGGTTTAATAGTAAATTCATCTTTAAATTTCGTTCCAAAATTTCCAAACTTAACTGTTACCTTATCCTCTTCCTTCCCCTTACTATACCTAGCCGCTAGCTTACAAGCTAGTTCTTTATCTTTTTGTGTAGCTTCTCCGTGAATAACCGCCATAGCTCCCTTATGACTAGATGGGAAGAATACTATATCTTCCTTATCTAAGATTTTCTTTAATGCTTCTCCTTCTTCTCCAGTTCTTGAAACAATTATTGTGGTATTATCAGATGAAACAAAATGTCTACCATATTTTAGTAAATCTATTTCCTTAGGCGTTAAATTACTCTTTCTCTCAAGCTCATTTCTCAATCTAATGGAATAGTTAGGCTCAGTTAATTTACATCCACCTGCTGGTGATGGATAGTCTTTAATTCCCCACTTATCCGCAAGTTCTATCTGTATTTTTCTTGATCTTCCTGATATCCCCATAAGCTTGTCCCTATCTACAAGTCCGTTAACTTCCATTTCAGTTGGTTCTAAATTTAAAGCACATAATGGTCTTAATATTTTATTTCCAAAGCCTGACTCTTTCCTAACCATATTTAAAGCTTGCTTATTTTGAGACATAGGTCTTTGGTTTAAAACTTCACCAGTTATAATAAAATCCGCATTAAACTCCTCTAATAATCTTCCTGAATGTCTCATCATCATAGCATGACAATCGATACAGGGGTTAATATTCTTACCCCAACCATGTTTAGGGTTCTTAACCATCTCGAAATGTTCTTCCGAAAAGTCTACTACTTCTAATTTAATTCCTATTTGTTCAACCATCCTTCTTGCATTCTCTTCATTGAAGAAATATGATTTAAAGCATAATCCTATTACCTCTATACCTTGATCCTTTATTAATTTAGCCGCTAAAATACTATCTAGTCCCCCTGAAACCATCGCTAATGCCCTAGTCATATTATTGCCTCCCGAAATTTACATATTATAATCTATAGTTTATGATTAATATATATATTTATCAAGTGGAAATTTATTTTTATGGGTACCCTATCCAAAGATATCTTTGAAGAATTCTACAATCTTAAATTTAATTTTAGGTTCTTCTTCCTTTTTCTCAGTATCAATCTGTTTGTTTTCTTCAATCTCAACTTCCTTAGCACGCTCTATTTGCTCATCCAATTCTTCCTTACTTCCTTCTTCTTCAACCTTTCCTTTTGTTACATCAATAAAACATAATGGTGGAAACATGACACACCACCAGTTACGACCTGAACCACTTCCTATTATTATTCTAAAGGCTTCATAATTTCCTTGTGGCAAAGTAATATTTCCATAGGACTTTTCCGGAAAATTTTCATGTGATAATTCTGCTATACTTTCGTAAGCATATCCATTTTCTTTAATAACATTCTGAGCTATACTATTTACTTTATCTTTATTATCCAAAATTATTTTTCTAGATTCATCTAAAGAAGTAGAATCTTTTAATAATGGATACATATATTCTATAACTTTATCTCTTACCTTAAGCTTTAAATTTTGATCAGCTTCAGTATCGCTGTTAGCTATTACATGAAACCTAATTAATATATCCTTAACTTCATCATAATTATACTTAACTTCCTCACTTACCTTAGGAATACTTGTACACCCTGTAAAAATGCTTGTACATATACACATTAAAATTAATAATCCAAATTTTTTTTTCATAAACAAAACCCCCTTGTAGCTTAAATTATTACCACAAGAAGGTTTTTTATTCACACTTTTAAATTGTTCTCGTTATAAATGTATCCTCGAACTTACTTTTCATTTCATCATAACACTTTTGTGCTTTAAGCATGTCATCAAAAAAACCAAAAACTGTAGGTCCACTTCCACTCATCATAGATCCAATTGCTCCATGTCTTATCATATCAGTTTTTATAGTAGATATAAGCTTATGCTTCCTCAATGTAACATTTTCTAATAAGTTCTTCATATTATTTGCTACGTAATTCAAATCATCTACTGCCATCTTCTCTATTAATCCATTTGTATTAGGATGTAATCTTGCCTTAGATAAATCAAAAGATTTATATACTTCCTTTGTAGATACTCCAAAGGGTGGTTTAACTAAAACTAATATATGATTCTTAAATGGTTTTAAAGTTCTTATTACTTCTCCTATCCCTTCACATAACGCAGTTCCTCCCTCTATACAATAAGGAACATCAGCACCTAAAGTAACACCTAATTCCATAAGCTCTTGATCGGATGCATTCACATCAAAAAGCTTATTCATTATCTTTAAAACTGCTGCACAATCAGTACTTCCTCCTGCTAGACCTGCTGATACAGGGATGTTTTTCTTTATATCGATGTCTACCCCTAACTCAATATTATAAGTATCTATAAATAATTTCGCTGCTTTATAGGCTAAATTTCTCTCATCTGTTGGCACAAATGGTTTATTGCAGCTTATAGAAATTCCTTTGCTACTCTTATTTATTTCTATCTCATCATACAAATCTATATTCTGCATTATCATTTTTAGTAAATGATAACCATCTTCCCTTTTTCCAACTACATCTAAAGCTATATTAATTTTTGCATAAGCTTTTTCTTTCATAAGTTTCTATCCTTTCCGACGCTATTATTTTATAATTTTATCATAGCAATATAAATTAATAAAGGCTCCCTCGTTTATATTTAATTTACTCCATTTTTCTACACTTTCCTTATAATTCCATAAATAATTTAATATTCATAATTATAACCATATAAATTTATGTAAAACCATACTTATTTTTCATATTTATAAGTACAACAAAAAGACCTTTACTTTTCAATAAAAAAAATGTAAAAGCCAGGCGATATAATCAAACCGTATGCTCTTACATCTTTTAATATACAACTGCTAACACTCCCGTTTCTCCGTATGAGCTTAATAAACCCTACTAAAACACCTAACCCGCATGTTGTACTATGGTGTAATGCGACTAATTCTAATGCACCGAGTCAATTAATTGCTCTAAGCCTTTATTCCCGCCTGCATTACAAGTTTGATTATATTATATTAAGTTTTATTATTCAAACTAATAATTATCTATCTAATCTATAATGTATACTAATCTTTTATCCATTTCTCTATCTTATTCTTCTGTTTCCTATAATAGCAATTATTATGCATATATTGTAAATATGTTATTGGCAGTCTCAAACATCTCGATTCTTTTTCTCTTATTCTCACCTTCAAATTCTTCTTTAAATATCTTCATATCACAGGAACTAAAATCATAACCTTTTAACATTTCTCTATAATCAAATTTCTCACTATGCTTTAACATCCCATACATAACCCTAACAAATTTACACATTAATGCAATTTGCATTTCTCTTTTTTTTTAGGTTTTTGATGTTTATATGATTTATAGTAACAATAGGATATTCTAAAATATTCATTATGCTTAATTAAACTCTCTACAATATTAAATAGATGTTTCCTTACTATACGTGATCCTGCTTTATTTATCTTTCTTTCTCCTACAAACTTACCTGAAGAATTTCCTCTAAGGCTCAATCCTAAATATGCTAATATAGTTCTCGAATTTTTAAAGTTTTTAATATCACCTATTTCACTAATAACCGAAATAACTTGTATCATTGGTATTCCCTTTATATCCTCAAAATCCTTATATGACAGTATTACTTCACTAGCAATATTTTTTATCTCCTCATCTAAGAAATCCTTAGATTGTTTTTCTATGAAAAGTCTTCCTAGATATGCTTTCATCTCAATTTTTTCAGCATAGGATGGCTCTTTTATATATTTACAACAAACTTCGCATTCTTCTTTGTATAATTGAATCATTTTTAAATTCGGTTTATTGGTTATATCCTTCACCCTCTTTAGAACCTCATTATAACAAACATCAATTATATCCCTTGGTGATGGATATAGGTTAAGTAGTGCCATTCCTGTTTTACTATTAAGGTTTCCAAAGACTTTAAAGTATACTGGATTACATACATCTATACACCTATGTATCTTATTTTTAATGGCAACCAGTTCAACACTACTCCCCTCTCTCATACGCGCTAACTTTTGTAAAGCCCTTAACTCTCTTTCACCATCCCTCACATATGAATAGTTACCATTCCTAACACAACTAGCAATAACCCTAGCATCTAAAGTATCATTCTTACCCTTCTGACCTTCTTCTAGTGCTCGTCTATGTTTTACCGCATCTGTTTTTATCATTACAGTCTCTATCCCAATATCCTTCAAATAATCATTTAAGTTAAACCAGTAGTGACCTGTTGATTCAAAACCAACGATGACGTTTTCATAAGTCACTTCATAATCATTTGAAATAACATCTATCTTCTCTTTTAACTTTATAAATCCATAATAGTCATTCTCTATTTCGAAACCTTTTTTAGTAAGTACCTGACCATCAATGTTAAGTATATTTACACTATTTCTCTCCTTACCAATATCTATTCCAATGAATACCTTCTTCACCATTAGTGTCACCTCTTGTGTTTATTTATTTACATATGCGATTATACCTAACAAAACCTATTAAATCTATATTAATATTAGCCCCAATACTTAATTAATTTAATACCTGTTGAAAGCACTTATTATTATTAAAAAGATGTTCCCCAGGGATACCTCATATAATCGATAACAAATTAAAGATATGATTATAAGTAATAATCATATCTTCAACTTTTTATATTACCCCTACTATACCTGTAAAGTAACCATCATCAACTTTATTAATTTCGTTAACTAACTACCTCCTTGTCCCATTGTTACACATCCCGATACAAGATAAGCCTCCCATAAATCTTCCCCTCCCCAGGTCGCACAACTTAAAACTGCTATTAACCCCAATTCACCCTTTCCCCCATACCATTTAATAGTCATAACACTTCTTAAAAACCTTTAAATACCTTTAGTTATATTAGAAATGAAACTTCCATAGGTACCAGTACCCAGTATTATCCATAGTGGACTTTTCATGCCTAATAGGAGACATGTACATAGTATTATTTATTTATATTATACTAATACTAAACTTTAATAATATCTATTTATAGGAGGATTTTAATATGAATAATAATGACCCAGACCTTTTCTATTGTAAAAAGTGTAACGTAATCATTGAAGAAATCTGTGGTAACAAATCAGACTACAGTTGCTGCGGTAAAAAACTTACTAGATTAGTTGCAGATACCACCGATGGGGCAGAGGAAAAGCACTTACCAATAGTTGAACTTTCAAATAATATCCTTACTGTGAACATAGGTTCAGTTTCCCA
The DNA here is from genome assembly GCF_051590805.1 of Clostridium zhoujianii. Taxonomy (NCBI): domain Bacteria; kingdom Bacillati; phylum Bacillota; class Clostridia; order Eubacteriales; family Clostridiaceae; genus Clostridium; species Clostridium zhoujianii. The sequence goes on from NZ_JBPUTF010000001.1 coordinate 2,799,935, forward strand.
TCCAATGCAAAGTGAGCATAGCATTGAATGGGTATACCTTAAAACACAAAGGGGAAGTCAGAGATACAACTTAAAGCCAAACGAAGAACCTATTGTTCAATTTTTATTAAGTGATTCTGATATTCCTATCGCTGTATATTCTTACTGTAATCTTCATGGTCTATGGAGAGGGGGGATATAAATTATACCATGTTAACCTAGGGAATTTGTTATACCGTATATCTACAATATATCACTATATTTATTAATTCATAGATGTCCCTATTTTATATATATTTATCTAATTAAATATATGCTTATAATTAAACTATTTAAAGACATAGAAAAGGTACCCTAATATAAAGGTACCTTTTCTATCTTTACAAGATTTAACTTTAATATCCAGAACCAGTATAATAGCACATCTTAATAATTAAGTATTTAATCTTAAATATGAACAACTTAGAGCATTTTTAATATAATAGTTATATATAGTTACACAAAACTGCTACAAACTTAAAAAGCATGACGTATTCTTATACCTCCCCAAGTACCAACATTACTAATGAATACTCGTATATTAATTTATTCAAGGGTATTAACAGTCTTAACTATAGAGGAGGTAGATTTCGATTACTACCTTCTCTATTTATGTTTATTAAAACTAGAATATACTATATATATATGAATACAATATTATCAGACTAATATAAACCAAGCTACTGCTATCCTTCTAGTTCTAATATTTCTGGTTTCCTATAGTCATTTATATGCTAACTATACATGTTTATCCCTAATATACTACAACGCGTAAATATTACACATATAGGTCATGTCATATTCCTAAACATTTCAAATATATCCAATATCCCATAACCCCACTGAGGATTTGGATATATATCCCCCTTCCTTCGATATGTACCCCTATCAATATATGCCTTAAGTGTTTGTGCAAAAAGGTAACGATTATTTCCATCCGTTATTCCCCACTCAAATAACAAGGCACAAACACCAGCAACAATTGCTGCCGATACCTCTGTTCCACTTATCGATGTAAATTCATTATTGATTGTTACTGCCAAAACATTAACCCCAGGTGCTGCCACATCAATCCTATCCATGTAATCATTCAAACCTGCTACACCTGAAAAGTTTACTATATTATTATTCATTTGATTGTAAGCTGCTACTGATATCAAATATACAGAATTTGATGGGTTAGTACTAGTTCCATATGGATCAAATGGTCTAAATCTTGTTTCACCAAGGGTAATTCCCCTCTGAGGTAGCCAGGCATTGAAGGTACCATCTACAATTAATCTACCAGTCAACCTAAATTGCCATATTCCAGGAACTATATCATGAAAAACTACTCGTATTAGTTCATCCCCAGAGGTCAACTCAGGCATGTAGTACTTTATTGTAACTTTTGTTTTTTCAAAAATATAATTATAACTTCCCGAAATCTTTAATAATGTAGGACTCTTGCCTGTACTTTCACCGGATGGGGAAATAACCTCCAATGTCATTACATTTGGAACATCGACCCATATTTCTGTTTCAAGATACTTCTGTTGCTTATCTACGTCCAATTGTATAGTCTTCATTTCCCCCTCACTGGTTATTACCCCAGATGTATGTCCACCATTAGCTCCCTCATTCCCGGTTCCAGTGACTACTACAATTCCCCTACTCATTGCTATTGATTCTATATACTCCTCAAGTAACCCATCCCCCTTGTGGTTACCTGCATTTGTTTCCAATGGGAAATATATTACTAATGGTTTTCCTTTTTCAAGAGAATATTCATACAAAAACTTCAGTGATATAATTATGGATGTTAGATTATATATAGGAACACCTATGTTATATTTCATCTTCAAGTTCTGAGCCTCTATCAACTTTATAGCTATGAAAGTACATCTTGGTGATATCCCCCTGAAATTTAACCTTTTATTATCCCCACCTATTATTGATGCCATACTTGTTCCATATCCACTATCATCCTTACTTGGAACTATGCTATATGGGTCTCCACCATTTCTATGGATATTAATTGCCTCATTTACCTTATCCATTGTATAAAAGCTACCATATGCTATGTTAGCATGATTATTATCCCCACCCGATGATATAGTTTGGTCCCAAATCCCCTCAATTCTAGTCATACCATCTTCATCCATAAATGTATCCGACAAATAATCAATTCCAGTACCAACAACTGCTACCATAGTTCCCTCTCCACTTAACTTTAATGGATGTTCTAATATTACCTCTTTTGCCTTTTCCTTAGATATAGTATTTATATCCTGCAATGTATAATAGACTGGGAAAGCAACAAATATTACCGATGGAAATATCCCGTAGTTATTCTCTAAATCTAAATCTGACTTGGTTGATATTATTGCATACCTTTCATCTACCATTGTTACAAAATACCCCGGCACCTTTGATACATCACCCACAATATCACCCTGGTATTGGGCCATATAATGCTTGTATTCCCCATCCATAAAGATATTTTCAGTAGCATTACCCTTTTCCACCTTTTACCTCCCCCTCCACAATAGGTATTCTTATAAATAACCCACCAGTATAATATTCATTATATCGGTTATTATTACTCCTACTCAACTGTTCATATAGCCCACCTATAAAGTTGAAAACCCCTAATAAATCTAGTAGCCCATAGCCAACCTCCCTATTTGGATAGATAAATTCCCTACGTCGTTTTGCCCCATACATAAGATATGACCTTAGCGTTACAGAATACATAGTTAAATCATTTTTATCAGTTATTCCCCACTGTAGTAATAGGCAACATACCCCACTAGCTACCGCTGTAGCTGCTGAACTCCCTGAAAAGGTTGTAACCCCTCCATATGGCTTTGTTGTTAATATATTTATCCCAGACGTTGTAATATCTGGACTTACCAAGTTATTTGTATTAAATCCTCTACCTGATTCGACACTCCCAGAACCCTTCTCGCTATTATAGTAGGCAACTGTTACAACCTTCCTAGCTGTTGAAGGTATTGTTAATGTAATATTGGGGTCTGGTTCCAAAAAAACGGTTCCCTCCGGCAATATCTCTTTCGCTGGTAACCATATGTCATACCTCCCATTAACTATATAATCCCCCCTTAATTGTATCTTCCATATTCCAGGACTCAGATTTATTAGTCCTATAATTATAGATTGGTTGCCAGTGAAGTGTTCTGGTATAAAGTGATATATCTTTAAAACTGTATTTGTAAAAACAAACTTCCTCTCTTCCATTCCCCTTATTTTAGGTGGGATAAATCCAGAAGATTCCCCTGTGGGGGATATTACATTTATAGCCATTTTATTAGGTCTACGTGCCCATACGGTAAATGATAACTCTGCCATCCTTTTAGGTATATTTAACTCAATTGTTTTAATATCACCTGTATCTTTAATATACCCAGATGCATGCCCCTCTGCTGCACCCTGGTTCCCAGTGCCAACCACTGTGATAATACCTCTCATCCGCCCAATATCAGTTATATACCTAGACACCAGGTTATTCCCATCATGGCTACCTTCTGTAGTTCCCACCCCAAGACAAATTACTATCGGCTTTTCTAATATTAGTGCATACCTCTTCAAATATTCTATCCCAGCCAAGATCTCCGACGCATTATACACCGGCTTTACCTCTAACCCATTTTCCCTCATTATTTTTTTATAACTTAGGGACTCAAGTGCCTTCACTACCACAAATTCGCAATCCGGTGCTATACCCTTTATATCTTTGTTAAATCCTCTCGCTCCAATAATGCTAGCCATCTTTGTCCCATGTCCTACATCATCCTTTGTAGGCACTACCGAATATGGATCACCACCATTCTTTGATATATCTATAGCCCTACCAATGTCCTCACCAGTAAATATATCACCAATGTACACCGACTTACCTTTTTCAGCAATAATTGTCTGGTCCCATATACTTAAAATTCTTGTTGTTCCATCTTCTCTCATAAATTCTTCGTTTAAATAATCTATTCCAGTATCTACTAGTCCAACCAGTATCCCCCTGCCAGTAAGGTTTAAATATGGATTCTCTTTTACTTTATAAATTTCATCGATATTAGTAGGCGATACATCCTGCAATACATATTGGCTCCTAGGTTCAAAAAAAACTATGCTAGGTACATCATTAATAAGCCTATTCACATTCTCATTAGAAATGGATACCACACCTAATCTTTCTGTTATTACATCCCCACAAGCATAATCTATTTTATCTATCTCCTCCTTAAAGTTACCCCTATATTCAATCAAGTAATTCGGTGAATTCTCACTATAGTAATAGTCATTACATTTATTACTTCTAAACATACTTTTCTCCTCTAATAAATATATTACTATTTATATTAATTATTCATTAAAAATATACCCAACATCATAACCTACCTACCTTATTTCGTTTTTGTATATTTTATAGGATTAACCTTACTCATGCCTTTCTTATATTATTCTATTATTTTTAATGCTTATATAATAATATCCATTAATATCCATTAGTTAAATTCAATGTATAAAGCAAACCTTTAAGTAAATAATATATGTTGTGAAACAATGTTAAAGTTAACTTTATATTTTAGGAGGAACGTAATGGGATTAGGAATTAGTATTTATCCACTAATTAGTTCAAAGGAGGATACAATAAACTATATAAGAAGCGCAAATACACTCGGTTTTGATAGGATATTTACATCAATACTTGAGCTTTCTAAAGAAAAAAACTTAGCATTAAACCAAATGGAATGTTATAAGGAGGTTCTAAATTATGCAAAGGCCCTAGGTATGCGTGTTTTTATTGATATTAACCCTCAAGTACTTAAAAACATTGATATTGACCCAACTAACTTAGAATTCTTTGTTGATTTAGGAGCTACAGGCATTAGGCTTGATGGGATATTCAATGGTATCCATGAGGCAATAATGACATATAATAGGTTCAATCTTGAAGTAGAAGTAAATGCCTCGTTTAATACATCCTATATAAACAATATAATTGATTTTGGATGTAAAAGAGGTAACCTGGTTGCATGTCATAACTTTTACCCCCAACAGTATACCGGCCTCTAAAAGAGCTTCCTTATTTCGAGTATTAATAGACATAATGACCTAGGACTAAAAGTTGCAGCATTTATAAATTCTAATTCCGGGGGGACCAAGGTCCCTGGCCAACAAATGATGGACTAGTAACTTTAGAAGACCATAGGTCACTAGAACCACTAGTTCAGGCACAAGAACTGTTTGCATTAGGTATTGATGATGTTATTATAGGAAATGCCTTTGCTTCTGATAAGGATCTAGAAGAGCTAAGTAAAGTTGATAAGGACATAATATCCCTAAAGTTTAACCTACCTGATAACCTTGGTTTAATTGATGGATTATTTGATGGAGAAATCCTACAGGATAGATTTGATAGTAGCCCTAAGGTAATACGTGTTTCAAAAGGCAGGACTACATATAAGAATACATCAATAGGAATTACAAATGAAGGTAATGGTCTCGTTAAAAAAGATACAATTTTAATTAACAATAATCATTACTTAAACTATAAGGGTGAAATCCTTATAACCAAAGAACCACTAAAGATTGATAACAAGCGAAATATTATAGGATACGTTGACGAAAACTATTTACCACTATTAGATTATATAGTTCATGGTAAAAGGTTTAAATTTATTAAATAGTAATATGAGGGGATGATACACAAATGAATAAGTTAATAACATTTATTGAGGGAAAAGTACTACCTATCGCAAACAAGGTGGGACAGCAAAGACACCTAATGGCTATTAGTGATGGCTTTCTAACAATCATTGCTCTTACAATTGTTGCCTCCCTTGCTACCTTAATTACCAATGTTCCATTAAATCTTATAAAGGGTTTCCTGACAAATAACTCCTTTGGCAAACAAATATATGAACTATGCCAAAACATATCATGGGGTGCATTTGCATTTATGGCACTATTTACATGTATAGCGGTGGCTCAGGCCCTGTGGCACAGTTATGATAAAAATGGTTTCGAAGGTGGTTTAATAGCCGCTGCTGTTTTCTTAGCTGTATCTAAACAAACCCTGCTATATAAACCGGAAGGTGCTACAGAAGCCATCTCTGTAAAGGGTGGATTAGCTGCAAATAACTTTGGGGCAACTACATTATTTACCGGAATAATTATTGCATTAATAACAATTGAATTACTAAGATACCTAAGTGGAGTAAAATGGCTCGAAGTTAGGTTGCCAGAAATGGTCCCCCCAGCAGTTTCTAGGAGCTTTAAGACAATTTAACTATAATTATATTAGTTACCCTTGGAATAATACTAAGAAGTTTAACAGGACAGTACATAGCAGATTTAATTACCTCCTTAATACAGGCACCTATCCAATCAGTTTCTGATTCACTCGGATCTGCAATTATAATTCCACTTATTGTTTGTACCTTATGGTCATTCGGGATACATGGTACAAATGTAACAGATGGGATATTCGTTCCAATATTAACTGCATTAGCTGCTGAAAACATGGAATTATCAGCACAAGGTACTACAAGTGGATTACATATAGTAAATGGCCCATTTTTCTATGCATTTGTATGGATTGGCGGTGCAGGAACAACTTTAGGGTTAATTATAGCAATGCTTATAGCAGGTAAAAGATCAAGAAATAGGTATGGGGCTATTACTACACTTTCTATCGGACCTGGAATATTTAATATTAATGAACCTGTAATATTTGGTGTTCCAATAGTATTAAACCCCGTAATGGTAATTCCGTTTATTCTAGTTCCTGTAACTTTATCTACAAATTCTTATTTTGCTATATCAATTGAATTAGTTTCACCGGTTGTTGTTCAATCTATACCATGGACCACACCACCAATATTATCCGGGTTTCTTGCTACAGGTAGCCTAAGTGGCGCTATACTTGGTTTATTTAACTTAATACTTTCAGCCATACTATATACACCATTCGTACTCACTTCTTTAAAAACTGAGGAAAAGACAGTAAAATAAATTATTACAATAATAAGCCTAATCTTATCTAAATAAATGCACGCTGTTATTTGATAATGATGGCAAACCAAAAACAGACCATAATTACTATTGGATTTTCAAGCACTCCCCCATATAAGTTGGAGCAATTTATTAACATAGTTCTTAAAATATCTTAATCGTAAGGTTAGGCCTATTAAATTAATTAGGAGTTGAAATGATGAAAAAGTTTATATTCTATACAATTTTAATAACATTGTTAGTTATCCCACATAAGGTTAATGCATATGTCACCCCAATATCAGATATATATACACAGGGAATATATCCCCTTGATACATTTTATGGATATAATGTATCAATCGAATTAAAGGATGAACCTGATACCTCAATTCTTATATTAGATGACGATGGGAAGCTCACAGTCTTTGCAAAGCTAGTTCCGAACGAAAAGATATACCTAAATAACATAAATTATAAAGGTAATATATTAATAGTCGGGAACGGGAAGGTCGCTGTATTATTTGATAAAAGATAGTGTTTATCCAACTCAAGTTCCCTACGTATTGCTAAAAAACCAGTATTAAGATAATAATTTATTATCTTAATACTTGGTACTTTGAAAAAATAAATAAATTCATATAATTATCACCTTTAAAAATTCTTCCTTTTTCACTCCAGCACTATAAAAATAATCTAACCCCACTAATTAAGTTTAACTTTTCCATATACTTCCTTAATTATATTCTTATCTATTTCAAATATAACTCCATATCGTATTTACAATATGAAAACTTCATTGTTCCATTTACTACTCTCTTGATTGAAGTTCCCCGACAACCCAAATATATTTCTTAATATTATCCTTTTCAATAAATATTCACTATAGTAAAGATATTTCCCGAATCTAACCTAAATAATATAAAATTATATCTCCTTTAATATAGTTACTTAATCGCCTAAAACTAATAATTCATATATATATGTTTAAGTAAGCTTTAAGTAAACTTCATCTAGTCCACCCTCTCTTAAAATCATTCAACTAATACCTATTTTCCTAATTTCATGTAACCGATGGGCTTCACGCTACGCTTATCCAATTAGGAAGAAAGATGCTCTGCACTTTCAATATAAATGTGTTTTTTTGAGGCACTAGCCTATCATATCCAACCTTACTTGTCAAAACCATAAAAAAGTTTTTATCAGCATATCCATTGGTATGCAGCTAAAAACTTTTTTATATGCCTCCGGCTTTTGACAATCGGTTTAGGATATGTAGTCTTGGGCTCAACAAAAAAACTTCAACACAAGGTGCTGACCGAAAGTTTTGTAATTTAATTGAAAGGATTTGATTGTATGAAAGCTTATAGAATTTTTTTATCCCCACTTGATAATAAAATCAGACATAAAAGTCAATTCAGAATTGATTTGTTTGGAGATATGAAAATTAATGAAGTAAAGGAACTTGAAGGATTTACATTATTATATTCTAGTAAAGGGCATAGCGAACTTATAAATATAAAAGGTGAAATGGTAACAAGAACTACACGATATGTCCAAGCGTTTAAAAAAGATATTGAAAGGAAGTGATTAATATTAATTAACCTGTAAAGGGGGTGATAATGTGAAGAAAAAAAAGAAGAAGACAAAAGGAACTACTTCTAGTAATGATTTAATACAATTAATAACAGTTTTGGTGAACCTATTAATAGCAATCTTAAATCTATTACTCGTTCTAAACAAGTAGAATTTGGAAGGGCTTACACCCCTTCCATTCCTCAAATCTTCTTCTTATATAATACCATATTCAGAAGGGAGTTGTATATATGAAATTAACTGAGAAACTACTACTTGCAACATCTTCACTAACCTTAATTATTAACTTAATAACTTGTTATTTATTATTAACTAAATAGTCTTTAGGTGTCCCTAAAAGGGACATCTAAATAAAACAACATTAATTATTTTACATAACTATAAATATAAGAAAGAAGGAATTTTATTATGAAAAATGTAAGCGTATTTAATATAAAAGGTGGCGTAGCTAAAACAACATCAACTGCTAATTTAGGGGCTGTATTAAGCCAAGAAGGTAAGAAGGTATTGTTAATAGACCTTGACCCTCAAAGTAACCTTACAAAGCTATTTAAGGCATATAGTATGGATGATTTGACAATATCTGATATTTTACTTGAAAAGGACTTAGACATTAAAAAAGTTATCAAATCTACCGACTTTGATAATATTGATATTATCCCATCTAATGTATCACTTGCATTTGCTGAAAGAAAGATACTTCTTGATGTTAGCAAAAGTCAACAAAATAGACTTTCAAAAGCACTTAAAAATGTTGAAGGATATGACTACTGTATTTTAGATTGCCCTCCTGCTCTTAATATGATAACTGTTAATGCTCTATGTGCCACTGATGAAGTTATAGTTCCTATAAAAATAGATAAATTCGCTCTTGATGGGCTTGAATACTTATTAGATAGTATTGATGAAATCAGAGAGGAACTTAATCCAAAGCTAGAGTTCAAAGGTTGTTTTATAACAATGGATAGTGCTACTACTGTAAATAAAGTAATTAAACAAAGCCTTAAAGAACTATTAAGAGATAAAATGTTCAAGGCTACTATTAAACAAAACATTAAAGTGGTAGAAAGTACATTTAATGAAAGCCCTGTTGTATTCTCATCAAGCAAAGCTAAGGCAAGTCAAAATTATAAAGAATTATGTAAGGAGGTATTCTAATATGGCTAATAAATTTTCAATAAGTGAAGGTATGTTAAATGGAATATCTAAAAATGTTAAGAAAGTTACTGAACTTGAAGCCAAAGAAAGCTTCAAGTTAGAATATATAGATATAAATAAAATTCAAAGAAGCGAAAAGAACTTCTATGAAATTATAGATATAGATGATTTATCAGAAGATATTAGAATTAATGGACTTAATCATAATTTAGTTGTAAGACCTACAAAGAATGGAACATATGAAATAATTAGTGGTGAAAGAAGATTTACTGCATTAACTAGATTAGTTACAGAAGGAAATACTCAATTTATTAATGTTCCTTGTAAAGTAATCTCTCTTAATGATGTAGATGCTGAAATAGTACTTATTCAGGCAAATGCACAAACTAGAGAATTATCCGAAAATGAAAAGCTTAAACAGGTTGAAAGATTATCGGAACTTTATAAAGCTAAAAAAGCTAACGGTGAAAAAATAGGAAAAATTAGAGATGTAATCTCTAATGATTTAAAGTTATCGCCAACACAGGTTGGAAGATACGAAAGAATTAATAATAAGCTTATTCCCGAACTTAAAGAATTGCTTGAGCAAGGTAATCTATCAACTGCGAACGCTAGTGAGTTTTCAACATTAAGTGAAGAAAGCCAAAAAGGTATATTGAGCATCATTAAAAATAATATTCCTATTTCTAAAGAAGAAGCATTATCATTAAAGAAAGAATTGAAAAACGTTGAACTTTTAAAGGAAGAAGAACTTAAAATGAAAAGTTACTTAATGACCTCTAATGCTGAAATGAAAGAAAAGTTAATGAAATCTAATTTTGAAAAAGGTGAAATAATCTCACAAATTGGAGGTCAATTAAGGGTTGAACTAACAAAGGAACTTGATAATAAATATTCTATGAAAATTGAAGAAATAAAAAACAACTTTATTAACATTAATGAAGAGAAGAAAAAACTCGAAAACGAAATCAAAGAACTAAAGGCTAATGCTCCTAAAGAAAACCTTGAAGAATTGACTGAAAATATAAAGTTAAAACAACTTATCGATAATTCTAAAAAAGCTATTCTTTTAGTTTCTCGACAAAGTAGATATATGAGTGATAAAAAACTTAACTTTACTGATGATATAAAAGTAGACCTTGAAAATGCTATAATTACCTCTACCATATTTAAAGATTTACTTAAAAGTTTCAAATAATAAAGGTGTCCCCAGGGGACACTTTTATTTAATATAAATGGATAGTGAATACTATTTATGAATTACATATTGTGTCCAAAACCTGGTTATCCTTAATAAAATAACCACTACAACATTTTGGTTATCAATATCAGCTATTGCTTTAACCATAGTTGTTAATAAGGGTGACAACTATTTAAGGTTCCATTACCATGACAAATATCACCCTAATTATATCTCTCCCCATTATATATAAGTAAATTACCCTATATTATGTTGCTAGGCAATAATAAGCTTCAAGATTAAATTACTAAAACTTTAATATTAAAACATACAAATATAAAATAACTAACTCTTTAATCTACAAGGTCAAAAGGTTAGGAAGTATTAAAAGAATATCTTCTTTTAATACTTCTCCACTATATTAATAATACTATTCTATATTATTTTTATTAACTTTTAATGTATTTGCAAATGAATCTAAATCCTGCTCAGCCCTTTTCGGGTCAATAAAACCCCTTACTACCTTATCTTCTTTATTTCCTTCATATACTTTTATATTATCTAACTTATATATTATATACCCTATTCCCCAAGTAGCTATAGTATAAAATATATATGGCATAGATGCATTAATATAATAGGATATAACATTTACTAGCTGTTCACTTACCACTAATCCCTGTGTACTTATTAAGTTTGATATATATTCATGTGAAGCATATATGGTAAATAATGTATATACTGCTGTAATAAAAGCAATAACATATAATAATATGCTTATAACTTGGTTACTTTCCTTATTATTCTTTTTCATAATTATCCACCCCTTATTAATTTAAATTTCTACTAACTTCTTATCTTTTAACCTTAAAACTACATCAGCTTCCTTAGCCATATCCTTACTATGGGTTACAACAATTACACATTTACCATAATTATGTGCACTCGTCTTTAATATCCTTATAATATCATCTGCTGTATCGCTATCTAAATTTCCAGTTGGTTCATCTGCAAGTACTATAGGTGCATCTGAAACTAATGCCCTTGCAATTGCAACACGTTGCTGTTGTCCTCCTGATAATTGAAGTACATTTCTATTTATTTCTTCCTCTTTTAGTCCAAGTGCTTCTAGCTCCTTTTCCCTAGCTTTAGGATTTACTATCCTTATATTTTCTAGGGGTGTTAGGTAATCTATTAAGTTATAATTTTGAAAAACTAAGGATATATTATTTTTTCTATGATATTCATATCCCCTTTCTTTTATATCATTACCTTTAAATAAAACTTCCCCCTTTTGTGGCTCATCCAACCCTGCTAATAAAGATAGTAATGTACTTTTACCTGCCCCTGAAATCCCCAATATCGTATAAAATTTACCCTCTTCAAACTTTATATTTATATCCCTTAATACATTTTTCTTATTGTTATATGAATAATTAATTTTATTTAACTCTAAAATCGACATATATATCACTCCTAACTCATTTTAGATAAAATTTCTTTTGGTTTTAATCTTATTATAGAAGCTGAAGATATAAATACTGAAGCAATTATAATACCAGATCCTATAAGCCATACATATATCATCTCATCTGGTGATATTTTAACTTCTATATCCTTTGTTGTATGGGTAAGCATATTACTTTCAGGGTCATTTCCAAGAGGTATTCCAGCGCCATATTTTATACTTTGCTCTGTTTCATTTGCAGCCTTTTCTATTATTGAATCTCCAACCTTTTGAGATATCATCTGTCCTGAAAAATATGATATACTAAAGGCTAATACACTAATCATCAATATTTCAATTATATATTGTGCTATTATTTTAAACTTTGAAACCCCAAGAGATAATAGTATTCCTGTTTCATGAATTCTTCCTTGAATCCAAAAGGTCAATATTAATGATAGAACAATAGCACTAATTATTATACTTCCTATTAACACCATATTTACAATGCTATCCATCTTTTCAAAGGACTTAGATAACGCCATAAACACCTCATTACCTTTCTCTATCCTAAAGTTCTCCCACTTTAGAGGTAATTTCTTCACCTTAGTTATAACAGAATCTAAATCAGAATCTTTATCAGCATAAAAACTTGCCTTATCAAATATCTTGTCATTTTCCCCAAATCCATAAAACTCTTCTATAGATTTATTATCAGTTAATAAGTTATTTTCTATTATTTCTAATGAACTTCCCACGCTATCTTCATTACTTCCACTTTCGAATACCCCTACAATTTCAAGGGTCATTTCTTCTTTTCCTTTACCATGAACCACATTATAATCTATAGACGATCTTTTAACAGTTAATTTATCACCTATTTTTAAATTATTAAGTTCTGCTAAGCTTTTATGAATTAATACTTTATTTTTATCTTCAGTAATTATGTGTCTTCCTTCAACTAATTTAATCATGCTACTAGTGAACTTCAAATCTGATTCTGAATAATCATTGCCATCTAAAGCAAATGTATTTTCTACCCCTTCATAATTATATGGTATCTCTTTGGATGGCTTTACCTTCCTTAGCCCATCTATGTTCCCACCTGCCCCAGATATTGTAGCATTATATGACTTAATTTCTTTAACTTTTAATACCTCTTCTAGATCTTTCCTTGAAAGATGCCTTCCCCTATTTTCAAAATTTTGACTTCTTAGATTAAAGAAATTAGCTAAATCCTTGCTAGAATTTTCATTTGATATTTTAGCTGCTTTTTTTACTGCTATACCACTTAATACTGAAGTGGCTACTGCTAGTAATACAAACATCATTATTAAGCTTTTTCCTTTCTTTCTAGTTACATATAACCAGGCTCTTTTTATTACATCCACTTTATCTCCTCCATTAGCTTTTATAGTTATTCTTATTCCTATCAACTTCAACCCCACCGTTTTTGCAGTGCTGCTACTCTATATAAGTTCAACTAAACTTAAGATTAGCCCTTATCTAAATTAAGTTTCACTTTATGTTTAAATAATATAAAAGCTATATGAAATAAATATGAAATTAAATGCTTACATATATGTATTATATCAATTTATCAATAAAAAATAGATATATATAATCTTGCCTTAATTAAGAATTAACTACATATATCTACTTACAAAATGAATAATAAAATTTATATTTAATCATATTTTTTAAAAATTATAGTGAATTTCATCCCTCTTTCAGTTGCATCAAATGAATGTTTTATATCTAATGTGTTTAATATTTGCTTAACAATATATAAGCCTAATCCGTTTCCCCCAGTATTTCTATTTCTGTCAAATTCTGCCCTATAAAAAGCCTCAAATACTTTATCTAAATGTTCCTTTGGAATTGGTATACATTCATTTTCTATAGTTAATGAATTTTTATTAAAGTATATATTTATATTTCCTCCTGAATCTGTATAATTTACTGCATTAGAAATAATATTTGATAAAGCTTTACTTAATAATTCCTTGTTAGTGCGTATGCTTAATTCCTTTGGATAATTAACATTTATATTAATATATTTATATTTTGCTGTAACTTTATATGGAGCTATAGCCTCTTCTAATAATTCTCCTATACTTGTATCTGCAGATTTCATATGCTTATCAAAGGTATTTAATCTTGATGTATTTAATATATCTTGAACCATTTTACTTAATTTATCAACTTCATCTTTGCATTTATTTAAATATATATCATGATTTTTATATTTTCCTACATTTAATATCATATTTTCTAGCATTATATGAATACTCATAAGTGGGGTTTTTAGTTCATGTGAAGCACTTCTTAAAAAATCCACCTTAAACTTTTCTGATTCACTTACATTTTTAATTTCACTTTCTAGGTTATCAATAGTATTCCATAAGGTACTATATAAGGAGTTTATATTTTCTGCAAGTATCTCCATTTCATCCCCAGTATTAACGACACAATAGGCTTCCTTATCCAAGGCTTCCATACCTTTGGTTGTATCACAAATTCTTCTTATAGGATCTGTAATTATCTTAGTATAAAGATATGATGCTATTATAGAAATAACTAAGCTTATTCCTATTGAATATGGCAATATCATAAAAACCACACTTCTTGCTTCCTTAAGAGATTGAAGACTCATCATTATTTTAATTTCTCCCTCAATGTCATTTAAACTTTTAAATTCATCATTTCTAAATATTGATGGGCCTTTCATTTTAAAATAATTGCTATTATCACCAATAAGGTTAGTTGGATTGTTTAAATTGTTATTATTAAATAAACTATTTAAATCATTATCAATAATGTTATCTCCAATATCCGGGAGTATTAAATCTTTATATTTAAATTCTTCAGTATCAATATAAACATCAGCTTGATTTATTCCTTCATAAGTAGTTGTTTTTCCACCTATTGTTAAAATAATGTTTAATTTATATTTCTTTGCAAAATTATTAACTATATCAATAGCACCTTCACTATTTTCACCTTTTAATTGTTTAACTAATCCTTCACTTATATTAGCTAATTCCTTTTGCTTTTTGTTATTGTAAAGTGTTGGTAACAGCATGTAAAGTAAGGTGTGTGATACAATAATGATCATACTCATAAGTATCATCGTAAAAATATATGTTTTAGGAAATAACTTTAAATTGCCCATAATCATACCTCGAATTTATATCCTATACCTTTTACAGTTACAATACAGTTTAAGGATAGTTTTTTTCTTAAATTCTTAATGTACACATCAATAACACGATCACTTGGGGTTTCATTTATATCCCAAAGTATATCTAATACTTGATTCCTAGTTAAAACCTTATTTTTATTTTTTATAAGTAACTCTAACAATTGAATTTCCTTAGGCCTTAAGTTTATAAATTCATTATTTTTCTTTGCAGAAAATCCTAAGAAATCTACTTCTATATCTTCATATACCCATTTACCTATTTCTTGTTCTTCATTTAATCTTCTTAAGAGTGCTTCTATCCTCTTATGAAGAACTACAACTGAAAAAGGCTTAGTTATATAATCGTCAGCCTTTTCATCAAAACTCATTATTTGTGTGTAGTCATCACTCATAGCAGTTAACATCATTACTGGTACCTTACTGGTTTCCCTTATTTTATTTAACACAATAAATCCATTTTTCTTAGGTAACATTATATCTAAAATTACTAAATTAAAGCTCTTTTCATTAAATAGATTAATTCCCTCTTCTCCATCACAAGCCTCTGTTACAGAGTATCCAGCTTCAGATAAATATTCACTTAAACCTTCCCTTATAGCTTCCTCATCTTCTACAATTAATATATTTACTTTCATGGTATCTTAAGCTCCTTTTATAATTTATATACTTTTCTCATTTTTTATTATTATAACTTTCCTATTAGCGTTATTTTGAATCCATATATTTCTTAAAATCGTCATACATAAATCAGATATATAAAATCTTCTTGTTTTTTAAGTTTGGTAAACATTTTTCTTATATTAGAAATAATATTTTTGATACCCTAGTGGTATAATTCATTAAATCTATTCAATGCCAAATTACAGGTAAGCCTACTACAACCTATTGGTTTAAATATTAATAATTCTTGCTGATTAGTTGGTATTGATCTGATTTTTATTGATTTATTAACTTTTTTCACCTCTTTTTTAATAAATAAATCATACAACCCCGATACCATATCTTGAATCATCACCTATTTCAGCTTCTAATTACTCTTGTAATACATCTCTAAACATTTCTTTTAAGGCATTTAGAATATCACTTATACTTGTAAAATTTTGATTCTTTATATGTTCTCTTAATAATTCTTTCGGCGTTCCTGGCATAAAAAATTCCTTCTTGTAATAACTTATCACCTTAATTATTTCCAGGGGGTGGGAACTTTCATTAAGTTTACATAAAGATCGCCATACATACCATTCCTTATTATCATTGGAGAACCACATTTTTTACATAACTTTTCAACCTGAAATTCTTTTTTGATAAAATTATATATTTTTCTTTCATCAATATCTTTATAATACACTCTTACAAAAGGTAACTTCGCCATTTTAAATAATGGATTCTTAAGGATGTCTCTTAAAATTTTCCCTTCTTTTTTATGATCTTCTCCATCAAATTCAACTCCCATTTGTGGTGTCATATATTCCTTTAAACAAATTAGCATATCAATCTGGTAATATGGAGGATTCTTGAAGCCTCCTTTTTCATCAAACTTATGCTCAAATATTTCTTTTAGGTATATGTGCGGTATTATTACGAATTCTCTAGATAAATTTCTAGCTACCCTTTCAAAAATAATTTTTTATGATTCACTATCCCAAAAGCGTTTCTCTTTTATACAATACCCCTCAGCACTTATTGTTTTTCCATTTAACTTTTCTTAAAGTGTTCTTTTATCAGGTTCATATATATTATCTTTATTCTCCAATGCATTAAGTCTGTTATTAATTCTATATTTAGTCAAACTTAATTTACCACTTTTCCTTGTAAAAATATTATTATAGCTATTAAAATTATGAAAATTAAAAATTTCATTTTCTCTCCCCCATCACTCTCTTATTTCATATAATAGCATATTTTTATAATACTTATACCTTTTAAACCTTATGTATCTTCCATTTGCTTTAATATACTTTGCTATATTCATATAATTTAACTTTAGAATTATTTTAATTACCCCAAGTGAACTTTCAAGTAAACTGATTAGTAACTCCTTACCAATAGCTTATATCCCTCCTAAAGCTATTCTTATAGCGTTAGTCAATCCACTCCCCCCTATGGGACAAATAAAAAATATTTGTTTTCTTTAGGAGAGTAATTTAAATTACCCAGTTTACACTATACAACTCGGACTTGCTTAGGTCTAGTATTATCAAGTATAGTACCATCTAACTTGTTGTATCCCCCTCGTTAATCACGCTAGGACAGGCACACCACCATTATACATCATTTATAACAGTAACGTCTAAGAAAAGTAATACCCTTCTAACGGATATTATATCGGTAGTGAATCGATAAGTTTTTTATAGTGTTATTCCTTTAACCACCTGCTGTATAAGTCTTTATCTTAATTTAATTTTATTAGCTATACTCATAAACATAGTAAATAAGCACCATTACATAGTGCTTATCATACCTTACTTAATTCACTTTTTAATCTTTCTCTATAAGCCTTAGATTTCTCATACTGCTCTGCTAATTTTCTATACTCTTCCTTAGCACAAGCTATAGTGTCCGGAGTACAATGTTCCCTCACTACTCTCTCATATTCTTTTCTAGCAACTATCATAATTCTATATTCATTCTTAACTCTTATAGAATATTCCTCGTAAAGACTTGGTTTAAATTCCGGAATTAATAGCTCTATTATCTCCTTTTGCTTTTCAATTTCTCTTAAAATATATTTATTTTGGCTTTGTATACAAGTTCCCTCAAGAAGATATAAAAACCGTTCAAACTCCCTAACTAATTTATAAACATCTGCCTTTTTTATCCTATTTACATTTATTCCCAAAAAAATCCACCTCACTAACCCTATTTACAAATAGGCAGATTTTTTCTGCCTATTCTTTCCTATGCTTCGATTTCAAATCCTCTTTCCTCTTTTGTATTTCTATTGCTTACTACATTCAAAATAGATTCGTATTTTTTATAACTATCATCCAAATTAATACTATTTTCATAACAAAAAGAAGACTTATTATTATCCTTGTCTAAGTCTTCTCTTTCATTCTTCTTTATTTCATTATAAAGTTTAATGCCTTCTCTAGCACTTCCATACGCTAGTTCATCACCATAGAATTGAAGTTCTTGCGATACTTCTTTTAAAACTTCCCTCTCTATTATGTTAATGTAATTAACTGATATTTCTTTAACTTCTTTTAAAAGCTTTTGCTTATCCTCAAACTCCCTTCCTTTAGTCCAACTATGTAAATATTGTAGTGAATAATCACTCGTATCAAGCCCGAAATAGGAGCATATAGTATATGCAGCCATTTCGGCTTGAAACTCTTTTTCGCTAGTAGTATAGTTATCTCTTGTCTCTTTATTATGAAGTTTTGAATGAGTCAATTCATGTAATAATGTTTTCATATTTTGCAGTTCACTATTTCTACTATTAGTCATTACTTCATTTGAATATGGTAAACTTACTCCTTTTACTACACCAAGTTCATAATCCGGTTTTAGAATTTCTACTCCTATACTTTTAGCTACCGCTTCCATACCCTTATATATAAATTTATAGTTTTCAACTTCTCCCTCAATCCACTTATTGGGGAATATCTCTGGAAGGTCACTAACCTTCGCTGTTGTCTGACTTATATCAAATACATTCCCTAATTTAAAGTAAGTACCTTGTATAATTTTAATTTCTCCATTTTTAATACTTTCTTTTTCTTTTTCGGTTGCTTTTATTACTTCTACTAAGTCTTTATTATTTCGTATAAATTTAGGCTTTGATTTTATAGGTACTAATATTTTAATTCCTTTCTCACCTTTTTTCACTGAATATCCTTGTTTCTTCCAAAATTCATAACTTCCTACTGCCAATGCTCCATTAAATTGATTATCTATCAGCATAGCATTATTAAGTGAATAGTTATAAAATTTACTCATATATTTTAAACATTCTTTTATACTTTCTTCACTTACAAAATAACCTTCTAATTTCTTTTCTGCCGATTCTATGAGTTGATCTACTTCTTTTTTCTTTTCCTCAAATGATTTTGTTTTATATTTATTGGGATTGCTCATTTTATTCCTCCTAAAAATAAAGCACCAGGACTTTTAGTTATCCTGGTACTCATATAAATTATATTACTGTCATAGTTCCTTCATCAAAAGGAATTAAATATGTTTCATCTTCATTAAAAGATAACTTTAACTCATCTATAAATTCCTTACTAGCCTTTACTTTAAGCTTATCTTTTTCATTAACTTTAATTCCAATTATATGGTCATCTTTAATTTCTAAAACCATTAATAAATTTTCATCATTCATAATACTTAACTACTCCATTTCTAATTCATTATTTTTAGATTTAAATATATCTAATTCAATCCCTATATTATTATCTATTGTAATTTCTTTCCTTGTCCTAAACATTTCATTATAAGTACCTATTGTTTCTACTAAATAATCTTTAAAAGAAAACTTCTCTATATCAAATTCTTCTAAAACTTCTTTAAAATCTTCTACAACATCACTTAATTTTAATCTTTGTTTCTCGACAAAAACTTTTTCTTCTTCTGTCATTTGCCTTTCATATATCTTAGCTAATTCTTCTTTATTTAAGTCTAAAAATTGTTCTTTTTCTCTATTATTTGTTATTTCTGTATTTATACTTATGTTATCCAATGATAAAGAGTTATCTTTATCATTGGATTTAATATTGTTTGACTTTCCAAGAACCATATCTTCATATCTTTCCATATATGTTTTTTCATTATATCTATCATACTCATCTTCCATTATCCCCATAATTTCTCTATCTAGGTAACTATGGAAACTTTTAAAATCTTCTTTTTCAAAATCATGCTCTTTAGCTTGATTTAAATATTCTTGAGTATATGAAGATATGTTTAGATTTCTCTTTTCCATAAACTTTATATCATCTTCAGGAATTAAAGCTTGAACTAACTCATTAAATTCTTTTAATTCCAAATCTAAAATATTGTTTAAATCATATTGGGTTAAGTTTTCTGTAATAGATAAATTCCACACTTCCTTAGAAAAATCACTAAGCTCTTTAGAATTAAATAAATAATTATCTCCAAGTTCATTATGATATTTATTATTTGAATTATTAGCAAAATGAATATTATATTTACCATCTTCAAATCCTTCAATAAAAAAAGATGTTCCTTTCCCTATGAAAGAACCATCTTCTAAATTTAGATTTTCTGTTATTATACGCTCTTTTTTTATATCAATTTCTTCTTCATTTCCAATACTAACCTCTTTTTCTCTATAAGCATTTAATTCATCTAAAAGTGCATAGTTTATATTCTTATATTCATTTAATTCATTATAAGTATCTAAAAATTTCTTTTGAAGATTATCATATTCATTAGATAAAAAATCATAATTAATATCCCTTACCCTTTCCTTTTTTGAATTATCTATATTTGACTTTTTACTATATTTTTTCCCTACTCGATTCACTTCTTTACCATATTCATAGGTCATTTCCCCCACGAATTTAGTATTAATTTCATCCCAAACTTCTTTAGATATTAAACTTTCCTTTCTATATGCAGAAATTGTTTCTGATGTATTCATCTCATAAATATTGTCCCTTTGCGAATAATTCATATCTCCTGCAATAATAGAGTCATATAAGTCTGTTTTTGATATTCTAGATACATTTTCTATAGTCTTTATATATTTCCAGTCTCCATTTTCTATGTCTACCAACTCTCTTATGAATTCATCTTTTCGTTCATCACTTAGCTGATTAAATTCTAACTCTGCTCCCTTTTTAATATAATTTTCATTAACTCTATATCCTTCATTCTCTCTCTCAAGAGTATCAATATCATACCTATATTCTAAATTCTCTTCTTTTAAATCCCTTATTCTTTGTGAATCTTCTAATATTTTTATATTTAACTCCTCAATTTCATTTGCCTTTCCCTTAAATAAAAATTTAAATGCTCCATCTTTTATATCATCAATCCATGACATCACTATTACCTCCTTTTATTATTCCAATACAAGTTCTCTCCGAATGAATACTTTTTAGTTATTATTAATATTCTATATCTTCTTTCTCAGCTTCTATTTCTTTCTGCAACTCTCTATAAACTCTCTTGTTTTTCATATGTTCTAACTCATTTCTAAACCCCCTTTTAATATCATTAATTTGTTTTTTGTTAATGTTAATTCTTATTGGGCTATTACTTTTCTTTTCTATATCACCCCTCTCAATCAATTTTACTTTTTTCTTTTCTTCCTTAGCATAATCTCTCATTTCTTTTAAAAATGTGTTTCCCATTCTTTTATAAAGTTCATCTATTTTATTTACTTTATAATCCTTATATTTCTCTTTTTTACCTTCTCCATATCTTCGCTTAAATTCTTCACATTCTTCATCCAATACATCATTTAACTCTTTAAAACTTTCTTTACAATAATTATCTATATAGTATTTACTCAGCTTATCTATTAATGGTTTTGCTTCATTTATTGAACTATATCCATATTGCCACTTACTTAAATCTTCTGGAAGAAGCTTTATAATTTCAATAAACTGTTTCTTCATATCCCTATCCTTAAATGTATTAACATCTTTCTTTTTGTGTACAATACTTTCTCTAACAAGATTATTAATCTTATCGAACTCTTTTTGCCTATTAACTAAAGTGTTAATAAATTTACTTTTCATTTTTCCTAAAGTCTGTGGTTTTACTTTGCCACGATCTTTAGTTGGCTCTAATTCAACTAAAGAAGTATGGACATGAATATTATCCGTATTATAATGAATATCAGCAGACCAAACAGCCATATTAAGGTTCTCTTCTTTAACCCTCAATGCAATTGAATTTCGAATTGCTTCTCTAATTGCTCCTTCATTAAGTGACTTAGTCTCATTATTGTATAGTCCACTTTCTATAAGCCAGTCATTATCAAAGCTATATACATCTTTCCATAAATAACTCCCTTTTTCTTGTGCCTGTCTATAAACATCTTTTAAACTTTCTTTCTCTTCTTTTGACAGACTATCTTTATCTTCTGTAAATAGTCTTACTGTAGTTCTATCCATTTCTTTTTTACGATTTACACTATCCATATATTCTAGGTACTCACTATAATTAGTTGATTTAATATTTAACTCATTATGAGTTTCTTCCCTATCTATATAGTCAACATATCCTCCATAATCTTTAAAATTATTCTTTTCAAATTCACAAACCATAACTATAGATGGTGTATTTCCATTACTCATTATCTAATTTCCTTACCCTACTTTTAACCAATCTTTTCTTTACTGTTTTCTCTGCTATCTCTAGCCCTTCTGCTTTTAAAATATCCGTCCCTAATATATCTCCAACATTATTTTTAATAAATAAACCATTTAGCATTTCTATAATGACTTGGATATTTTTATCTGAATAATTTATTCCTCTATTCATTTTTTCAATATCATATTTTAATGATTTTGCTACTTCTTTAGCAATAATTTTTATCATTAATTCTGTAGTGGTATCTGATTTTTCTTTATGCTCCTTTAATACGAATTCTAATGCTTCACTTTCAGATTTACATATTCTATTTTTCTTTACTTCTAATATATAATCTATAGATTTTGTAGAGATAGTATAGTGCTTTCTTTTTTTATTCTCATACGCCATATATCATTACTCCTAAACATCTATTAAATTTTCATCAATAAATTTACCCATAACTTCAGTATTCTTTTGAATAGTAGCCATTGTTATATTTATTAACTTTTCATATTTATTCTCAAATGTTTTAAACTCACTAAGTGCAGTTATATTTTCAAGGTGACTTCTTAGAAATTCTTCTCTACTTTTATATCCTTTTTTCTTTGATAACTCATCTAATGTCTTAACAACTTTAGGTGATATGTTTCTAACTAATACATCCATCTTTTTCTCCTCCTTAGTAGAATCTTATATTGCAGTTTCACTCCAATATTTTTTGAAGAGCATAAGGGGAATCTGCTATCATATTATATGATAGGCTAGGCAAAGCCTAGCATTAACGTGATATCACATTTTCATTCATAGTCCCATCTTTTTCCCACTTATAATCCCACTTGAAACCCACTTTTTTTAATCATTCATTTTATCATAATCACTTCTTTTAACTTCCAACTTTTCTAATTTACTATTCATCTCTCTTCTTTTATCTTCTAACTGCATTATTGTTTTTTCTGTTTCAACTTTATCACTATAAAGACTTTCTATCTTTGAATTAATATCTAATAATTCACTTTCAGTAAGATACTTTCTTTCACCTTCCAACCTAGTTATTTCTAATTTAATCTGTTCTATTTTCTTATTTTGAACTATAATTTCATCTTCTGATTGAACTATCTTGCCATTAACTTCATCAAGTTCTTTGTCCACAGTTTGTAATAGGTACTCCCTTCTGCTCTTTTCTTTAAGTGTAGAATCCTCAATGCTTTCTCTTCTATCAACATAGAACTTTGTACTTGTTTTTATTTCATTATCCTCAGTAAATGTTAATAAAACAGTTGTCCATTCCTTTGGCAGATTAACTACTACAGTATAATCTTTACCGTTTAAATTAATCAGCTTTGCCTTTAATTTTTCATTAGGTTTCTTTCTTTCCTTAACTTCTAACAATAGCTCTTTATCAAAAGTTAAATTAGTTTTCTCAAGCTGAAAATTAACTTCCAAAATATTATTTGTATTACTATACGTTGAACTCTTCATAGTAACTTTATAGTTATTCATAGCTACTGCTTTATCAAAAGATGTGGACATAATATCACCTTCCGAATTGAAAATACTATTTGATAGAAAGAAAAAGACATATCCACAAACTATAATTGTTAATGCAATATTATATTTTCTTGACTTATAGTTACATCTTTTTTCTTTCTCTTTTTTTTCTTTATCACCCAACTTTTTAAATTTACTTTTCAGTATACTTTCTATCTTTTCTTTCAACTTAATCACCTTCTCACACTATTAAAATAAAATAAAAAATGTCCCCTGGGGACACTATTCTATCTATATGCAACTATTTTTCATCTACTACTCTTCTAACTGTCCCATTAAAAACATTCTTATAATAACATGAATTCAAGCTTGAAACTGTAACTCCACTGCTTGTACCACAATGAATAAAGTCTCCATTTCCTAAATAAACTCCAACATGACCATTAGTTGTGTAAGTATCAAAGAAAATCAAATCTCCTCTTTTCATATTACTACTTGGTACTGCTTTACCCATATTTACAAGTGAAAAAGTAACTACACTTTCTCTTGCTCCAAGTTGAAGACCTGCACTCGCATACATATAATGAATAAATGAACTACAATCAAATATACCATTATCTACATCATACTGAGTTCTCCCACCTCCCCATAAATAAGGTCTTCCCATCCATCTTTCACCTGCTTTTATTGCATTTTCTACTATTTCATTAGCATTCGAATCTATTCCAGAACTTCTAAATTCCATAGCATATTTAAAAACCTTATTAGGATAATCAAACTGTGCTGAATCTAAATTAATATTCATTCCATAATAAGGACCACCATTATAACAAGCAAAAGTTCTTCTTAAAAGTTCTCTAAATTCTTGATTATCTTCATCTGCCTTCCAATTAATTAAATCCATATTTTCATTACTATTGTAATTAAGGTTTACTGTTTTTCCTTTCTTATATAAAACATAATTAGCATAATATCTTATCTCATATGAACCAGCTATTATCTGCACTTTTGAATCTTTTAGATATAGGTTCCACATATCTTCTGTATTAGAAAATGTATAACCGTTCTTCTTATATATCTCACCCAAACCTAAGTCCATTAAATATCGCCACAAGTCCTCCCCTGTTGCACTATCATATTTTTGTATCTGCATTATTCCATATGCACCACCAAATGAAGCGTTTGGATCAAAACCACTTTCCTGTTTTGCTACCGCCGCAAGTATCCAATTAGGTATATTGAATATCTCCGACGCTTCATTAAAATACGGCACAAATTCTGTCGGTACTCCCATCGCTCCTATATCACTAATGTCTGGTGCTTCACTTGTATCATTCTGAACTAACATTACAAATAGAGCGAATATCACCACCGCACAAACTATCAATCCAAAGTTGGATATCCCCATAAAAGCTAACAACTTCTTTTTCATTTTCTTCTTTAAAGCCTTTTTTAATAAGTTCTTCTTTTCTTTATTCTCATCCATCTTTCTTCACCAACTTCAATAAAAAAAGACTAGATTAAGTTTTCTTAATCTAATCCTTAAACATTTAGCATATTTTGTACTTAAATTTACTTTAACAATTCACCCTAGTTAATTCCCGTTATTCTTTGGATATTTTGTTAGTGAGTATTCAGAAATTTTGTAGTCGCTACCTTCTTTCATAAATACCACGAAAAAAGCTGCTTTTTCTTCTCCCACTAATTCTCCTTTTTCATTATAAATATTTGACATTAACTCTAAACTCCATAATAGTGACTTATCTTCTTCCTCATATTTAGGCTCAATAATATTTACTGCTGTTACTATTCTTTTGTATACTTCTTTTAGGTCTTCCTTAGCTATCTGTAATATTCTTTCACCCAAAGGTTTAGTAGTATAATTGGTTATATCCCCCAAATATTTTAAGGGATCAGTTGATTCGATAGAATAAATACTCTTTGAAAATTCCAAAGCCATTTTCTTGGTATTTTCCAAATCATCTACTGTATATTTCTCTTCTTTTACACCAGGAGTGTTTTCGTTTATATTACTGCTAGGATTCTCCGCAAACGTGATTTTATTAGTATCATACGAATCATCTTTTTCATTTTTATTAGGTATAAAGGATATAAAAATTATAAAAATAAGAATTCCACTTAACGTTAAAGTTAGTACCCTCTTATTCACTTTATCTTCCACCCTTAAATATCCTTCTTTCTTCTTCTGTTATCTCTATTTGCATTGATATATTTTTCATACCCATTATAGATAGTATACATTCCCCTTCTTCGAGATTCGGTATCATTTCTATTTCACTTTCCGTTAACCTTCCGTCAAATATCTTCTTAATAGCTTCTATAGCATTAGCGTCCTGTTGCATTATGAATTTATACTGCGTTAATTCAAATAGCTTTTTTAATTCTTCAACTGCTTCTGACTTAGCATCTTGGGGAACATAGTCCTTAATAGATTGATTAGCTAATAAGACTGCCCCAAAATATTTTCTATCTTCTCTTTCCATCTGTAATATATATCTAATTCCATCAATATTATTAGAATTAATATAATTATGTGCTTCATCTATAACAACTAAAAACTTAACTACATCCTCAATATCTTTTCCATGCTCCTCATACTCCATCTTCTCTCTTTTACCATGTTGAGTAGCTTGTCCCCATATCGAAGTTAAAACGCTAAATATTTGAGTCATAAATATTTGAGTCTCATATTGATGTAATGTTCCTACCTCATAAGAAATTAATTGCTCATCAGATAAATCATCAATAGTTGAATGACCATTAAATAATTTACCATATGTAAATACTAGCTTTTCTATAGTAAGTATTATACTTTCTAACCTATTAATTTTACCTGTAGTTAAGTTTTCCCTAACTATTTCTTCTTCTACATTTGAGTAAAGTTCATTCTTAGAGTACTCTAATAATTCACTCATTATCGGATACTCATTAGCATTATATTGAGTACATTTATCTATATCTATACCATAACTAATATAGAATTTTCTAACAATCCTATCAAACTCATCTATATCATTATCTTTATTTTTAGATAATGAACTATAAAGCATTGATAATTTGCTCATATGGACTGTATAACATTGTTCATCGAGAATCTCATTACTTTCTTCATCTATTACTGTAGGATATATGTGAAGTGGATTAATAATACCACTTGAACCATCTAAAGAAACTACCTTACCTCCACACTTTAAAATTAACGTCCTAAACTCTCCAGACTTATCAATTACTCTTACCTTATTTCCAATTAAATAATTATTATATATTAACTTTTTTAATGCAGTAGATTTACCTGCTCCTGTTGTTCCAGTTAGTAATGCATTATATGACTTTCTTTTCTTATCCTTATGAAATAAATCAAAAAGAACACTTCCCCCAGTAAATGTTGTACCTAGAAATGACCCTAAAGGATCATTAATATTAGTATAGTTAAATGGAAATCCAGCACCTAAACTTAATGAAGGCAATCCCTTACCTTCTCTCTTATTTTCATACTTCGCTTGATTGCTATAATTATCAAACAAAGCTTTCCACTCATGCTCCTGCTCATTAAGAAGTATTGCTCCGCGATAATTTAAATTTTCTAATTCTTCTAGTATATCACCAACCTTTTTTTCTAAACCAGCTCTTGTTCTATCTGCAACGTAAATTCTTAAATGAATAACTTTTAATACTTCACCATATTTAACAACTTCCTCTTGTAATTCAATAAGCTTATTGAATTCATCTTTAGCCATTAACTTATCTTTATACTCCATACTTTCATAATATCTTGACTCTTGCTCTCTTAAAGATTTCTCAAGTTTTTTTAGTGTATCTCCTTTTGTTGCTTCCCCTACATCCATAGTTACAATTGTATTTTTTATATTCATAACTGAATTTAACCAAAATTCTTCTACTTCTGTTGGATAATCATATAAGTGCAATACAACTTCGTACCCATCACCTTTTTTAATTATGTTATCCTCAAAACTTATACCACCTTGCGGTTGTATCTTGGATAAAAAATAAGGATTATATTCATAATTCAATATTTTCACTTTCTCCATAAAAACACTTGTCCTTTTTTAATACTAAATCACCCTTAGCATTACTCCCGTATGCAGAAGGATTATTTAATACTATTGATTTATTACTCATAAACTTAGTACCTTCATAATTTATAGCCTTGTTTATTTCTTTTGCTTCAAACCTTAACAATAAATTGTTTTTATCATGTGTTTGTTTTAAGCCTCCAAAATTTCTTTGTATACACTTACGAACTGTTTCTTCATTTGCTTTTAAAATTTTAGATATTACATTATATTTATAACCTTTTAAATACAACTCCTTAACTCTAGCCTTATCTAACCTCAATTAGTACCTCCTAATAAAAAAGAATATAGTTATTCCATAGTAAAAAACTGGGACATATTTTGTTTTTAAAGATTAATTATTCATAAAAAGTTAATATCTTTATTTATTATTCTAGATATAATAAAAAAGCCGATATTAACACTTTTTCTCTTAATCACTCTATTGATTAAGAGATTATCATTAATATCAGCTTTGGACAAACATTCCATTATTTCATTTTAGGTGTTCTAATGCATTAGCATCAGCCTTTATTTTATAAATTTGCTAGGTTTAGATTATTGTCTATAGAATTATATTCTTTTATTATGTCTAATAATGGTTCTAGACATTCATAAAATACAATTATAATATCTCCGGAAGATGAGTTATTTATTGCTTCCCTAAATGCATCACACTCATCTAAGACCACCTTAGATTTGTTTTTATTATTAACATTTCTTATCCCTTTTTCCAACAATTCTGCAACTTCGCCTGGCTTTCTACCTCTTCTGCTCTTATCTTCCTTTATGTAAATAGTATCCATAACACTACTACACATAGATCCTATTTTTAATATCATTTCGTCTTTTCTGTCTCCAGGAACACCTATTACTCCAATAACCTTCTCTTGCTTAAGTTTCGATAAGGAATCTAATACCACTCTATATCCTTCTATATTATGACCGTAATCAAGTACTATCTTTACTCCATTCAGATCATACATATTAAATCTTCCAGAGTTACACTCCATATTAGGCTTAAAACTATTAAATCCTTTGGCTATCATACAATAGTCTATTCCTAATCCTATCAATGCCCCACAGGCTGCCATAGCATTTTCTATATTAAATTCTAATATACCATCTAATGCTATTGGTATATTTCTAATATCTAGAATTTTATACTCTCTTTTTTCATTGCTTACCCACAAAGCATCTTTTTCAATATATACTGATATTCCACCTTCAACTATATTCTTTTGAATAAGCTCATTTTCTTTTGACATTGAAAATAATATTTTCTTAGCTTTTATTCTATCTATAATTTTTATACTCCACTCATCATCAGCATTCATTACAACATATCCATCTTCTTTTACAGCTTCACCTACTAGTGATTTTACGAATGCCAATTCTTCCATTGTATTTACTTGATCTACTCCAATATGATCCTCAGTAATATTTGTTATTACAGCAACATCAGCCGAATCATAAGCTAACCCTCGTCTTATTAATCCTCCTCTTGCTGTTTCTAATACTGCAACTTCAACATCCCTATTTAATAGAACTGTTTTTGCACTATAATATCCGGTATCGTCACCATTATCAATACATTTACCATCAATAAATATACCATCTGTTGATGTCATCCCAACATTATAACCCATTGTTCTTAATACATGTGATGTTAACCGGGTTGTTGTAGTTTTCCCATTCGTCCCTGTTATAGATATTAGCGGTATATTTACGGGCGTACCATTATATTGTAGGTTTAAAATTGCTTCTCCAACCTCTCTACTTTTCCCTAAACTTGGATATTGATGCATCCTTATTCCTGGTGCTGCATTAACCTCCATAACTCCCCCATTCTGATCATATATAGATTTGCTTATATCATCTATCTTTATATCTATCCCACAAATATCCAATCCAATAGTCTTAGCTGCCCTTATACATATTTCTTTATTTTCTTCACAAATTTCATCTGTACAATCTACAGCTATACCCCCAGTAGATAAATTAGCATTATGTCTTAAGAGTATCTTCTCTCCTTCTTCTGGAATTGTAAGTAAACTCTTTCCTGACTTTTCTACACACTCTAATAACTCATCATCTATTTTCACCTTAGTTAGAGGCTTTTCATGATTATATCCCCTTATTGGATTATTATTTAATCTTCTAATTAGCTCTTTTAAATTACTAACTCCATCTCCAACTACAACCGGGGGCATTCTTAAAGAAGCAGCTACAACTTCATACCCAACTACACAAACCCTATAATCATTGCCTTGAAGATATTGTTCTATCATCAAATCCTTATATTTACCTTTTAAATTATTATAGATTCTTACTAAATCCTTTTCAGATGAAATGTTTATAACAACTCCTTCACCTTTGCTTCCATACCTAGGTTTAAGAACTAATGGATATCCTATTTGTTCTCCTTCTTTGAGAAGGTTTATTATATTGCATACTCTTCCACCTTTTGCTACAGGGATACCTTGACTCATTAAAAGTTCCTTAGTTAATACTTTATCTGATGCTATATCTGTTGCTACACAACTTGTTGTTGCCCCTATAGTTGCCTCTATAACCCTTCCTTGTTTACCATATCCAATCTGATATAATCCACTATCTCCCAGCTCAAATACTGGCAATCCATATCTTAATGCCGCGTCTCTAATTGCTTGCGTACTAGGACCTATACTTTCTTTATTTAGTATGTCTTCTAATAATTTAATTCTACCCTCATAATTTATACTTTCATTGCTAATAAGTGAATTTATTATATCTAATGCTAGTCTTGCTGTTTCTATGGCTGTTGATCTGTATTCATATTGAAAAATAATATAATATAAATCTCCCTCTATTTCCCTTGACTTCCCATAGGAAACATCTAAGCCAAGTTTATTCTGTATGGCAATTATAATATGTTCACATATATGTGCTAAATATGTTCCTTCATTTAATCTTTTTACAAATCCCCCATCTTCATCTATTCCACATCTATGAGATTTTAGTTCTGGAACGAAATTTAATAATCCTGCATTAAACCCTGGTATATCTTTACTTGGCGTTTCTGAATAACCACATAAGTCTACATCCAACCTAATACATTTCTTATGAGAATATATATTTCGTCCCTCAAAAACTCCCTCTTTAATTATCTTCATAGTTAGTTTTATCCTCCTCAAAAGGTGCTTTTCCAATAAGACTAAATTTGTTTCCTTCTCTAAGTACATGAAGTTTAACATTGTATATACTTAAAACTTCATCTGAATGTTGTTCTGAAACATTCGTATATGATATTCCACTTCCATCTATAAAATATACTGCACCTTCACCTATCACTTCTACTATGCCATTCTTATTAACAATAATTGCAGTATTTTCATCAATCCCAATCCCTAATACTTCAGGATTTTGCGCTATTCCTGTCAATAACCTTCCTATTCTTCCCCTTTGTGCAAAGTGCTGATCAATAATAACATTTTTAATAAAACCAAAACCTGGTGACATCTTTAATGTACATTTTCTCGGAGCTTCTTCATCTTCCCCCTCTACAATCATAGTATCACTCATAACTGATGCTCCAGCAGATGTCCCAACTATATATATTCCCTTTTCTTCTACCTCTTTTAACGCATCATAAATAGGTGATCCCCCTACTAAGCTTGTAATTCTTAGTTGATCTCCACCTGTAAAGAATATTAAAGAGGCATTTTTAATTAACTCCTCATTTTCCTTCTTATAAGCATCCTCTCTCTCACTTATATCTAAAATGTCAATATTTTTAATACCTAATTCCCCAAAAGCCTTTCGATACTTATTAGCCGCTTCTTTTGGATATTCTGTAGCTATGGTTGCAATTAGCAAGCCATCTTTTTCTTTATTGATACATTCACATACCTTTTTAAGTATTTCCTTTTTTCCTTCTTTATCTTCAGCTCCCCCAATTATAATAAGATTTCCACTTAATTTAATATTCATCCTATCACCTCAAATCTTGCATTTGTTATTGTTTCCAAGAGTAAAGATAATTATTCAAATTCTTTATAACTCTAACTATATTAATAACAAAAAGGAGCTAGAAATAATCTAACTCCTTTAAAACGCAACTAAAATAAAGCTCTTCCTGGTACTATTAATTTTTCTCCACAGGTAATCATGTCTGGATTTTCTAATCCATTTATGTTTACTAGATCTTTAACTGTGGTGTTATATTTCTTTGCCAAGTCCCATAAATTATCATTTTTGCCCACCACATATATTGTTATGCTCGCTTTCTTGGTTTTACCCTCTCCTTCACTTTCAATTACATCTGAAATAAACTCTTTATTTACCTCATAGCAAACTTTTGCTGCAATTAATATATTAGCTTTTACTGCAATAGTATTAGCCTCCAATGCTGCATCCATCCCTTCTAAGTTACACTTAACAATTGCCTTCATACCTGCTTTTGCCCCATTCATATCTAAAACAACTGTAAATGGGATATCACCACTTACCTGAGCATATCCTTTCTCATCGTCAGTAGTCTTATATATAACATTAGCCTTAATTATACCCTCAACTGTAATTTTATCATCAACTACATTCTTCTCAGTTACAATTGCATTTCCTGTAGCTGTTATAATACTCTCTGGCTTCATATCATTTTCTTTTATATATATATTATCTTTTATTATAGATTCTGTTGATTGTGATCCATGTATAACACCAATCTCATAGTCATCTTTTCTTAACTCAATAGAAAATTCTGGCGAATAAACATCTTTAATCACCTCGATGCTCTCATCGGAAAATATTTTAACATTAGCCTTAACTAAAAACTCTGTATTAATTATTCTAGATTCTCCAAGGTCATCTTCCTCTAAACCTAAATCTCTATTTTCTATTTCATAAGATACTGAAGGAATCATCTCTGAAAATACACCAACTATTTCTTCTTCTTTTGATAGATATACATCATCCTCTAAACTAACTATATCTCTAGACTCATCCCCTATATAAAGAATATTAAGCTTACAATAACATCCTAAATACACTTTATCTTCTGCAACTTTAACTTCTTTTTTATGAAGTCTCATTGAGCATTTTAATATCTTTGCTACCTGTGGTTTATCCATACCAACTCTAAGCATAGATTTTCCTATAAGTTCTACCTCTTTATTAGCAGCAAGCCTATTTATTGATTCAGTTCTCCTTAGAACCTCAACCTCTTCTGTTCCTTCAATATCTTTTACAAAATCAAACTCTATACTCTTATAAAGTTCCCAGTTAAGATCAATAACACCTTCTATTGCTATCTTTCTTTCATTCATGATTTTAGCATCAATATGTTCTACCTTGCATTCAACTTCGCAAACCACCCTATGTTCACCCTCATCAAGGTCTAAGTAATTAGTAAATTTTTCAGTATAACTCACTGAATTCACTACCATATTATCTTCCCTAGGTATATAAAGCACAGTATACTCTACTTTCCCCTCCAACATAACCTTATCACCAATAACTTCCTTGCTAGTTATTAATGCTCTTGAATCTACTGCTAAAACCTCTTGCACATCTGGGTGAGTGTCCGGTATTAAATACTCATCTTTTAAAATAGCCGTTGAACTATTTTCTCTTAGTAGTTGCTGGAATTGTACATTTTCTTTTATAACATCTATCTTTGACATTTTATCCCTCCCATAGAATACCTACTATTATGTATATATCTCAGCCTCTATTTCTATGACAAAATTTCAAAAAATATTTTTTCTAATATATCCCATAATAATTTTCATATATGAGAATTTTGTCTAAAGATATTTTTTTCACTACTTTCCCCTTGTAATATTGTTGACATTTATATTTATTTGTCGTATAATAAATCTTGGTTATTGACCATATAACCTCTCATAAATTCTCAATACCCTTTTATACCATAGTTGAAAGATGGAAACCCACCATCTTTCTTTTTTTATTTTTTTAATAATATATTTATTCAATTCTATCTACAGTTTTACTTTTATATGCATATGTTTGAACAAAAAGAAAAACTTCGATATAATCGAAGTTTTATTACTAATTAGGAAAAACTAATTGTACTGTCTTAGTTAGTACATCTGAATAACTATATGTCACGGTTCTTTGGGTGTCATTCTCTAATCTGATTACAAAAATACTAGGGTATACACTTTCTATAACACCATCATTAACTAGGATTTTTTTACGCCCTCCATTTGCTCTTAGAGTTACCTTTTCTCCTAAGTGCCTTTCAATGTCTTTCTTAATAATTGCAATAGTTTTTATCTTTTCCATTTTCAAACACCCTCTTTCCTAATTCTATTATACCACCGATTCCTTATATTGTCAATGAAAATTTAATATTTTATCACTTTTCACTCATATTTGTCAATGGAAATTTAAGAATTTTTTAATTTTTTAATTTACTACTATATTGTTAGTGTTTTTATTTATTTTTATTCAAAAATATCAAATATTCATTGATAGATTTACATTCATTAAAATAGAAAAAATGTTGTTTAACACCTAACTTCAATTATATTTGCAAATATCATATTTTCACATACTCCTAATTTAAATATATGGAGATTTAGGATATCCTTCTCTGTACTTCCCCCTAGTTTGCAACCCACCTATACCTTTTATTCCTGTTATTGTATTTTCTATAACATCAGTTATTGATACAACCTTGTCTATCCTAGTATAGGCAATTTTCTCACATACAAACACTGGGTCAAGACAATGAATTAATACTCTATTGGGACTTGATGCAAAATTAGCCCCTGCATCTAACATACACTCATAACAACTTTGGCAAGCCCCTGCAAATATAACTAATTCATCATAACTCGCATTATAATTACGTAATGCTTTAACTGAATCTATATAATGCTTTGAATTCCTATAACATTTTAAATCTAAATAATTACTTGTACTTTTTAATACCCCATCATGACCAGTAAGAACTACTATATCAGGCTTTATTTCTTTTACTAGATCTACTATAACCTGTGCTTGTTCTCTTTCAGGTATAGCTTTACCTACAGCATCCAATGATAGTTGCTTATAAACTTTAAGGCAGGTCTCCATATACTCAATATCTCCATCTACATGAAGTATCTTACCTGGTCTTCCAAACATAAGCTCCTTACTGGTCGTCACTTTGGGGGATTTACTTATTCTCGTAAGTACATCTCCCCTAAGGGAAATTGCATTCTTTATTGCTTTTTTTACCCTACTATTTAATATCTTATCCTGTTCCCCTACATAATCATCATTAACTTCTTCAAGATCCTCACTTCTTGAATCAGCTATAATTCTTATATTAATGCCCTTTAATATATAAACAGGCTGTCCATCAATCTCTTTAATATCAATTATTTTAAATGTAATATCTTTATCATATGATTTACGTACTACTACATCTCCTACTACCATATTTTCCTCTCTTTATATAGTGTTGTTATTTATAATATGAATTTAAGAAATAATTGTGTATTAATTCGTACTATCAATATATCTTTTTCTTAATAAATATATTTAGAAAAAGAAAAGGTGCTCTCTTCGAACACCTTCCCCTTATAAGTCAAACTCTTCTTTGAATTTTTCCAACAATGTTAAATACTTATCCTTCTCATCTATAATACCTTGTAGTTTTTTAGAGAAGGTATTTTGTCCCCAGTTGACCTCATTGTAATAGTATCTGTTGGCTAAGCGCCAATATCTTTGTGGGAATTGTAGATAGGAATATAAAACTTTATACTCTTCGTCAGATATAGGTGATATAGATTCGTATGATTCTAATATTGCCTTTGCGAAGCTTATATCCCAATCTACCCTTTTAAGTACTTTTATCATAAAATTGGATATGTCAAAGGTTCTAACTTCTCTCTTACAATAATCAAAATCAATAACATGGACGTCGTTATTATCACTAAGTATAATATTATGATAGGTAAAATCATGGTGACAAAAACTTTTTTCCTTATCTGCTACTGCACATAAATCATAGTAAGATGATTCTTCTAATGTTTTTAAAGCTTTCCTTCCAATGTCCTTATAGAACTCCATAGACTTTAAATAAAGCACATCAAAATCACTTTTAACACTTTTCTTCCTTATCATGTCTCTCATCTTGTCTAGTGATTTAATTCTCTTTGCCATGAGGTGTGGCCATCTTCCCAAATCACTTTTAAGTTTTGAATTCTCAGGTGGGTCGTACCCTTTGGAGGCTTCATGCATCTTTGCTAAAGTTTTAGCTGCAAGCTTAACTTCTTCAATATTATGAAAGTCACATTCTCTTCCCTCTAGCCATTCGGAAAGAGTGTAAAGATCCTCATTAACTAATGCATATGGTTCTTCTTCAATATTTAAAAAATATCTATCAACTTTACTAAATCCATTATTAATTAGATATTCTTTTGCACCATATACAAACATTAATTTTTGAGGTCCATAGTTTATTTTTTTCAAACAACGTTCACCTTTATTAGTTTTTAAATAGTAGACCCCTTTGTTTGCTTTAATTATTTCAATCTTAATGTCGAACTGTCTTTCTATTTCAAATTCTCTCATCATAGTCCTCACCCCCTTTATATTTATATGTATATGCTATTTCTTTTATTAACAAAACTTAAGGTAATTTAATATAATAAAAAGAGAGTACTGAGAAAGGATACATCATGAAGATCGGAATAGACGGCAGAGCCGCTAAATGGTACAGGGGAACTGGTATAGGAACTTATACTCACCAGCTTATCTCAAGCTTAAATAATGTAGATTTTGATAATGACTATCTTGTCTTTCTACCTGAAGGTTCGTCTTTAAAAGATTTAAAAAATAATTTTCACGTAGAAAGGGCTAAATCTAATTTAAAAGAAAATTTTTGGGATGAGGTAAGAGTTCCTAATATACTTGATAATCACAATATGGAGCTATATCATGTTCCTCAAAATGGTGTTGGACTTTCAGAAAATATAAATTGCCTTAAAGCCATCACATTGCATGATATAATCCCTTTAAGGATGCCTGAAACTGTAAGTGACAGATATTTAAAGATTTTCAACAATGAGTTACCTAGTATGTTAAAGGATTGTGAAGGAATAATAACAGTTTCTGAGTTTTCAAAGCAAGATATAGCACGGGAGTTTAACTTTCCAAAGGATAAAATATATGTTACTCACCTTGCTGCTGAAGACATATATAGACCTATGAGTAAATGTATGTGTAAGCATATCATTAAGGATAAATATGGTATTGAGGATGATTATGTTCTTTATGTTGGTGGTTTTAGTCCACGAAAAAATATAATAGGTTTAATCGAGGCTTTTTCTCTAATTCAACCATATAACAGGAAAAATGTTAAATTAGTCATCACCGGCAAAAAAGGACTTTCCTACAATAAATATAAACAGAGAGCTGAAGATCTAAATATTGCAGAGGATGTGATTTTTACTGATTTTATCCCTCTAGAAGACTTACCACTTTTCTATAACGGAGCTGAAGTTTTAGCTTATCCTTCTTTTTACGAAGGATTTGGTCTACCACCATTGGAAGCTATGGCCTGTGGAACTCCAGTGATAGCTTCTAACGTTACCTCCCTACCTGAGGTATGTTATGATTCAGCTTTATTAATAAATCCTTATAATATAGAAGATCTTAGTTATGCTATAGAGAAGGTATTAAATGATAGCTTATTAATGCTTACAATGGTCAAAAAGGGCTTAATGCGTAGTATAAATTTCTCATGGAATAACACTGCATTAAGAACTATAGATGCTTACAATTCTATGATAAAAAATTAGCTCAAAGTAAAAGAGGAAGCAATTTTGCTTCCTCCTTCACACTCCATTAACAAAACATCTCTTTATATTTTCTCTTATATGCTTCTAAGAAATCTCTTCTAAATACTTCATTACTTAACTTGTTTTTAATCCTATTTAAAAAGACCTCCTCTTCCCAATCTTTTTCCCTATGATAATAGCTTCTTACTATTGAGTAAAAATCCCTAGGATATAATAATAGAATATATAGAAATTTGTATTCTTCCCTATCTAAAGGATAAACCTTATCATATGCATTTATGACATCCAATGCCTTATCTATATCAAAAGCTGCATTTTTTATTCCCTTTAATACCAAATCAGCTAAATCCATTATTCTAAGATCAATAGAACAGTAATCAAAATCTATTAAATACATTTCATCCTCTGATATTAAAAAATTATGCTCTGCTAAATCATTGTGGCAAACCACAATATTTTTCATCTCTTCTCTATAAGAACTATATCCACTAAATGATAATAATTCCTTCGATTTATCTATCTCTTCCACATACTTATCAATAACCTCTAAAAATAATTCATCAAACTCATTTTTATATCTATATTTTTCTACCCAACTTCTAATTTTTTTTATATCTTCTAAACTATTATCCAACTTAATAACCATGCTCTCTTCTATAACTTCACCTTCAGCTTTTCCTATTTCTTTTAATATTTCTTTAAAACCATTTTTAGATGCCAAGTGCATTCTAGCTAAAAGTTCTCCACTCATTTGAAATTCTAAAGGATTAGTAAATGTAACCTCTCTTCCAGGTATCAAATCCATTACTATATAATTATTTCCCTTCCAGTCTATATAACACTTTCCACTATCGAATTTTCTAAAAGATATTATATTGGAAAATTTATCATAAATATTTTCCACACAAGAATTTATAAACCTTAGCCTGTCTTCACTATACTCAACTCTCTTTAAAATCATTTTCCCCTCATCAGTTTGCAATATAAAAACTTTTCTTAATGGTGTAATATCCAACACATTAATACCCAGTTTATTAAAGAACTCTGAACTTAAATCATAATCCAGTAGATACTTCTTATCAGGATACCTTAGCTTATTCATGCTTTTACCACTCCTTACAAAATCTCATTCTCATATTTCAAAGAAGACTTAATATTTTTTAAGTACTCATCTGGTAATAATCCTCTTTTATTTTGCCTATACCTATACCATTGCTTTAAACTATCATAAGGAACAGATAAATGTATCTTAATATACTCCTCACTATCTTTATTTAAATGCGACAACTCAA
Organism: Clostridium zhoujianii; assembly: GCF_051590805.1. Lineage (NCBI taxonomy): Bacteria > Bacillati > Bacillota > Clostridia > Eubacteriales > Clostridiaceae > Clostridium > Clostridium zhoujianii. Next base: position 2,839,478 of record NZ_JBPUTF010000001.1, read on the forward strand.
TATATTTATCTATACATGATTCAATGCTTACATTCATTAACCTACGCCTTACCTTTTTTAAATAAGCACATATATCCTCTTCAATTAAGTTATAACTTATATTTTTCAAATTACCTATCTCTACAGCATCAATCACTCTTAAATTGCCCTCATCAACTCTCCCTAAGCATATTTCATTTTTCTTCATGCTACGTTTTATTATTCCAATATAATCTATTTCATTAAGCCTTTTTAAAGCCTCTTCAGCTCTATATAATATATTCTCTCCATTTTCCATAATATAGTAGTCCATTTCATTTTTTTCTTTTAAATTTTCTCTAAACTCAAAATCCTTCCTTAACCTTTTAAGCTCTACTTTAATAGTTTCTATATTTTTTCCTATTGTACTATTAATTCTAGTAGATCCATTCCTGCCATAATCCATTAGAATTCTATGAATATCTTCTATAAGAATTATTTGACTAAATACCTCTTCCTCCGTATACAAGCGCCTTCCCTTAAAGCATTCTTCCGTTACTATTATATCTTTTTCTAATAGATATTCACTTAGAGTTAAATTATTAATCATAACCCCCTCCTTTAGGAAAAGAATGAATAGATAAAGCTCTCTCGCTCTTCTCTATCCTCTAAATACTTACTTAACCTTCCTATAAAAAACTCTTCCTTCCATGGCTGTTGTTCCCAATACATTTGAATTCCTAATTGCCAATAAGCTTGCGGAAATCCTATAAATTCTTTCATTATATTAAATTCTTCTTCATGTAAACTGTGACTTAATGAATAGTTTTCTAATATACTTTCTCCCTTTCTAATATCCCACTTTCCATTTTTCATTGCTCTAATTAATAATGAGGATAAATCATGTAAATTGGTATCTAATATACAATAATCAAAATCTATAACACTTATCTCCTCTTTATTGTCTATTAGAACATTATGATTGGCATAATCATGATGACAGAAACCTCTCTTTAACACCTGCTTCTCCATTATATTTAAATATTTTGAATCTCTTAATCCATTTATACTTCTATCAGCTCTATCTATTTCTTCTTCTAAAGCACTAAGATATAATTTATCAAAATCAGACTTATATGCTTTCTGGTTAATCCGATTTTTAAAGTCTAATATTTCATTTTTTCTTGTGTTAAAAACCTCTAACCAAGAAAACCATCCTATTCGTGGCTTCATATCTTTAGTGATTGTAAATCCTTCACTACAAAGATGTAGTTCACCAAGTTTAGTTGCAGCTCTCGAAAGTTCAATTGGATTATCATAATTGCTTTCTCTTGAAGATATCCATTCAGTTACATAAGCGTAGCTCCCAAAGAAATTTATATAATAATTCCCCCCATTTGTTATGAGGATTTGAGGAATCGTCTTAAACCCCCTATTCTGGAGATGTAACATTGCAGAGAGTATAAAATAAAAATGAGGGAATTGATATTTAATAATCTTAATACAATATCTTCCCTCTTTAGCATATACCTTATAAGTGCTCTTTACCTTCTCTATAGATTCAATATTTAGATTATAATTATCTTTTATGAGTTTTGATATTCTCTCCTCTTCCATCAAATTCCCCTTGAGATTAATTCCTTTTATTATATGTATTTCACCTTTTTAGTGTGATTTTCATTCACAAATTAATGAAGAAAGTAATATTTTATACTATATGAATTTTTAGAGGTGACTTTATGAAGGTGGGAATTGATTCTAGAGGTGCCAACTTATATGCTGGCTCAGGAATAGGCACATACACACAAAATCTTGTATTAAACCTAATTAATAATAGATCAGATACTTTCGATTTAATATGGACCGGAGCTAAAAATGAAAATTTCTTAAGAGATAATACTAAATTATTTAATACATCTGGAAAACATGGTGGCTTTTATGAAACTTACTATGTACCTAATTTAATGAAGAATGAAAAGGTAGACTTATATCATATCCCTCAAAATGGAATAGGCTTTCCTTTCGATTGGGATCTAAATGTAGTAGTCACCATACATGATCTTATTCCATATATAATGCCAGAAACTGTTGGAAAGGGCTACCTAAATAGATTCCTTAAAGATATGCCAAATATTCTTGCTTATTCTGCTGGAATACTTACTGTTTCTGAATACTCAAAAAAAGATATCTTAAGATTTTTTCCAAGTTACCCTGCAGATAAAATTTATGTAACTCCTCTAGCTACCAATGAATATTTTAAACCTATAGCAAAAGATTATTGCACGGAATATTTAAAAAATAATTATAAACTTAATGATCCATATATTTTATATTTAGGTGGTTTTAGCACTAGAAAAAATGTTAAAGAACTCATTCTGTCTTTTAACAAAATTCAAAAGGATTTAAAAGTTCCACATAAGTTATTATTAGGTGGCTCTCTTAGAGATGAGGGACTAATTCTTAAAGACCTTGTTTATTCATTAGGCTTACAGGATTCTATTCTTTTTACTGGATTCCTAGATGATTCACTACTGCCTATATTTTATAGTGGTGCTGAGGCTTTTGTTTACCCATCCACATATGAAGGATTTGGTTTACCGCCTTTAGAAGCAATGAGTTGTAAAACTCCTGTTATTACCTCTAATTTAACTTCAATTCCTGAAGTCACTGGTGATAATGCTATCTTAATTAATCCTTTTGATAAAGATCAATTAAGCCAATCCCTACTAGATCTCTTAAATAATGAATATTTAAAAGATGAACTAGGGGAAAAAGGATATAAAAGAAGCCTCCATTTTTCATGGAAGCAGACAGCCAGTAATACTCTTGATGCTTATAATGATATTTTAAATTCAATATATCTATAAATTATCTATAACTTTTCTATAAAGTTTATAGTCCTTTACTCTAGGAGCCTTCTCTGTTATATTACTCATTATAACAAGGGGGCTTTTCCCTTTAAAATTATTAATATCTGATTCAATTTCTCTATTTTTATAAGTAGATAAAAAACTCAAAAAAAATTGTCCATCTTTTATATCTTCAATCCCATCCTTGGTGTTTGTAGTTAGGAAACCTATAAATCTTCTTATTAATTCACTATTGCTATTAACTTTGCTTACTACAACTAAATTATCTCCCTCTGCCACATAGAATTTATTACTTCCACTAACTTTAGACGGAGCATTATTTGCAGTCCATACACATTCCTCTTCTAAAGCCTTCAATTCTCTCATACCATTTATAGAAGATATTCTAGCTAAAAACTTTCCACCTTCCTTAGTGTTTATTATATTTTCTACATTCAATAATTCAAGTTTTTCTTTTACATCATTTATAACATCTTCATAAATAAGAGACTCTTCCATAGCTTGCATCGTTAATAAAGATATTAGGTCATCATAATCTTGCCCTGTAGCATTTAGTATTCTTACCTCCCCATTACTCTTTGCAAATATATCCTTTCCCATATCAATAAGACTTTCCCAAGTATTAATATTCTCATGTTTATACCCGTATGTATCCATCATATCTTGTCTAAGATATAGCACTAAAGGTCTTGATGTTAATGGAATCCCAACTAATTTCCCATCTACTTTAACTTCATCTATTCTTCCACTAGTAAAGTTCTTTGAGTAATCATCAATTATGCTTGTCTCTTGCTCTATTGATATCTCATATCTATTATCTTCAGCTATCTTAGCTAAGTAATTACTATCCATTTGTATTATATTAGGTAAGATGTCTTTATTAAAAGCATCTTCAACCTTATTTTCATATTCATATGATTGTACCTTAATTACATTTACTTTACTCTTGTCATTTACTTCCATAAACTTTTTAGCCGATTCATTTAAATAATCAAAATTTATACTATTGGCCCATATTGTTATATTACCCTTTACATTATTCTCTATTTTGTTATTAAATAGAAGAAATGAGATTGTAATCAATATTCCTGACACTAAAATTGCAACAATATATTTAATATTTTTCATAAACTCGCCCCCTTGATAAGTATACCTATGATTATATAACAATTAATATCTATTTGTCATATTTCTTTACAATCCCTATGACTTCTATTATAATAGGTGAAAATACTGAATTTAGAATTAGGAGAATCTTATGCATATTGAAAATTTAAGGTTTTTTTATGAAGTTGCGCAAGCTAAAAGTATTTCAACCGTAGCTAAGGACTCACATATTTCTCAATCTGCCTTAAGTCAGCAATTATTAAAACTTGAGAATAACCTTAATATAAAGTTATTTAATAGGAGTAATAAAGGAGTTACCCTTACTAAAGAAGGGGAAATAGTTTTTAACCATTGTGAAGTAATACTAAGTACGTATAATAAAATGATTGAAGAGCTTGAACATACCAACACAAAAAATAATCTAATTACTATTGATGGTTTAGATATTATTACTTCTACTATAATTCCTATGGCTATTGGTAAAGTTAAGAGATTCTTCCCTAAATATATCTTAAAAATAATATCATCCGAGTTTAGCTATAATAATATATTAAATAGTATTTCTGATATAAATATATCCTATACACAATATCACGATTCATCTACAATAATTACTAAAGAACTATGTAACGATAGATTAGTTTTTATTTCAGACATAAGTTTTAAAAAGGATAAATTAACATTAGAAGACTTCTTATCAACACCATTTATTATGGTAAATGATAAGCTTAATTTAAAAAGGCTTCTTACGAATAGCCTAAGATCTAATAATAATGATATCAGTTTATTACCTATTTTATTTAGTACTAATACTTATCAATCCGCATTAATTGGTATTAAAGAAAATAAAGCTTTGACTGCTATTCCATATAGTATATATCATAATTGTTACAAAACTTTAGGTTATAAGATTATTGAGGTTGAAAAACTTTATTTTCCTCTCACATTATATATTAGTTACGGAGAACAACTTTATAAAAAGGAAAAACATTTTATCGATAAGTTTACTACAATATTAAAAGGCTTCTTAAAGTTTTAAGAAGCCTTTTAATATTCCCTAAGGATTAGCATTTTAGCAATATCCCTTAATATAAACTTATATTCATTCTCTGGTAATCTATCAATTCCCTTAAAAGCTTTGTCAGTATATTTCTTTGCTAAATCCATAGCTTTTAATACTCCATCATGTTCTTTCACTAACTTAATTATATCTTGTACATCATTATCACTAATAGATTTACTATTTAAATATTTATCAAATACATTCTTTTCTTTCTTATAAGCATAAATAAAAGGAAGTGTAAATATTCCTTGCTTTAAATCATTTGCTGCTGATTTTTTTATACTTTTGTCATCACCAACATAATCTAATATATCATCTATTATTTGAAAAGCCATACCGATATTATGTCCTATTTTCCATAATTCTTTAGCCAACTTATCACTACATCCACTCTCTGCTGCTCCTAAATATAATGATAAGGAGAATAACTCAGCTGTCTTTCCTGATATCCTGCTTAAATAATTTTTAACTGATAGGTTATTAGAAAATCTTGAATTTAGTTGTTCAACCTCTCCCATACATATCCTTGACATAGCTCTAGAATCCATCTTAATACTTGCTAATGACGCATTAGATGCTAATATTTTAAAACATACACAGAAAAGAAAATCACCTATATACACGGCATAATCCTTACCATATTTTGATTGAATTGTTTCATTTCCTCTTCTTAATTTTGAGTTATCTATTACATCATCATGAACAAGAGTTGCCATATGAAATAATTCTAATACTGCTCCTAATGCTCTTACTCTTTCTTCATTGTGCTCTCCAAACCTTGATCCTATTACTACGAATGCAGGTCTAAGCATCTTACCACCAGATTCAATTAATTCCAAAATCGAACTTTCAATTACTTTATCTCTACACTTAGTCTCTTTCTTCATTAAGCGTACAATTTGTTCAAGTTCAACTTTTATTTCTTTGTAGTTGTCCCAAATTTTATCCATTTGTTTTACCTCATATTGTTTCTTTGAAATATGGTACTTTATTCAAGTGCTCAATTAAAAAGTTTGCTGTTATACCTATAAATATTCCTGTAACTATACCTACTACAGATAGTACTGGTAAATATAAAGTTACACCTATATTCTGCACAATTGATGCTGCAATTAATATTTGCCCCACATTATGGAAAACTGCACCTGATGCACTTACTCCTATTATGCTCACTTTTGTCTTAAACAACTCCTTAATCAATACCATTGCAAAGAAGCTCATAATTCCACCTGCTGCACTATACATAAATGCTGATAAACTTCCGCCAAAAATAGAACCTAATGTTAACCTTAAAAATAAAACTAAAAATGCTTCTTTCTTACTTAATGTATAAAGAGCTAGCACTGTTACCAAATTAGCTAATCCAAGCTTTGCACCTGGTGTAATAAATGGAACTGGTATCATATTCTCAAATATATGCAGTACTAAAGCCTGTGATATTAATAAACCTATGTATACAATTTTTCTGCTTTTTTTCATTTTTCACCTCTAATATGAAAGAATGATATCATCATCATTTTCACCTAGTATTTGAATCATTACTTTATGTGGCAGGCAAACTAAGCTTTGCCCTGGTTTATTTATATATCCTGGTTCAATACAAACTCTGTCTGGACAATCTGCATCTATTATTGCAATAGATTCATCTTTAACCTTAACAATATTATAACCATCCTTTGTACTAACAACTATCTCTTCTTCTCCCTTATGCCCTGTTAATGGTATCTTTTTATATAACTTACCGCCTATGGTTATCTCTGCATAAGTTAAATCAAAACTTTTCCTATACTTCATTCCCAAAACTATTTCTGGAGTAAAAGATATAACTAGAAGAAATATAATAATTATTATATCCCACTTTTTAAATATGCTTCTCATCTTAAACATAAAAATCCCTCACTCTTAATACGATTCTATGTCAATTATTTTTTAGTTAACAATTAGTTTATCTCTTTATTATACTTTGTAAAATAAAATAAGGTAAGGATGGTTATCTACCATCCTACCCTAATACTGACATTTATTTTTGCTTATATACTGGTGTTCTCTTACCTAACCACCAATTACCTACTATTTTATTTATCCAAGGCATCACATAATAGTCTAATCCAAATGTTCTACCTGCTCCACCCATAAGTGCGATTGATCCAAATGTAAACCATAATATATCCCATCCTGCCATTGCACTTAGAATAAAGTTAACTGTCATTGCCGCTGAAGCACCTGACGCTAAGAATGTAAATAGGCCAACTATTAAGCATAACCCTATACCAATTTCAACCATAACAACTATTCTTTGGAACCAAACAGCTATTTCTGGATTTGGCATAAATACTTGCATTATTGCTTCGTAGAATTTAGGCATCTTTTCTAGTATTGGTGTTGCAAATGTTTGAGCCGCATCTCCTGCTTCTGCTGCTGCTGAAGCCCCTGAATCTGCTGCTGTTTGTAACCATTCAAATGGCATCTTAACATTTCCAGCCTTTAACCAGCTATCTCCACCAATCATATTTCCATTGAAGAATGCATTAATTCCATGTTTTTCCCATGTTCCTTCTCCAACAAATTTCTTTAAACCTTCTAATAACCAAAGTACACCTATATATACTCTAAGTGGTACTAACCATAATCTGTTAGCCTTTGATGATAAATGTCCTCTCATTAAAGATCTCTTATCTTCCATTGAGAAGAACTCGTGTTGAATGTAGTGATAACAAGCATTTATATTATTAACACCCCATAAGTAATGTAAGTTTACTAAGTGCTTCATAAGCATTGCAAAGAATCCTGCAAGCTTCATTCCAGCAACATTAGCAACACAGTATCTTCCACCGATTGAAACCATAAATCCATGGTAGTTTGACTTAAACTTTGTTAATTCTTTATCTTCCATTGACGCAACTATATTCTTAACAATAGTATCGCCAGTTTGTATTGCAGCTTCAACTATTTGTGGAGTTCCCTTTCCTTCTTCCTCTTCATAGTAATTAAGATCTCCAACTACGAATACATCCTTCTTATCCTTAGCTTGCATAAATTCATTTGCAGCTAATCTACCAGCTCTAGCTGTTTCTAGTCCATATTTTGAAGCCTCTTGATTCGCTTGAATTCCACAAGTCCAGATTAAAGTTTTTGTTTCAACTTCTTCTCCACTCTTAAGAATAATCTTATTTGGAGTTACTTCAACTATTGGGCTATTCTTAAGAATAGTCATTCCCTTCTTAGTCATGTAGTTTTCAGCTTTGTCAGCTTGCTTTCTATCTAACATATTAAGAATTGTTCCCATAGCTTCAACTACAAGAAGCTTTACTTCATTTTCATCAACATTATGTTCTTTTGCTAGTCTAGTCTTCCACTCTAATAGCTCCCCAGCCATTTCGATTCCTGTAAATCCTGAACCTGCAACAACAAATGTTAACATTTCTTTTCTCTTAGCTTCATCTCTTTCCATTGATGCTAGTTTAAACATCTTTTGAACATGCTTTCTTATTCTCATAGCATCATCAAATGACCATAGAGTAAATCCATTTTCTTTTACTCCTGGCACTCCGAAGAATGCTGGTTCACTACCTGTTCCTACAACTAAATAATCATATGAATAATTCCCATTAGTAGTTTTTACTTTTTTATTATCAGTATCAACTTTTTCTATTAAGTCTGTTATAACTTTAACTTTCGTTCTCGCAAAAATTTTGCTTAACTCAACTTGCACAGATTCTGGATGTACTCTTCCTCCAGCTACTTCGTGTAGTTCTGTCATTAAAGTATGGAATGGATTTTTATCAATTAATGTAATTTCCACATTTTCATCTTTCTTATACTTCTTCGCTAATTTTTTAGCAACGTGAACGCCACCATAACCAGCGCCTAATATAAGAATATTCTTCTTATTTGACATCTTCTCACCTCATTAATAATTTCACTATAGTTTTAATACTAAACATAAAACTACTCCTAAACAACATGTTGATTTTATAGCTTTCTGAATGATATGTCTATAAGATTAAACTAGTATTACTTACCTCTTTGCTACATTTTTAAAAAATATTTTTGGCTATACCTATTGAAACTACAGGCTTTCATCTGATAATTACATTTTTTACATATTAATTTTATTAATACACCATAAGAAAAAACAATGTCTAACTTTGAATTTTAAGTGTATAATTAACTAGTAATGTCGAGAAAAACCTTTTCTTGACATATTTTTAACATAATAATTAAAATTTCAAGGGGGATTTTTACTTATGAACAAGAAGAGATTAGTAAGTTTAGTTGCTGCTACAATGCTTTCAGTTGCTGTATTAGCTGGATGTGGAAGCAAGAGTGACTTCAAAGATGGAAAGTACGAAGTAGAATCAAAAGCTGCTGATGAAAGAGGTTACAAATCATCTCTAACTATGGAAGTTAAAGATGGAAAGATCACTGAAGTTAGCTACGACGAAGTTAAAGAAGATGGAACTGGTAAAAAGGCTGACACTGAATACAACACAACTATGAAGGGAATTAAGGGAACTAACCCTGCTGAAGCTTTCCCTGCTTTAGAAAAAGCTGTTGTTGAAAAGCAAAGCGCTGACGTTGATTCAGTTTCTGGAGCTACTTCATCAAGTGAATCTTTCAAGAAGTTCGCTGCTAAAGCTATAGAAAACGCTACTGCTGGAACTACTGATAAAGCTATAATCGAATAGTTTTATTAATAAAAGACTTTAGGGAGATCCCTAAGGTCTTTTTCTTGTAATAAATTATTTTTTTTGGTAAAACTATATATAATCTAGTAACTCTCAAGGAGGATTTGTATGAAAAAATATAAAAAGCTATTTTCTTTCACCTTATTACTTTTCATTTCCCTTGGCCTTATATCATGTAGTAAAAAAGAAGGTTCTGAACCACTATCAAAAACGGAATATTTTATGGGTACAGTTGTTACTGTAACACTTTATGATAATCAAGATGAAGAAATAATTAATAAAGCCTTTAATAGAGTAAAGGAAATTGAAGAATTAGTAAGTATCAATACTACAGGTACAGAATTAGATGCCGTTAATGAAAATGCTGGAATAGCTCCTGTAAAAGTAAGTCATGACACTTTTACAATAGTTAAAAAAGGACTTGAATATTCAAAACTTACAGATGGGTACTTTGATATAACCGTAGGACCATTAGTTAAGCTTTGGAGTATAGGGCTTCCTGAAGCAAAGGTTCCTACACAGGCCGAAATAGATGAATCTTTAAGATATATAGGCTATAGTGACCTTGAACTAAATGAAGCAGAGCAAACTATATACTTAAAGAAAAAAGGAATGTTAATTGATTTAGGTGGAATTGCTAAGGGGTATACGGCTGATGAAGTTGCTACTATTCTAAAAGAAGAAGGTGTTACTAAAGGAATTATCGACTTAGGTGGTAATGTCTATGCATTAGGAGAAAAAGCTGAGAATACTCCATGGAAAATAGGTGTTCAAAATCCATCTGAAACTCGTGGAGAAATAGTTGGATCTTTAACACTAGAAAATAAATCTATAGTAACATCTGGTATTTACGAAAGATTCATAGAAAAAGATGGGAAAAAATATCATCATATTCTTTCTTCATTTAATGGATATCCATATGAAAATGAAATAGCCGGCGTTACTATAATAAGCGATACCTCTATGGATGGTGATGCCCTTTCAACTTCTGTTTTTGCAATGGGTGTGGATAAAGGCCTAGAGTTTATTAATACTCAAAAAGATATTGAAGCAATTTTCGTAACAAAAGATAATAAAATTTATTTATCTGAAGGTGCACAAGAAATCTTTAAATTAACTAATACAGATTTTACTATAGTAAATTAAAATGGTACTTCATACTGAAGTACCATTTTTTAATTACTCAACAATCTTCTTGTTGAAAAAGTTATATATCATTTCCACAACTGAACCAACTACACCTACTAAAACTAGTCCATATATTAATTCCATACGCATCACTTCCTTTGTACATTCAAGTTAATTATATTTTTCTGCTGACCTTAGAGAGATATACCTATCTTCCTAATATTTATCTAAATTAACTCTAGGTCTTTTTCAATCTTTCTTCTCCTGATAAAAATAAAATAATATAATGTAATCATTATTATCCCCTTAATTACAGAAGTAATACTTATACTCCACCATACTCCATCAATACCTAGTAAAGTAGACATGGATAAAAGCATAGCTAGAGGTATTCTAATAGCTGTAAATAGAATACTTACTATAGAAGGTATACTTGTATTTCCTAATCCTCTGAATGCTCCAGATGTAGTTATCTCTATACACATAAATATTTGGGAGTATCCCAAAATTCTTAAATAATCCACACCCCCACTTATAACCTCTGCCTCTGGAATAAATAATGTGAATACTTCCCTTCCAAATACAATCAATACTATAGATGCTACTAATCCAACAAATACAGATACACCTATAGTAGCCTTAAATCCTTTTTTTATCCTCTCTGGTTTTCTAGCACCATAATTTTGTCCTATAAATGTGGTTAACGCAGTTCCAAAACCTCCTGCTGTCATCCATGAAATCGCCTCAATTTGCGATCCTACTTTTTGAATAGCTATAGCTGACGCCCCCCATTGAGCAGCTATTCTCCCAAGGACCATTGAAAATAAAGTGAAACACCCATTTTCTATGCATGCAGGCATACCTAGCTTAACTATATTTTTTATAAATAACTTATCTATGTATTTTAAAACCTTTTTCCCTGTGATATATTCATTCTTAATATAAGCCACTACAAAAATACCTGTAACTACAACTTGAGCTAATACTGTTGCTATGGCAGCTCCTGATACCCCCAAAGCTGGTATAGAACCAAATCCAAATATCAGAAGTGGATCGAATATCATATTAAAAATTAAGCCTACTGTATTTATAATAAAAGGCGTTTTACTATTTCCAGATGCAGTAAATATACTTGTGAATATAGGATTAATAAAACTAAAAATAGTTCCTAATATAACAATAACTAAATACTCATTAGCCATATTTATAATTGTTGTATCTCCTAAATTGAAGAATCCTATTAGAGGCTTTTTTAATATTAAAATTATTATGGTGTAACCTATTGCTAAAACCATATTTATTAAAACACTATTTACTATAAACTTGTCACGTTCTAACTTATTTCCCTTTCCTATAGATTGTGATACTCCTACCTCAATTCCAACCTTAGATATAAATACTAATGCCATTCCAAGCCAAGGAAAAAATCCAGCCGTACCTACTGCTGCAACAGCTTCACTCCCTACCCGCCCTATCCATATCATATCAGTCATATTATAGGCCATTTGTATAAAAGATGTTCCTAATATAGGTAGAGATAGCGCAATTAATGACCTCAATATCCCTCCTGAAACTAAATCTAAATGTTTTTTCATATTTACTCCCCTTCTGTTATCAGCTTGTTAAAATTATTTTTCTTTTTCTCTTCTATATTAATTATGTATAGTGCAAGAATAATAGATAATACACCAGCTATAATCTTTGTTATTAAATATACACTTATCATATCTCCTTCCACACTTGCAACAAATCCTAATTGTCCGCCTAGCACATATGCCCCTGATACAGAAAATGCTGAACAAATTATCCTTCCCTTTTCATCTAATTTTTCAAAATTTGAAAAAACTATTATTGCTGATGCTAGAGATCCTATTAAAGCTGCAACAGATTCATTATTAATTCCAATCTTTTTTCCAATAAAACTTAATTGCTTTTTTAATAATTTTTGCACACATTCCAACATAACATATGCACCACCTAAAAATATTGCTATCTTTCCAACGATATATAAAGCTTCTTTTAAGGGCATAACAGAACTTAATATCTCTATACCCGAAATAGAAAATATTCCTTGAACTATAAGACCTATTGTGCTTGCAAAAACTATAAGTCTTCCAATATATTTAAAAATTATCAATGTTAACTTTGGTTTAAATACTATTCCTAACGACAATAAAATAGCTAACAAAATTATTGGTAGTATGTTTATTAATAATGCTCCTATAGTTATATCTAATAGAAGCCCTCCAATAAAAAGAGCCACAGGTATGGTTATAATTCCACAAAGTATCCCCTTTGTAAGGGATGACATATATTCTTCTTTTACTAATCCTAATGCAAGTGGTAACGTAAAACTAAGTGTACACCCTAAAATTGAGGCTATTATAATTCCTGAAAACACTGCAAAATTTTCTGTATTCGCTATCCCTAAAGATATATTATAAGCACCCATATCCACCGCAATAAAGCTTGCTGGGAATACTGATGGATCTAATCCTAATGCTTTAGAAATAGGTGATAATATCTCACTTAATAATTTCGCTACTAATGGAGTTATTGATAATATTCCTATCATTGATATTACTAGGGGTCCCATTGTCTTTATTCCTTCTTCAAATACACTTCCTAACTTTAATCTATTTCCTTCAAAATAGTCTATAGCCCCTACAACAAAGAAAATAGATACTATGTATAATAATATTTTTTCCATCACGCCTCCAAAAATTATATTTTATTCTAAGGATTCAAACTATAATATCATATAATACCTTTTAAAGGATAGTATATAATACCAGTAAAAGAATAAAAAGCCCTTAAATAAGGGCTTTTTTTGAAAGTTAAAACAATAACCTAGCGATTAGCAACCGCAATTATTATCTTTATGGCCATTTCCACAACCACTTGTTGGATTAACGCCTATGCATTTTCCATCATAGCAATTAACATCTAAAGGCATATATTTAACTTGGATATTGTCCTTATAAACTTTAAGCATATATTTTCTATTTGGACATAAAGGTCCTAGTAAGAATTGACCATATTGATCTGTAAATGTGTGAGTTAGAGGACAAGGTAACTTACAACCATCTACAACTTGTAGTAATTTAACAACAGCATCAGCTACTGGATTACCACAAGAATCTAAAACTGTACCATGAATAACAGCTCTTTTTTCTACTGGTAATTTTATAACTGCCTCGATTTGTTGATTTTCTCTTGGACATACTGAACAAACAGCAACTTTTCCGCTCATAACTTTTACCTCCATTGTTCTTTATACTATAAAATATGTTTGTCCAAGAGAAACGTGATATAAATTCAACAAATTATGATTTTTTTCTACTTAATATTCCCCTACAAGATTATTGATCCACTTCTTAGATTTAAACCTTCTATAGCACAATATTACCTTTACTAACTCCTCTGCTGTGCACAAAGCATACACTAAGTGTACTGGTAACTTAAGCATGAATGCTCCTATAAAAGCTAACGGTACCCCTATAAACCACATAGTACATGCTTCAATTAATAAAGATGTCTTAGCATCTCCTCCACCTCTTAAAACACCAACTATAATAATTATGTTATATACTCTAATTATCATAATCATTGCTATTACATATAATATATCTTTTGCCCAAGTTCTTACTTCATTAGAAACATCAAATATCTCAACTATATTACCTGATAGTAAAACTAATCCTAAAGATAAAATCACTCCTATAGTACATCCCAGCTTAACTGACCTTTTACCATATTCATATCCCTTTTGATAATTTCCTCTACCTATTTCATTACCAACTATAACTAATGCAGCAGAACCTATCCCAAATATAACAACCATAAATAAATTGTTTACAGTTGTTGCTATCTGCACTGATGCTATAGCTTGAGTTCCTATTCTTCCATAAATAACATTGTACATTACAGAACCTAATCCCCAACAACCTTCATTTAATAAAACAGGAATCATCGTAATAAATATCATTTTCACAAATCTTTTATCAAAAGAAAATAGTTCTTTTATTTTTGCAGCTAATACTCCATTTGTAATATATATATATCCTAATAGAATAACAACTTCTAATACTCTTGCAATAACTGTAGCTATAGCTGCTCCTTTTACTCCTAATGCTGGTGCACCTAAATTACCAAAAATTAATATCCAGTTAAAAAAAGTATTAATTAATAAAGCTATTCCACTTATTACCATTGGAACCGCCGTTTTTTCTATACACCTTGAGGCAGTAGCATAATTAAATGTCAATGCTGTAAATGTGTAGCTTAAACAAACTATCACCAGATAATCTGCTCCAAGGCTTATTACCTGTGGATCCTTATTAAATATAGAAATTATCATCTCTGGAGATACTCTAGCCCAGATAGTAAATAATAGCCCTATTCCTAATGCAAATAATGTTCCAAGTCCTACTATTCTCCTAATATTATCAACATCTTTCTTCCCCCAATATTGAGAAGTAAAGATTGCCATACCGCTAAAAATACCCATTATTAGTATATTAAATAGAAAGAAATACTGATTACTTATTCCTACTGCTGCTATTTCTTTTTCTCCTAACTTTCCAATCATTATAGTATCTACTATATTAAGAGAGGATGTTATAAAGTTTTGAATTATAATAGGTACTGCAATTAACAATATTTTTTTATAAAATTCCTTATCTTTTTTTAATAAACTCTTCATATGTCCCCCTAAAAAAATAAAGCCTCCACCTAACAAGAGTTAAAGTGGTTGCTTTTCACTATATTTCATCTATATTATTTACATGTTGATTATTTTACCATATACTTTTTTTCCTTGTCAAACTCCTTTAATAATATCCATTCCTATAAAAACTATTCATATCATATTATTTCCCATAACAAAAAAAGATGAGCAATATAATTGCTCACCTTTAACAATAATTATTTACTTTCAAAATATTCTTTAAATTGTGGTAAATAATCTTTATGTGCTTCTAATAGCTCATCTAATAAAATCTTAGCCATCTTATCTGAAGATACTAATGGATTCATAGACATAGCCATTAATGCCTTATGATAATCACCAGTCACAGCTGCATCAATAACTAATTTTTCAAATGTCTTAATTTCTTGAACTAATCCATTTACTGCTACAGGCAATTTACCCATTGCTAATGGTCTTGGTCCTTCCTTAGTTATAACACATGAAACCTCTACTGCTGAATCATTATCTAACCCTTGGATTGCTCCATTATTTCTACAATCTACAGGTTGTATATCACCCTTATCATTATATATTGAATGAATTAATCTACATGCAGCATCTGAATATAAAGATCCACCTCTCTTCTCAAGTTGTGGTGGCTTTATATCTAAGTTAGGATCTTTGTATAACTCAAATAAATCATCTTCTAATCTCTTAACTACTTCAGCTCTAGTTTCTCCCTTAGAGAATTCTTTCAACTCACTATGAAGCATTTCTGATGTTTCATAGTAGTATTTATGATATGGGCAAGGCATCATTCCTAATGCCTTTACAAAATCAGCATCCCATTCAAAGTCACTAATATTTTTAACAATTGAGCCCATCTTACCAGCTGCAATTGAATCAACTACTTTTTCTGTAACATCTTCCCCATCTAAGAATATTTTCTTTCCATATACCATATGGTTTAGTCCAACGAAGTCCATTCTTATTCTATTATGTTCAACACCTAACATATTAGCTGCTGCTTTTTCCATATTTATTGGAACATTACATAAACCTATTACCTTTTTATTTTTACCATACTTAATTACAGCTTCAGTAACCATTCCTGCTGGGTTTGTAAAGTTAATTAAGAAAGCATTAGGACATAATTCTGACATATCCTTATCTATATCTAAGATAACAGGAATTGTTCTTAAAGCTTTAAACATACCACCTGCACCATTAGTTTCTTGCCCTATTAGTCCATGACTTAAAGGAATTCTTTCATCTTTAATTCTTGCATCTAGTAATCCAACTCTTAATTGAGTAGTTACAAAGTCTGCATCCTTTAAAGCTTCTCTTCTATCTAAAGTTAAATGTATTTCCATTGGGACACCAGCTTTTTTTACCATTCTCTTAGCTAGCTCACCAACGATTTCTAACTTGTGTTTACCTTCTTCAATATCAACTAACCATAATTCCCTAACTGGTAATTCATCATATCTTTTTATGAAACCTTCTACTAATTCTGGAGTATAACTTGATCCTCCACCTATAGTAACTATTTTAATACCTTTTTTCACAATGGCACCTCCCATTAATTTTATAATAAAGGGCTATGGATCCACCCACAGCCCAGTCTTGTTTTATTTTTTAAGCTTAAATGCAAACTTTGACCAAGGTTGAATTAAATCTAATAGGAATAACTCTTCTTCTACTATTCTAGCAACTACATTACTCTTTCCACTATTTTTCATATCTTTAAGAGCTACTTGTAATTCTCCAGCATATCTAGTGTATAGATCTGATTCGATGATAACATCTCCTCTTTTAATATCTGGTGTATTAAATGGAGGGAACTTCTCACCCTTATACTTAACTCTTGATTGAGTTGATCTAGCCATATATTCTGAATTATCCCCTCTATTAAAGTGGAATTCATCAAGAACTATCTTTCTTTCTATTTCTGGAATATCATCAACTAATTCAACAGTAAATTCTAATAAATCCTTGTTAATTTCGCTTAATGCTTTTAATTCTGCTTCTGATGCAAAACAATTAGCTACTATAACATCATCTATACCTGTTGCAAATAAATGCTTAGCTTGAACTTCTATTGGCATATCTCTATGCATTTCTAGTGTACATAAGCCTTCTGATACTGGCCATGGTCCAAATTCAGCTGTAGGTGAATTTACAAAGGCAGCTGTATTTATACCTAATTCTTTAAATTGATCAGTACATTTAATGTAATGATCTAATGAAAGTCCTGTATAAACATGTGGATAGAAGTTATGACATCCATATATATTTTTAACATTAGGTCTAAATGACATTATGTTATCAACATACTTTGTTCCATTACTCATATTTAATTCCACTTTTAATCCATATGGATTAAATGACATTATAGATTCTTCGTTACCAGCAAATCCCTCATCAAATCTTATTCCGCTTAATCCCATTTCACTAAATACAGATAAGTCAGTTATTGATGCACCTAAGTTTTTAAATACTGTTGGATCTAAATCAGCAATTACTTCCATCCCATGAGCATTTGCAACATCTAGCATCCTCTTAAATTCTGCAACAACTTCCTCTGTTGTTTTACCTTCTACAGATAATAAACAAGTAAATATTCTCTTAAATCCATATTTAGCTGCTAATTCTATATATTCAATAATTTCATCCATAGAACCGTGACTTGGATAAACTGAAATTCCTAACCTCTTCATAATTATGTCCTCCAGATTTTATAAATTCTGTTCTTTTTTATATAAGTAGTAGGCTCCCTTTGCTGCAGAAACGTCATTTTCTACAAAATCTACTACATTTATATTTTCTTTTAAGTAATTTTCAAAGGCTTCTCTAACAAATTTAGATTTTCTTATAACGCCTCCTACTAATCCTATTCTACATTTTTCAAACTCTAATTTCTTAAATACCCTTTCAGCTGCTTTAGCAATTTCTATTCCTTCATTAACTAAAACCTCTTTTGCAAATTTGTCTCCCTTTTCAGCATGAACTGAAACCAAACCTGCCATTGCTGCAATTTCATCTTTTGTTGCCGAATAAATAAACCCTACAATTTCATCAACATGATTCATATTTAGTTTGTCAAGAATAGCTTGTGATAATTCACTTCTTTTTAAACCAAAATCTTCTTCATGAATCATATTTTTAAATGCTTCTATAGATATTTTATAAGCGCTTCCTTCATCACCAAGTAAATGGCCCCATCCACCACATCTTGCTTGTCTATTATTTTTAACTCCAAAGGCAGTTGACCCAGTACCAGCAATAACTAAAAT
This sequence comes from Clostridium zhoujianii, assembly GCF_051590805.1. Taxonomy (NCBI): domain Bacteria; kingdom Bacillati; phylum Bacillota; class Clostridia; order Eubacteriales; family Clostridiaceae; genus Clostridium; species Clostridium zhoujianii. The sequence continues at coordinate 2,858,278 of NZ_JBPUTF010000001.1, forward strand.
ACCATCTTCACCTTCTAATAGCGCCTTTAAAGCTAAATCTCCATCGTTCATAATAATAGAATCTCTTTGGAATTTGCTTTTAACTTCTTTATAGATTACTTCTGCATGATCCCCCACTTCAGATCCTGCAAGTCCTAAATATATTCCCTTTAACCCGTCTTCTCCAAGCTTATTAATTAACTCTTCTATTGAAGTAGTTATGTTATTTAAAGCTTCTTGTTTCCCATTAACTAGATTCCCAAAACCAGTTAACGCTCTAGCTAATACTTCACCATTAAGATCATAGGCAACAGCTTCGGTTTTAGTACCACCGCCATCAACACCAATTACATAACTCATAGCTACTCTCCTCTTTATATAATTTCCTCTCTGCAGATCTACACTAATTTTAACTTCAATATAAATATAATTATGTTAAATAATTAGCCTGTTATATACTGTTATAATCAACGAACTCTAATGGAAACCATTAGAGTTCGTATTAAATTCAGACTATAATCTTGCGTATATGTCTATAAATTCGTTAGCTAAGTCTTTCACAGTCATTGATGTCATGAAGTGATCTTGTGCATGGCACATTAATAATGACATTTCAACTTTATCTCCGCCAGCTTCTGCTTGGATTAAGCTTGTTTGTGCATTATGAGCATGTCCTAACTGTTCATCTGATTTCGCAATTAGTGCTTTTGCTTCTTCGATCTTTCCTTCTTTTGCTGCTTGAATTGCTTCCATAGCATAACTTCTTGCTTCTCCGCTATTCATTATTAGTCCTAATATAATTTCTTCCATTACTCTAAACTCCTTCTCGTATCTACTATAATTATTGTCCTAAGAAGTACCCCCCAGTAACTCCCTATTTATCCATTAAATCAAACTTTTATTATTTAGCCATGCTTAATGCTAAAGCTAAAACCTTTGCTCCGTTCATAGTACCATAATCAACTGTTGGTATTATGTCTACTGGAATACCCATTGGCTCATATTTTGATTTCATCTTGTTTAATAAGAATCTAACTTGTGGTCCTAATAAAAGAACATCCATTTCGCTTTCGTGATTCTTAACATCTGCTTCACCCATAGCTTGAATTGAACACTCAATACCTTGGTCCTTTGCAGCCGCTTGCATCTTAGTTACTAATAAACTTGTTGACATACCTGCTGAACAACATAAAATTATTTTTGTCATGGTTAATTCCCCCTTGAATCTTTTTTATTTTAATTTTAATTATTTACTTTTGCACTATATATTATAAGCAATTGTCATGCCAACTATTCATATTTCATAATTTTTTTTATTTTTCTAAAAATACATTGATATTACTAGCTTTGCATCTACTCATAAAAAAAATAACTGTGCAATTTAATTACACAGTTATTTTACACACTATTTTACACACTATTTATTTTACACACTAATGATAACTTTTACACAGTTTTATTATTTTCTGTAACCATTCTAACTATAAATGCTAATTCATCTTCCCCTATATTAATATTATAGTTCATCTCAAGCTTTCTCAAACTTTGTTTTACTAAAATAAATTCCTTGCTGTGCTTATTTCTATACTCGTTAAGCTTTTCAAAGTTTCTTCCCTTACCTCCACTAATTGTTTTTTCTATAAGGAAGCATAAATGTATTACAATACCTACTTTCACTTCATGAGATACTTTAATCTCTAATCTTTCTTCAATATCCTTTATAGCCTCTCTAACTAAATTTACTAATGCTATCCCATCAATATCTGTTAATTGACTATCTATTGACTTAGATATCTTTCTAAAGTCTCCCTCTTCATTTATCCATTCATCGAGTTTTTCTATTCCATCACCTGCTAGAATATCTGGTGCTGGAATAAATGGAATTCCTTCAACATTTAAAGTTACAGTTCCAACAACTCCTAATATATTGTAATCATTCCTTAAGCTTTCCACCTTCTCTGAAAAATCACTTTTATCTAATATATTTAGAGGTACTATTTTCACCTTTTCACTATTTACTAGTCTTTGATTTAATATCTGTCTTAACTTTTCAGCAGATCCTTCACCTGTAAAACAAGCTGTAATAATCATGTCTCCCTTTGTTTCTTTCGGCACCTTTATTCCTTGAATACCATATCTACTTATATCTAAACATGATTTATATATCTCATTTAAACTTCTTCCATTTAAAGCTTTTCTACCAGCCTCTATAACTAATAAGGTGCTTGTCATATCAATGGTTTTAACAGGAATACCTGTTTCTTCTTTAATCATATCACCAAAATTAGTTAGTGATCCCATATCTACTAAAAACAGTACTCCCTTTCCGGAGTTAATTTCTAGAACCTTATTTTTAACAATTTCATACATCTTCTCTGCTTTCATACTTAATGGCATATCTAAGGCTATAGTATAATCTTCACCTATGAGTGTATTTGCAACCTCTACCATACTTGTAGCAGTTGAATGACCATGCATTATTACAACAACAGCAACCTTACCGTCTTTTTTCTCATCTATCTCATAAGGTCTAGCTGCTATAAACATTGTTAAATACCCAATTTCATCTAAAGGCACTTGAATACCAAAGGTACTATCTATTTTCTTTGTAGCCTCCATAGCTACTAAAAATTCATCTGCATACTGAACTCTTATAAAATTCAACTTCGGATGATATATTTTATTACCTTGTTTAATTCTTTCTAAGCTACCTTGAAGGTGAAGCGCAAGTCCGAAATATACCTTCTCATCATATTGTCTATTTAATCTTTTAGCTGCTAGCGCTAATATCTCTTCTACCATATCAACTATACTAACATCAACTATTTTACTAATTTCTTCTTTTCTGAATTGTCCTGGTAAATCTCTTATATATTTTTTAAAATAACTTTCTATATCAATGTTTAAAATATCATTTATTTCTTTCTCTTCTAATCCCTTTTTCTTAAGTTCCTCTAGCTTACTTTCAATAATGTCATAGAAGTATTCTCCATGAATATACTCCTCTTCTTCCTTTACCATATTGAATATATTATCATTATCCTTATATGAAAATCTTAATACATCCCCCATATTTGCAAGTAGCTCATCTATTTCTAACCTATAGTCTTGAAGCTTCATTAGCCCTTTCTTAACTCTCTGATGTAAATCGGACTGCTCAATTAAAATGAAATCCCTTCCATTTGCCTTATAATTTAGAAATGCTTTTGCACAAGCTAATTGGATATCGCTTTTAAGTTGACCTATATTATTTGGACAATCATATAGAAGATAAGATATTAGTGCGTTTTTATTAAAGTAAATACTCTTAGATAGCCTAACTGATTCTGCTTTTATAAATTGTTCCAATAAATAATATCTTTCTTGAATACTTCTTTCTTTTAAAGATGGTAAAGTTATACTCATAGGTATTCTTCTTGTAAATGTCTTTAACATAAAGGACTGTGGATCTTCTGTAGTTGCTGCTACAATCTGAGCTTCAACGTGAATCGGATTATCAGTCTCTCCTAAAGGCCTAAAATATCCCTTATCTATATAAGTAAATAACATTTCTTGTCCTTGTGGTGATAATCTATGTATTTCATCTAAAAATATTATTCCACCATCTGCTTTCTTTAACAATCCATCTTTATTAGTATCAGCACCAGTATATGCCCCCTTCTTCACACCAAATATCTGAGCCATAACTAATTGAGGGTTATCTGCATAATCTGCACAATTAAATCTTATAAAAGGTGCATCTTTCTCTATAACCTTTGATTCTTTTGCAAATAAATACATAAGCTCAGCAAACATAGATTTTCCTACACCAGTTTCTCCTAATATTAACGTATGAAGTCCTCTAGGTGGATAAAGCATTGCAGCCTTTGCTTGCTGTATTGGAACCTGAAGACTTTGACTTGCACCTACCATTTTATCAAGGCTATTATTACCTTCTATTTCAGAAACCGCCATCTCGTCTTTACTTCCATTATTAACTCCATTAGAAATAGAGTAGATAACAGGTCTACCCTCTATTTTATCCACTCTATTTTCCTTGAATAAACTATTTAAGTATCTAGAAACATTTGCTCTATCTAGACCCATAAAATCACTTAATTCTGCTGCTGAAACTCCTCTTTGCTCTTCCTTCTGCAATTGAAGTAATGAATTATACACTTGATCTAATTTACTCATATCAGCCCTCCAATGGAAATAGTTACTCCCATTATACTATAATTCAAGCTAACTTTCAGTAAGTTCTAATGTTAATGTAACCTCTTTTCCATTCCTTTCAACAGCAACCTCTACCTTATCGCCTATATTTTTCTTTCCTTTAATTTCATTTAATTCATCGAAAGTTTTTATTCTCTTCCCATCAAACTTTGTAATTATATCCGCTATTTTAATTCCTGCCTTTTCAGCTGGTGAAAATTCCACTACATCTTTAACAAATAATCCTTCTGGATAATCATTCCTCTTAGCAGTAGCCTCATCTATTTCTCTTACACTTACTCCAAGGGTTATAATTGGTTTTGATAATGTATCTATTCTATCCTTTGCATCATTTATAGGAATTGAGAATCCCATTCCTTCTACATTGTCTACTACTAACTTCATTGAATTAATACCTATTACTTGACCTTTAGTATTAACTAATGGACCTCCGCTATTACCAGGGTTTATAGCAGTATCAGTTTGAATTACATTCATTGTTACACCTGTACTTGCCTCAATATTTCTATTTACTGCACTTATTACACCCTTAGTTATAGTTTGAGCAAAATCCTTTGATAATGGTGTTCCTACCGCTATTACATCTTGCCCTGGATATAAGGCATCTGAATCACCTAATTCAGCAACTCCAGGAACCTTTGTTCCATCTGCTAGTTTTAACATTGCCATATCTTTAGCTTGATCATAGTTAACAACCTTAGCCTTAACTTCACTTCCATCACTTAAAAGAGCTGTTACCTCTTGACTTCCTTCTATTACATGATAATTTGTTAGAACATATCCTTCTTCATTTATTATAAATCCTGATCCTATTCCAGATACCTCTTGTGGATAAAGTCCATTATACTTTTGAATTCCTTTTGTTGATATAGTTACTACTGCTGGTTTTACCTTTTCAAAAGCTTCAGAAACTGTTAACGTCCCATCTGATGCACTTGTAAATTCTGGCGCTGCATAGGACTTAGACTCTACTACTGTTCCATTCTTGTTCATAACATTATAAGTAACTAAGCCTCCAATTAGTCCTCCTGTCATTGCAACTGCAAGACCACCTGCTATTACACCTAATATTTTTATACCATTTTTTCTTTTCTTCTTAACTGGACCTTCTGTAAAAATTACTCTTGCATCATTTTCTTGATTACTGTTATTCTCTTCACCATAAAAAACAAAACTTTTATTATCCTCGTTATTATTTTCCGTATTCATAACAATATTTCCTCCTAATAATTTATTAGCTTCTCTATATTTAAAGTATATCCTTTTTTTGTGACAAGTATATGTCATCATTTATGACATATATACTTTTTTATGTAATTAATATTTTAACAAATTAGATTAACATAATAATTGTCTAATAGGTATGTGTATATAATAATATAGAGCTAACCAACAGCTGGTTAACTCTATATATTCTTAATTTATTAAATAAATTTACTTTTCTGTTCTTCTCTCGATTCTCTTTGCCTCTTTTACAACATAATTTATTCCCGTAATTACCGACTCACTATCAGTAATGGAAATTATCTTAGAATCTGAATCTGTTTTATATACGCTAGTAAGTTCAACAGTTCCTAATTTTGACAATTCCTCATCATCTCTATTAGATATTATATATAATGGTTTATTCTTCATTAACCCATCTATTTGAGAGTTATCTTCATAATTATATATATTTTCAAGTTCATTGGATATTGCTTGTCTATAATTTTTCTTTGTTTTATGAACTGCAAACTCCTCATCTGCACCCTTTGGTAGATTTTCTTCAAAGTCATTTACCTTTATAGCCAGTCCAAACTTCTCAAGTAAGGTTGTTAATCCAAAGGATGCTCCAACCTTCTCAATTTTGCTCCTATAATACTTCCATTTAATTTCTTTTCTAAAAGCTTCACTTTTTATATTTTCCTCATTAAATGGTTGTACAAGAACCATACCTTTTACAGATTCAGGATACAAATTAGCAAAGTTGGTCATTACTAAACTTCCATACTCTTCTCCAACTAATATTACTGAACCAGTAACTCCAGCTTTTCTAAGAAGTATCTTCAACTCTTCTGCCTTTTCTTTAGGTGTCTTTATTTCTCCAATATCACTAAATCCATACCCATTCCTATTATACACAAAAGTTTTAACATCAAGCTCTTTTTCTACTTCCTTAGCTATGGATTCCCACTCATATAAGTTAGCTCCTATAGCTCCATCAAATACAATTGTAAAATCTCCAGCTCCTCTTGTTCTATACTCTTGTTTCTTACCATCAATTTTTGCATAATTTAACCTTGACTGAACTTTTTCTTTTCCAACAAAATTGCTTACTAGCTGAAATATAAATCCTATTGCAAAAATACCTACTATTACTATAGCAAATCTCTTTACCCATTGAACTGGATGGATCTTTTCCTTCATGTTTATTCGTTTTAAACCATTTGATTCTGGTATCAGATTCATCCTCTCACCTATCTTTCACCTAATTTTAAATTAGGTTTAGCATTTAAGTCTAATGATGATATATTGCCACCTATAAGTTCGTAATAGGCAGCTGATCCTATCATTGCTGCATTATCTGTACATAATACAGGCTCTGGGAATAAAATATCTATCCCCTTTTCTTTTCCTTCTTCTATTAATGCTCTTCTTAATGCAGAGTTTGATGCTACTCCACCTGCTATAGCAATTTTTTTAAGATTCTTCTTTTTACATGTTAAGAAAACATTATCTCTTAATACATCTACAACAGCCTTCTGGAATGAAGCTGCTACATCTGCTTCATTAATTTTTATATCTTGCATTTTACATTTGTTTAAATAGTTTAATACTGCAGATTTCACCCCACTAAATGAAAAATCTAATGTATCTTCGTGAAAATTTGCTCTAGGGAATTCCATAGCATTTTCATTACCCTCTTTTGCAAGTTTATCTATTTTAGGTCCACCAGGATACCCTAAGCCTATGGCTCTTGCAACTTTATCGTATGCTTCCCCTGCTGCATCATCTCTTGTTTGTCCTATAACCTCATATTCCCTATAGTTCTTTACATGTACTATAAATGTATGTCCTCCAGAAACTACTAATGATACAAATGGTGGTTCTAAGTCTTTGTGTTGTATGTAATTTGCACAAATATGTCCTTCAATATGATTTACTCCTATTAAAGGTTTATTTGATGAGAAAGCCAATCCTTTTGCATATTGTAACCCTACTAATAAAGCTCCCACAAGACCTGGACCATATGTTACTCCTATAGCATCAATATCCTCTAAAGTAACACTAGCCTCTTCTAACGCTTCTTTTACTACTGCATCAACAACCTCTATATGCATTCTTGAAGCAACCTCAGGTACAACCCCTCCAAATTTCTTATGGGTATCTATCTGAGATGCTATTATGTTTGATAATACTATTCTTCCATCTTGTACTACAGCTGCTGAAGTTTCATCACAGCTTGATTCTATTGATAATATCAACTTTCTATCCATTTATGTATCCCTCGTCTTTTTTCTATTTAAAAATCAATAAAAGTATTATACTTTATATACTCTCCTATATCAATTCATTTCCCTTGTACAGAAACTTAATCTAATGTATATTTAAATTTAGTACTATATATACAATTATAGTATATTTAAAAAATAAATCAGCAATTTTGTTATAGAATTTATGGAAAATTAAGTTTTCTTAAGAAGGAGTTTAGAATTATGTCATCATATGCTAAGGTAATCGTTGCAGGATCACCTATAACTAAATCAAATTTTAAGCTGCATAACACTCAAGGTAGAGCTATCTTACCTTCTAATTCTGGCCAATATCATGATCGCTATGCAATTTATGAACAAGAAATTGCATATATTGCACGATCTCAAAATCCAGATGTAGTTTTAGAGGAAAGTCTTATTGCCTTACTTAAAGTTTATTATAAAAGCGACAAAAGACACCCTGATACAATTAATATTACAAAAAGTATATTTGATGGTATCGAAAAAAGTGGATTGATTGTTAATGATGCTCAAATCAGAAGAATTGTTGTTGAGGAATACTATGATAAAGAAAATCCACGATTTGAGTTAGAACTATTTGGTGAGAGCCAATATAATATATCATATACAATACAAAAGAACGAAATAGAAAATGATAAAATAATGTATTCTCCAATAAAAAAAGGCCCTCTAGGTAAAGTTCAAAAAGATAATCTAGCTCATTCAACCTCTGCAAATAAAACCTGCAGTATATGTAATAAATTCCTATCCTCCGATAACTTTGTTACAGGGGATAAGGGTAAAACATTGATATGTAAAAATTGCTTTAAGAAACTATTTTAAGAGGTGATATCATTGAATGAAAAATTTGTTTTTATAGGGGATAGTATAACCTTTGGTTATGGTGTTCCTAAAAATCAAGGCTGGGTATCTAAACTATCTACTACACTTAAATCAGAGGTTATCAATAAAGGAGTTAATGGTGATACAACCCCTTCAATGCTTAATAGATTTTACGAAGATGTAATCACCCATAATCCAAAGTATATTTTTATAATGGGTGGTACCAATGACTTACTATCTGGTAGATCTATTGATTCTATACTTTCTAATATTACAGAAATGATTAATGAAGGTATTGAAGGTAATTCTACCATATATATAGGTATCCCACCTTATATAATAAAAGAGATGGCAAATAAACTATTCATACCATCTCCATTCTACTCTTATTGTGAAAACTCTCTTCCTATACTGAGAACTGAACTAATTAATCTCTGCAAAAAAAGAGCTATAAAATACTTTGATTTTTATAATTTGACATTAGATAATTTAGACAAAAACATATATATTGACGGAATTCATCTAAATTTCCTAGGAAATACTTTTTTATTAAATGAAGCTATAAAGGTCCTTAGTATATAAACTTTGTTATATACTCTGAGGCCTTCTTTCCTGCCTCAATACCATCTATATCTTTTTCATTTAATGCATTTATTCCATAAATAAGATTACCACAAGCAAATACACCCTTAAAGGATGTTTCATATTCATTTACCTCTGGTCCTAAGTTCTTAGGATTAATACTAATTTTAATCTTTCTTGCTAAATCAACCTCTGAGAAATATCCCACAGATAATAATAGGGAGTCACATGCAATAGTTGTATATTGATCCTTTTCTTTATTCAATATCTTTACTCCTTCTATTCGTTCTGTTCCAAAGACCTCTACAATTTTACTATCTTTTATTATTGGAATGTCAAATCCTTTTATTATATTTTGATTCTCTTCATTGAATGTAAAATCAATATCCTCTTTAACTACTAACGCCTTTATATTAGCACCTTCTATAAAAAGTCTTCTTGCTACTATAAGTGCCCATCTGCTACTTGCTATTATTACCGGTTCTTTACCTGGTAAGTAACCTTCAATATTTATTATTCTATGAGCATTGCCTATTGTGTAAATTCCAGTAAATCTATTTGTTGGTATTACTATACTTCCAGTATATTTCTCTCTACACCCAGTAGCTAATATTATTGCACTTGCCTTTACATCTACTACCCCTTCATCTGGATTAACATAACTTACTATTTTATCCATGGATATATCTAGCACCTCTGTATTAACCTTAATATCTATTTTATATTCCTTTAATTTTTCTTCTATAACATTAATATATTCTGGCCCCGTAAATTCTGCATTTAACACCTTCTTACCAAAGCCATTATGAATACATTGATTCAATATTCCACCTAAAATCTCTTCCCTTTCTAAGAGCAAAATCTTTTTAATTCCATTTTCCAATGCTGTTAAGGCAGCAGTCATCCCTGAAATGCCTCCACCTATAATAATTAAGTCATATTGATTCATAAAGATTTCCTCCTTCAAAATACCCAATATTAAAGCTAATTTTAAAACCTTAATATATTGCTAATTCATATATTATAACTAGATTATATCATACTAGGTTTTCTTTAACATGCTTTTAATTTTATACTTTAGATTGTATAATATTCTTAAATTAACATATACAAATTTATTATGAATAATAGGTGATAAAATGAATACTATAGCACTAGTCCTATATTTTATAGGCTTACTAGGTGTATGTTCAGCTCTATTGATACTAGGGTTTAAATTACATAAGAAAGGAAAAATACTAAATATAATTACCCTTACACTTATAATCCTCTCCTTTATTTCTCTAGGTATTGGGATTATATTAAACTTACTTAATATAAAGAATTTGCCTTCTGTTGATGATATCCAATCTAATACTACTGTAATATCTGATTTGGATGCCAGCGAAAAAGTTATAGATACGTATAAAGACTTATCTTTTATATACAAGATAACCTATTCAGATTCAAGCTCTGTGGCTGATGCTTTTCTTACAGTAATTAATGATTCTTCTTATTTATTTAGTGGAAATATAAACTTGCAATTCCTAGATGAAAATAATGAAATATTATCAACTATGGTATTACCAGTAAAGAATCTAGTTCCTAATAGTTCTATAAACTCTAATGTGCAGGTAAATAAAAATACTAAAAATATTGAGTATTCCTTCGAAGGAAAATTTATTAAAGAAAATACTTTAGATTCTACTGTAGACTATAGAGTTAAAACCATGGGTATAGGAGATGGCTATATGAGGTTTGAAGTTGTTTCAAAAAATAAATCTTATGGGAATCTTGAGAAGATATGTCAAGAATTTAAAATCCTATATACAAGTGATATATGCAAAGGCTTTTTAATTTATTTTATTGAAAGTGATGATTTGGGTTTTAATAAATCCTACTCTGATTTCTTTGGAGATAATGAAAAAAATATCTATACCCTAAATATATTTGAGAATAATACTAAATATAAAATAAGCTAGGAATTATCCTAGCTTATTTTATAACTTTATTAAATCATCTGCTGAGTTCATTATTTCAACTATTTCACTCATATCAGTTACTTTGCCTACAAGTAACTCTTTCTCTAATCCATAACTCTCTAAACAAGTTTTTGAAGTAAAAATATTTACTCCTTTTTCTTGTAATAGTTTTAACCCTTCTATAATCTTAGATCCTCTAGTAGCTAATCTTACTCCACCATTTAGGAATACTATTGTCTTAGGAACTTTATCTTCTTCACTTAATGTATCAAAATAACTTATCATTAGGTTTTCACCTAACTTGTCATCTCCTTCACCCAACTTGTCTGTAGTTATTAAAATAGAAATCTCCTTTTCCTCTTCTAATACTTCTAGACAACCTCTTTTCTCAACTTTTATTTCGTATCCGCCATTTATTTCTTTAGATTCTACTTGGTATCCTTGACTCATCGCATATTTTACTACATTTCCATTTGCAATATCATTGTCAACAAATACAATTGCTTCACCTTCTCCAATAGAATCAAAATATTTTTTAATTCTTTTTACTGGCACTGGACATTGAAGGCCCTTGCAATCAATCCTCTTCATAATCTCACCTCATACTAGTTTAAATGTTATAATGTTATTTCAAAATATAACCTTTTATTCAATTATATCATTTATAAAGATTTATTAAAGATTTTTTTAACTGTTTACTTTGACTTTATAAGTATATTATAATTTAAATTGACTATTTCAAAGAGGTGAAAGCATGAATAAATTTATAGATAGCATTAAATCTTATGTGAAAAATGTAGACAAGCACACCCTTATAAAACTTGGACTATTTCTAATACCTTTAATAGGTATTGTATGCAAGGGAGTATTCTTACAAGGTTTCATTCAAAGTGAAAATCCATATAATTTCGATTTAGCCCTTGGATTTTCTGAATCCTCATATTTCTTAAGTTACTATTTTGCATTTACATTAATATTTCTTAGTTTTGCATTACTATTTAAAGGTAAAGGAAGAATAATCTATATATTTATTGTCGATGGATTATTTACTCTACTAGTATTATTAGATGTAATGTATTTTAGAGGGTTCTTAACGATGCCTTCTGTACTAATATTAACTCAAACTGCAAACCTAGATAATTTAGGTGGAACTGTATTCTCAATGATGAGTCCACTTGACATATTATTCTTCTTAGATTTAATAATACTAGGTATTTATGTATTTAAGACTAGAAAATCCTATAAAGTTACTCCAGCTAGATCAATAAAGTTATTTCTTATTACATTTATAATACCTTTACTTTATGTTGCTTATGTTCCTTTTAATCTTTACGTATTAAAGAATGAGGATGTAAATAAAGCTTATTTATTTGATGGTTATGATCCAACTAATACTGCTAAGTATTTTTCATCTATTGGGTATCATATAATAGACCTTTATACAGTTTATAATAACTCTAAACCATATGACCTTACAGATGAAGAAAATCAAAAAATAAATGAGTATTATGAATGGAAAAAAGAAGACTTGCCAGATAATGAATATGCTGGTATATCAAAAAATAAAAATCTAATAGTAATTCAAGTTGAATCTTTAGAGACTTTTGTCTTAGGTAAAGAGATTAATGGTAAAAAAATTACCCCTGTTATGGATTCACTAATAGAACAAAGTTTATACTTCCCTAATATATATGAACAAGTTAATGAAGGAACTAGTTCTGATTCAGACTTAATGGTTAATACATCAATGCTTCCATTAAGAAGAGGAAGTACTTTCTTTAGATATCCAAACGTTAAGTATAATTCTTTACCGATATTACTTAAAGATGAAGGTTACGAAACAGCCTCTATACATCCTGATAAAGGTTCTTTCTGGAATTATGCTAATGCCCTAAAAGGTGGTATTGCCTTTGAAAACTTTATAGATCAATTTAGTTTTGATACCTCTGATCTTATTGGAATGGGAATTAGTGATAGAAGTTACTTTGAGCAAACTGTCCCAATGATAAAGGAATTTAAAGAGCCATTTTACGCTCATACAATAACCCTTACAAATCATGGCCCATTTGATTTACCTGCTGAGTTAAGAAAATTATCTCTTGATGATGAGCTTAACAAGAGTGAATTAGGAGGATACTTTGAAAGTGTTCACTATACGGATGCTCAAATTGGTTACTTCTTAGAATTACTTGATAAAGAAGGTATATTAGATAACTCTGTTATTGCTATAGTTGGTGATCATACAGGAGTTCATAAATATTACAATTTTGGAATTAACCAATTATCAAATAAAGAAGATTGGTACTTAGATAATAGTAATCCTACTGTTCCATTTATTATCTATGATAAAAGTATTAATGAAGGTAAAACTTTTGATACAATTGGCGGTCAAATTGACATAATGCCTACTATGCTTTATATGTTGGGCGTAGATAGAACTAAATATGAAAATACCGTTTTTGGTAGAAATCTCCTTAATACAAATAAAAACTATGCCATCCTTACTAATGGTACAGTTAAAGGAACTGATTTATCTGCTGAAGATGAAGAAATGTTAAAAAATTCTCTAGACTTATCAGATAAAATGATAAGAGCTGACTATTTTAACAAGGATAAATAGATAAAATATAGGCAAGTCAAATACTAAAGTATAGTGTTTGACTTGCTTTATATTTTAACCTAATAATTATATTTTAATTATAAAATCACTTACCTGCTATTGACATTTCTTTTACTATAATAGATGGTGATCCAATACTACTCATTGGAAACCTTAAATCACTTCCTATCACTTCTATGTCCTTTAATAAGTCAAAGTAATTACCTGCTACAGTTATTTGCTCAACAGGAAATGACTTCTTTCCACCTTCTATATAAAATCCCTTAGCTGCTAATGAAAAATCTCCAGTTATTGAATTTGCTCCTGAATGAAGTCCTGCAAACTCTGTAACCATTAATCCTTCACCAATAATCTTCATAAGTTCCTCTAAACTCTTCTCTCCCTTTTCTATATAAAAGTTAGTTGGAGAAATACTTACTGGTGATGCATAAGATCCTTTAAAGCCATTACCTGTTGTTTTGATTCCTGCCTTATTTGCAGTCTTTAAATTATGAAGTAATGTAGTTAGCCTACCCTTTGAAATAACTTCTTTTCTATAAGTAGCAACACCTTCATCATCAAACGGTGTTGATGATAGTCCATTTTCTAATAATGGATCATCAACTATTGTTAATATATCTGAAGCAATAACTTCCCCTTCTTTACCTTTTAATAAAGACAATCCTTTTTGTGCTGCATCTCCATTAAATATACCTGAAAATGTTCCAAGAAGTGATACCATTGCTTCGTTGAATATTATTGTTTTATATTTACCTGATTCAATGCTCTTACCACCAATTCTTGATAATGCTTCTTCAACACCTTGTTTAGCTATAACCTTAGGATCTATTTCACCTACAGAATTAGCAGTTATATATCCAGTTCCATCATACTTTTCTCCATTTTCCTCTACTATTGGTGCAACATAAGCTGTTAGCAAATTTCCTTTGTTAGTTAGTTCTAATCCTTTAGTATTATAAATTCCGTATTCAGATGTTCCATAACCTATACTACAACCGCCTATATTAACTACTTTATCTGAATATTTCTTTGACTCTTTTTCCATATCTAATGCTATCTTTATTAAGTCTTTATTATCTATGTTTTCTAGCTTTTCTGAATAAGATTTTACTTCACTATATTCTTTATCTCCTTCATAGATAAATTGAGTATCTTCACTTTCTATAGACATAGCTCCACTTTTTGCATTACTAACAAGCATATCTATAGCATCTTCATCTAATATTTCTGTATATGAATAACCCATTTTACCATTTATTTTACCTCTAAATGATAGTCCAAAAGTTTTATTAAGACTATACTTTTCTACCTCTTCTTCATAAACAGTAATATTTAAACTTTCTCTATTACTAAAATAAATTTCGCATTCATTAAAACCTTCTGCCTTTGCTTTTTTGAATAATAACTCTTTAAAATCTTTAAATTCCATAATCAGTCCTCCTATCTTCCACCTACAGTGATTTCTTTTACTCTTATCATAGGTTGACCTACATTAACAGGTATACTACCAGAAGATGAACCACACATCCCTTGTGCTTGCTCTATGTTGGTGCCTACCATATCAATATTCATTAATACCTCACTACCCTTACCTATTAAGCTAGCCCCTCTAACTGGCTCTTGAATCTCGCCATCTTTAACTAAATATCCTTCTGCCACAGCAAAGTTAAACTCTCCAGTGACAGGATTAACTGAACCGCCACCAAGTTTTTTTGCATAAAGCCCTTCTGATATTGATTTAATTATTTCCTTAGGATCATCCTCACCAGCTGCGATATAAGTATTAGTCATTCTTGAAGTAGGGGCATACTTATAACTTTGTCTTCTAGAATTCCCTGTTACATTCATCCCCATTCTTCTTCCATTAAGTTTATCAACCATATATGACTTTAATATACCATCTTGAATTAATATATTCTTATTACTTGCATTACCTTCATCATCAATATTTATAGATCCCCAAGCATTTGGAATTGTTCCATCATCAATTGCAGTGACCTTGGTAGATGCTATTTGTTCTCCTAGCTTATTTGCAAATACGGAATTCCCCTTAGCTACAGCTGTTGCTTCTAGTGAATGTCCACAAGCTTCATGGAATATTACTCCACCAAACCCGTTATCTATAGCAACCATCATATTACCTGCTGGGCAATTTTTTGCATGTAACATTGTGTATGCTGTTCTAGCTGCTTCTCTGCCATAGTAAGCTGGATCTATTTCATTAAACATTTCAAATCCCTTATATCTTCCTGGCCCTTCGAAACCTGTTTGATTTTCATTATCCTTAGATGCAATGGCATTTATACCTAGTCTTGTTCTTATTCTTCTATCTTCTGCATACACCCCTTCTGTATTTGCAACAAGAATCTTTTGATCCTTATCCATATATGAAACACTTACTTGTGAAATATCTGTACTAAACTCTTTAGCACTTTTATAGGCTATCTTCATTACACCTATTTTCTTTTCATACTCAACAACATTTGGATATATCTCTATCTTATGAATATCACCAACATTAACTGTATTATTTAATACAATACTCTTTTCTTCTTTTAAATCACCTAAAGCTAAAGCTGCTTTATATGCTGTATCTAGTAATCCTGATAAACTATTATCATTAGTATAAGCATATACGCTCTTAAACCCTTTAAATATTCTTATCCCTACACCATAGGTTCTACCCCCTAGTGCATTTTCCACTTTATTATCTAATATACCTATTGAATTGCTTATGCAATCTTCCTCAAAAATTTCTGCAAAATCTCCACCTGTAACTAAGCATTTAGCTAGTACAGTAGATGCTACCTCTCTTGAAATCATTTCTTTCCTCCTATTCTATACTTCTACTATTTTCTTTGAATACACTACCCCATTTATCAACATAATCTCCGGCACACCACTCTGACATAATTACCTCTTCTCCATCTTTTAGCTGAATTCGCTTTAATGGGTTTAATCCTAAATTACCATCTTGTATCTCATATATTAATAATTCATTCTTAGTTACTATTATACCTAACTTTCCATCAGGGGATATAAATGCATCTACTATAAAAGGTATCTCTCCCTTTAGAACTTTCCATGGTATTATTAGTGTATCATAGTTTATTAACTTTTGATTAGGTGTAATATTTAAAGGATAATCATAGGGAATTCCATCTGATATAGATGATATTCTTCCCTGCAATACCCATTTACCATTACTCCTCACTAATGTAAAATTACTATAATCTATATATTTACTTAATCCCCTAGTCTTTGAACTATCAAGACTTTTATATGCATTTTCATATGCTCTCTGATATATCTTATTCGTTTCTTCTGGATAAATATCACCTATAACAATTGCTTTTTCAGAATGAAGATTATCTATAGGCAATACTTCGTATTTAGGGCTATTAATAATCTTACCACTTCTTGTAACTTCTGTAGCAATATAGTCATTTCCAACAAAATTTAAACTTCTCTTAATATTTATCCCATCTTCGAATATTTTAATATTGCTATCCTTTTCAATATTGGCTTCAGGAGCTTTACCATCTATAGAATTTGCCACAAAATATTCATAATCTATATTTAACTCCTTATCTTCTATAGTTTCTTTTTTCAATACCCATATTCCCTTAGTTCTAGGGAATATTATATCACTTTTTTCTTTTATCTCTTGCAATTCATTTTCTTTTGTACTAATCCATAAGGTTCTATACTCTTCTTTACCATTATTTTGAGGATCACTACTTTTTAAACCAATATATACTCCTTGAGAACTAGATTCTTGACTCAATCCCTTCTTTTCATCATCGTACTTATTCGCCTTAAAATCTTCGTCTCTTTCTTCAATTTCTGATTCTATATTAATAGTAAAAATTACTCCTTCATAATAAAAATAGGAACTTCCTTCCTCTTGATATATTATCTCTCCCAAAATATTATTTTGGTATGTTATTGAATATATATTTGTACTGTCATAATCTATACCTAAATCTGATACTTTAAAGTTTGCCTCATATGAAAGCATATAATTCTTATCAACTACTTTTAGTTTATAATTTACTCCGCTTAATGTCTTACTACCGATTTTTATAGAATTATTTTTTATTATTAATGAATTTTCTATTATTTCATCTATTTGAGATTGTGTTGAAATATTCCTATCCTTTACAGAATAATCACTAACTTTCCATACTCCGCTTATTCCTAATTTATTATTTTTAGGTGCTTTGATATTAACATCTACTCCCCCATTAGTAATAGAGCAACCTGTAAATATTAAACTACATATGAATATAGTAAGTATTTTAAAAATTTTTTTCATTTTACGGTTGCACCCCCTTAATTAAAGGGATTATAACAGTTATCTTTGTACCTATATTTTCTTCACTTTCTATCTTCAAGTCTCCTCCATGAAGTTTTGCAATCTCATCACATATTGATAATCCAATTCCATTTTGTGACTTAACATTCTTACCTTTATAAAACTTTTCTTTAACCCTTGGTAAATCTTCCTTTGATATTCCGGAACCATTATCCTCTACAATAATACTCATATAGTTCTCTCTCTTATTAATATCTATTTCTATTCTTCCTTCGGTATCTGTAAATTTCAAAGCATTATCAACAATATTTATTAGTACCTGCTTCATCTTATCTATATCTATATATACTATATCATCCCACATATTTGATTTTATCTCTAATACTTTACCTTCTCTTTTAACTCTTTGAGACATATATATCTGCATGTATTCTATAAAATCTTTTACCTTAACCTCTTTCCTATTTAATACTGTTTTTCCATTCACAAGTTTAGAGAAGTCTAGCAACTCTTCTACCATTGTTACAAGCCTATCAGTTTCCTTTTCTATTATATTTAATCCAACCTTTAAGGTTTCCTTATCTGTCAATTCATCATCAAGTGTTATTGCCCAGCCTTTTATAGATGTTAGTGGAGTTCTAAGTTCATGAGACACCGATGAAATAAATTCATTTTTTAACTCATCTTTTGCTTGTATCTCTTCTGCCATATAATCAAGGGTATTCGCAAGCTTACCAATTTCATCTTTATCCTTAATATTACTTCTTACTTTCAAATCACCACTTGCCATCTTTTCAGCAACAACTGTAAGCTCCTTTATTGGTGTTATTATACTTTTTGCTATTAATATACTTAAAATAAATCCTATTACTAAAACTAACATTGATATAAATAAGAAAAATAAAACAATAGCATTTATTGCTCTATCCACACCTTGTAAGGAGATTATAAATCTTATAACTCCAATAACCTCATCTTCAACAATAATTGGTTTAGATACTGCCATTACTTTATAATCATAATAATCTACCTTTCCTACCCATCGGCTACTTTTTTCACCATTAAGCACTTTGGTTACATCTGAATATTCTTTTATATTTCCATCTATTGCTCCAATAGAATTCATAATCAACTTACCTTTATCGTTATAAATCTGAACTTGTGCATCAGTCTGATCCCAAAAGCTATCCAGATTATCGTAAACTGTCTCCTCTAGTGAATAAGATGAAAAATATTTATTATAAAAGCTTGTTGATAATCTTATTTGATTCTTTAATAAAGCTTCTGAATTATCGTAATAATACTTTTTTATGAATACTACCAATAATATATCCAAAATAATGACCGTAGAAAATATAACTATTATAAAGCTTTTTATTAATCTACTCTTTATACTCTTCATATTATCAACCTTTCCATCTATATCCCAATCCCCATACTGTTTCAATATATTTAGGTGATGATGAGTCTTCTTCTATTTTAGCTCTCAATCTTCTTATATTTACATCAATAATTTTTGGATCTCCAAAAAAATTATAACCCCAAATAATATTCAATAATTCATCTCTTGTAAATGCTTTATTAGGATTTTCAATAAATAACTTCATTATCATATATTCTTTTGGAGTAACATCTATTTCCTGCCCATTCTTTAATAGTTTTTGTGAGTACAAATCTATTATGAATGGTCCACCTTCTAGTTTTTGAATAATACCGTTATTTTCAACTTCATTTTCTATTCTTCTTAAAATCGCTTTTATTCTTAATACTACCTCTAATGGATTAAATGGTTTTATAATATAATCATCTGCTCCATATTCAAGTCCCATTATTTTATCCATATCCTGACCCTTAGCTGTTAACATTACAATCCCCATTTTAGGAAACTCACTTCTTAATTTATTACATACCTGAAACCCATCAATTCCTGGTAGCATAACATCTAATATAGCTATATCTGGCTTTTCATTAAGAGCCTTATTTATTCCATCTTCACCTGTATCAGCTTCTATAACTTCAAATCCATTTCTAATTAAATTTATTTTTAAGAATCCTCTTATACTTTCCTCATCTTCAACTAATAAAATTTTTGACATTCTCTCACCTCATATCAATATATGCTAATAGAAGAGAAGCAATTTGCTGCCTCTCTTCTATTATAAACAAATTATACTATACTACAAATAATTATAACTCTATAATATAATGTTACTCCATTAAATGCTAGATATTAATTTATAAATATACATTACAATAATGTTACTATTTTTTATTATATATAAAAAGAAAAGCGATAGTATTAACTATCGCTTTTTTTGCAAAAAAAAATGGCTCCGCGGAGAGGACTCGAACCTCCAACCTATCGGTTAACAGCCGAGTGCTCCACCATTGAGCTACCGCGGAACATTTATTCAAAGATTGCTCTCTGAAAATTGCACATAGTATATATTAAGTATTCTCGTTATTTATTTGGTCAAGCCCTCGACCTATTAGTATCAGTCAGCTCAATACATTACTGCACTTACACCTCTGACCTATCAACCTCGTGTTCTTCAAGGGGTCTTACTAGCTTATGCT